>PLXS01000015.1 GCA_003151515.1 Opitutaceae bacterium
GGTGGAGGTGCCGGGATTTGAACCCGGGTGCCCCAGGCCTTCGCACGCCGCGTCTACCTGTGTGTCGTCACATTGGTCTCGCCCGGGTTACGCGTTGACGCGCGCTTAAGCCTAGGCCAACCCCCGGGAGAAGATACGGCGCGCGGACCGCGGGTCGCTCCGCGCGCTATGCCTGCTGTCGTCGCGGTGCTCGGCTAGCAGGCGTCGCCGGAACCGCGTGGCTGCATTAGTTAGGCAGCCAGGGGCATCTCTTCGTGTGTGCCACTTGTTTTTTCGAAGGGGGATTAGCGAGAGGCCTTCGGCTCTCGACAGGCAGCGGCGCACTCCGACCAAGGGTAGAATCCAGAACACCCCCGAAAATGGAAATGCGTGCGCGATCAAGGAACGGAAAGGAAAGCTTGCGGAACCGAGCCGCATATTACAAGTCTCCCCGACTGACCTAACTGCAAGCATCCGATGGTGTGATCTTTGAGCGACGGGTGGAAGCCGTGTAATAGAGCTATAGGGCAGCCCCTTGTGTTACGGCCGGGTTAAATTGGGGTTGCTTATTGAGCGAACATGACCTTCCATCCCGCCCCAAGCAGATCGCGGCATGGGTCGCTTTAGCTTAACACAACACAACATACTACTACAACACGAGCTATGAAAAACCTCCGGTTCCGGAAGTTTGTCTCAGCATTGTCGCTGATTGCGGCGACCGGCGCGATAACCAGCACAGGATACGCGCAAGTAACAACGAGCACGACCAGTACCACAACCTCCACCTCAGAGGCCCCTCAGGTCCTTGAGAAGGTCGTTGTCACCGGTTCGAACATTCCAATGGCGGTTGATGCCTTGGCCATCCCGGTCGCCACGATTGACATCGCAACCATAGAGGACAGCGGTGTCAGCTCCGACACGCTGGACCTCCTGCGCAAGGTCGAGCCGAACATCAGCGGCATCGGCCAGGAAAACGCGCAGGTATCCACGGGCAGCAACTTCGGCGGCGCCTCGCTGACCATCAAGGGCCTGCCGACCCTTGTCTTGATCAATGGCCGGCGCGTTGCCACCGACCCGGCTGAGAGCACCGGCGGCTTCCAGTTCGTCGACCTCAACGTCATCCCGCTCGCGGCCGTCGAGCGCTTCGAGGTGCTGCAGGACGGCGCCTCGGCGATCTACGGTTCCGACGCCATCGGCGGTGTGATCAACATCATCCTCAAGTCGAACTACAACGGCTGGGAGACGGGGGCCCACTACGGCTTCGCGACCTCGACCGGGCACTATGAGGAGCGTTCCGGGTACCTGGTTGGCGGCGTGTCCAACGACAAGACCTCCATCACGGTCTCGATGGATTACGCGCAGCACAACGACCTGTTCCTCTCGTCCCGTCCGTACACCAACCCCATCTACGGCACGTACACGGCCCCCGGCGGCTCGATCGAGATCTACGACAACACCTCGGGTACGGACAACTTCTACCATCTTGCGTCCGGCGTCGCCGCGCCCCCAGGGGGCGGCACATACAATAACATTAACCAGCTGGTCAGCATGGGCGTTTACAACCCGGTAAGCGCTGCGAACCAGTTCACGTTGTTCAACCTTGCGGACGGCGAGACCCTGATCGGCGCGCTCAAGCGCTACAGCGCCATGGTGAACATGGACCACAAGATCTTCGGCAACGCCCTCCAGGGCTTTGCCACGATACTCTTCTCCAGCACGCACACATTCTCGCAGCTGAACGCGCAGCCGCTGGTCCCATACCTCCTCGATCCATGGGTGTCACCGAATGTCTACGGCTTCTCGGGCTATCCGCCGCCAGCCGGCGTCAGTTATGTTCCAACAAGCGTCTCCGGCAATCCATTCTCGACGACCTACATGGACCAGGGTGCGGCGGGCGCACTCATACCGGAGTCGGGCCCCGGCTACGGTAACGGCAGCGGCCTGGAGGTTCTTCTCCGCGACCGCTATACCAACTACCCGAGGCAGTACATCAGCGACTCCAATTTCTTCCGCGGGGTGGGCGGCCTGAAGGGCGACATCTCGGACGACCTCCACTGGGAGGCCGCCGCGGACATCAACCGCTACGTGCTCAACTACACGAACCCCGGCCTCTGGGACACGAATGCCCTCAACGAGGCATGGGCCGACGGCCAGCTGAATCCGTTCGCCGCCAACCCGCCGGCCAGCGCCTTCGAGGGCATAGTGGGCACGGCGTTCGTGAACATGCTTAGCACGCTCAACGCCTTCGACTTCAAGCTCGACGGCACGCCCTTGGAGCTGCCCGCCGGCAAGGTCGGCTTCGCGGTCGGCGTCAACTACGTCCGCGAGTCGCTCTCCGCCGTCCCGGACATCAACAGCCTTCCGAACTCCTCTGGCACGACCCAGGGCTGGTCCAACGCGACGACGTTCCAGCAGTTCCAGGCCGTGCGCGCCGTCACGTCGGGCTTCGCCGAGGTGAGCGTGCCGATCACGAGCGCGAAGGAGAACATTCCGTTTGCGCACTCGATCAACGCCGACGTCGCGATTCGCTATGACGACTACAGCGGCAACGTCGGCTCCACCACGGATCCCGAGGTCAACGTGAGCTGGGCCCCGGTTGACGACCAGTTCAAGGTCCGGGCCTCGGCGGGCAAGTCCTTCATCGCGCCGGCGCTTTACAGCCTCTACGGCCCCGTGTCGTCCGGATCAACGCCGTCGATCACCTACACCTCAGTCAGCGGCTCCGTGAACACCGCCCAGTTCCAACAGACCGGCGGCGCCAATCCGGACCTCAAGCCGACGACGGCCAAATCCTGGTCAGCCGGCTTCGTCTACACGCCGAAGGCGCTCAACGGGCTGACGATCACGGTCGACTACTCGCAGATCGACGAGAAGGCGATCGTCGGGACGATTCCGTCGGAGTCGATCATCCAGAGCGTCGAGACGGATGGCACCTCGTCGCCCTACATCTCCGAGGTCCACTACAACACGCCGACCGGCGCGGAGCCCACGGGCCCCGGCGGCATCAGCAGCAAGTCGGCGCAGTCGATCTACGTCGTCCAGAACCTGGTCAACCTGGGCGGCCAGAAGATCAACAGCACCGACATCAACATCGAGTACACCTGGAAGATGGCGGATGTGGGCAAGTTCGACCTCACGTCGAACTGGACCTGGTACAACAGCTACATGCTGCAGCTGATCCCGACCGAGCCCTACTACCAATACGCGGGCACGGTCACCATCAACGAGGGCACGCTGCCGAAGTGGAGGACCTACACCCAGCTCGACTGGAAGAACTGGGGCGCCGAGGCCTTCGTTGGCGTGACCTGGATTGACAGCGCCGAGAACGAGGACGTCGGTGGCTCCAGCGCCACGGACGAGGGAACCGTGGGATCCTTCTGCGCGATTGACCTGGGCGTGGCGTACGACTTCGGGCACCTGCACCAGTACAAGGCGCTCGAGGGCCTGAAGGTCACCTTTGGCGTGAACAACGTCGCGAACAGGCTGCCCCCGCTTGCTCCGAACGTGTTCCCGAACACGAATGCGGACGTCGGCACCTACGACGGCGCCATTGGCCGCATGTTCTACGTCGAGGGCAAGTACTCCTTCTAAGGCTGCGCTTATAGCCCCGACTCAGAGACGGCCCGGCCCAAAGCCGGGCCGTTTCTATTTTCCGAAGTCGAGGGCAATGGCGCCTGCGTCGCGCCCCCAGTCGAGGTCCGGGAAGCCCCTGCGCGGGGTCGGCCTTCCCAGGGTCCTTCGGCTCGCCGGCTTCCAGCCGCGCGGGGAGAGGGACGTGACGCCGTCCGACAGCTCCACGCGGGCGATGACGACCTGCCCCAGGCCCCTTACCGCGATCCTCAGGGGCGCGAGCGGGCCGTCGACAGGCACGCTGAACTCCCGCCGGATCGAGGTCCTTGGCCGTGCCGCGGCTGCCCGGAACTCGATCGCCATCCTGGCGCGCAGCTCCGTCCAAGCGCCCCCGGGGCCCCAGCGCTCGACGACCACCCTCTGCAGGGCGGGCTGCTCCAGGATGACGTCGAAGCGAAGCTGCCAGGCGCCGAGGACGGGCGAGGCCGTTACGAGGCGCCGCGGATTCGCGGCGCAGCGTTCAATCCACCTGCGAAGCTCCTGGAGCCGCTTCGCGTCAGCCGCGGCGATCCGCTCGTTCGGGCCGGCCACCCTGCGGTCGCGGGTGAGGCGCCAGAGCGCCCGGGCGGCTTGCCGGCCGCAGCGCACGCAGGTGCCGAACTGCGCCGCGCCGCACCTTAGCGACTCGATACCCCGCGCGACGCGTGCATCCTCCGGGCCGCACCGGGCAAGCCGTTTTCGAAGGGCCAGTATGGCGCAGGCGGTTGCCCGCACGTACACGTCGCGCTCGGCGAGGTAGCGGCGAAACCGCACGCTGGCCCGAAGCGGCGCCGGCACCGGGGGGCCGCGCCGGCCGAGCCGCTCCAGGAGCGAAAGCTCGGCCTCGTAGAGTGAGGTGCCGCGGCGGATGTCACAGCCGTCCCAGCGCTCGTTCATCTCCCAGCGCGCATACCCGGCGAAGGCCGCTGCGTCGCAGGCGAGGGCGCCCCTGGCAAGCTCCCGCGCCCCGTGGCGGCCGAAGAGCCGCCTGAAGCCTCCCTCGAGCATCCCTGGGATGTCGTCCACGGCCGGCTCCAGCCAGAGGCCTGCCGCGGCGGCGTCCACGAGCGTCGTCATCTCGATCGCGAGCCGGCTGGGTTCCCAGGAGGTGACCAGCATGCCGCCCGCGCCGACGCTTGCGCACCGGTGCCACCAGTCCCGGATGTTGGCGATCCTCTCGCCGAAGACGGGCAGGGGCTCGTGGCGGAAGGACCCGTTCATCGGGCAGCCCCAGTACTCGACGCCGCGCGCGGCGAGCGCCGGGGCGAGGTCGTACTCGGCGAAGTTTCGAAGCTCGATCCTGGGCAGCCTGCCGAAGGGATAGTAGTACCAGTCGTACGCGATGATGCCCGGGGGAAGGCGCCCAATCGCGTCCGGCAGGAGCGCCAGCATGTCGGCCCACATGCCGAGGCGCAGCCCGCGGCCGCGGGCCACGCCCTCCAGCCTGCGCACGTAGCGGGCGAAGTGCTCCGCGAGGCCAACCTCGGCGACCTCGGCGGCGCAGAGGGGGTGCCGGCCCAGGCTGAACGACTCGTCGAGGCCCACGTGCACCTTGCCCGCCGTGCAGAAGGGCGCCATGTCCCGCATCAGGGTGTCGGCGACCTCAAGGGTCCTGGGGTGGAGCGGGCACACTTGGCCGCTCCAGAACGGGGAGCCGTCGGGCCCCCGCAGCTCGTTCAGGTCGCGAAGCTGCGGCACCTTGATCAGGTACTGGGTGTGGCCGAGCAGGTTGATGATGGGCACGACGCCGATGCCGACGCGGGCCGCCTCGCCCACGAGCCGCCCGAACTGGGCGCGGCTGTAGGCGCCCCTGCGGGCGATGGTCGGCAGGCTCGGGTACTCGACGGCGTCCTCAAGGTGCAGGTAGAGCTCGCGGTATCCCCAGTCGGCGTAGCGGGGCAGCTGGCGAAGCAGCCAGTCCAGCCGCTCCGTCTGGCGTGCGAGGTCCCACTGGAAGGCGGCGATCATTTGACGCGCTCGCGCAGCCAGGCGAGGCCGCCCGGCTCGTCGCAGAAGACGCCCTCGAGCTGCGCCTCGAAGGCCGAGTCCAGGATGGGCCTGAAGTCCGGTCCGGGCTGCATGCCCATCGCCACCAGGTGGCGGCCGAGGATGATCGGCCTCGGGGCGCGGGCCTCGATCTCCAGCGCAGCGGCGCGGGCGCGCAGGGCGCCCACGAGCTCCATGATCTCGCTCGAAGGCAGGGGCGGGCGCCCCTGGGCGTCCGCCGCCATCACGGTACCGAGGTCGTCGATCGTCGCCGGGGCGAGCCTGCGCGCGAGCCTGCGCACTTGGGCGTCCGTGAAGTCGCTGTCCCGGCCGTGGTGGTGCGCGAGGTGGTGGACGACGAGCGCGCGCACCGGCGGGTCCAGCTCCAGGGGGGCGCCGATCCTGCGAAGGAACGACTCCGCGACCGGGCCCCCGGCGGCCTCGTGGCCGGGGCTCACCCAGCGCATCGCGCCCCGGCGCTCCGCCCTGACCGTGGTCGAGGGCTTGCCGAAGTCGTGCGCGAGGACCGCGAAGGAGAGCATGCGCCGCCTGGGCGCCTCGGCCCCCGCCCACCCCTCGAGCCCCACGAGGGCGTCGAGGCAGAGCCCCGTGTGGTCCATGACGTCGCCCTCGGGGTGCCACTCGGGCTCCTGCGGCGTGCCGCGCAGGGCCGCAACCTCCGGGAAATGCGCGATCCAGCCGGTCTCCTCGAGGACCCGCAGCCCCCTGGAGGGGCGCATGGACTTGACGGCCCACTTGTCCCATTCGCCCCAGACCCGCTCGACGGGCAGCTCCGCGAAGGCGGGCGAGATCGAGCGGCAGAGGGCCGCGGTCTCCGGGGCGAGGCTCATGTCAAAGCGCGCGGCGAACTGGAACGCCCGCAGGGCGCGCAGCGGGTCCTCGGGGAAGGACGGGCCCGTGTGGCGCAGCACGCGCCGGCGCAGGTCGCCCTGCCCGTCGAAGGGGTCCGCGATCTCGCCGGTGAACGGGTCCTGCGCGATCGAGTTGACCGTGAAGTCGCGGCGCGCGGCGGCCTCGGCGTCGCCCAGGGCGGGGTCGGGCCGCACGGCGAAGCCCCGGTGGCCCGCGCCGGTCTTGGACTCCCTGCGGGGCAGGCTGAAGTCGTACTCGCCCATCGGCCCGCGCACCTTGAGGACGCCGAAGCTCCTGCCCACGATGTCCGTGGCGCCGAAGGGCGCGAGCGCGCGCTTGAGGCCCTCGAAGTCCACGCCCGCCACCTCGATGTCGAAGTCCTTTGGCGCGATCCCGAGGAGCCAGTCGCGCACGCCGCCGCCGACGAGCCTCGGGCGGCCGATGCGGCGCAAGGCATCCAGCATCGCGCGCAGGTCCTGGGGAAGCGGTGGGGCGCCGGCCATGTGCGGCATCCTTTGCCTTCTCGGTCGCTAGCCCCCCAGGGCCGCGAACGCGAGGGCGATCCAGCCGGCGATGAGCGAGAGGCCGCCCAGGGGCGTCACGGGCCCGAGCCAACGGGGCCCGCCCAGGGCGAGGAGGTAGAGCGAGCCCGAGAAGAGCAGCGTGCCGGCGGCCCACAGCCTCGCCGCCCAGGCGATCGCGCGCGCCGGAGCGGGCGCCGCGCGAAGCCATGCCGCGAGCCCCAAAAGGGCCGCAGCGTGCAGGAGCTGGAAGCGCACGGCGGTCTCCCAGGCGTCCCGCGTGCCGGCGGCCTGGAGGGTGTCCTTAAGTGCATGGGCCCCAAAGGCCCCGAGGGCGACCCCGGCGGCCCCAAGGACGCCGGCCCAGACGAGTGGCGTTCGATGCTGCATCGCGCCGATCGTTGCAGTTTTCAGGAGGGAACCAAGGCTCAAAACAGGGGTTGACACCCCTACCGCCGAAACCATGTTCTAAACCTCTTTTCCCATGAAGACGTTTCTCGCGAAGAAGGAGGCTGTGCAGCCCAAATGGTATCTCGTTGATGCCGACGGGCAGGTGCTCGGCCGCCTCGCCGTGAAGGTCGCCAACCTGATCCGCGGCCGCGGCAAGCCGACCTACACCGCCCATGTCGACACGGGCGACTACGTGGTCGTCGTCAACGCCGAGAAGGTCGTGCTAACGGGCAAGAAGGAGGCCAAGAACGAGTACATGTCGTTCTCCGGCTTCGTCGGCGGCGAGCGCTACCGCAGCATGAGGCAGGTGCGCGAGAAGCGCCCCGAGTTCATCATCATGCACGCCGTCAAGGGCATGCTGCCGAAGAACCGTCTCGCCGCCAGGATGCTCACCAAGCTGCGCGTCTTTGCGGGGACCAAGCACCCGCACGAGGCAAACAACCCCGTCAAGATTTCCGTCTGACCATGACCACACCCGCCAGCGTTTTCACAGGCACCGGCCGCCGCAAGACATCGACGGCGCGGGTCCGGATCTCGGACGGCAGCGGCAAGCTGACCGTCAACGGCCGTGATTTCGACCGCTACTTCTCGCACGACAACTTCGCCAAGCAGGCCTACGCGCCCCTCCAGACCGTGAGCCTGCGCGAGAAGGTCGACGTGACGGCGAACGTCTCGGGCGGCGGCGTCTCCGGCCAGGCCGGGGCCGTGGCCCACGGGATCGCCCGCGCGCTCCAGAAGATGAATTCCGAGCTCAGGGCCGCCCTCAAGAAGGCCGGCCACATCCGACGCGACCCACGCGAAAAGGAACGCAAGAAGGCGGGCCAGCCCGGCGCCCGCAAGCGCTTCCAGTTCTCGAAGCGCTGAGTCGCCCGAAAGCCTCATTCGAAGGCCGCCCGCCGGACACCGGCCGGCGGCCTTTTATTTTATTGCTGGAAATCGGAGCCATCAAAACAAATTGTTCAAATCCCATGAAAGTAGGAATCATCGGAGCATCAGGCTACACGGGCGAGGCGCTCGTCAAACTTCTCCTCGGCCACCCCAAGGCGGAGCTCGCCGCGGTCACGTCGCGCGCGAACGCGGGCAGGGCGCTGGCCGCGGTGATCCCGGCCGTGCGCGGCTCGGACCGCGGCCTGGTCTTCTCGGCCTCGGACGCGGCGGCGCTGGCGTCCGGGGACATCCCCCTCTTCTTCCTGGCGCTTCCCCATGGCGCCGCCGCGGAGTACGCCCGGGTCCTCGTGGCCGCGGGCAAGAGGGTCATCGACCTAAGCGCGGACTTCCGGATCGCGGACCTGGGCACCTACGAGAGGTACTACGGCAAGCACCACGCGCCCGAGCTCCTGGCGAGCGCGCGCTACGTGCTGCCCGAGCTGACGGCCCCGTCGTGGAAGGCCGAGGCGAAGATCGCCGCGGCGCCGGGCTGCTACCCGACGAGCATCCTCGTGCCGCTCGTGCCGCTGCTGAGCGGAGGGATCGTGTCGCGCGAGCACATCGTCGCCAACAGCTTCAGCGGGGTGAGCGGCGCGGGCCGCAAGCTCGAGGAGGCCTACCTCTTCGTCGAGCGGGCGGAGAGCGCCAAGGCGTACGGGCTGACGAAGCACCGGCACCTCCCGGAGATCGAGGAGCAGCTGGCGCTGCACTCGGGCTCGGCGACCGTCATCCAGTTCAACCCCCACCTGGCGCCGATGCGCTACGGGATCGCCACCACGATAACGGTGCCCGCGGCGCCTGGGGCGAGCGTGGAGGCCCTGTACGCCTCGTGGAAGGGGGCCTACGCCTCCTCGCCCTTCGTCCAGGTGCTGCCCAGCGGGGAGACGCCCGACACCGCTAGCGTCGCCGGCACGAACCGGGTGGACATCTCGGCGGTCCACGACCCGCGCACCGGCAACTTCGTCCTCACCTCCGCCCTGGACAACATCGTCAAGGGGGCGGCGGGCCAGGCCGTGCAGATCATGAACCTGTGGTGCGGCTTCGGGGAGACGGCCGGACTGCGCTAGGCTCTTGCCTAGCTGCGGTAGTCGGCGTTCTCGCTAACGTACTCGTGGGTCAGGTCGGCGCCCAGCACGACCGCGCCGGCCCCGCCGGCGTGGCCCAGGTCGACGCCTATCTCGACGCAGCGCTCGTGGGGCGGGAAGTCTATCGGGGGCGAGAACACGCCGTCCCTGGGCGGCCGGCTGGCATAGAGCTCCGCCGCGCGCATGTGCGCCACGAGGGCCGACTCCTTGGAGGGGTCGAGCCGGAAGGCGCCCCCCGAGAAGATCTCGATCCCGCCCAGGGTCATGCGAAGGCGCGACACGTCCAGGGAGGGAGCCTGGGAGCCCACGTGCTTGCCGATGGCCTGCACGAGGCGGCCGACGTTGGGGTCGTTGCCCGCGACCGCGCACTTCAGGAGCGGCGCGTTGACGATCGCCTTGCCGAGCGCGCGCGCCGAGGGGAAGTCCGGCGCGCCGGAGACGCTGACCCTGATCACGTGGCGCACGCCCTCCCCGTTGCGCACGACGTCCTCGGCCAGGTCCCGGCAGACGGCGAGGAGGGCGAGCGCGAACACGGCGCGGTCCGGGCACGGCACCCTGCCGGAGGACAGGAGCGCCACGGTGTCCGAGGTGCTGGTGTCGCTGTCGACGCTGATCGAGTTGAAGCTCGTCTCGACCGCCTCCGAGAGCATCCGGCGCATGTCGGCGCGCGGGACCGCCAGGTCGGTCAGGAGGTAGACGAGCATCGTGGCCATGTTGGGCTCGATCATGCCCGCCCCCTTCGCGATCCCGACTATGGAGCCGCCGACCAGGGCCGCGCGGCGCACCTTGGGATAGAGGTCCGTCGTCACGATGCCCTCGGCCGCGGGCAGCACCGAGCCCGGGGCGAGCGACGCCACGGCCGCGGGGAGCGCGGAGAGCATCGCCCCGACGGGAAGCCGCCAGCCGATGACCCCCGTCGAGCTGGGCAGCACGGCGGACGGCTCGAAGCCCAGGAGGCGGCCGGCCTCGGCGCACACCCTCTCCGCGGCCTCGACGCCCCCGGGGGCGCAGACATTGGAGATCTTGTTGTTGACGACGACTGCGCCGAGCGCGGGCGCGGAGAGGCGGCCGCGGCCGACGAGCACGGGCGCGCCGGGGAACGCGTTTCGCGTGAACACAGCCGCGAAGTCGGCAGAGGGCCTGTCGAGGGCGATAAGCGTCAGCGTCATCCTCGCGGGCTTGGGCGCCTCGGCGGGCATGAACTCGAACCGCGACGAGCCGACGCGGAACCCCGCGGGCAGCGCCGATTGCCCGGCGAGCCACGCGCGGTGCGCGGCGCGGTCCGGGAAGGTCATCTGGGTGCTGGACATGGATCGAGAACTGTGGCCGCGCGGCCCGGGAGTGAAGCCGATATTTTACCGTGGCCGCTCAAAATGTTGTGGAAATCGCGGGTGCCGGTGCTTTATGCATCATGTACCTGCCCGCTACACACGTGCACACGCAAACGAAATCCAAGATTCACCCGCCCGAGGCGCGGGTCCCGTGAGCGCGGACGTAAACGTCGCGGAGGTGACCGCGAAGGCGAAGGTCCTCCTCGAGGCGCTGCCTTACATCCAGGACTTCAGGGGCTCGACGTTCGTCGTGAAGTACGGAGGCAGCTTCATGGACGACCCGGACGCGACGGTGCGCACGCGGGTGGCCCACGACATCGCGTTCCTGGCGGGGGTCGGCATCAACGTCGTCGTCGTGCACGGGGGCGGCAAGGCGATCACGAAGGCGATGGAGGAGTCGGGGCTCAAGGCGAGCTTCGTCAAGGGCATGCGGGTCACCGACGAGGCCACGGTCGCCATCGTCAAGAAGACGCTCGACGAGATCGTCAACCGGGACGTGTGCGAGGCCCTCGCCGCCGCGAATGCCCGGCCGAAGGCCCTGCCGGGCGACACGGTGCTCGTCTGCCAGAAGCTCGAGGCTGACGAGGACGGGACGCCCCTGGACCTCGGGTTCGTGGGCGACGTGACCGAGGTCAAGGTGAAGCTCATCAAGAAGGAGATAGCCGACGGCTTCGTGCCGGTCATCTCGCCCGTCGCCGAGGGCTACGACTCCAAGCCCTACAACGTGAACGCCGACGTCGTGGCCGGCCGCGTCGCGAGCGCGCTGCGGGCGCGCAGGCTCTTCTACATGAGCGACGTGCCCGGGCTCCTCGCTTCGCCCCCGGACCCGGCCTCCCTCATCTCCACGCTCAAGATCAGCCAGGTCGACGACCTGAAGAAGAGGGGCGTCATCGACAAGGGCATGAGGCCGAAGGTGGCGAGCGCGGTGCGCGCCCTCGAGGAGGGCGTGCAGCGGGTGCACTTCGTCGACGGGAGGCTGGCGCACAGCCTGCTCCTGGAGATCTTCACCGACAAGGGGATCGGAACCGAGATCGTCAATGGCTGAGAACCCGCCCCTCATCCGCAGCAGCGCGGCGGAGCTCTACGACGCGTACGTGCTCAAGAACTACCCGCGCGCCCCGATAACGATCGTGCGCGGGTCGGGCACGACCGTGTGGGACGACCAGGGCAGCGCCTACCTCGACTTCTCCTCCGGGATCGCCGTCAGCTCGCTCGGGCACTGCCACCCCCACTGGGTCGCGGCGGTGCAGCGCCAGGCGGGCGAGCTCATCCACACGAGCAACCTCTTCAGGCACCCGAACCAGGGCGAGCTCGCCCGGCGCATCGTCGGGTACGCCGGCCCGGGCCGCGTCTTCTTCTGCAACAGCGGCGCCGAGGCCGACGAGGCCATGCTCAAGCTCTCGAGGCTGCACGGCGTCAGGAAATCCGGGGTCGAGGGCAGGTGCATCCGCGTCGTCTGCGCCAAGAACTCCTTCCACGGGCGCATGTTCGGGGGGATGAGCGCCACGTCCAAGGAATCCGTGCAGAAGGGCTTCCGCCCGCTCGTGCCGGGATTCGTGCACGGGGAGCTCAACAACCTGGACAGCTTCAAGAGGCTCGTGGACTCGGACACGTCCGCCGTGCTCGTGGAGTCGGTCCAGGGCGACGGCGGGATAAACCCCTGCACGCCGGAGTTCCTCGTGGGCCTGCGCAGGCTCTGCGACGACAACAACCTGCTGCTGCTCCTGGACGAGGTGCAGTGCGGCGCCGGGCGCACCGGCCGCTTCTACGCCTTCGAGCACGCCGGCATACGGCCCGACGCCATCGCCATGGCCAAGGGCCTGGGCGGCGGGTTCCCGATCGGCGCCATGTGGGTGGGGGAGCGCAGCGCGGACCTTTTCCAGCCGGGCTCCCACGGGTCCACGTTCGGGGGCACGCCGCTCGCGTGCGCGGCTGCGCTCGCGGTCCTGGACGTGATCGAGCGCGAGGGCCTGCTAGCCCACGTGACGCGCGAGAGCGGGCCCTGGCTGGCCGAGCTGCGCCGCATGGCGCTCGAGTTCCCCGGGCACGTTTCGGAGGTCCGGGGCCTGGGCTTCCTGGTCGGCGTCCAGATGGCCCGGGATTCGGCGCCGTACGCCAACGCGCTTCGCGAGCGCGGGCTCCTGACGGCGCTCGCGGGCGTGAACGTGATTCGGCTGCTCCCCCCCCTGAACGCCTCGGCGGCCGAGCTCGCGCGCTCGGTGGAGATCTTCAGGGAGGTCCTGAAGGCGAGCTAGGCGGGGGGCGCAAGGCCGGCCCCGGATGGCCGCCAAGCGGGCCGGACTTTCGCAACCCATTGGCCCCCAGCGTCCGGAAAATGAGGCGATCGCGCGACAGGCCACTTTCCTCTGGCCGCCGCCGCCGCCATCCGCTAGGCGTATCCGCTTCACCTTATGAAGCACTTCCTTAGGGAGACCGACCTGAAG
Source organism: Opitutaceae bacterium (assembly GCA_003151515.1). Lineage (GTDB taxonomy): Bacteria > Verrucomicrobiota > Verrucomicrobiia > Opitutales > Opitutaceae > Palsa-1447. Next base: position 13,206 of record PLXS01000015.1, read on the forward strand.
GCCCATGAGCTGGGCGAGGTTTTCTCGCTTGCCCGGGAATTCAAGCGCAAGCGCGGTCGCCCTGCGCCGCCGGTACTCTCAGGGCAGACGTGGGCCCTCATCTTTGCCAAGTCGAGCACGCGCACGCGGGTCTCCTTCGAGGTGGGCATCAACGAGCTCGGGGGCCACGCGCTCTACCTGAACACCCACGACATCCAGCTGGGGCGCGGCGAGTCCATCGAGGACACCGCGCGGGTCCTCTCCCGCTTCGTCCACGGCATCGTCATCCGCACGTTCGAGCAGTCCGACGTGGAGCGGCTGGCCGCCGCCGCCAGCGTTCCCGTCGTGAACGGCCTCACCGACTTCCTGCACCCCTGCCAGGTGTACTCCGACGCCTTCACGGCCGCCGAGCGTTGGGCCGGGCCGGACGGCGACCTGGCCGCCTCCCTCAAGGGGCGCAAGGTGGCTTTCCTGGGGGACACGGGCTTCAACATGGCCAACTCGTGGATCCTGGGCGCGAGCCTCTTCGGGATGAGGCTAGCCCTGGCCGGGCCCGACGGCCACGAGCCCGGGGAGCGGATCCGGGCGCTCCTCAAGGCCGAGGGCCGCACGGCGGGTTTCACCTACACCACCGACCCCATGGAGGCGGTCGACGGAGCCGACATTGTCTACACCGATGTCTGGGCCAGCATGGGGCACGAGAAGGACGCCACGGCGAGGCACGCGCGGATGCGCCCCTACGCCGTCACGTCGCGGCTCTTCGCCGCGGCGAAGCCCGACGCCCTGTTCATGCACTGCCTTCCCGCCCATCCCGGCGAGGAGGTCGAGCAGGCCGTCCTCGACAGCCCGCGAAGCGTCGTCTTCGACGAGGCGGAGAACCGCCTCCACGTCCAGAAGGCGATCCTCGCCATGCTCTCCGGGGCCCGGGGCAAATGAAATTGCGCGGCGCCCGGCGCTGTGCGATGATCGCACTCCTCCCATGAAAATCGTTCTGGCCTATTCGGGCGGACTGGACACGTCCGTCATCCTCAAGTGGCTCCGCGAGACGTACGACGCGGAGATCATCACCTTCGCAGCCGACATCGGCCAGGGGGAGGAGCTGCGCGGACTCTCGCAGAAGGCTCGGCGCACGGGGGCCGCCCGGCACTACACCCTGGACCTGGTCGAGGAGTTCGCCCGCGACTTCATCTACCCGATGATCCGCGCGAACGCGGTGTACGAGGGCCAGTACCACCTGGGCACCTCGATCGCCCGGCCGCTGATCGCCAAGGCGCAGGTCGACGTCGCCAGACGGGAGAAGGCCGACACGCTGGCCCACGGCGCGACCGGCAAGGGCAACGACCAGTGCCGCTTCGAGCTCTCCTACATGGCGCTCGCGCCGCGCCTGAAGATCGTCTCGCCGTGGAAGATCGACGCCTTCAGGGAGAAGTTCCCCGGGCGCGCCGAGATGATCGCCTACTGCAAGAGCCACCGGATCCCCGTCGAGGCGTCGCTCAGGAAGCCCTACTCGATGGACAGGAACCTGCTGCACATCTCCTACGAGGCGGGCATCCTCGAGGACCCCTGGTTCGACCCGACGACCCGCTCGAACAAGGCGATGTTCAAGCTGTCCGTTTCGCCGGAGGACGCCCCGGACAGGCCGGAGTACGTCGAGCTCGAGTTCAAGGGGGGCGACTGCGTCGCCGTGAACGGCAGGCGGATGACGCCCGCTGGCGTCCTCAAGGCCCTGAACGCGCTCGGCGGCAAGCACGGCATCGGGCGCGTGGACCTGGTCGAGAACCGCTTCGTCGGGATGAAGTCGCGCGGCGTGTACGAGACGCCCGGCGGCACGATCCTCATGCACGCCCACCGGCAGGTCGAGTCGATCACCATGGACCGCGAGGTGATGCACCTGCGCGACTCCCTGATCCCCAAGTACGCCGAGCTGGTCTACTACGGGTTCTGGTTCGCCCCGGAGCGCGAGGCGCTGCAGGCGCTTGTCGACGAGGGCCAGAGGTTCGTGACCGGCACGGTGCGCCTCAAGCTCTACAAGGGCAACGTCATCACCTGCGGGCGCAAGTCCAGGTACTCGCTCTACGACACCAAGGTCGCCTCCATGGAGGGGGTCAAGAGCTGGTACAACCAGGGCGACGCGACGGGCTTCATCAGGCTCAACGGACTGCGGCTGCGCGCGAGGACGCTCGCGCAGCGCGGCCCCAAGGTCTGAGGCCCCGGCGCCCGCTTAGAACAGGGCGTTGGCGACTATCCCGACGGCCGTTATCGGGCCGGAGTCGTTCAGGCCGTCGAGGGCCCGGTCGGCCTTCTTGAGCGTGATCTGGGCGCTGTTGTAGAGGGCGTCGTCGCTTATCAGCTTGCCGAGCGTGCCCTCGCCCCTGGCGATCTTGTCCGAGACGGTGCGCAGGTCGGCGATCGAGGCCTTGATGTCGTCCGCGGCCTTCTTGTCGTAGACGAGGGTCCCCAGGGCGCCCTGGCCGGACTTCACCTGCGCTATCACGGCCTGGGCGTTCGCGACCAGCTCCTTGGCCTGCGACGCCGCGGACTTTATCTCATCGACCGTCGCCAGGAGCTCGTCGTGGAGCTTGGGGTCGTTCAAGAGCCTTCCTATCGTGCCGTCGCCCCGGTTGATCTTGTCGGTGATCTGCTGGAGGTTCTCCATCGTGGCGTTGATCCTCGCCGTGTTCTCGGTAACCAGCTTGTCGAGCTTCTGCATGATGCCTCCGCCGGTCTTCGGGTCGCCGTTGAACGCGGAGCTGAACGAGCCGAGCGACGACTGGAGCTCTTTGCCGAGCCCGCCGAGCTGCGCCATGATCGTGTTCAAGTCCGGCGATTCCACGGTCCTGATCTCCGCGCCGTCCATGAGTGGCGGAAGGCCCGCGGTGCCCATCCCGATCGAGACGTAGTTGCCGCCGATGAGCCCGGACATGGCGACGGTCGCCGTCGCGTCACTTGCGATGTCGATATTCGAGTCGATCTGCAGGACGGCCTCGCCGCGATGCCCGGCGAGCTGCGTCTTGAGCACCGAGCCGACCTTGACGCCGGCCATGAGCACGTCGTCGCCGGCCTTCAATTGGCGCAGATCGTCGAATCTGGCGACAATCGTGTGGCTCTTGGGAGCGAAGATCTTGCCGTTGCTCAGTGTCTCGAAGGTCACCCAGACAAGGGCGACGCCGAGGAGGAAGAATAGCCCGACGCGGGCGGTCTGCTGTGCGGTGTTCATGAGGTATCCTTCTCCTGGGCTTCGAGCTTCTTGAAGCGCGGGTGCTCGATGTCGATCTTCGGGTTGAGGAAGTCGACGATGCGCGGGTCGGTCGACGAGCGCAGGTCGTCCGCGGTCCCCAGCGTCACCAGCCGGCCCGCCATCAGGATGCCGACGCGGTTGGCTATGGTGAGCGCCAGGGCGCGGTCGTGCGTCACGACGAGGCTCGTGACGCTGTACTCGTTCTTGAGGGTGGCGATGATCTCGCTGATCGTGGCGCTCATGACCGGGTCCAGCTCGCTCGTGGGCTCGTCGTAGAGCATGAGCTGCGGCTCCATCACGAGGGAGCGCGCGATCGAGACGCGCTTCTTCATGCCGCCCGAGAGCTCCGACGGGAACTTGCGGGCCGCGTCCTCCAGCGAGAGTATCCTCAGGGCGTGCATGACCTTCTCGCGTATGGACGCCTCGCCGCCCGAGCGGTGCTCCCGTGGGTAGAGGGCCAGGTTGTCATAGACGCTGAGCGAGTTGAAGAGGGCGCCCGCCTGGAAGACGAGGCCGATGCGGACGCGGTACCTGGTCTCCTCCAGGCAGGGATCCATGCCGTCGACAGTGACCGTGCCCGAGGTGGGGTATTCGAGGCCCGAGATCTGGCGCAGGAGCACGCTCTTGCCCGAGCCGCTGGGCCCCATCATGACGAAGATCTCGCCCGGCTGGACGTCGAAGGTCACGTTTTTGAGGACGGTCACGCCGTCGTACTTCTTCGAGATGGCGTCGACCCTGACGCCGACGGCGTTGGCCTCGACCCCGGTGAACGGGTTGCGGGTCTTGCTGCAGGCGCTTGTTGCCGGTTCGTTCATGGGCGGGTCACATGAGCACCTTCGTCACGAAGTAGTCGAGGACGAGGATCAGGATGAGGGATACGACGACGCCACGCGTGACGGCCGCGCCGATCTCGCGGGGGCCGCCCCGCGTGCTGAGCCCGATGTTGCAGCAGACGAGCACGACCACGAAGCCGAAGACCTCGGCCTTCTCCATGCCGTAAATCACGTCCTTGAACTTCGTGTAGTGGCGAAGCGCCGCGAAGTACGACTCCGAGCTTATGCCGACGAAGCTCACGTAGCGGGCGACCACCGCCCCGCCGAACCAGCCGACGATGTTGGCGATCACGGTCAGCACGGGCATCATGACCAGGATGGCCGCGAGCCTGGGCAGCACCAGCATCCTCGCCGCCGGGATGTTCATGACCGTCAGGGCGTCGACCTCCTGGTAGACCGTCATCGACGCGAGCTCGGCCGTGATCGCGGAGCCCACCCGGCCCGCGAGGAGCACCGAGGTCATCATGGGCCCGAGCTCCCGGGCCATCGAGAGGCCGACAAGGCTTCCAATGTACTCCTTGGCCCCGAAGCCCTCCATGGAGTAGCCCGCCTCGAGCGCGAGCACCGTTCCGATGAAGAAGCTCAGGATCGAGACGATCGGCATCGTGGTGTAGCCGATCAGGTAGCACTGCTCGACAAAGCGGGCCCACTGGCGGGGGAGCGTGGGCGCGTAGGAGACCGACTTGACCAGGAGCTGGACCACGCTGCCGACCCCCTCGAGGATTGAGACAATCCGTTTCATTATTGCGGTTTTTCTATCATGTTCCGTTTCGGCCCAAAATCGAACCCTAAGAGGCTCCAGCTCGCCCCCTGGGGACGCCTCCGCATCCCGAGGAGCGGCCCCAGGTGGAATTCCTCGAGGCTTCCCGACGCGCCCCTCCTCCAGGTGACGGCGTTCCACAGGAGCGAGCTGCGCGCGTCGCCGTCGGGACGCCGGTCGTAGCGATAGAGCGAGAAGATGGGGGACCAGGTCGCGCGCATGTCGGGGTTGTCCGGGAAGAACACCTCGAGCGGGCTCGGGAACTGGACCTGCCGGCTGCCGGCCCCGTTGTCCCAGATGCTCAGGATGGGCCAGATGTGGCGCTTGTAGGCCGGCTGCAGCCCCGGGTGCGACTCGCTCGTCTGGTCGAGCGACGAGTACAGGAAGTAGAAGAACTGGGTCTTTTCCTGGCCGATGTCGCCGTCCACCCACTGCGTGCGGTGCCACAGCGGCCACATGACCCAGGTCGAGGCGACCCCCATGGACTCCGAATGGGTGTAGAAGGGGCCCCAGCGATCGATCAGCCTCGTGTCGCCGCGGCCCTGCACGAGGAACGGCCAGAAGTAGCGCCTCTCGCTGTAGCGCGCCGGCATCGTGGCCTCGGTGTAGCCGAAGAACGGCCAGAGGTAGTTCTCGCTCACGGAGCCGGGCGCCGTCTCGCGGGTGTAGAACGGCAGCACGCCCAGCTGCGTGGACGGCGGGCTCCCGTCCGGGGCATCGGGCGCGGGAGCGATCGTGTTGTCCCAGAAAAGGGGCCAGACGATGAACAGGCGGTGCGACACCCCGGGCCCGTCCGAGGCTCCGAATAGCGGCCATACCCCGAAGCCATGCTCCTCGCCCTGCTTGATCCGGATGAAGGGGCAGACGAAGTAGGTCGTCTCGGTTCCCTTCTTCACGGTCTGCGCGTAAAGGGGGAACGCCACCCACGATATCCTCTTGAATCCCAGGCGGTTCTTGACCGTGCCGTACACCGGCAGGACGGCATGGTAGCTCTCGGACGGGTGGGGGGTCTCAAGCGAGAAGTAGAACGGCCAGACGTCGAAGTGCCTTTCCGGCGAACCCCGGGGATCCGTGCCGCTGCCGGGCTCCTCCCCGTTGACGAGCTGGAAGAACGACCACTTGGTCGCGTCCCCGTATCGGCGGCAGTAGAAGAGCGGGTAAAGGACATCCGTCCTCTCGACGCCGGCGGAGTCCATCTTGACCAGGAACGGACGGAAGCCGGAGAAGGTCCCCGCGTCGGGCTGGGGCGCGGGCTCCGAGAAGAGCAGCGGGCCGGCGCCGGACCAGCTCAGAGTCTGGCCGGAATCGTCCTTCTCGAGCACGGCGGCCGGCCAGGCATTGACCTCATACCCCCGCGCCCCCAATGCGGCGGCAGCGGCCGCTAGGCCGACAAGGGCTGTAAGCCTGGCGATTCTCATGTTTGCTAAGTCCCGTGGTCAGAGGAACCCAAGCATATTTTGTCCAAGATTCGAAAGGCTGCAAACATTTACAATGGAATGGATTGAAGTTGGACACCCGCGTCTGGCCCGTTGTTCCCGGCCGCGCAGACTTCGGGTGACCTACCGGGTCAGACGGCGAAGCTTTGGCCGAGCCCTGGCGCGGAGAAATCCGCCGCCGACAGGCCGGCCGCGCCAAGCGCGTCGGAAAGGGCCCGGACGGGCTCGTCGTAGCCCTCGTCCGTCAGCTGGAAGGTGCCCCAGTGCATGGCGGCGCTCCTTTTCGCGCCGACATCGATGTGGGTGCGGACGGCCTCGGCCGGGTTCATGTGGGCGTCCTTCATGAACCACCTCGGCTCGTACGCCCCGATGGGGATGAGCGCGAGGTCCGGCGCGCCGCAGCGCTCGCCGATCCCCTTGAACAGGCGCTCTCCGTAGCCCGAGTCGCCGGCGAAATACACGAGCCTCCCGCCGGCCCTGACCATGAAGCCGCCCCAGAGCCTGATGTTGGTCGCGAAGGGCCTGCGCCGGCACCAGTGAAGCGCGGGCACGAGCGTCACATTGACGCCCGCCACGGCGTCGAGGCTCTCCCACCAGTCCAGCTCGACCACCCGGCGCACGCCCGCCCCAGCGAGCAGGCGCCCGTGGCCGAGCGGGGCCACGACCAGCGGGTCGTCGCGTTGCGCAAGGAGCCTGAGCGACGGCAGGTCGCAATGGTCGTAGTGGTCGTGGGACAGCAGGACGAGGTCGACGCGGGGGGTCGCGTCAAAGGGCACCGCGGGGGGCGCCACCCGGCGCGGGCCGGCCCAGGACACGGGGCCGGCCGTCTCGGAGTACACGGGATCCGTGAGGATCGTGGCCCCGGCGGCCCGCAGCAGGAATGTCGACTGCCCGATCCAGGTGGCTGCCACCCCCTGCGGCGCGGGCGCCGGGGGCAGAACCGCGGGCGCCACGGCGACGCGCGCGGGCCACGCCGCCGCGCGGCTCGTGAGCTTCCATTTCAGCAGGTCCAGCAGGCCGCGGTCCGACGCCTCCCCGGGATTGAAGAAGGTTTTCCCGTTGAAGTGGTCCGAGGGCGGCGGTGTCATGGCTTCGGCTTTTCTGTGATGGGCGCCCTTACCATGTCGACACAATGCCGAGCGCGGGAACGCGGGGCGGGGAGGCGGCCGTGCGCATAAGCGGCGGGATTGCCCGCGGCATCGAGCTTGCCGTCCCCAAGGGCAACGCCGTCAGGCCCGCGACCGACGGGATGCGCCAGGCCGTGTTCTCGAGCCTCGGGACCCGCGTCGTCGGCGCGCGTTTCGTGGACCTCTTCGCGGGAAGCGGGGCGTACGGTCTCGAGGCCTACAGCCGCGGGGCCTCGGGCGGGACGTTCGTCGAGCGGAGCGCCAGGGCCGCCGCGTGCCTGCGCAGGAACATCGCCGCCGTCTGCCGCAGCATGGAAAGGGGGGGGGAGGATCTCCTCGCGGTCGAAGCCGACGCGCTCTCGATGGCGGCCGGCGTTGGCGCGGAGCCGGACCTTGTCTTCGCGGATCCTCCCTACGACGCCGTCGGCGAGGTCGCCCCGGTGCTCTTCGCGAGGCTGGCGGAGGCGCTGGCGCCGGATTGGGGCGGGCTCCTCCTCTTCGAGCTTCCGGGCGAGGCGGCCCTCGGGGCGCCGGGCTGGACCTGCGTGAAGCGCCTGGGCAGGGGGGCGAGGCAGCCGAGCGTCGCCTTCTTCCGCCGCGCTGCGGCGGGCTAGCCGGACTTGACGAGCGACAGTGCGGTCACGACCGCCGTCTCCATCCGCAGGACGCGCGGGCCCAGGTGGGCGAGGCCGAAGCCATTCTCCTTCAGCAGGGTGCGCTCCGCGGCCGACCAGCCCCTCTCGGCGCCGAAGGCGAGCGCAATGGGCCGCTCGGAGCGGCCGGCCGCAAGGCGCGCCGGCGCCTCGTAGTTGTCCAGGGCGATCCCAGCGCAGCCCGCCGGAAGGGCTGCGAGCGCCTCCCTGAGGGCCCCGTGCATGGTGACCTCGGGCAGCCTCGTGTCGAAGGCCTGGGCCGCGCCCTCCACCAGGTGCCTGCGCCATTCCCTGCTCGTCCAGAGCGTGCTTGAGGAATAGGACGCCTCTCTCTTCTCCGAGCGGAAGAAGCGCATGGAGGCCACCCCGAGGGACGTGGCCTCGTTCAGGATCTTGCGGGCCGTCTGGGGGCGCGGAACCGCGACCACGAGATGAATCGGGTCCGCCGGCTCGGGCAGCCTGCCTGCCTCGAGGCGGATCGAGAGGGCCTCGTCCCCGATCGCCACCAGCAGGCCCTTGCCCGCGGGGCCGTTGATGATCCCGGCGTCAAATCGGTCGCCCTCGCGCCGGCCAAGCACGCGAAGGATGTGGACCGCACGCGGGTCCCGTCGGGGTAGGGGTGAACCCACCTCGCCAGGCTCGAAGAGGATGATGTTCAAGGTGGGCGGCGCCGCCCGGGCCTTCAGGCGATGACGGCCTCGATCCTCCGCAGCTCCTCGGCCCCGAAGGACAGGTTCGCAAGGGAGCCGAGGTTGTCGTCGATCTGCGAGGTCTTGCTCGCGCCGATGAGGGCGGAGGTGATGGCCGGCTGGCGCAGCACCCAGGCCAGGGCCATCTGCGCCAGGGACTGGCCTCGCTCCTTCGCGATGGCGTCCAGCTTGCGCAGCCGGGCAAGCGTGTCCGCCGTGATGCTTTCCGGCTTCAGGAACCTCGGGTCGTGGCCGGCGCGCGAGTCGGCGGGTATGCCGTTCAGGTAGCGGTTCGTGAGGACACCCTGGGCCAGAGGGCAGAAGGCGATGCCGCCGATCCCCTCCCGCGCGAGGGTGTCGAGAAGGCCCTGCTCGGGCGCCCGGTGGAACATGTGGTACTTCGGCTGGTGGATCAGGCACGGGGTTCCCAGCTCCCGCAGGATCGACGAGGCGCGGTCCGTCTGCGCGGCGCTGTAGTTCGACAGGGCGGCGTAGAGCGCCTTGCCGGAGCGCACCGCGTGCGCGAGCGCGCCCATCGTCTCCTCCACCGGTGTCTCAGGGTCGGGGCGGTGGCTGTAGAATATGTCGACGTACTCGAGCCCCATCCTCTCCAGGCTCTGGTCGAGGCTTGCGAGGAGGTACTTGCGCGAGCCCCAGTCCCCGTAGGGCCCTTCCCACATGTCATAGCCCGCCTTTGTCGAGATGATGAGCTCGTCGCGGTGGGCCGCTAGGTCCTCGCGCAGGACCCTGCCGAACGTCGCCTCGGCGGACCCGGGCGGGGGCCCGTAGTTGTTCGCGAGGTCGAAGTGGGTGATCCCCCTGTCGAACGCGTGCAGGACGAGCGCCCGGCTGTTCTGGAAATTGTCGACGCCCCCGAAGTTGTGCCAGAGGCCGAGCGAGATGAGTGGCAGCTTGACGCCGCTGCGGCCGCAGCGCCGATAGAGGGATGGGTTTGAATACCGGTCGGGGGAGGGGACGTGGCTCATGGGTGGCGGTCGAACGGGGCATCGTCCGCCAGAACGGCGGGCGGCAGCAAACCCAAACTCGGCCGCCTTGCGCACGGAGGTGCGCGCAAGGCGCCTGCGCGACGCGAGGCTTGACGGTGCGCACTGCCGCCGGGAATATCTGCGCCTCGGAGAAAGCGGTCGTAGTTTAGTGGTAAAACCTCTGCCTTCCAAGCAGGTGTCCCGAGTTCAATTCTCGGCGACCGCACCATCAATACCGGCCCGGTGGGCTTTGGTTCTGCAAGTACTGGGGATGCAACGACCGCTTCGCTTTCGGGGGAGAGGGCGGGCCATGGACGCCTACCACGACAAGACGGCGCTTCTCGACGGGTACATAGAAGGACTCGGGATCTACCACCCGGAAACCTTCCTCAAATGGGCCGTCGCCCGCGCGGGGGTGCCAGTGGCGGCGGACGGAGGTGATCTTTGACTCCGTGCGCAAGAATCGCACCCGCATGGCCCCGATTTGGGACCAAGCACTGGGCGACGTGCCTACGCAATGGGGGCCGGTCTTTTCCGCCTGATTCGCCTGCGGGCCGGGGCCTTGCCCGGGATTTTCGGCGATAGGCGGGTTTTCGGAGTTCACGGCGGCGGGAATGGACTCTCGGCGGGGGCCTCTTCTCCGGCCCCACCGAAATCAAACGGGCCGGTTGCCATCATCCGACTGGAATGGCTATGGTTTGGTCGCCCCATGGAGTGGATCCCGAAGACGGCCCTGCTCTGCCTTGCACTCCCGGTTTTTCCCGGGACGGCCCTTGACGCTGCTGAACCCGGCACTCTCCCGGGGCCCGAGAGGGCGGCGGACGGCATCGTCGTCACCCGGGGCGACACCTACATCAAGGTGCAGGTCTGCGACGACAACATCATCCGCGTCGCGTGCGCGAAGGACCCTGGGTTCTTCAGCCACGAGAGCCTGATGCTGGACGGCCGCCGCGCCGCGGCCGTTGGATGGCACCTCTCGACCGGCGCCAAGTCCGCTACGGTGAGCACTGGAAAGATCCAGGCGCGGGTCGATCTGGGCTCGGGCGACATTTCGTTCATGGACCTCCAGGGCCGGACGATCCTCCGCGAAAAACCGGGCTCGCGCACCCTCGAGCCCGCCGAGGTGCAGGGGGTGAGGACCTTTCATGTCCGCCAGGAGTGGACGCCGGAGCCCGATGAGTCCCTCTACGGCCTCGGCCAGACCCAGCTCGGCCTGCTCGACATCAGGGGCTACGACCTCGACCTATGGCAGCACAACGGAACCGTCGCCGTGCCGTTCCTCATCTCGAGCCGCGGTTACGGCGTGCTGTGGGACAACAACTCATTCACCCGCTTCGGGGACATTCGCGAATTCGCTCCCATCCCCCCCGCGCAGCTGCTTGACGCGGACGGCCGCCCCGGCGGGCTCACCGTCTCCTGCTACGCGGGGACCGACTTCGGCAGGCTCGTGGACCGGCGGGTCGAGCCCCGCATCGACATCGCGATCCCAGACTCCGTCAAGCTGCCAAACCGCGACATCAACCCCGCACTGCCCGCCGAGGGCGGCTGCAGCATGCGGTGGGAGGGGTACATCCTGCCTCTCGAGAGCGGCTCCTACCTGTTCGAGTCCTATTCCAACTGCGGCATCAGGCTCTGGATAAACGACCGGCTCGTCATGGACCACTGGCGGCAGGGATGGCTGCCGTGGAAGGAGGATGCGCGCGTGCCGCTCCAGGCCGGCCGCCGCTGCAAGGTGAGGCTCGAGTGGACGCGAGACGAGGGCATGCCGACGCTTCGCCTGCTCTGGAAGACGCCGCCCTCGGATTCCGCGACCTCGCTCTGGTCCGAGGTCGGCGAGGGCACCGATTACTATTTCGTCTACGGGCCGGGAATCGACGGCGTCATCTCCGGATACCGGCGGCTGACGGGCGCCGCGCCCATGATGCCGGCCTGGGCCTTCGGGCTCTGGCAGTCGCGCGAGCGCTACGAGACGCAGCAGCAGAGCCTCGATGTCGTGAAGGGCTTCCGCAGCCGCGGCATCCCGTTTGATAACATCGTTCAGGACTGGCGCTACTGGCCCGAGGGCACCTGGGGCTCGCACGATTTCGACCCGGCGCGCTTCCCGGACCCCGACGGCTGGATCCGAGCTATCCACGGGCTGCATGCGCACCTCATGATCTCCGTGTGGGGCAAGTACGACGTGGGCACGGAGAACTTTAAGGCGATGCGCGAGCGGGGTTTTCTCTACGAGCGCAACCTGAGGGAGGGCACGGTCGACTGGCTTGGGGAGAAATACACCTTCTACGACGCCCTCAACGCCGGTGCGCGCAGGCTGCTCTGGAATCAAGTCGACCTGAAGCTGTTCCGGCGCGGCGTCGACGCCTGGTGGATGGACGCCACCGAGCCCGACCTAAGGCCAACGCCGACGCTCGACGGCCAGCGCGAATACGCGAATCCGACAGCGCTCGGCCCTGGCACGCGCGTGCTCAACGCCTATCCGACCCTGAACAGCTCGGCGATCTACGAGGGCCAGCGGGCCGAGGCGCCCGACCAGCGCGTCTTCATCCTGACCCGGTCGGGCTTCGCGGGCCAGCAGCGCTACGCCGCCGCCACGTGGTCGGGCGACACCTCGAGCACCTGGACCGCGATGCGAAAGCAGATAGTAGCCGGCCTCGGATTCTCCATTTCCGGGCTTCCGTACTGGACCATGGATTCAGGCGGGTTCTCCGTGCCTTCGCGTTTCTCCGACGCCAATGCCAAGCCCTCGGACGTCGACGAGTGGCGGGAGCTCAATACGCGCTGGTTCGAGTTCGCCGCGTTCGTGCCCCTGATGCGCTCGCACGGCCAGTTTCCGTTCCGCGAGATGTGGCAGTTCGGCGGGGAGACGAGCGAGGCGTTCCGGGCCCAGCTGAGGTTTGACCGGCTGCGCTACCGCCTGCTGCCCTACGTCTATTCGCTGGCCGGCGCCGTCACCCAGGAAAACGGCACGATCATGCGCGCCCTGGTCATGGATTTCCAATCCGACCCCAGGGCCCGCGATGTCCGCGACGAGTACATGTTCGGGCCGGCGCTGCTCGTGAGCCCAGTCACGCGCTATTTGGCGCGCAGCCGGAGCGTCTACCTGCCCGGAACCGGCACCTGGTACGATTTCGCGACCGGCGCGGAGCTCCGGGGCGGCGGGACCGTCGATGCCGCGGCGCCCTATGACTGGATACCTGTCTATGCCAGGGCCGGGTCGATCATCCCATTCGGGCCTGAGGTCAGCTACACCGGGGAAAAGCCGGCCGATCCCGTCACCCTCTACGTTTATGCCGGCGCTGACGGCGCCTTCACGCTCTACGAGGACGACGGCCTGACCTACGGCTATGAGCGCGGGGAGTATGCGCGCATTCCCCTGCGCTGGAGCGAGGCGACGCACACCCTCTCGATCGGCGCCCGCTCGGGCTCGTTCCCGGGCATGCTGGCGGAGCGCGACTTCGACATTGTCCTGGTATCGCCGGCCCAGCCCGCCGAATTCCCGCTCGACCGCGCCGCTGCCGGCCGGCGCGTCCATTTCAGCGGAAGCCGGATCGACGTTGCTTTGCACTAGGGCGCGCGGTGGCTACGATGGGCCTGTGGCCGTCCCTGCTCCTCATCCCAGGGCGGATAGACATCCTTGGTGGTCGTGCATGAGCAAGTCCTGCGATCAGAAAGGCCAGGTAAGAGGGAACCTGCATGGAATCGGACGCCGGCCATGGCCAGACACCATGGAATCGCAGAAGCCATCGTTCCTGCGTGTGGCGCCCGAAGCCGTCGATATTCCTGTCCGATCCCTGTTAGGGCGTTGGCATGAATGGGACGAGCGTTTCAATGTGACATCGGCCGCATCTAGGATCACGCATTATGGCGGCGACCCCCTTATGCTCACGATTCAAGAGAGGCATTCGAAATCCTTCTACGCCTTGCTCAGCCTGCCGTCGACTGCCATGGGTTTCGCCCTGTCGATCCAGATCTCGGCGCTCAGCTGGATCCTGACAACCCGGTACAAGCTCGACATTCACCAGGTGGGGCTGGTCTGGGCCGCGGGGCCGCTCGCCGGCATCTTTGGCCAGGTGATCGTCGGGATGATCAGCGACAACGTCTGGCTGGGGGGCGGGCGCCGCCGGCCCTTCATCGTGGCGGGCGGCATCCTCGCGTCCCTGATGCTCCTTGCGCTTCCAAACATAGACGTGATCGCCCGGGCGCTGGGCATCGGCAACCTGCTGATCGTGGCAACGATCGTGGCGCTGTCCCTGGACCTCGCGATCAACATCAGCTTCAACCCAACCCGCTCCATCATCGCGGACGTGACTCCCGAGGGCAACGAGAGGACAAAGGGATACACGTGGATGCAGACAATCTCGGGCTTCTTTGGCGTCTTGGCCTACGTGATCGGGGCGACCCTGGGCAACTACGTGCTGATCTACTCCGGCGCCATCCTGGTCCTGCTGTTCTCAGTTCTGCCCCCGTTCCTCATCAAGGAGCCGCGCACCCTGGCGAATGCCGCCGCTGCGGCCGACGCCGGCGCCCCCAGGTCCACCGACTGGGGCCAGCTGTGGAGAGTTTACCTTGCCCACGGATTCTCGTGGGTCGGCGTGCAGACCATGTTCGTGTTCATCATCGCCTTCATCCAGCAGAAGATGTTCGCCGCGGGAGTCTCGCGGGAGGCCATGAACAGCGAGTCGGGCCCGATCATCGCGATCGCCTTCGCCGTCCTGAACACGGTGGGCTTCGTGCTTCCGGCCTTTGTGTTGGAGCCGCTTTCAGAGAAGGTCGGCCGAGTGCGCGTGCACGGGATGGCTTGCGCCCTCATGGCCGCGGCCTACATCGCGATCGCGCTGAAGGTGACATCGCCGGCCGGGTTATACCTTTGCATGGCGGTCGCCGGCGTGGGCTGGGCGTCGATCGTCAGCATACCCTTCGCCATCATGAGCGAGCTTGTGGACCAGCGCCGCATGGGCCTATTCATGGGCATCTTCAATCTCTCGGTGGTCCTGCCACAGCTTCTGGTCAGCCTCTTCGTCGGCTCGATCATCCAGAACGCCGCCGACAAGAGCGTGACCTTTATGATCAGTGCCGTAACCCTGGCCGCGTCGGCCGGCCTCTGGATGATGGTGCGCGACCGGGGCGCCGCCCGCCCGCCGGCCGCAGCCTAAGCGGATTCCCGCCCGGTTCGGTGCCACCCGGTTTTCGCCCACATGGATGGCGTCGCCCGCGCCATGGTGCCCCCTCCCGCGGCCCAGACGTCCGGGATGCCCTGAACGCTCTTGTTTTAGGTTGGCCGAAGCCCGCGTTGGGTTCCAATTGATGCATCCTTCTATGAGAACGTGTCGCGCCGCCGAAAGGCTCGCTCCGGTGATCAGGAAATCGAGGCACCTGCTGCTCGTGGGTGCGCTCGCAATCACGGGAATCTGCCATGCGCAACCCTGGCACCCGCTGCCAAGCCAGGCGAGGTTCCATGCGGGAGCCGACGACGGGGCGCAGGATCCGGCCTACGATGACTCGCAATGGGGCACGATTGATCTGTCTAGCGCCGGCGCGGTGGAGCCCGAGGAAGCCGCCGCCGCCTGGCTGAGGGTTACGATTGCCATTCCCCAGGCGGAAATCGGGCATGACGTGATTTTGCGCCTTGGTGACGCAACCGACATGCGCAGCGTTTTCCTCAATGGCGCGAAGATTGCTGGGGGATTTGGGACGGACGGCGCCGAGATGTACCTGGCGCCTGCCAATCTTGTCCATTTTGGAGGCGACAACCTCCTGTCGATCCAGATTGCCGAGCCGGCCGGTTGGGCCGGCCTGCGAGGCGGCAAGCCCGGCTGGACACGGCTGGATCTGGCCGCTGCGGACATGCTCGCCCGCGCGCTTGAGACGAGCAGCCGCCTCGAGGCGATCTTCGGGGCAAACGGGGCCGGTGCCTGCGATTTTATCCTGGGGGGGGATCGCGTGAGGAATCTGGACACCCTGAATCGGCGCCTTCAGTCGGAGCCGTCCCCTGAACTGTCCTGGCAGATTGCCTCGTCATGGCGCAGGATCCGCGAGATCGCGCGGGATCCCGCGCGCCGGGCCCGTGACTCGGGGCTCCTGAATGGCGGCGACTGCCTCGGCTTCATGCAGAACCAGGAGGCCTACCTCGTGCCGGATTTCTCCGGTGAGCCCCTGCGGCGCCCCGCCCTAGGAAGCGAACTCTCCGATTTCGGGTCCTGGTATGACATCGCCTATTCGGGCGGCTCCGATCGCTTCATGGTCGGCTCCGTGCGCAAGGGCGTCGGCCCGGACCACGAGTTCTTCAACACGGCGCGCGATCTGGGCATCCTGGCCCTGTTTGTCCGCGACGCCTCGGGCGGAATCATCGACGGGAGCGACGGCGACAGCACGGTCACGTGGTATCCCTTCGGCTGGGCCACCACGACGCGTAACGGCAGCCTGCGGATCGACTCGGCGGTGTTCTTCACGTCCTTTGACACGATCAGCGTCTACGGGAAGGTGGTGAACACGGGAGCCGCCCCGACGACAGTGACGCCCCAACTGCTAATCACCCTTCGCTCCGAGTACGACGGTAAGACGGGCGGCCGGGTCACGGGCGCCCGGGTCGCAGGAGGCCTCGCGTCGCTCAGCAACCTACGCGTGGGCACGGCAACGACGCGGGAACTCTACAGCGACACCCTCGTGATCGGGTCCAGCCTGGGAGCGCTTGACGCCCAATTCCTGCCGAAGTACCTGGCGAGCGCGCGGGGAGCGGAGCTCAGGGCCGCCGTCGCGGGTCCCGGATGGTCGGGCGCACTCGACGCAAGCTGCGGAACCGCGGAGCTCAGCGCAGGGGTTGTCGGCCTTTCGCCAGGACAGTCAAGGGAGTTCGTGTTTGTCGTGGCGGCGGCGGCCCTGGGCGGGGACGCGGGCCCGCGATGCGCCGGTGCGCTGCGCAGGTATTCCGCAGACCCCGGCTTGGCCCTCAAGGAGGCCAGGGATGACTGGAACGGCTTCCTGCGGGGGCTTCCGTCCCTGGAGCACCCGACCTATTCCGAGGCAAAGCTCTATTACTCGGCGGCCATCGCCCTGCGAAAGAACCGCTACCTTCTGCAGCAGGAAAACGGCCTTCATTCGGCGTCCTTTCCCGCCCGCGGCGGCTTCAACTACTTTTACCAGAGCGACTCGTGCTGGAATCTCCTTGGATACCTGGACTTCAAGCCCGAATGGGCCGAGGGGCACGCCGTCCCCATCCTGGTTCCCCCGTGCGAGATCATGGACCCGCATTTCTTCTGGTCCATGTGGGAGCTCTATTCACGCCTTCCGGATGACGGCGAGAGGAAGAGGTTCGCGGCGATGGTCTACCCCCTCCTCAAGGAGGCCTACAGGGTCTGGACGACCAAGCTCGACGTCGACAGCGACCTTCTGGTCGCGACCCCCAACAACTGGGACGACAATCCGCGCTACGACCTCATCTTCAAGGAGGTGAAGTACGCCCCGGGTTGGAACAGCTGGTGGGATGACCTCGTGAGGTGCTGCCGCGACAATGCGCTCGACGATCCGGCGCCAAGCTCCCAGCTGGGCTACGGGGCCGTCGTCCTGGGGCGGCTTGCGCGTATCCTAGGCCTCGAGGACGAGGCGCAGCACTGGGACAGCCAGCTTCAAAGGCACATCAAGGCGATCGACTCGCTGTGGGACCAGGACCGGGGCCAATGGATTGTCACCTACCGCGGCACGCAGAGGGACGACGTCCTCACCAGCTCGATCATCTACCCGATCTTCACGGACCTCTGCCGTGATCCCGCGAAGATCAGCAGGGTGATTGAGGGGCACCTGCTCAACCCCCTGGAGTTCAACGGGCACTACCCGGTTCCGACTGTCGCGTACGACGATCCCAGGTTCTACCACCAGAAGCCGCCCTTCGATAAGCTCGCCGGGGGGCTCTGGCGCGGGAACCTCTGGATGCCCGAGGCCTGGATCATCGTCAAAGGCCTCTACAAGTACGGCTACGAGGCCGAGGCAAGGGGCATGGCGGGGCGCCTTGCAGAGATGATGGCGCACCAGTCCGCGTCGGTCGGGCCCATGCACCAATTCGACTACAGCCCGGCGGAATGGTACGACTCGCGCACGGGCCTGGCTCAGAACAACCGCGCATTCTCGTGGTCGTCCGCGGTCGCGTTGGACCTGCTGCTTGGCAACTACCAGAACGAGAGGGTGGTGGGCACCAATGGGGGCCGAGACATGGCGATCGACGGGCATATCCGCGAGATCTACTCGTTCGCCACGGGCCGGAGCATCTTCCGGGTTTGGCCGGCCGGACCGGTCTTCCCCGAACTGAGGATGAATTCCGCAGACGGGTTGTCCATCGATGCCAGCAGGCGGGTGGAATTCGTATTCACGGACCCCGCTGGGAATTTCGCAAACAGGCCGATCGCCTTTTCGATCGACCGCGCGAAATGGGAGGCCGTCAGCGGGTCCGATGGCGCCGCTCTTCCCGTTGGCGAAGACGGCGAATGCCATGTCGCCCTGGGCTCCAGCGTCATCCTTCTCCCGCCAAAGCACTAGGAACGGCCCGAAAGCGGGGATCCCTTCAAGCCCCCCGGGTGCCGCAGCGTGGCGGCCAGGGCAACGGGGCTCTTCCTTCGTCGATGTGAAGGATCAGGGAACGGTCGATTTGCCTACCTTACGCATACTGGATCCGCGCAGCGCGTGGCATTATCACTATGAGTACAGCTGGAAGTACGGCTTGAGAGGCGCGGTCCCGGACCCCGATGCCGTCGATCGCGTGCCCTACGGAGCAAACGAGAGGCATGTCCTCATCCAGGGCTACCGCGGGACATTCAGCCACCAAGCCGGGTCGATCAACGAGTACGCGTACGACTTTGCCATGCCGGTAGGAACGACGGTGTGCGCTGCGTGCGAGGGCGTGGTCATCGGCGAGCGGGACGACTCGGATGTCGGCGGAGCCTCCCCGGTGTTTCGAAAGAGTGCCAATTACGTGGTCATCCGCCATCGTGACGGAGCTCGCGCCGAGTACCTGCACCTCAAGAAGGGGGGAGTGCTGGTCTCCCTGGGTGCGGACATTGATTCGGACCAGCCAATCGCGCTTTCTGGCGCCACAGGGTTTACAACGCGGCCGCACGTTCATTTCGCGGTGTTCCACCTGCTTGACCGGAGCAATGGCCCCGACCGCGAGTCCCTGCCGGTTGCCGTCAGCACGAAGGAGGGGATTCTCAGGTCCTTGGTCCAAGGAAGCGAGTATCGAGGCAGATATTCCCGATCCACCGAATGGTCTCGTTAGTACTCGCGGACCGTCCCCGTTGTCTCTAGGTAGATCGCCGATGACGCTCGACAGCTCCCACCCCGGCTTGGGCCTCAAGAACAGGAACATTCTGGTTGTTGCCGATGACAACTCCAAGTTCCTCAGTCTGAGGGATATCCTGGCCCTGGAGGGCTACGTTGTCGCCAACGTGAACTCCGGGTACAACGCGCTGTATTATTATCAGCAGTTTGGTCCGGATCTGGTCCTGCTCGATGCCGAGCTGCCTGGGGAGAATGTGTTCGATATCTGCCGCGGCCTTAGGAATCCGTACAACGGCATGCCCGCCACGGTGATCTTCGTCACGTCGAGGAACGATCCGGAGGAGGTGGTTGCCGGTCTAGCCGCGGGAGGCGTCGATTACATCTCGCGCCCGTTCAGGGAGAAGGAGGTATTGGCCCGGGTGCGCGTGCACCTGCGCAACCGCCTGCGGCTGGAGCAGCTCTACAAGGACGACCGGGCGATGAACAGGCTTCTCAGCGTGACCGCGCACGACCTGCGCAACCCGGCTGCTTCCATACGCGCTCTGACCTACACCCTGCGCTCGGGGAGGCTGGGGCCCCTGACCTCCGAGCAGGCCGAGATGCTCAACGTTATCTATGGGGCCAGCCAGTCGATGCTCGACCTTATCAACAATCTGCTCGACCCCACCGTGCTCGAGGCCAGCGAGATGATAGTCAACCCACAGCCCACGTCGCTCGCGGGCCTGGTCGAGGAGGCCGTAAAGCTGATTGGCGCCACCGCCACGAACAAGGGCTCCAAGATAGTGGTGGTTTCAGGCTCACTTCCGGAAACGCTTAATATCGACGCACCAAAGATCCGCCAGGTGCTGAACAACCTGCTCGGTAACGCCGTGAAGTTCTCACCTCCCGGCTCGACCATAACGGTCCGTGAGAAGTCCTCGCCCGGCGAGTGTTCGATCGCGATCAGGGACCAGGGGCCCGGCATTCCGCAGGACGAGCACGACAAGCTTTTCAGGGACTACGGGCAAACCTCGGTCAGGCCGACGGGAGGAGAGCCGAGCACGGGCCTAGGCCTGTCCATCTGCCGCCAGATCATGCTTGCTCACAACGGGACCATCCACGCGGAGAATCTGGCTGGAGGTGGCGCCGAATTTCGCATCACATTCTGTGTTGCGCCATGACGCTCAAGGGCAAAGTTCTCGTGGTCGATGATGAGATGCACATACGGAAGTTTGTGACCCAAATGGTCCTGTCGCTCGGCGAGCCAACCGTCCTGGAGGCGGCCAACGGCAACGAAGCGGTGGCGATCTACGAGCGGGAGCGGCCCGACCTCGTGCTGCTTGACGTCAACATGCCCCGGGTCGACGGGATTGAGACCCTGCGAAAGCTGAAGCTTCTGGACCCCGACTGCGTCGTGGTCATGCTCACGTCCTTGGTCAACCGCCAAACCGTGGAGGAATGCCTGCATCTGGGCGCCGTGGCCTATTTGCGCAAGGACAACCCGCCCGAGGACATGACAAGTAGGCTCAGGAAGATCGTGGACGACTGGTTCGAGGAGAAACCCGCGGAATCTGGCCCGCCGTGAGCGCCAAGAAAGAGCTTTCAGCCCAAAAGGAGCCCTCGACGGATTCCGGGGAGGATTCGTCCTCCCTCTTTGCCGAGGTCAAGTACTCGCTTCCCGAACTGCTGCGTGACGTAAAGGTGGACCGCTCCAGCAGCCTGTTCTCGATGGAGAAACTGGACCAGGACACGATCAGCCGGCTCTTCGAGCAGCACAATACCCGACATGGGCCATCGCGAGACAAAAAGTGATTTTCTGAAGCTCCTGCGCGACCGCCCGGGTTTCGACTACGGGCCGAAGCTGATCGCGCTTGTGGAGAAGCATGAGTCGCCCCTGGACCTGCTTCAGGCCATCATCGACGAGAAGCTCCTTCTCAAGGACGACGCCTGCCACCTCTGGGGCGATTATCTCGGCATCGCCTACGTCGACGTGCTGGCGTCCACCATCACGGAACAGGCGATCGGCCTGATCCCGATCGAGATCGCCAGGAAGGTGCGGGCGATCGGCATCTACGTGATCGATGGCGTGCTGACGGTGGCCATGGCGACCCCCGAGGACGCGGCGATGGTGCGCAGCCTGGAACGCATCGCCCAGATACCCCTAAGCCCGGTTTTCTGCCTGCCCTGCGAGATAGACGACGCCATATCCGTCCAGTACAGCACGGAACGGTCGATCACCGACTCCCTTGACGAGCTCAAGCGCGACGCTCTTTTCTCGGACCCCGACCTGGCCGCCGAGAGGATCGCGGAACTCGTCGGGACAAAGACACTCGCGCGCACGCTCGAGGAGATCATCTATTTCGCCCTGCGGGAGCGCGCTACGGACATCCACATTGAGCCGCAGGAGGTCCTATCGCGTATCCGGTTCCGGGTGGACGGCTCGCTGCGCGAGATCCTGACCTTCCCGCGGGCCCTCCAGACGGCGATCATCTCGCGCCTCAAGGTCCTTAGCGAACTCAACATCTCCGAGTCGCGCATTCCCCAGGACGGGCGCTTCTCCATCCCCATGGGGACTACCCGGGCCAACTTCCGCCTCTCGGTGATACCGACGATCCGCGGCGAAAAGGCCGCGGTCCGCGTGCTGACTTCGAACGCGAAGCGCACCAGCGTTACGCTGGACACCATGCTGATGTCCCAGCGGATCCTGAGGCCGTTCCGACGGCTGATCAGAAGCCCCAGCGGGATCATCTTCGCCACGGGACCCACCGGGTCGGGGAAGACCACGACGCTTTATGCCGCGGTCGAGGAGATCAATTCCCCGAAGATCAACATCGCGACCATCGAGGATCCGGTCGAGATTCCCATGGCCGGGGTGAGCCAGAGCCAGATCAACGCCAAGATCGAGCTCAGGTTCGGCGTCATGCTGCGCGCCTTCCTCCGGCAGGACCCGGACGTGATCCTTATCGGGGAGATCCGGGACTCCGAGACGGCGAAGATCGCAACCGAGGCCGCGCTCACGGGGCACCTCGTCTTTGCGACGCTGCACACGAACACGGCGCCGCAGGCCATCGTGCGCCTGATGGAGATCGGGGTGGAACCCTACATGGTGGCGCCATCCGTCATCGGCGTCCTCTCCCAACGGCTGGCGGCGAGGATCTGCGACAAATGCAAGGAGGCCTACTACCCGCCGCGCGAGGTCCTGCTCAAGTACTTCAAGGAGGAGGGACTGACAGACGTCCAGTTCTACCGCGGGCGCGGCTGCCCCCATTGCCGCGGCACCGGCTACAGGGGCCGTATCGCGTTCCACGAGCTCGTGGTGATCACGGAGGAGATTCGCCAGATGATCTCGGAGCGCCGGAGCGTGCAGGAGATAGCGCGGGCAGCGGCCAAGGTGGGCTACAGGCCGCTTCGCTACGACGGCCTGAACAAGGTCCTGATTGGTCTGACGACGATCGAGGAAATCGAGGAGAATTCGTCATTCGACTGGGCGATGTGAGCCGGGCGAATCGTCTGCGGCACGGGCCGGCCGGCGGCGGAGCGGGGGAAGCGGCGCCAGCCGTCGCGCGAATGGCGCCGATGGCCGGTCATAGTGGGCAGCATTCTTACCGGGGGCGCAGTCAACGGTCATGGGAACTCTGTTTCAGGGGCAGCCCCGGATGGCCCGTTCCGGTCGGCATTCGGGCCCAGGAGACTGCCTGCTGCCGGAACAACCTAGTAGGGTTGATCATTGGAGCCAACCCCCCGAACAGAGTATAATTTCACCTCGCCGCTCGGAGACGGGGCCCCTAAGGATCCTCCTGGAGAAACCAGCAATGCATCGGGCACATGCCAATCTAGCGGCGATCCTCTCATGCCTGGCAGCATACATGGTCGCATCGCCGGCGCCGGGCGTCGCGCAGTCCGCGGCCTCGGCGCAATCCCCGGCACCCAAGACATACCCGGATCTGCCGTCGGAAATCCCGGAGAGATTCGTGCCTGTCACGGCCGGACTCGACTACGTCCGCCGCAACGAGATGATTCCCATGCGCGACGGCGTGAGGCTGTACACGGCGATCCTCATCCCGAACGGCGCGAAGGAGGCGCCGATCGTCCTTGAGCGGACGCCTTACGACGCCTCGGGGATGGCCAGCTCGGAGCCCAGCACCCACATGGGAGGGGCCATCTCACGGCACAACGGCCCGACCGAGTGGGTGATCGAGGGCGGCTACATCCGCGTCTTCCAGGACGTGCGCGGCATGCACGGCTCGGAGGGCGATTACGTGATGAATCGCCCGATCCACGGGCCGCAGAATCCCACGCCGGTCGACCACGCCACGGACACCTACGACACCATCGACTGGCTCGTTAGGAACGTCCCGCAGAGCAACGGCAGGGTCGGCATTCTCGGGGTTTCCTACGACGGCTTCCTGACGCTGATGGCGCTGGTTAACCCGCACCCGGCGCTCAAGGTCGCCGTGGCGATGGCCCCAATGGTCGACGGATGGAGGGGCGACGACTGGTTCCACAACGGCGCCTTTCGCCAGATGGGCATGAGCTACTACCTGGGGCAGGAGGCGACGCGCGCCTCCGGCGAGAAGTGGCTGGAGGGCCACTATGACAAGTACGACGAGTTCCTGGAGGGTGTGTCCGCCGGCGAGATCGGCCGCCGCCACGGCCTCGAGCAGGTCGGCTTCTGGCGGAAGGTCCTGGCCCACCCGAGCTACGACTCGTTCTGGCGCGACCAGGCGGTGGACCGCGTGCTCGCGGCGCAGCCCCTCAAGGTCCCGGTCATGCTGGTGCACGGCCTCTGGGACCAGGAGGACATCTACGGCGCGCCCGCAGTGTACAGGGCGCTCAAGCCAAAGGACTCGGCCAACGACAAGGTGTTCCTCGTCCTCGGCCCCTGGCACCACGGCCAGGAGATGGGGGAGGGCAGCGGGCTCGGGGAGCTGCGGTTCGGCAGCGACACGTCCCTCTACTTCCGCCGAGAGATCATGCGCCCGTTCCTCGACCGGTACCTGAGGCCCGGCGCTTCGAAGGCCGACATCGCGCCGGTGACGGCGTATGAAACGGGCACCAACCGCTGGCGCCGGCTTCCCGCGTGGCCCGCCGCCGACGAGGCGGGCCGCGCTGTCCGGCCGACGCCCCTTTACATGCGGGCGGGCCTCGCGCTGAGCTTCCAATCGCCCGCGGCGGCCGATGCGCCTTTCGACGAGTACGTCTCCGATCCGGCCAAGCCGGTGCCCTTCATCGCGCGGCCCGTCCGGCCTGACCAGGAGGTAGGGAACTTCAGCCGCTGGCGCCGTTGGCTTGCCGACGACCAAAGGGAGGCCTCGGGCAGGACGGACGTCCTTTCGTACGAGACGGGTGTGCTGGCGGCCCCGGTGAAGGTTAGCGGGGCACCCGTCGCGAACATCGTCGCCTCCACGAGCGGCACGGACTCCGACTGGGTCGTCAAGGTCATCGATGTCTACCCCGACGAGGTCGCGGGCCAAGCCGAGATGGGCGGCTACCAGCTGATGGTCTCGGCGGACATCTTCCGGGGTCGCTACCGCGAGAGCCTCGAGACGGCCCACGCCCTCGAAAGCGGCAGGCCGCTCATGTTCCGCTTCGAGCTGCCCAACGCTAACCACGTCTTCCTGCCCGGCCACCGAATCATGGTGCAGATCCAGTCGAGCTGGTTCCCGCTCTACGATCGCAACCCACAGACCTTCGTCCCGAGCATCTTCTGGGCCCGGCCCGAGGACTACCAGAAGGCCACGCAGCGCGTCTACCACACCGGGCAGCGGTCCAGTTTTGTTGAGCTGCCGCTAGCGCAGGGCCCCTAGGCTCCCGTGCGGGGGCGACCGGCGGCACGGAGACAATCCTCATGGTGGAGGACGAGCCGTCGGTGCGCCTGCTCACGCGCTCGATCCTGCAGAGGCAGGGCTACAAGGTGCTGGCGGTCACGGACGCGGTGGAGGCCCTGAGGCTTTGGGATGCGCAGGGCGCAGGCGTCGACCTGCTCCTCACGGACCTGGTGATGCCCGGCGGCATGAGCGGCAAGGAGCTCGCCCGGGTCCTGCACGAGCGCCAGCCGGGCCTCAAGGTCGTCTTCGCCACCGGCTACAGCGTGGAATTCGGCGGACAGGATATCCGGCTGAAGGACGGCGAGAACTTCATCCAGAAGCCATACTCGGTGGACAGCCTGCTGGAGATCGTCCGAAGAAACCTCGACGGGCCGCCGGGCCGCGCCGGGGGCCGGTAGGCCGGTTCGGGCGTGGCGCCCGGGCCCGCCCTCT
Source organism: Opitutaceae bacterium (assembly GCA_003151515.1). Taxonomy (GTDB): domain Bacteria; phylum Verrucomicrobiota; class Verrucomicrobiia; order Opitutales; family Opitutaceae; genus Palsa-1447. The sequence continues at coordinate 38,410 of PLXS01000015.1, forward strand.
CCGTCCTTGAGGCAGGCATGCTTTGGTGCGAGTTTCGAGCGGGACGGCTCCGCCAATCCCATGAACCCACGCCCCACTGAGACATGCGCCCCCAGGCGCGCGGCGGCGGCCGCGGCCCTCTGTGCGGCGTTCCTCCTGCGGCCCTCCGCTGCGCCCGCGGCCGCGCCGTTCGCGAACGGCGCCGATGCCAGCTGGTACACGCAGATGGTGCACGACGCGGGCTACGTGTTCCGCACGCAGCAGGGGGTCCCCCAGCCGTGCCCCAACGTCCTGCAGGGCGTCGGGATCAACGCCGTGCGGCTGCGCGTCTGGCTGAACCCCGCGGGCGGCTGGTGCGGGCAGTCCGACGTGGTCGCCAAGGCCCTTGCCGCGAACGCCCTCGGCCAGAGGGTCATGCTCGACTTCCATTTCAGCGACACGTGGGCGTCGGGCACCACCCAGGCCCCGCCGGCGGCCTGGCAGAACTACGACCTTGCACAGATGGAAACCGCCGTCGCCGGCGAGGTCACAAGCGTCCTCGGCGCCATCCAGCAGGCCGGCGGGTCGGTCTCCTGGGTGCAGCTCGGCAACGAGATCAACGACGGCATGCTCTTTCCCGTTGGCGAGGTGGGCGGCCAAGGCGACAGCAGCTTCGCCAACCTGGAGGGGCTCATCAATGCGGGCTACACGGCCGTCAAGGCAGCCTTCCCGGACGCGCTGGTCGTCATCCACCTTTCGAACGGCGAGAACAAGGGCGACTTCGAGTGGTTCTTCGACAACCTCAAGGGGGCGGGCGGCCAGTTCGACGTCATCGGGATGTCCGCCTATCCCTTTTGGGCGAATCTCTCCTGGCAGGACGAGGTGACCGAGGCGGCGACGACCCTGGCCGACATGCAGTCCCGCTACGGCGTCCCCACAATGGTCTGCGAGTGCGGCTACGCCGAGTCCGACCCCCAAGACTGCTATTCGTTCCTGTCCGCGCTCATCCCCGCGGCGAAGCAGGCGGGCGCCCTGGGCGTGTTCTACTGGGAGCCGGAATGCTACGGAAATTGGCCGTCGGCGGCCAACGGCGGGACCTACGCGATGGGGGCCTTTACGGCGAATGGCGAACCGTCGAAGGGAATGAACGCTTTCGCCGACTCCGGGGTGGCCCCGTACTTCGCGCCGCAACCGGCGCAGGTCACGGTCGCGAGCGGCTCCTCCGCGGTACTCTCCGCGCCCGCCAGCGCGTTTCCCTCGGCGGCCTACCAGTGGAGCCTGAACGGCTCTCCCATCGCCGGGGCCACCGGGCCCTCGCTGCTCGTGTCCGGCGCGACCCCGGCCGACGCGGGCACCTACGCCTGCACCGCGGCCAACTCCGCCGGCTCGGCGACGAGCGCCGGGATGGCGCTCGCGGTCGCCAGCACCCCGGACCCCGGCCGGCTCACCAACATCTCGTGCCGCGCGCAGGTGGGGACGGGCGGCAACATCATCATCGCCGGCTTCGTGGTTGGCGGCTCGGGCACCTCGGGCGACCTGTCTGTCCTCATCCGCGGAACGGGCCCCACACTGGGGCAATCGCCCTACGATGTCCCGGCAGTGCTCCCCGACCCGCAGCTTGAGCTCTACAGAAGCAACATCGGGGGCACTTCGACGCTCCTGCAGACGGCGGGCGCCTGGGGCGGAAACGCCCTGATCGCGAGCACGGCGGCCTCGGTGGGCGCCTTCTCGTGGCCCCTGGCGAGCCTCGACTCGGCGATACTCGCGTCGCTGCCCCAGAGCGGCTACACGGCCCAGGTGGCCGGGAAGGGCGGCGACACGGGGGTCGCGCTGGTCGAGGTCTACGACGCGACGCCGGCCGGCACCTACACGCTTGCGTCGCCCAGGCTCACCAACCTCTCGGCCCGCGTGCAGGTGGGCACGGGCGCCAATGTGGTCTTCGCCGGATTCGTGATCGGGGGCACAACAGCCAAGACGGTGCTCATCCGCGCGTCGGGGCCCACCCTGGCGCTCGCCCCGTTCAACCTCACGGGCACGCTGCCCGACCCGCAGCTCACGCTCACCAACGTGGGCGTCACCCCGAACCTCGTGATGGCCATCAACAGCGGCTGGGGGGGCGATTCCCTGACGGCCTCGGTGGCGGCGTCGGTCGGCGCGTTCCCATGGGCCAGCTCCAGCGCAGACTGCGCCGTCCTTGTGACCCTGCCCCCCGGCAACTACACGGCGGGCGTCGCCGGCGCCGCCGGCGACTCGGGGTTATCGCTCGTCGAGGTCTACGAGGTTCCGTGATCGCGGCCGCCGCCGCGCCCCCGACGCAGAGGCCATTCGTAAGACGTTGGAGCGATGCGGGTTTCGCCAGCGGCGTAAATGGGGTTGCGGGGCGCACATTCACTTCGCTTAATTGCGAGCATGGCAATCTTCTCCTCGGCTTCCGCGACTGCTGGCACAACGGCGGCGCGTCAGGAAACGACCAAGAGGGCGGGGGCGGACGTTCGCGCGGCGCAGGCGCTCGCGAAGCAGAAGTCGCTCGAGAGAAAAGCAAAGCGGGCCAAGATCAGCCTGGGAGAGCTCACGATGTTCACGCAGCAGCTTTCCTCGCTGCTCGTGGCGGGACTCCCGCTGGTGCAGTGCCTCGAGGCCCTCCAGGACCAGACCGAGGACCCGGTCTTTACGATCATCATCAGGGACGTCCGGCTGGATATCTCGCAAGGCAACTCGTTCTCATCTGCCGTAAAGAAGTTCCCGAGGGCGTTCCCGACGCTGTTCATCTCGATGGTCGAGGCGGGCGAGGCGAGCGGCGGCCTGGCCGAGATTTTGGGCAAGGTGGCGGGCTACTTCGAGTCCACGGTCAAGTTGACCAAGAAGGTCAAGTCGGCCATGGCCTACCCGATAGGCGTCATCTCGCTCGCGATCGTGCTCGTCAACGTGCTGCTCATCTTCGTCATCCCGGTCTTCGCGGCCATGTTCAAGGACTTCGGCGCGAAGCTGCCCTTGCCGACCCAGATGCTGATCGACCTGAGCGAGTTCATGAAGCACTGGTTCTGGGCCGTGGGCCTGGGCGCCTACGCCGTCTACTGGCTGACCTCCAAGTTCATCGCCACGCCGAAGGGCCGGCGCATAAAGGACAAGGCGCTCGTGAGGGCGCCGATCTTCGGAAACCTGATCCACAAGATCGCCCTCTCGCGCTTCTGCAGGACCTACGCGACGCTCATCCGCTCGGGCGTGCCGATCCTGCGCACGCTCGAGATCACGGCGGCCGCGAGCGGCAAGGTGCAGGTCGAGGACGCCTGCGCGGAGATCGCCAAGCACGTGAGCCAGGGCGGCCAGGTCTCCGAGATCCTGGCGTCGAACGAGTTCTTCCCGCCCATGATGAAGCACATGGTGAAGGCGGGCGAGGCGACCGGCAACGTCGACGGGATGATGAACAAGATCGCCGACTTCTACGACGTCGAGTGCGACGCGACGGTGGCCGCCCTCACCTCGCTGATCGAGCCTTTGCTCATCGTGTTCCTCGGCATCATCGTCGGCGCGATCGTGATGGCCATGTTCCTGCCGATCTTCCAGCTGGGCGCGGTCGCGGGCGGAATGGGCTGACCGGCGCGGGATAGCCAATAGGGCGAATCCCCTAGGCCCTCCCAAGAGCCTTCTGTTGACTTGCCCGCGTCCAGGGCGAAGGCTCCCTTTTTCCGCGATCCCGACATGCCCTCCGTCCTCATCGTCGACGACCTAATCTCGATCCACGAGATGCTGGAGGCGGTCATCCAGCCGACGGGATTCTCGACGGCGTTTGCGACGGACGGCGAGAAGGCGCTGACGCGCTACAAGGCCGAGAAGTTCGACATGGTCCTCGCCGACATCGACATGAAGCCGATGGATGGGATCACGCTGCTCAAGCAGCTCAAGAAGTACGACCCGAGCTCGGTCACCATCATCATGACGGCGTACGCGAGCACGGAGAGCGCCGTGCAGGCCCTCAAGTTCGGCGCCTTCGACTACCTGCAGAAGCCCTTCCGCGTCGACGAGCTTATCGCGACCCTGAAGCGCGGGATCGAGTTCCGCGAGCTGCAGGCGCAGCGGGCGGCGATGACCTCCGGGGGCGCGACGATCAAGGCCGACGACATCGACGCGCGCCTGATAGGCAAGAGCGAGAAGCTCAAGAAGCTCATCCACCAGCTCAAGAAGCTCGCCGCGGTGCGCACGCCGGTCCTGCTGATCGGGGAGAACGGCACGGGCAAGGACTCCGTCGCCGAGATCCTTCACGGGGCGACGGGTGCGAGCCAGGCGCAATTCGTGCGCATCGACTGCTCCCTCAGCTCGGAGCAGAGCTTCAGGGACGGCCTCCTCGGCAAGAACGGCGAGGGCGGCCCGTGGGTACGCGAGGCCAAGGGCGGGACCCTCTTCCTTCAGCACCTGCAGTGCCTGCAGATGCCGGTGCAGAAGGAGCTCGTGAGCGTGTTGCGAAACACGGCGCACGCGTTTCGTCTCGTCTGCTCAACGCCCGATGACCTCGAGAAGATGGTGGAGGAGGGCCGCTTCAACGACGAGCTGTTCTACCGGGTGGCCTCGCTGCCGGTGCAGATGCCGCCCCTGCGCGAGCGCAAGGAGGACATCCCGCTGCTCGTAAAGCATTTTACGATCCGCGCTACCAACCCCATCATCGACACCAACCTGATCGAGTTCACGGACGACGCCATGGCGGTGCTGATGGCCTACCGCTGGCCCGGGAATCTGACGGAAATGTTCCAGCTGATCACCAAGATAGCCTCGACCACCGAGACGCGCGTCATCACCTCGGCGCAGCTGCCCCTGCGCCTGCGCGAGCTCAAGGACTGGCCGCCGCTCGCGGACTTCATCGCAGGCCAAGAAAAGCAGTACATCGACCGGGTGCTCCAGGCCTCGCGCGGCGACAAGGCCGTCGCTGCCAAGGTGCTCGGGATCGACGCCTCGAGGCTCGGATAGACCTATTTCCCTTGCGGCGGGTTTGGGCGGGCGCAACTGTCGAAGGAGTCCACGCGCCCCCGGAAATGCCCAAACGCAAAGACCTAGACTCCATCCTCATCATCGGGGCCGGCCCTATCGTAATCGGGCAGGGCTGCGAGTTTGACTATTCCGGGACGCAGGCGTGCAAGGCGTTGAAGGAGGAGGGGTTCCGCGTCATTCTCGTCAATTCGAACCCGGCCACGATCATGACCGATCCGGAGTTCGCGGACGTCACCTACATCGAGCCGCTGACCGCCGCGATCCTCGAGAAGATCATCGAGGCGGAGAGGCCATCGGCGCTCCTGCCGACGCTGGGCGGCCAGACGGCGCTCAACCTCTCCATGGAGCTCAGCCAGCTGGGGATCCTCGACAGGTACGGAGTGGAGATGATCGGGGCCAAGCCCGAGGCCATCCGCAAGGGCGAGGACCGGGAGCTCTTCAAGCAGGCGATGGTGCGGATCGGCCTGGATGTGGCCAAGTCCGTGACGGTTCGCACATTGGACGAGGCAAGGCTCGCCGTGGACTCGATCGGCGTCTTCCCGCTCATCATCAGGCCGAGCTTCACCTTGGGCGGCCAGGGCGGCGGCATCGCGTACAACCGCGAGGAGTACGAGCTTATCGTCGCCAACGGGCTCGACATCTCGCCCGTCCACGAGGTGCTGGTCGAGGAGTGCCTCCTCGGCTGGAAGGAATTCGAGATGGAGGTGATGCGCGACCACAAGGACCAGTGCGTCGTCATCTGCTCCATCGAGAACTTTGACCCGATGGGGGTCCACACCGGCGATTCGATCACCGTGGCGCCGGCCATGACCCTCACGGACAAGGAGTACCAGGCGATGCGCGACGCCTCGTTCGCCGTCATCCGCGAGATCGGCGTGGAGACCGGAGGCTCCAACATCCAGTTCGCCGTGGACCCCGAGTCGGGCAGGATGATCGTGATCGAAATGAACCCGCGCGTGTCGCGCTCCTCGGCGCTCGCGTCAAAGGCGACAGGGTTCCCCATCGCGAAGATCGCGGCCAAGCTGGCCGTGGGGTACTCGCTTGACGAGCTGCGCAACGACATCACGCGACTGACGCCCGCGAGCTTCGAGCCCACGATCGACTACGTCGTGACCAAGGTGCCGCGCTTCACGTTCGAGAAGTTCCCCGGCGCGGAGCCGACGCTCACCTCGTCCATGAAGTCCGTTGGGGAGGCGATGGCGATCGGGCGCACCTTCAAGGAGTCGATCCAGAAGGCCCTTCGCTCCCTCGAGATAGGGGCGCGCGGCTTCGGGGGCGGCGGCAGGCTTGGCGGGGCGGAGAGGCCCGACGAGGCGACCCTCAACACGATGCTCGGAACGCCGAACGCCGACAGGATCTTCTACATCCGCTACGCGCTCAAGGCGGGGTTCACGGTGGAGCGCATCCACGAGCTCACGCGCATCGACCCGTGGTTCTTGCACCAGCTGCGCGAGATCCACGAGATGGAGGACGCGCTCGCGGGATGCTCCCTGGCGTCGATCGGCACCGACGCGTTGCGCCGGGCGAAGCAGCACGGGTTCTCCGACGCGCAGCTCGCCCACCTGCTCGGCAGCGACCTCACGGCGGTGCGCGCCGAGAGGAAGGCGCGCGGCGTCGCGACCACGTTCCGGCTCGTGGACACCTGCGCGGCGGAATTCGAGGCGTTCACGCCCTACTACTACTCGAGCTACGGCGACGAGAACGAGATCATGCCCTCGACGAGGAGGAAGATCATGATCCTGGGCGGCGGCCCCAACCGCATAGGGCAGGGGATCGAGTTCGACTACTGCTGCGTGCACGCGAGCTTCGCGCTGCGCGAGATCGGGTTCGAGACCGTCATGGTCAACTCGAACCCCGAGACTGTCTCGACCGACTACGACACGAGCGACCGGCTCTACTTCGAGCCGCTCACGCTCGAGGACGTCCTCGAGGTGTACCACCAGGAGGGATGCGAGGGGGCCATAGTCCAGTTCGGCGGGCAGACGCCGCTCAACCTGGCCGCCTCACTCAAGGCCCACGGGGTCAACATCATAGGGACATCGCCGGAGTCGATCGAGATCGCCGAGGACCGCAAGCTCTTTGCCGCCGTGCTTGACAAGGTGGGGCTGCGCCAGCCCGCCAACCGCACGGCGATGAGCGAGGGCGAGGCCGAGACCTTCGCCCTTGAGGTCGGCTACCCCGTGCTGCTTCGGCCTTCGTTCGTGCTGGGCGGCCGCGGCATGTTCGTCGTGTACGGCGAGGACGACCTGCGCGCCGTCGCGAGGCAGGTGTTCGAGGTCATGCCGGGCAAGCCCGTGCTCATCGACAAGTTCCTCGAGGACGCGATCGAGCTCGACGTGGACTGCCTGAGCGACGGGACGACCAGCGTCATCGGCGGGATGCTCGAGCATATCGAGTACGCCGGGGTGCACTCCGGCGACGCCGCGATGGTCATGCCGCCGCACACGCTCGGGGCCGGGATGCTTGCGGAGGTGCGCGCGGCGACGCACGCCCTGGCTAGGGAGCTGCGGGTCGTGGGCCTCATGAACGTCCAGTTCGCGATCAAGGGCGGCGAGCTCTACGTGCTGGAGGTCAACCCGCGCGCGTCGCGCACCGTGCCCTTCGTTGCGAAGGCGACCGGCGTGCCGCTTGCGAAGCTGGCGGCGAAGGTGATGGCCGGCAGGAAGCTCGCGGAGCTGGGCTTCACCCGGGAGGTGATCCCGCTGCACTGGAGCGTCAAGGAGACGGTCTTCCCGTTCGTGCGCTTCCCGGGAGCGACGATCGCGCTGGGGCCCGAGATGCGCTCGACCGGCGAGGTCATGGGCCTGGACGCCGACCGCGGCATCGCGTTTGCGAAGGCGCAGGCGGCGGCGAAGCCGGGGCTGCCCACGGCGGGCAACGTGTTCCTGAGCGTCAAGGACTCCGACAAGGCCCATGCGGTCGCAATCGGCCGGGCGCTCGTGGAGATGGGCTTCACGATCTACTCGACGAGCGGAACAGCGAAGACGCTCTCCGACAGCTCCGTCGCCGTGAAGCGCATCGCGAAGCTGAGCGAGGGGCGCCCGAACGCCGTCGACATGATCAAGAACGGCCAGATCCACATGGTCATCAACACGCCGGGTGGGCTGATCCCCAGGCGCGACGAGAACCTGATCCGGGCCGCGGTCTACGCCCACAACATCTGCATCATGACGACCATCACGGCGGCGCAGGCCGCGGTCGACGGCATCAGGGCGATGAGGAGCAAGCCGATGGGGGTGCGCCCCATCCAGAGCTACAAGGGCAACGTCGCCACCCCACATTAGGCCGGGGCGTTTCCGGGTTTACAGCGGCCCGGGGTTTTGTTCTGCTTCCCGGTTTACAAGGCAAGTAACCCGCGCAAATGACGAACACCGAAGCCGCATCAGACAAGAAGCCCGCCGAAGCCCCCGTGTTCCTGGAGGACCGGCTCAAGCAGGCCTGGGAGCGCTATGCGACCGCCGTCTACGTCCTGTGCGGCCTGGTCATCGCCGGCATGCTAGCCAAGGGCGGCCTTGATTATCTCAATGTCCAGAAGGAACTTGAGATACAGAAGGAGTACGCCGCCTGCGCGACGCCCGAGGCCTTCAAGGCGTTCGCGGCCGAGCACCGGAGCCACCCGCTGGGCGCCATGGTGGAGCTGAAGCTCGCGGACGAGGCCTTTCTTGGAGGCAAGTTCGCCGAGGCCGTCACCAACTACGAAAAGGCGGTCGCCGACCTGCCCGCCGGACCCTTCCAGTCGCGCGCCAAGCTGGGCCTCGCCGCTTCCCTGGTCCGCTCCGGCAAGGCGGCGGAGGCCGAGGCAAGCCTGCGCAAGATCCTGAACGACGCCGCCGAGTACAAGGCCTTACGATGCGAGGCGGGCTACGACCTTGCCGAGCTCGCGGTCTCCGGCGGGCACCCGGGCGACGTCCAGAACCTCGCGACGCAGCTGATGCAGATCGACCCCACGAGCCCGTTCGCCGAGCGCGCGTTTGCGCTTCGCTCCGAGCTCGGACCGGGCGCCGGGGCCGCGCCGCCGATAGCGGTTCCAGCCGTACGCTGAGGGCCTAGGGTATCTGCTGGCCCAGTCCGGCGAAGACGAAGGTCTGGATCGCCGGCGCCGCGGCGTTAAAGCTGGCGTCGCCGGGCTGCTCCGCCTGGACCGTGACCGTGCCTCCGGGCGAGCTCAGGAGGTCCCCGTTCAGGATCCCGGGGCCCGACACGATCTCGAAGCGCGCGGGCAGCCCCGAGGACGCGGTCGCGCTCAGCGCTATCTGCTGGCCCGGCGCAACCGGGCCCGAGGGCCTGAAGTAGATCGTCTGCTGGCGCTTCGCGATGGTCACCCGGGCCCTCGCGCTCGCGGCGCTGCCCGAAGGGTTGGTGGCGACGACGTCATAGACGCCCGAGTCCGAGAGGAGGGCCGACGAGATCGTGAAGGTTTCGCGCGTCGCTCCCGTGATCGCGGTGCCGTCCTTGCGCCACTGGTACCCCGGCGCCGGCTCCCCCCGCGCGCCGACCGAAAGCGAGACGGACTGGCCGATCTCGGCATACGCGGCCGAGGGCTGGGTGACGATGACCGGGATTGAGGGCCTGGGGAGGACCTCGAGCAGCTGGTCCATGGGCGTGGCGGGCGCAAACACGGGGTTGCCCGGCTGCGACGCGCGGATGAGGACGAGCCCGGGCTGGCCCGTGAGCCTCAGGACGCGCTTCTCTAGGACGGCCGGCCCCGAGATGAGCTCCAGCGACACGGGAAGACCCGAGGTGGCCCTGGCCACGACCGTGAACGGCGCCGCGTCCACCGTGCGCGCGGCGATGGGCGGGAAGATGATCTCCTGCTTCCTGCGCGCGTCCTGGGCGAGGGCGCACGGCGTCAGGGAGGCGGCGCCCGCCAGCAGGGCGAGGGCGCAGAGGACGGTCTTTGGGGCGTTGCTCACCGCGACCTCACATGTTCACGTGCACGACCTTCGCAGGCGGGAAGCCGTTGAAGTGGGTCGAGGACGCGTGGCTGTAGGCGCCGATCAGCTCGCTGTATACCAGATCGTCGCGGTTGAGCTCCGGCAGGTTCTCGGCCATCGAGATGACGTCGAGCGCGTCGCAGGTTGGGCCGTAGACCGCGCTCAGCCTCGTCGCGCCCCGCTTGAAGGCGCGCACGGGGTACTTGCAGTGGTCGAAGATGACTCCCGAGTAGGTGTGGTAGACGCCGTCGTTGATGTAGTAGCTCGGCTTGCCGTCGCGCACGGCCTTGCCGATGACCTTGGAGACCGTGTAGCCGGCGTTGGCGACAAGGAATCGCCCCGGCTCGGCGAGGACCTGGATGTCCTTCGGGAAAAGGCGCCCGAGCTCGTGGTTGATGACGCGGGCGAGTTCCCTGAAGGGCTTCACGGTGTCGTCGTAGCGCGCCGGGAAGCCGCCCCCGATGTCCACGAGGTTCATCTTGGCGTAGCCCCGGTCCCTCGCCTCGTTGAAGATGCTCGAGCACAGGGCGAGCGCCTGGACGTAGTTTTCGAAGTTCGTCGTCTGGCTGCCCACGTGGAAGCTCAGGCCCTCGCACGTCAGGCCCAGCTTGTCGGCCAGGAGGATCAGGTCGACCGCCTCGCCGGGGGCCGCCCCGAATTTCGAGGAGAGCTCCACCATGGCTCCGGTGTTCGCGACCTTGAGGCGAAGCGCCACGCCCGCCTGCGGCGCGTGCTTGCTTATCTTCACGAGCTCCTCGGCGTTGTCGAAGGTGACCAGGGGCTTGTACTGGTTCAACTCCTCGAGCGTCTCGACGGGCTTGTTCGGGTTCGCGTAGATGATCTTGTCCCAGATCCAGTCCTGCCGGGCCTTCGGGGACATCCCCTGGATGTTCTCGTAGACGATGTTGAACTCGGGCATCGAGGCCACGTCGAAGCTCGCGCCCTCCTGGTAGAACGTGCGCACGATCTCCGGCAGCGGGTTGGCCTTCACCGCGAAGTAGGCCTGGACGCGCGGCAGGTATTTCTTGAACTCGCGGTAGTTGCGCCGCAGGGCGTCGTGGTCGACGACGAAGAGCGGCGTGCCGTGCTCGCGGCCGAGCCTCTGGAGGAAGGATTTTGAGATCATGGGTGCGTGTGGGCTCCGGCGCCCAAGCGCGCGGCCCGGCGCGCGCCCTCCCGGCGCTCTAGTCCCCGTCCTTGACGAGGAAGTTCTTGAACTGCCACGGGTCCTTCTTGTCGAAGTCCGGCTTGTTGAATCCGCTGAACGCGTTCTGGTAGTCGCGCAGCGGCGTCCAGTCGGAGCGCTTCGAGATGAACTTGCCGAGGTACGGCTTGGATGCGCCCAGGATGTACCCGTGCGGGAGCTCGTCCGGGACCCGCACGCCCTCCTCCGGGTTCTCGATCATCCACATCGTGGCCGCGACCACCGAGATCGCCACCTGCATCGTCGTCGCGTTCTGGTGCGGCACCAGGCGCCTGGACTCCTCGATGCTCAGGTCGGAGCCGACCCACCACGACTTGAAGTCATGGCCCATGATGAGCGCACCCAGGATGTCGGCGCCCGAGGTGATCTCGTCGTTCATGATGCGCAGCTTCGGCTGGAGCCTGTAGTTGTAGCCGCGCAGCTCGTTCAGGGAGACGATGGCCTCGTCGCACGGGCAGTAGGCGTAGTGGACCGTCGGCCGGTAGACCGCCTTCTTGCCCTCCCACACCGTCAGCTTGTCGGAGATCGTGAAGGCCTCTCCGTGGCGCACGACCATGCCGACGATCGCGTAGTCGGGCACCCACGAGCGCACCCAGGTGTTGATGCCCATGCGGGCGAGGCAGATCTGGTTTGCCGGCCCCTGCTTGTGGCGGTAGGCGAGCGCGGGAAGCTTCTTCTCGTGGGTGCCCCAGCCGAGCTCGGCCGTCGTCGTGCCCTCCTCGCGGAAGCCCTCGATGCTCCAGGTGTTGACGAATTCGTCGACCTGCTTCGGCACGGTTGTGATCTGCGTGTCGCGCTCGCTGCAGTGGATGACCTTGACTCCCAGCTCGCACGAGAGGCTGGCGAAGCTGCCCGAGGCGATGTGGGCCTTGAGCGCCTCCGCCCGCCGGCCCTTCGCCTTCCTCTCGGCGATCGCCGCGTTCGCGATGTCGATCAGGCCCTGCTTGGTGAAGTGCGAGATGAGCCCCGGGTTAGCGCCGTGTTCGACGACCGCGCTGGCGCCCTTCGTCTTCCACTTCGCGATCATGCGCCGCACGTTCATGTGGCGCCAGTAGAGCGTGCGCTCGGTCGGGTGCTTCCTGCCGCCCGCGTAGGGGTCCCAGACCTCAACCGAGGTGTTTATATAGAGGACGCCGCGGTCGTGGCACCACTTGAGGATGACGCACGCGTCGATGTTCCACGCCAGGTCGATTAGAATGTCGCCCTGAGACAGGTACGTCCCGAGCATCCGATCCAGGTTCTCCTCGGTCACGCGGTCCCTGACGAAGCGGACGCCCTTGGCCGTCCACTCCCTTAGCTTCTCCTCCTTGCTCTCAAAGTCGATGACCGTGACGTTGGCCGGCGCCACGTTGATCAGATTGAAGAGTATGGGGAGCGTGCATTCGGCGACCGCGCCGTAGCCGACGAAGAGGATCTTTTTGCTGAAATCGATCATGTGCTGCGTGTAAGTTGGATCCATTAGGTAAGTGCGGTTGCCGTAACAAACAAAGACAAAAAAGTTACGTTTCCACACAGGCGCGGGCGACCGCCGGCACCGGGGCGCCGCGGCGGGCGCCGTGATGGTCGGGGCGACTGGATTCGAACCAGCGACCTCCTGGTCCCAAACCAGGCGCTCTACCAGGCTAAGCTACACCCCGGGGCCAAAAAGGCAGGCCACGACCGAATCCAAGGGGTGTCAAGAAGCTACGTTGCCGGAGGTTCCATCAGGGCCGTCCCGGCAGGCCATCCGCGGTGCGTAATGTGCTTGCGTGCCATGGTGTTTCAGTCTCTGCTGACCGCTCACACCTCACCTATACATGGATACCATTTCCCGCGAAAACAACAGCATGCTTCCGATCGGCGGCGTGATCATCGGAGTGCTTGCCCTAATCATTGGCGGCTATGCCGCCGTCAGCCTTTCCAAGGTGAATCGCACGCTGGCCGCCCAGGCGGACAAGGTTGCGAGGATCGACGACATCGCGTCGCAGGTCGCCTCGGCTTCCGCGGCGAGCGACAAGGCCGCGCGGGACATCACGACCCTGCAGAACTCCATGCAGGCGGCCGTGAATCAGCTCGGCACCGAGCTCGCGACGCTTGACGAGAAAATGAAGCACATCGAGGAGGCGCACGTCGCCAAGGCCGTCAAGGGCGCCAAGGTCGGCGGGGCGCCCGCCGTGGCAGGACCCGGCGAGTACATCGTCAAGCCGGGCGACACGGGCGCCAAGATCGCGCGCGCCAACGGCGTCGGCCTGTCCGACCTCGAATCGGTCAACCCCGGAGTCAGCTGGACCCATCTCAAGGTTGGCGAGACGCTGAAGCTGCCCGAGAAGAAGTGATCCAGGGGGAGCCTTCCCTCTGGGAGCGCGGCGCCGAGCGTGTGCTCGCCTCCACGCGCGTCCTCGAGCTGAGGAGCGTCCGCTACCGCCACCCGAAGAGGGGCACGGACAGGGAATTCATGGTCGCGCACGCGCCCGACTGGGTGAATGTCGTGGCCCGCACGCCCGACGGCAGGCTTGTCCTCGTGCGCCAGTTCCGCTTCGGGTCCAACGAGCTCTCGCTCGAGATTCCCGGCGGCGTCATGGAGGCGGGCGAGGACCCGGTGGCGGCGGGCGTCAGGGAGCTCCTCGAGGAGACGGGGTATGGCGGGGGCGCGGCGCGCCTCCTGGGAAGCGTCTACCCCAACCCCGCTATCATGGACAACAAGTGCCACATCATCTTCGTGGACGGGGTTGTCCCGACGGGTCCCCTGGACTGGGACGACGACGAGGAGATCCAGGTCTCGACGGCGCCGGCCGGCGAGGTGATCGCCTGGGCGCGCTCGGGCAGGATCGTGCACAGCCTTTCGGTCGCGGCGCTCCTCCTCTTCGAGGGGGTGGGGCGCATTTGACTTGGCGCCCCGCAGGGGCTTATTAGCCGTCACCCTTCCCGTGTCCTCCAACCCTTCCAAGGCATGAACGCCGCCCTCTTCGCGAACAGCCCGGCCGCGCTAGGCGCGGCCGCCGGGGGGGACGCCCTGCCCGCGGTGCTCGAGCAGGAGATCCGCAGGATATACCTGCGTAGCCCCATCTACACCAGGCGCTTCCCCATCCACCGCGAGCCGCTCGAGTGGTCCTGCTACAACGAGATCCCGGCCCTCTCCAAGCGCGAGATCGTGGAGAGCGGCCACCAGTCCTTCTTCGCCGACTACAGGGAGATCGAGCGCGGCCTGGCCGACCGGCGATTCGAGTACGAGAACACCTCCGGGACCACGTCGGCGCCGATGACGGTCATCATGGAGGACGGCTGGTGGGCGGCACAGACGCGCCGCGCGTACCTAGCCTCGCGGATCCTGAGGGAGTTCGCGGACAGGGCGCACAGGAAGTGCGTCCTGGCGCCCGTCGGCTGCTCAAGCAACCTGTGCCCCTACGAGGACCACCCGTTCCCGCACCGCTACTTCGACGGCACCGTCTACCTGAACCTCTCGAGCGACCCGTTCGCGTTCTCCGAGGCCGAGTGGGACCGCATCGTGATCGAGCTCCAGGCGACCCGGCCCGAGGTGCTGGAGGGTGAGCCCGTCTACCTGTCGCTCCTCGCGCGTGCCGCGCACAGGCGCGGGGTGAGGGTGCCGAGCATCCGGGCCGTCATCCTCACCTATGGCAAGGCGAGCACGCAGCACGGCCGCCGCATCCACGAGGCGTTCCCGGCACCGCAGGTCGACCTCTACGGATCGACCGAGGCCGGGTACCTCTTTGTCGGGGAGGCCTTCAGGGACGACTCCAGGGTGATCGACGAGAACGCGTTCATCGAGCTTGTCCCATGGCGAGGCGGCACGCCCGGCGTCCACCAGATCCTCGTCACGACCCGCGGCCGCGAGGCGATGCCGCTCCTGCGCTACCACACCGGCGACATCGTGCGCTCCATGCCCGGCGGGTTCAGGATACTGGGCAGGGAGCGCGACCTGCACACGCGCCCGGACGGCACGCTGGTCTCGTCAAGCGAGGTCGACGCCGTGCTCCCTCGGGACTTCTCGTGCTGGCACTACTGCCTCACCCAGACCGGCGAGAGCCGCTGGGACTTCCACTATGTGGCCGACAAGTCCGCCCATGGCCGAGGCGTCGAGGACGCCCTGTCAGGGCTCCTCGGCCCCGGGGTTCGCGTGAACGCATTCCGCAGGAAGGCGATCGCGCCCGCCGCGAGCGGCAAGTTTTCGCCGCTCAAGCCCCTGGCCCGCGGATAGCCCGGCTACTGGGCCTCTTTAGGGGCGCTAATAGACGGCCCCCCGGAATCCCGTCCTTTACTCAACGGTGGAGGGCCGTTGGACTCTAGGCTCACCGAAACCCCGCAAGATGGAACTGGGCCGCAACCTCTTCTGCAGCACGATCGGCAGGAAGCTGATCATGGCCGTGACCGGCGTCGTTCTAATCGCGTTCGTCGTCGGGCACCTGGTCGGCAACCTGCAGGTGTTCGAGGACCCGGACAGGATCAACGGCTACGCCCACTTCCTGCAGTCGCTCGGGCCCGCCCTCTGGGCCGTGCGGATCGTGCTCCTCGCGTGCGTCACGCTCCACATCTGGGCCGGGATTACGCTGGCCCTTGACGACAGGCGCGCGCGCGGCGACGAGCCCTACGCGGTCAACCGCTGGATCCAGGCGGCGTTCGCGTCGCGCTACATGCGCTCGACCGGCTACATCGTCCTCGCGTTCATCATCTACCACATCGCGCACTTCACCGTCGGGGTCGCGCAGCCCGCGACCTTCAAGACCAACATCGCGCACTACACGATGAAGGGCGACTACCATGTGCTCGGGGTGACGGTTGTGCGCGGAGGCACCGAGGTGCTCGACGTGCGCAGCATGGTGATCCGGGGGTTCGAGAACCCTCTCGTCTCGCTCTTCTACATGGTCGCCGTCGGGCTCCTGTCGGTGCACCTCCTGCACGGGGCGGACAGCCTCTTCCAGACGCTGGGCCTTCGCAACCACCGCTGGGAGCGGTTCCTGCAGCTGGTCGTCACCGCCGGCTGCGCCGCCTACTTCCTCGGCAACCTCGCCATTCCCGGAGCCGCCGTCGTCGGACTGCTCAAGTAGACCACCGCCATGGCCCAACTGAACTCAAGGATCCCGCCGGGGGCGCTCAGCGAGAAGTGGCGCAGGCACAAGGCCGACATCCGCCTCGTCAACCCGGCCAACAAGCGCAAGTACGAGATTATCGTCGTCGGAGCCGGCCTTGCGGGCGCTTCGGCCGCCGCCACGCTCTCGGAGCTCGGCTACAGGGTGAGCTGCTTCGTGTTCCACGACAGCCCGAGGCGCGCGCACTCGATCGCGGCCCAGGGCGGCATAAACGCCGCCAAGAATTACCAGAACGACGGCGACAGCGTTCATCGGCTCTTCTACGACACCGTCAAGGGAGGCGACTACCGCTCGCGCGAGGCCAACGTGTACCGGCTGGCGGAGGTCTCGGTCGACATCATCGACCAGTGCGTGGCGCAGGGCGTTCCCTTTGCCCGTGAGTACGGCGGGCTCCTCGCGAATCGCTCCTTCGGCGGCGCCCAGGTGTCGCGCACGTTCTACGCGCGCGGCCAGACGGGCCAGCAGCTGCTCCTCGGCGCCTACTCGGCCCTCTCCCGGGCGATCAGCGCGGGGGGCGTCCAGATGCACGTGCATTCCGAGATGCTCGACCTCGTTATCGTTGGCGGCCACGCCAAGGGAATAGTCGTGCGGGACCTGGTAACGGGAGAGGTCACGCGGCACTCGGCCGACGCCGTCGTGCTCGCGACCGGGGGCTACGGCAACGTTTTCAACCTCTCGACCTACGCCCGCGGATCGAACGCGACGGCCATCTGGCGCGCCTACAAGCGGGGCGCGTGCTTCGCGAACCCCTGCTTCACGCAGATCCACCCGACGTGCATCCCCGTTACCGGCGACTACCAGTCGAAGCTGACCCTCATGTCGGAGTCCCTGCGCAACGACGGGCGAATCTGGGTCCCAAAGCGCAAGGAGGACCGCCTGAAGCCGCCGGGGTCGATCGCCGAGGACGACCGCGACTACTACCTGGAGCGCATCTACCCGAGCTTCGGCAACCTCTGCCCGCGCGACGTGGCGTCGCGCGCGGCGAAGCGCGTCTGCGACGAGGGGCGCGGCGTGGGCGAGACGGGGCTCGGCGTGTACCTCGACTTCTCCGAGGCGATCGGCCGCCTGGGCGAGGCGGCCGTTCGCGAGCGCTACGGCAACCTCTTCGACATCTACCACGAGATCACGAACGAGAACGCCTACAAGGTGCCGATGAGGATCTTCCCCGCGGTGCACTACGCGATGGGGGGCATGTGGGTGGACTACAACCTGATGTCGAACATCCCCGGGCTGTTCGTGCTCGGCGAGGCGAACTTCTCCGACCACGGGGCGAACCGGCTCGGCGCGTCGGCCCTCATGCAGGGGCTTGCCGACGGCTACTTCGTCATCCCGTACACGATCGGCGACTATCTCGCGACACAGAAGCCAGGCTCGCGGTCCGCTGCGGACGCGCCGGAGTTCGCGCAGGCGGAGGAGAACGTCCGGGCGATCACGAGGCGCCTCCTCGGGGTGAAGGGGAAGAGCCCCGTCAGCGACTTCCACAAGCGCCTCGGGCGCATCCTCTGGCAGCACTGCGGGATGGCGCGCAACAAGGCCGGCCTCGAGAAGGCCCTGCGGGAAATCCCGGCCCTGCGCGCCGAGTTCTGGGAGAGCGTCAACGTGCCGGGCTCCGCCGAGAGCCTCAACCAGTCCCTCGAGAGGGCCGGGCGGGTGGCGGACTTCCTCGAGCTCGGCGAGCTCCTGTGCCGCGACGCCCTGACACGCGAGGAAAGCTGCGGGTGCCACTTCCGCGAGGAGCACCAGTTCCCGGATGGCGAATGCAAGAGGGACGACGCCAACTTCGCGCACGTGGCCGCGTGGGAATACGCCGGGGAGGGCGTGGCCCCCGTGCGAAACGTCGAGCCGCTCGTCTACGAGGCGGTAAAGATGAGCGTCCGAAACTACAAGTGATGAGCGCGGCGACCTTCAACGTGACGCTCAGGGTGTGGCGCCAGGCGGGGCCCGGGCAGCCCGGCCGCTTTGTCGAGTACGCCGCGCGCGGCGTCAACCCCGACATGTCGTTCCTCGAGATGCTCGACGTCGTCAACGACGAGCTGACGCTCAGGGGCGAGGAGCCGATCGCCTTCGCGCACGACTGCCGCGAGGGCATCTGCGGGACCTGCTCCCTCACGATCGACGGCAAGCCGCACGGGCCGCACGGCGGCGTGGCCTCGTGCCAGACGTACATGCGCAGCTACAAGGACGGCGACACCATCGTGGTCGAGCCGTTCCGGGCGCGGCCGTTCCCGGTCATCAAGGACCTGGTCACGGACAGGAGCGCCTTCGACCAGATCCAGCAGGCCGGCGGATTCATCACGGCGCGCACGGGCTCGGCCCCGGACGCCAACGCCAACCCGATCGCGAAGGAGGTCGCGGACCTCGCGATGGACGCGGCGCAGTGCATCGGCTGCGGCGCCTGCGTGGCGGCGTGCAAGAATTCAAGCGCCATGCTCTTCGTCGCCGCGAAGGTCTCGCACCTGGGGCTCCTTCCGCAGGGCCAGCCCGAGCGCGACCGCAGGGTTCTCGCCATGGTGAGGACGATGGACGGGCTCGGCTTCGGCGGATGCACCAACCAGTACGAGTGCAGCGCCGCGTGCCCAAAGCTGATCTCGCACGATTTCATCGCGCGCATGAACCGCGACTACGCGAAGGCGGTATTCCGGGCCGCGTTCAGGCCGCTTCCCGCGGACGCGGGCGGAGAGTAGCGCCCGAGGGGCGCGCATTCGCGCGGAGCCGGCGCCCGCCCATCTGCCGGGCGGCCCGTCCATCATAGTTCGGTGTAACTTTTGGCCGGAGGTGGTGTTCTCGTGGAAGCAGCAAAAGCAACAACCTCCCCCGGACACATGAACACGAACTCACTTCCCGTAATCGCCTTCCTGGCCGCAATCGCGGCCATCGCCATCGTCCCCATGAGCGCCGCCGCCGCGTGCTTCGCACTCACGGCGACGGGGCTCCTCTCGACGATGGTCGCCGACTACGGCCGCGCCAAGAGGCCCGGCCTGGTTCTGGCCCCCGTCGTCCCGTTCGCCCCGCAAAACGGCGCGTCCGTCGACGAGGCCGCCTGAGCCGGGCCCGAGCCCGCGCGAACGCCCGGGCCGCGGCCGCGATGGCCCAGAAGAAAGACCGTAACTTTTCCGCGATCCGCGTGTTCTTAGAGCACACAGAAGGAAGAAAGAACATGAAGACACACACCCTTTCGATCATCGCTTCCCTGGCCGCAGTCGTGGCCGTGGCCCTCGTGCCCGTGAGCGCAGCCGCCGCGAGCATCGCGCTCACGGTCACGGGCCTCCTGACCACCATGCTGGCCGACTACGGCCGCCCGGCGGTGCGCTACGCAACTCCGGCCCCCGTGGTCGCGTTTGCGCCGCGCGCGCAGGCCGGGCTCAGGCAGGCGGCCTGAGGGCCGGTATCACTTTCGGCGCGCGGGGTGCAGCCCCCGGGCAGCCAATGGTAGAAAAAACGGCGGCCGGACCTTAGTCCGGCCGCCTTTCCATTCCCGCGGGCACAACACCGCCCGCCGGATGCGCGCAGGGCGGCCTCAATCAGGCGCAGCCGCGGCGAGGGGAGGCGCGCCGGACGGGGCCGAGGCTCAAAAGGCGGCGCAGGCGCCTAAAACATCGAGATCGCGTGCGCGCTCTCCAGCGCGACCCACGCCGCGACGCAGACGGCCGCGGCGACAAGCGTCAGCCTGACCGCCTTTCGCCCCTTCAGCACGGCGTCGTGAAAGTCCGTGTTCAGGGTCTTGCGGTTCGTCTCGGTTATGAAACTCACGAAACTCGGGTCCCGAAACCGCCCGTGCGAGTCGCCCCGCATCCCGAAACGGATGACGGGCCGATGGAAGAGATTCCTGAGCAAGGGGGGCATGGCGGCGGTGGGGAAGGTCACTATCCGTATTTTGAGGTCGTTTATTCAATGGGAAACTAGCTACTGTCGGCCTTTCACGGAATTTTATCAGACGCGCGCACCAAGCCCATGCACCACTTTCACTACGCCGGCCAGAACCTGCACTGCGAATCCGTCGACCTGGCGGAGGTGGCGCGGCTCTACGGCACGCCGACGTACGTCTACAGCGCGGCGACGATCGCGGACAACTATCAGCGGCTTTCCAACAGCCTGAAGGGGCTCGACGTGCGGGTGTGCTACGCGGTGAAGGCCAACTCCAACTTGGCGGTGATCAGGCACTTGTCCAACCTTGGCTCCTCCTTTGACTTCGCCAGCGCCGGCGAGATGCGCCGGGTCGTCGCGGCCGGCGGCAGCGTCCGCACAAGCGTCTTCGCCGGCGTAGGCAAGACGGAGACCGAGATCCGGCTGGCCCTCGAGGCGGGCATCGCCTCCTTCCACGTCGAGAGCGAGCCCGAGCTCGCGCGCATAAACCACGTGGCGGGGAAGCTCGGCCTCAAGGCCGCCATCGCGATCCGGGTCAACCCCGACGTCGACGCCAACACCCACGCGAAGATCACCACGGGGACGAGCGCCAACAAGTTCGGCATCCCGATCAGGCAGGCAGCCGCGGCCTACGAGGCCGCCTCGAAGTACCCGAACATCTCGATTCAGGGAGTCCAGACGCACATCGGCTCGCAGATCACCGAGGTCGCGCCCTTTGTCAGGACCCTTGAGAAGCTGGCGCCGCTCGCGGCCGAGCTGAAGGAGAGGTACCGGATAAGCTACATCT
Source organism: Opitutaceae bacterium (assembly GCA_003151515.1). GTDB lineage: Bacteria > Verrucomicrobiota > Verrucomicrobiia > Opitutales > Opitutaceae > Palsa-1447. Next base: position 59,221 of record PLXS01000015.1, read on the forward strand.
CGATCGGGGGAGGCATCGGAGTCGTCTACAAGGACGCCCTCGCGAGCGGGGCGGCCGCATGGTGGGACGCGCAGCCGGAGGGGACGCGGCCGCTCACGCCGGAGGCCTACGGGGCGGCGCTGGCTCCGGCGCTGCGCAAGCTGGCCTTAAAGGTCCTCGTCGAGCCGGGCCGCTCCATGGTCGCCAACTCGGGCGTCCTCATCACGCGCGTCGAGTACCTCAAGCGCGGGCAGGGGAAGAACTTCCTCATCGTCGACGCGGCGATGAACGACCTGGTCAGGCCGGCCATGTACGACTCCTACCACGAGATCGTCCCGCTGCACCGCGACACGACCCGCCGGGCGCTCGTGGCGGACGTGGTCGGGCCCGTGTGCGAGAACACCGACACCTTCGCAAGGGACCGCCAGATCCAGGAGGTCGGCGAGGGCGAGTACGTCGCGCTCATGAGCGCGGGCGCCTACGGGCACGTCATGGCGAGCCGCTACAACACGCGCCCGCTCCCGGCGGAGGTGCTCGTCAGGGGGAGCTCGTTCGAGCAGGTCACGGCCCGGGAGACCTTCGAGCAGATGATCGCCAACGAGAAGATTCCGGCGTTTTTGAAGTAGCAAGGGCCGCGCGGGCCGCTAAAAGAAGGTTGATGAACTTCTGCGTCGTCGGAGCGGGGGCATGGGGCACCGCGTTCGCCCTGCACCTTGAGAGGTGCTCCCGACCCGTCACCCTGGTTCCGCGCAGGCCCGAGCAGGCGGCCGCGATCGTGTCGGCGCGCGAGAACCGCGAGTACCTGCCGGGGATACCGGTGCCGGCGGCGGTCGCGGTCACGGGGAGTCTCAAGCACGGCCTGCACGGCGCCGACGTGGTCCTGCTCGCGTGCCCGGCGCAGACGATCCGCCAGACCGCGGCCCACGTGCACCTGGCGCTCGGGGCGGGCTCGCGGCCGAGGCTGGTCGTGAGCCTCGCCAAGGGGCTCGAGCTCGGAAGCCACATGCGCCCGTCGCAGATCATTGCGGAGGCGGTCCCGGCCACCCTGATCGGCGCGCTGTCCGGGCCGACGAACGCGGCGGAGGTGGCGCGGGGCCTGCCGGCCGCGATGGTGCTCGCCTGCGCGGGCGATGAGGCCTCCGTCCAGGAGCTGCAGGCCGAGCTTTCCGGGCCGACGCTGCGCGTCTACACCTCGGGCGACCTTCCCGGCGTCGAGTACGGCGGCTGCCTGAAGAACATCTACGCGATCGCGGCCGGGATCTGCGAGGGCCTGGGGCTCGGCGACAACGCGAAGGCGGCGCTCGTCACCCGCGCGGTCACGGAAATGGTGCGCGTGGGCTGCACGCTCGGGGCGCGCAGGGAGACCTTCTACGGGCTGAGCGGCTTCGGCGACCTCGTGGCCACGTGCCACGGCGTCTGGAGCCGCAACCGAGAGTTCGGCCAGAGGATAGGCGAGGGAAGCCACATCGGGGACCTCCTTGCGGGAAGGAAGACGGTCGTCGAGGGGTTCGAGACCACGCGCTCCTTCGCGGGGCTGTGCTCGGAGCGCGGCATCGAGGCGCCGATCCTGGCCGAGATGAACGCCATCCTCTTCCAGGGCCGCCGGCCTGCCGACGCCATCTCGGCCCTGATGATGAGGGAACTCAAGCGCGAGTCGGCGCCAGAGCTTGCCAGAGGCTAGGGGCTTGGCCGGTGGGCTTTCTATAGGCAAGATACTGAAGGACAACGGCTAGCGTTAATCAATTTGGGCGATCACGGGGGGCGATGGCCCCCACCCGAGGGTTGCACCGCGCCCGCGGCCTATGCAAATTGCGCGGCCATGAAGATCGCCGTGGGCTGCACGCTTCGCTACAACGTCCTCGCACCGAGCGCAGCCTTCACCTTCAACGTGCTGGTCAACACGGACCCGCAGCAGCAGATCGCGTCGGAGGCGATCTCGTTCGCGCCCGAGGTGTCGCGGGAGATCGCGGAGACGACCAAGGGGGAGCGTGTGCTGCGGGCCGAGGCCCCGGCCGGGCCCTTAGGGCTCTCCTACGCGGCGACCGTGGAGGTCGACCGCCCCGAGATGCCGCCGATGGTACCGGCTGACCGTCCCGGCAGGCTCCCACTCAGCATCCTCACGTACACGCTGCCCAGCCGCTACTGCGAGAGCGACCGCTTCGGCCCCGCGGCGTGGGAGCTCTTCGGCAAGGTCGAGGACCGGGCCGAGCAGGTGCGCCTCATCTGCAGGTGGGTCGACGAGAACATCGCCTACGCCCCGGGGTCGACCGACGGCAGGACCTCCGCCTGGGACGTCTTCCAGGGGCGCCGGGGCGTCTGCCGCGACTATACCCACCTGGCGATCGCCTTCTGCCGGGCGCTCTCCATTCCCGCCCGCTACGTGGGCGGGTACGCGGTCGGGCTGCAGCCCATGGACTTCCACGCGTGCTTCGAGGCCTACCTCGGCGGAGGATGGAGGCTCTTTGACCCGACAGACGCGATAGCCCCGGGCCTGATCGTCGTGTCCTCGCGCGGACGAGACGCAGCCTCCGCGGGGCTGACGACGATCTTCGGACGGGTCACCGCCGAACCCGTACGCGTGGAATGCTCGCTCGCGGCGGCGGCCGCGGTCGCCTAGGCCTTCGAGTCCGCCGGTATCCGCATCTTGTAGAAGCTGCGGTACACGAACACCAGGGCCACGACGAAGATCACGGCCCCGAGGACGTGCTTGAGCCCGGGCGCCATGTTGACGGCGATCTCCACGGCGAGGAGCCCGAAGAGCGTTGTGAACTTGATCACCGGGTTGAGCGAGACCGACGACGTGTCCTTGAAGGGGTCGCCGACCGTGTCGCCGACGACCGTCGCCGCGTGCAGGGGCGTGCCCTTCTGCTTCAACTCCACTTCGACGATCTTCTTCGCGTTGTCCCAGGCGCCGCCGGCGTTGGCCATGAAGATGGCCTGGAAGAGTCCGAAGAAGGCGATGCCGATCAGGTAGCCGATGAAGAAGTACGGGTCGAAGAACGCGAGCGACAGGGCGAAGCAGAACACGACGACGAAGATGTTCACCATCCCCTTCTGGGCGTATTGCGTGCAGATCTTGACGACCTCCTTGGAGGCGGCGACCGAGGCCGTGGTGGCGTCGAGCTTCATGTTCTCCTTGATGTAGACGACCGCCCGGTACGCGCCGGTGACGACCGCCTGCGTGCTCGCGCCCGTGAACCAGTAGATCACGGCGCCTCCCATGAGCAGGCCCATCAGCGCCTCGGGGTGGACGAGCGAAAGGCGCTCGATCGTGTCCGGGTTCAGGTGCTTGAGGAGCATGATGATGCCGAAGACCATCGTCGTGGCGCCCACGACCGCGGTGCCGATGAGCACGGGCTTGGCGGTCGCCTTGAAGGTGTTGCCCGCCCCGTCGCCCTTCTCGAGCTGGTGCTTGGCCTGCGCGAAGTCCGGCTTGAACTTGAAGTCCCTCTCGATCTCCGCGGCGATGTCCTTCTTCGACTCGATCTGCGAGAGCTCGTACACGGACTGGGCGTTGTCGGTCACGGGCCCGAAGCTGTCGACCGCGATCGTCACGGGGCCCATGCCGAGGAAGCCGAAGGCGACGAGCCCGAACGCGAAGATCGGGGCCGCGAAGCGGAACTCGGGAGGCATGACCGCCTGAAACGCCTCGTTGCCCGCGAAATGGTAGGCCCCGAACATGAGGACGAGGATGACCAGGCCCATCCAGAACGCTGAGAAGTTGCCGCACACGAAGCCCGACAGGATGTTGAGTGAGGCGCCGCCCTGCCTTGACGAGGTCACGATCTCCTTCACGTGCCGGCTCTCCGTCGACGTGAAGATCTTCGTGAATTCGGGGATGATGGCTCCGGCCACGGTCCCGATGGAGATGATCGTCGAGAGCACCAACCAGAGGCCCGGGGGGCAAAGCGGATGGCTGGCGAGGAGGACGTAGGTCGCGCCGTAGGTGACCGCGATGGAGACCAGCGACGTGATCCAGACCAGGTGCGTGAGCGGAAGCTCCAGGTTAAAGTCCTTCTTGCTGCCGTAGAGGGACTGGCTCACCCAGCTGTTCAGGAAGTAGCTCGCGAGCGAGGTGATGATCATCAGGATGCGCATCGCGAAGATCCAGACGATCAGCGTGCCGCATAGGCCGGGGTTCGAAAGGAGCGCCAGCGCCAGGAAGGCGATCAGGGCCACGCCGGTGACGCCGTAGGTCTCGAAGCCGTCCGCCGTCGGCCCGACCGAGTCGCCCGCGTTGTCGCCNNTCTTGGTGAAGATGCCGCCGCAGATCCTCAGGGCCGAGGCGCCCAGAGACTCGCCTATTGCGAAGCCGATGAAGCAGGGGCCCGTGAGCTCGGGCGGGATGAACCGCAGGATGCAGATCATGAAGAAGAGCTCGATCGCCACCAGCAGCAGGCCGACGCTCATCCCGGACTTGAGGGGGATCAAAAGCGTCGCCAGGGGCATGCCCTTGAGGGCCGAGAAGGCCGTGCGCGAGTTCGCGACCGTGTTGATCCGGATCCCGAACCAGGCGACGCCGTAGCTGCCGAGGATGCCCAGGATGGACGCCAGCAGGATGACCACGACGTGGGCGGGGGACTGGTGGGAGAGCACCCCGAAGTAGTAGGTCATGCAGGCCGCGATCAGCACCCAGAGGACGACCAGGAACTTGCCCTGCTGCCCCAGGTAGGTCTTGCAGGTCTCCCATATAACGTTGGAAACGTTGGACATGGAGGAGTGCACCGGAAGGGCCCGGGTCTGCACGTACTGCATCCAGCCGAAGAGCATCCCGACGGCGCAAACCGCCAGTCCGGTCAGCAGGACGGCGGATCCGCTTAGGGAGCCGCCCAGAAACGACACCGCTTTCAGGTCCGGCAGCTTGATGTCAGATTCGCTTGCGCGAAGGGATGGGATGAGGGTCGCGGCCAGTGCTGCGGCAGCGCCCAGTTTCCATGTCGTGTGTGATTTCATGGGTGACGTGTAAGGTAAGGGGGTTTGGGAAAAAGTAGCGACCCCCCCCCTCCCGGCGAGCCTTTTAAGCTCCGGCACCCCCTCAATCAGCCCACTTAATCGCGTTCAGTATCTCGGCTAGGTGATAGCCCGACTTCGCAAGCCGCTCCTGCGCCAGGGGAATGCAGACCTGGTCGTAATTGGCCGGAAACTTGATCTGGATCTTCCTGAAGCCCCCCTTGGGATCGGGGGTCACCTCCCCGTATTCGAGGCCCGCATAGGCGGTCCTCGCCGCCTCCACGCTCTCCGTGGCCCACTGCTCTGGCCAGTGGTGGTAGTCGCCCGCGCTCTTCCAGGAGGCGCCCTGCGCCGCGATCTGCCTCTCGAGCACGGGCGCGAGCACCGCCGCATCCTTGGTGGACGCCATTTTCTGCACAAGGTCCGCGTCCCAGTAGGCGTGCAGCTCGTCGTAGCGCCCGGGCCCGAAGAACAGGGCGTTTCCGCCCTTGTCGTTCGGGAGCGTCGCCACGGCCGCCGGGTCCGTGACGAGCGTCGCCACGCCGTTGGCGCCTATCGCGAAGAACCCGTTGCCCACATGGAGGGGCTGGTGCATGTCGCCAACGAAGTGCACGAGCATGCGCAGCGCCTCAAGCTGGGTTATCCGCTTGTCGCCGCCCCCCTCCAGGACCCTGACGGCCTCCTCGGCCATGTGGACCACGTCGTGCGGGCTGGCGGTGGGCGCGTCCAGCGCGTAGGCCTTGGTGCCGAGCGGCATGTCGACGTAGTGCCACTCCCCGTTGTGCGGAAACTCGGCGTTGAACTTGAGCGCCTCGGGGTCGTCGGCGAGCGGGCCCTGGCGGAAGTAGGCGCTCCTGACGTCGTCCATCCAGACGGCGATGGAGGCCAGGTCGTCGCTGCCCAGGATCTTGACGACGTGGCTTCGCGCCTCGTCCGAGAGGTTCCTCTGCGCCGCCATGGCCATGGCCTCGTGCCCCTCCTTGGCCCAGGGGAACGCGGGGGCCGCGGCGGCGAGGGCCAGGATTGTCGAGGCAAGGATCCGGCGAACGGGCGATCTCATGGTGCGTAAGATCGTCCTTTCCCACGGGTGTTGGGAAGACTAATTTCCCGCCCCCGAAAAGGCCCGATTATGCCGACTGCAGCCACCCCCAAGCCCCCCTATTACGCGGTTGTCTTCACTTCCCAAAGGAGCGAGGGCGACCGCGGTTACGCGAGCGTGGCCAGGCGCATGGAGGAGCTGGCCGCGGGGCAGCCCGGGTTCCTTGGAATCGAGAGTGCGCGGGGCCCCGATGGATTCGGCATCACGGTCTCCTACTGGACGAGCGAGGAGGCCATCGCAGGGTGGAAGGCCAACGCCGAGCACGCCGCGGCGCAGGAGGCGGGCCGGAGCACGTGGTACTCGAGCTTCGCGATCCGGGTGGCGAGGGTCGAGCGCGCCTACGGCTCTGCCCGCTAGGCGCGCCACAAAGGCTCGCATTTGAAGCCCCGGTTCGCAGGAATACAGCCCGCAGTGAGCCCGGGTGGCGGAACGGTAGACGCTTCGGACTTAAAATACGATTAACTCACTCTGTCTCAATTAGATACATAGATACAAAGACGAACATAGGCGACACAAAAAGACCATAAAGACCGCTGTAATGGTCAATGAAGTGTCAATGAAAAGACCAGTTGCTCGCCATCGTTCCGGGTTAGTCGCCCATGGCTCGCGCGCGCGCGCGCGTAATGGTTACTAAATAGGGCTCAACCCATGTCTTTCGGCCAACGATTCATCACCGTTCTTCCATGGCTCGCGCGCACGCGCGCGTACAGGGCGGCGGAAACCCCCCGATTCGGGCTTCTGTCCGGCGCGTCTGTATGCGTCTGGGAAACCTGAGGCTGGAATCGCCATCGCGCGCACGTAGCGCGAAGCTAGACCCGCCATCTTGGTATTCCTAGCCCAAGATCTCGCGTTCCAAGTGCCCGCCTCGCCCAAAGGCGGGCCATCCTGGGGTCGGACCGGCCTCGCGCGCGCGTGCGCGCGTAAATGCCTGCCCGAAGTCGGGGTCGGATCGCTCGCCCAGGCCCCAACGCGGGCATCTGGAGAGCTAATCCTGGCCGTCTGGTCGGGGCGTCCATTGAGAGCCGGGCTCAGGGTCCTCAGCCAGCTTGCATCTCATCCATTTGGGGCCCTGCCCCTTCGCCATCGAGACTATCGCGGCCAAGGCGGCACACGAAAGCACCGAGACGATGGCTGCGCCTTCATGGAGGGGCGAGATCCGGGTGGGGTTTGGCAGGATCCAGACCCGAGCGAAATCGACGAGGGCCGCTGCGGAGACCAGAATGAAAGCGGCCGGGTGCGCCAGCCAGAGGGCTAGGGCGCCGCAGAGCAGGAGCAGAAGGACGCAGGCATAGGAGCCCTGGTGGATCACGGTGCTCCCGGGCAGGAACATCAGCGCGGCCCAGACCGCGAGGGTCAGCAGGCACCAGCATGCGGACGTTGAAAGGCGCGCGATAGTTTCCCTGTCTCCGCGATTGCGCCATGCGAGGAATGAAAGCGCGCCGAGCGGGATCATCCCAAGAATCCAGGGCCCCAGGGCGAAGAAAACGCCGAAGTACTGCCCGTTGCGCTGGGCCGCGAGGTCTCCGTCTTGAAACCGGAGCCGATCTAGCCAAGGACCCCTGAGGATCGCCGCAAAGTCCTCCACGCGGTAGCGCAGGAGAGTGGCCAGGTCGCGGGAACGGTAGGAAGATCGGATGGTCTCCCATGTGCCGCGCTCATCGGGGATGTTCGCGCCGCCCAGATGCCATTTGATGAGGAGGTTTGCCGGCGGATTGTAATAATGCTGGTAGGCGAACCAGGGGAGGACAAGGACGGCGAAGACCGCGGCAGCCGCGGCCCAGGACGCAAGGCGACGCTGGCCAGCCCTCACCGCGGCGAGAGGCAACCAGGCCAACATGGAGAACGCAGCGCCCTCCTGGGCCAGAAATCCAAGGCTCGCAAGGACGCTCATTGCGGCGAAGTCGCGGGCCCCGTCCCTTCCGCCGGATCGCAGCGAAAGCCAGATCGAGAAGGCGCCCAAAGTAAGTGCCCCGGCAAGAAGCTTGGGCCACACGTACACCGTGTTGAGCATCAGGAACCCGGTGGGCGCAATGAGCGCGATAACCAGCGCCGACGCTCGGGTGGACATTCCCAGTGTCCGAAGCCATGCCCAGGCCGCGCATACCCAGATAAGCTGCATCCAGATGCCCGCCGACTGGGCCGCCGTATCGAGGCCCTCTCCCGCTGCCGCAACGGGATAGGCAATGAGAAGGTCGGTGCCGGTCTGGAGCGGTGGCCTGTCGCTGCTTAACCACCATCCAAAGGCGAGGTGGCGCGGATCCTCGCCGTGAATAAGGCGGTCCGCGAACATCTGCGGCAGCTCGTTGTCCACGGCAAGGTTGTTGATAAACCGACGCGACGCGATGTCCGACATCGTCCGGTCGGAACCGTAGAGCAGCAGCAGTCCCACGTACAGGCAGCCGATGGCAGCCATCAGGAGAACGGGGATTCTGTGCTCCGGGTCGCACGACGTCGAAGGGACCGCGCAGGTGCCGGCAAATATCCATGCGGACCCGGCGAGCAGGGCCCAAACAAGGACCTTGCCCGCAAGCGCGCTAGCGAAGAAGACCCAGAACACGCCGTACGCCGCCAGGGCAACCAGGGCAAACGATGCCAACGGGACAATCGCTGCCGGGATCTCCCGCCGGCCGCGCAGGAGCGAGCTGGCGGCCGAATACAGCAGGAAAAGGACGATGCCCGCGCCTGCAAAGCCAAGGAGCTTTCTGGCAAAGGAGTTCCACCACGCCATTGTAGCGGGCGCGTCGCGCGGTTCGCCGACGGCCATCCAGCCGAAGTAGGCGCTCGAATCGTCCACGGCGTGCAGCACGACGGGCTGGCCGCGCCACGACGGGGGCAACCGCTGGCGCACTTGGCACCAGTTCCCGCCAATGTTGTCCTCGGTAAGGTCCAGGTGCCCGTGGGTGACCGTGTTTTCGAGGCACAGCCCGTTGCCCGCCACATGGGTGTACCCGCAGACGTCCAGCCCGATCACCCCGGGCGCGGGAAAGGGGCCCAGCGCAATCTCACCCCGACAGGCGTTCGAGCCGTTCCATGAGCTCCAGAACCTCCCCCCGCCTGGCGGCTCCTCGCTGCGGGGATAGCCGTCCTGGCGCTCGCCGTCCGGGGCGTCGCCCCGGTTCATCGGAATCTCCCCGTGCTCCACGAATTGCCCCGTCGCACGCACATCGAGACCGGCAATGACGTGGGCCGTCCTGTCGAGGGCCGGCGGGACGAGGACGAAGAGCCCCGCGCCAGCCATTAGAGCAGCTACCGCCTTGAAGCGGCGGCGATTGCCGACAGTCATGCCGGCAATGCGAGTTTTGGACATCGTGATTGTCCAGCACAGACGCTCAACTCGGCAATGCCGAGGTTGCGCCGGGAATGGCTGCCCGTCCCTCGCGCTCAGCCATCAGCTCACGGTGCCCACGAAAGGGATTGATCTCGACTATCAACGGCCTGCCTGTGGATTCCCCGCCGTCCCACTTGGCAACGGCTTGCTCGGGCTTGCCGCAGCCACGGTCAAGAAGGGCCATTGCCGCCCGGATGCTAGCCTGTGGGTCTTGGCTGCGCATCCAGTAAACGAGCCGATCTAGCGCTTCCTGGGTGTGTTTGCGGGCCTCGGCCTTAACGTCTGCGGCGATCCTCGGGCGGCCGCCTGGGTTGCCGGACTGTCCCTTTCGCCACGGCTTACCCACCTGCGGCGGCGCGGTTCTTGTGCTGATCTGAGCAGTGACCATGATTCTTAGATTCCGTTAAGAACTTCGCCGACCTTTAGAATCTTTCCGTCAGCCCCTGCCTGAATTTCAGTCTCGGTGCCAATTCGGCCGGCGGTGTGGAGTTCTCTGATTTGCCATTTTGAGAATGGGCCGAGCTTGCGGCCTTCGATTTCGACAAAATAGGTGGGGCCGTTCAGGTCATCAATTTCATCGTCAGCCTTTTCCTCTCCGGCAATACTCCTAGCGGCTTTTTCATCGCCGATTGATGCAGTGAGCTGAACGGCTGTCCCTGATACGGCGACCATCATCATCCCATTGTCTTTGCCAAGTACCAAGTAATAGAAGCGCAGATTTAGCACGGCATCTGCGCCAAGCATTCCGGCTTTGCTGGCAAGCGCGTCGAGCGCTTGTTTACGAGCCTTGTCAAAAACGCCTTCAAATTTCGCACTTCGGCCGCCGAAAACATCAGTGAAAAGAGCATACAAATCCCGCAAAACGTTGGCTCCAAGGATAACTTCGGCACCAATGACGCCAAGGTATCGTCTTACGCTCTTTCCTTCGACTCTGGGCGTTGTGACGAGAAGCATTGCAAAGGTGTCGGACTCTGAGGGGCGTTACGGAATTGTGTAGGTCACCTCGGCAAGCGAGTCAGTCCCCCGGCCAATGGCCTCTTTCACAATGCGCCCATCCACCTTTATGCGCACGGTGAACTCTTCGCCTCCGCTGCGGTTAGATTGTGCGCTAAAATAGAGCCGGTCACCTGTCTTTGCGCTGACTTGTTGAGTCCAACCGTGTCCAACCGATGCGGCCTTAATGTCGCTATTCGCTCCGTTCTGGCCATAGCGCAAATCTAGGGCGGTCGCGTTACTGAGAATTTCGTATTCGACTACATAGCTTTGGCGCTTCGCTTCTGCTGGAATAGCAACGTCGCTAGCCTCAGACGCCACGGTGCGCGAAGAGTCAACGTGTGTTTCGCCGCGCGTGACCGTTGTGCCTTGGGCAGCCGCAGCATTTGCAGCCGCTATGCGGTCCGCCTCTTTCTGGTTTGACGCAATTGCCGCATCCCAACGATCTTTGTCCTTCTGTCTTTCAATTGCCTTCCTTTCGGCATCGGCCTTTGCCTCGGCAGCGATAGCAGCCGGGTCAACTTTGTAGATCTCCCGAAGGCTTTCGGGCAGCAGCTTCTTATCGACCTTTATCATGCCGCCCGGATAGCCGATAGTCACCGATGACGGAGTTTCGCCGAGAACCACCCATTTCGGGAAAACGCGACCGTCAACGAGCGTCAAAGCCTTCTGGTTTAGGGGAAACGTTGGTCCCGCATCTTGTTGCGCCGGCTCGGCGGCAAACAGGCTTGTCGCCAATAGGAGAGCGAATAGGGCGACCCCTTTTCTCATATTTCAATTCTCCGGCAATGAGGCACAGCAGGCAACCTAGGAATGAGGCAACGAAAAGCTCGAAGATAGCCCCCTCCGTTTCCATGTACCGAAAATCTTTGTTTCCATTGTTAGAGATTCCTCAGAGAGACTGGCCAGTGGAAACGAACTCGTTTCCAGTTTCGTTGCCGTTCGTTGCTCGTTGCGCGGGTATAGGTGGGAAACGAGCAACGAAGGCTCATGCGGGTTCAAGAAGTTCATAGTCACGGCCATTCTTCCTCAGCCATCCCTCCTTGATGGCCTTCGCTGCCAGCTTGCTGATTCGGGGCTTCGATATTCCCATCGCGTCGGCCAAATCGGCGCAGGAGTTCACGCCATCCCTCAGCCATTGGCGTAGCTCATCCAGGGCAGATAGGCGACGGTGAGAGACGACAATCTTGCCGTTTGCGCACGTTTCAAAGGTCCATTCAAACGTTTGGGTTTCCTCGGCGGTGCCGTCCCGATTCTTGCTAAACTGGCTGATGAATTTCAGCCCGTTGCCGTCCGAGCCTGTTGACGGCTCGCATAGTTGAACCACCCAGAACGCTGCATCCTCCCGGCGTGAGGTGCCGCGCATATGCGACCCGCTGCGCCCTGAGTGGTGGAGCATTACAACGGCAACCCTGCGCCGCCGCAGTTCAAGAAGCCAAGGAAGGATCTTCTCCCATTCGTCTGCGTCGTTCTCTTTAACGGCCGAAAATAGGCAGCTTAGGTTATCCAGAAAGAGAACCCGCGTTTTGGTTTCTAGAAGCATTTTCGTAATGGCCTCCTGCGTTTCACGGTTGGCTAGATTCAGTGATTTGCCCGTCACCTCAAAGAACCTCTCGTGATTGAGGAAGTGAATGGGCGCGCTCCCGGCCCTTAGGGCTGCGTCCCTCTGCTGCATGGATTCAAGAGGCATCTCCCCGTCAATATATGTAACCCTTTGGGGTTTTCCTGCCTTCCACGGTCCAAACGCTGCACCTTCCGCAATAGCTCGGGCTATCCCGAGTGAGAACCAAGTCTTTCCAATTCCCCGCAGCCCAAAGAGGAACCCAAGAGAGCCCTCCCTGAGCCAACTGCCAAGGAAGCTTTCGCGGGCGATTATCTTGAGGTCTGCCAGCTGGTCACCCGAGAGCAGAGAGTCCTTCAGCTGACTGGTCAGGCTCTTGTTTGTAGCTA
>PLXS01000041.1 GCA_003151515.1 Opitutaceae bacterium
GGGTGGGCGTCGGGGTATGGGTGGGCGTCGGGGTGGGCGACGGCGTCGGAGTGGGCGACGGGGTATGGGTGGGCGACGGAGTCGGGGTCGGCGACGGGGTATGGGTGGGCGTCGGAGTGGGCGACGGCGTCGGAGTGGGCGACGGTGTCGGGGTGGGCGACGGTGTCGGGGTCGGCGACGGCGTCGGGGTATGCGTGGGCGTCGGGGTCGGGGTCGGAGTCGGGGTCGGCGACGGCGTCGGGGTCGGCGTGGGCGTATGGGTCGGCGTGGGCGTCGGAGTCGGCGTGGGCGTCGGAGTCGGCGTGGGCGACGGCGTCGGCGTGGGCGTCGGAGTCGGGGTGGGCGACGGAGTATGGGTCGGCGACGGGGTCGGGGTGGGCGACGGTGTCGGCGACGGAGTCGGGGTGGCGGTCGGCGCAGGCGTGGGCGTGTGCGTCGGGCTCGGGGTGGGCGTCGGGCTCGGGGTCGGCGTCGCGGTCGGAGATGGAGTCGGGCTCGGAGTCGGACTCGGCGACGGAGTGGGTGACGGAGTGGGGGTGGGCGAAGGCGTCGGGGTCGGCGTGGGCGACGGGGTGGGCGTCGGCAGGTACACCAGGCTGAAGGACTGCCCGGACCTGTTCGCGAAGACCGCGTTTATCGTGTTATTCGAGTAGAAATTCGACTGGCCGGCCTGGACCTGGACTTTCTCGTTCGAGGGCGCCGCAAGCGCCAGCTGGACGCCGACGTAGACCGCGCCGGTGTACGGGGTTCCCGTCGGCACGCCCGTCGGGGTCGGCACCTTGGGCTGCGGGATGAAGGGAAACTGGCCGGCCGGAAGCGAGTTTGCGACGACCATAGTCGTCGGCAGGGATGTCGTCGCCGGGTACCACCAAAGCTCCGTGTCGCCCGAGGAGCCCACCTGGATGGAATAGGAGCGCTGGCGCTGGATGGTCGCGATGCTGCTTGCCGGAACGGAGTTGGTCGGCGCCTGGCCCGACAGGTTGGCGAGCGTGTTGGAGAGAGTCAGCGCGTACGTGTTGCCCGAGACGGACACCGCGGTGATCTGCGCTCCGCTCGAGCCGAGGTTCGGGTACGGGAGCAGGAGGTAGTCGCCCGCCTGCGGGACCAGGTAGTCCGGCGGGGCGGCAGGGGGGAGCGTCACCGAGACCTGCTGCGAGGAGAGCAGGCACGTCGTCGTGTAACCGGGGCCGCCCACCGCGATGCGGTACGAGAAGCCGCCGTACGCCGTCGGGTTCGCCATGCTGTTCGGCGTCGTGAAGTTGGGCACCGACAGGTCCGCCGAGCGCGCCATCTCCTTGGAGATGTGCTCGAAGACGTACCGGCCCTTCGTGGTCGTGTCATTGATGGCCGTCGTCTTCGCCGTGCTGACCATCCCGTTGACGAAGAACGCGACGACCGCGACCATCAGGATGCACGCGACGCCGAGGGTCACCACCAACTCGACCATCGTGAAGCCCACCGGCATGATGCTGCGCCGGGCTCCCCCGCGGGCGGAACTGGGGTGGTGGCCGTCTTTTCTCATGGGACCGACCTGAGGACGGTGAGGGTGAGCGGGTGCAAAGGCAGCCCTATGTAGGTCTGCGCGCTGTTGTCATACGTTACCGTGAAGTCCGCCCGAAGCACGTAGCCGGCGGATCCGATCTGGGGCAACGAGGTCGGCTGGCCGGACTGGGTGCCCGATGCGAAGACATACCAAACGGCACGGCTAACGTAGGCCGTTATCGGAGCGCCCGTGTTGTCGCCCAGCAGCACCGGGATCGATGCGGGAGCCGTCGACTGGTTGGTGCCGCCCGACGCGGTCGAGCCGTCGTAATTGGTCCAGCTCAGGCCGTACCCGGTCTGGCTCGTCGGCAGGAAAAGCGGGAGGACATTGCCGGATGTGTCGGTCGTCTGCTGGGTGAGGAACTGGTCCGCGAAGGACTTTATGACGTAGCGCGCATGGTCGTTGTAGCGCGCCTTTGCCGCGATGCGGTACGCGCCTATCATCGCCGAGAGGATGCTAAGGATGATGAACGAGAGCAGGACCGTGGCCACCATCACCTCGACAAGGGTGAAGCCCGATTGGCCGCGGCGCGGCTCCTGACTGGGGCTTTGCGCGAGTGCAAAATTCATGGCGTCTTGGTTGATCGGGCTGACTTGTGGACCTGGCCTTGCTTCTCGTGATTGCATTGCAAGCGGATTGCTGTTTCAACGCAATTCTACGTCAAACAATCGTAATACGTAACTACCGCATAACGGCATGCAATACTTGGGACTGGCGTTCACCCTTGGCCTTCTCGCAGCCAATCTGTGGGGGTTGATGCTCATTGCGGGCCTGTACTGGCGCAACCGCTGGTTCGCCCTTCCCGCCGGCCCAATGCTCGCTGTCACGGGGGTCTACGCAATCGAGTGCCACCATGGCCTGGGGCCCTCCCTCGCCTGGCTTGGGCTGCTCTCAACGCTCGTCTCGGCGGCCCTGATAGCCCTGAGCGCCGTCTCCTGGGAGCCCGCCTGGCTGGCCGGCCGGGCGGCGGCGCTGGTGCGCGAGTGGCGCTCCGAGTTCGCCCCCAGGCGGCTGATCGGGTGCTTCGGCGTCCTCCTGGCGGGCTTCGGGTATGAGTTCCTCTGGCGGTTCACCTCCCCGGACATTGACGGCTCCTCGGAGAAGATCGCGGACTTCTCGTACATCTGCAGCTACTTCACCGGGGCCACGATCCCGGTCCCGGATGCCTGGCTCTACCCCTACCTCTCCACCCAGTACTACAGCTTCCAGCACTACGGCGCCGCCCTGATGGGCCGGGTGCTGGCGCTGCCGACCGGCACCACGTACAACCTCTCGCTGTGCCTCATCATCGGCCTGAGCGTCGCGGCCTTCTCCGGGGCGGTGTTCCTGGTCGCGCGCAGGGCCTGGGTCAGGTCGCTCCTCGTGGCGGCGTTCCTCGTGGGCGGCACCGGGATGACGCTCATTGTCCACCTGACCGACACGGACGTGCAGCCGTGGACCAGCATGCGCTTCATAGGGAGCGCGCCGATGGACAAGGCCCCGGTGGGCACCTGGATGAAGGCCTACCAGGACAAGTTCACGCACCTGGAGCTGCCGGGGGAGATCTTCTCGTACGTCGCCTACTTGGGCGACTACCACGCGCCGCTCTCGGGCTACTACATCATGGGCCTGGCGGCCATGGGGATGATCCTCTGGTCGCGGGTTCGCCAGGCGCGCTACGCGTTCATCGTGGGCTGCACGCTCACGTGGACCATCCTCTCGGACACGTGGGTGCTGCCCCTGATGGCGATCGGCGTCGTGAGCTGGCTCGTCGCGAACTACCGCGCCTGGCGCGCTCTCTTGCCGGCCGTCGCCGGAGGCGCCGCCCTGGTGTGGCTCCTCTCGTGGGCCTACCTCTCGCAGTTCATGACCTCCGCGGCCGGCTACAACACGGCGATCCGCCCGGTTGCGTGGCACCAGCACACGCCGCCCCTGCTCTTCGTGCTCTTCATGCTTCCCACGATCGCGCTCATCCTCCTCGCCTTCGCGTCCGGGCGGGCGCAGGGGCTCAAGCTGGGGCTGCTCTGGCTCGGGCTCTTGCTCTTCACCGAGTACTTCTACGTCGATGACATCTACTCGGGGATGTACGAGCGCTTCAACACGACCCTCAAGTGGTGGCCTTGGGTGTCCGCCGGGGCGCTGATGACGCTCGGGCCCTTCGTTCTCGAGCAGGCGCGCTGGCGCTGGGTGCGCGCCGCGGGCTTCCTGTTCTGCCTCTACCCCTGCTTCTTTGTCGTGGACCTCTGGCGGCCGTTCCTCGGGGGCCCGAGGGACGCCTTCGGCAAGCTGGAGGGGACGAACTACCTCGTGAAGGAGGAGTTTTCGCGGCTCATGCTCGGGCGCCTGCGCCTGGAGCGGCCGGGCGTCGTGGTCGAGAGGCCGGAGAAGGAGGGCGGCTTCACGAACTCCGCGGTGATCCCGCTCTTCGCCGGCCAGAGCATGTGGCTCGGCTGGTACGGCCACGAGCTGCTCTGGCGCGAGTTCCGCGAGGACGTACGCAGGCGCCACGACAGGCTCATGCGCCTCTACGGGGGCGAGATCCCCGACGCCGGCACGTGGCTGATGGCGCAGGGCATCGACTACGTTCTCTGGTACCGGCCCGGCGACACGCCGGAGCTGTGGGAGAAGGTGAACAGGACGATGGGACCCGGCTACCTCTGGACCGACATCCTCACGTACCCGGACGACGGCCGCAGGGTGGGCTTCTGGCGGCGCATCCGCGCGGCCGGGCGCTGAGGCCGCGCCTACGCCGGCGTACCGCGCAGCGTGTCGAAGGTGTGGAGGGCCGCGCCGACCACCTGGTCCATGTTCAGGTAGCGGTACTGGGCCAGGCGCCCGATGAAGGTGACGTTGGGCTCGCGCTCGGCGAGCTCGCGGTAGCGGGCCGCAAGGGTGTCGCTCTCGGCGCCCGGCACGGGATAGTTGGGGTCGCTCTCGCCCGGCCGGTACTCCGCGGAGAACTCGCGCACGATGTTCGAGCAGCGGCTGTCCTGGCCCGTCGCGTGCTTGAGCTCGACCGTGCGGGTGAAGGGCTCGGGCCCCGGGTAGTTGACCTGCAGGACGGGCTGGACGAAGCCGCCGGACGGGACCTTGTCCTCGTCCAGCTCCTCGAGGACGTAGCGCGCGGTGCGGTAGGGCAGGGGGCCGAACCTGCAGTCGAAGTACTCGTCGAGGGGGCCGGAGTAGATCAGGTGCCTGTAGCGCACGTGCGGCAGGACCTCGCGGTAGTCTGTCTCCAGGCGCAGGTCGGCGCCCGAGGCCTCGAGGAGCGCCTCGAACATCGGGTGGTATCCCTTGCTCGGCAGCGCCTGGAACTCGTCGCGGAAATAGCGCTCGTCGAGGCCGCTGTGGATGGGGATCCTGCGGCACACGGAGGGGTCGAGCGCCTCGGCGGGCCGGCCCCACTGCTTCTGCGTGTAGCCCTTGTAGAAGAGCTCGTAGAGCTCGGTGCCGACCGCGGCCAGGATGGCCTCCTTGGAGTTCGCCGGGGAGGCGATCGGGTGGGCGCTTCGCTCGAGGTAGGCCTTGAAGTCGGCCTCCGTGGCCGAGGGGTTGGCGCTCAGCTGGCGGTAGGTGCCGAGGTTCACGGGGAAGCTCCAGTACCTGCCGGCCGTGAACACGCTCACCCGGTACTTCGCGTGCGTCCACCCGGTGAAGCGGCTCAGGTAGGTGCGCACGAGCTCGGAGTTGGTCCTGAAGTAGTGCGGCCCGTAGACGTGGAAGAACAGCCCGTTGCGGTCCTTCCTGTCGTGGCAGTTGCCGCCGATGTGGTTCCTGCGCTCCACGACGAGGCAGGTGCGCCCGAGCGAGCCGAGCCGCTCGGCCAGGACCAGGCCGGAGAGCCCGGCCCCGACGATCAGGTAATCGTAGCTGTCGCGCATCGGCTACCTGCCTAGCCGAAACACGTCCCTGTGCAACCGCACCGCCTTGGGTACAAACCCCCACAGGCGCACTGCGGGCTGGCCGCCGATCCGGTCCCTGAAGTGGATGGGCACCTCCTCGAAGCCCTCGGGCTCGAGGAGGAGCGCGATGGCGATGTTCGCCAGGTTGAAGTCCCTGGGCACCCGCGCGGCGGCGGCGGCGGCGAGCGGGGCGCGGTAGAGGCGGAACGGCACGTTGGTGTCGTTGAGGCGCGTGTGCCTCGCCACCTTGAGCGAGAGCCGCAGCACGCGGCTGATGAGCACCCTCGCCCAGCCGTCGTCGCGGCTCGTGCGCCGCCCGTACACCGCGGCCGCGTCTTGCCTTCTCGCCCACACCGCGGCGAACCTGGCAGGGTCGCATTGGCCGTCCGAGTCGATCTGGAAGACGTACGGCGCCCCGGTTCGCGCGGCCTCGATGTAGCCGGCGAGGCAGCTCTGCCCGTGGCCGCGGTTCGCGTGCCTGTGCACGCGCAGCTCCGGCCAGCCGAGCGCGGCCAGGCGCCCGGGCGTGGCGTCGGTCGAGCCGTCGTCGACCACGAGGATCAGGAACCTGCCCGCCCCGACGGTGCGCTCAAGCTCCGCCCGCCATTCCGACAGGACGACCGAGATCGCCTCCTCCTCGTTGTAGACGGGGACGACGAGCACGAGATCGGGCGGCGTTTGGGGCACGGACATGGCGCTGGCTGTGCGGGCGTACTTCGCCGCGAATCGTCATCGGCGCCGGCCGGGCTATGCAACGCCAAATCCGGGGGATCCGCGGGCCCGGACCCTCCGAAGGCATTGATTCAAAGATTTTTAACCCCCCGGGGCCCCCGGCCTACGGCGAGTCGGCCAGCTTGGGGTAGTCGGTGTAGCCCCTCGGGCCCGCGCTGTAGAAGGTCGAGGGATCCGGCGCGTTTAGCGGCGCGCCAAGCGCGAAGCGGCGCGGCAGGTCCGGGTTCGCGATGAAGGGCGTGCCGAAGGCGACGGCGTCCGCCTCACCGGCGCCAAGCGCGCGGTTCGCGTCCTCGAGCGTGAACTTCTCGTTGGCGATGTAGGTCCCGCCGAAGGCGGCCTTGAGCTCCGTCCCGATCCTGCCGCTCCCCGCGTGCTCGCGAACGCAGATGAAGGCGATCTTTCGCCGCCCGAGCTCGCGGGCGACGTACCCGAAGGTGGCCCTCGGGTCGGAGTCGCCCATCGACTGGGCGTCTCCCCGCGGCGCCAGGTGCATGCCGACCCTCGCCGGACCCCACACCGCGATGGCGGCGTCGGCGACCTCCAGCATGAGCCTCGCGCGGTTCTCGACGCCGCCTCCGTACTGGTCGGTGCGCCGGTTCGAGCTGTCCTGCAGGAACTGGTCGAGCAGGTAGCCGTTCGCCCCGTGGATCTCGACCCCGTCAAAGCCGGCGGCCCGGGCATTCTCGGCGCCCTTGCGGTAGGCCTCGATGATCCCCGGGATCTCGGCGGTCTCGAGCGCGCGCGGCGTCACGTAGGGCCTCTCCGGGCGCACGAGGCGCACATGGCCCTTCGGCGCGATCGCGCTTGGCGCCACGGGCAGGGCGCCGTCCAGAAAGCAGGGGTCGGATATCCGCCCCACGTGCCAGAGCTGAAGGAGGATTCGTCCGCCCGCGCCGTGGACGGCCGCGGTCACAGCCTTCCACCCCTCGACCTGCTCCGCCGACCAAATGCCGGGCGTCTCCGCGTAGCCGACGCCCATCGGTGTGACCGCGGTCGCCTCCGAGAGGATGAATCCCGCCGACGCCCGCTGCCGGTAGTATTCGGCCATGAGGGTGTTCGGCACCCGCCCGCCCCCCGTTGCGCGGGAGCGGGTGAGCGGGGACATGATGACGCGGTTCGGAAGTTGGAGGTCTCCGATCGTGATGGGATCCAGGATGGTCGGCATGGTCGGCGAAAAGCACTAGCCGCGAGTCCGCGATTTGTCGAATCCGCGCGCCTGGCGCGCCGCGTGGCCCGCGCCGGCTTCAGAGGAACGGCCGCATGAACGGCTGCACCCTGAGCCAGGATTCCAGCTCGTTTGCCAGCGCCCTGTGGTCGGCAACCCGCGGGTGGTTCATGGTCCAGTGGCTGAACACGAAGTGGCACGCCCGCCGGTCGCCCGCCTCGACCTGCGACACCGCGGCCTCCCAGGCCGAGCGAAGCTCCGCGCTCCTGGCGCCGCCGAACATCCCGCCCCGGACCATGACGATCTCGGCGAGGGGATGGGTGCTGCGGATGGCGCGCACCAGGGACACGTACGCGCTCGTGTAGCTTGGCGGGAACGGCTGGTGGTGGGCCCTCGGGAACGAGACGTCGTTCTCGCCGAGGTTGACGAGGATGACGTCGGGCCTCCACGAGGAGGCGTCGGCGCGCGGGGATTCCGCACTCGGGTAGAGGGCGTCCCAGGCTTCGCCGGCCGTGAGGCCGACCCAGCCCGCGGCGACCCCCATCCCGCTGACGGCGATGTTGCGGTAGTCGGCTTCGAATGCCCCCGCGGTCAAGGCCGCGTAGCTGAGCGCGTTGTCGTGCGTGCGCCGGTCGTCCCACTGGTCCTGCGCCCCGTCCTCGTCGCAGGCGCCCACGGTGATCGAGTCCCCGATGAACTCCATGGCGAGCCTGTAGTGCGGGGCGCGCGGCGCCCAGGCGCGGGCGCCCGCCGCCAGGTCGACGCCCAGGAACGGGACCGTGCCCGCCGACGCCTCGCTGCGCTTGAAGAGCACGAGGCTGTGCCTGCCGGCGCCGAGACCCGTGAACGCGGCCCCCTTTGGGGCGCTTCCCCGGCGAAGCTCGACGACGCTCGTGCTGCCGTCGATCTCCGCGTTGAAGAAGCACTGGTCGGTCGGCTCCCCGAATCTGAGGCCGAGCGACCCGCCATCGAAGTCTATCCTGATTCGGCTCCCCTGCCAGATCGTCACGGGCGCCGAGCGGTTGGCGAAGTCGAAGCGCCCCTCGTAGAGGAACCGCGGGTCGGATGCCGCGACGAGCGGGGAGGGGGCCGCGCCGAGGAACGCATGCTGGCCCACCCCCAAGGCGAGTGCCAATGCGGCCGCGAGAGCGAGCGCGGCTGCGGGGACCCGCCGCCGGGTCGAGGGGGTCACGCCGAGGGGGTTCATGGTTCGCGCGCGGGGGGGAGCCCTCCAGCATTAGGGTGGCAGAGGCACGATGGGAATCCCTTTCTTGCGCGCCAGGCGGCACCCGGGGGGCGGCCGCGGCACTTGCCTCGGGCCCGCGTTCGCTATGCTTGGTCAGCCCATGGGAAGGATCATCACCGAGGCCGAGCTGCGCTCGCCGGACACGGTCGGCCTGGCGCGCTGGCTGGTCGGCAAGGCGCTCGTTCGCACGCGCCGGGGAGGCTCCACGGTTCATGTGATCACGGAGGTGGAGGCGTACGACTCCGAGCGCGACCTCGCCTGCCACGCGAGCCGCGGGCGCACGCCAAGGACGCAGACCCTCTACGCCGCGGGCGGCGTCTGGTACGTGTACCTGGTGTACGGCATGCACCACATGCTCAACATCGTGACGGGCCCCCAGGATTACCCCGCCGCCGTGCTCATCCGCGGCGCCGGGTCGGTCACCGGGCCGGGCAGGCTCACCCGGGCCCTCTCGATAGGCCGCAGCCTGAACGGCGCCCACGCCAGCCCGGCAAGCGGCCTGCATCTCGAGGACGTAGGCTTGAAGGTGGGCGCCGCCGACATCGTCGCGACTGCGAGGATCGGGGTCGATTACGCCGGGCCGCTCTGGGCCCGCAAGCCGTGGCGCTTCGTCCTCTCCGGGCCCGGGCGCGGGGAGGGCGGCAGCGGCCGCCCGGCTCCACAATAAATGCGCATTCTTCGTCAAGTGGCGCGCAGCGCCGCCGGCGCCCCTTCGCTAAACTCTTGCAGATGCTATTCCCAACAAAGACTGCCGGTCTCCAATGCGGGCGAGGAACAAGGCCATTGCGCGCGGGCCGGGAGTGGGCATATTGGGGGATCGGCGATCCGACGACATGGTCCTCCTGAGAAAATCCCCGTCCGGCGCGTCGGCCCCCCTCGACCTTAACTTGATCCGCAAGTACTCGGTCGCGGGCCCGCGCTACACGTCGTACCCCCCGGCCACGCGCTTCAGGGCCGACATCCCCGCGGAGCGCTACGACTCGGCCATAGCGGACGACAACAGGGCCGGCTCCGGGCCGCTTTCGCTGTATTTCCACCTGCCCTTCTGCGAGTCGCTCTGCTGGTACTGCGGCTGCAACACGGTGATCACGAGGCGCACGGGCGCCGCGAAGGAGTACCTGGTGGACCTCGCCCGCGAGGTCGCCATGGTCGCGTCGCGCCTCGACCCGAGGCGGCCGGTCACGCAGGTGCACCTCGGCGGCGGCACGCCGACCTTCTTCCCCCCTGAGGACCTCGCCGAGCTCGGGCTTCTGATCAACAGGCACTTCAAGATCGCCGACGATTGCGAGTTCAGCGTCGAGGTGGACCCCAGGCGCCTGACGAGGGATCACGTCGAGGCCCTGCGGGTGATTGGAGCCAACCGGGCGTCGGTGGGCATCCAGGACACCGACCCCAGGGTCCAGATCGCCGTCCACAGGTGGCAGCCCTTCCGGCTGAACCGCCAGAGCGTCGACTGGCTGCGCGAGGCCGGGTTCGAGTCGGTGAACGTGGACCTCATCTACGGGCTGCCGCTGCAGACCGTGGCCTCGTTCGCGAGGACGATAGACGAGGTCTTCCAGCTGGGCCCGGACCGGCTCTCCATTTTCAGCTACGCCCACGTGCCCTGGATTAGGCCGGCCCAGAGAATCTTCGACAGCCGCTGCGAGCTTCCGGCCCCGGAGGAGAAGCTCGCGATGTTCGCCCTGGCGCACGAGAAGCTGACCGAGGACGGCTACGTGGACATAGGGCTGGACCACTTCGCGAGGCCCGACGACGAGCTGGCGCTCGCGCGCGCGAGCGGGAAGCTGCAGCGCAACTTCCAGGGATACAGCACCTCCGCGGGTGCGTCTCTCTACGGCTTCGGCATCTCGGCGATATCCTCGACACGGGACAGCTACCGCCAGAATATCAAGGAGCTCGACGACTGGCGCGCGGCGATCGCCGCGGGCCGGCTGCCCACGGAGCGCGGGCTGATCCTCGACGAGGAGGACCGCCGCCGCCGCGCCCTGGTAATGGGCATCATGTGCGAGCGCCAGATAAACTACGCCAGGCTTTCCGGGGAGCTGGGGGTCGACGTTGCGCAGAGGTACTCCCGCGAGATCGCCGGCCTCGGCGACCTGGAGGCCGACGGCCTTCTCATGCGGACGTCCGAGGGGATCGACGTCCTGCCGGCGGGAGCGCCGCTCCTCAGGGTGATCGCGATGCGTTTTGACGCGACGCTCGCAACGGGCGAGGGGCATCACTCCAAGACCATCTAGGGCGGCTGGGGGCAAGGGGTTACGCGCCGCGACGGGGGAGCGCCGCGCGCGGCCCACGCAATTAATGCGCAAAGGCCGCCAAAAGGCGCGGAGCGAGGCGGGGCCCCGCTCCGATAGAATCGCTCATGGCCGTTATACCGCTCACACTAACCATCAGCCTGGCGCTGGTGCTCACGTTTGTCGTATTTTTCCTGAGGGAGCATGAGCGCGGGCGCCGCGCCGGGGCGGAGCACGACTCGCTGCTTCCGCTGGCCGAGGAGTCAAGCCGGACAGTCGCGGCTGACGAGGGTGCGGGCGACGCGGCGATGCCGCGCAGCTGAAGCAGCCCCGACCCCAGGCCATGCCCAACACCAAGATAACTGTAGAATTCAACGACAAGATCGTCCGCCAGTTCCTGCTGGCCACCGTCATCTGGGCGGTAGTCGCCATGCTCGTCGGCGTCCTCATCGCCGCCCAGCTCAACTTCTGGCAGCTCAACTTCAACACGCCGTGGCTCACCTGGAGCCGGCTGCGCCCGCTGCACACGAACGCGGCGATATTCGCGTTCGTCGGCAACATGATGTTCGCGGGCATCTACTACTCGACGCAGCGCCTGGTGAAGGCGCGCCTTGCGAGCGACCTCCTCTCGCAGGTGCACTTCTGGGGCTGGCAGGCCATCATCGTGGCCGCGGCCGCGACGCTGCCGTTCGGGCTCACGCACAGCAAGGAGTACGCAGAGCTGATCTGGCCCATCAACCTGATGGTCGTGGTGATCTGGGTCGTCTTCGCGGTCAACTTCTTCTGGACGCTCGCGCGCCGCAACGAGCCTAGCCTCTACGTCGCGCTCTGGTTCTACATCGCGACCATCGTGACGGTGGCGATGCTCTACATCGTCAACCACCTCCAGATCCCGACCAGCTTCACGCACAGCTACCCGGTGTTCGGGGGGGTCCAGGACGCGCTCGTGCAGTGGTGGTACGGGCACAACGCCGTGGCGTTCTTCCTTACGACCCCGATCCTCGGCATCATGTACTACTTCCTGCCGAAGGCGGCTGAGCGGCCGGTGTACTCGTACCGCCTGTCGATCGTGCATTTCTGGTCCCTTGTATTCGTCTACATCTGGGCCGGCCCGCACCACCTCCTGAACACGGCGCTGCCGTCCTGGCTGCAGACGCTCGGCATGACCTTCTCGCTCATGCTGTGGGCGCCGTCCTGGGGCGGCATGCTGAACGGCCTGCTCACTCTCCGCGGCGCCTGGGACAAGGTGCGCACGGACCCCGTCCTCAAGTTCTTCGCCGCCGGCGTGACCTTCTACGGCATGGCGACCTTCGAGGGGCCGCTGCTCGCGATAAAGTCCGTCAACGCCCTCGCGCACTACACGGACTGGATTATCGGGCACGTCCACGCGGGAACCCTCGGCTGGAACGGGTTCATGGCGGCGGGCATGATCTACTGGCTCGTGCCCCGGCTCTGGAGCAAGCCGCTCCACTCGGTCGGGCTCGCGAACCTCCATTTCTGGATCGGGCTGGTCGGAATCCTCCTGTACGTGTCCGCGATGTGGACGAGCGGCATCACGCAGGGGCTGATGCTCAACGCGACGACGGACAACGGGACGGTCCTGGCGTACCCCAACTTCCTGGACACCACCAACACCATCCGCCCGATGATGCTGATGCGCGTCATGGGCGGCGGCCTGTACCTGACGGGCTTCCTGCTCCTCGCCTACAACGTCTTCCGCACGGTCAGGGGCGCCCAGCAGGTCAACGGCACGATCGAGGTCTATGTGGAGCCGCCTGCAATCGAGGAGCCGAAGCTCGGCCTCGCGGGCTCGGTGTTCAACCCGCCCGTGGTCTTCTCGGTTCTCGCCTTCGGCTTCGCCTGCGCGTGGATGTTCGGCGGCGACATTACGAGGATTGTGGGCATCGTCGGCGCGATCTTCTGCGTCGTCGTTGCCTTCGTGCACTTCGAGTCGCGCGGGAGGTCCTGGGCCGCCTGGTACGACCGGCTGCTGGTGACGGCCCTGCCGTTCACCCTGCTCACGTTCATAGCCGTGGTCGCGGGCGGGCTCGTCCAGATCATACCGACGATCGTCGCCCAGCAGGCGGCCAACGTCGAGGACCGCCGGCAGATCCCCTACACGCCCCTCGAACTCGCCGGCCGCGACATCTACATCAGCGACGGCTGCTACCTCTGCCACTCTCAGATGATCCGCACCCTGGTTCCCGACGTGCTGCGCTACGGCGACTACTCGCGCCTAGGGGAGTCCATCTACGACCACCCGTTCCAGTGGGGCTCGAAGCGAAACGGCCCCGACCTGGCTCGCGTGGGCGGGAAATACCCGAACATCTGGCACCTGCGCCACCTCGAGAACCCGCGCTCGATATCGGCGGGCTCCAACATGCCGAACTTCCAGTGGCTGCTGACCGACACCCTCGACCTTTCGGTGATGCCCAAGAGGATTGGGGTCCAGCGCATCCTGGGCGTCCCGTACCCGGAGATGACGGGCGAGCAGGTGATCGCCAGCGCCAGGGCGCAGGCTGCCCAGATCGCCGACGACCTGCGGGTGGCAGGCGCGAACGTCAGCCCCGACAAGGAGGTCATCGCCGTGATCGCCTACCTGCAGAAGCTCGGGAAATACGAGCCCGTGAAACAGAAGGTCGCCGAGCACGGCTCGCGGCTGGCCGACTAACCCGCAAGGAGCGCCCATGTTCCAACGCCTGATACTCGAAGACTCGTCGGTTCTCTACACGATCGCCGCCTTCATTGTGGCGTCCTCAATCTTCATCGGGTTCGCCTGGCGCGCCTTGCTGATGAGCCGCTCCCAGCTGGAGCACCTCTCCAAGCTTCCCTTCGAAACCGCAACCCCAGCCAGCAAGCATGAGCGCCGATCCGAATCATCCCCAGAGTGAACCGGAGTTTCGTCCCCATACCTACGACGGCATTCGGGAATTCAACAAGCGCCTGCCGAACTGGTGGCTGTTCACCCTCTACGGGGCCATCGTCTTCTGGATAGCGTACTGGAGCTACTACGAGTGGTTCAGGGTCGAGCCGGAGGGCCCCGCCGGAATCCAGCTTGCGATGACGCGCATCGAGGCGGCGAAGCTGGCGGCAACCGCGGCGGCGAACCTGAACGACAAGAGCCTCTGGGAGATGAGCCGCAACCCGGTCATCGTCGAGGAGGGTAGCAAGACGTTCCAGTCGAACTGCATACCGTGCCACCTGGCGAGCTTGAGGGGCAAGCACGAGAGCCCGGCGGCCATCGGGCCCGACCTCACGGACCAGTACTGGATCCACGGTGGCAACCCGCTCGACCTCTATCGGACGGTCACCGAGGGCGTCCCGATCAAGGGCATGCCCACGTGGGGCCCCGTGCTTGGCGCAAGGCGAATTAGCGAGGCGGTGGCCTTTGTGCTAAGCTACCACAAGGAAGGTGAGCCGATGCTCGTGGACCCGTCGGTTCTTCCCGCAAAGTAACGGATGCAGCACACCTCGCCCTACAAGCCGCAACGCGACACTGTCACCACCATCCGAGATGACGGCTCGCGCCGGTTCCTTTACCCGGCCGACGCCCCTGGCAGGTTCGACGCGGGCCGGCGACTGACGGCCCTGGTCCTCATAGCGATCTATGTCCTGCTCCCGTGGATCAAGGTGGGCGGCTACCCGGCCGTGTTCCTGGACGTCGCGAACAGGCGCTTCCACCTCTTCGGCCTCACCCTGGCCGCGCAGGACGCCTGGCTCCTCTTCTTCCTGATCAGCGGGCTTGGCTTCGGCCTGTTCTTCGTCACGGCGCTCTTCGGGCGGGTCTGGTGCGGCTGGGCGTGCCCCCATACCGTGTTCCTCGACCACGTCTACAGGCGCGTCGAGCGCTGGATCGAGGGCGACGCCGTCAGGCGGCGCGCGCTGGCCGAGGCTCCGATGAGCGCGGGCAAGTTCGCGCGCCGCGGTGCCAAGCACGCGCTCTACTTCCTGCTCTCGGCCGCGATCGCGCACATGTTCCTCTCGTACTTCGTCTCGATGCCGGCCGTCTGGGGCATGATGAGGGGCGCGCCCACGAGCAACTGGGGCACGTTCGTCTTCATCGCTGTCGCGACCGGCATCGTCTACTTCAACTTCGCGTGGTTCCGCGAGCAGCTCTGCATCGTCATCTGCCCCTACGGCCGTCTGCAGTCGGCGCTGACCGACGACAACACCCTCGTCATCGGCTATGACTGGGCACGCGGCGAGCCCCGGGGCAAGCCCGACGCCGAGGGGGTGGGCGACTGCGTCGCGTGCGACCGGTGCGTCAACGTGTGTCCGACGGGGATCGACATACGCCATGGGCTGCAGATGGAGTGCGTCGGATGCGCGGCGTGCATCGACGCGTGCGACGACGTGATGCAGAGGCTCGGGCGCAGGAAGGGGCTCATAAGGTACGATTCCCTTGCGGGCCTCGCCGGCCGCGCCACGAGGTGGATACGGCCGAGGACGATCGTCTACGGCATCCTGCTGGCCATCGGCGCCATGGTGGCCGGCTGGAACATCGCGGGGATCAGGCCCGCGGTCATCGGCGTGACGAGGCTTGTCGGCGCGCCCTACTACGTCGACGGGGACAGCATCCGAAACCAGTTCTTCGTCAGGCTCGTCAACAAGCGCTCGGCGCCCGTCGCCCTCACCGTCGCGGTGCGCGACCTGCCGGAGGGCGCAAGCGTGCGCGGCGCCGAGGCCCCTGTCTCCATCGGTCCGCTGGGCGAGGAAATCCGGCCGCTGATCGTCATCGAGCCGCGCAGCCGCTACTCGTCGCCTTTCACCTTCAGGGTCGAGGCGAGTGACGCCGCCGGGTCCTTCAGGATATCGCGATCGATGGAGTTCCTCGGCCCCGAGCCCGGAACGGGCCCCGGCCAGACGGGCAATCCGCATGGACCGGGCACGGGAAACCCCTGAGGCCGCGGGGAGGCGCGCCGGCTGGTGGTTTGCCGCCGCCGCGCTCCTTTACCTCCTGGCCTGGGCCGCCTGGTTCACCATAGCGGCGCGCCATCCCGTGGCCGAGGTGCCTCTTGCCAGGGCGCCGGGCCGCTGAAAGCCATGGAACTAGCAAGCGTCAGCTCTCCCGAGGCCGCCTTCGTGGCCGGGTTGGTGACCAGCCTTCACTGTATTGGGATGTGCGGGCCGCTCGCGTGCTCGGTTGTTCCCGTGAGGAGGGAGCAGGGAGACGCGGCGGCCGCCGCGACAGCCTACCACGTGAGCCGCCTGGGCTCCTACCTCGTCTTGGGCGCCGTCGCAGGTGGCCTCGGGCGGATGCCGCTCGCGTGGGTGTCGGCGTCCGTCTTCAGGTGGCTTCCCTGGCTCGGCGTCGTCTTTTTCGTGGGTCTGGCCCTGAGGTGGGACCGCTACTGGCCGAGGATCCCGCTCCTCGGCCGGGCGTTCCTTGGCGTGGCGCAGCGCTTCCGCGGGCGCCCCCCGGCCGTGTCGGCGGCCGCGCTGGGCCTGGCGACGCCGCTTCTTCCCTGCGGGCCGCTCTACTTCCTCATCGGCCTTGCTCTCCTTTCGGGTTCCGCGGCGCGCGGCGCCGAATTCATGCTCGCGTTCGGGCTGGGAACCGTGCCGCTCCTGTGGGTCGCCCAGACGCAGCTCGGGCGCAGCCAGCGATGGATGTCGCCCGCATGGAGCGAGCGCATCCGCGTCGGCCTCGCCCTTGGCGCGGCGTTCGTGGTCGCTTGGCGCCTGCGCGCCACCCTGGGCCTCGGCGGGCCCGACCTCTCGTCGATGATATGCTGCTTCTAGACCAGTCGCAGAAGGCGCAGGGCAGGCGGCCCGCGGCCTGCCGGCACTGCGGCGCGCCGCTCTCGGACCCGCGCCTCGAGCAGACCGGCTTCTGCTGCAGCGGATGCGCGTACGTCTATCGGCTCGTCCACGAGCACGGCCTGGACGCCTATTACAGGATCAAGGACCCGGTCACCGCGCCGGCCGACGCCGCCGTGTTCCAGCCCAGGGACTATGCGTGGCTCGCCGAGGCCCAGGGGCGCGCCGAGGCCGCGGCCGGCGCCCGCCCGCCCGAGCTCGTTGTCGACGTCCAGGGCGTCTCCTGTGCGGGCTGCGTTTGGCTGATCGAGAGGGTCTTCCAGCAGGAGGAGGGGGCCCGCGACATCGTCGTCAACGCGCAGCTTGGCTCGGTGCGCCTGCGCTGGTTCCCGGGAGCGTTCGACGCGGCCCGGTGGGCCCGCCTCGTGCAGTCGTTTGGCTACCTGCTCGGCCCGGCCGGCGAGAAGCCCGCCGTCCTGGAGAGCACGGCGCTCGTCAAGCGCATCGGCCTTTGCGCGGCCTTCGCCCTGAACGTCATGCTGTTCGCGCTCCCGGCGTACTTCGGCATGCGCCCGGACTTCGAGTACGCGGGCCTTTTCCGCTTGCTCTCGCTCGTCTTCGCGACCCTGAGCGTCCTGGTCGGGGGGACGTACTTCATCGGCCGGGGCGCCGCGGCGCTGCGCACCGGCGTGATGCACATCGACCTGCCAATAGCCATGGGGATCGTGGGCGCGTACGCGGCGTCCGTGTTCGGGTGGCTCGCCGCGGACAGCCGATTCTTCTACCCGGACTTTGTCGCTACCTTCATCCTGCTCATGCTCGTCGGGCGCTGGGCGCAGGTGATAACGGTCGAGCGCAACCGGCGCCGGCTGCTTCAGCAGCAGCCGGTTCCCCCTCGGGTCAGGATCGCTGGGGGAGGCGGGGTGCCGAGGGAGGGCATCGAGGCCGGGCAGGTGATGCTCATCGGGCCGGGCGAGACGGTCCCCGTCGACGCCACGGTCGAGGCCGGGGCGGCGGCATTCTCGCTGGCCTCGATAAGCGGAGAGGCCGAGCCCCGCGTGTTCGGGGCCGGCCAGCGCGTCCCCGCCGGCGCGGTGAACCTCGACCGCTCGGAGACGACGTTGCGGGCATCGCAGCCCTGGGGCCGCTCGCTCCTCGCGCAGCTGATGGCGCCCGCCGAGCGGCGGGGCCACCGCCAGGTACTCCTGGAGCGGGTCGTGCGGGGCTACGTCATCGGGATTGTCGCCGCGTCGGCGCTCGCCGCGGCCGGCTGGTGGCTTGTGGGGCATGACGCGCATCGCGCCGCCGAGACGGCGATAGCGGTGCTTGTCGTGTCCTGCCCGTGCGCGATCGGCCTGGCGCTGCCTTTGGCGGACGAGATCGCAGCGGCAACGCTCAGGCGCAGGGGGGTCTTCGTGCGCGAGAATGACCTGTGGTCGAAGCTGCGGCGGGTGAGGAAGGTGGTGTTTGACAAGACCGGCACGCTCACCCTTGAGAGCCCGGTGCTGCTCAACCCGGAGGCTCTGGAGTCGCTATCCGCCCCCGAAAGGCAGGCTCTCCTGGGCCTCGTGCAGTCAAACCTGCACCCGATTGGAAGGTGCCTCCACGAGGGGCTCCTTGTCGGCGGATGCGGCTTCGTGCCCGAGGGCCTCGTCGAGGAGGAGGTCGGCGGCGGCGTCTGGATGGGGCCGTGGAGCCTCGGGCGAGCCGGGTGGCGCGACTCGGGCCCGCAGGGGCCCTTCACGGTGTTCGCCCGGGACGGCGAGCCCGTCGCGAGCTTCCGGTTCGCCGACGCGGTGCGGCCGGGAGCGGCCGCCGAGGTGGCGGACCTTCGCAGGCGGGGGCTAAGCGTGTACATCCTGAGCGGCGACAGCCGGGAGAAGGTCGAGGCCCTGGCGGGCGAACTCGGCCTGCCCCTGACCCACGCGCTGGGCGAGATGGCCCCCGGC
The DNA here is from genome assembly GCA_003151515.1 of Opitutaceae bacterium. Taxonomy (GTDB): domain Bacteria; phylum Verrucomicrobiota; class Verrucomicrobiia; order Opitutales; family Opitutaceae; genus Palsa-1447. Next base: position 18,514 of record PLXS01000041.1, read on the forward strand.
GAAAAGGCGGGCTGGATCGAGCGGCACGCGGCCGACGACGCCCTGATGCTTGGCGACGGCGCCAACGACAGCCTCGCGTTCGACAGCGCCCTGTGCCGGGGAACCCCGGTCATCCACACGGGCGTGCTCGAGGGCAAGGCCGACTTCTACTACCTGCGCAGGGGGATCGGTGGGATCCGCGAGCTCCTCGACATGAGCGGAACCCACGCGCGCGTGCAGGCGTGCATCGTGGTCTTCTCCGTGGCCTACAACCTGGCTGCATGCGGGTTCGCGCTGGCGGGCCTGATCAACCCGCTGGTGGCGGCGGTCATCATGCCCGCGAGCTCCCTCGCGTCGCTCGCCATCGTCACCTTGGGGATGAGGGCGGGGCGCGAGGCCGGGGCGGCCCGGCCGCTCGGCGCGGCCCCCGCGGCGCGGGCCTAGCGCGACGCCGGAGGCAGCCGCGTCGGGGCTATTCCGAAAGGAGCTCCGCCCCTTCAAGGGCGAGAAGCCGGGTCTTCGTCCTCACGCCTCCCGGCGCGGAGAAGCCCGTCATCTTGCCGCCCGAGGAGACGACCCGGTGGCACGGCACGAGTAGAGGCCAGGGGTTCGAGCCGAGGGCGGCGCCCACGGCGCGCGCGCCCTCGGGGCCCAGGCCAAGGGCCCTAGCAATGTCGCCGTAGCTCGTCGTGAAGCCGGGGCCGACCCGCTGCGTCTGCGTGTAGACGGCGCGCTGGAACTCGCTCGCGCGGCCCCACTCAAGCCGGACGTCGGAGAAGTCCTGGGGGGTGCCTTCCAGGTGCAGCCGCACCCGCGCGACGACCCGCTGGACCCACTCGGGGGCAGCGTCGCTGCGCAGGGAGGCGCCCCCGGCCGCCAGGCGACCCTCCGTCCGCGCCTCCGTGTCCTCGGGCAGCTGCAAGCCCGAGATCCCGTTTTCGCCCCAGGAAATCCCGCAGATGCCGAACGCGGTTGGGAAGAGCATGTGATTCATGGCCGGCGCGATCACCCAAGCCGAGGCGGGCGCCTTTGTCAAAAGGGAGAGGACCCTGCGGTGCCCCGTCCGGGCGTGCGGGCCCCGCACTGGCCGGTTGCGTCGGCCCCGCCCTGCGGCTTGGATCTGCGAAAGCGAATGACCCACGCGACAGTCCAGCGAATCAGCCCGGTGCGCGGCGCACGGCCATGGTGAGCGCGCGTGCCTCCAGGGTCGGCCTTGCCGCAATCCTTGGCGCCAGCGCGGCCCTGCGCTTCATCGCCTGCTGCCGGGGCGGCCAGTACTTCTTCGGGGACGAGGAGCGCTACGACCGCTCGGTGCGCCTTTACCTGGCGCTGGCGCACGGCGACTGGCGCGCCGCCCGCGCCGTCCTGGCCATGCCCGAGCACGCGCTGTTCGCGTGGGTCGGCGCCGCCGCGACCGCGATCCAGCACCTCCTGGCCCAGGCCACGGTGTTCGGGGACTGGGACCGCCACCCGGAGGGGATCCTGTTCACGGTGGGGCTCGGGGCGTGCGTCCTGTCGCTCTTCTCGACGGCGAACATCCTGCTTGTCTACCGCCTGGCGCGCTCGCTCGGCGCGGACCGGGAGGAGGCCCTTTGGGCGGCCCTGCTCATGGCCGCTTCGAACACGTCCTTCTACTTCTCCAGGCACCTGCTGCCGTACGACTGCGCGATCTTCGCCGGCCTGCTGGCGCTTGCCGTGGGCCTGCGCGCACCGGTTTCGTGGCGCGCCGCGGCGAGCGGCGCGCTCGCCGCCTGCGCCTGCCTGCTCTACAACGGATACTGGTTTCTGCCGCCGGCGCTGGCCTCGTCGCTCCTCGTCGCCTGGCGCAGGCAGCCTGGGCGCCTGCGCCTTTCGGGGCTCTGGGGCGCGGGCTTCGCCCTTGGGCTGGGGATCGCCCTGATGGCCGGCACCCTGGCGGGCGGATCCGGCTACTGGGCCACGATGGCGGCCTTCGGCCGAAGCGCGACCCAGGGCCTCTTTTCCGAGGGCTGGTCCCTGCCGTGGGCGTACCTTTGGGAGTCCGAGGGCCCCATCGGCGCGGCTGCAGCGGCCTGCGTCATCCTGGCCGTCGGCTCCGAGCTGGGCCGGGGACGGACGCCGGCCGCGCGCCTTCTCGCGTGGTTCGCCGCCCTAGCCGCGGGATACGGCCTGCTGGCCCTCTCCTCGTCGGGCCTCGGGGCGTTTGTCGTCTACGGGAGGTCCGTGAAGCCGCTCGTGCCGTTCCTTTGCCTCGCCGCGGGGTGGGCGCTTAGGCTCCTCATATCCGAGCGCGGCTGGCTGCGGGCGGCGGCGGCCGCCGCGCTCGCCGTCTCGGGCGCCTGGCACATCGAGTCGCACCTGGGTCGCGTTTTCCCGAGGGAGTTCGAGATCGCGGTGCTTCGGGCCTGGGGGAACCCCAAGCGCACGCTGAGCGTGTCCGGCTCCCTCTACGTCCCGGTCGCCATGGCCGTCGAGAGGCCCGACCTGGCGCTCGTGAACGCGCAGTTTCTCTATCCGATACGCGGCTATATCGGCTTCCCGCCGGGGGTGACCATCCTCACGGCCGAGAACCCGCTCTCGTATCGGCCGTACCAGTACGAGGGTTTCACGCCCCGGGAGCGGGCCATCCTGCGCTCGAATGACGTCTCGATGCGCCTGATCAGGCTCGCGGAGCCCGCCGGGGTGCCGGACGATCTTCCGGTCAGCCAGCGGTTCAATCCCACCGAGAAGCCCACGGGCCGCCGATAGGGCGGGGCTCCGCCCGCAAAGGGGCCGGCTTCGACGTTCAGTTTCCCTCGGGCGGCCTCGGGCCGAAGCCTGGTACGAGCGCCCCGTGGATCTCGGGCACCCACTCGGACTTGGCAATGCTGTAGGCCACGAAGTCGCCGTCGAACTGCCAGTAGGCCCAGCTCCACTCGAACTTCTCCGCAGTCCTCGCCACGCAGTCGGTGTAGCGCGCGCGCGAGGCCATGTCCCCCTTGTCATACGCGCCAAACTCACCGAGGAAGATCGGCCTCTGGTGCTGCACGGACCAGGCCTGGACCTTGGAAAAGTCTGACTCGACCGCGGCCCGCTCCGCTGGCGTCCCTTCCCAGCGGGTGCCCAAGGGGTACTTCGTCTTTGTCCAGGAGGCGCCCTGGTGCGTGAAAGCCATCGGCAGGTAATAGTGCACCGTGACTATCAGGTGCCTGTCCTGCTCCGGCAGCGCGAGCTCGTCGAGGTGCTTGACCGAGTTGTAGAAAGCGGGCCCCACGATCACGGTGCGCGCCGGGTTGCTGGAGCGGATGATGGACAGTGCGTCCGCCAGGTACCGGTTCCAAAGCTCCGGGGAAAGGGCGTTGTTGGGCTCGTTCAGGATCTCGAAGAGAACGCCGGCCGGCGCGTCCTTGAAATGGGGCGCCGCCTGCCCCCAGAACGAGAGGAACCGCGCCCTGTTCTCCTGGGGACTGGTTCCCATCTTCTCGTACTCATGAAAGTCGAGCACCACGTTGAGGTGGGACGCCAGGGCGCCGCTCACGATCCAGTCGGCCGTGCGCCACCAGGAGGCGTCGAGGCGGTAGTCCGGCGCGTCCCCCATGTGGGCGAACGGGTAGAGGTTGACGCGCAGGCTGTCGAATCCGCCCGCGCGGATCAGCCCAAAGTCCTCCTCCTTGAACCTGGCCTTTTCCGGGGACTGCCAGACGGGGTCGTAGCCAAGGACGTTCATGCCGCGCCCGAGAGCCCGGTTCTGTGCAAAGGCGTCGTCGCCCGGCGCATCGGCCGCGGGGCAACGGCTCGGGCTAAGGGCTAGGAGCAGCGCTCCAAAGCCGACGGATGTGGCAAGAAACAAGCGGACAAATCGTCGAATCATAGCGCAAACGCTATAGCATCCGCCGCAAAATTACGAGTGGCTTAATGGTATAAGCGTTGGGCAGGACAGTCACCATCAGCGAGATGGGTCGCTCGGGCCCGCGGTCCGGGCGCCGGGCGGGCGTTATTCCTTCTAACCGCAATTGCTCCGCCCCATAATGTGACGAGTACAGGGTCTAACACCACAGGCAGAGTTCCGAAAAAACCGGGGCCGCAGCCCTCCCTTTGTTCCCATCCGCAACATGAAGCCGACGAAACCCAGCATCGCCGACGCTGAGCGGACGCCGACGCCGGGCGGCGAGAACGCTCTTCTGGCCCGTTGGCGGGCGGCCGCCTCTCGCGCCGGTGATGGGATGCACCTGATGCCCCTGGGGGCGCCGGAATCCGAACTGGCCGCATTCCTGCTTGGCAATGAAACACCGGCGGCGGGCGCCGGGGAGCGCGACGCCATCACGCTGCCCGAGATCGAGGCCGTTAGGTCCCGGCGCGCGCGAGCCGTGCTCGCCGGGGAGGCGCGCCTCGAGCACGAGTTCAGGATCGTTCTCAACCAGCGGCTCTTCTGGGTGCGCGAGTCCGTGGAGATCCGGGCAAGCGGACCGGACTCATGGGAGCTCGAGGGGCGGGTGACGGACATCACGGCTAGCCGTGACACCCGCGGGACGCGCGACCGCGAGGTCCAGCAGATCCTCGGCTCGGCCGACTGCATGCTGTGGCGCGCGTGCGTGTTCAGGAAGGGCGAGGGAATCGACCCGAATTGGGTCACCTTCATCCCCTCGTCCAATCTCTACCGGAAGATATTCGGCCAGGATCCGCCCGAGCACCCGAAGGAGTTCTGGAACCCCAGGATAGCCCCGGACCTCGCGGAGATGAACGCGCGCTGCAGCGAGGCGCTCCTAGGCGGAGAGGCCGAGTACAAGCAGGAGTTCCGCATCCTCAAGGACGGCCGGGTCCTTTGGATGCACGAGCATGTGTCGGTCGTCGCCGAGGGCCCGCGGGAGTGGTCCCTCACCGGGATCATCATGGACGTGACGGCGATCCACGAGGCCAATGAGGAGCGCAGGAGGAAGAGCGAGGCCCAGATCCGCGAGATCCTCGCGCGCGCCGACTGCATGATCTGGCAGGCGCGCGTCAGCTCGCTGGACGAGGAGGGCATGGCCCTGAGGTGGGACCTCTACCTGCCCGAGTCGGAGCTCTACCGGCGGCTTTTCAACGCCGCTCCGGGAGGCACCCCAATCCTCGACTGGGAGAGCCTCGGGGTCCCCGAGTACGAGCAGATGCGCGCCTACGCGAGGTCGGCGCTGCGCGCGGGGGAGCCCGGCTACGAGCAGGAGTTCCAGGTGCCGCGCGGGCAGAATCCCCCGATCTGGCTGCAGGAGCACGTGACCATCAAGCCCGTCGGCCCGCGGCAGTGGGACCTCATCGGATTCATAACCGACGTCAGCGCGCGCAAGGCCGCCGAGGAGGCGCGCCATAAGAGCGAGACCCAGCTCGAGCACATCCTGACGACGGCCAACTGCCTGATCTGGATGGCGCTTGTGCGGGAGGACGGGGCGGGCGACTACACCTGGGAGGTGTTCGCGCCGCGCTCGGTCCTCTACAAGAAGCTTTTCGGGGAGGAGCCCGTTTACACCAGCAACGGCCGGCTGATCCTGAACTGGTGGAAGCTGAGGGTGCCCGAGCTGCCGGAGATGGAGGCCCTCTACAAGGAAGCGTTCCGGAAGGGTCTCCCGGGATACGAGCACGAGTTCAGGGCATTCGTCGGCCCGAGGACCCACTGGCTGCGCGAGCAGGTCTCGATCAAGCCGCTGGAGGCTGGGCTCTTCGAGCTAGTCGGCGTCATCACCGACGTCTCCGACAGGCGGGAGGCCGAGACCGCCCTGGCCGCGGAGAAGGAAAGGCTGGCGGTGACCCTCAGGGCGATGGCCGAGGGGGTGATCACGACGGACCCGAAGGGGTGCATACTCTTCATCAATCCGGTGGCGGCATCGCTCGCGCAGTGCGACGCAGCGAATGCCGTCGGGCGCGCCATGAGCGACGTCTGCTCGCTCCGGGACGCGAAAAACGGCGCCCTGGTCGGCATCTCCCGCGATCCGTCGGCCCTGTTCGAGCGCGTCGCCAACCTGCCTCCCCAGACCCAGCTCGTCACACGGTCGGGGACCCGCCGCGCGGTGGAGGGATGCTGCGCGCCCATCCACGCCGCCGACGGCAGGATCATAGGCACGGTGTTCGTGTTCCGCGACGTCACCGAGCGGGAGCGCATGGAGCTGGAGCTCGTGCACGCGTCGAGGCTGGAGTCGGTCGGCATCCTCGCTGGCGGGATTGCGCACGACTTCAACAACATCCTGACGGCCATCATGGGCAACATCTCGATGGCGAAGCTTGAGGCGGCGCCGGACACCGACATGTTTAGGTGCCTCGGCGAGGCCGAGCGCGCCACGATGCGCGCCCGCGACCTTACGCTGCAGCTGCTCACCTTCGCCAAGGGCGGCGAGCCCGTGCGCTCCTCCGTCAACCTGACGTCGGTCGTCCGGGAGGTGTCGGAGTTCTCGCTCCATGGCTCCCTTGTCAGGAGCGTGTTCGACCTGCCCGGCGACCTTTGGCGGGCGGACGCCGACGAGGGGCAGATCGGCAGGGTCGTTCAGAACCTCGTCATCAATGCGGCGCAGGCGATGCCGGACGGGGGGACCGTGCGCATCTCGGCCCGAAACGAGGCGGTGGGCGTCCCAGGCCGGCAGGCGCTCGGCCCCGGGGACTACGTCCACATCTGCATCGCCGACACGGGCGTCGGGATAAAGCCGGACGTCCTGCCTCGCATTTTCGACCCGTACTTCTCGACGAAGGAGACGGGCAGCGGCCTGGGCCTCGCCGCCAGCTACTCGATCGTCAGGAAGCACGGCGGGCTCATCAACGTCGAGTCGGAGTACGGGCGCGGCACCACGTTTCACATCTGGCTGCCGGCGCTGCGGGAGAGTGGCCCGGCCAAGGAGCCGGACAGGCCCGGCCGCGTGAGGCTTGCCGGGGCCCGGGTGCTTTTCTTGGACGACGAGGCCAGCATCCGCCAGATGGCGGCCGTGCTGCTGCGCAGGCTGGGGCACGATGTCGTCACCGCGGCCGACGGACGCGAGGCCGTGGAGCAGTTCAGGGCCGCGAAGGCCGAAGGGAAGCCCTTCTCGCTGGTCGTCATGGACCTGACGGTGCCGGGGGGGATGGGCGGCCTCGAGGCCCTCGGCCACCTGCGCGCGATCGATCCCGGCGTCAGGGCGGTCGTCTCAAGCGGTTACTCGATCGACCCCGTCCTCTCCAACCACCTGGAGCACGGCTTCTGCGGGGTGATCACGAAGCCCTACGACGTCGAGAGGTTCAGCCGCGTCATCGCCGAGGCGCTCGGCCAGAGGTGAACGCCCGTGGCCGGCCCGTCAGGCCAGCGCCGGCCGCACCACGCCGGGCTTCGACTCCACCTCGGCTATGTAGCGGCGCGTCGCGGGCGGCAGCTCGAGCCAGAGCTTCACCGCGATGATCAGACCGATGACCGCGAACGGGACGAGGAAGAGGGGCCACCAAACCCAGTTGATCGAGGCGAGGTACCCAATGCTCACGGACTGGATGGTGCTGCCTAGGTAGGCGAATCCGTCGACTATCCCGGCGCAGGTGGCGGTTGCCTTGCGCCCGCCGAAATCCGTCGCCGCGGTGCCCGACATCAGGGACGTGATCCCGACCGCGCACATGGTGATCGCCACGGCGGCGACTCCCATGGTGACCGGGAAGGACTTGAGCGCGAGCGCCATCACCAGCGAAAAAACAAGGACAAGGCCGCTCAGGATCGCGGCCGGTGGGCCGCGCCGGGACTGGTAGAACTTGTCCGAGACGTAGCCCGCGGCGAACCCGCCTACGATGCCGAAGATGCACAGCAACCATCCCCAGTGCTCCACGATGAAGGCGCTGCGCGCGGTCGGCAGCTCCTTGGCGAAGAAGGGGTACCAGTACGAGATCCCGTTGCGGAAAACGCCCGAGGTGAGTTCCACGATGGCGATCATCATCATGAGCGGGCTGAAGAACACTTTCTTGAGAAGCTGCAGGTACGTGAAATCGATGTGCATCAGCCCCGACGAGGCGTCGTGCGTGTCGAACGCGGGGAACCCCACGTCCTCGGGTGTGTCGGCAACCGCCCAGATGTCCGAGAGGGTCCACGCGGCGATGATGGCGGCCGGGACGAAGAACACGGCGGGCACGCTGCCGGTGAAGTTGACGATCGCCTGGCTCCAGTCGATGGCGAAGTACACTCCGACCGAGATCAGCGTTCCGAAGATGGCGCCGAAGATGCCGCGCTCCCGGACATGGAACCAGTACGCCTTGACCTTGATGATCGAGACGGCGCCGTAGCTCTGGAAATACATGTTGAGAGCGTAGAGCACGCTGTAGGCTGCTACTAGGTGGCCCCGCGCCCTTCCGGCCAGGACGGCGACCGTCAGCACCCCGAGCAGCGCGTTCGACAGCGCCGAGCCGAACCCGGCGATCAGCATCCCGCGCTTGCCCCCGATCCGGTCGACCAGCGGCCCGTTCACCACGAAGGAAACGGCGTAGACCAGGGTGCCCACCCCGGTGATGATCCCGAACATCTCCTTGCTCATCAGAGTGCCCATCGCCTTGGACGAGACGATGATGTTCAGCCGCCCCATGTAGAGGAACGAGTAGGTCATCCCCAGGGGGAACCAGTTCAGGAAGCGCCGGAGGATGAAGCGCCGGCTGTGGTGGAGCGGGTTGTTGGCGAAGTAGGCTACGATGACCGCGACCAGGCAGACGGCGATGACGGCAAGGTACATGGAATGGGCCGACGATGCCTGCGGCCCAAGCTGGCACAATCCCATTTCGCCCCGGCCGCCACAATTCTGGCGACTCATTCAGCACGGCCGACTTCCAAAGGCGCTTTTGCGCGCACACTTGCGCCGCGCAATGCCGCACAATTGCAATCAGCGCGCCTCATCGAGGCGGTCTCCCTGTCCCTGGGAGCTCCCTTTCGGCGAACCGGGCTAGATCGCCCAACCTCGGCGCTTCGCCACGTTTAGCGTGAGCATGCTCCCGAGGTAGGCGGCGATCACCAGCAACGCGAGCCGATGGCCGCCGACCGCCATCGTGAGGTACTCGCAGAATCCGCCCAGCATCGCCCCGATCAAGTTCGCGCCGAACACGGCCGAGGGGGCGGCGGACTCCCGGAACGTCGTCGAGAATATGATGCCCGCGAAGAATATGGGCAGGGGCACCGCCAGGAGCGTCCATGCCATGCGCGCCGCGAAGGAGAGCCCGAGCACCTGCTCGCGCGGAACGAGAACCAGGACCACGAGGGCGACGAACAGCGGAGCGTACATCCCGAACGAGAACCTCGCGGTGCGCTCCGCGGCCAGGTTTGCGGCCAGCACCATGAGAAGCACACCCGCCACCACGAGCATCGTGACAAACCAGGTGGCGCCGAAATACAGCGTGCAGTCGTTGATGCTTTTCGTCTCGAGCAGCATGAAGCCCATTCCCAGGAGGCCGAAATGCAGGTCGCCCGCGCCGAACGAGCGCCGCCGCAGGCCGGTGACGCAGATGAGGGAGAAGGCGAGGAGGCTGCCGATCGCCGTCAGGTAGTCCGAGGGGATGTTCTTTCCGTTGAGGTAGAGGAACGGCCAGTCATCCGTCGGCAGGTCGATCCGCGACATGGGCCCGGCGATCGCCTGCTCCCTGAAGTGGACCCGCCGGAACTGGGAGATGCGCTCGGGCAGCTGCTGGCGCGCGTCCCTGGGCACGCACAGGATGACGAAGCGGTCCAGGGAGTACATCGCGGGCTGGCGCCCGGTGGCCGCGGACAGAGCCTGGTAGAGCTTCGGCGGAAGCCAGTCCGTCGGGGCGTAGAATGACAGGACGAGCATCCCGCTCCCGTTGAGCAGGCGGTACGCCGAACGCAGGCCCTCCACGGTGTAGACATAGCCGTCGAGCCTGACGCTGCTCATGCTGCTGAAGAGGACATGCGAATCGAGGAGGCCGAACACGACCATGTCGTATCCCGGGTGCGCCTTCGCGAGATAGGAGCGCGCGTCGTCGACGCGGACGCTGACCCTCGGGTCCGAATACGGCGCGGCCGCGTTGAACCGCCGCGATATCTGCGAGACGACCGGATCGATGTCGACGGCGTCGACGTGGCGGGCCCCGGACGCGAGCGCAGCCGAGACGTCGCCTCCTCCGCCGGCGCCAAGGATCAGGATGTTGTCCCTGCCGCTGGCCAAGGCGTAGGGAATGCGGTAGTAGCCCGTCCAGAGCGCCACGACCGAGCGGCCCGCGTGCGATCCCTTGGTGTAGCGGGCGGGGTCGAACGCCCCGTCAAACTGGTAGAAGAACTGGTTGATCCCGACGGAGTACACCGGCGGATTCACCATCGTCAGGAGCCCCGGCGGCGGATCCGTCTCCGAGACGCCGGGGGTCTCGATCCGGCTGATGGTCAGGTACTGGTACGGCGACCAGATCGCGGCCCGGTCGCTGTTGAGGAACACGACCGCCAGGATCGCGCCGAACACAGGGAGGCTCAGCACCCACCGGCCCCTCGCCGAAATCAGCAGGTAGACCGTCATCACGGCCGCCATGCCCAGTATCGGGGAGAAGTGCATGAGCGAGAAGAGGCCGAAGCACAGGGTGCCGAAGAGGCTGCCGGCCAGGTCCCACGCATAGGCGCTGAGGCGGGGCAGCGAGTTGAAGAGGACGCCCATGCGCTGGCCCAGCGGAACGAAGACGAGCGCGTTGCTGGCGAAGATCCAGATGAGGACGGCCGTGTTGAGAAGGGTGCGGTCCGAGGCGAGCGTGAAGAAGCGGGCCTCGCCCGAGCTTCCGCCTAGCATCACCTCGCGGCAGAGGACCAGCGTCACCACCTCGCAGGCCAGGAAGCACGGGAACCAGTTGAAAAGCGCCAGCCTCGCCTTGCCGGCCATCGCGCCGGCGCCCAGGCCCAGGAACGAGCTCAGGAGCATCAGGTTTGCGTAGTACGCGATGAACGGCACAACGGACGGCACCCAGCGGATCACCATCAGCTCCAGGAAGAGCGCTGTGAACGACAGCGCGAACATCTGGATTCTGAGTCGGCTCAGGGGCTCTGTCGACGGCACGGCCCGCTGATATCAGGCTGAACCGAACCGGAGGCAATACGTATCCGGTCGCGGGGCACTCCGCGCGCGCGCCGCCGCTTTGTTCCGTTGACCCGCCGGTCGAGCGCCGGATCATCCGTGAATCGTGGATATTCGCGGCGAGTGGCACAGGTCTTCGATTCACCGGTTCTCCGAGGCCCGACCCAGGACCGCTCTCTTGCTCGGCGCGTCGCTCGCCGCGGCATTCTCGACCGCCTGGCTCCTGCTGCAGAAGCCCGACTTCTTCCTGGGCTATGACTTCGTGCGGATGCACGTCTTTTACAAGGAGTTCTTCCGCGAGGCCCTGCTCGGCGGCCGCCTGCCTCTCTGGAACCCGTTCATCGGGCTGGGGCGCCCCTTCCAGGCCGACATCGAAACGGCGGTCTTCTATCCTCCCAACTGGCTCGTGCTGCCCATGGGCGTGTATTGGGGGGTCGCCCTCTCGGTGCTGCTGCACCAGGCGCTCGCGATCTACGGCGGCGTGCGCCTGGGCCGGGTCCTGGGCGCAGATGCGGGGCCAAGCTGGCTCTTGGGAGCCGGGGTCGCCCTGGCGAGCCCGTTCACCGGGCGCCTGGCGGCGGGGGTCGTCGAGGGCTACTTCACCCTCTGCTGGTGGCCGGTCCTCCTCTGGCTCGGGGCCCGGCTGCAGGACCGCTGGAGCCCGAGGCTGGCCGCCGGGTTCGCAGCGGCGGCGGCGCTTGCGATCCTCGCGGGCCAGCCCCCGCTCTTCTTCGTCGAGTCCCTGGGCGTCCTCGTGTTCCTAGCGTTTCGGCAGGAATGGCCCTCCGGCCGGGCGGACAGTCGCGCGGCCCTGGGAAGGGCTTGCGGGCTGGCCGCGGCCGCGCTCCTGGGGGCCTGCCTGGCCGGCGTCCAGCTCCTGCCGTTCCTCGAACTGGTGGGGCAGGGCAACCGACCGCTCCAATCGGCCGCGTTCGCCACGGCGGACGGCATGCGTTCGCTCAGCTGGCTCTCCCTCATCATCCCGGCGTCCACAACGTTCAGCGACAACTGGGAGCAGAACCTGCATTGCGGCCTTCCCGTTCTGTTCGCCGCCCTGGGAGCGGCGTGGTTCTGGCGCGACAGGAACGTGAGGGCGCTGCTGGGGCTCGGGCTGCTGGGCGCACTCTTTGCAGCCGGGGCCGGGACGCCTCTGCTCGGCTGGGCGCTGCGGGTCGTGCCCGGGGCGGGGGCGCTTCGCCTGCCGTCCCGTTACGGGGTGTGGCTCGCAGTGGCGCTGCTTGGCCTTGGCGCGGTCTCGCTGTCGCGGCGCCCACCGCGCGCCTTTGCCACGCTTGCGCTGGGCCTCGCGGCCTGCGCGGCCGCTCTGGCCTGGCTTGGCCGTTTCGTGTCGGCCGACCCCCGCAGCCTCTTGCAGTTTTTTGCCGGGCACGCGGCCGCGGTGGCCGCGGCCGCCGTGCTTGTCGGGCTCTGGCACGGGCGCGAGCGCTGGCCGCAGGGCGCGAGTGCCGTCGGGTGCCTCCTTGCCGCCTTCTGCGCGGGCAACTGGCTCTGGGCCATTTCCCTGCAGGCGCCCGTGTATTCGATGGCGTCGGCCCCTGCGCTCGAGGCTGCGGCCAGGGACGCGATGGCCGAGAGGGGCCTGTTCACAGCCAGCCACGTGCCCCCAAGAATCTCGTTCGACCCGGCGGACATCCGGGAGAACGCGGGGATGGCCCTGGGCTTCGCTTCCTACAACGCTTACTGCGCCCCGGCGCTCGAGCGCGTCTGGAACTACCTGCATGCCGCGGCCAGGCTGCCGCTTTCGGCGGTGGACTACATCCAGATGCGCCGGGAGGTCTACGCCGCGGCCCCGGGTTTCGGCTCCATGAACCTTGCGGCGGCGCTTGGCCACCCGCGGCAGGTCCTCGTATTCTACGCGCACCCGGATCCGCGCGCCTACCTGAGCTTTGACATGGAGGTCGTGCCCGACTGGGCGGCCGCCGAGGTGAAGATGGCGGACGGCCACGACTTTCACCGGGTTGCGCTCGCCGAGGAGGGCTCGGCGCCGGTCTACGCGCCGCAGCCGGGTGCCCATGCATCCGAGGCGGCAATCACCCGGTTCGAGGCCGGGCGCCTAGAGGTGCGCGTGCGGGCGGACGCGCCCGCGGTTCTTGTTCTGAGTGAGGCCTGGTACCCCGGGTGGCGCGCGACCGTCGCCGGCCGGCCGGCGCGGGTGTTTCCCGTGAACGGCTGGATGAGGGGAGTGCTTGTTCCCGCCGGGGAGAGCGAGGCCATGTTCGCCTATCATTCGCGCTTCCTCGGCTTGGGAGCCGTCCTCAGCCTGGCCGGGGCGCTGATGGTCGGCATGCTCGCCCTGCGCAAGGACCCGGATCCCGCCGGCGCATGAGGGAGCCGCCAGCCTACGCGTCGTCTCGCGCGCAGCCAAGGCAGGAGGAGCTCGTGGCGTTGCCCGCCCTCACCCCGCGGGAGCCAAGGATCCAAGAACCATGCCCAGGAATGCATCGATGGACTTTCCCTGGATCCAGCGCGCGACGACGACAAGGTCGTTGTCCCAATCCACGTAGATGATGTTGGAGCCGTTTCCGACGAAGACCACGCTGTCGGCCGGCGTCGAGGGCCGGTCCCTCCGGCCGGGGTTCAGGTACCAGTTGGCGAATCCGTAGGAGGGATTGGCCGTGCCAGGCGTCCTCGCCAGGGAAATCCACTTTTCCGACACGATCTCCTTTCCAGCCCATCGGCCGTGCTCGAGGAAGAGGTAGCCGAAGCGGGCCATGTCCCAGGCGCTGATGAACATTCCGCCGCCATAATGGCCGCCGCCCGTCACGGACTGAATGCGCCGTCCGTCAATCTCCACCCATGAGTTCCCATAACCCTCCCAGTGCCACGTGTCCGACGCGCCGATGGGATCCATGAGCTGCTCGCGGAGCACCTCCGGCAGCGGACGCTTCCAGACATAGAGGGTGGCCAAGGCGAGCAGATTCACGCGGACATCGTTGTATTTGAAGTGCGTTCCCGGCTCATGCATCTGGCGACGGGCATGATCGGCGGGTGTCGCGCCCTCAGGGCGGTCGGCCCAGTCGGGGATTCCCCAGAGCGTTCCCGACCAGTCGCTCGTCTGGCGGAGCATGTGGTCCCAGGTGATCTTTGCGTTGTGCTCCGACTCGAATAAGTCGGACGGGGGAACGTAGCCCTTTGCGCGGTCCGAGAGGTCGCTGATGAGGCCCCGCTGCCATGCAAGCCCGACCACCGTCGTGAGAAAAGTCTTTGTGACGCTGTGCGTCATGTCGACCCGCGCCGGATCGCCCCACTCAGCGACGACATAGCCGTGATGGATGACAAGCCCGGTCATCCCACCCCGAGGCTGGGTCGGGCCGAGCAGCTTCCAAAGCGGCTCACGGGCGCCGAAGGTCTGCTTGAGGTCGAGCGCGACGTCCGCCGATCCGAGGCTTTCGTGGGCTTTGGAGAAATCGATGGCCTGCCGGATCCGGGCGGAATCCATGCCAGACCGCTCCGGCAGGCGATGTTCCCAGCTGCCGCGCGGGGGGAAATAGACGGCCTCCTGCCCCGACGAGAGGGCCTGCGCAACGCAGAATGCCAGGGCAATCCCAAACTGCGGTGCTCGGCAGAAGATCCTCCAGAGGGGGAACACCATGGCCCATGCATGGGCTGCCGAGCAGTGCTGGCAATTGAGAAACCCGTAGGGAGGCCAATCTCTGCCGCGTCGATCGAGCTTGGGAACCTTGCGTCGGCATTGGGCATGGCGATACTGGCTGCGATGATGCTGAGCCGTGTCAGATACGCGAAGTCCACAAATTGAGCCCATGAGCACGCAGTCGCCGATTGAGCAGCACCAGACGGCCAACACGGTGATGAGCCACATCTACAACCATTTCTTCATTCACGAGTCCTCCACGGGGATCCGGATCCTGATCATCGTCCTGATGGCGATTATTGCGCATCTGGCGGTGAAGGCGATCCGGCGCGTCAGTGAATGGATGCTCGTCCGCGGCCACGGGCAGGGGGGCCCCCTCGGCGTGATGACGCACAGGCCGAAGTTCGACACGGTGACTCGGCTGACCGTCAGCGGGGTCACGTTTGTGATCTATTTTGTGGCGATAGGCCTGATCGTGCAGGAAATCGGGTTCAGCCTCACCGCCTACCTTGCGAGCGCTTCGGTGGTGGGCCTCGCGATCAGCTTCGGCTCTCAGGGGTTGATCCAGGACATCGTGATGGGAATGACGCTGATATTCTGGGACGCCATGGATGTGAACGACCTGGTCGAGGTCACAGGGACGACAAACACCGTGATCGGCCGCGTGGAGGAGATCGGGATGCGATTCACGAAGCTCGTGAACTTCTACAACCAGAGGATATTCATCCCCAACCGCACCATTGGAAACGTCAGCAGGTTCCCGCCGGGGGGCGTCGACGCCTACGCGGACCCCCAGATACCCAGCGGCGCGGACCAGCAGGAGGCGGCGCAAATCGTCGGGACCATCGCCGGAGGGATGTGGGACCAGTTCGGCGCGATCATCCTGAGCGAGCCCGTCGTCGGCAAGGTGGAGCCCGCGCGCGGCGGCAGCTGGAGCTTCATCCGCGTGCATTTCAAGATCTGGCCGGGGCAGGGGGGATTGATCGAGACGACCTTTCGGCAGGAGGTGGTCAAGGCCATGAGGGCCTTTGACCCCCAGTATGCCGATTGGCAGGTGCCGGTGACCTACCGCTCCGGCAGCACGTCCAGGGACTTTGGGGCGAGATGAGTTCGGTGATGATGCCGACGGGCGGGCCACGCCTGGACGGGCAGGCTGGGCTTCGTTTGCATTGCCACATGCGGGCCCCGCATCCGGACCCAAGGTGAAGGCGTTTGAAATGGGGCGGCCAACGGGACTCGAACCCGCGACCCCAAGATCCACAATCTTGTGCTCTAACCAACTGAGCTATGACCGCCGTAATATCTAGAAGGTTAATCCTCTCGGGGCGCGGAAAGGACTGTCAACCCGTTTCCCGGTTGTGTCGCCTCCCGGTGGGATTTATTATCGGGCCGTGTTAACGCACCGGCTGCGCATCGTCACCTTCAACATGGCGCATGGGAGGGGCCTTACCCCGATCCAGGGCATCACCTCTTCGCGCAAGCTCAGGCACAACCTGCGGCGGATAGCGGCGCTTTTGGGCAGGCTGCGGGCCGACGTCGTGGCCCTGCAGGAGGTGGACGAGCGCTCGGTCTGGTCGGGCAACTTCGACCACCTCGACTACATCAAGGCCCACGCGGGATACCCCTACGCCGCCTTCGGCATCAACAACCGCCGCACGGGCCTCATGAACCTGTGCTACGGAAACGCCATCCTCTCCAGGTTCCCGATCGCGGCCACGGAGACGGTCGTCTTCGGCAAGCGGAAGGTTGGCGAGAAGGGCTTCCTCTTCACGGAGATAGACGTCGGCGGCCGGATCATCCCGCTGGTGAACCTTCACCTGCACTTCAGCTCAAGGCGCAGGCGCCTCCTGCAGTTGGACCAGCTGGTGGCGTGGCTCAGGGTCAAGCAGCACGATCGCGGGGAGGGCTGGGCGGTGCCGCCCGTCGTCTGCGGCGATTTCAACAACCCGGACACCCGAGACGACGCCACGTCGTCGCTCCTGGGCCTCCTGCACGAATACGGCGACTACACGCTTCACCCGCGCCTCAGCCCGACATTCCCCTCGCCGCTGCCGCGCCGGGCGCTGGACTTCATCTTCGTGCCCCCTCGCTGCCGGCATGTGCACTGCGAGGTCGTGCGCTCGATCCTGTCGGACCACAGGCCGGTCCTTGTGGAGTTTTCTGTGGCGTGACGGGGCGAATTGCTCTTGAAGGGTCATTCCATGTCACGGATTAAAGACGCATTCGCGCGCGCCCGGGCCAAGAAGCGCTCGGCGTTCATCGCCTACCTGTGCGCCGGCGACCCCGACTTCGACACGTCGCTCGAGGCCTGCCGCGCCGTGGTCTCGTCCGGGGCGGACATCCTCGAGCTAGGGGTGCCGTTTTCCGACCCCCTTGCCGACGGCCTGACGAACCAGCTCGCGGCCCAGCGGGCGCTTGAGGCCGGCATGACCTGCGCCCGCGTGTTCGAACTGGCCAGGCGTATCCGCGAGGCAAGCGAGATTCCGATCGTGTTCTACACGTACTACAACCTCGTGTTCTCAAACGGGGTCGACGCGTACCTGCGCTCCGCGCGGGCGGCCGGGGTCGACGGCATACTCATCCTTGACCTCCCGCCCGAGGAGTCGGGCGAGGCTGCGGCCTCGTCCAAGGCGCACGGCATCGACACCGTGCGCATCGTCGCCCCAACGACGCCGGACTCGAGGCTGCCCAGGATCGCCGCAGCGGCGTCCGGCTTCATCTACTACGTCTCGCGCGAGGGCGTGACCGGCGTGCGCGACCAGCTCGCCGGCGGCATCCCGGAGGCCGTCGAGCGTATCCGCCGGCACACGGACCTTCCGGTCGCGGTGGGGTTCGGGATATCCACGAGGGAGCAGGTGGCGCGGGTGGCGGCCTACGCCGACGGGGTCGTCGTGGGCAGCGCCCTCGTGAACGTGATCCGCGACGGGCTTGGCCAGCGCTCCGGGATCGCCGCGGCCCTCTCAAGGAGGGTCGCGGACCTGAGCGCCGGCGTCTCGGCACAATGACCCGGGTGCTCGTCATCGACGACGACCGGCTCCAGTTCCGGCTGGTCAAGGAGCATTTCAGGAACTTCCGCAGGGGCACCTACGAGCTCGACTGGTCCGAGACATACGAGGACGGGCTTGCCCGCCTTCTGAGCGGCAACTACGCGGTGTGCCTGCTCGACTTCCGCCTGGGCGACAGGGACGGGCTTCAGCTGATCAAGGAGGCCACCCGCAAGGGCTGCCACACGCCGATCGTGTTCCTGACCGCGGAATCCGCCGAGTGCGTGGACATCCAGGCGATGGAGGCGGGCGCCCTCGACTACCTCGTCAAGGGCGAGATTAGCCCGGGCGCCCTCGAGCGCTCGCTGCGCTACGCGCTCAAGCTGGGCGAGACCCTCGATGCGCTCCGGCGCCTGGCGACGAGGGACGAGCTGACCGGGCTCGCCAACCGGCGCGAGTACGAGCGCATCCTCTCGGAGGAGGAGGAGCGTGCCCGCCGCTTCGGGCAGCCGCTCGGGCTTGTGATCCTGGACCTGGACCACTTCAAGCGGGTCAACGACACCCACGGCCACGGTGCCGGCGACGCGGTCCTCAAGGAGGCGGCGCGCAGGATCGCGGCCTCCATACGCACGGTCGACAGGGCCGCCCGCATCGGCGGCGAGGAGTTCGCCCTGATCCTCGTGCAGACGGACGGCGACTCGGCGCTCGAGGTCGCCTGCCGGGCGATCGCGGCGGTCGCGAAGGAGCCGATCGACGCGGGTGGCGGCCTCATGCTGGGCGTGACGGCGAGCGCCGGTGTGGCGGATTTCCCATCGGACGCGTCGTCGTCGGCGGAGCTGTTCGCCGCTGCGGACCGCGCGCTCTACGCCGCGAAGGAGCGCGGCCGCAGGAGGGTTGTGGCCGCCAGGGAGGCGCGGTGAGCGCCCGGGGCGATCCGGCGGCCGAGGGCCGGGTGATCCGCGTCCTTACGGGGTGCACCGCAGCCGGCAAGACCGAGTGGGCGATCCGCTGGGCCGAGGCGAACGCGGCGGAGATCATCTCCTGCGACTCGCTCCTGTTCTACCGGGGCATGGACATAGGTACGGCCAAGCCGACGCGCGAGGAGCTCTCCCGCGTGCCGCACCACCTGATTGACATCCGCGACGTCTCGGAGCCGATGAATGTCGCCCTCTACTGCGCGATGGCCCTGAAGGCCGCGCAGGAGATCGTCTCGAGGGGCCGCGCGGTGCTCGTCGTCGGCGGCAGCGGCTTCTACCTCAAGTCGTACTTCGCCCCCGTCGCGGACTCGGTGGCGGTGCCCGGCGACGTGCGCGCCGCGGTCGCCTCGCTCATGCGCGACGGGGGGCTTGCCGGGCTCATCGGGGAGCTCGCGCGGCGCAACCCGGAGGGGATCGCCGGGGTCGACCCGGCCAACCCGCGCCGGGTTGCCGCGGCCCTCGAGCGCTGCCTCGCGTCGGGAAAGACGCTCGCCGAGCTCGCATCGAGCTTCGGGAGGGCGCCCTGCGCCTTCGCCGGGTGGGACGTGAGGCTCGCCA
The DNA here is from genome assembly GCA_003151515.1 of Opitutaceae bacterium. Taxonomy (GTDB): domain Bacteria; phylum Verrucomicrobiota; class Verrucomicrobiia; order Opitutales; family Opitutaceae; genus Palsa-1447. The sequence continues at coordinate 37,601 of PLXS01000041.1, forward strand.
GAATCGACCTGCCGGCCGCGCGGCTTGAGGAGCGGATATCGGCGCGCGTCGACGCGATGCTCGGGGCCGGGCTTGTCGACGAGGTCCGGCGCCTCGCCGCGGCCGGGCTGCGCTCAAATCCGAGCGCCGCCCGGGCGATCGGCTACCGGGAGACCCTGGACGCGCTCGAGGGCAGGCTCGAGATCGGGTCGCTTGCGGCGGCCATCGCCAAGGACACCCGCGCCCTCGTCAAGAAGCAGAGGACATGGTTTCGCACGCAGCTGCCCGGACACGAGGTCCACGACGCCTCGGACCCCTCGGGCGCCGCGCGCCTGTTCGCGGGGTCAGGGGCGGCGCCTTAGGTAGACGTCCTTGTAGTACACGAGGTTGTCGCCTGACAGGTCCACGACGCCGTTCTCGGCCGTCGAAAGGCAGACCACCCCGTCGTGCCGCCCAAGGCCGTAGGTGTCCCGGCTGTCGTTGATCGGCCCCTTGAGCCCGACCTCGTAGAAGCGCACCTGCCCGTTGGCCAGGACCTCGATCACCCGGTCCCCCGTCTTGTTGCCGGTGGCGTAGACCCCGACTACCGACGCCTTGCGCGCCTTGAGCTCGTCAGCGTCGGTGATCAGCTTCACCTCGGGCTTCTTGTTGACGCTGTCGACGTAGAAGACCGAGTAGAGGATGTAGCCGTTGAGCACCAGGCCGACAAGGAGCATGGCGAAGGCGATGCCGCGGTGCGGCGCCGTAGGCGCCGGCAGCTCCTTCTCCTCCGCGAAGGGGAAGGTGGGCTCGCCGACGAAGTCGAGCCGCTCGATGATGCGGGGAACAGTCATCTCTATGCCCGGCGCGGCATGGTCGCGCACGTCGTAGACCTGCAGGCGGCCCCGGCTCGTGCGGATGATGAGCTTCGCGCTTCGCCCGCTCACGACGATGTGGGGGTCGTGCTCCTCGTTGTCCACCGGGTCGACCTCCGCGAACGCATCGAGGAGCACCGTGAGCTCGACGGCGCTGAGCTCCCCGCGGTCGATGTTTTCGCTGCCCGAGCTCACCCTGCGGGCGTCCGGACCGAGGCGGGATGTGGTTACACGGTACATCTAGTGCTCAAGGACAAAGACCGGATAGTTGCGATACCCAAGGAAGAAATTGCCCGTGGTGAGGTTACCGTCGTCGAGCTTGCGGTCGATGTCGGAGAGCTGGTTCGAGTCGGACGAGACGGCATTGTTCAGCGTGGAGGCGATGATGATCACCGCCGCGTAGCGGCCGCCCGCCTGCGGGCTCTGGGTCGCGAATTGGTAGTTGCCCCCGATCGGGGTCGTGCGGCTCCAGTTCGTCTGGCTCAGGTAGCCGTCCATGCCCGGGGGGAACACCCCCGGGGCCCCGCCGCCCGGGGGCCAGTCGCCGTGCTCCTGGGCATAGGCCTGGAAGGCGCCCGAGTAGACGCGCAAGTCATTCATCACCGCGCTGCTGCGCGCGCTGATCATGTTCTTCTTGAGCTGCGGCACCGCGACCGCGGCCAACATGCCGATGATCAGCACGACCACCGCCAGCTCAAGCAGCGTGAATCCGGCCTCGCGGCCGGATTCGTCATTCCGGAAGGTTGATTCTGTAAAGCTGCAGGGAGCTCCCCTCGAGGAAACGCAGGTCTGCGATCGCCAAGAGCAGAGATACCTTCGCCTGCAGCTCACTGACGCGGGCGGTTTCAAGCGTGTTTTGAGCTTGGAGCACAAGGTAGCTTGTTGCAAGACCGGCGTCGAATTCGGCCTTCTGCAGCTCGTACGCCTTCTCCGCGAACCGGGTCTCCTCGGCCGAGGAGCGCACGCTCGCGTTGCTCGTCTCGACCGCGCGCACGGCGGCGCGCACCTGCACCACGAGGTTCTGGTCGGCCTGGTCGTAGACGACCTCCTGGCTGCGCACGTTGTCGAGGGCCTGGCGGTAGAGCGCTCGGTTGGCCTTCATGCCCCAGGGCACGCTCACGGTGACGCCCGCGTTCCAGTTGTAGCCGGACCAGGCGCCGGTGACCGACTGGCTGGCGGTCGCCGCGTACGAGTTGTACCCCAGCCCGCCGTTCACGTTGAGCTCCGGCAACGTGTTGCGCTTCGCCTTGAGCGCGGCGAGCTTGAACTGGTCGATGGTCGCCTGCGCGACGGCGAGGTTTGGCCCGCTCTCCCTCGCGAGCTTGTAGGAGCGTGCGAAGGACACCTCGGGCTCGCCGATATCGGGGAAGGCCACGTTGCCCACGCTCGTCTTGAACTCGCGGTCGCCGAGCAGCTGCAGCAGCTGGTCCTCGCTGTTGTGCACGGACTGCTCGTCCAGGATCAGCTGGTTCTGCGCCGTGGCGACGCCCGCCCTCGCGTTCATGACGTCGAGGTCGGTCAGGACCCCGGTCTGGCGCTTGACCGTGTTCTCGTCGAGCAGCTGCTGCGCCTGGCGCAGCGTGTCCTGCGCGACCTTGTACTGCTCCCGCTGGTAGAGCAGGTTGTAGTAGGTCGTCTCCACGTTGTAGATGATCGTGAGGACCGTGCTCTTGAAGTTCAGGTTCGAGATGCGCACGCCGAGGCGCGCGGACTCGATTGCCGCCCGGTTGTAGTCCGTCCCGGCGCCCTGCAGAAGGGGCTGCGCGACGGAGATGGACGCCGTGCTGCCGAACGCGGGGTTCGGCAGGGTGTAGGCCGGGTTGTAGTCGGAGCGCACCAGGTTGTAGCTCGCCGTCACGGTCGCTCCCGTCAGCAGGGTGTCGTTCACGGAGAGGGCCGCGCTGTCGAAGCTCGCGTAGGGCAGCACGCCCAGCGCCTCCTCGTTCACCGGCGTCACCGTGACCTGGCGGCCCCCCGTGAAGCCGAACACCGGCTCGAACACCGCCTTCTGGATCTCGACCGAATCGGAGGCCTCCAGGACGTTGAACTGCTGGATCCTGACCGTGAAGTTGCGCCCCAGGGCGAGGCCGATGCAGTTCTGCAGCGAGACCTCCCCCTCAAGGTTGATGGGCGTCAGGGCCTCACCGGTGGCGGGGGCGGCGGGGGGGGCGTCGCCTGCCAGGAGGGCTGGCGCGAGCAAAAGGCATAGCAATGCGGCGCCTGCGGGAGCAATGGGTCGTGACATCGGAGGGAGATAGGGAACTGTTACGCCTTAATCAACACGCACGGGCGCCCCAAAGTTACTCTTTTTCTACGTGCGGCGCGCCGGACAGCCGTTGCGGTCAAAAGCCGGGGTTGAGCGGCGCGCGGGGCGCTTGAGGCTACTTGACCGAGGCTTCCATGCGCTTGACCTCGCGGTCCACGACGTCGGTCAGGATCCCGGCCGAGTCGGTCTGCGCAAACGTCATCGCGAGCTGGGCCCAGACCTGCATGAACCTCGGGTTGGAGGGGTCCACGGCCGGAGGCTTCTTGTCCGCCGCGTACACGAAGAGCCCCTTCTCCGCCGTCGGCTGCATGGCCGACACGGCGCCCTTGTCGAGGTTCTCCAGGGCGTTGAAGACCGACGGATCAAGCCCCTGGGGCATGGTCCTCAGGGTGAACGGGGGGTAGCTCCTCACGGCCAGCTTGACGGGGCCCGCGGCCTCCGTGGCGGCCTTCTCGAAGGGCTCGCCGGACTTCAGGCGCTTGTCGACCGCCGCCTTGAACGTCTGGCCGAACTCGATGAAGCGCCTGCGCTTCTCGGCGTCGAAAGCGTCAGCCACGACCTTGTCGCGCACCTCCGCCAGGAGGGGCTCGCGCGAAGGCAGGGACTCCTTCCAGATGAGGACGAGCGCGCCGTTCTCCGTGGGGATCCCCTCGGAGTAGAACCGGCTGGCGCTCAGCTCGAAGGCCGCCTTGGCGACCTCGCGCGACCCGCCGAGCTCCGCCGGGCCCGCCTCCAGGGTGAAGGGGGCCAGGCTTCGCGTCTTGAGGCCGTGTGAGGAGAGGTACGAGTCGAGGGACGCGCCCCGCGAGACCTTGCCGTCGTAGATGGCGTACGCGAAGTCCGACGCCGCCTTGATCGAGGACCGCTTGGCCTTCTCAAGGAGCAGGGCGGCCTTCACCTGCGGCTGCACGGCGGCGAAGTCGGCGGCCGGGTCGGCCTTCACAAGCGGGGACTTGGCCGATGCCGGCTTCGGGAAGCGCGCGGGGTTCGCGGCATAGAAGTCGCGGACCTCCCCATCGGTGGCGCTCATCTGGGGCACGTACGCCTCGGCCGGGAACTCCACGCAGTCCGCCGACACCCGGGGAGCTATCGTGTAGCGGAAGGCATTTTCCGTGAAAAACTTGGCTATGTCGGACTCCGACGGCTTAACACCCGGGTCGAACGCGGCATAGTCGACCGTGGCCGTCGAAACGCTCCAGACGGTGTCGCCCTTGACCAGGACCTCGACCACGTCGCGCGGCATCACGTATCCGGGGCCGGCGAGGTACATCTCGACCTTGTTCACGCGCACGTCCTCGGAGAGGATCCGCACGATGTCGGCCTGCGTGACGGGGCTGCGCGTGGTGAGCGACGTGCGGAAGGAGTCGTAGCGCGCCACGTCGAACCTGCCGTCCGAGTTGCGGAACATCCGCAGGCTCTGGATGAAGTCCTTGAGCTCGGCGGGGGTCGCCTGCGGGATGTGCATCTCGTCGGCAAAGTGCAGCGCGGCGAGCCGGTGGAACGCGTAGTACTGCATCTGGTCCGCGGAGACCTGGCCGGCGTACTTGAGCGTCGCGCTCAGGCGCGCGTCCTCGCCGATGCGGTCTTTCTCCTCCTGGGATGCAAGGTTGTAGCCGAAGAAGTTCTGCGTCACGGCCCTGTGCTCGGCGCGGCCGATCCCGGGGGTCGAGCCGATCGTGAAGACGAACGACAGGACGGTGACCGCCAGGACGATCGCAAAGATGACCTGGAAGTGGTGCTGGAACGTGCGCTGGATCCAAGAAATCATGGGTGTAAAAGGGTCAGGAGGCTAGATTACGCGCCGGGGGTGGCAACGCTTTATTTGCCGGCGGCCTCGGCGCACAGGAGATCCTCGACCGACCGGTTGAAGATCGCCTCCTTGCCTACGCCCTCCAGGGCGGTCCCGAAGCTCTTGACGATGGGGTCGCTCCACCCGAGCGAATCGCCCCCCGGGTCGGCCCCGTGGTTGTCGGCGGCCGCCTTGAACCGCAGCAGGCTTATCTCGGACAGCGGCCGGGCGGGCCTGTAGCCGTCCTCCGTCGAGGCGCTGCCGGGCGGCGAGGGCACCTGCGCGACGAACCCGAGGTCGATGATCAGGTTGAGGCACTCGTTGAGCACCTGGGCGGGCAGCCTCACGGAGGCGGACAGCTCGGAGGCCGAGATCGGGGGTCCCCCCGCGTGGAAGCGCCGGCATATGGCCATCAGGACCGCGAGCGACAGTCGCTCGCGGTTGGCGGAGCTCAGGTGGCTCCACGCAAGCTTGCTCTCGCGCACGTCGACGTTCTGGACGGCGTAGCTGATCTGGCCCCCGATCAGCACGATCAGCCAGAAGACGTACAGGCCGAAGACGAGCACCGGTATGATCCCCAGCGAGCCGAACAGGCTCTTGGTGAGGAGCACGCGGCGCAGGTAGAGGAACTGCAGGTAGTTGTTCGCCGTCAGGAGCAGGGCGACGACCACGGCCCCCGTCAGGGCGGCCGACCAGCGCACCCTGGTGTTGGGGATCGCCCTGTAGAACGCCGCGAGGACGGCCACCAGGAGCACGAAGGAGGCGACCGGCAGCGACCTCTTTATCATCCGCACGATCTCGCCGCCGAAGGGCAGCCTCTCGACGACGACGTTAAGGAACGGGCCGGCCCCGACGAGCGTCACGGCCGCGAAGAAGATGACCCCGCCCAGGGTGACGAGCGCCCAGTAGAAGACGAAGCGCATGAGTATCGTGCGGCCCCGCCGCACGCCCCAGATGTCGTTGAAGACGTCCTCAATCGACTTGAACAGGAAAAGGACGACCAAGACCAGGGAGACCGCGCCGACCCAGCCGACCGTGCTCGAGCGCGCGCCCGTGATGAAGCCGTTGAGGAGCGCGACGAGCTCCGGGTTCACGCTCACGGGCCCGGCGCCCCCGTGGTAGTCGTACTGGTTCAGCTGGGGGGCGACGAAGCTTATGAGGCGCTGCAGGAGGTCGACGGCGAGGTGGGGGTTGCGCCCGCCGAAGACCGTGGAGGCGACCAGGATCGCGATCGCGGTCAGGGGCCCCAGGCCCAGCATCGAGCTGAAGCTAAGGTCGGCGGCCCGGCTCACCGCCTTTGTCTGGCCGAAGGTGGCCCATGAGATCGACACCATCCGAAGGAAGGCGTAGAGGCAGCCCTTGGGCGAGCGGTCCGACCGGAGGGTCGTCTGCCAGATGTCCTTCTGCCAGACGCGTGCGAGCGTCGAACGAAAGCCCTGCGGCGGCATCTCGGGCGCTCAGACGGAGAGCAGGAAGTACGAGGCCCCGGCCATGCCCGCGAGCCCGAGGCCCGCGGCGATGGTCACGGGGAGCATCTCCACCCAGACCGTGGAGAAGTACAGGCCGACGGCGCCGGCCGCGGCGGCGAGCATGGAGAGCATGTGGCCCTGCGCGAAGAAGACGAAGCCGAAGAGGCCGAGCCCGGCCGCCGCCCTGAACCGCACGACCGGGTAGAAGCTGACGACGCCCAGGCCGAGCATCGTGGCGATGAACACGTCGGCTGCGCCGAGGAAGACGAGGGGCTGGTCGAGGATCTTGCCGAGGTCGAGCGCCGTGATGGCGTCGGCGGCGGGGAGGATCTCGCCGGCCGCGGCGAGAGCGAGGCAAACCACGGCGGACCACATGCCGATTCGCGCCGCGTTCGCCTGGGCGATGGCGGGGTCGATCTTGTCCTTGGTCTCGGCGGTCCTCCCCTCGGCGCCGGCCAGCATCTCCTCGACCGTGATCGGGGGAAGAGCGTCCGCGGCGCGCACCTGCGGCAGGGACTCGCGTATCTTCATGCGCAGCTTGCGCTTCTCCGGGAACAGGGCGTTTCGCAGCTCGTCGTTCGCCCCTATCGCCGCCCAGTCCTCGACGGACGGGTCGTACCAGAGGGTCTCGAAGGAGACCTGGCCCGTCTCCGCAAGAGAGGACAGCTGCTCAAGGTTGAAGGGACCACGAGCCTCGGTCTCCGACGCCTCGCGAATGTAGATCTCCTGCGTGGCCATGCGCGGGGGTAGGGTGGTCGGGCGCCGCCCCGGCGGCAAGCGCGATTTGAATCACATGCGCCCGAGGGTGCGTAGCCCGAGAAGGCCAAGGCCGGTCTCCATGACCAGGAGCGTCCTCGAGCACAGCATGAGCCTGCGGGCGCGCACGACCGGGTCGTCCACGATCACCTTGTCGGCGCCGTAGAAGGTGCTGAACTCCCCGGCGAGCTCGTAGAGGTACAGGCAGAGGAAGTGCGGGCTCAGGGTCTCGGTCGCGAGCCTGACCGAGTCGGCGAACTTGAGGAGCTTGCGCGCAAGGGCGGCCTCGCCGGGCGTCGCGGGCGCGTCGGCGGCCGCCTCCGCCGCGGGGTCGGGGCACTCGAGCCCCCCCTTGCGGAAGATCGAGCGGATCCGAGCCAGGGCGTACAGGAGGTAGGCCGCCGTGTTGCCCTCGAGCGAAATCATCTTTTCCCACGAGAAGACGTAGTCGCTCGAGCGGTTCTGCGACAGGTCCGCGTACTGGACGCTTCCGACGCCGACGACCTCGGCGATCGCGCGGCGCTCGTCCTCGGGGAACTCGGGGCTCTTCTTGGTCACCAGGTCGAACGCTCGCTCGGCCGCCTCGTCCAGCAGGTCGCGCAGCCTGACGTTGTCGCCGGTTCGCGTCCTCAAGGGCTTGCCGTTCTCGCCCAGGACCGTCCCGAAGTCGACGTGCTCGAGCCTGGGCAGCGCCCGCCCGGTCCTCTCGAACCACTTGCGCGCCGTGAGGAAGAGCTGCTCGAAGTGGTCCGACTGGCGTTTGTCGACCACGTAGAGGATCACGCCGGCGCGGAAGTGCTCGCAGCGGTACAGGATCGTCGCCAGGTCCGTCGTCGCGTAGTTGGCCGCCCCGTCGGACTTGCGGACGATGAGCGGCTGGGTCTTGAACCTCGGGTGCTCGGGGTGGAAGACGACCTGGGCCCCCTGGCTCTCCGAGGAGACGCCGCTCCCGGAGAGCCCGCTGTAGACGGCCTCGACCTTGTCGTTGTAGAAGCTCTCGCCCAGGGTCACGTCGAAGCGAATGCCGAGGCGCTCGTAGATCCCCTGGAAGGACGCCAGGCTCGCCTCGTTGATCCGCCTCCAGATCTCGGTGTTCGCGGCGTCGCCCGCCTGGAGCCTGACCAGTTCCGCGCGCGCCTCCTCCATGACCGCCGGGTCCGACTCCGCGGCCGCGTTGCCGAGCTTGTACAGGCGCTCGAACTCCTCGAGCGGGTCGCGCCCGAGCGCGGGCCCGTCCAGGTGGCGCTTGTAGGCCCAGATCAGCTTGCCGTACTGGGTGCCCCAGTCGCCGACGTGGTTGTCGCGAACGACGCGCGCGCCCGTGAAGGAGACAAGCCTCGAGATGGCCTCGCCGATGACGGCCGAGCGCAGGTGCCCGACGTGCATCTGCTTGGCGCTGTTGGGCGAGCTGTAGTCGACGACCCAGGTCTCCCCGGCGTGGGCCGCGGCCGCTCCGCGCGCGAGGTCGTCCGGCGACGTGTGCGCCCTGAGCCAGGCGAGGAGCAGCGCCGGGCGCGCGGCGAAGTTGACGAAACCCGGCCCGGCGACCGACACATCGAAGGCCTCCCGAACGTCCGGGCCCAGCCGCGCGACGATCGCCTCGGCCAGGGGCCGCGGCGGCCGCCCCGCCTTCTTGGCCGCGGCAAGGACCCCGTTGGCCTGGAAATCCCCGTGCCTGGGGTCCGACGTGCGTACCCCCGGCATGAAATCCCCGTCCGCAACGCCCGCGGCTGCCGCCGCCCCCCTAAGGGCGGCCTCGAGCTCCCCGATCATGTCAAAAGCAACACGCATCCAGGCACTTCACCACCCCCTCGCCAAGGGGTGCAAGCGTGTAGTCTATGCGCCGTTTTGGCTCGACATTTTCATTGGAGGATGTTGGCTCGTACGCTTACCCGTCCCCCGGGGCCCTCTTTCCCGCTGATCAACTCCATGACGAGCAAACGCACCATACCGGCAAGGCGCTTCATCAAGCCTACGTTTAACTTCTTGATTGAGAAGAAGAGGGACGGGGGCGAATTCACGCAGGAGGAGATTCGATACATCATTGACAGCACGCTGGACGGCGAGATGCCGCTCCACCAGCTGGCCGCGCTGGCCATGGCGATCTACTTCTCGGGGATGTCGGCGCAGGAGACGGCGGACCTCACCGAGGAGATGATGCTATCAGGGGAGGTAATAGACCTCTCGCACATCGCCAAGCCCAAGATCGACAAGTACTCCACGGGCGGGGTGGGCGACAAGACGGCCTTGGTCCTCGTCCCCCTGGCCATGGCCTCGGGCGTCGTCGTCCCGATGATGTGCGGGGTCGAGCACGACTACGTCATCAACACCTTGGAGAAGCTCGCGGCGATCCCCGGCTTCAAGGGGCACCAGACAAACGAGCAGTTTGCCGCGCAGCTTGCGAAGATCGGCGGCGCCATCGTCGCGCAGAACGAGGACCTGGCCCCGGCCGACGCCAAGCTCTACGAATTGCGCCGCGACACGGGCACCATCCCGAGCCTTCCGCTTATCACGGGCAGCGTCCTCTCCAAGAAGCTGGCGGAGGGCGCCGAGGGGCTCGTGATCGACGTGAAATGGGGCAACGGTTCGTTCATCAAGGACTTGGAGCAGGCCAAGCAGCTCGCGCGCTCGATGACCCGGGTTGGGCGCTCCATGAAGCGCCGCTGCGTGGCCCTCGTCACCGACATGAACCAGCCGCTCGGCGACTCGGTCGGCACGGCGCTCGAGGTGAAGGAGGCGATCCAGCTGCTTAGGGGCGCGGGCCCCGAGGACGTGAAGGAGCTCGTCCTGAAGCTCGGCATGGAGATCGTCCGGCTGGCCGGCGTCGCCGGCTCGACGCTATCGGCGAAGCAGACGGTCCAGCGCCACCTCACCGACGGATCGGCCCTCGAGAAGTTCAAGGAGCTCGTCAGGGCCCAGGGCGGCGACACCAGCTTCATAGACCACCCGGAGAAATTCCCGCAGGCGCGCCACATCCGCAAGCTGCCGGCGCCCAAGCGCGGCTACGTCCACACCATCAACGCGGCCATGATCGCCCGGGGGGTGCACCTCCTCGGCGCCGGCAAGGAGAACGCGCACGACAAGATCGACCATTCGGTCGGCGTCTCCGAGATCAAGAAGGTCGGCACCCAGGTGAAGCAGGGCGAACCCCTGATGATGATCCATTACAACGACGAGGCCAAGCTCGAGCTGGCGCTTGAGTACTTCAAGAACGCCTACCGCCTCGCGCCGAAGCGCCCGACGCCGCCCCCGGCGATCGTTGAGCGCGTGGCCTGAGCGCCCGCCCTCAGGCCCTTCCGAGGTAGTTTCCGTCGATCGTGCTGACGCGCACGATCTCGCCCTCCTTCACGAAGAGGGGCACCTGGATCATCAGGCCTGTCTCCAGCTTGGCGGGCTTCTGCACGTTGCTCGTGGTGTCGCCCTTGATGCCCTCGGCGGACTCGACCACCTTCAGGTTCACGGCCGAGGGGAGCTCCACGGTGAGCGGCTTGTCGTCCACGAAGAGCACGTCCACCTTGCCCCCGGCCGTCAGGAAGTTCCTCACGTCGCCCAGGGTCGTCCCGCTTATCTCGATCTGATCGAACGAGGAGGGGTCGATGAACGCGTACGTGTCGCGGTCGGCGTAGCTGAACTCAAGGGTGCGCCGGTCGGTCGGCAGGACCTCGATCGTGTCGCTCGAGGCGAAGCGCTGGTCGAGCGCCTTGCCGTAGCGCAGGTTTCGCATCTTCACCTGCACGAAGGCGCGCAGGTTTCCGGGCGTGCGGTGCTGCGTCTCCATGACGAGGTGCGGCTCACCGTTGTATTTGATTACCTGTCCCTTGCGGATGTCGTTGGCGGCGGGCATGGCGTCTAGGCGTGTCGGGCTGGGCGTTCTGTTGTTCTGGAAGGGTCAAGTCCTAAGGGGACGGCCTTGCCTGTCAAGGCCGGCACGGGGGACTCTAAGCGCTTGCGCTGGCCGCCACGAGCCGCCGACACTCTCCGCCTTAACACCCCATGAAACAACGGACCCTGTCGCGCCCGGTGAGCATCAAGGGAAACGCGCTTCACACGGGCGAGGCGGTGACCCTCGTCCTGAAGCCGGCGCCGGCCAACCACGGGGTCGTGTTCAAGCGCGTCGACCTGACGGGCGCGCCCGAGATCCTGCCGCGCGTGGACCACGTGACCGACCTGGTGCGGGCCACGACGATCCAGTCGGGCCACGCCAAGATCCACACCGTCGAGCACGTGCTAAGCGCCCTGAGCGGGTGCGGCATCGACAACGTCCTTGTCGAGATGACGGCCTCCGAGCCGCCGATCCTGGACGGCTCCGCGCGCCCGTTCGTGAACCTGATCATCGAGGGCGAGCCGGTCGAGCAGGACAAGGAGCGGGAGTACTACGTGCTGGACGCGCCGGTGTCCGTGTCGCGCGGCAACTCGTCAATAATCGCGATCCCCCACGACGGGCTCAAGATCTCGTGCACGTCGGCCGACGACCGCGGCATCCACACGCAGCACCTCTCGCTATCGATAGACCCCGAGACCTACGTCTCGCAGCTCGCGCCGGCGCGCACCTTCACGATCTACGAGGACATCGAGGAGCTCCTCAAGCTGGGCAAGATCCGCGGCGGCTCGCTCGACTGCGCGGTCGTCATCAAGGGCGACAAGATCATCTCGAAGGAGCCGCTGCGCTTCAAGGACGAGTTCGTGCGCCACAAGATCCTGGACATCATCGGGGACATCTCGCTCCTCGGCATGCCGCTCAAGGCCCACATCGTGGCGACGCGCCCCGGGCACGCGATCAACGCGGAGCTGACGAAGGCGCTCTTCGAGCGCCTGCAGGAGGGCAGGAGGGGCGGGGCGAGGAAGAAGGGGGCGGCCAAGCAGCCCCTGGGCGACGGCGTCGAGACCCTGGACATACGCAGCATCCTCGACATCCTGCCGCACCGCTACCCGTTCGTGATGATCGACCGCGTGGTCGAGATGAAGGGGGACGACGAGCTGGTCGCGATCAAGAACGTCACCTTCAACGAGCCGTACTTCAACGGGCATTTCCCGGGCAACCCCGTGATGCCGGGGGTCCTGCAGCTCGAGGCGATGGCCCAGGCGGCCGGGATCCTGATCATCAAGCGCAACAAGTGGGTGCCCCTGCCGGCGTTCTTCATGAGCGCCGACAAGGTCAAGTTCCGCCGGCCCGTGCGCCCGGGCGACCAGGTGAGGATCCACGCCAAGCTCACCAAGGTGCGCGGGGGCAAGATCGCGGCCGCGGAGGTGACCTGCTCGGTCGACGGACAGGTGGCGTCGAGCGCCGAGCTCGTGATCGCCGTCCTCGAGGACGGCGACGGCGCTTAAGGGGCCTGCTTCTTCGCGTAGACCGTCGCCGGGTCGAACGCCCGCGCGGCCGCGAACTCGAGGGCCAGCGAGGACGCGACGTCGGGGTTCGCCCCCTTGGCCAGCCTGCGGTAGAAGCACGAGCGGTACCCGTTGTGGCAGGCCCCGGGGCCCGCGTTCTCGACGCGAAGGAGCAGGACGTCCTGGTCGCAGTCGACGTAGAGGTCCACGACCTTGAGGGTGTGGCCCGACTCCTCGCCCTTCACCCAGAGCCTGCTCCGCGAGCGGCTCCAGTAGGCGGCCTTGCCCGTGCGGATCGTGTGCGCGAGAGAGGCCGCGTTCATGAACGCGAACATGAGCACCTCCCCGGAGGCGTGATCCACCGTGATGCAGGGGATCAGCCCGTCCTCGCCGAACTTCGGCTGCAGGAGCGTGCCGAGCTCGACCTCCTGGGCGGTCGTGCGCGCGGGAAACGTGGGTGCATTTGCCATGGAGGGACTCATTGGGTGCTCGGTGCCTCTCCCAGTTTTCGGAGATAGTCGTAGGTGTAAAGCCCGGTCCCGTGCCCGTCGCTGAACTCAAAGCGGATGGCGTAGTTGCCGATGCGCTCCCAGCCGGTGACGCGCACGCCGCTGTGGCTTTTCCTGGCGCCGCCGTACTGGTTGCCGAAGACGTCCCTCTCGCCGGCCGTCTCGGCGCTTGGCGACATCTGGCGCAGCACCTCCTGGCGGATGTAGGACTCTGCGCCGTCCGGCCAAGCTATGGCCACCTCGTCCCCTATCAGCTGGATGTTTGAGGGCGCCTGCATTGCGGCTCTTGCCTTGGGTCGGTCCCTGGGGGGGTCGCGGCGTGGCCCCTAGGGGCGCAGGCCCAGAGCGCGCAGGCAGCCCGGGTCGGCGCTGCGCCGCCCGTCCTTGTCGGTCACGGCGACCGCGAATCCCCCGGCGTAGTCCCACATGCACCAGCCCACGCCGGCCTCCTCGCACAGCTGGCGCACGTCGCTGATCCAGCGGTAGCGGCTGTCGGGCGCCGACACGCGCGTGTACACCCCGAACTCGTTGCACGTCAGGGGGACCTTGTTGGCGCGGCCCCACTCGACGGCCTTCGCCAAACGCGCCGCGATCCAGGCCCTGTTGGCGTGGTAGTCCTCGAGCACCTTGCGCGCCGCCGGGTCGGTGATGGCCGCGAGCTGCGCCGCCTTGCCCGCCTCGTCGACCGGGTAGGCGACCGCCGAAAGGAGCCTCTCGCCCCCCGTGGTCCAGGAGGCTCCCTGGTGGGTCTCGGCCATGGGTTCGTAGAAGTGGAAGTTGTAGACCACGTTCGGGTCGGCCAGGGGGCTAAGCGCGGCCAACGCGTCGACGCCGCTCCAGCGGTTTGGCGTGACGATGATGGTGTGCCTCGGGGCCCCGGCGCGCATCGCGGCAAAGAGCGCGTTCTGCACCCAGGTCCAGCGCTCCAGGGACATCCCGCCCGCCGGCTCGTTCATGGTCTCCAGAAACACCCGCTCGGGGTCGCGCGCCGCCAGGCGCGTGGCCATGGCCCCCCAGAGCGCCGCCGCCTTGAGGGCCAGCCCGTCGTCGGTGCTCAGCCGCCGCTTCGTGTCCTCGCGCGCGTGCCAGTCGACGATGACCGAGAGCCCGGCCGCCAGGATGTGGTCGATGGCTGCGTCGAAGTCGGGCAGGAACTCGCCCCTGGGGACGCCGGGGTTCTGCTCGTCCATGAACATCTCGAACTCCACGGGGAAGCGCACGTGGGTGAAGCCGCTATCGGCTATGAGGGCGAAGTCGGCCGGCTTGTCGTAGGAGGCGAACCGGGCGTGGGAGTACGCCCCGCCGCTAGCCGGTATCTGCGAGAACCAGTGCGATAGGTTGACGCCCTTGGACAGCCGCTCAAGGCGGGAGGCCGGCACGTCGCTGGCCGCCGCGGAACCCGCGGCGAGGATGGCGCCCAGCAAGAGCGCGGTGCGGTTGCGGGGCGGGCGCGTAAGAATCATGGAAAGGCCAATCTGGACCGCCCGCGCAAAAATTCCAGCCTGTTTGCAATTGCCCGCGCAGGGCCGTCCTGCTAGGCACAACCCTCCCATGGGACGTCAATGGCTCCACGCTAAGCGCGCGATCGTAAACCTGAAGAAGGGCCAGGTCGTCGGGAAGATGGTCAGGGAGATCTCGATAGCAGCCAAGCTGGGCGGGCCGGATCCCGCGGGCAACGCCAGGCTCTTCGCCGCCCTCGAGAAGGCCCGCAAGGCGAGCGTGACGCGCGACGCCATCGAGCGCGCGATCAAGAAGGGCGCCGGCATCGGGGACGAGAAGCAGGTGCTCGAGCACGTCGTGTTCGAGGGCTACGCGCCCCACAAGGTGCCGGTGATAGTCGAGATGTACACGGACAACCACCAGAGGACCGCCTCGGAGATGCGCCAGCTCTTCAAGAGGGGGTCCCTGGGCACCAGCGGCAGCAACAAGTTCCTGTTCGACCACGTGGGGATCGTCGAGGCCCACCACCCGGATGCGGCGGCCGACCCCGAGGCGGCGGCCATCGAGGCGGGCGCCAACGACTTCGAGGCGCTCACGCACCTGCAAAACGACGACATTCCCGAGGGCCGAGCGGGCGCCCGGTTCATGACCGACCGGGCGGCCGTCCACGCCGTGAGCACCTGGCTCTCCGCCCACGGCTGGTCGGTCGTCACCAGCGAGCTCGGCTACATCGCCAAGAGCTTCCCCGAGCTGGACGAAGCGGCGAGGTCCGAGGTGGGGGAGTTTCTCCAGGAGCTCGAGGACCACGACGACGTCCTGCGGGTCTGGGCGGCGGTCAAATGACCCGGGACGCCTCCCAACCGCCAACGGTTGACACCGTGGCCCGATTTCCCGAAATGGAAGCGGTCCACCACCAGCCGTGAACATCCTTATTGTCGAGGACGAGGCCACTTCGCGCGAGATCCTGCTCAACATCCTCAAATCCGAGGGGGATCACCGCATTCTGACGGCCTCGGACGGCGACACGGCGCTCAAGCTGATGGAGGACCCGCGCCACCCCTTCGACGTGGTGTTCCTTGACCTGCAGCTGCCGGCGATCTCGGGGCTCGACCTGCTCGAGCGCGTCAGGGCGACGACGGCCTGCCGGTACGTCCGGGTGATCATCTGCACGACATCGACCGACAGCGCGACGGTCGTGCGGGCGGCGCGACTCGGGGTGCGCCACTACATGGTCAAACCCCCCGACAGGATCCGCGTGTTCGAGCAGCTCAACATCATCAAGGCCGAGATCGCGGGCCTGCAGAAGATCGAGAAGCCCGAGGAGACCGCGAGCCGCCTCGGGATCGACATACCCACCTACAAGTCGAGGGTCGGCAACACCCTGGAGAGCATGGAGCGCTGGCTGACCGACGCCAAGGCGGCCGCCAAGTCGGACGACCGCCAGCATATGGTGGTCGACTCGGGCCGCCTGAAGGCCGAGGCGCTTGACCTGGGCCTTCGCGAGGTCGGCCGGCGCTTCTCGACCCTGGAGACGCGCCTTTCCATCGACCCCCAGGGCGACATGCCCGAGTCCAGGGCCATCGAGATAGCCTTCATCATGAGCCACCTGCACGGGGAGCTCAACCGGGTGCGCTCGGTGCTGAAGATCATCGTCCCGGACAAGATAGGGACCTGAGGGCTACGGGCGCCGATGCTCGAGGTCGGGCAGGCCACCGCTGGTGCCCGACCAGATTGCGAAGAGTATGTAGAATGCCGTCCCGACGTCGAGGTGGACGATGCCGAGAGAGACCTCGCGCACGCCCACGCCGAGCGTCCGCATCCGGGATTCGGAGGCGGCGGCGGCGTGCGCCCTCTGGATGTCCTCGCCGAGCTTTGCCAATCTCGCCGTATCGCGGACCGTGTACGGCTCCATGAGAACGACCTGCGCCCCGTTCGGCCGGCCAGCGACGGTCCCCTCGGGCCGGGCTGCCTGCGAGAGCACCGCGGGCCGCGCCTCGGCGGCCACGAGGAGCGCGGCGGCGCCCACGGCCAACGCCGCGGCGGCGCGGCCCCTGCGTCAAGCCGGGGCCTTCGAGGTGTAGAGGGCGACAAGCGCCGCTCCGATCGACTGCGAGAGCTCCCCGAGCTCGGACGCCGCGAACTTGATGGTGGCGCGCTGCGCCGGCCAGAGGAACGGCAGAGCGGCCTCGCGCAGCACCCTGATGTAGCGCTCGCGGAACTGCGGCGTCGTGGATTCGTGGTCCATGAGCCCGCCTCCTATCACGACGAAGCCGGGGTCGAGCGCGAGGCACAGCGAGGCGGCATGGTAGCCCAGGGCGCGCGCCTGGAAGTCGAAGATCTCGGTCGCCAGCGGGTCGTTCTTCTGGGCGAGGCCGCGCAGCACCATCGCCTTCTCCTTCGGGGAGAGCGGCGAGCGGGCGAGCTCGTGCTCGCGGTGACGCTTGAGCATCTCCTCGAGCAGGTGGGGGAGCCCGGAGAGGGTCGTGTAGGCCTCGACGCACCCCCAGGTGCGCCCGCAGCCGCACGGCAGGACCCTCATCCCGAGCAGTTGCAGGGCCGCCGGCATGTGCGCCGCCTCCATCCCCGCGAGCGTCTCGCCGTCCAGGGGCAGGCCGTTGGGGTCGATGTAGGCGCAGCCGAGCCCGGAGCCGGGAGCCAGCAGGATGACGGACGCCTTCTTGCCGGCGCGCACGAGCTTCGCCTCCGCGACGCCGCCGAACTTCCCGTCGTTGCCCACGCAGAGCGGGATGGCCCTCCCGGCGGCCTGGGCGAGCGCCCGGCTGTATTCGGCGTGGAAGTTCCATCCGTCGAAGCTCGCGGGCAGGTTGGCCGCGCGCCCGAGGACGCCGTAGCGCTGGTACGGCCCGGGGATCGCGAGGCCGACCCCGCGGACCTGGTCCCACGTGAGCTTGTTCTCGGCAAGGAACCCCTCGGCTCCTTGGATCCATCCCTCGATGACGGCGGCCGTTCCCAGCTGGCTGTTGGTCGAGCTCTGCCGCAGCTTCATCGAGACCATGGAGCCGTCGGCCCACACCCCTCCCGTCTTCGATGTCGTCGCGCCGCTGTCGGTTCCGATGAATACCTCCTTGTTTGTGCTCATCTTCTGGGGTGGGGAAAATCACAACAAGCCGCGCAACAACTGCAAGACCGCAGGATGGGCCTTGCGGAGTTTCCGCGGGCCGGGCCCCGCATCGGCGCCTTCGCCTCGACAAGCCTCGTTGGGGCGGGCTATACCGCCGGACCGCACCGCACCGAACATGAGACCCGCGACCTCCGAGCCAGCACAGCCGCTCTCCCCGGCGCGGCGCCCCCTCCCCGGGCGATGAAGATAGTCTACGGCGTCGCCGGCGAGGGCCTGGGTCACGTTTTTGAGGCCATTGAGATGGTCGCGCGCCTGCGCCGCGAGGGCCACTCGGTCAAGGTGCTCACGTTCGGGGAGCGCGCCCTGGGGGTCATGAGGGACCTGGACCCCACGCGCATCGAGGGCATCCAGCTGTACTTCGGGCGCGGCGGCCTCTCGCTGCCGGCGACCGTCCGAAGGAACCTGCGCTGCATCCCCTTCTACATGCGCAACTGGCGGCGGCTGCGCCGGGAGCTCGAGGGCTTCGCGCCGGACGCCTTCATCACCGCCTACGAGCCCTTCACGACGTTCGCCTCGCACCGGCTGCACCGCCCGCTGATCAGCATGGACAACCAGAACGAGCTCCTCTACATGCGCGCGCCGCGCGGCCCGGGCTCGTTCGACTTCCGCCTGGCGAGGCTCGCCACGCGCGTCTGCACGCACGGCGCCGCCCACTACATCGTCAAGTCGTTCGACCGCACGCCCCGGGGCGGCGCCAACGTGCACTTCGTCTACCCGGTCGTGCAGGGCGTGATCCGGGAGCTCAGGCCCTCGGACGAGGGCCACATCCTCGTGTACCTGACCAAGCCCAATCCCGGGCTCGTGCGGGTGCTCAACTCCATGGACGGGCGCTTCATCGTCTACTGCAACAACAGGGTGGGCGAGGAGGGCAACGTGACCTACCGGGCGCAGGGGCCGCAGTTCCCAAAGGACCTGGGCTCCTGCCGCGCGATAATCGCGACGGCGGGCTTCTCGCTCATCGCGGACTCGGTCTACCTGAGAAAGCCGTACTTCGCCGTGCCCTTGAGGAGGCAGTTCGAGCAAACCCACAACGCCCAGTTCCTGCTCGAGTCGGGGCTGGGCGAGGCCTGCGAGAACCCGGGCAGGGCCGAGCTCGAGGGGTTCCTCGGGCGCCTGGACGTCTACCGGGAGCGCCTCGCCCGCTACCGGATCGACCCGGCGGAGCAGGAGGAGAAGATGCTTGAGCTCCTCAGGATTGTGCGGGCGGCGTGAAGCGGATCTCGCGGGCGTCGATCCTGCCCGCGGCGACCTTGAGGAAGGGCTTCCCGTCGGTGACGCCGACCGTGCCATAGCCGGTGGCCGTGCTGATGAAGCTGCGGAAGTCGCCCGACATCTTGGGCTCGAGGTGGAGCACGCCGTCGACGGCGTCGAAGCGCGCGCCGCTGAGCGCCTGCAGCAGGCCGTAGGAGGCCATGGCCCTCGCGTACCAGTGGCCCCATTCGTACTCGTCGAAGGGGTTGCGCACGCGCCCGTCGTAGCGGGCGCGGCACGCGCGCACGATCTCGAGGCCCTCGCCGACTAGCCCCATCGCGATCATGTGCGAGGCCACCTGGTACTCGATGCCGGTCCACACCTCGTTGGCGTACACCATCGGCAGCGAGGGCATCCCGCCGCGCGGCCACGTGCACAGGACGAGCCCGCCCTCGGCCCCGGTGGCGTAGGTCGGGCGCTGCGGGTTCGCGTGGGCCGACAGGTCGCGGATGAAGTTGTGCCTGTAAACCGAGCGCAGGTGGCTCACGACCTTGTCGCGGTCGAGGACCTGGCCGACGCCGCAGGCCAGGGCGATCCACGAGCCCAGGACGCCGTCGGAGAGGCAGCCCGTGCCGTACTGGTACTTGGGGCCCTCCCGCTCAAGGATCTCCGCCGCCTCCTCGGAATACGACTCGCCGTAGCCCTTCTCGAAGTCGGAGACCTTGGCCTTGAGGCCCTTCCACTCGACCCTCTGGTAGAAGTACTCGCCGTTGAACAGGTCGCCGTTCGCCCGGGCGCTTCCGCGCGCAAGCAGGTCCTCGTATTGCGCGACGGGCAAGCCGAGCGAGCGCCCCATGATGGTCACGGCCTGGAGGGCGCCCAGGTACATGCTGGTCACCATGCCGCCCGGCCCCCAGAACTCGATGTCGTACGTGTTGTGGTGCGGCTCCTCGACCCATCCGCGCTTCTGCGGATCCCAGGTCTCTATGCAGTAGTCCATGCTCGAGCGTATCCTGGGCCAGAGGCCCCTGAGCCAGCCGGTGTCGCCGCTGATGCGCCACTCGCGGTGGGCCCTCATGATGCCCCCGAGCTGGCCGTCCGCCGCCGCGAGGTCGTGGTGGTCCGTCGCCTGGATCGGGATGGCCACCCGGCAGTTCTGGTGGCCCCTGTCGTCCTGGCCCACCGTGAACTCGGTCTCGCGCAGCGTGCGCTCGAGGGCGGGGAAGAGGTGGGGGATGGATTGCGCGTAGTTCCAGACGTGCGTGCACGTGCCCGGCCCCTGCGCCCGGTCCTCGTCGCAGCCCTCCCACCCCCAGAGCCGCCCGTCGGCCTGGCGCAGTATCGTCGACGACTTGAGGATTGAGAGGTTCGCCGCTGCCGCCTCCACGGCCTCGGGCGGCAGGGTCGAGTCGAAGAAGCAGCTTGAGAAACGCTCCGATGCGAGGCGCAGCTCGGCGCAGTGCGCGCGCCAGTAGGCATCGACCTCGTCGATGCTCGAGAAGCGCCCGGCGTACCAGGGCCTGTAGTAGTCGTCCGCGGTGCCGCGCTTCGCCGAGTCGGGGGCGATCTCGCGAATGAGCGTCCTCGGCGCGTACCACGAGAGGCGCACCCGGACCGTCTTGGTCTCGCCGGGCACGATGCGGAAGGGGACGAAGATCGTCGCCCCGGTCGCGGCGTTGCCCTTGGCCGGGAGCGGCCGGTCGTAGGCGGCCCCCTGCTCGACGTCGCGCCACGCCATCGTCTGGGGGTCCCACCAGTCGCCCCTGAACCACGCGAGGTTAACCTTCGCCGCCGGATCGTCGACGGCGACAGCCATCCAGGCCTCCTCCTGCTCGGCTTGGGGCCACGCCCCGCCGTAGAATATGAAGCCCCCCTGGGTCGCACGCGTTGAGCGATCGGGCTCGGGCAGCCCCCTCCACGTCTCGACCTCCGCGGGCAGGAAGTTGTGGGCATTGAAGGAGAACACCGCGTCCAGCGCCTCGTCGCCGTTGTGCGTGAACGCGTACTCGAGCGCCGCGACGGGCAGGCTCGAGCTGTCGGCGTCGCCGGGCTCGAAGGGGCTCCACCCCGTGACGCGGGCCGCGAGGACGAGCGCGGGGTCCTCGAGCTCGACCCTGGCGAAGGGGAAGTGCGCGCGGAACCTCGCGCGGGCGTACCGGGGAAGGCCCGTCCCGATGGGGGCGCTCCCGCTGCACGCGTGGCGGCGCTCGTAGAGCTTCCACCTGGGAACCGGGCCCTCGACGACGCGCGCGGCCTTCTGCGGGCCGAGCACCGAGATCGCAGCGAAGAAGCCCGGCTGCTGCTGGATGACGGGGCGGTCCCTCACGGAGGCGTTGGTGAGCGCGCCCGCGCCCTCAAGGCAGATCATGCCGGCGCCGAACCCGCCCATGGGGAAGGCGATGTTCTCAAGCTGCTCGCCCGAGTACGTCGCGTCCGGGTCCCTCGCCGCGAGCGGCGGGGGCGCCGGCTCCTCGCCCGCCGCGCTGCGGGGCAGGGAGGAGCCGGCTGCGATCGCCCCCAGCGTGCCCAGGGAGCGCATGAAGAATTCCCGGCGGCCGATAGAGTTTGCTGGCATGGTTTTCTTCCGCGAGGCCTCAGGCGGGGGACGCTGCGGAGCCGCCGGCGATTCCAGGGTTTGTCACGGGGTTGCGCCGGCACGCTAGGCGGGCGGGGGGCGCCCGACAAGAGACAATTGGACGGGGGCCCCGTTTCCCGGCGCCGCCGCCCGCGCCCGTTGCGCTACGCCTCCGGATGGAGGAGGGCGGCCACAGCCTGCAGCAGCGCGTCCGCCTTGAACGGCTTGAAGAGGAATCCGCCCGCCAGCTGCTTCATCTCCTCGGCGTCCGCGCCGCTCGATAGCCCGCTGATTGCAAGCGTGAGCACGGACGGGTTGAGCCGCCGCACGATGTGGGCAAGCGCGGCGCCGTCGAGGTTGGGCATGCGAAGGTCGGTCATTACCAGGCTGATATCGTTGCTTCGCGAGGCGAATATGGCGACGGCCTCGATTCCATCTGCGGCCATGAGCACGCGGTAGCCGTGCCTCGAGAGTATGGCGGCCGTGACGTCGCGGATCTGGGGCTCGTCGTCGACGATGAGGACAAGCTCCCCATTGCCCCTCGCAGCGAGCACGCGGGGGGGTGTGTCCGCGGTGCCGCTGGCGGGGATCTCGGTCGCCGGCAGGTAGACGCGGAAGGTCGTGCCGCTCCCGGGCAGCGTCTTCAGGCTGATGAAGCCCTTGTGGCTCTCGACGATGCCCCGCACCGTGGACAGCCCCAGCCCCGTCCCCTTTCCCGCCGCCTTGGTCGTGAAGAAGGGCTCCCAGATCTGCGCGATGTTCTCGTCGGGGATTCCCGCGCCCGTGTCCTCGATGTGCAGGACGAGCCAGCTGCCTGCGGCCGCCCCGTCGAACTTGGAGGCCGCCTCCTGGTCCAGGCGGCAGTTCTCCGCCCTCAGGCGCAGGGTGCCGCCCGACGGCATCGCGTCCCTCGCGTTCACGCAGAGGTTCAGGATCACCTGGTGGATCTGCGTCGGATCGGCCAGGATCGGCACCAGGTTCATCGGCACGCTGTCCTCAAGGCGGATGCTCTTCGGGAACGTCTCGCGGATCACGCTGATGGTTTCCCGAAGCAGGTGCCTGACGTCGACAAGCTGGCGGCCGCCCCCGACGCCCTGGGCGAACGCGAGGATCTGGCGCACGAGGGCCACGCCTCGCTCCGCGCTCTTCTCAAGCGAGCTGATGATGCGCTGGTCGTCCGGGTGGGTGGCATGCTCGCGCAACACGGGGGCCGCGAGGATGATGGGCGCGAGGACGTTGTTGAGGTCGTGGGCGATCCCGGAGGCCAGCATCCCGATGCTCTCCAGGCGCTGGGCGCGAAGAACCTGCTCGTCCATTACGCCCACCTCAGGGCCGGCCTTTTCCTTGGGCCTGAATTCGGGCCCGGCGAGTTCGCCCGGTCCGACCTCCGGATCGGCGCATTCCACGGCGCGGACTGCCTGGGCCCCGAATGCTTCCATCGTAGCAGCAAGGTGGCAACGAACTTGCACCTTCACTACTTCGCATTTTACGTCTTTTTACGTAAGCGCATGGCTTAACGTTGGTGCGCAATCCGTTATTGCATGAGGGCTTGAGGTCAATTCCAGCCGACCATAGCATCGCCTGCGTGAAGATCGTAATCGTCGAAGACCATCTGATGATCAGGGACGTTGTACGAAAAGTCTGCAGCTCGGAATTTGGCTATACGGTCGTGGGCGAGACCGACTCCGGGGTCGAGGCGGTCGCCCTGATCCTCAAGCACAAGCCCGACGCCGTCGTCCTCGACCTGTCGCTGCCGGACATGGACGGCTTCAACGTCGCGGACCGGGTCCTGAAGGCGATCCCGAACCTTCGCATCCTGATGCTCTCCTCGCACTGCGACGACTACACGCTCTTCCGGGTGGAGAAGTCGGGGGTCCACGGGTTCATCGACAAGAACTCGAACACGGTCGAGATCCTGAGGGACGCCCTCAAGGCCATCTCGGAGGGCCGCATCTACTTCTCCCAGGCCTTCCAGGCCGCGAGGATTGCCCGGCGAACCGACCCGAGATCCTTCATCAAGGTCCTCTCGGACTGGGAGCGGGCCATCCTTTCTCTGATCGGCCAGGGTCTGAGCGACGAGGAGATAGGCGAGCGCCTGAGCCTGTCGCCCCGGACGGTCCAGACGCACCGCAGCAACATCCTTCGCAAGCTGAACCTCAAGGGCACCCCCAAGCTCATCGCGTTCGCGGTGGAGCACGGGTTCACACAGGTGCAATCGAAGAGCGGATCGATTCCAGTTTATACCTGAAGACGGCGAATTCCGCCTCGAACTCGGCGAAGAGCTGCTGGAGGCGATCGGGGCTCGCGCTGGCGGAGCTGCGCTGAATCTCGACCGCGATCTCGCTCAGGCGCCGGTGCTTGACGACGCTGCAGTGGGACAGGAGGCGGTGGGCTATGCGGTGGATCTCCGTGCGCTCGCCCGTGGCGATGATGCCCCGCGCGGCGATCCTGTCGCTGTCGAAGGAGCCCATGAACCGGTCGATCTGGTTGCCGAGGCCCTCGAGCGTCTCGTTGCCCAGGAACCGGAGCATCTCAAGGTCGATCTCGCCCGGCGGCTCCAGCGTGATGTTCTGCGAGCGCACCTCGATCGAGGCGGCCGTGCGCAGCGATCCGCGCAGGTCCCGCAGGGCCGCCGCGATCTTGTCGGGCGTGATGGGCTTCGAGATGAACGCGTCCATCCCGGCCTTGAGGCACGCCTCGCGGTTGATATCGGCGGAATGCGCGGTCGTCGCGATGATGATGGAGCGCCTGGTCGGGGGCTCCGCTGCCCTGTACTTCGCGGCGACCTCGATCCCATTGATCCCGGGAAGGTTCCAGTCGAGGAAGACCACGTCGTAGAACGACGCCTTGAGGCGCTCAAGCGCCGTGTTCCCGTCGGTGACGACGTCGGACTGGATGTCCAGCTTTCGAAGCACCGCCTGCATCGCGATCACGTTGTAGTCGATGTCCTCGACGATGAGCGCCCGCAGGGTCGTCGTCTTCCCGAACTTCGGGGCCTCGGTCTTTGCCGATTCCTTGACCTCGAGGAACGGTATCTCGGCCCAGAACGTCGAGCCCTCGCCGGGCTTCGATTCGACCCCGACCCTTCCCCCCATCTTCCCCGCCAGCAGGCGGCAGACCGCGAGGCCCAGGCCGGTCCCCCGGATGTTGTTCGTGCGCGCCGACTCGAGCCTCGTGAACTTCGTGAAGAGGGTCGCCATCTCGGCCTCAGTCATCCCGGGCCCCTGGTCCTTGACGAAGTAGCGCACGCGGTCGTGGAAGCCGGGCGTCGCGCCGACGACGATCGGCTTGCCGCCGCCGAACTTGAGCGCGTTCGTGAGGTAGTTGAGCACGATCTGCTGCACCCGCGCCGAGTCGCCGATGAACTGCTCGGGCAGCCGGCCCGCTATCGACACCGAGATGCTGCTTCCCTTGGCGCGGGCCTCCTCGTTCACCATCGCGACGCACTGCTCAAGGAGGATGCGCGGCGAGAACGGCGCCGAGCGAAGCTCGATCTTGCCGGCCTCGATCTTCGAGAAGTCGAGAACGTCGTCGACCAGGGTCGCGAGCAGGTTGGCGCAGCTGTTGATCGAGTCCGTCAGGTGCTTCTGGCGCTCGTCCATGGGCGTGTCCTCGAAGGCCATGGCGAGGCCCAGGATGCCCTGGATCGGGTTTCGGATCTCGTGGCTCATGTTCGCGAGGAACTCGGACTTGGCCTCGTTTGCCTTCTCGAGCTGCTCGGTCTTCTTCTTGACGAGGGCCTCGAGCCGGACGTTCTGGCGCCTGAGGAACGCGAGGCGCCACTGCAGCGCCCCGTAGAATCCCGCGATCACCAGCAGAGCGAAGCCGACCAGGGCGGGCAGCGTCCGGTACCACGGGGGGAGGACCGTGAACCTCAGGACGGAGGCCGGGCCGGTCACGCCCGCCTCGTTCACCAGGCGAACGGCGAACTCATAGTGGCCGCTCTGGAGGCCGGCCAGGAGGATGTGGTTGTCGCTCGTGGGCGCCGACCATTCGTTGCGGCCCCCGGAAAGGCGCGTCTCGAAGCGGTACGCCGACCTCCGGCTGAATTCCACGGCAGAGAAATCGAAGCCGACGGAGTTCCTGTCGGCGGGAAGCCTCTCGTCCCGGCCGACGCTCGCAACGAGGAGCGGCGTCCGCGGCGTTTCGACCGGCTCGAGGTGGGCGGGATCGAGCCGGAGCAGGCCGTCGGAACCTCCGACCCAGACGATGCCCCGGTTGTCCACGAACAGGGACAATACCTCGCCCAGCTGCGGAAGCCCGGGCACGGCGTACGGCTTCCACGAATTCTGCCCATTCGGGGCCACAGAGAGGCGTCCTATGACAGGAGTCCTCTTGCCCTCGGTGAAGGGGCTCTCAAAGGCAATCCACATGGAGCCGGATGCGTCGCAGTTCGATGTCGCAACGGCTGCCGCCTTAGGAGTGGCATCAAGAGGAACCGGCGGCCTTCCAAAGCTCGAGTAGAGCTTTGCGCCGCTCCTCGTGAATACCGCGACGTAGTCACCCACCCGCGAAACGGCGACCGGCGTTGTCTCATCCTCTCCCGTTGGTCCGCCGACCCGTATCCGCTGCGCCGGGGCGTTGCCACGCCGGTCAATGAGATAGGCGCCATTCTTCAAGGTGGCGACCCAGATGTTTCCATCACGGTCCTCCGCCATGCTTGTCGGCCCGTCGGGAACGTGCCCAAGCATCGCTGCTGCAGGGCCGTTTTCGGCGTTCTCAACAACCCGCATTACGTCGTAATTGCTAACAGCTATGAAGCTGCCGGGTTCAGTCGACGATGGGCGGAAGAGGAAGATGTCGTTGATGGAGGAGAACACCTTGTTGACGTGCCCCAGTCCAATCCGGTCGACTCGCTTGAATCCCGCGGCGTAAACCGATCCGTCCTTTGAGGTCTCCAAACTGTAATAAAGGCCGGACATCTCCGGCAGAGAGTGAAAAGGTTCGGGTGAGCCGCCGATAGGGAGGCCAAAGACCCCCTCGGCTGTCGCGACTAACACCTCGTTGCCACATTGAGCGATGCTGTGGCTCGGCTTTCCCGTTAGGCCCTGCCTGGAATCGAATGCCGTAACACCTGAAACAAAATCGATTCGGGTGATGCCCACAGGAGAGGTGGCCCACACGGCGCCGTCGTGCGCCGTGAAGAGCGAATAGGTGGTTCGTGAGAGCATGCCGGCATCGGTGCTAAGCGTCCTCTTAAGATTTCCCGTAGGTCCAACGACGGCTATGCCGCCAAGAACGGTGCCAAGGCAAAGATCGCCATCCGGAAGCCGGCAGACCGAGACCAGGGCGTTCTTGCGGATGAACGCTGAAAGCTCAGCACCGAATTCGGTAGCCTTTCCATTCTTGTAGCTGAGCGGGCCGTCCGTGGTGCCGATGAGCCAGCCCGACGGACCGTCCTCTATCCAGACGGCGCCGGAGTTGTTCAGCGTCTCTGCTGATATGAACTTGTGGAGGCCGTCGGAATTCAGGGACCAGATGCCGGTTGGGGAATGACTGATGTAGATGATCCCGTCGACCTGGTTCGCAATCAGCCGCCTTGCACCCGGCATATTGTAAACCTTGAACGCGCTCCCATCCCAGAAAAGTATCCTATCCGCTGTGACAAACACGGCTCCATTTCCAAAAGCCATCGTCTGCCAGACATCGTGCAGCGCGCGGTCCTTCTCTGGAAGAAATCCGACCAATGAGTGATAGGTCGACAGGCCCGATTCGGATTTGTCGAAATATCCGACCTCGTTGAAAGCGCCTACCCACAATCGGCCGTTGTTTCCGATGGACAGGCCTCGGACAAGGTAACTGCCCGGCACCACGTACGCCTTCCATCGCTCGCCATCGAAGCTGAGGACCTCATCGCCGCCGAAATAAAGCACGCCATTGCTGTCCTGGACAGAGATCCAACTTTCGGCGCTCGCCCCGATATCGCGCGAAGTGAATCCGGTGACAATCGGGCTTCCCTGCTCAGAACGTCCCGCAATTGGGACCGCCAGTGCGATCACGCAGAGGCTGAGGGCCGATTTTAGGGGGCTCACGGTTTTTGCTCTCTGAATCAACTGGCGACAGGTTCGGCGGGCGCTGGCAAGCTCCGCGTGACTACGGGAAAAGACGTAAGCGCGGGCATCAAATTATGCGATTATTGAATTCGGCTCACGGGGGAGAATTGAGCTAACTCGAGTCCGATGAAAACCTTCAAACGTACCTCGTTCGGAATCATATCGAGCCTGCTGCTTGCAGTAGGCCTTGTCGGCGCAGCCCAGCAGCTGGATCCGCTGTCCAAATCGATCGTCATCGACAAGGGCTCAAACGTCGACATTACGCCGGCGCCAAACTGCGCGGCGCCCTGTTTATTCGCCGACAAATAGGCTTGGGCCAAGTTGACCGAAAACCCTGACACGAGAGGATACCATGATCAGCGTCGCAGGCTACCGCTACAGAAACGTCCTTGAGACAGAGGGAGGGCCCGTTTCGCGGGTCATGCTTCGCGAGTTCCCGGTCTACGGGCGCCCGATGTTCCAGGCCAACGCCTGGCTCTCCGACAAGGTCGTGTCGCACAAGAAGAGGTTCGCCCTCTACAGCGACGCGGACGGGACCGGCACCGCCGACACGCCCATGGTGGCGCGCTACATGGCCATCTCCGAAACCATGGAGCGCTGGGCATACCGGGTTAAGGTGAGGGCCATGGATCGGGAGCTCTACGGCTTCGACATCGACGAGTCCTCGAACGGCATGGCCGCGTTCCCCGGGCTGTTCCGCTCTGAGGCCAAGCGGCGCGCGCAGCTGGAGGCGGTCGAGCGGGTGAGCATCATCTCGTGGTGGGAGGGTGTGATAGACGGCGAGGTCCGTCAGACCGACTGGCCGGGAATCAGCGCCCTCGTGCTGCCGAGCCCCATCGGATACGGAGTCACCGTCGTCGCCTTCCGCCAGGTGACCGAGGACTGCTTCGCCTACGGCCAGGGCGCCGCGGTGAACGTCTTCGGCGCATGCGAGAGGGCGGTGATGGAGCTGGCCCGAAACGAGTATGTCCTGGGCCTTCGGCGGGTGTCCGTGGGTCTGGCCGTGCAGGACAAGCCCTCGGACCTCTTCGAGAGGCGCTGCCTGTTCTTCTCGACCGCGGAGGGCCACGCGATGTTCCAGGACAGGATCAACCGCAGGATAACCGGGCCGCGTTTCCGCTCGGAAATCATCTGCGACACGGAAATCGAGGGGCCCTGGTCGGAGTATGCGTCGGTCTGGCGCACGCTTGTCCGGCCTCCGACGACGGAGTTCCTGGTCAACTCGGAGAAGTACTTCTTCTGGTAAGAGGGCTGGGGGCTCAGCCCGGTCCCCGCTAGAGAGGGGCGCGGCGCGCTCGACCATTGGGCCGCCGCGTATCCCCTTGCCTGCCTGCCGCCGGCCCGGGCATAATCCGCCCGAAGATGGCTGATCCCCTAGACCTCAGGGATTACGAGCGTATGGCGCCCGGGCACATGTCGGAGATGGCCTGGGAGTATCTGCGGGGCGGGGCGGGCGACGAGCACACGATCCGCTGGAATGAGGAGGCCTACCAGCGCCTGCGCCTCATGCCGAGGCACCTGGTCGACGTGTCCCGGCTGGACACGGGCGTCTGCCTGTTCGGCCGCAGGCTGAGCCATCCGGTCATGCTCGCACCGGTGGCCTACCAGAAGCTCATGCACGCCGACGGCGAGCTCGAGATGGTCCGGGGCGCCGCCGCGGCGGAAGCCGCGGTCGTGCTGAGCAGCTTCTCGACGGTCACGCTCGAGGACGTGGCCGGGGCGGCGAAGACCCCGCTCTGGTTCCAGCTCTACATCCAGCCGGACCGCGAGTTCACGCGCGGGCTCGTGGGCCGCGCCGAGGCCGCGGGATACGCGGCCCTGGTCGTGACCGTTGACACGCCCGTGCTCGGGGCCCGCTACAGGGAGCAGCGCATGAGCTTTGCCCTGCCGCCCGGGATGGTGCAGGCGAACCTGAAGGGGCTTGCGACCGCGACGGGCGACCACAGGCCCAAGGGGCAGCAGATCTACAGCGCCGTCCTGGACCCCAGGCTGTCCTGGAAGGACATAGATTGGCTTCGCTCGATCACACGGCTTCCGATCGTGCTAAAGGGGGTGCTCAACCCCGATGACGCCGCGCGGGCGGTGGAGGCGGGAGCATCCGGCCTCATCGTGTCCAACCACGGGGGGCGCAACATGGACACGGTTCCGGCGACGATCGACGCGCTGCCGGCCGTCTCGGCGAGGGTGGCCGGCAGGATCCCGGTTCTCGTCGACGGTGGTATCAGGAGGGGGACCGATGTCCTCAAGGCGCTCGCGCTTGGCGCTTCCGCGGTGCTCATTGGAAGGCCCTACGTGCACGGACTCGCCATCGGCGGGGCGCTGGGCGTCTGCCACGTCGTGCGGATCCTGCGCCGCGAGCTCGAGATGGCCATGGCGCTTTCCGGAAGGACGTCGATCGAGCAGGTCGACGCCTCGCTCATCCTGCGCTGAAGCGCGGGGCCGGACCCCGCCTGGCATCGGGGCGAAAGATCGAGGAACAGGGCCGCCCGCCCGGGCGGATTTCGGGCTCCCATTCTCGAGCGTGAACACGGGTGAAAGAAAGGCGTCTGCAAAACCCAGTCTTTGCTTGACCTTTGTGGGTCAAAGTGGGTTGAAATGGAGCATTGTGGGACGAGTTCATCGCCCACTTTCCCCATGGCGCATCCCGGCAAAGAATATTTCACGGGCCTTTTTAGGCATACCCTCGACGACAAGGGTCGCGTCACGATCCCCTCGGCTTGGCGCGAGGCGCACCTGGACGGGGACGTCTTTTTGGCGACGCCGCACCCCGACGGTTACGTGGCGGTGCTGCCGCCGTCGGAGGTCGACAAGCTCCACGCAAAGATCGCGCAGATGGCGCTGAGCGACGGCGCCGGCCAGGACTTCGCGTCCCGGTTCTTCGCGCGCACGCAGTCTTTCGCATTCGACAAGCAGGGACGCGTCGGCCTGACGGCCGATTTGCTGGAGCACGCCGGGATCTCCAAGGAGGCGGTCCTCGTCGGCTCCCTAACGAAGTTCAACCTCTATTCACCCTCCCGCTGGAAGAAGGTCGAGGCGCGCACGTCCGGCGAGAATTTCGGCGACATCATGCGCCGCCTCGGAATCTAAACATGCGACATATAGCACGCATCTCCGCGACCGGCGCCCTCCTGAAGAAGGCGGCCAAGCTTGCTGCCTCCCACACCTTCCCCGCCTGGATAGACGCGTCCGAGAGCGGCGTTGTGCCCGCCACCGTTGTCCCACGCGTCCGGGACGCCCTGGTGCTGCGCCTCGTGGCCGGCCGCCGGGCCCGCGAGCGAACACTCGCCCATGCAACTGCAGCACATTGATTTCGCGCAAGCGAGCATGACCCCCGGTCACGAGCCCGTCCTCCTCGGCGAGGTGATGGGGTTCCTGTCGCCGGTGCCCGGCGGCAGGTACCTGGACTGCACGTTCGGGGGCGGGGGGCACTCCAAGGCGCTGCTTGAGGCCGCCGACGGCACTGAAGTTATTGCACTGGACAGGGACCCGGAGGCCGTGGCCCGTGCCGGCGCGCTTTCCGGGGCGTTTCCGGGAAGGTTTCAGCTCATCGACCGCGATTTCGGGCGGCTCGAGTCGCTCGGGCAGACGGACTTCGACGGCATCCTGTTCGATTTCGGCCTCTCGTCGTACCAGCTGAACGACTCGGGGCGCGGCTTCTCCTTCCGCGGGGACGGTCCGGCGGACATGAGGATGGACCCGCGCTGCGGCGTGCCCGCGTCCCGCTGGCTCGAGACCGCGACCGAGGCGATGCTCGTGCGCGCGGTGAGGGACTTTGGCGAGGAGGCGAACTGGCGGCGGGTGGTGCGCGCCCTCGTGGCCGCCAGGGGAACCGGGGCCCTGGGCAGGACGGCCTCGCTCGCGGAGGTGATCTCAAACGCCATCCCGGCGCGCGACAGGCGCGAGTCGAGGATCCACCCCGCGACGCGCGCCTTCCAGGGCATAAGGATAGCCGTGAACGACGAGCTGGGCTCCATCGAGCAGGCCCTGCCGGCGGCCTTCGCAAAGCTCAGGCGCGCCGGCGTGCTCTGCGCCATAAGCTTCCACTCGCTCGAGGACAGGCTGGTGAAGCAGTTCTTCCGTCGGATGTGCGGGCAGCCGGAGAGCGCCGAGGACGCAACGCCGAAGGACCTGAGGCGCATCCTCGCCGAGCCCCTGACGAACCGTCCCGTGACCCCCTCCCGGGCCGAGGCCGAGGCCAACCCGCGAAGCCGCTCGGCGAAGCTGCGGGCCATTAGGAGGCTCTGATGCGCACCCGCGGCAACACCGGGGCCAGGGCCTTCGTGAACCAGTTCATGGTCTACGCCCTTTTCGCCATCTGCAGCAGCGCGTCGATCGGCCTGGGGACCGTCTGGATGCGCCACCAGATCTCGTTGGTAGCCAACGAGAACAAGGATTTTGAGACGGTGATAGCAAAGGTGGAGCACCAGATCGAGGAGACCGACGCCGCGATCGCTGCGGAGCAGGACCCGACGGTGCTCAACCGCAAGAACATCGGGTGGAGGCTGGGCCTCGTTCCGCCCGGCGAGACGCAGGTGCGCCGGGTGACCGAGGATCCCGTGGCGCGCCTGTTCGCAATCCAGAACCGCAAACTCTTCGGGGAGGGCCAGGCGACGATAAACCTCAAGGTCGCCCTGGCACACTGACGCCTGCAGACCCATGTCGAAGGGCTTCACCTCCACCTACCGGATCGCCCTTCTAGCGAGCCTGGTCCTAGCGATGTTCGCGGGACTCGAGGTGCGGCTCGTCTGGCTTCACGTGATAGACCGCGACGAGCTCCTGCGATCCGTCGACGAGGCCCGCAGGCAGCTGATCGTGGACAACGCGAGGCGCGGGGACATCCGGGACTGCCAGGGGGCCCTGCTGGCAACCAGCCGCTCGGTCATCGTGCTCGGCGTGGACCCCCAGTCCGCAGGGCCGGAGGACCGCGCCAAGTGGGCGCAGCTTGCGTCCCTGATAGGGGTTCCGCTTTCGGAGATCGAGAGGGCCTTCACGACGAAGACACGGCCCGCGAGCGCCGCCGCCGAGGCAAAGGCGCCGGCTGGCGGCGACGTGGCGATCAAGCTCTCCCTGCCCGCGGCCGACGGGGCCGATGGCGTCGCCGCCGCCGCGGCCCCGGAGAGGGGCGACGAAACCGAGCTCGACGAGCCCGACAAGGACGGCAACCGGCCGATCCGCTG
Organism: Opitutaceae bacterium; assembly: GCA_003151515.1. GTDB lineage: Bacteria > Verrucomicrobiota > Verrucomicrobiia > Opitutales > Opitutaceae > Palsa-1447. Next base: position 70,129 of record PLXS01000041.1, read on the forward strand.
GGCGAAGCTGAGCGAGCAGGTCCCGGAGTCCGTCTACGCGCAGGTGGCCAAGCTCGGGATACGCGGCGTCTACGGCAGCCGGGTCTACCGGCGCGACTACCCGCACAACGAGATGGCGGCCCACGTGATCGGCTACGTCGACCGCGAGGAGCGCCCGGTGACCGGAATCGAGCACTACGCGGACTTCTACCTGCGCGGCGAGAACGGGTGGCTCGAGTCCGAGAAAGACGGCAAGAGCCACGAGCTCGCGCAGTTTCGCACGAGGGAGGCGCCTCCCAGCGACGGCTACAGCGTCTCGCTGACGATCGACGCCACGATCCAGCGCATGGCCGAGGACGAGCTGGCCGCGATCGCCGAGAAGTACGATCCGGAGAAGGCGACGATCATCGTCAGCGACCCGCAGACGGGCTTCATACTCGCGCTCGCGAACTACCCGTCGTTCGACCTGAACGCCTACAACAAGCTCTCGCGCGCGGACCAGCGGCGCATGCGCAACACCGCGGTCGCCGACGAGTACGAGCCGGGCTCGGTGTTCAAGATCGTCGCGGCCTCGGCCGCGCTCAACGAGGGCCTCGTCACGCCGCGCACGGAGTTCGACTGCACCCTCGAGAAGATCGAGTACAAGGGGATCGTCAGGGGCCTGCCGCGGGAGAATGTCGGCGACAACTTCGACCACCCGCTCTCCGTCTCGGAGATAATCTCGCACTCCTCGAACAAGGGCGCCGCCCAGCTCGCGATGCTGCTCGGCGACGAGAGGTTCTACGAGTACGCGCGCGCGTTCGGCTTCGGCCAGAGGACCGGCTTCCCGGTCGGCGGCGAGATCCCCGGCAACCTCAAGCCGCCCTCCAAGTGGGACAGCCTCACCATCACGCGCATGCCGATGGGCCAGTCCGTGACCGCCACGGCGCTGCAGATGCAGCAGGCGATGGGGGTCATAGCGAGCGGCGGACTCCTGCTTAAGCCGCAAATAATAAACGGGATAGACGACTCGCATGGCGTGTTCGTCTACAAGTTCCTGAAGAACCCCGTGCGCAGGGTCATTTCCGATGCGACGGCGCGCACGGTGGCGAAGATGCTGACGGGCGTCGTCTCTAAGGGCGGCACGGCCCCCCTTGCCGCCATCCCGGGCTTCGAGTGCGCGGGCAAGACCGGGACGGCGCAGAAGCTCCTGCCGGTGGAGCTGCCCAACGGGCAGACCGCGATCCGCTACTCCGCAAGTCATCACGTGGCGTCCTTCATCGGCTTCTTTCCGGCCAGCCGCCCGCAGATTGAGATCGCCGTCATCATCGACGACGCCGACGCGCGCTGCCCGGGGGGCGTCGCCTACGGCGCCACGGTCGCCGCGCCCGTGTTCAAGCACTTGGGCGAGAGGATCATCCCGTACCGGGACATCAGGCCGACGATAGACGGCGACGCGGTGCCGGCCTTCGCGCTGGGGGGAGGGGGGCGGTGATCGGCTACCTCGTCCAGGACCAGGCGCTCGTGCATGCGTTCCGCAGCCAGCCCTTGCGCCGCCGCAGCACGGGCTATCTTGGATTCAACCGAGCTTTTAAAATGGCACCCATCCTCTCGGACTACTTTAGCGAAGGCGAAATCGTCGCCGTCAAGGGAAGCCTTGAGCGCCCCATATCGGGCCTGGTCATGGACAGCCGCCGGGTGGTTCCCGGCAACCTGTTCTTCGCCCTCCCGGGACTGCGCTCCGACGGCGCGTCGTTCATCGACGAGGCCGTGAGCCGGGGTGCGGCGGCGGTCGTGGCCCAGAGGATGCCCGCGCATCCCCCCGGAAAGGTCACGTTCATCCAGGTGCAGGACGCCCGGGCGACGCTCGCCCGGGTCTCCCAGCGCTACTACAAGTTCCCGGACCGGGCCATGTCGGTCGTCGGCATCACGGGCACGAACGGCAAGACGACCGTCACCCACCTCCTGCGCCACTTCCTGAACGGGGCCGAGCGCGTCGGGCTCCTGGGGACCATCAGTTACGACCTCGGCGCGCGCACGGTGCCGTCGTTCCGCACGACCCCGGAGAGCCTGGACATCTTCGGGATGCTGGGGCAGATGCGCGACGCCGGATGCCGCAACGCCGTCATGGAGGTGAGCTCGCACGGCATAGCGCAGCAGCGCGTGCTGGGCCTGGAGTTCGCGGCGGCCGTCTTCACGAACCTGACGCGCGACCACCTGGACTTCCACAAGACCCTGGAGGCGTACTTCGAGGTGAAGGCCCGGCTCTTCACCGGCAGCGCCGGCCCGGTGCCCAAGGTCGCCGTCGTGAACCTGGACGACCCGTACGGGGAGCGCCTCGCGGCAAGGATCGAGGCCGAGGTGCCCGCGGCGCGCCTCGTCACCTTCGGGGAGAACCCGCGCGCCCAGGTCCGCGCGGAGAACCTCGTCCTCAACTTCCGCGACAGCAGGTTCAGGCTCGCGTGGCCCGGAGGGGCGGCCGACGTCGCGTCGCCGCTCATCGGCCGCTACAACGCCTCGAACGTCCTGGCCGCGGTGGCGGCGGCGTGGGCGCTTGGGCGCGACCCTGCATCGTTCGTGCCGCGCATCAGCGGCTTCAAGGGCGTTCCCGGCAGGATGGAGAGGATCGAGGAGGGCCAGCCCTTCAACGTGCTCGTCGACTACGCCCACACGGACGACGCGCTCAGGAACGCCCTGGGCATGCTCAGGGCCATCACCCCGGGCAGGCTGCTCGTCGTCTTCGGCTGCGGGGGCAACCGCGACCGCACCAAGCGCCCCCGCATGGTGCAGGCCGTCCAGGAGTTCGCCGACCACGCCTTCGCCACGGCCGACAACCCGCGCAACGAGCAGGTCGAGCGGATATTCGAGGACATGAAGGAGGGGGTGACCGACGCGGCGAAGATCACCTGGGTGAGCGACCGTCGCCGGGCCATCAGCCTCGCCCTGGACAGCGCGAGGGCGGGGGACAGCCTCCTCATCGCGGGCAAGGGCCACGAGGGCTACCAGGAGTTCGCGGACACGGTCATCCCGTTCGACGACCGGCAGGTGGTTCGCGAGCTGATCGGGATCAAGGCGATTCGAACCTGATGCCCGCCTTCGATCCAAACCTTCTGGCGGAGTGGACCGGCGGCTCGTGGACGGGCGCCCCGGCAAGCGCCCCCGCGGGCTTCTCGGCCGACTCGCGCAGGATCCTCCGGGGCCAGGCGTTCGTCGCCCTGAGGACGGCGAGGCGCGACGGCCACGACTTCCTGGCGGACGCGGCCAAGGCCGGGGCCTCGGCCGCCATCGTCGCCAGGCCGCGGCCCGGGGCCGGGCTCGCCCAGCTCGTCGTCCCCGATCCCCTCGCCGCCCTCCAGTCGATCGCGCGCGAGCACCGGCGCCTGTTCACGGGCGATGTGTTCGCGATCACGGGGAGCGCCGGCAAGACCTCGACCAAGGAGATCCTGGCGCTGCTCCTCGGGGGGAGCGAAGGCGGGGTCATGGCCACCGAGGCGAACCTGAACAACCAGATCGGAGTCGCCCTCACGCTCACGCGCCTGGAGCCGGGAAAACACAGGTTCGCGGTGGTCGAGGCGGGGATCAGCGCCCCGGGGGAGATGGCCGCCCTGGCCTCCATGATCGAGCCCGACCTGGCCATCGTGACCCTCGTGGGACCCGCGCACCTGGAGGAGCTCGGGGGGCTCGACGGGGTCGCGCGCGAGAAGGCTGCGCTCGCCAAGGCCGTCCGGGCGGGCGGCACCTGCATCTTCCCCAGCTCGTGCGAGGCGTATGCTGCCTTCAGGCTCGTGCGCGCCATCGGGTGCCTCGTCGTCGAGCCCGTGGGAAGGCTCGACGGGCGCGAGGCGCAGCCGGGGCGCGTCCGCTTCGCCGTGGCGCACTCGGCGGCGGCCACGGCGGTCGAGATCGCCTACGGGGCGCCGCCCGCGCTCAGGCTGAAGCTCGCCCGGGTGACCGACGGGATGGCCCAGAACGTGGCCCTTGCCGCCTGCGCGGCGCTCAGGGCCGGCGTCGCGCGCGAGCTGGTGCAGAGGAGGATGGGCGCCTGGCGCCCGTCGCCGCTGCGCGGCGAGTGGAGGCTGCTCGAGGGCCGCCGCCTCTACCTCGACTGCTACAACGCCAACCCGGCCTCGATGGCCGACGCCCTGGCGACCTTCACGGCGGTGGCGCCGCAGTCGGAGCCGCGGATCTACGTCATAGGCTGCATGGAGGAGCTTGGGGCGGCCGCGCAGCACTACCACCTCGCGCTCGGCCGGTCCCTTCCCTTGAGGAAGGAGGACAGCGCGCTCGTGATCGGGAGCCTTGCGGGCGTCATCCGGCAGGGGGCGATGGAGTCGGGGGCCCGCGAGGGCCAGGTCGAGGTCGCGCAGTCGGCCGAGGCGGCCGCGGGCCGCCTGGAGGGCTTCCGGGGGTCGGTCTTCGTCAAGGGCAGCAGGCGATACGAGCTGGAGAAGGTGTTCTCGGGCGCGGAGCTGGCGGAGGCGTCCCATGCTTAGTCTGCTCTCAGCCTACGACCAGTACTACGGGCCGCTTCGCATCCTGCGCTACATCTCGCTGCGCACGCTAATGGCCGCCGGCACCGCGGCGCTGATAGGCTTCGTGATCGGCCCGTGGCTCATCGCGCACCTGCGCCGCCTCAAGTTCGGCCACGACTACGACGACGACCGGACCGGGGAGCTCGCGAGCCGCTTCGACAAGAAGAACACGCCGACCATGGGCGGGCTCCTCATTTTCGCTTCCGTCTTCTTCAGCTCGGTCCTGTGGGCCGCCCCGAACGTCTGGGTCGCCGTGGCGCTCTTTGTCTACGCGGGCCTGACCGCCGTGGGCTTCCGGGACGACTACCTCAAGGTCGTCCGCAAGAACCGAAACGGGATCTCATCGGGCGCGAAGATATTCTGGCAGACGCTGATCACGGCCGCGGCGCTCGCGGCCCTGCTCGCGCACCCGATCAGCTCGGAGAAGATACGCGAGCTCTGGGTGCCCTTCGTGAAGCATCCCCTGGTAGCCAGCATGCCGATCGCGGCCCTGGCGATCCTGGTGTACCTCTGGATCGTGGGATTCTCCAACGCGATCAACCTGACGGACGGCCTGGACGGACTCGCCATCGGCTGCACGATAACGGTCGCCCTGACCTACGGGATCATGGCGTACACCGCGGGCAACGCGAAGATCGCGGACTACCTGCTCATCAGCTTCGTGCCGGGAACCGGCGAGCTGACCGTGGTCTGCGGGGCCCTGGTCGGGGCGGGCCTCGCCTTCCTCTGGTACAATTCCCACCCGGCCGAGCTCTTCATGGGAGACACCGGGTCCCTCGCCTTGGGAGGGCTCCTCGGGATCATCGCCTTCATGGTGCAGCAGCCGCTCACCCTCGTGATCGTCGGCGGTGTGTTCGTGTGGGAGGCCGCCTCCGTCGTCATCCAAGTCGGCTACTTCAAGTACACGAGGCGCCGCGGCGGCGAGGGCAAACGCTTCTTCCTGATGGCGCCGATACACCATCACTTCCAGAAGCTCGGCTGGCCGGAGACCAAGGTCGTGCTTCGCTTCTGGGTCCTGTCCCTCATCTTCGCCCTCGCCGGGCTCGGCACCCTGAAGATCCGCTAGTCGACCCATGCCCTTCGAAACTCCAGACTTCCTCGGCACGCGCCTGCACCGGCCGGTTGCCGTCCTGGGCGCCGGCGTGAGCGGCTGCGGCGCCTGCGCCCTCTTGTCGCGGCTCGGGGCGAACGCCGTGGTCTATGACCGCAACGGAGTGGAGTTCGACCGGGAGGCGGCGGGCCGACACGAGCTGGTCATCTTCTCCCCGGGGTTCCCGCTGCACCACCCCTGGCTTGAGCTGGCCAGGAAGTCGGGCTGCATCTGCATGGCGGAGATCGACTTCGCGTCCCTGTTCTGGTGCGGCCGCGTGGTGGCCGTCACGGGCACGAATGGCAAGACAACGCTGACGGAGTTCCTGGCGCACGCCCTCTGCGGCGCCGGCGCCAAGGCGCGCGCGGCGGGCAACATCGGCTTTCCCTTCTCGCGCCTCGCCGCCGAGGAGGACGGGGGCGTGCCGGAGGCAACCGCGGTCTGCGAGGTGAGCTCGTTCCAGGCGGAGCAGCTCGGGCATTTCAGCGCCGACGCGTTGCTCTGGACGAACTTCGCGGAGGACCACCTTGAGCGCCACGAGAGCCTGCGGGCCTACTTTGACGCGAAATGGGAGCTGGTTGTGCGCACCTCCAAGGGCCGCTTCTTCGCCGGCAGCTCGGTCGCGCGCTTCGCCGGGCAGTTCGGCCGCGCGCTCCCGGCGGAGGCATGCGTGCAGACCGAGGGGCTTGCCGCCGACCCCCGGCTCAAGGGCACCGTCTTTGAATCCTACCCGCAGCGGGAGAACTTCGCCCTCGCCGAGGCCTGGTGGCGCGCCGAGGGCCTCGACCGCGCCGTCCTGCTGGCGGCCGCCCGCAGCTTCCGCCTCGGGCGCCACCGGCTCGCGCGGGTCGCGACGGTCGACGGGGTGACCTTCTGGAACGACTCGAAGGCGACGAACTTCCACGCGGTCGAGGCGGCGCTCGCGGGCTTCCGAGAGCCGGTGGTCCTGATCGCCGGGGGGCGCTCAAAGGGGGGCGACATAGGCGGGTTCGCGCGCAGGATCGCGCCCAAGGTGGCGAACGCCGCCCTGATCGGCGAGACGGGCCCCGTGCTGGCCGCGGCGTTCGAAGCGTGCGGCGTCGCGCACGCGTGCTTTGCCGTGTTCGAGGATGCCGTGCGCGCGGCCGCCGCCGTGGCTCCGGCCGGAGGGCACGTGCTCCTCAGCCCGGGTTTCGCGAGCTTCGACATGTTCCGCAGCTACGAGGACCGGGGCGACCGCTTCGAGAGCGCCGTCAAGGACCTCCATCCCGCCAGAGTTTGATATAGCTTTAGCCAGCGCTAAACCCAATCCTTCCCATAGCGTTAAAAGACGGCTCCTCCATGAAAATACTCAAGATTCTCGGAATTGCGGCATTGCTCCATGCGCTCGCCCTCATGCTCATCTTCGCCAACCCGGGCTGCAGCGCCACGAAGGCCGCGGGGCCCGACCCGTCGCCGATCACGGCGGCCCCGGACTCCGGTGCCCAGGCCCAGGGCCAGGCCGCGATCACGATGCCGACGGACTCGGCCACGATCCGCTACAGCCCGACGCGGCCGGGGACCGCGGTCGCCTCGGCATTGGAGACGCAGCCCGTCTCCGACGTGACGCCCGCGACCACCTACAAGGTGGTTCGCGGCGACAGCCTCTGGAGCGTCGCGAAGAGGAACCAGCTGCCGCAGGCCGATCTCGCGGCGGCCAACAACCTGAAGGCATCCGCCGTGCTGCACCCGGGCCAGAAGCTGATCATCCCGAGCAGGCCCACGAAGGCCGGCGCGGCGGCGCCCGAGGCGGCGCCGGCCGAGCAGGCGGCGGCGCCCGCGCCCGCCACTGCGGCGCCCGGCGAGTCGGCCAAGCACGTCGTCAAGCCCGGCGAGACCCTCGGCGCGATCGCGCGCAAGTACGGGGTCAAGCAGGGGGACATCGCCGTCGCGAACAACATCACCGACCCGCGCAAGATCCAGCCGGGCCAGGAGCTCGTGATCCCCGCCAAGTCGTCGCCGGCGTCGGCGAAGCACGCCAAGGCCGGGGCGCCGGCCCAGCCGGCCGCGGCGCCGGCGGGCGGCGCGGACCAGGACCTGGACGCGGGCCTCAAGCCGTCCACCGCCGAGGAGGTGCCGGTGATCAAGGTTGACGAGCCCGCGGGCAGCCAGCAGCCGAAGAGCCCCTGAGCGCCCGCCATGCCTAGCGAAAGGCCTGCCGAGACGTTCCGCGCCCGTTCGATTGCAACGCCGGTGGCGGTGATCGTGGTCTGCGCCATCGGCCTCACCTTCCTCGGGCTGACGATCCTCTTTAGCGCGAGCGTCTCGCTCAAGCAGGACCCGTACTTCTACCTGCACAAGCAGGTGGCGGGGGTGGCCGTGGCCGCCCTGCTTTGCTTTGTCGTGAGCCGCGTGAACCTGGACTACGCCCGGCGGGCCTCGAAATGGGTCGCGGCGGCCGCGCTCGTCCTGCTGGTCCTGGTCCTGATCCCGCACCTGGGGGTCTCGGTCAAGGGGAGCAGGCGCTGGCTGGGCTACGGGGCCGCGCGCCTGCAGGTCTCCGAATTCGCGAAGCTGGCGATGGTGTTCTGCCTGGCCCACTACCTGGCGCTCAACCAGACCAGGATCGGGGACTGGAAGCGCGGGTACCTCTACCCGCTGGGCATCATCGGCTCCTTCGCGGGCCTCATCCTTCTCGAGCCCGACTTCGGCACCGCGGCGCTCGCCCTCTCGGTCGGCCTCCTCCTGCTCTTCCTGGCGGGGGCCAAGTGGCGCTACATGATACCGACTGTGGCGCTCTCGGCGGCCGCCTTCGCCCTCATGGTCGAGCACAACCCCAACCGGCTGCGCAGGTTCACGGCCTTCATGGACGTCGAGGCCAACAGGCAGGGCGGCACCTACCAGCTCTACCAGTCGCTCGAGGCGTTCGCGGCCGGGGGCACGACCGGCGCCGGGCTGGGGGAGGGCCGCCAGCAGATCAACTTCCTTCCCGAGGCCCACACGGACTTCATCTTTGCGGTGGTCGGCGAGGAGCTCGGGATGTGGTTCACCCTGGCGGTCGTCGCCGTGTTCGCCGTCATGTTCGTCGCCGGCCTCGCGCACCTGAGGCGGGCGCCGAACCTCTTCCACTTCCTGCTCGCGGCGGGTTGCCTGCTCCTCATGTGCCTGCAGTCGATCATCAACCTGGGGGTCGTCACGGGCGTGCTCCCGACCAAGGGCATGTCGCTGCCGTTCATTAGCGCCGGGCTTTCCAACCTCCTGCTCATGGGGCTGCTCATCGGGGTGCTCATCAACACGCAGCGCGTCTGGGGCCGCGCCGTGCTCCCGGACGGCGCGATGCGCGAGGTTCTGCAATGAGCCGCTTCCTCATCTCGTGCGGCGGGACCGGGGGGCACGTTTCACCCGGGATCTCGGTCGCCGAGGGCCTCACCGCGAGGGGCCACGACGCCGTGCTGCTGATCAGCATGAAGAAGGTCGATTCGCGCCTCGTCGAGAAGTACCCCAACCTGAAGTTCGAGAGGATGCCCGGTTCGGGCTTCTCGTGGCGGCCGGCGGGGATGGCCCGTTTCGCAGCCTCTCAGGTCTCAGCCCTGAGGTGGTGCGTGCGAATCGTCAGGAGGGTGCGCCCGGACGTCGTCATCGGCTTCGGAGGCTTCACGTCGGCGCCGGCCGCCGTCGCGGGGCGCATGCTCGGCATTCCGGTCGCCCTGCACGAGGCCAACCGCGTCCCGGGCCGCGCGGTGCGCCTCTTCGGGAGGTTCGCGCAGCGCGTCTACCTGCCGCTCGGGGTGCGGCTGCCGGGCGTCCGTGTGGCCGCGATGCGCCACGCGGGCCTGCCGGTGCGAAGCGAGATCGCGAAGCTGCCGTCGGCCGCGGCGCGGCAGGCCCTGGGGCTCGACCCCAAGCAGAGGGTCCTCGTGATCCTCGGGGGGAGCCAGGGCGCCTCGGCCCTCAACGCGTGGGCGCGCTCCCGACTCGAGTACCTGGCGTCGGAGGGGATCCAGCTTGTTTGCGTGACGGGCCTGGGCAAGGGGGAGCCTGAGACCGTGGCGCTGCGCTCGAAGTCGGGCGAGCCGGTCAGGGCGATCTTCATGCCGTTCTGCGACAGGGTGGCGGAGCTGCTCTCGGCGGCCGACCTGGCCGTCTCGCGGGCGGGCGCCGGGACCCTGGCGGAGCTGATCCGGTGCGAGGTGCCGGCGATCCTGATCCCGTATCCCCACGCGGCCTCCGACCACCAGCGCGCGAACGCCGCGTTCTTCGAGCGGCAGGGCGGGGGCCTGGTCGTCGAGGAGAATGCGATGGGAGGCCTTCAGGCCGAGGTGATGGACACGATCTTCAACGACTGGCTCCTTCGCCAGTTCCGCGGGAACCTCAAGCGCATGGACCGGGCAAACTCGCTCGACCTCATGCTCGAAGACCTGGAGCAGCTCGCTCGCACGGCGGCCGAGGCGCGCGCCGGCGCACGCAGAAGGACAGCCGCATGAGGCCCCAGCCGCTACCCCAGCTCTTCGGGAGGGCCGTGCGCCGCATCCACTGCCTGGGCGCGGGCGGCATGGGCGTCGCGCCGCTCGCCGTGTACCTCGCGCGCTGCGGCTGGGAGGTCTCAGGCGAGGACGACGCCATGAGCGCGGAGGTCGCCCCGCTGCTGGCCGAGGCCGGAGTGGCGGTTCGCGCCCTCCCCGGGGAGTGCGACCTCGTGGTGCGCTCCTCGGCGATACCCGACTCGCACCCTTCGCTCGCGGCGGCGTCCGCCCGGGGCCTGGAGATCGTCAGGCGCGGGGAGCTCCTCGCCGAGGCCCTGCGCGACAAGAAGCTTGTCGCCGTCTGCGGCTCGCACGGCAAGACGACGACCACGGCCATGCTCGTGACGGCGCTTCGCGCGGCGGGCTTCCCGTCGGGCTACGTCTCGGGCGGGGTCTTCAACGACGACACCCCGATAGCGGCCGTGGGCTCCAACGAGTGGGTCGTCGCGGAGGTCGACGAGAGCGACGGCACGATGGACAGGTTTTGCCCCGAGATAACGGTGCTCGTGAACCTCGACTGGGACCACCCGGACCGCTACGGGAGCCTCGCGCAGCTCGAGGCCGCGTTCGACGCGCTCTGCTCGAGGACCCGCGCGGCTGTGCTCGTGGCGGACTCCTGCGCGCACTCGCTGCGCCTCGCACCGACGGCGGCGACCTTTGGCAGGAGCGGAAGCTTCACGGGCAGCATCGCGGGCGAGGGCGACGGGCGCATGACGCTCTACCTCGGGGGCCGCTTCGGCCGGATGGAGGCCGTCGTCAGGGCGGCCGGCGATTTCAACGCGTCAAACGCGACGGCGGCCCTGGCGGCCATGAAGCTCATGGGGCTTGAGCCGACGCGCGACCTCCTCGCCGCGTACCCGGGCGTGCGCAGGCGCCAGGCCATCCTCATGAGCGAGGGCGGGCTCACCGTCATGGAGGACTACGCCCACCACCCGGCGGAGATCCGAGCCCTCCTCTCGAGCCTTCGCTCGCGGGTTGCCCCGGGGGGCAGGCTGATCGCCGTCTTCCAGCCGCACCGATACAGCCGCACGGCCAAGTTCAAGGCCGAGTTCGCGGCGTCGCTCGCGCTTGCCGACAGCGTCCACCTCCTTGACGTCTACCCGGCGGGGGAGTCCCCGGTCTCGGGCGGGACGACAGCCGACGTCTACGCGGAGATGAAGAGGGGGGCGCCGCTGCTCCACGTGAGCTACCTGCCCGGCAACGCGCCCGGGTTCCAGGCGGCCCTCCTCAGGGACGCCGGGAACGGCGACCTCGTGGCCTTCGTGGGCGCAGGCGACATAAACCAGGCGGCGCGGAGCTGGGTCGCGGCTGCGAGGGCCGGGATCGAGCGATCGCAGCGCTGGGAGCGCTTCTGCGCGCTCGTGCGCCCGCGCCTGTGCGCCGCCACGGTGCTGGCCCGCGACGAGCCCCTCGCGCCCAAGACGACGATCAGGATCGGCGGCCCGGCGAGACTCTATGCCGAGCCGGCCTCGCAGGCCGACCTTCAAGCTCTGCTGGTGGAGGCGAAAAGGGAGGCCCTTCCCGTGTTCGTGCTCGGCAGGGGCTCCAACCTGATCGTCCCGGACGAGGGCGTGGAGGGCCTCGTCATCTGCCTCTCCCACAAGTCGTGGTCCTCGTTCGAGAGGCTCCCCGACGGGAGGGTCAGGGTGGGGGCCGGCCTGCGCCTCAAGAACTTCTGCGGGCTCGCGGCCGCGGCCGCGATCTCGGGTTTCGAGTTCCTCGAGGGGATCCCCGGCAGCGTGGGGGGCGCCCTGAGGATGAACGCGGGGGCCATGGGGGGCTGGATCTTCGACGTCGTCGACGAGGTGACCCTCATGTCCCTGGACGGCGTCGCGAGCACGATGCAGCGCTCGGCGATGAAGGTGGACTACCGCTTCTGCGGCGAGCTTCGCGACGCGATCGCGCTTAGCGCCGTTGTCAGGCCCATGGCGGGCGCCGACGTGGACGCGATCTCGAGGCAGATAGACGTCTACCGGCGCAAGCGCCACGAATCGCAGCCGCGCGAGCCGAGCGCGGGATGCATCTTCAAGAACCCCCCGGGGTCCTCGGCGGGGCGCCTCATCGAGGAGTGCGGCCTGAAGGGGGCGAGCGTCGGCGGCGCGGAGGTCTCCCGCGTCCACGCCAACTTTGTGGTGAACCGGGGCGAGGCCACGAGCGCAGACGTGCTCGAGCTCGTGCGCCGCGTGAGGTCGGCGGTGCGCAAGGCCAAGGGAGTGGACCTGGAGCCCGAGGTGCTCCTCTACGGCCGGGACTGGAAGGACGTCCTATGAGTTTGCCGGTCATAGCGGTTTTCGCGGGAGGGACCTCGGCGGAGAGGGAGGTCTCGACGGGCTCCGGCGCGGCCTGCTCCGCCGCCCTGGCGCGCTCCTTCACGACACGCCTGTTCGACGTGACAGCGGAGGCGCTGCCCGACGGATTCGATCCGCGACGCCACGCGGTGTTCTCGACCTTGCACGGGACGTTCGGGGAGGACGGCGGGATGCAGCGGCTGCTCGACGCCGCCGGTGGCGCCTATGCGGGCTGCGACGCGGAGTCGAGCCGGCTGACGATGGACAAGGACCTGACGAAGCGCACGGTGTCGGCCGCCGGCGTGCTCACGATCGAGGGCGTCACCTTCGACGCGGGGGACAAGCCCAGCGCGGCGGAGCTCCAGGTAGCGGTCGGCGCCAGCGCCGTCGTCAAGCCCAACAGCGAGGGAAGCAGCGTCGGGCTCAAGCTGGCCGATGGCCCCGGGGAGCTCGAGGCCGCGCTCCGGGGGATCGAGCGCGGGCGCTGGATCGTCGAGCGCAGGATCGTCGGGCGCGAGCTTTCGGTCGGAATCCTGAGGGGCTCGGCCATGGGGATCGTCGAGGTCAGGCCCAAGTCGGGCGTCTACGACTACCAGAGCAAGTACACGAAGGGCCTGACCGAGTACCTGGCGCCGGCGCCGATCGGCGAGGCGCTGACGAGCGCGGTGACGGTTGCCGCGGAGACCGCGTTCGGCGCGTGCGGGTGCCGCGACTACGCGCGCGTCGACTTCATACTGTCACGCGACGGCGAGCCGTTTTTTCTCGAAATCAACACGCTTCCTGGCATGAAGGAGACGAGCCTGCTGCCTATGAGCGCTCGCTGCGCGGGGTTGGATTTCGCGGCCTTGGTAAGGGAGATGGTTTCACCCGCGGTCGAGCGTTTCCGCTCTGGCCTCGCCTCACGCCGTCCTTGAGCAAAGACTCCATAGTTCTGCCCGAAACCCGCACCTGGAGGGAGATCCCCCAGCAGGTGAGGCCCCGCGCCATGTCGCCCGAGGGGCGCAGGCGCCTCGTGATGGGCATCGTGCGGGCGACGGTGGGCTCCCTGGTCGTCGGGGCCGTCGCCTGGGGCGCCTGGGAGGTCTCGGCGGTCCTGCGCGACCCGCTGGCCATGCCCGAGGCCGCGAAGTCTGACCGGATCCGAAGCCTTGTCCTGGTGACGGACGGCGTCCTGGACAAGGAATGGCTGGCGCGCACGCTGGCAATCCCCCCGAACGCGACGCTCATGGGCACCGACCTGATGCAGCTGCGCGCCAGGGTGCTATCCGACACCCAGGTCATCTCCGCCTCCGTCTCCCGCAATTTCCCCGACACCCTGACGGTGCGCCTCTCGGAGCGCTCGCCGGTGGCCAGGCTGATGGCCCAGACGGGGGGGGACCAGCCGGTCATGCTGCTTGTCGCCAGGGACGGCGTCGCTTTCGCGGGCACGGGCTTCGACGCGGGCATGGTGGCGTCGCTGCCCTGGTTGGACGGCGTCAAGCTGACGAGGAGGGGCGAGCGAATCGAGGCGATCGCGGGCATGGCGGCCGTGGCCGACCTCCTGGCGTCCGCGAAGCTCGAGGCCGAGAACCTCTACAGGACTTGGCAGGTGGTGTCCGTCGGCAGGCTCGCCTCGGACAGCCAGATCGAGGTCCGCACGCGCGACGGGATGCGGGTCGTCTTCGGCACGGCCGAGGACTACCTCAGGCAGATCGCCAGGCTCGACCTGCTCATGGACGAGTCAACCGACCCGACCCGGCCGCTCCGGGTAGTCGACCTCTCGCTCGGGGCGCAGGTGCCCGTGGCTTACGGGACGGCGGCCCCGACGATCGGCGAGCGGCCGTCGGCGCCGCCGGCCAGGACCGCGGCCCAGGGGGCCCTCATCATCCTGCCCGCCTTCTCAAACCTCCAAACCGACGCTCACCGTGGGATCTAGGAACACGTTCATAGGCGCAGTCGAGATCGGCACCTCCAAGGTGACGGCGCTCGTCGGCGAGTACACCGGCCGCGAGATCGTCATCATCGGCTGCGGCGAGTGCTCGTCGCGAGGCGTCATCAAGGGCTCCGTCGTGGACTACCGGGCGGCGACCGAGTGCACGCACAATGCGCTCGAGCTTGCCGAGCGCGACGCAAACGAGCGCATCGACTACGTCTTTTTGGCGCAGACGGGCGGGCACCTCGAGGGTTTCTACAACGAGGCCTCCGTCAACGTTAAGGCGGCCGACAACATGATCGAGAAGGACGACATCCGCACGGTCTGCGACCTGGCCAAGGCGAAGGACCTGCCGCTCGGGCGGATGGTCGTGCACAACATCCGGCGCCCGTTCCGGGTCGACGGGCGCCTCGTCCCGACCTCGCCCGAGAACCTGGTCGGCCAGAGGCTCGAGGTCGGCTACTGGACCGTCCACGGCCAGGAGCAGCGGCTCGCCGACAACATCCACGTTATCCGCGGATTCAACCTGGAGGTGCGCGAGCTCGTCCTGTCGAGCCTGGCCTCGGGCCACATGGTGACCTCGCTCGAGGAGCGCCAGAACGGCGTCCTGGCGATCGACATCGGCGCCGGCACGACCGACTTCGTCCTTTACCGAAATGGCGCCCCGCACACGACGGGCGTCGTCGCCGTCGGCGGCGGCCATTTCACGAACGACCTGAGCATCGGGCTGCGCCTGACGGAGACGCAGGCCGAGAAGCTCAAGCTCAGGTTCGGGCGGGCCCTCGTGCAGGCCCGCGACAAGGCCGAGAAGGTGTGGCTCGACGGCAACTACGCGATAGGCGACCGGCAGTTCGCCCGCCACGCTATAGAGAGCGTCACCGCCGCCAGGGCCTGGGAGCTGCTCGAGGTCGTGCGCAAGAAGCTCGGCCACGCGTTCGAGGCCGACGCCTGCGCCGCGGGCGTGGTCCTCACGGGAGGCGCCGCGAAGCTCCCCGCGATCGCGGAGTGCGCGGCCAAGGTCTTCGCCACCCAGGCCCGCCTCGGCGAGGCGCCGTCCTGGGTGAACGAGAACCTGCGCGACCCGGGTTTCCACACGGCGCTGGGGATACTCTACTACGGCGTGAGCGCCCAGGGGGACCGCGCGGCCATGGGCCGGCGCAAGGGCGGCTTCCTGCAGAACATGTCCCGCCTCTTCGCCTCGACGTGAACCCGAACGAACTTCCCCTCGAACACAAGGTGCTCTGCGACCGCAGCGTTGCCATCAAGCTCGTGGGCGTGGGCGGCGCGGGGTCCAACGCCGTCGACCGCCTGAAGATGGAGAGCCTGGAGCGCCTGCAGCTTGCGGTCATAAACACGGACAACCAAGCCCTCTCGAGCTCCCCCGTGCAGGACAAGGTGCTGATCGGCATGGGGACGACGCGCGGGCTCGGCGCCGGAGGCGACCCGGACCTGGGGCGGCAGGCCGCCGAGGACGACCGGCAGAAGATCGAGGCCGTGGTCAAGGACTGCGACCTGGTTTTCATCCTTGCGGGGATGGGGGGCGGCACGGGGGGCGGCGCGTCCCCGATCGTGGCCGAGATTGCCGCCGAGCAGGGGGCGCTCGTCATCGCCTTCGTGACCCTTCCGTTCAGCTTCGAGGGGGGCCGGCGCCTGAAGCAGGCCGAGGAGGGCCTTTCCGCGCTCCGGCGCGCCTGCGACGCGGTGATCCCTCTGCCCAACGACATCCTCCTTCAGGAGGGCAGCGACAGCGAGTCCGTCCTCGACTCCTTCGCCCGGGCCGACGAGTGGATAGGCAGGGGCGTCAAGGCGATCTGGTCGATGCTCTCCAAGACGGGCCTGATCAACGTGGACTTTGCGACCCTAAGGCAGGCCTTCCAGCAGCGGGGGGCGAAGACGCTCTTCGGCCTGGCGGAGGGGGCCGGCGATGACGCCGCCGCCGAGGCCATCGCTAACCTGAAGCTGTGCCCGCTGCTGCACACCCCGGAGTTCTCCCGCAAGGCGGACCGGCTGCTCGTTAACATCACGGGGGGGACGGACCTCACGCTTCCCAAGGTGAATGAGATCATGAGCGCCATCGCGGAGCAGTTCGGCCGCGACTCGCACATCATCATGGGGGCCGTGATAGACGAGGGGATGCAGGGCCGCGTCGAGATCTCGGTCATCGGCGCGAGCGACATGGGCACCCGGGGCGCTGTCCAGCGAAGGCCCCTGCCCGCGAGGGCGAGGCCGGCCGCCGCCCGTCCCGACGAGCCCGCGCCCGCGAGGCCCGAGGCGCCCGCGGCCCAGGCCGCCGAGGCGGCGGCGGCGGCCGCCGCCAAGGCCACCCAGGAGGAGTTCGGGTTCGGCGAGTTGGAGAGCCGAGGCCAGTTCGAGCGCACGGACCGCAACCTGTTCGACGGCCATGACCTCGACGTGCCCACCTACCTGCGCAAGGGCATCAAGATAGCGGTTTGATTGCCCAGCCGAATCGGATAGCGTCCGGGCGATGTTTGTCGATGAATGCGTTATAAAGGCCTTGGCCGGAGACGGGGGGCGCGGGTGCGTCTCGTTCAGGCGCGAGAAATACGAGCCCTGGGGCGGCCCCAACGGCGGCGACGGGGGGCGGGGCGGCGACATCATCCTGGTCGGCGACGACGACACGAACAACCTGGTCGACTTCAAGTTCAAGCCCCACTGGAAGGCCGGGCGCGGCGAGCACGGCCTCGGCAAGGACTGCAACGGCAAGGAGGGCGATGATGCGGTCCTGAGGCTGCCGCTGGGCACCGTGGTGACCGACCTGGGCACGGGCCGCGTGGTGGCCGAGGTCGTGGAGGACGGCCAGCGGATCATCCTGTGCAAGGGCGGCAACGGGGGGTGGGGCAACACGCACTTCAAGACGTCGACCAACAGGGCTCCGGACCGGGCCAACCCCGGCCAGGCCGGGGAGCGCGGGGAGTACCGCCTGGTCCTCAAGTCCATCGCGGACGTCGGGCTCGTGGGCTTTCCCAACGCCGGCAAGTCGTCCCTGACGAACGCCATCACGCGGGCCCATCCGAAGACGGCCGCATACCCCTTCACGACGCTCCACCCCCAGATAGGCGTGATTGACTTCACCGAGGTGGTGCAGGGCGACCGCCACCTGCTGATGGCCGACATCCCCGGGCTCATCGAGGGGGCGAGCAAGAACCGCGGACTCGGGCACCGCTTCCTGCGCCACGTGGAGCGCTGCGCCCTGCTGCTCATCATCGTCGACATGGCCGGCGTGGACGGCCGCAACCCCGCCGACGACTACCGGCACCTGCTCAACGAGCTCAAGCTCTATGACCCGGCGCTGCTCAAGAAGCCCAGGCTGGTCGCCGCCAACAAGATGGACCTGCCGCAGGCGGCGGGCAACCTGGCCAGGTTCAGGCGCCGCCACAAGGTCGATGCCGTCGAGATTTCGTGCCTGGCGGGCACGGGGCTTGACCGACTTAAGAAGGAATTGTTAAAGCGCGTGGGAATGTACCGCAGGAAGGAAAAGGATTCGCCAGCGGCCGTCGCGTAAGGCAATATTACCAGCGTGGCAACAGGCCAAGCCATGTCCCCCGAGAACCGCTCGCTGCTCATGCGGGCTAACCGCCTGTTTGGCGCGGGCTTAGTTGAGCACAACCTGGTCAAGATCGAGGACCTGGAGAAGGCGAACGAGCGGCTGCTGGAGATCATCGCCTCGAACCAGCCCCGCCAGGCCACGGTCCTGGGCGTCCTGGCCTACGAGCTCAAGGTCATCCGCGAGGAGGACATCCTGCAGCACCTTGTTGAGACAGAGGGCCTGGGCCTGGTCGACCTGCGCGGCTACGAGCCGCCCGACGACACGAAGAAGGGCCTGGACATGGAGGCCTGCTGGGCGACCTGGTCCGTCCCGTTCGACCAGGAGGAGGACTTCACCTTCATCGCGACCGCCTACTACCTGAGCCCGGCGGTGCGCAGCTACTGGGAGAAGAAGTACGAGGGGCCGATCCTGTGGTTCGGCACCACGCTCGAGGCGATCGCGGAGCACCTCGACCGCCTGGCTGGCCCGGTAGGCTCAAAGGCTCCGTTCCCGGTCGCGGGCGCGGCCGCCGCGGCCCCCGCGCCGGCGGTGCCAGCCCAAGTCCTGGTGGCCAAGTCCGCATGACAACACCCGGCAAGCCATGGCGCTAGGCAAGGTACAGTCCCTGATCGTGGCGAAGCTGATCGCGATGGGCCGCCTTACGGCCGAGCAGCGCGACTCGATAGCCGCGCGCCCCCAGGACCTGAACGGGGACGCCCTGGACCGCCTGCTGCAGGAGGATTTCAAGGTGACCGCGTTCCAGTGCCTGGTGGCGAAGGGCCGGGCGCTCGGCCTCGCCCCCTTCAACGTCGCGCGCTACCGCATCTCGTCGCAGACCTTCGAGCGCATCCCGCAGGAGTTCTGCCAGGAGAACCTCGTCCTGCCGGTCGGCCAGGTGGGCGACCTGCTGCTCGTGGCCTTCGCGAACCCCTTCGAGGTCACGCTCCCGGCGAAGATCCAGGAGATGACGGGCAAGCGTGTCGTGCGGCTGCTCGCCCGCGAGAAGGACATCAAGGAGAAGTTCAGCAGGGCCAACGACCGCTCGTCGGGCTTCGACGACGTCGTCCAGCAGATCGGCGCCGAATACGGCATGCCGGGCGAGGGCGACGCGATCAAGGATGCGGACGTCAACGAGGAGTCGGGCCCGATCATCCAGCTCGCCAACCGCATCATCGAGGACGCCTACTTCGCGTCGGCGAGCGACATCCACGTGGAGCCCCAGGAGAAGGACGTGATCGTGCGCTACCGGGTGGACGGCATGTGCCAGGAGAAGCTTCGGCTGCCGGTGAAGGTGGGCCCGGCCCTCGTGGCCCGCCTGAAGATCATGTGCAACCTGGACATCTCGGAGCGCAGGCTGCCCCAGGACGGCCGCATCGTCTTCAAGCAGTACACGAAGAAGAACCTCGACCTGGACCTGCGCGTGTCCACGGCTCCGCTCAACCACGGCGAGGGCGTGGTCATGCGTATCCTCGACAAGCAGAAGAGCACCCTTCCCCTTACCGCCCTCGGCTTCAGCGAGGAGAACCTTGCGAAGTACCGCGAGTGCATCCGCCAGCCCTACGGCATGATCCTTCACTGCGGGCCCACGGGCTCCGGAAAGTCGATGACGCTCTATTCGGCGCTAAACGAGATCAACACGCCCGACATCGTCATCCGCACGGCCGAGGACCCGATCGAGTACACGCTCGCGGGCATCAACCAGATGCAGATGCACAGGCAGATAGGCCTCACCTTCGCCATGGCCCTGCGCTCCTTCCTGCGGCAGGACCCCGACATCATACTCGTGGGCGAGATCCGCGACGTCGAGACCGCGGAGATCGCGGTCGAGGCGGCGCTCACCGGCCACCTGCTGATCTCGACCCTGCACACCAACGACGCGCCCTCCACGATCGCCCGCCTGACGGACATGGACATCGAGCCGTTCATGATCTCCTCCTCGATCCTGTGCGTGTGCGCCCAACGCCTGATGCGGCGCGTGTGCAAGCAGTGCCGGATCCAGTACGAGCCCAAGGGGCGCGAGAAGGAGATCCTCGAGAAGGCGATCGGCTGGTCGGGCCCGATCTTCAAGCACAACACGAAGGGATGCCCGAAGTGCAACGGGAGCGGCTACCGGGGGCGCGTCGGCATCCACGAGCTGATGGTCACGAACGAGGAGCTGATCGAGGGCATAAACAAGAAGATGGAGACCGCGGAGCTCAAGAAGATCGCCATGAAGGGAGGCATGAAGACGCTCCACCAGGACAGCCTGCTTAAGGTCAAGGACGGCCTATCCACCATGGAGGAGGCCATTTCAACGGTACCTCCGGACCTAGGATGAGCGCCCGCCTGGCCCTGCTGCTGGCGGCCGTGCTCGCGCTGTGCGCCTGCCGCCACAAGGAGATCACGAAGCTCGAGCGCGACGAGGCGGCCAACGCGGCGAGCGAGGCCGACTTCGCCGTCACCGTCAAGGAGTGGAGCAGGGCGGAGGGGCTGTTCGCGAGGGCCGCGGCGCTCTGCCCCGACACCGGCGACTACTGGCTAAACCTCGGCCTTGTGCGGATGCGCCTGGGCAACCGGGACGGCGCCCGAACCGCCTACAAGTCGGCCCTGGGGGCCTACAAGGACGCGGCGGATCTCGATCCGGCCAACTCCAAGGCCGTGATCCGCAGGATCTACGTGCTGGTCGTGCTCGGGCGCGCGGACGAGGCGCGCTCGGTGCTGGACAAGGCGCGCGCGAAGACCCCCGCTGACAGGCTGCTCAGGAGCTTCTCGGAGAACGACGGCCTCTCCAAGATGATCGCCGACCCGGGGCTCAAGAGCGTGTCGCCCTAGGGTCCGGCCGTGCACGGCTACTGGGCCCAGTTCCTGACGGTCGCCGTGGCGCACCTGCTAGCGGTGGCGAGCCCGGGGCCCGACTTCGCGATGGTCGTGCGCCAGAGCCTCACCCACGGGCGGCGCGCGGCCGTCTGGACGAGCATTGGCATCGGCACCGCCATCCTGGTGCACGTGACCTACGCGCTTCTCGGGATCGGCATCCTTCTCAGGGCCTCGCACCTGTGGTTCTCAGTCATGAAGTACCTGTGCGCGGCCTACCTTGCGTGGATTGGCCTCAAGAGCGCCCTGACCCGCCCGAGGCAGGGGCTGGCCGGCGCACCGGCGGGCGCCGAGGCCGAGCTCGCGCGGCCGGCGCAGCCCGCGGCCCGCGTGGCCTGGACGACGGGCTTCCTCACGAACGTCTTCAACCCCAAGGCGACCCTGTTCTTCATCGCTCTCTTCGCCGCGGTCATAGACCCCGCCACCCCGAAGCTCATCCAGGTCGGCTACGGACTGTGGATGTCGCTCACGACGATGGCCTGGTTCGTGATGGTGTCGGCCATATTCACGAGGGACGACGTCAGG
The DNA here is from genome assembly GCA_003151515.1 of Opitutaceae bacterium. Taxonomy (GTDB): domain Bacteria; phylum Verrucomicrobiota; class Verrucomicrobiia; order Opitutales; family Opitutaceae; genus Palsa-1447. The sequence continues at coordinate 91,315 of PLXS01000041.1, forward strand.
CGCATGTTCCTCAAGGGCGGGCACTGGATCGACCGCGGCATGGGGGCCGTCTTAATCGCGATCGCGGTTGCCCTTGCCTTCGCCTCGGTGGGCTAGAGCATTTTAGATCTACGATCTAGATAGAACCGTATTGGGCATGGCGGAAGAAGCCCCGGCAGCGACCCGCGTCCGGCTCCGACCGATAACCCCCTGTCACCCTAAGAGTTGAGGAGCGGAAGTGCTGGGCCGTGCGGCAGCGGTGTAGATCGGGTAACACCCCATAGGACCCCTTCGAGTTTTCGCTTATGCTCTCTCTGCAACGAACAGCGAGGCAGTCTCCAACGGGGCCTTTTCTGACAGGCAACACAGACCCTGTGGCCTCTGCCCCGGCGACACGTAATACTTGAAAGGAAATCAAAAAGCATGAAATCAAGCTCCAACGACAAAGTGGAAGGCACCGCCAAGGATATCGCGGGCAACGTCAAGGAGGCCGCCGGCAAGGCGACCGGAAACGATCAACTGAAATCCGCGGGCAAGGCGGAACAGGTCGAAGGTAAGACACAGAAGAAGATCGGAGAGATCAAGAAAGTGCTCGGCGCATGAATCTGGCCCATTCCATGAAAACATCTCTCCAATTGGCAAAGTCTGCATCGTTTCTCGCATTGATCGGCGCCCTTGCGGTTGGTGGCCTTGCCACTGGCTGCGCGCCGAAAGCCACACCCGAAACCACCGGGCAATACGTGGACGATGCGGTCGTCACAACCAAGGTGAAGAGCGCCCTTCTGGGTGACGACGCGGTAAAATCACTCGAGATCAAAGTCGAGACGCACCAGGGAATCGTTCAGCTCAGCGGCTTTGTGGATACTTCGATCCAGAAGTCCGCAGCAGGCAAAGATGCTTCGGGCGTTCCCAATGTGAAGGACGTCAAGAACGACCTCATCGTTAAGTAGCCCGCCGAACCGAGCCACGCGAGACCCCGGGAGGACATCCCGGGGAAGGCTTGGCCGATGCCTTCTCTTGAGTGTTCCCTTGAATGTGCCGTCAGAGTATTCGGTTGGCCTCTCGAAGGCAGTTTTGACGGAGGGTAAGACCCCATAGGAGCGGCCACGGCATCATGATATCGTGCGGCTATGAATCTGATACTCCTCATAATTGTGCTTCTTCTCCTATTCGGCGGCGGCGGTTTCTACTTCGGAGGGCCCGCCATCGGTGGAGGCGGTGTTGGCCTAATTCTACTGATATGCCTTGTCATCTTCTTGATGGGCGGCTTTCGCTCGAAAGAATGACCGGGTAGCGAACGGCTCGCCAACATGGGCGGCTGATCGCCCAGCCTTCGAGGCGCAACTCCATCCTGTCCTCGCGCAATTCGATGCTTAAGCCAGAGACACCGCAGTGATAGAGCAGTTGCTTGGTGAGAGAAATCCGTTCCTCAACCCGTCATTAAAAAGAACACGCGATGCCAAAGCTGACTACAGCGACCAGAAGGAGAATTCCGACCGGCAAATTCGCTTTGCCCGGACGCAGGTATCCAGTCGAGGATGAGGCTCACGCCCGTAATGCCCTTTCCCGCGTTTCGCAGGACGGAACGCCCGCCGAAAAGGCGACCGTGCGCCGCAAGGTCCACCGGCTGTTCCCTGGCCTCAAGCACGGCAATTAGATCATCGTCGCGTTAGATAGGCCCGCATTGGGCGCGGCGAAAGAAGCCCCGGCATTGATCGGGGTGGAACGGGCCGGGACCGGCTTCGACCGCGCGCATGGAGATCCTCGATGGCTCGGGCGGTGGTCAGACGCAGGTGGCCTTGAGTTTGGCGAAGGACTGCTCGATCGGATTGAGATCGGGGCTGTAGGCGGCCGGGGAACTCCCGCTCGCGCCCTTTGCCGCCATGAGTTTGGCGATCGCCGCAGTCTTGTGGATGCAGCGGTTATCGAGGATGACGGGGGCGCAACTCCTCACTCAGTGGTCTCGTGGGCATATCTCCATCGAAACCCATTTCGCCACACCCAACCCTAACGTGCCTGTCTAAATCGAAAATGCTCTAGGCGTAGACGCCGCCGCCCAGCAGCCTGTCTCCGTCGTAGAGCGCCAGCACCTGCCCCGGCGCGAGCGCGCGCTGGGGGCAAGAAAAGCGCACGAGCGCCCCGCCCGCCCCGTCGGGCTCGAAGGCGAGCGCGACGCGCCGGTCGCGGTAGCGCACCCGCCCCTCGAGGCCGCGGGCGGCGGTCACCGGGTCCCCGGTCCAGCTGAGCGAGTGCACCCGCGCCTCGGCCTGGAAGAGGCCGGGGGCGTCGGCGTGGTCGAAGGCGACAAGAAGGGCGTTGTCGGCCGTCCTCTTGCCCACGACCACGTAGCGCTCGTGGTCGGCGTTGGAGGGGATCCCGATCCCCTTGCGCTGGCCTAGCGTGAAGTAGTGCAGGCCCCGGTGCCGCCCGAGCAGGGCCCCGTCGGCTGCCCGTACGATCGGGCCCGGCCACTCCGGGACGTAGGCCTTGAGGAAGTCGCCCATGCGCACCTCCCCGATGAAGCATATCCCCTGGCTGTCCTTCTTGTCGGCGGTCGCGAGGCCGGCCTCGCGCGCGATCCGCCTCAAGTCCGGCTTCTCCAGGTCGCCCACCGGGAATCGCGCGTCGCGCAGCTGCTCCTGCCCGAGCAGGGCCAGGAAGTAGGTCTGGTCCTTGTTGCGGTCCGCGGCCTCCCGGACCTCCACCGCGCCGCCGCCATCCGCGAGGCGCCGCGCATAGTGGCCCGTCGCCACCGCCGAGAAGCCGCTGGAGAGCGCCCACCGCCGGAAGGACCCGAACTTGATCTCGCGGTTGCACATGATGTCGGGGTTGGGCGTGAGTCCGCGGCCGTAGCCGTCCAGCAGGTACTGCACGACCTTCTCGCGGTAGTCCTGCATCAGGTTGACGACCTGGAAGGGGATCCCGATCTGCCCGGCGACCCGGCGGGCGTCATCGATGTCCTCCATCCAGGGGCAGTGCCCGACGACCCCGTCCTCGTTGATCCAGTTCTTCATGTAAGCCCCGGAAACGTCGTGGCCCTGCCTCTTGAGGAGGAGGGCGGCGACGGAGCTGTCCACTCCGCCCGACATGGCGACGACGATGCGCTCACGCTCTGGCACGGCACGACAAACACGCTCCGGCGCCCGGCGCGTGTCAACCCAACGTCAGGCGGCGCTGGTCTTGCTGCCCGCGTTCTCGAGGTGGTCCGAGGGCTCGGGGGCGTCCAGGAGCCTGCCCAGGTCCTCCGCCGAGGCTTCCTCGGACTCCAGGGGGTATTCTCGGGAGAAGGTCGCGTACTCGATGAGCTCGTAGGAGCCGTCCCAGTGCTCGACGACGGCCGTGAGCGACTCGATCCAGTCGCCGGAGTTGAGGTAGTGGATGTCCCCGAGCATCTTGTCGGCGGGCGTGTGGATGTGGCCGCACATCACGCCGGAGCACCCCCGGTCGCGGGCGAGCTCCGCGATGTGCTCCTCGAAGTTCGAGACGTGGCTGACGGCCGACTTGACGCGCGCCTTGATGGCGCGGCTGAGCGACCAGTACTCGAGGCCGCGCCACGAGCGCCAGACGTTGTAGGCGCGGTTGATCCCGAGGAGCGCCTGGTAGCCCCAGTCGCCCAGGTGAGCGAGGAACACGAGGTTCTTCGTCACCGTGTCGAAGACGTCGCCGTGGAGCACCAGGTAGCGGCCCCTCGGCCCCTCGTGTATGTACTCGTCGACAATCTGGAGGTTCTCGAACTCGAGCGGCAGGAACTTCGCCAGGATGTCGTCGTGGTTTCCCCGCAGGTAGACGATCTTCGTGTCGCGCTTCTCGAGCATCTTCAGCACGATGCGGATGAAATGGGTGTGGGACTTCGTCCACTGGCCGCTGCGCTTGAGCTGCCAGCCGTCGATGATGTCGCCGTTCAGGATCAACTTCTCGCAGCGCACGTGGCGCAGGAAGTGGTTGACCTCGGAGACCTTTGAGTCGGCGGTGCCGAGGTGGATGTCGGACAGGATGACGGTTCGTACCCTGAGCTTTTTCACGGCAGTTGGAGGGCGAAAGCGGAGGCGGGCCTGCTCCCGGGGTGAGCTAGGGCGGCGCAGTCGGCGGGGATGGCAAGGCGCAGGCTGCGGGGCCGAACGTCGACCTCGACGAGCGCGCCGGTCTCATGGGTCTCGCCGTCGGTGTGGATGAACCCCCGGGACGGGCGCTCGATCACGAAGCGCGCCCCGCCGATGCGCCGCACCCTGCGGCTGGCGTCTATCGACCCCAGGAAGAGCCTCGCGCCCAGGACGCACGCCCCGAGTATCCCGACCGGGCGCACGGCGACCAGGTCGAGGACGCCGTCGTCGACGCGGGCGTGCGGCGCTATCCTCGCGTTGTTGCCGTACTGGTCGGAGTTGGCGACGGCGATCAGGAGCGCGTCGATCGTCTCGCTCTGCCCGCCCGACGTCACGAGGAAGCGCTCGTTCCTGCGGCCGAAAAACGCGGCGAGCGCCGTTCTCGCGTAGGCGGGCAGGCCCCGGCGGGTGAGCCGGTTGAACCTGCGGCCCACGTCGGCGTCCAGGCCCATGCCCATCGCGTTCACGAACAGGAACGCGTTGGCGACCCCCGTGTCTATCTCAGCGACCCGCCCGGTGCCGCCCGCGGCGAGCTCGAGGGCGTCGGCGAGCCGCCTGGGGATGCGAAGGTGCAGAGCCAGGCCGTTTCCGGATCCGCACGGCACGAGGGCCATCGCCGCGGGCGTGTGGACAAGGGCCTGGGCGACCTCGTTGACGGTGCCGTCGCCGCCGACGGCGACCACCCGCTGGCAGCCCTCAGCGACGGCGTCCCTCGCTATCTCGGTCGCGTGGCCGGGGCCCTCGGTGCACACGATGTCGGCGTCGAGCGCCCTGGCGGCGATGAAGCTGCGCAGCGAGGGCAGGATCGACGCGTTCTTCAGCGGGCGGCCCGAGCGGGGGTTGAAGATGAAGCGCAGTTTCATCGTAGCGCCTCCGAGAGCCCGGGGCTCTTGGCGGCCGCGCTGGCCGGCAGGTGGCGGAGGACGTGGCCGGCGATGGCGCGGGCGGCGTCTGGGCGCGCGAGGGCCTGCAGCGCCCGGTTCCATCCGCACCACGTGCGCCCGCCCTGGTCAAACGCGCCCCGCAGGGTGTCGACGACCTCGGCCGGCGTCCTTGCCAGCGCGCCCGCGCGGTGGCGCAGCAGCAGCTCGCAGTTGCCCTCCTCCTGGCCGGGGACCACCTGGTTAACCACCATGGGGCAGCGGGCGGCGATCGCCTCCTGCGTGGTCGCGCCGCCCGCCTTGCTGACAACCACGTGATGCGTCATCAGAAGCCTGGGTATCTGGTCCGTCCAGCCGAGGATCGAGGCCGGGCGGGCCCTTTGGGAGGCGACTGACGAAAGGGTCCTTCTGAGCGACTCGTCGCGCCCCACGGCGCAGGTGACCTCCCAGGCGTCCTCCGCGAGCAGGCTCCTCGCCGTCGCCTCGGCGTTCTGCGTCCCGGAGTTGATGATGTAGAGTATCCTCGGGGCCGCGCCCGCGGCGAGGTCGGGGCGCGCGAGGATCCCGTCGTTTCGGCGGAAGAAGGACGTCACGGGGAACCCCGTGACGTGGATGCGCGCGGGGTCGACCCCCGCCGCCCGCATGACCTCGGCCGAATCCTGGTTCGGGACGAACCATCCGTCGCAGCCCGGCCGCCACCAGATCGAGTTGATGCTTATCGAGTCGGTGACGACGTTGTAGTGCGGGGCGCCGTAGCGCCCGAGGCGCGCCAGCCTCTGCAGCATGGCCGCATAGGCCGGGAACGTGCTGCAGACTGCGGCCGGCTGCTCGCGCGCGATCACCTCCTCGAGCACCCGCGACTGCGCCCGGAGCAGCGTCGTGCTGCGCCTCGCGAATCCGGGGCTGTCCATCCAGGCGTACACCCGCCGCCACAGCCTTGGTGTGCCGTTTATCGCGGCCAGGTAGGAGCGGCGAACGAGGGAGTTGAGCCTGGGGCACGAGAGGGCGAACACGTCGACCACCAGGGCCGTTCCCGGCGTCTCCTCGTTGAACGCAGCCTCCAGGGCGCGAGCCGCGGCGTTATGGCCCTCACCATAGCTCGCGGTCATGATGAGGATTCGCGGCTGCATGGTCACGCGATGGCCCGGGCCTCGCTCGCGGCCGTCCTGGCCAAGCCCGCCAGCGCCTCCAGGTCGCCCTCGAAGCGGGCTATCACCTTCTCCCAGGACTGAGCCTCGACCGCCTCGCGGGCGGCGGCTCGCAGCCGCTTCCTGAGCGGTTCGTCGGTCGCCAGCCGGACCGCCGCGGCGATGAGCCGTTCCGGCTCGCCGCGCGGCGCCGTGAGGCCGTTCTCGCCGTCCCTGATGAACATGCGCGCCGCCGCATAGTCGAATCCGGCCGCCGCCAGCCCGCTCGCCATGGCCTCCGTCAGGACGTTGCCGAAGGTCTCCGTCAGGCTGGCGTGGATGTAGATGTCCGCGGACGCGTAGTGCCTGCCGATCTCCTCGCGCGGGAAGAAGCCGGCGAAGACGAAGCCGGGGTGCTTCCTTTTGAGGGAGCGCTTGAGCGGCCCCTCTCCGGCGAGCACGAAGCGGCATGCCGGGTTCGCCTCGCGCATCGCGGCATAGGCCCTGAACAGAAGCGGATAGTTCTTCTCGGCGGCCATCCTGCCGACATGGATGACCACGGGGTCGTCCGGGGCGGCGTTCCACTCGGCGCGCAGGGCGCTGGAGCGCCTCTCGGGCCCGAACTGGCGGGTGTCGACCCCGCGGGAAAGCACCGCCAGGTTCCTGAAGCCCGCGCGCTCCAGCTCCGCGCACAGCTCAACGGTGGGCGCGAATGTCCTCAGCGTCTGGTTGTGCACGTACCTAAGCCATGCGAGGGCCATGCTCTTGAAGAGCGACGCCCTGTAGTGCTTCGCATATGCGTGGAAGTTGGTGTGGAAGCTCGAGGTTACGGGGATCCCGAGCGACCTCGCGGCCCTGACCGCCGACAGCCCCAGGGGCCCCTCTGTCGCCACGTGGACCAGGTCCGGGCGGTCGGCCGTCCACGCGCGCCGCAGCCTGCGTCCGGCGGGAAGCCCCATCCGCAGGAGGGGATAGCCGGGCAAAGGCAGCCCCGGCATGGCGACCTGCCAATAGCCGGCGCTATCCCGGGCCTCCGAAAGCTCCGGCCTCCACGGCCTGTAAATTGCAACCGAATGTCCGCGCCTTCCCAGCTCCTCGGCTATCACGCCAAAGGTCATCGCGACGCCGTTGATCTCCGGCAGGAATGTCTCGGTGACTATCGCGAGTTTCACGGAATGCGTGGTTTACGCATTCCAGTGTGGGTCCGACGCGTGCCGTTAATGTGTCGGGCCGGTTACGATTTGGACAAGTCCGCGCCCGGCGCAGCCGCCGGAATGGCGACGCACTGGTAGAGCACGCGCCCCCCGGCAAAGGTCGTCGAACCCGACACGACGAGCTGGAGGCGGCCGAACGAGAACGGCGCGCCGGCCGAAAGCTTCTGCGCGAGCCCCTGGTCCCTCTCGAGCGCCGCGACCCACTCGGCTTCCGGCGCAAGGACAATGGGCGCGCCGGGAGGGGCCAGCAGGATGGAGAAGACGAGGACCGGCCCGGCGGGGGGGCCGACGGGCGCCGCCGGCACCGCGGCCATGCCAGAGGCGGCTCCGGCCGGGGCGGGAGCCCCGGGCGCGGCCTCCGGGGCCTGCGCGTGGCGCACCTCGAGCTTGATCATGCGCGCGACGGACTCGGGTCCCGCGTCGCCCAGGACCGAGCTCACCCAGTCCAGCAGGAGGTTGCGCACCGCGTTCAGGTCGCTGGCCTTGGCGATCGGCTCGATGCCTCCGCTCTTGCGGATGGCCTTCACGAGCGTCGATACTTCCTTCAGGTAGACGTTCTTCTGCGCGCCCGGGATGTAGTACATCACCACGAGGTGCACGGGGCTCCCGTCGGGGGAATCGTACGCAATCCCGAGGGACGACCAGCCTATGGCGCAGAAGAGCTCGCCCTCCTCGCGGCGCCCGCGCACGTGCGGCACCGCCACGCCGAGCCCGATGCCGGTGTTGCACTCCTTCTCCCGCGCCGTGATCTCCTCGCCCGCGTCGAGGCCGGACTCCATGTTCGGGTTCGCGTCCAGGATCCTCGCCAGGAACCCGAGCACGCGCTCCTTGGAGGCCCCCTCGGGCAGTTCAAATAGGCGTCCGTCCTGCAGGGCGGTGAGAATGCTGCGCATGGATCAGTCGGTTCAGTCCGTTCCGAAGTGTTTGTAGAACCACGTTTTCACGAGGTGCGTGAGGACGCAATAGGTCAGTGAGAACAGGGCGAGCCAAAGGAAGAATGTCCCGGGCAGCGGGTAAAGGCCAATGAAGTGGCCCAGCGAGGAGTAGGGCAGCCACGTGCCGATCGCCATGATGCCCATCGTGGTCAGGAGCATCGGCCTGCTGGCGCAGCTCTGGATGAAGGGAATGCGCCGCGTGCGGATGATGTGTACGATGAGGGTCTGCGTGAATATGGACTCCACGAACCACGCGCTGTGAAACATCTGCTCCAGATGCGCCTTGTCGGCATCGGGCGTCGACGAGAGGCCGAACGCCGCGCAGTTAAAGCCGTAGAGCATCAGGAACCAGGTCGCGTAGTCGAAGATCGAGCTAATGGGCCCCACGAACACCATGAAGTTCTGGATGCTCTTGATGTTCCAGCGGCGCGGCTTGTCCAGGTACTCCTGGTCCACGTTGTCGAGCGGTATGCCCACCTGCGAGAAGTCGTAGAGCAGGTTGTTCACGAGGATCTGCACGGGAAGCATCGGCAGCAGGTCCCTGGGGAGCACGAACGCGGAGCCGAGCATGCTGAACATGTTCCCGAAGTTCGAGCTGGCGCCCATCTTGATGTACTTGATGATGTTTCCGAAGACCTTCCTTCCCTCGACGATGCCGTCCTCGAGCACGAGCAGGCTCTTCTCGAGCAGGATGATGTCGGCGGACTCCTTGGCGACGTCGACGGCCGTGTCCACGGATATGCCGACGTCTGCCGCCTTCATGGCTAGGACGTCGTTGATCCCGTCCCCCATGAAGCCCACCACGTGGCCCAGGCCGCGCAGGGTCTTGATCACCTTCTCCTTCTGGTCGGGGGTCAGGCGCGCGAGGACGTTCGCCTCGAAGACCTCGCGGGCGAATCCGGCCTCGTCGAGGGCGGCAAGCTGGGGCCCCGTCATGATCTTCGTTATCTGCATGCCGACGTCGTTGCAGACCTTGCGCGTGACGAGCTCGTTGTCGCCGGTCAGTATCTTGACCGTGACGCCCGAGCGCCCGAGGGCCTCTATCGCGCGGGCCGACGTGTCCTTGGGCGGGTCGAAGAAGGCGATGTAGCCAAGGAGGATGAGCTCGGACTCGTCCGTCACGGAGAACACGGACTTCGTGCGGTCGAACTCCCGGTAGGCGATCGCGAGGACCCGGTACCCGTCGGCGCTCAGGGTGCGGTACTCGTCCAAGAGGTCGTCGCGGATGAGCTGGATCAGGGGGTTGATGTCCTCGTCGACCTGGTAGTTGACGCAGGCCGCGCTCACCTCCTCGACCGCGCCCTTGCAGATCAGCACATGGCGGTCCTCGTAGTCGATCACGACCGACATCCTGCGCCGCTTGAAGTCGAACGGGATCTCGTCGACCTTCCTGCAGTTGCGCTCCACGTCGAGGTCGCTGTGCGCGAGTATCGCGCGGTCGAGGAGGTTGCGCAGCCCGGTCTGGTAGAAGCTGTTCATGTACGCGTAGCGCAGGACGTCCTCGCTCACGCGGTTGGTCACGTCCACGTAGCGCTCGAGCACGACGTGGTCCTGCGTGAGCGTCCCGGTCTTGTCGGTGCACAGGACGTCCATCGCGCCGAAGTTCTGGATGGCGTGAAGGTGCTTAACGATCACCTTCTTTCGCGACATCATGAGCGCGCCCTTGGAGAGGCAGACGGTCATGATCATCGGGAGCATCTCCGGGGTGAGGCCGACCGCCACCGACAGGCCGAAGAGCATCGCCTCGATCCAGTTGTGGTCGCGTAGCCCGTAGACCAGGAACACGATCGAGACCATGACGATCATGAACCGGATCATCAGCCAGGTGAAACCCTGCACCCCGCGGTCGAAGCTCGTCGGGTCGCGCTTGGAGAGGAGCTTCTCTGCAAGCGAGCCGAAGAAGGTCCGGGCGCCGGTGGCGAGGACGACCGTGCGGGCCGAGCCGCTCAAGACATTGCTCCCCATGAAGCACGCATTGGTGCATTCAAAGGCCGCCTTGCCCGCCTGGCTGGTTTCGGGGCCCTTCTCGACCGGCATGGACTCGCCGGTGAGGGCGGACTGGCTCACGAAGAAGTCCTTCGCCGAGAGGACCCGCACGTCCGCCGGGATCAGGCTGCCCGCGGCGAGCACCACGACATCCCCGGGAACCACGTCCTCGAGGAGGACGTCGACCTCCTTGCCGTCCCTCACCACGGTCACCGTGGTGCGCACCATCTTCTGGAGCTTCTCCACCGCGCGCGACGAGCGCGCCTCCTGGAAATACGAGAGGAAGACGCTCAGGAAAACCATGCCGCCGACCACGCTCGTGGACCCGTAATCGCCCGTGAGGAAGAGAACAATCGCGATGATCAGCAACTGGATGACGAGTGGGTTCTTGCAGCGGTGCAGGAGGTCCATCACGATCGAGGCTCGGCCGCTGCTTGCGATGGCGTTGGGCCCGAATTCCTCCAGCCGCGCCGCGGCGGTCTCGGAGGAGAGGCCCCCTGCGGAGGCGCCTATCTTCGCAAGAAGCTCGGCCTCGGGCATCGCGTACAGGGCGGCATCCACCGAACCCTCCTTGCCGTTCACGGACTTGGCGTTTGTGGCCATTATGGATTGAGCATGCGCCTGCCCGGGGGTGGGCAAGCCCGATTCTCGGGCTCAGCGCAAATTTCACATGCAGCGATGGACACGGGCCTTGCCATCGCGCCGGGCCTTCGGGCCCACCCCCGGGCGGGCGCCCCGTGCGGATCGCGCGGGGCCCGGCCTCCAAACGCGGCGTTTGGCAGCATCCCGGGCGCAAATGCCCGTTTCGCACCCATGTGCGCCCCGACCGGCTTGCAAGGGTTGGTCATGGTCTCGGACGAGCAACGGCAACCCCCTTGGGAGGGGGGCGCAAGCCGCAAAAGCCGCCGCAGCCCGAGTTTTCCAGTAGCGAGAAAACTATTGCACGCGATCGGCCATGCTCTCTACGTTAAACCTTTTAGGTAAATGCAAACCCACGGTCCGAAAAGGGTCTACACGCCTCATTCACTGGAATGCTGGTTCGACCTCCTAGCGGACGACTGGTCCGAGACCTTTACGTCCAGCCAACTGGACGAGGGCAGACGCATCTACCGGAACGGGGAGGTGAGGGAGCTGGAGCTCACGGATCGCGACGCCATCATCCACCGGCGCATCGAGAAGAAGGACGAGTACGCCGTGATCGAGTGGAACTCGGGAATGCTCGCCGTGCGCTCGTCGATGACTGACAGGGAAATCGCGCATGCGCTTGCGGTAGCGGGACTTCACGAGATCGAGGAGCTCGTCGCCGACGAGATCTCGCCGCTGCCGGCGGATCCGGAGACGATCGGCGCGCCCCAGACGGGCGGCTCCGCGAATGGCACCAATGGTTCAAACGGCGCAAACGGCGCCAACGGGGCGAACGGCAAGTCAGGTGCAGTAGTCGGGCCGCCGAGAAGCGCCCCGCTGGCGCGGATAAACGGCCCCTCGCGCCCCCTGCAGCTCGTTTTCAAGATCAGGACCTCGGGCCTCGCCTTCCAGGCCTACTGGATCGAGCCGGACAAGAAGACGCGCAACCCGGCGCTCGGGCCCGAGGCCCACGCGGGCAACAACGGGCACGTGTCGTCCGGTGAGCGGGCGAAGCTGATCGGGCTGGCCGCGTACGCGCGCAAGGCGCATTTCCAGTACGCGCAGGACACGGGCGTCTACCTCATGGAGTCCCTTGTTGAGATCCCGAATTTCCTGAAGGTGACCCTGCCGCTCTGGACGCGGGTGTTCTCGATAGAGCTCGACGAGAAGACGGCCAACCTGCTCAAGGGCACCCGCAGCGTCGAGATCGAGGCCGTGGCCGAGCGCGCGCAGGGCGAGGACGGCCTGAACCTTCGCTGGATATTCCGGGCCGGGGAGCGGATGCTCACGGACTCCGAGGTGAACGCCCTGCTCAAGCGCGGCGGCCAGCCCGTGATCCTGCCCAACCTCGGCATCGTGGCCCTCTCGGCCGACAAGTGGGAGTCCTACAGCTCGTGGCGGCGCAACCTCGCGGAGACCAAGGAGGGCGGGGGGGCCCTCCTGCAGTACCTCATATTCTCGCTGTTCAACGACGCGCGCCTGAAGCTGACGCTCTCCCCGGAGATGGAGGCATGGCGCCAGCGCGTCCTCGCCCCCTCGGAGACGCCCCATGAGCTGCCCCCGATCCTGCGCCCGTACCAGCGCCGGGGCGTCGAGTGGATGCACCACCTCTGCGAGGTCGACTGCCACGGGCTTCTCGCCGACGAGATGGGCCTAGGAAAGACGCTGCAGGTCCTGGCCCTCCTGGCCGTCAGGCCGCTCCAGGAGGAGCGCCCGAGCCTGATCGTCTGCCCGGCAAGCGTTGTGCCGGTCTGGCGCGAGGAGATCGCCAAGTTCTTCCCCGACATCCAGTCCGACGTCCTCAAGACCGGCAATGACTTCTCGAGCCACAAGGGCCCGCTCATCTGGCTGTGCAGCTACACGCAGCTGCGCAAGCACCGCGGGCTCCTGGACAGCGTTGACTTCTCGTACGCCGTTCTCGACGAGGGCCAGTTCATCAAGAACCCGGACGCCAAGGTGACGCAGACCTGCTTCGCGGTCCGCGCGCGCCACAGGATGGTGCTGACGGGAACGCCCCTGGAGAACCGCCAGCTCGACCTCTGGAGCATCTTCCGCTTCCTGCTGCCGGGCCTCCTGGGCTCGCGCTCCTCGTTTGAGAATGCGCTCAGCGCCGACCGCGAGGGGACGCTGGCGAGGCTGCGGGCGCAGCTTGCCCCCTTCGTCCTGCGAAGGACGAAGAAGGAGGTCGCCCAGGAGCTGCCCCAGAAGGTGGAGATAGACCTCATCTGCCCGCTCACCGACGTGCAGCGCGCCGAGTACGCCCGGATCTGCACCGAGGGCCTCGAGCGCCTCGGCGATGACGTCGGTTCGGCCATGCGCGAGAAGTCGTTCGGCTTTCTGGCGCTGCTGACGCGCCTGCGCCAGACCTGCTGCGACCCGGACATGCTGCCGTGGCTCAAGGCGCCCCTGACCGACTCGGGCAAGATAAACCTCCTGCTCGAGAAGCTGGCCGAGATTGTCGGCAGCGGCCACAAGGTCGTCATCTTCTCCCAGTTCGTGATGCTGCTTGATCGCGTCCGCGCGGCGCTCATCCAGAACTTCCCGGAGCTTCCCCGCTTCGAGCTCACGGGGATGACGCTCGACAGGCAGAAGCCCGTCCAGGCGTTCCAGGGCGCGGCCGGCGCCGCCGCCATGCTCGTCTCCTTGAAGGCGGCGGGGACGGGGATCACGCTGCACGCGGCCGACTACGTCTTCCTGCTCGACCCCTGGTGGAACCCCGCCGTCGAGGCGCAGGCGGTCGACCGGGTTCACCGCATCGGCCAGACGAACACCGTGTTCGTCTACCGGATGGTGACCGCCGGCACCATCGAGGAGAGGATCCAGGCGCTCAAGGCGTCCAAGCGGGACCTGTTCGACCGCCTGGTGGGGGACCTGGGCGGGGACTTCGACCTGAGCCAGCACTTCTCGTCAATGAAGAGCCTCGTGCAGCTGACGGTGTCATCGGAGCAGGAGGTCGCGGAGCCTGTGCCGTAGCGGCTCGGCGCGTGCGGCGCGCGGCCCCGGCGAGGGCGCGGTCCGCCTGGCGCAGCAGCATAAGAAGGGTCCAGGGAAGCGCGACCATGGCCGCCGCCCTCAAGGGGCCCGCAAGCGCGCTCGATGAGGCCGCGGCCAGCGAGAGGGCGGCAATGCAGAGCGCGAGCGCGGCGCGGACCGCTCCCCGGTGCGCTCCGGCGGGCCTCATGCGGCCTCGCTTGGCGCCCGGCGCGGCCGGCCGGCGCCGCGGCCGGCGGCATCGGACCCGGGGTCTGCAGGCGGCTCCTCGGCGACGGACCTCCTGATGCGCAGGAACTGGACATTGTCGGCCACGACCTTCATGCGCTGCCTCTTTGCGCCGCTCTTTCTGTCCTGCCACCGGTCGACGTCCATGCGCCCCTCGACCAGGACGAGCGAGCCCGAGGTGAGGAAGTGGGCGCACGCCTCGCCGGTTGGGCCCCAGACCTCGATGTCGTTGATGTACGTCGTGTGCGTGCGCTTCTCGCCGGACTCGTCGCGCGAGTCCCGGTTGATCGCGACGTTGAGAAGGCAAAGCGCCTGCTTGCCGTCAACGGGCTTGAGGCGCAGCTCGGGCGCCTTGGTCAGGTTTCCGACGAACGCGCAGCGGTTGAGGTAGGGCATGGGTTGATCCTTGTGTTTGGGTTGTTGCCTGGACGGGCGTAGAAGGTCAGGGGACGCTGCCTGGGGGCGCGGGTTCGCCCTGGGATTGCGCGCGCCCGGCGGCTTCAAGCTGGCGAACGCGCGCCTCCGAGGCTGCCAGAAGCTGCGCGAGGCGCTTTCCCTGGGCCTCCAGCTCGAGCGCCCTCTCAGAGAGCTCGCGGCTCCTCTGCATCACCGTCTCAAGGGCCGCGTTCATGCGGGCCGTTCTCTCGCGGCTGTCGGCAAGCTCGGCCGCGAGCTCCTGGGAAAGGGGCGCGGGCTCGTACGACAGCTCGCCGCGCGCGGCATCGCCCGCGATGATGCGCAGGGAGGAGCCGCCCCGGAACGCCCTCGCGTCCGTCTCGCGAACGAGGGCGAGGTGCCCATCGACTAGCAACAGGCGGTAGGCGGACGGCACGGTGAGGATGTCCGGGAGCTGCGGCTCGCCCCGGGCCTCGGGTGGCGAAGCGGCGCCGGGCGCGACGGGCGCAAGCGCCCGCCCGGGAAGGCCGATGGGCTCGGCGCCCGGCGCCGCCTGCGGGCGCCGGGGCGACGCGCAGGCGCACAGGGCCAGGGCGAGCGACGCGGCCGCGGCCCTCATGGGGCGGCCTCCCTGCGTCCGGGCAGTCTGAGCCCGACCTCGGCCGCCCCGGTGTCGATCGTCTGCTCGACGAAGAGGTAGAAGGGCTTGCCGGCGGGAATCCGCACATAGACCCCCCGGCTCGCTATCTCGGAGCGGATGCGCGACACCATCTCGTTCAGGGCCTCCGTCGTCCCCGCGCTTAGCGAGCCCGCCAGGGCGTTGCCGAGCGTCGGCGCGATCTGCGTGGCCCCTAGGGCGCCCGAGACTCCGGGCGCCGGCTGCTGGCGCTCCGCTACGGCGCCGACGCCCTGGGCCATCCCGCTGATTGCGGCGGCCGCGAAGAGCTTCAGCTCCTTGTTGTCGAGCGAGGAGAGCGTGTAGCCGATGAGCCCGTCGGCGCCGTCGTCGATGCCCCATGAACGCACCTCGCCTTTCGCGCCCAGCGAGGCCTCCCTGCGGTCGACCGCCCGCGCCCTTAGGACGAGCTCTCTTCCGTTGGGAAGGCCTCCCCGCTCGGGGAGGACAAGCGTCCACTCGCCGCTGTCCACGAGGCGCCCGACGCCCTCCGCGTCGACTACCGGCTGAGGCTTGGCGTAGCCGAACGCCTCGGTCCCGGCCGGGATGACGACCCGCCCGTTCCAGTCAAGGTCCTGGGCGACAAGGGCGACGATCGGCTCCGACCTCGCCGTCACGCTGTCAATCGTGTTCACGAGCGCGCACTTGACGAGGCGGCCGAAGGGGGCGAAGGAGTCGGACACCGCGGCGGTCTCGGGCCTGGCCGCCTCGCGAGGGGCCGCGGGAGGGGAGGGCTGCGGGGCCCGGTCCTGCTCCGGGGGCATCCGGAAGACCTCGGGCAGCATGCGCTTTTCGTCGCGCCTGCGGCTGGCCGGCTCGCCTGCCGGCTGGGCCTTTGCCGCGTCCTCCTCGGCGGCGGGCGCCTCCACGGGGCCGCGTACCGGCTTGGGCCTTTCGACCTCCCTGCGATAGGGGTCCGCCACAGGGGTCGCCTCCTTGAGCGCCTCCGCCTCGCTCGCGGCGTCGGGCTGCAGCCTCGTGGGCATCGCCTTGGCAGGCGCAGCCTCGGCGCCCTGGGGCGGCGCCGGGCGCGACCTCAGTGCGACGGCGGCGGCGGCCAGCGCGACGGCTCCGGCGACCAAGAGCGCCGCCCGCAGCGGCACGGCCGCCCCTCCCGGTCGATCACCCTGCCCGGCGCTCATCTCAAGTCGGGCCCCTCCAGGCTCAGGCGCCTGACGGGCCGGGGGTTCACCAATCCGCTCAGGGCCACGCTGGGCTCGAACGCGTTGTCGGCCAAAAGGCCGGTTGTCGCACCGTCGGGGCCGCCGGCCACGACAAGGAAGGCAGCGGCGCTCGCCCGGGGCTCGAGCTCCGAGGCGAAATCAACGGTCCCGGCCGGATAGACATGGTCGCCGACGCGAACGACCCAGCTCATGGGGTCGAAGAGCAGGCGCCTCGGCGTCTGGTTGGCCACGCTGACGCACAGGCCGAGCTCTCCCGTCGCCGAGTCGCGCACCGCGAACCGGCAGGCGAGCGAGAAGCCGCCGAAGTCCCGCGGCGGAGCGTCGGCCGCGCACAGTGAGAGGGCCGGATTGGCGGCGACAATGTCGCGGGCGCCCTCAGCGCTGGTGTTCAGGAGAAGGCGCATGGTGCGGATGAGGCCGATCTCGGAGCTTGGGCCCGGCGCCCGCAGCCGTGCGCGCGGGGGATCCCTCTGGAGGGTGACGCAGGGGCGCTGTGCGTCATCCGGCGCCGCCACGACGAAGGTCACCTTGCGCCACGCAAGGGTGGGCGGGGCGGGGATGAACTCGAGCGGCAGGCTCCGCGTGGCGCCACCGCCCAGCGCCATGACGACGTGCAGCACGCGGTGGGCGTCCTGGGCCACCGGCGTCACGAACAGGCGGCGCCCCCCCCGGGCGGCCTGGATGACGAAGTCGCCCGCGTACCTCTCGGCATCGGGCGTGAATCCCCGGCCCGCCCAGTCCTCGAGCGGCCAGGGCAGCTCGACCTCGAGGGTGTTTCCGGGCTCCGTCGGCACGGCGAAAGGCTGGCGCTCGGAGTCCTCCGGCCAGAGAGCCACCCGGACGACGGTCGCCGGGGCGGGCGCGGCGAGCGCGGCCGCCGCGGCCGCCGAGGCCGCCATGATCGCCCTTGGGCTCATGGGGAGGCCGGGCCGGCGGGCCAGCGCACCACGGCGCGGTGGTGCGCGACCACGTAGGGGTAGCGGCCCTGCTGCATCGCGTCGTCCTGCGCCGCCAGTTCGACTATGAGGTGGAACTCGCCCGGCGGGGGCTGGTAGGCGAGCCCCTCGACCGAGCCCGAGCGCACGACAAAGCCGCGGACGCGGTACCTCGGGCTGCTTCCCTCGTCGAGCACGTCGATCGCCTCGACCTCGGGGTGGTCGTAGAGGTTGCGCCTGCGCCGCTCGGCGAGCTCCGATCGCACGTCGCCCTCAAGCATCCGCCAGCTGTCGCCGATGAAGATCCTGCGCGCGACCTCGGGATAGGAGAGCCCGCCGGGGTTTCGGGTGAAGCAGGCCTGGGCCGCCTGCAGCAGGATCTCGCGGAAGAGGGCGCTGCGCGCCTCGGCCGGCCTCACCGGGCCGTAGTGGATGGTGCCCGCGCCGTCGACGGAGTACGCCCACACCCCGCGCTCGAGGTTGCGCGTGGCTCGCAACAGGACGAAGAGCGAGGCGAGCGGCGAGGCGACCGCCACGGCCATGCTGAGCACCTTGACCTGCCGCTCGGCGACCCAGCGCGCCGCCGGGGTGAACGCCGGGTCGCGCGCCGGCCGGCCGCGGGGGCCGGGATTCGCCGGCGCGGGCGGTAGCGGCTCGTCATCGGGGAAGGATTCGCTCATCGGGCGCGCAGGAGAGCACGCCCGATGGATATAGACAAGTCAAACTTACTGTTTTAACGCGCGGCGGGTTTGCGCCCGGGCCGCCGGCGGCGGGCCCTCGCCCGTCTCGGCCCACTTCTCGGCCCGGCGCACCTCGGCCAGTGCGGCCCCGCTCAGCTCGGTGAGGCGGGCTCCGTCCGCCGAGACCGTGTTCACGTAGTAGCGCGTCGCGCCGGGGCGCTCGCCCGGAAGGGGCGGCGGCGGAAGCTTGCGGATGGTGCCGGCGAAGCCGAGGCGCTGCCTGCGCGCGAACGCGCGGGCGATGCCTGCGAAGATCCTCTCGAAGACGGCCTGTCTTTGGGCTGGGCTCATGGCGTGCGGGAAAACCAGAAGAAAAAGCGTTTGCTAAACGAGTCTAATCAAGCTATCTAAGTTTTCACCGGTTTTCAACCACCTCATAGCTGAATAGATCCCATTAAAACGCCATGAGTGACAAGACCAAAATGCTTGGGGCGTCCCGGGGCCTCTCCGCGACCGTGGCGGCGACGCGGGGGATGTCGGAGCCCGACGTCGTCGACTTCCTGCCGCTTCCCGTCTACCCGCTTCTCGGCGTGCAGGTGCACTGCGTGCGCTGGCAGAAGATCGTCCAGGGGATGAAGAAGAAGGGCGTGGTGGTGCGCGTGCACCGCGAGAGCGACCGCGGGGGGCTCTTCAAGGCGGCGTCCAGGCTCGACGTGAAGCTGACCAGCCGGCGCTGCTCCGGCGCGCCCGGTGAGGAGCCGAGCTGGCTCGTGCGCGTGCGGGAGGCCGGCGGCAGGAACGCGGCCGACATAGACGCGGCCGATGCGACGGCCTCCGACAGGGGCCGCTACCGGGCCCTGGGGCTGCTCGTTCTGGAGCGCGGCTCGCTGGCGGTGAGGGGGCGCGGGATGGCCGTCGCCCTGCACCGCTCGCTGCGGGAATTCATCCGGGAGAGCGGGCTCGCGGGGCGGCGCCAGCGAAACGCCGTCGTCGCCGCGCCCGGCGCGGGCGACGAGTTCACGGTGTCCGTAGCCGAGAACATCCGCTCGGCCTACTCCGACAGGGAGAGGAACAAGACTCCCGCCGCTTGACGCGCGGACCCGCCGGGTCCAACAAGCGGGGCGTGGAAAATTCGCCGAGCAGCCGCACGGGCCTCGCGCGCCTCCGGGGCCTGCGCCGCGCCCTCGAGGAGGCTGTGCTCGGCCAGGAGGAGGCGCTGGCCGGCCTCTGCGACGCCCTGCTTGCCGGGGAGCTGGGGCACACGCCCGCCGGAAGGCCGAGGAGCATCGTCCTCATCCTCGGGCTCACGGGCACGGGCAAGACCAGGGCGGTGGCGGCCGCGAGCAGCCACCTCTACGGGACGGACGCGATCGCCCGGATAAACGCGGCCGAATTCGCGTCCGGCCAGAGGGTTCCCCTGCTTCTGGGCTCGGGCCCGGGGCAGCCCGGTCTGCTGGGCGCCGAGATCGCGCGGCTGCGGCGGGCCGGCGGGCGCATCCTGCTCATCGACGAGATCGAGAAGGCGGACCCGCGCGTGTCCGACCTCCTGCTCGGGATCGAGGAGGCCTCGGTGACGCTCGCCAGCGGGGAGAGGCTCGACCTGTCGGACCTGCACATCGTCGCGACCTCGAACATCGGCTCCCAGGCGATCGTGGAGCTGGAAGGGGTCGCCCGCTCGTCGCTTCGCCGCTACGTGGAGCAGGAGGCCGCGGCCCACTTCAGGCCCGAGGTCGTCGCCAGGTTTTCCGCGATCCTCGTGTTCGCGCAGCTCTCGCGCGACACCCAGGTGAGGATCTGCCGCAAGATGCTTGAGGAGGAGGTGGCCTTCCAGTCCGGGGTCCTGTCGCGCAGGTTCGGCCATCCTCACCTCGTCAGGGCCGAGCCCGGGGTCTGGACGCGCCTGGTGAGCGAGGGATGGAGCCGGCGCCTGGGCGCCCGGCCGATGCGCAACGCCGTCGAGCGGCGGGTGCGCGGGGCGCTGGTCGAGGCCCAGCTGCGCGGCGCCCTGGGCCCTGGCGTGAGCGAGACCGTCCTTACCTGCGACGCGCGCTCCGGCGTCCGCGCGGCCGTGGGCCGCGCGGACTACGTCCTTTAGGGGCCGGGCACCGCCTCAGCGGCGGTCAGGGTAGGGCGGGGGCGGCGGCAGGGACTGGCCGTGCTCCTTGAGCTCGAGCAGGATCTCCTCGACCGCCCGGTCAAGCTGCTGGTCCACGCCCGCGAACTCCTTCGCCGGGTCGTTGTCGACCACGATGTCAGGGTCGACCCCGTACCCCTCGACTGGCCAGTTCTTGCCGTCCTTCGCGTAGGGGCCGAACTCGGGCTTGTTGAGGTAGCCGCCGTCGACGATGGGCAGGGACTGGCGGATGCCGACGACCCCGCCCCAGGAGCGCTTGCCGATCAGCTTGCCCAGGCCGTCCATCTTGAACCGGTACGGGAAGATGTCCCCGTCGGACGCCGAGAACTCGTCCATGAGGACCACCTTGGGCCCGAGCTGCATGTCGCGCGGGTTGGTCTGGGGCGTCGCGTTGCGCGGCTTCTCCACCATCACGAGCTCGCGGGAGAGCCGCTCGATGATCATGGGCGAGACGTTTCCGCCGCCATTGCCGCGGTCGTCCAGGATCAGGGCCTTCTTGCTCAGCTGCGGGTAGAAGTGCTTCGCGAACTCGCTCAGGCCCTTGGGGCCCATGTCCGGCATGTGGATGTAGCCGACCTGGCCGCCCGTCTTCTCCGTCACGTAGTCGATGTTGTGCTGCACCCAGGCGCGGTAGTAGAGCGGCGCCTCGTCGGCTATCGGCACGACGGTCACCCTGCGCGCGCCCTCATCGGCGGGCTTGGAGTTGACCTCGAGGACCACCTGCACGCCGGCGTTGCCCACGAGGGCCGCGTAGATGTTTGGCAGGTCGCGCACCGGACGACCGTCGACGGCCAGGATGTAGTCGCCCTCCTTCACGTCCACGCCGATCTCCGTGAGCGGCGAGCGCGTGGCCTCCTCCCAGTTGTCCCCGGCCAGGATGCGGTCGATCCTGTACGCCCGGCTCTGGGGGTCGCGCGAGAGCTTGGCCCCGAGCAGCCCCATCGGCACGCGCGGCGCCTTCGGTGCGTCGCCCCCGCCCACGTACGTGTGGCTGTTGTGGATCTCCCCGATCAGTTCCCCGATCAGGTACGTGAGGTCGTAGCGGGTCTGCGCGTACGGGACCAGCTCCGCGTATTTCGCGCGCATCGTGGGCCAGTCGGCGCCGTTCATCGTGGGCGAGAAGAAGAAGTCGCGCATCTGGCGCCAGCACTCGTTGTAGATCTGGGCCCACTCGGCGTGCCTGTCGACGCGCAGCGTCAGCTCGTCGAGCGCGAGCTTGTTCTCCTTGTACTCGATCTTTGCCGTGGGCAGGTCGATGATTGCATATTCCTTGCCGGCCTTGATGAGCATCTTCTTCCTGTCGGCGGTGATCTCGTAGGCCGCCACGCGGCCCAGCTCGGTCTCCTTGCGCTCCTTCAGGTTGTAGACGAGCAGCACCTTGGGCCTGGGGCCCATCCCCTCGAACACCTCGTCCTCGTCGTCGTCGCCGCGCAGGTAGTAGACCTTGTCGCCCACCGCGCTCAGGGAGCGGTAGTTCGAGGACCTGACCGGCAGGCCGATCAGCCGCTCCTTGATGCCGTCCTCGTCCACCTTGACGACGACGGGCTTGGGCTTGGCCTCCTTCTTGGCCTCGCCGGCATCGGCCGCCTTCTCGTCGGCCTTGGCCGGCGCCGTCCCGATCGAGACCTCGTCGCTCTTCGGCTTGAGCGGCGACTCCGTTTCCTTGGAGAGGGCGATCAGGTAGACGCGCTCCAGGTCCTTGTAGATGTGCTCGAACTCGATGTCGCTCAAGGTGCGGTGGAAGTCGCGGCCCGAGGCGATGAGCAGGAACTTGCCGTCGTCGCTGAACGCCGGCGCGCTGGCCTCGTACCAGCCGTCGGTGACCTCGAACTTCCTGGCGCTCGCCAGGGAGTACATCCAGACCTTGGTGAGCGAGTTGTCCTCCGGGCGCGTCCAGGCGACCCACGCGCTGTCCGGCGACCAGCAGTACTGGGCGATCTCGAAGTTCGTGGCCGTGTCCACGAGCGTGACCGCCTTGGTGTCGACGGTGATGAAGCGCAGGCGCTGGAGCCTGTCGGACCAAAGCAGCTTCTTGCTGTCGGGCGACCACACCGGGGAGTAGTAGTAGGTGTCCGCGCCGCGGGTCAGCTGTACCGGGTCGCCGGAGCCGTCTTGGGGCCGCACGTAGAGCTCGTTCTCGCCCGACTCGTCCGAGACGTAGGCGATCGACTTCCCGTCCGGGGACCACGCGGAGTCGCGCTCGTGCACGCCGGTCTTCGTCGTCAGCGTCCTTATCGCCCCGTCCTTGGCGGGCACGGTGAACGTGGCGCCGCGCGCGTTGACGACGGCCCTCTTGCCGTCGGGCGCCGCGGAGACGCCCTCGATCAGCTTGGAGACGTTCAAGACCTCGGTGCGCGAGGTGACGAAGTCGTCCTTGACCACGATTGGAACGCGCCTGGCGGCGCCCCCCTTGATGTCGTATGACCAGATGTAGCCCGCCTCCTCGAAGACGATGATGCCGGCTCCCATCGAGGGGAACTTGATGTCGAAGTCCTTGAAGTGCGTCAGCTGCGCGGTCTCCTTGGTCGCCAGGTTGTAGCTGTAGAGGTTGAGCCGCTTGACGCCGTCCGCCTCGCGGTCCGAGAGGAAGTAGATGCGGTTGTCGGGGCCCCACATGGGGATGATATTCTGGGCCGGGTTGTGGGTGATGTCCTCGATGGCCCCGGTCTTCATGTCGTAGATCCAGATGTCGTCGGCCATGCCGCCGCGGTAGTCCTTCCACGTGCGAAACTCCCTGAAGACGCGGTTGTAGGCCATCTTGCTGTCGTCGGGCGAGAACGAGAGGAACCCGCCCCGGGGAACCGGCAGCTGCCTGGGCAGGTCGCCGTCGGTGCCGACGGTGAAGAGCTGCCCGTTGAAGTCGTTGAAGGAGATCATCCTCGAGCGGAAGGCGATCTCCTGGGTGGTGTTCTTCCAGGCCATCACGATGTTGTTGGGCCCCATGCGGTCGCCCAGCTCGTCGCGACCAAGCGTCGCCGTGTACGTGATGCGCTTAGGGGTCCCCCCGTCGGCCGGCATCAGGTAGACCTCGGTGTTGCCGTCATACTGCGCCGTGAACGCGATCTGCGTGCCGTCCGGCGAAAAGCGCGGGAAGAGCGCATAGCCGGGGCCGTTTGTCAGGCGGCGGGCCTCGCCGCCCTGGACGGCGACCGTGTAGAGCTGGTCGGCGTAGGAGAAGACGATCTGGCGGCCGTTAGTCGCCGGGAAGCGCAGCAGGCGCGTCTCCTCGGGCGAAGTCTGGGAATGGAGCGGGGCGGTAAGGAGCGCCAGGCTTGCGCCCAGCAGGAATGCCTTGGTCATTTGGGATGGTGATTGCCGGGATCCTAGAGCGAGTGTTTCACATAAGCCAATAACCGTGTGTCTATTGGACGCATTGCTTGATGGGCGGCGTTGCCCGCCGGCCGCGAATCTGAGTCACTCCCCGCCATGCTCAAGAGCCCGGCAGAAGGTGGCGGCGCAATCGCCGCAGTCTGGCAGGATTCGTCCATAGGGCGGGCCGCGCGCGCCCACCCCGACGCGGCCTTGGCGGCCGGGGCGCTCCTGGTCGCCCTGTTCGCGACGGCCTGGATGCTCCTGCAGTCCCCGAACTTTTTCTCCGGCTACGACTTCGTGCGGATGCACGCCTTCTACAAGGCGTTCTACCGCGAGTCGCTCCTTAGCGGCCGCCTGCCCCTGTGGAACCCGTACGTCGGCCTCGGGCGGCCCTTCATGGCCGACATCGAGACCGCCACGCTCTATCCCCCGAGCCTGCTTGTCCTCTTCTTCGGCGTGCCCGCGGGCCTGGCGCTCATGGTCGTCGCGCACCAGGCTCTGGCGATCTTCGGGGGCGTGAAGCTTGGCCGCTGCCTCGGCGCGAGCCCCGCGGCGGGCTGGCTCCTGGGGGCCGGGATCGCCCTCTCGGGGCCGTTTTCGGCCCGCCTGTCGGTCGGCATTGTCGAGGGGTACTTCACCCTGACCTGGCTTCCCGCGCTCTTCTGGCTTGGGGCGCGCCTGCAGGATGGCTGGGATCCCCGGGCGGGGGCGGCCTTCGCGGCCGCGGTGGCGCTTGCGATCCTGGCCGGCCAGCCGCCGCTGCTCTTCGTGGTGCTTGTCGGGCTCGCCGTCTTCCTCGTGTTACGCCACGACTGGGCAGGCGATGCGGCCGGCCGCCCCCGACGGCTGGGCGCCGCCGCCGGGCTCGCCGCCGCGGGCGCCCTGGGGGCCGGGCTCGCCGCTGCGGCGCTTTTGCCCTTCTTCGAGCTCGTGGGGCAGGGCAACCGCCCTCTTAACGCCCCCGCCTTCGCGGTGGCCAACGGAATGCCGCCCGCAAGCTGGCTCTCGCTGCTCGTCCCGGCATCACCCGCCTTCGCGCCCAACTGGGAGTACGACATGCACTGCGGCCTCGTGCCGCTGCTGGCCTGCCTCGGGGGCCTGCTGCTCTGGCGCGAGCGCGGCGCGCGCGCCCTGATCGGCATGGGGCTTGTGGGCGCGCTCCTTGCCGCGGGCGACCGGGCGCCCTTCCTCGGCTGGGCCGTTCGCGTCCTGCCGGGGGCTTCCGCGCTTCGCATCCCGTCGCGCTACGGGATCCTGGTGGCGGTCTCGCTCCTGGGCCTGGGCGCCCTCTCCCTGTCGCGCCGCCACTCCCGCCCTTCGCTCGTGCTCCTTCCGGCCCTTGCGGCCGGCGTCGCGCTTCTCGTCTGGCTAAGGCCCCACCTGGCGGCCGGCGCGCGGGAATCCGCGGCAGGGGTGGCCCTGATGGCGGCAGCGCTGGCCGCGGCCGCGCTCCTCGTCGGGCTCTGGCAGGCGTGCGAGCGCCGGCCGCGCCTGTCGGCGGCCGTCGCGGGGCTCCTGTGGGCCTTCTGCGCCGCCAACTGGCTCTGGGCGGTCGCGCTGCAGTCGCCGGTGTACTCGTCCTACGGGTTCAGGACCTCGGAGGAGTCCGTGCGCGAGCAGCTCGCGAAGAGGGGGCTTCTACGCGACGGGGCGCCGCCGCCGCGCATCGCGTTCAGCCCGTCCGACCTCTGCGAGAACGCGGGCATGACCGGCGGCTATAGCACGTACAACAGCTACGTCGCCCCGTCCCTCTACCGCACCTGGTACTACCTGTACGCGGCCGCCGGGATCCCGGTGTCGGCGACGGACTTCATTAGGATGCCGGGCGGGCTCGGCAGCGCGCCCGCGCTCTGGGGCTCGATGAACCTCGCCGGCACGCTGGAGCGCAGCTCGCGAATGATCGCCTTCGCCGCGGACCCGGACCCGAGGACGTACGTGGTCTTCGACGCGCGCAGGGTCGCCGACTTCAGGGCGGCCGAGGACCTGATGGCGCAGGGTCACGACTTCCACCGAAGCGCCCTGCTCGAGGAGGGGGCCGCCCCCGGGTTCCGGCCCGCGCTCGGCCATCCGGCTGCGCGGGCCGAGGTGGCGAACTTTGCGCCCAACCGCGTCGTCGTGCGGGCAAGCTCCTCGGCCCCGGCCATCCTCGTGCTTGCGGAGGCGTGGTACCCGGGCTGGGCGGCCACCGTCAGGGGCCGCCGCACGGAGGTCTTCCCGGTCAACGGGTGGATGCGCGGCGCGAGCGTTCCGGCGGGCGAGAGCGAGGTCGTCTTCGAATACCGCCCGCGCACCCTTGCGGCCGGCGCCGCCATAAGCCTCGCCAGCGCGGCCGTCCTCGTTGCGCTCCTGCGCCGGGGGCCCCGCGGAAGCTCCGCCGCGAAGGCCTAGACCGACTCGAGCAGCTTGTAGAGGCGCTTCACCATCGCCGGGGCGTCGTCCAGGAGCCCGGCCGAGATGAGGGCGTTGTCCAGGACCTGCTGGGCCACCAGAGCGGCCTTCTGCGGCTCGGAGGCGCGCAGCTGCGCCAGGCGCTTGATCAGGGCGTGTCGGGGGTTGATCTCCAGGTTGACGCGCAGCGGTGACTCGGCGCCGTCCTTGTTGAGGGCCCTCATGAGGCGGCGCATGTGGGGCGAGCCGAGCTTGTCGGCGTTAAGCGCCATGGCCGGCGAGTCCACCAGGCGCTCGCTCGCGCGAACGTCCGCCACGCGCTCGCCGAGCGTGTCCTTGAGCCACCCCGAGAGGGCCTTGACCTCGTCCTCGCCCAGCGCGCCCTCGGCCCTCGGCTGCTCCGAGAGCTTAACGTCGGCGTGGTCCGCCGCCGTTATCTTCCTGCCGTCGAACTCGCGCACGTTGCCCATCACGTACTCGTCCACGGTCTCGAAGCAGAAGAGCACCTCGATGTTTCGGGCCCTGAAGCCCTCGAGGTAGGGGCCCGCCTCGATCGCTGCGCGGTTGGGGCCGACAACGTAGAATATCTCCTTCTGCTCCGCTCCCATCCGGGAGACGTAGTCGGCGAACGTGGTCGACTTGCCGGCCTCCGTGAGCGAGGACTCGAAGCGCAGGAGCTTCATGAGTGCGTCCTTGTGCGCAAAGTCGAGCGCCGCCCCCTCCTTCAGGAAGATGCCGAACTCCTTGTAGAACTGCGCATACTCCTCCGGCCGGTTCTTCGCCTCCTCGTCCAGGAACTTGATGAAGCGCTTCGTGAGCACGCGGTTCAACTTCTCCACGAGCGAGCGGTCCTGCATCGTCTCGCGCGAGATGTTCAGCGGGAGGTCCTCGCTGTCGACGACGCCCTTCACGAAGCGAAGCCACTCGGGCAGCAGGTCCTTGGGCCTCGCGTCGATCATCACCTTGCGGCAGTAGAGCGCGACGGACGGCTCCAGGCGCGACAGGCCCAGCTTCTCGGTGTTGTCCTTCGGCACGAACAGGAGCGCGTTTATGGAAATCGGGGCGTCGGCGCTGAAGTGCAGGCGCAGGCGCGGCTTCTCGCTGTCGTGGGCCTGGTACTTGTAGAACTCGTCGTACTCCTCCTCCTTGATGTCGGCCTTGCCGCGCAGCCAGAGGGCCTGGACCGTGTTCACGCGCTTGCCGTTCAGGTTGATGGGGAACGAGACGAACGAGCTGTAGCGCTCGAGGACCTCGCGCACCCTCCACTCGTGGCTGAACTCCGAGCACTCGTCCGTGAGCTCCACCACCACCTTGCACCCCCGCCGCTCGCCGGGGCTCTCCTCGATGGCGAAGCTGCCCCCGCCGTCGCTGCTCCATACCAGGCCCTGCTCGGACTCGCGCCAGGAGTGCGTGTAGACCCTGACCATCTTCGCCACCATGAAGGCCGAGTAGAAGCCGACCCCGAACTGCCCGATCAGGCCGGCGGCCTTCTGGTCGCCCTCGCCCAGGGCCTTGATGTACGCCTTCGAGCCCGAGTGGGCGATCGTTCCCAGGTTCTCGACAAGCTCCGCCTGCGTCATCCCGACGCCGAAGTCCTGGATCGTGAACGTCTTGGCCTTGTCGTCGGTCGTGATGTTGATCTCGAGCTCCAGCTTGTCGTCGAAGACGGACTTCTCGGTCACGCTCAGGTGGCGCAGCTTCTCGAGCGCGTCGGCTGCGTTCGACACGAGCTCCCGAACGAAGATCTCCTTCTCCGTGTAGAGGGAGTGGATGACGATATCGAGCAGCTGCTTGATCTCGGCCTGGAACTCGAAGGTCTGCGGTGCGGGTGTGGACATAGGTTTGGAAAACGGGGAGAAGCAACGTTACGACAGGGCCGAAAAAAATCAACGGCGCAGCCGCTGGAGGAGTGTGTCCAAACGGGACCTATTTCCCGAACGGAGCCTTTCGGGCTGCCCGGCCGCGGCTTATAGCCACAAAAAGGGGCGCACCAGTGGAAAGTGCGCCCTTTTGGCTAGTCGCGGCTGAAGTTACCAGTGCCGGCCGAACAGCTTGTCCTCAATGTCCTGCCGATACTTCGTGGCCTGAGCCGAGGCCGGCTCCAGGCGCTGCTTGTCGGCGGCGAACCCTTCCGTCGTGGTCGGATACGCGAGTTTCGCCAAGATCCGGCGCCGGTACTCCTTCAGCAAGGCCGAGTTCACGGGCGATTTGGTACGAGCGCAAGCCATCGGTGTCCCCCTGAATAGGGTGCCCGAGGCGCGCGCGTTTTCTCGAGGGAGGCTTTGGCAGTTAACATTCCTCATGCACTTTGTACCTCTAAACAAAGTAATCCCAGCCCTTCTCAGGCGATCTGGCTTTGCTGTCATCGGGAAGATCCAATTGCACGGGAGTCACGAACGTGACCCCTCGAGTCGATCAGGGCCACGAGGACCGCGAGTCCGCATGGATTCAGACGCATCCGGACGAGAAACGCGGGCTTTACCTAGGCCCACCCCAGGGCATTCTCACGACCCATGAGCCTCCGCGTGCCCCGGGTCGCGTTGAAAGCAGCCCGGAGGCGGGGAACCCGCCTGGGCACGGGCGCCCTGCTCCTGGCGCTTCTTGCCGGCCGCGCCGGTGGCGGAGAGCCAATGACCGTCCAAGCGGACCTGAGGGACGCCGCGCGCGGGCTCATCGGCGCGACAATCGGACTGCCCGTCGTGGAGGGCCCGCTCACGCTGCTCTATGCAAAGTGGATCGCGGGCGAGCACGGCCCGACCGGGCCGGTCACGAACCTCTCGGGCATCCAGATCACGGCGGCGGGCCGGCCGCTCGCCTGGCGCAGGGACCTTGAGAACATGTACGCCCTGCACGTGGACGTGCCGGCCGGCGTATCCCACATTGAGGTGCATACCCAGTACCTCCCGCCCGCAAACGGCAACTTCGGGGCGGGCCCCACCACCACGCCCAAGATAGCGGTGCTCAACTGGAACGTCGTCGTGCTCTACCCCGCCGGCGCCGCGGCCGCTGACCTGGCGGTCGTTCCGAGCGTCACCGTGCCCGAGGGCTGGGGTGTGGGCAGTTCGCTGGCGGTGGACTCAGTCGACGGCGCCACCACCCACTACAAGCCGGTCTCCCTCGAGATGCTAATCGACCAGCCGGTGATCACCGGCGCCTACTTTAAGCGCTTCGACCTGACGCCCGGCTTGACCCCGGGGCACTTCATCGAGGCGGCGGCCGACAGCCCTGAGGCGCTGGAGGTGAACAAGGCGCGGACCCAGGCCCTCGACCGCATTCCGGCCGAGTACGCGGCGCTCATGGGGATCCGGCACTACGAGACCTACCACTTCCTCCTCTCCCTCTCCAACCGCTTCGATTACAGCGGGGTCGAGCACCACCAGACCTCCGACGACCGCGCAAGCGAGCGCTCGCTGGTCGACGACGACCTGTTCCCAACCTTTGCGAACTTGCTGACCCACGAGTACTTCCACAGCTGGAACGGGAAGTTCCGCAGGCCCGCCGACCTGCTTAGCCCCGACTACCAGAAGCCGATGCAGACCGACCTGCTTTGGGTCTACGAGGGCCTGACCCAGTACTACGGCAACGTGCTCGCGACCCGCGCGGGCCTCTTCTCGCCCGAGGAGTACCGCGAGAACCTAGCGGCGACCACCGCCCGGATGGCGGCCGTGAAGGGCCGCACATGGCGGCCGCTCCAGGACACGGCCGACGCCGCACAGCTGCTGTACCTGGCCCCGGTTTCCGGGCAGTCCCGCCGGCGGGGAGTCGACTTCTACGACGAGGGCGAGCTCATCTGGCTCGAGGCCGACGCCCTGATCCGCACCCGCACGCATGGCGAACGCAGCCTCGACGACTTCGCCCGGGCGTTCCTGGGCGACGGCGGCGGCGGTCCGATCAACCCGGAAACCGTGCCCGGCGAGCGGCCACGCGTGGTTCCCTACACGGCGGCGGACGTGACTGCGACGCTGGGCCATATCCTCCCCTACGACTGGACCGCCTTCTTTGCCGAGCGGCTGACGACCCTGCGCGACCGCCCGCCTCTCGAGGGGATCGCGCTCGCCGGCTCCAGGGTGGCCTACACCGAGAAGACGAACATCACGGTCGAGTCCTCCGACAAGGCCTTCCACAACCTGGATCTCACCAGCTCCCTCGGGCTGGCGCTCGACGACGACAAGGCCGAGGTGGCGGACGTGGTCCCGGGGTCGCCGGCGGACCTGGCGGGGCTCGCCCCCGGCATGGACCTCTTGGCGGTCAACGGCAGGAAGTATTCCGACGAGCGCCTGAAAAGGGCGATCGCCGAGGGCAAGAAAGGGGCGCCCATCGAACTCCTCGTGGATTCGGGCAGCTTCGTCTCGAGCCACCGCCTCACCTATGGCGGCGGCCTCGTCTACCCCCACCTTGAGCGCACGCCTGGTGTGACCGACCTGATCGCGGCGATCATCGCGCCCCGAGTGAAATAGGCCCCCTCCCGAGGACTCGCCCCGGCCCGTTTGCATTGAATGCACGCCCGAGTGACGTGCCATCTGTATTCTGAGCCAGGGTTGTGTAATTCGGAGCGGGATTTGAAGTGCCTATGCCCCAGACTTTCCTATCTCGCCCCAAACGGGAAGCCCGGCGGGTCCATTTCGAGCCTTGAGCGCTCCGTTGATTTCAGGCCTCACCGGCGCTCAAATTCCCTGGCACGCCAGCCGAAAGCCAGTGTTTCAAAAAGGACCCTGCTATGAAGCCGTCGGCGTCGAGTCCAAAATGCTCCGGTCCATTTGCGGGCACTCCGAACCAGGTTGTCTGCGAGTTGGTGCTGGCGTGCCGGTTAAGGCACCCAAGTTTCAGTCGCCTGTGTCTTATCAGCGGAATTCAAGTTTTCCGTCAGGCACGGGTAGTGGCGATATGTCATTCACGTTGGGCCCTATCGGCTAGCACGCGGTGAACAACTTGGCCAAGCGTTCGAATAGTTGGCGGCTTAGGCAACAACTCGCGGATGCCCATCGGCCGGAGTTGCTCGATCTTCAATTGGCCTATGTAGCCAGTTGTGAGGATGATCGGTAAATCGGGGCGAATAAGTCTGATCTGGCGGGCAAAGTCGATGCCTGTCATGGACGGCATTGTTTGATCGGCAATTACGAGGTCGAACCGTCCGGGATCAGTGCGGATCAACTCGAGCGCCTCCAAAACGTCAGTGCGCGCGTCGACCGAATAGCTAAGGCGCTCAAGGATCGCTTTGCCCAGGCGTGCGAGGGGTGCCTCGTCGTCTACAAACAACACACGTTCGCCGGTCCCAGACGGAGTCGCGGCTGCCTGAATCTCAGCGGTTGCCTCCTCGCTCGAATGAGCGGGAAAATACAGGCGAAACGTGGTCCCAACACCAGGCTTGCTATAGACGGTGATCGCGCCGTCGTGGCTTAGCATGATTCCGTGAACTACCGACAGCCCAAGGCCCGTGCCCTCGCCGACGACCTTTGTGGTAAAAAATGGCTCGAAAATTCGGCTGAGAGTCGCCTGGTCCATGCCTTTGCCGGAATCGCTGATGGATAGGCGGGCGTATCGGCCTTCTCGCAATTGGGGTGTGTGGGCAGCCAGCTCCTGATCGACGACGAAGGGTTCCAATTCCACCTCGAGTTTCCCGGCACGATCCCTCATTGCGTGCCACGCGTTGGTGCCGAGATTCATGACGATCTGATGAACCTCTGTGGCGTCTGCCAGTACAGCGGGCGCATCGGCAGCCAGATGGAGGCGAATTTCGATGGTGCTCGGAATCGTAGCACGCAGAAACTTCGTTGCCTCCTCGATCACGGGTGCCAACTGCATGGGCTCACGCTGCGTTTGTTCCTGCCGGCTGAACGTCAGGATCTGCCGCACCAAGCCAGCGGCGCGAGCCCCTGCCTTCGCCACGGCGTCCAGATGCTCGTTGAATTCGGGCTGGTCGGCCAACGATATTTTTAGCAGCTCGGTGTAACCGTTTATTATTGAGAGTATGTTGTTGAAATCGTGCGCGATCCCGCCCGCAAGGGTACCGATAGCCTCCATTTTCTGCGCCTGACGAAGCTGCTCCTCAAGCTGTCGCCGCTCGATAAACTGTCCGACCTGCATTCCAATGGCTGCGAGGGTCGCCAACATCTCGGCGTCCGGCGACTGGATCTGAGCGCTAACAAGCTCCACAACACCAAGAATCCGTCTGGGAAGCACGACGGGGAACCCGATCCATCCGTGCATGCCCGCATTGATCGCCGTCCGTCTTTCGAAGCCGTCGACTGTCCCTATATCCTCGCGCCATGCAGCCTGCCCGTCGGCCCATACGCCGCCGGGCAAACCCTGGCCGATGACGAAAGTCTTTAGGCGATTCTCATCTGCGAAGGCGCGATATTCTGTCGATGGAGGATGCCAAACTTCGGCGCAGCTGAGAGCTTTGGCGGCCCGATCAACGATCCAGATTACCCCCATATCCCAGTGCAAGCCGGTGCAGAGCTTCTCAAGGATATTAAGATAGGTTTCATTCAACGGTGCCGCGTCCGCCAGTACAGCCGTCACCGAGCGTTGGAGCTGCAGCCGCCTTTCGGCGCGCTTTCGAATTGTGACATCATCACCGATGCTCGCGGTGCCCATGATCTTACCCTCTCCGTCCCTGAGCATGGTATTGCTCCAGACAATCTCCCGCAATTCTCCATTCTTGGTCTTAATCTGGTTTTCGAGATGCGGCGCAATTGTGCCCGACTGGATATTCTCAATGAAAACTCTCTTCCGTGCTGGATTGGCCCCTGGGACAAATATCGGAAAATAGTCTTTGCCATGCACTTCATCCCGCCGCCATCCCGTCAGTCGAAGCATGTGATTATTACAGAACGTAACGACTCCGTTCTTATCGAGGGTGACTGCGAGGAGATCGACGTTCTCCAACATTTCCCTAAAGCGCCGCTCCGATTCCTCCATTACTGCTTTAGTGCCTCTAAGTTCGGTTAACGCGGAAAGAGCGCTTCGGTGCAATATCCGTTGTTTCCGAAGTGCGAGATAAGTTGGAATGATGGCAATAAGGGCGCTTACGGCAACAGAGGCAAAGCTCTCGAGGCTGCTGAGGCGCTGCAACATGCCCGAAAGGAAGAACTCGTAGGTACTCAATAGGGCACGGCTGTCCAGTTAAGGAGCTAAATGAAATTGGTAAGTCGCTTTTCTTTGGGCAGTAGCACGCTTCCAGACGTGTCCTCGACATGGTTTAAAAAACGGTGGATCGGGTCATTCTGGCCCGGAAATGAATCCCGGCCCGACCGTCTTCTCCCAAATTCTCGCAGGGGTCGATCACACGGAGTTGGCGCGGGCGGCGGCCCGATTTCCGATGCCGCGTGCTTCGCGGTCCCTCAGCGTTTACGACCACTTCGCTGCGATGGTCTTCGCCCAGTTGACCTATCGCGAGGGTCTGCGCGACATCGAGGCATGTCTGCGATCGCGGTCGGCGCGGGCTTATCACATGGGCATCCGCGGGCGCGTGACGCGGACGAACCTGGCCTACGCCAACGAGCATCGCGACTGGCGCGTGTTTGCCGACGTGGCCGCGGTGCTCATGCGTCGGGCGCGGCGACTTTACGCGGACAGCCCTTTCGAACTGGGCCTGGAGGCGGACTTGTTCGCCTTGGATGCGACGTTGATCGAACTGAGCCTGGCGCTGTTTCCCTGGGCCCGCTGGCAAAAGCAACAAGCCTCGGTGAAGCTCAATGTGCTGTTGGACTTGCGGGAGGACATCCCCATTTTTGCCAGCCTCCACGAGGGGAATCGGCACGAAGTGGCCTCGCTGGACGAGATTCCTTTGTATCCTGGCAGTGGGTACGTATTCGACAGAGGCTACTTGGACTTCCTTCGCTTGCATCGGCTGCATGCTGCAGGGGTCTTCTTCGTCACTCGCCTCAAAGCCGGCATCCGTTTTTATGTGGCCGAGTCGCGGCCCGTCGACGAAACGGTGGGGTTGCGCTGCGATCAAACGATCCGCCTCAGCTCGCGCAAGGGTCGGAGGGACTATCCCGAGCCGTTGCGCCGGATCAGTTATATCAATCCGGAAGACGGCCAGGCGTTTGTTTTCGTGACCAATTGGTTCGAGCTCTCGGCCTTCACGATCACTCAGACCTACCGTCGCCGGTGGGGCATCGAGTTGTTTTTCCGCTGGGTCAAGCAGCACCTGCGCCTGCGCGGATTCTTGAGCCACTCGCCCAACGGTGTGAGGGTACAAGTCTGGACCGCGCTGTGCGCCTACCTGCTCGTGGCGATCGCCAGACGGCAGAAGCATCTCGATGCCTCTCTGTATGAAATCCTGCAAGTCGTCAGCGTCTCCTCGCTCGAGCAAATACCCTTGGAGGAACTGCTTATGAAAATTGATACAAGAGAACTCCAAGTCGATCTTCCTAAACAGTTGGAGATCAATTGGTCATAACTGGACAGCCGTGTCAATAGGGCTACCACGATCAAAAACGTAGCTAGCAATGTGGGCACTAGATGAACGCCTTGCTTCGCGCTAATCGATGGAGACCCAGGCCTAGAAGCGGAGCCGTTCGATGCTGGCTTGGGTGAATCAGTCATTCGCACCTTCTCGAGGACTCAATCGAATCAAAGCCTTTAGTCTCGATCGAGAATCGTACACATGCTCCTCCAATCTCGCAAAACTCCCACGCATGCGAATCCGTCAAGATGCCTAATGAACGGGGGACACCGCTCTTTTTCATGCTAAAGTGACCGATTGCTCCCAATATCTGCCACTAAACTGTGCAAGCACATGTCTAATCGTGAGATTCAAAAAGAAGCAGCCATGAAACTACATGAAAACGCGTAGAGTTGTGTGCACGGGTGCAAACGAATCTCGGCTTCCTTATCCGCGTGAATTGAAGCCCGAGGAGACGGGCCGTGACTATCAGTAGGACCATTGGCGGTGCCGACCTACCTTGCGCCTTCGCCTCGAAATCTCGGGATATTGCTCTCGTGGCGGACGAAAATCATGGGGTGACGGAAGGAACACGAAGCTGGAGTCCAAGCTGTCCATAAAGGGACCGCTTGCGAAACAGATACCGAGCTGAGCGCGGATCAAGACGAACCGCGGGCCCGGTCAGCCGATCAGCCTCGTGTCAAACTGCGGGAATAACCGGAGGCACGACAGTTGTGGGAGTCGGCTTCGGCTCTGGAACCGCAGCCTTCCTGGGTGTCACTCGCTTCTTGTGAGTCTTGGGAGCGGTCGCGGGTTTGCTTGGAGCACGGCGGCGCTTGGCTTTCGGCGGGGCTTTCTTGGTCGCCTTCACCAGGCCGAAAGTCTTCTTTATGTTCTGGACGCTAGGGAGTGAAATCCCAACGGCCTTGGCGATCTGGGACCCGGACTTGCCCGCCTTGAGAAGCGCCTTCACTTTGGCGCGAACGGAATCTGTGATTACCGCCCGTTTCCGCGTCTTGGGCTTGTAGGCTTTCTTGGTTTTTTTTATCCTGCTGCGTTTGCCGCTTCCGGATGCCTCCACTGCGGCGATAAATGCCTTTAGCGAGTCGAAGCCATAGGCTTTCGGCAGAGAGGCCAACTCCTTTACGAACGATTGCTCGAGCTTGGCGGCCGTAGCCCTTACCTGGGCCAGCCGTCGAATAATTGGGTTAATCATCACCCTAGGATAGCCACAACGGCATCCAACGCGCAAGCTAGGACGGAGCCCGGGGTGCCCGCGGCGCACCAAAATTGGCGTAACGGTGTCACCTTTCCTCAAACCCAGCTCCCAGCCGTCAGCTCGGGGCTGGGCGCCGGGCTGCGCCTTGACTGGCCTTTTTGTATCCGCCAACCTGCGTCGCTCGGATACCCGCACCCAATGGACTTGCCGCGCACTCCGACGCGACCGATCGTGTCCGAACCCCAGCTCCAAATCAAGGAGTAACGCTATGACTCGAATGTTAGCCATGCTGTATGGATTGATCTGCTATGCCGTCTTCCTGGTAACATTTCTTTATACCATCGGTTTCGTCGGCAATCTGGTCGTGCCGAGAACGGTGGATTATTCGCCTTACGCCACGGCGACCGCCCGGGCGTACCTGGTCAATGCACTTCTCCTGACCGTATTCGCGGTCCAACACAGCGTGATGGCGCGGCCGGGCTTCAAAAGGTGGTGGACGCGAATCGTGCCCCAGCCGATAGAGCGCAGCACATATGTACTCTTCGCCAGTCTGGCCCTGATTCTTCTATTCTGGCAATGGCGGCCGATTGCGGCCCCGGTCTGGACCGTCGACAACGCCGCTGGGCGCGGAGTTTTGCTGGCGCTGTCCTGGCTCGGCTGGGCCGTGGTCCTTTTCAGCACGTTTCTCATCAATCATTTCGACCTGTTCGGGCTGCGCCAGGTCTTTCTCCATTGGAAAAATAAGGAATATACTCCGGTCGGATTCCGGGCACTCGCGCTCTACAAGCTCGTGCGGCACCCGATCATGCTCGGCTTCATCATCGCTTTCTGGGCGACGCCGCGAATGAGCGCCGGCCACCTGCTTTTCGCGATTGCCACGACGGCCTACATCCTCGTCGCCCTACAACTCGAGGAGCGCGATTTGGTGAAGTACTTTGGCGAAACCTACGAAAGGTACCAGAAGCG
This sequence comes from Opitutaceae bacterium, assembly GCA_003151515.1. Classification (GTDB taxonomy): domain Bacteria; phylum Verrucomicrobiota; class Verrucomicrobiia; order Opitutales; family Opitutaceae; genus Palsa-1447. The sequence continues at coordinate 127,662 of PLXS01000041.1, forward strand.
CGTCTCGATGCTCCTGCCGATACCGAAAATGAGGAAGCCCGATCCTGGCCAGCCCTGAAACACATGCCGGGCGGATCAAGCTCCTCGGACCGCCCTGCCTGCGTTTGGGAAGTCGGAACCCGTTTGCGGACGTTACCCCGGGACCCGTCCTGCCGTCACCTCCTCAGCCTGTCAAAGTTGCACGCTTAGTGCGCCAGTCAAAACCA
>PLXS01000024.1 GCA_003151515.1 Opitutaceae bacterium
GGAATTATTCAGGACCGACTAGCTATGTCGAGCTCTTTTGCTTTGATGCTCTCGAAGAGCTGAGGGTCGACTTGGGCCAGGATTGAATCGGGAAGTAATACCTTTTCCACGTTACTAGCCCCTCCTTCATAACGGATTAATACTTTTGTCTGCGACTGAGAAACCACCCGGGCCTCACTGAACACCCTCCCGTCCTTAAGCTCCAACTTCGGTATAATCGCGTCATGGATTGCGTGTTGCGCACCTGCTAGGCAAACCGCAAAAAAAGGCACAAGAACCGAGGAGATCTTTGCGAGTCGCACGGCAAGTACCTTCGTCTCTGGATTGAGCATCTTCAGAGATTTTCCTCTCACTGCGGGACAATGACCTTTGCTCCGAGCAGCGCAACATTGGGTGCTGGTCATTCAATGAGGTCCGCTCATTGCACATTATAGAGATCTAAGGATACAGACTGCAACGGCCGAAAACCGACCCTTTTAGAAACAGATAGCTCCCTATTTGGTGGTCATCGGATCCGGCCTGTTCTCAATGTCGCGGCGCCGCCAATCCGGGCTGGCCGCGAGGGTGTTTCACGATTAACGTGCGGGCGGACTGAGGGCGCCTGCCACTCTGACCGGCAAACCAAACGCAGCCCTTATCCGACCCGAAACCTAGCTGCCTCAGTATGAAGACTACTGAATCCTTGGAGGAGGTCGAAATCGAGTCACGTCCCGTTAGGGTCGCTCGCCTAACCTTCCTGGGCAGCGTGCTGTTCTGGCCACTTTTCTTGTTTGCGGCGAAGTTCATGTTCGACCCGCCCCTAAGAAACACGGCCGCCGAGGTGGAGAGAGCGGCTCTTGTCTATTGCACCTGGCTTTACCCTGTGGCCGTGGGCTTGGGATGGTATCTCTCCAAACGGGCGATGAGGCGGGGAAGTCGGGAAATAATCTGCCTGCTACCCTGGCTCATCCCGACCCTGGTGGCCTGCTATTGGCTCGTCTACTTTTTGCTCTGACCCAAGTTAACGTGAAGGAGTCTCCGGTCGCCTCTGCCAACCTATCAGGCGACCAGATCCAAAACGGGTCCTTTTTCAAACAACTTGCTGCTTGGAGCAGCTCATATTCGAGGGCATTCTCCGAACCAATAAACCCCATGAAGACCTTATTGCTTTCATTTTGCTTAATCGCAGCGACACACCTCGCAGCTCAAGATGGTCTCCCTCTCACCCCAGGCGCCACGCCGCCCAAGACAGACTCCAACTCATCGGCGTTTTTGATGGGGGTGCTCCTTAGTGAGGCCAAGCCCGCGAAGGAGGATGTTGAAATTTTCACAAAGCTTTATTCCGCGCTAGAAAAAAAGGACTATGCTTCATTTGTTGGAGACGGAGAGCCTGCATTTAGGGCGTTTCCTGAGGAACAGTTTGATACCGTCGCCACGCAACTGGCCCCAAAGTTGGTCGGCGATCATCAGGTGACTTACCTTGGCGTCCTTCAACAGAAGGGGTTTCGAGTTACGCTTTGGAAAGTGAGCTTCAAGGACGGAAGCGATGATATGCTTGCAACTCTCAGTGTGAGGAGCGGGAAAGTTGGCGGCTTTTTCATTAGGTAGCCTAAAACGACTAGCGTAAGAGAAGGCACCGATTTCTGGATGCTATGGATTTTCGGGCCAACCCCCATAGGTTGTCCGGTTGCCTCCGTTCAATTCGTCCTCCGATTCGATCCGCTTTTCTTTCCGCCTCCGGTCAGCTTGTTGACCGCGGCCCAGGCCCGCATTACCGCGGTCTTCGTGCCGACGCCTCGTCTTTCGCAGCCTTATTCGATGCGCGCCGCCCGAAGCCTCTGCCTGCCCGTGTAGCTCGGCTTGTCGCCTTGGGGCATCGTTGTTTGTCGCTTGATCTCGACACCTCAATACGAGGCCAATGGCTGGCCATGTCCCATGGGGTATAACCCTTATCCGCCTCAAATTCCTGGTGGAAAAGGGTGTACTTTCGAGGGTTTCGGCTCCCCGGACGGAACCTTCGACCGCCATTTGCCACCATACTGGCGCACTCGCAATAACAACAAGGACCTTTATGGATACAATCCCTTCAGCATCCCACGATGAACCCGTCACGGATTCGTCCGCCAGGCATATTTCTATCGGCAAGAAAACCGTCGTCGGCGGCTCCGGGGCCCTGCTCGGGGCGATTGTCGGAGGACCGATTGGGGCGGTAGTCGGCGGCGCAATTGGAACCGCGGTTGGCGCGGTGGCCGAGCACAACCCCTCAGGCAAGACGTCTCATGCCATCGATTCGACAGTCAAATCAGTCCGGAAGGTAGCCGGCAGTACCGAATCAGCAGCCAAGACGGCCGCGGCAAGAACCGTCGCAGTGGCGAAAGGGGCCGCCGAAGGCGCCAAGCGCGAGATGAAAGCCACGAAGTAATCCGGCCGTGATCAGCACAGTCGTCCTCGTCTTGCTCCTGCTGCTCCTTGTCGGAGCGCTTCCCACTTGGCCTCACAGCAAAAACTGGGGTTACTATCCCAGCGGCGGTTTTGGCCTAGTCCTGATTGTGCTCTTGATCGTGCTTTTTGTTTAGGGGCCAGCGCGACCGTCGAGCTTGGAGCCCATAGGGGCCAGCTCGACCTGAAAGGTTGTTCTTCTATCACGATCCCTGTTCGATAGCTGAGGTGTTCGACAAAGGACCCCTTCTGACACGTCCGGCGGCGAATGAAAGGTTACCACGGCATCCCGAGATCTAGGGCGTTGCGGACGCCCCGTTAATCTGACTAGCCTTTGGCGGGCTGTTGGGATGGCGGCAAGGTATCGCCTCGAACCAAAGCATAAGCAAGTGACCTACCTTTGTCCGAGAGGCTGCGATAAGATATCAAACGCAAGGGCGAAGGCATTTTCGGCACTCGCAGTGGTTCTACTGGTGTGTTCCTCGCACTGGGCGCTTGCTGAGTCGAACTCAGCCTCTGCGTTGAGCAACGAAGAACTTATCAGCCGGCTACAGGCCGCCGAGCTGTTCACGGACCACCAGTCCCAGAATCTCGGGCAGGCACCGCGCCTGTTGCCGCTCGGCGCGCCGGTGAACATCGGGCCGCGCGAATACCCGATTTTCATCGATGCCCCGGTCATGGCCGAACTGGTCCGGCGCGGGGCCGGCGCTTTACCCGCCTTGCTGGACCACCTGCCAGACGCGCGGCCTACGAAAATCGTGTTTGGCATGGCGCCGCGCGCCGGAGCGGGACGCACTGTCGTCTCCGGTGACGACTACGACTGTCGGTATCCCTCAAAGGACCGGCAACCCGCTGGAGTGAATACAAAGGAGAGAGACTCCTTGGGCGGCGACGGGACTTATTGCATCAAGGTAGGCGACCTCTGCTACATCGCCGTAGGGGAGATCGTGGATCGGAAACTGTATGTGGTGGGCTGGCACGGTGGCGGCGGGGCTTGGCCCATGGGGGCAGGATTGGGAGCGAAGATCGTTGCCATCGACTCGCCGGTCGAACGCCCGTCGCTTGCCGCCGCCGCCCGCGCTGACTGGGGCGGTCTAACCGCGAAGGACCATGAGCAATCCCTGCTCGATAGAATTGCTCTATCCCTAAACGGTGTTCAAGTGGATCTCGAGGCGGTTGACCGCCTACTCCTTTACTACCCTACGTCGGGGCTCCGGGTGGTCGAGGACGTCCTAAGGCGCAATGGGAACGCATGGGCCAAGGATGCGCTTGTGAAGGAACTAAAGCCGTTCCAGACGCCTGAATTGAACTCCATGCTCTACCAGGCCTATAAAGAAGCCGTAGCCGCCCAGAATGCGGACCTTAGGACGCAGCCGGCGGGAACTTGGGATCCGGGAGTGGCGAGCCTTGGGAGCATGCTTCCCTCGGACTGCGCCCGCCTACTGATCCACCAGGGACACGACGACGAGTTCAGGGCCTTCGCCCAGGACCGCATAGCTCGTATCAAGGAGGCGGACAAGCATTCCCCGGAGAGACCTGCGCAGAACCAACCGGCGCCCGGAATCGACACACTGCGCATCGTCCACCTCTACGAATTGGGGTTCTACAAGGATCTGCTGGAGCAGCTCGATGGAGCCTCCCAGCCAAAGACTCAGGCGAGCACGGTCGCCGATGAGATGCCGAAGGCGACCCGCGGCGCCCACGTGACGATCGAATCCATCGAACATGGAGGAGGGGGATATGGACCGTTGGTCGTCCACTTCGGGCTTTCAGAGACCGCAGCCTCGCGGGTGCGCGCCGCTCGCGTCGTCGTGACCCGGGCCCGGGACGACGCTGGTGTGATATTGGAACAGACCGCCGAGCCGCGGTTCTCCTACATCACCGTCGGGCGGACCTCGGATGATGTGATGACGGCCCTGCCGCCTCCCTCCCTTTCGGTCAGCCTCACGTCACCATCGAGGCCGGCAAAGAACCTGGCGATCCTGGAAGGGTGGCTAGAGGTCGTGGTTCCGGACCTTGATCGGTACGCGGTAGCAACGGTCGAGCATGTGAAGGCGAAGGTGGGTAAACCTGTCGACTCGGAAGCCTTCCTTCGGTTGGGCATGACCATCAAAGTATTCGATAGGGGGGCCGGCGAACGGTACCTGAAGGACGAGGTGGGCCCGGGAATGCCTGGCCTGGTAATCACAGAGCAAGACCTGGCGGTCCTGATAAAGGATGAGAAGGGCCGGCTGGTCAGCACCGAATTCAGATCCCGGGACGGTAGCCCTCTTAGGTACAACCACAACGGGTGGGCCCACTACGGCAGCCTTCCGGGCACGCAACTCGACATCTACCGCTTCGAGGAGTCGCTCCCAGTGGATGCGCAAATGGTGTGTCTGCTCGCAACGCCAGGGGCTTTAATCGTCGCCCCGTTCAAGTTCACAAGTTTGGCTCTGCCTTAGCCAAGGGTGTCTCTTAAAGGGTCCCATTTGGGGCACCCCCTTGGCGGCCGTGCGGTTGAACTGGGCCCGCTTGTTCGCTAGGCGTTTTACATGGAAGCACCCAAGCTCATGCTGTTCGACCTCGGCGGCGTCCTGGTCGAGAACGCCGCCTTCGGGAGGCTGGGCCGCCTCCTGCCCGGGTCCCCCGGCGCGGAGGACCTCAGGGGGCGCTGGATGCGCTCGAGCGCGGTCCGGCGCTTCGAGCTCGGGCAGGCGGCCCCGGGCGAGTTCGCGGACGAGTTCATTGCCGAATGGGGGCTCGGCCTGTCCGCGGGAGCGTTCCTAGCGGAGTTTGGCTCATGGGTCGGCGGACTGGCCCCGGGCGCCCTGGAGGCGCTGCGCTCGCTGCGGGCCCGCTACCGGGTCGCGTGCCTGAGCAACTGCAGCGAGCTGCACTGGGAGAAATTCGGGGGCTTCCTGGGCGAATTCGACCAAGCTCTCTCCTCCCACCTGATCGGCGCCATGAAGCCCGACGAGGAGGCGTTCCGGCGCGCGTTCGCCCATTGCGGCGTCGAGCCGGCGGCCGTGTGCTTCTTCGACGACACGCCGATGAACGTCGAGGCCGCACGGCGCCTGGGCGCCCGGGCATTCCGCGTCGAGGGCGTCGGTCAGCTCGTCGCCACACTTCGGGCCCAGGGCTTCCTCTCCGCCTAGGCCGGCCGCGGGCTTCAGCGGCGGCGCGCTGGCAGCGGCATGATCCAGCCGGGCGGGTTGACAGGGACGATGATGGGCCTGCCCTCGCGGATGCTCGCCTCGTAGAGGCTCCAGTGCATGTCCACGAATGCCCGCTCCCTATAGCGCGGCGCGTTTACCAGGACGGCCCACGCCAGGAGCGCGGGCGCGAGCCTTCCGACACGGCCCTTCAGGCCCGCCGCCGCAATGAGGAGCCACATGAGGACAAGCTGTGGGATGTAGAAGTAACGGGAGGCGGAGCCGGGGATGAAGGCCTCGTCGAACTTGTAGCGAAGCCGGTAGAGCGCGGCGGCAAGAAGGAGGAGGAATGCGAGCCCGAGCATCATCCTCTCTGAGCGGCGCGGCCCCTTCGTGAATGCGAGGTAGGCGACTCCCAGGAGCGTGCCGATGCCCACCAGGGTCCCGACGTACAGGTCGGTGTCAGCCGACAGGAGCGCGCCCACCAAGAGCGAGCCGCCCACGCGCCGGCCGATCGCGGGAAGGACGACCCGCGGGGCGAAATGGGCCCCAGCCGCTGCGTCGCCAAGCGCGGGCGAGGTCAGGAAGCACCATCCCTGGACCAGGGCGCATGCGACGACGACCGCGGCCAGGAACGCGCTCGCGCGGCTGCGCCTGGCCCAGGCGCGGGCGACGAACAGGGGGGAGAGCATGATGCAGAAAGGGCCCGTGAGGCCCATGGCCGCAGCCGCGGCGAGATCGTGGGTGTTCTGGCGGGGACCCCTGGCGTCGCCGAGGATCAGGAGAAGCACCATGCCCGCGCCTATCACCCACTGCAGGTTGACGACCGTAAGCAGCACCTCGAACGTGTCCGGAACCAGGACGACGGCCAGCGCTGCGGTGCCGCAGAACCGCGGAAGGGGGCAGCGCGGCGACAGCGCGAGGCCTGCGACGTACAGGGTGACCGCGGACGAGCACGCCAGGAAGATCCAGGGCGCGCGGGCGGGATCGACGCTGACCGCGAGCTGAGCGATGGCCCTTAGCGCGGTGTGAAAGTAGCCGGCGAACGGGATCGTGAACGCGTGCCAGCCGAACTCGTACGCGTTCTCGAAGAGATAGGCGTCCTCGGCCCAGAACTGTGGATGGGTGACCGCCCCGGCCCGCCTCAGGCAGAGGATGAGGGCGCAGACCGCCAGGACGAGCGGCGCGGGCGGGTCGTAGAGGATGCGTCTCCTGGTCTGCGGAAGCTCCATGGGCGTGGCCTTGCGGCGGCCGGGGCACTATGGAGGCGGTCGCGGCGGTGGGGAAGCATAAGTCCTCGCATGCCTGCCCGCCCGCGGAGCCCGGGATGGGGACCGGCCGATCGCCGCGTTTGACAGGGGAGGGCGCCGTCGCGCTATCCTTCGCGAATGCGCAAACGGCTGCTCCTTGGGATCGCACTCTCGGCGGTTGCCGCGCAAATGCCGGCGGCCGAGAAGGTCATGGTCGCCGCGGCCGCCAACATGGCCTACGTGATGGGGCCACTGGACGCGGCGTTTGAAAGGGCACAGCCGAGCGTGGCCGTGGAGTCCGAGATCGGCGCCTCCGGGAGCCTTGTCGCCCAGATCGCCAACGGCGCCCCCTACGACGTGTTCCTGTCCGCGGACCTTGAGTTCCCGAGGAGGCTTGTCGCGATGGGCGGGGCGGACGGGGCCAGCCTGGTGACGTACGCGTTCGGCAGGCTCGTGCTGTGGACGACGCGGCCGGAACTCGGGATCGCCTCCGTCGAGTCGGTCGTGCGCAACCCGCGGGTGCTCAGGATAGCCATGGCGAACCCCGGCACGGCCCCGTACGGGCGCGCCGCCGAGGAGGCGCTCGGCCGCCTGGGGCTCGCGGACGCGGCGCGCCCGAAGATAGTCATCGGGGAGAACATCACGCAGGCGGCGCAGTTTGTCTCGAGCAGGAACGCCGACGCCGGGTTCGTCGCGTACTCGCTCGTGGTGGCGCCAAACCTGAAGGAGCGGGGGCGCTGGATCGAGGTCCCGGCCGAACTCTACACGCCGATCGCGCAGGGCGCGGTCCTCACGATGCGGGGCGCGTCCAATCCGGCGGCCCGCCGCTACATTGGGTTCCTCGCAAGCAGGCAGGCGCGGGACGTGCTCGCGCAGTTCGGCTACCGTCTGCCCTAGCGGGAAGCGCAGCCCGTCACTTGCCGAGCGTGTTGAGCAGGCCGAACCCGAACTTCTTGACGCCGCCGAGTAACCCGCGCGCGATCGAGACGCCCGAGAGCGAGATGACCTCCTCGTTGTGGTAGTCGCTCAGCACGAGGTCGCCGGTGCTCCAGAGAGCCGCCGTCCCGTCCGCGAAGTGGATCACGATGTCGAGGCCGTGCGTCCAGGTGCAGCGGCCCGGGGGCGTTATCCTGACGATGACCTCCTCGCCCTTGAGGTCGGCTTCCGTGAAGCCCTCGCCGGCGGGCGGGACGACCTCCCTCACGCTCACGCCCGGCCCTATGGCCTGGCCCTGGATGCTGAGGTACGCCACGGCGGCGCCGCCTCCCTTGGGGCCTATCGATATCTCGACGGGCACGTCGGCGCCCTTGCCCTTGCCGCTTGAGTACAGCTTGACGTCCATCCCCGTGAACTCGTCGCCCGAAACGGGCCTTGCGGCGCGGGCCGCCTCCTGCTGCGCCGCCGAGCCCGGGGCCCCTGCCGCGGCGCCGGAGCCTGCCGGGGCCACGGGCGCGGGTTCCTGGGTCTGCTGCACGCCACTCCGGCTCAGCAGCTTGAACCCGAACTTCTCGACGCCGCCCAGGATCGACGCGTGCGCCGTCGTGGCCAGCGAAAGCGGCACCGTCTCCACGTCCCTTACGGCCGAGAGAACGAGGTCACCCGATCCCAGGAGGGCCTGCGAGCCGTCGGCAAAATGGACGATCGCGTCAAACGAGCAGGTCCACGTCCCGCCGCCGGGCGGGGTGACCTTGATGACGACCTGCTCCTTCTTCGAGTCGGCGCTCGTGAAGCCGTCCCCGGCCGGCAGCACGACCTCGGACACCTTGCTGAAAGGGGCGAACACCCGGTCGCGGATGTCGAGGTACGCGACGGCGGGGCCGCCCGCCCTCGGCTCTATCGAGATCTCGACGCGGGTGCCCGGCTCGGCGCCCCGGGCGCCGGTGTCGATCGCGATGTCCATGTGCGTGAACTCCTTGGTCGACTTGTGCGGCACGCTTGAGGATACCGGCTCGGGGGCCGCCGCGCTCTTGCTCATCAGGCCGAAGCTGAACTTCTCCACGTGGCCCAGGAGCCCCGTGCCCGCGACGGTCGCCAGGGTCAGGGGGACGCTTGCGACGGGCCGCGCCCCGGACAGGCTCAGGCTGCCGGACCCAAGGAGGGCCTGCGAGCCGTCGTCAAAGTTGAGCACGGCGTCGAAGGACGTGTGCCACATGCCGACGCCGTCCCCGGACAGCCTGAGCTCGATGTGCAGGTGGGAGAGCTGGTCGCGGGTGAAGCCGCCGTTTGAGGCCGGCACGACGACGCGCACCGTGGCGTAGGGGGACATCTCTACGCCCTGGACGTCCAGGTGGGCGACGGCGGGGCCGCCGGCGTCGGGGACGATCGAGATCTCCAGGCGGGTCTCGGCGGCCTTGCCCTTGTCGCTCGTGCTGACCGCCATGCTCATCTTCGTGAACTGGGGCGAGGCCTGAGCGCGGGAGGGCGGCGCCAGGAGCGCCGCGAGGGCCAGGGCGGGCGCGACGGCCGCGATTCTCAGAGTGGATGGGTATGGCATAGCTGGGGTTGAGGGGATGCCTGAACGGGGCGGGACGCTCGCACCCCCGGGACGCGAACTCAATTGCTTTCGGGGGCGGGCGCCGCGCCTAGAGCCCGAGTGACCTGATGTACGCGATGCTCTGCGGGATGTTCTGCATCGGAGTCACCGACTCGTCCTCGATGAAGAACCACTGGACGCCCACGGACTTGGCCTCCGTGAACACCGAGGGCCAGTCGACCTGGCCCGAGCCCACCGCCACGTCGTTGGTCGCCGGGGCGTGGCCGGTGTATATGCCGGTCGGGGCGCCCTTCCTGATGTCCTTGACGTGCATCAGCCTCCAGCGGTCCGGGTACTTCTCCATGAGCTTCACCGGGTCCTGCCCGCCGTGCGTCACCCAGAAGACGTCCATCTCGAAGTTGACGAACTGCGGGTTGGTCGAGCGGACGATGGAGTCGAAGAGGTTGCCGCCCCCGGGAATCGGTCGGAACTCATAGCCGTGGGGGTGGTAGCTGAAGGCGATGCCGGCGGCCCTGAACGCCGCTCCCCAGGCGTTGAAGTCTGCGGCGGCCTTGGCCGCCTCCTCGGCGGTGAACGTGTCGTCCTTGTGCGGGATCCATGCGACCATCACGTATTGCGCGCCGAGCGCCTTGGCCTGCGCCACCGACCCGGCGATGTCCTTGGTCAGGGTCTCGTAGGCGAAGCCGACGCTCACGAGTTTCAAGCCGCGCAGCGCGAGGTAAGCGTTGAACTGGTCGACCGTGGTGTCCTTCGGAAGGCTGCCCTCGATCGCCGTGAGCCCGAACGCCTTCGCCTGGTCGAGGGCGGGGCGCCAGCCCTGCTGCATCCACTGCACGCGAAGGCTGTACATCTGCAGGCCGAGGCGGTCGGAGACGGTGTAGGCGGAGGCCGTGGCGGCCGTGAGGAGCGCTAGGACGAGGGTTTTCATTTGGGGAGCCCAAACGCAAAACCCGCTTTGGCGTTATGACAAACGAATTGGGGCTAAAGCGTGTTCAGCCAGTCCCTAAACGAGTCGAAGGCGGCGCGCGTCTCCCGGGCCAGGTTGTGGATGGCGTCGTGCGCCTGGGAGGGATGGTGGATGAAGAGCCACACCAGGATCACGAACACGGCGAGGCTAGCGACCGTGTTCCAGAAGTGGACGAACGGATGGCAGTACGGCGGCCCGTAACCGTACGTGAGCGAGTGGCGCATCGCCTTGAGGGGCCAGATGACCAACTGCACGAGGAGGATGAGGATGATAATCGCGGCCCAGCTCGGTACGCTCGCCGGCACCGCGATCCCGAAGACGGCCCCGTGGACCAGGATCGAATAGATCGCGTAGAAGACGGCGAGGGTCACGACCAGGCTCGCGAGGGCGAAGACCGGCGCCAGGAGCCAGCCCCCGAGGAACACCGGCGGCGGGTGCTGCGCCCAGTGCCGGTGCCAGTTGTGGGCCCACTGGTGCGCGTTTCGCTGCATCTCCATCTTGAAGCTCTGGCGCCAGCCGCGCATCTCCTGCCTGAACTTGCGCTTCCACGCGCGGTACTCGCTCTTGTCGCGGAAGGCCCGCATGCCCTCATAGTAGCCGTCGCGGGCGCGCTTGATGAAGTCCTGCGTGGTCGACGGCGTCCCGAAGGCCGCGGCCCTCTCGTCGGGCGTCGTCGCCGTCGGGATGATGACGGCCATGATCAGGTAGACCACGACGCCGAATCCCCACACGCAGCTCATGGCGAAGAAAATGATCCGGATGAGCGACACGTCGATGTCCAGATACGTCGAGAGCCCGTTGCAGACGCCGGCCAGCATCGCCCCGTCGTGGATCCGGTAGAGGCGCCGCGGGGCGCCCTGGGGCCCGCCCTTCGGGGCCTCCTTCGCGCCCCCGGCGGGCGCGGACGCCGCGCCCTGCGCGGCGCCGGCCTCGCCCGCGGCCTCGACCGGCCCCATCTCGGCGATGACGCTGTTCACCTCGGCCGCGAGGACCACCGTCTTGCTTGCCCCGAGGAAGGCACGGAACTTGTCGGCGATGGCCTGCTCGATGTCGGCGATGATCTCGTCGCGGTCCGGGTTGCCCTCCAGCCGGGCCCGGGCGGTGTCCAGATAGGCGCGCAGCGCGTCGAAGGCATCCTCCTCGAGCTGGTAGGCGTTGCCGTTCAGGTTGATGATGATTACCTTGTTCATTGGGGATTGTCCTTGCGGTTATTGTCCCTGCCTCTGTCCCAGGTTCTTCACGGTTAGAATGATCTTCTGCCAGTAGTCGGAGGTCTCGCGCAGCTGGTCGCGGCCCTTGGCCGTGAGCTCGTAATACTTCCTCGGCGGGCCGGCCTCCGATTCCTTCCACTCGTAGTCCACAAGCTCCTCGCGGCGCATCTTGCTTAGGAGCGGGTAGAGCGTCCCCTCCTGCGTCGCGAATTCCGTCGCCCCGAGCTCCTTGAGGATGTCCGCGGCGTACACCTTGTCCGAGGCGATGATCTTGAGCACGAGGAACTCGAGGAGGCCCTTCCTGATGGGAGTGAATTTCTCGTTGATGCTCGACATGGTTGTGGCTCCAAGCTACCTTGTTTGATAAAGGTAGTGTTAGATAAAAAGGTTCCCGTCAAGCGGGAAAATGAAAAAACCCTCTCAGGGAGCCCGCGTGCCCCCGCGAAGATGATCGCTCAGGGGCCCCGGTGGCGGTCATCCTGGGGGCACTCCCAATTCCGACACATGGATCCCGACGAGACGCGCGGCAGAAGCAGGGGATTGGCGGGCCTCGCGCTGGCGCGGATCCGCTCGCTCTGGGTTGCGAAGCTTTTCGGCATCCCGGCATGCATGGCCGCCTTCTTCCTTTTCTACTTCCTGCTGCTCGAGCACCCGCGCGCGGCGGTCGCGACCGTGCCGCTTGTGGCCGCCGACGCATGGGTGCCCTTCTCGCCATGGGCACTGCCCCTGTATGCCTCGCTGTGGCTGTACGTGGTCCTAGCCCCCGCGCTCCTTGACGACCGCCTGGACCTCCTCGCATACCTTGGCGCCTCCGTCGCGCTGAGCACGGCCGGGTTCGCCGTCTTCTATATCTGGCCCACAACCGTGCCCCGGTTTGACGTGGACTGGTCCGCCCACCCCTGGCTCGCGCGCCTGAAGACGCTGGACGCCTCCGGCAACGCCCTGCCGTCGTTCCATGTGGCGTTCGCCGTCTTCACGGGCGCATGGCTCGGCCGGCTGCTTCGCGCGATGGGAGCGGGGACGCCCCTGCTCTTGCTCAACTGGCTCTGGTGCGTGGGGATAGTCTACTCGACCATGGCCGTGCGCCAGCACGTGGCGCTGGACGTGCTCTCGGGGGCGGCCCTGGGGGCCGCCGCCGTGATCGCCCACGCCCATGTTCTTACCTTCTTGCGCGCACGCCGCGCGATCCGTTAGAAGAGGCGCCTTTTACGCCCATGCTGGTCACGACAACTTTCGAGATACAGGGTCACGAGGTCGCCGAATACAAGGGCATCGTCCGTGGGATCGTCGTGCGCTCGCCGACGATCGCGCAGGGCATCATGGGGGGGCTCAAGAACCTCATAGGCGGGCGAATCGGCGCCTACACCGAGATGTGCGAGCAGACCCGGGAGCAGGCGTACGAGGTGATGATCGAGCACGCAAAGGAGCTCGGGGCCGACGCGATCCTCGGCGCCCGCTACGATGCCTCGTCGGTCGAGCCCCAGGGCGGGGCCGTCGAGGTGCTGTGCTACGGCACGGCCGTCGTCCTGAGGAAGAAGCCGTGAGCCGCCGGCGCCAGGGGGCGGATCCCCTGATGGGGGCGACATGAGCGCGGGCATCATGCTTGCAGGCGCCGCGGGCGCACTGGCGCTGTCCGCCGTCGCCGGCCTCTTCCTGCCGCGCCTCTGGCTTGGCGCCACGGTGGCTGGGCTGGCCGCCGCGTTCTGGGCTGGGGCGGCGGTGCTTGCGGGGGGGGCCCCCTGGGAGTGGCGCGGCGGGTTTCAGGTCGGGGGGTTCGCGCCGCACCTCCAGCTCGACGGGCTTGGCGCCCTCTTCCTGGTCCTCTTGGCCGTCGTGGGCGCCTGCGGCGCCGTGTATTCCCGCGGGTACTGGCCGGACCAGGCGCACCCGCGCTCGGCGCGGGTGGGCCGGGTCTGGTGGAGCGTCCACGTGATGAGCCTGGGCATGGTCCTGCTGTCCGCGAACGGCCTGCTCTTCCTGGTTGCGTGGGAGCTCTTCGCGGTCAGCGGCTACTTCCTGGTGACGCTGGAGCGCCAGCGCGCGCAGGCCCGGGCCGCGGGATGGCTCTACCTGGCGGTGTCGCACGTGTCCGCGCTCTGCCTCTTCGCCTTCTTCGGAATCCTTGCCGCGCGAACGGGAAGCTGGGAACTGGGCCCCATGCGCGACCAGCCGGGGCTGGCGCCGCTCTTCTGGCTGGCCCTCTTCGCGTTCGGCATCAAGGCGGGCGTTTTTCCGCTGCACATCTGGCTGCCGTCGGCCCACTCGAGCGCGCCCAGCCATGTCTCGGCGATCATGTCGGGGGTCAGCATCAAGATCGGGGTCTACGGCATCCTGCGCTTCGGCGGCTGGCTTGCGGTGCCGGACTCGGCCGGCTGGATCGTGGCCGTCCTGGGCGTGGTTAGCGCGGTGCTGGGCGTCGCCTTCGCGCTGGGCCAGCACGACCTCAAGCGCCTTCTCGCGTACCACAGCGTCGAGAACATAGGCATCATCCTTGTCGGCGTGGGCTTTGCCATGATCGCGGCCGGGCAGGGCGACGCGCCGTGGGGTCGGCTGGCCCTGGCGGGCGCGCTCCTGCACGTCTGGAACCACGGCCTGTTCAAGTCGCTCCTGTTCCTCGGGGCGGGATCCGTGCTGCATGCGACGGGCGAGCGCGAGATGAGCCGCTTGGGGGGGCTGTGGCGTCTGATGCCGTGGACGGCCAGCCTCTTCGCCCTGGGGGCCGTCGCGATCTCGGGGCTTCCTCCGCTCAACGGATTCGTCAGCGAGTGGCTGGTCTACATCGGGCTATTCGACGCGTCCGTCGCGCGCGGCGCCGCGGCCTTCGCATCGGTCTCCGCCATCGTCCTGCTGGCGCTGACGGGTGCCATGGCCCTGGCCTGCTTCACCAAGGCGTGCGGGGTCTCCTTCCTTGGGTCGCCCCGGAGCGAATCGGCCGCCCGGGCGCACGAAAGCGGCCCGCTGATGCTGGGGCCGATGCTGGCGCTCGGCTGCCTGTGCGCGGCGATCGGGCTCGCCCCCGTGCTCTTCTGGCCGGCGATCGACCGCGCCGCCTGCGCGTGGAACCCCGCGTGGGTCGCCATGGGGGCCCCCGCCTCGCTGGCCGCGATCGGCGCCTCGAACATCGCCCTGGCCCTTGCCTGCCTCGCGGCGGCGGCGCTGCTCTGGCGGCGCGTGACGAGGGTGGGGATGCGGCGCGCGGTCACCTGGGACTGCGGCTACGCGGCGCCGACGGCCCGCATGCAGTACACCGCCGGCTCGTTCGCCGGCATCATCACGGAATGGTTCGCCTGGATCATGGACCCGCAGGTCCAGAGGGATTGCCCCGATGAGCCGTTCCCGTCCCATGCAAGCTATGAGGAGCACACCCCCGAGGTTGTGCTTGAACGCGTCGTGGAGCCTGCGGGGGCGCTGACGATGCGCCTGTACGCGGCGGCGCGCCAGCTGCAGCACGGCAGGCTGCAGGCGTACCTGTTCTACATCGTGATCGGCCTGGCGGCGCTGGCCGCCATCGCGGTCATGGGGGGCGGGCGATGAGGACGCGCGCACGCTCACGATTCTGCCGCCGCCGGTCGGCCTTCGAGCCATGTACCTGAACCAGATCCAGATAGCCGAGTCCTTCGGCGTGGAGGAGAAGATCGTTGAGGACTGGATCCGCAACGAGGGCCTTCCGCACACCGTCGACCGCGGCCGCTACCTGTTCGACCGGGTCCAGGTGGCGGACTGGGCCGCCGCGCGTGGGCTGGCCGCCCAGTCGGGATTCCTCGCGCCCCAGTCCCCGTCGACCGCGACCGCGCTGCGCCTCGGGCCCCTCCTGCGCGCGGGCGGCATCTGGCGCGGCGTGGCCCCGGACGGGGTGCTGGGTGTGTTTGAGAAGGTCGTCCGGGCGCTGCCGGGGACCGTCCCGGCGATCCAGAAGGTCCTCATCCAGCGGCTGCACGCGAAGGATGGCATCAACTTCGCCCCGATCGGCCGCGGCCTCGCCGTGCCGCACCTGAGCGCGCGGGTGGCGCTGGGCCGCGAGTGCGGCACCCTGGCCCTGCTGCTGCTCAGGGATCCGCTGACCCTGGCCCAGGGCTCGCCGGACGGCGCGCCGCTCACCCGGTTGTTCTTCTTCATCGCCCCGTCCGCGCGGGCCCACTTGGATATTCTCGGCCGCATCTGCCGCGTCCTCGACCACGGGCCGCTGCCGGACTGCCTGGCGCGGGATTCGACGGACGCCGAGATATTGGCGGCGGTGGACGGTCTGGACGAGAGGGCGTCCGCGCAGGGGGGAAAGCCGCGATGACGGGCGACCTGCTGCTGCTCTCATTGATATGCCTCGCGGCGGGGACCGCCGTGGGCCCCAGGCTCGCGGGGGCGTGGCTCGCGCTCACCCTCGCTGGCGCGTCGGCCGCGCTCGGCGCGGCAATCCTCGTGCTCTAC
Source organism: Opitutaceae bacterium (assembly GCA_003151515.1). Classification (GTDB taxonomy): domain Bacteria; phylum Verrucomicrobiota; class Verrucomicrobiia; order Opitutales; family Opitutaceae; genus Palsa-1447. Next base: position 15,897 of record PLXS01000024.1, read on the forward strand.
GGCGGGGCGGCCTGGGAGTGGCGAAGCGCCGTCTCGCTCGGAGGCGAGGCGCTGCACCTGCGCCTCGACGCGGTGAGCGCGATGTTCATGGCCCTGCTGGGCGTCGTGGGCGGGGCGGGGGCCGTGTTCGCGCAGGGGTACTGGACGGACGGCGAGCATCCCGATTCGGCGCCGCGCGGCAGGCTGTGGTGGGACGCGATGCTCCTGAGCATGTCCGTCGTGCTTCTCTCGTCCAACGGCCTTCATTTCCTGATCGCATGGGAGCTGTTCGCTATCAGCAGCTACTTCCTGATCTCCCTCGAGCGCGAGCGGCGCGAGGCGCGCGCCGCGGGCTGGCTCTTCCTGGCGGCCTCGCACGCGGGCACGCTCTGCCTCTTCGCCTTCTTCGCCGTGCTTGCGGGGCGAAACGGCACATGGGACCTGGGCCCGATGCAGGGGCGCGCAGAGCTGGCCCCGTTCTTCTGGCTCGCGCTCGCCGGCTTCGGGGTGAAGGCGGGCCTCTTCCCGATGCACGTCTGGCTCCCGTCCGCGCACGCCAGCGCCCCGAGCCACGTGTCCGCCCTCATGTCGGGAATGGCCATCAACATGGGCGTCTACGGGATCGTGCGCTTCAGCGGCTGGATGCCGGCGCCCGCGCTTGCGGGCTGGGCCATGGTCGGGGCCGGGGCCTGCGGCGCCGTGCTCGGGATCGCGTTCGCGCTCGCGCAGAACGACCTCAAGCGGCTGCTCGCCTACTGCTCAGTCGAGAACGTGGGCGTCATCTTCATGGGGCTTGGCGGCGCGATGCTCGGCGCGGCGCACGGGGACGCGCCCTGGGGGCGGCTCCTGCTCGCCGGCGCGCTACTGCACGTGTGGAACCACGGCCTGTGCAAGTCGCTCCTGTTCCTCTGCGCGGGCTCCGTCCTGCACGCCACCGGCACCCGCGAGATGAGCAGGCTCGGCGGGCTCTGGAGGGCGATGCCCTGGACCGCGGCGCTTTTCGCCATGGGCTCGGTGGCGATCTCCGGCCTGCCGCCGCTCAACGGGTTCGTGAGCGAATGGCTCGTGTACCTTGGGCTTTTCGATGCGGTGTCGGGGCGCGGGGTCCTCGGGTGGGCGGCGATGCCTGCGGCCGTCGCGCTCGCCGGGGCGGGCGCGCTCGCGCTTGCAAGCTTCGTCAAGGCCGGGGCCGTCGTGTTCCTCGGCGCCGCGCGAACCGAGGCCGCGGCGCCGGCGCACGAGTGCGGGGCGCTGATGCGCGCTCCCATGCTGGCGCTGGGCGGCGCATGCGCGCTTCTTGCGCTCGCCCCGGCCGCGGCGTGGCCCGCGCTGGCACGCGCGACGGGCGCATGGCACCCGGCCTGGGCGGACCCGGCGACGCCCGTTCCCCTGGCCGTCCTTGGCTTCGTGAACACGGCGCTCGCGCTCTGCCTCGCAGCCGCCGTTGGGGCGCTTTGGGCCAGGGTGAGGGTGAACGGCCTGCGCCGCGCGCCCACCTGGGACTGCGGGTATGCGGCGCCGGACGCGCGGATGCAGTACACGGGCGGCTCCTTCGGGAGAACGGCCTCGGACTGGTTCTCGTGGATCCTGCTGCCGGAGCGGGTCATGCGCCGGCCCCGCGGGCCGTTTCCGCCGAACACGGTCCTGTTCGAGCGCGTCCCGGAGACCGTGCTTGAGCGCCTCGTGAGCCCGGTGGCGGCGGGGGTCATGCGGCTGGCCTCCGGCGCACGCCGCCTTCAGCACGGCCGGGTGCAGTTCTACATCGTCTATCTGGTGGGCGGCATCACAGTGCTGGCCATCCTTGCCCTGCTCGGATGAACACCGCCGTGTCATTCCTCGAACTGCCCGCCCGCCTTGCGGCGTGGCTCCTGCTTGCGCCGCTCCTGCCGGGCATCATAAACAGGGTGAAGGCCTGGGTCGCCGGTCGGCGGGGGCCGCCCCTCCTGCAGCTCTACTACGACCTCGCGCGCCTCTGGCGCAAGAGCGTCGTGATGAGCACCCTTGCGTCCCCCGGCTTCATCGTGGGCCCCGCGGTCGCGTGGGTGGCCGTGGCGGGCGCCGCGCTTCTCATGCCGATCGGGGCCGCAGGCGGCGCCCTGAGCTTCAGGGGGGACGTGCTGCTCCTCATCTATCTTCTGGCGCTCGCGCGGTTCGCCACCGCCTGGGCCGCGCTTGAGACGGGCTCGGCGTTCGAGGGGATGGGCGCGGCGCGCGAGGTGAGCTTCGGAGTGCTTGCGGAGGCGGCGCTCATAGCCGCGGTGCTGTCGCTAAGCGTGCAGTCGGGGAGCACGACGCTCGACGCCATGCTAGCGCCGTCGGCGTGGCCCGGGGCCGTGCTGCTGGCCTCCGGCCTTTTCGCCGTGCTGCTCGCCGAGAACTGCCGCGTCCCGTTCGACGATCCGAACACGCACCTTGAGCTGACCATGATCCACGAGGCGATGGTGCTCGACCACAGCGGGCCCCCGCTGGCGGTGGTGCTGCACGGGGCCTCCGTGAAGCTCCTGCTCTTCGCGGTGCTGCTGAGCGAGGCGGCGCTCCCGATCGGGCGGCTGGCGCCCGGCGCCGGCGCCGCGGCCCTCGCCGGCTCGGTGCTGGCGGTGACCGCCGGGATCGGGCTCGTCGAGTCCTTCATGGCCCGGTTCGCCTTCCGGCGCGTGCCGCTGCTGCTGACCGCGGCGTTCCTTCTGTGCCTGTTCGCGCTCGTGCTCGCCTGGAAGGGGGGCGCCCAATGATCGGCTCGGTCAACCTCCTGATCGGGCTCGCCATGGGGCTCAACCTGATGGCGCTCGGCAGCAGCCGCCTTCCGTCGGTCATCCGCGCGATGGCGGTGCAGGGCGTCGCGCTCGGCCTGCTGCCGCTCCTGATGAGCGAGCACTTCGAGCTGCTGGTCGCGCTGGCGGCCGTGGGCACCGTGATCATCAAGGGCTTTGTGATCCCGCACCTGCTGCGCCGCGCGATGCGCGCCGCCAACATAGACCGCGAGGTCGAGCCGCTGGTCGGGTACGTCCCCTCGCTCCTCCTGGGCGCGGCGGGCACGATCGCCGCCGTCGCCGTGACCTACAGGCTGCCGCTGCTCCCGGAACACGCCCACACGCTCCTGGTGCCCGGCTCGCTCGCGACAATCTTCACCGGCTTCATCCTTCTCATCTGCAGGGTGAAGGCCATTTCGCAGGTCTGCGGCTACCTGATCCTCGAGAACGGGATATACCTGTTCGGCCTGCTCCTGATCCGCTCGACGCCGTTCCTGGTCGAGTCCGGGATACTCCTGGACCTGACGGTGGGCGTGTTCGTGATCGGCATCATCGCGGACCGCATCCAGCGGGCGTTCGACTCCCTGGACACCCGCAAGCTGACCGTGCTCCGCGAATGAGGGAGGACCTGCTCATCATCCTGCCGTTCGCCGGCGCCATCCTCGCCTGGTTCTGGCCCACCGAGCGGACGCGCCCGCTCCTGCTGCCGGCGGTCGGCCTCGCGCACACGGCGCTGGCGTTCTGGCTGCTCGCGGCCCCTCCGGCCGTGGCGCCGGGGGCGTGGCTCGGCTTTGACGCGCTCTCGCGGGCGCTCTTGCCCGCCGTCTCGCTCCTGTTCCTCGTGTGCGCGGCCTACAGCGTGCCCTACCTGAGGATGCGCACGGAGCGCCCGAACCGGGTGTTCGTCTCGCTCCTGCTCGCGATCCTGGGGCTCATGAGCACGGCCCACCAGGCGCGCCACCTGGGCGTCCTCTGGATTGCGACGGAGGCGCTCACGTTCGCGGCGGTGCCGCTCATCCACTTCAACGCCACGGCCAGGGCCTTCGAGGCAACATGGAAGTACCTGCTGATCGGGGGCACCGGGATCGCGCTCTCGCTCCTGGGCTCCTTCTGCCTGGGCTACGCGTCCCTGCACGGCGGCGGTACGGGCGACCTAACCTTCGCCGCGCTGGCGGCGCAGGGCGCGTCGCTGTCGGGACCCTGGGTGACGATCGCCTGGGTGCTCCTGCTCGCCGGCTACGGGACGAAGATGGGGCTTGCGCCGATGCACACCTGGAAGCCCGACGTCTACGGCGAGGCCTCCGGGGTGGTCGGGGCGATCCTCGCGGGGGGCGTGACGACGGTCGCCTTCACGGCCCTGCTTCGCGTGCGGACCGTCGTGGACGCCGCCGGCGGGAGCGCGATGGCCGCCCGGACGCTCCTCGCGATCGGGCTCTTCTCCATGTTCGTCGCGGCCCTGTTCCTGCTCGGGACCCGCGACTTCAAGCGGATGCTCGCGTACTCGAGCGTCGAGCACATGGGCATCCTCGTCATCGCGACCGCGCTCGGCCGCATCGGCGTCTGGGCGGCCCTCTTCCACGTGTGGAACAACAGCGTCACGAAGGGCAGCCTTTTCCTGAGCGCCGGCAACATCCGCCGGGCGGCCGGGGCGCGAACCGCAGACGAGGTGAGCGGCATGTTCGCGGTGACGCCCCGCTCGGCCGCGATATTCGTGGCGGGGATGTTCGCGGTCACGGCCTGCCCGCCGTTCGGCCCCTTCTTCAGCGAGCTGCTCGTGGTGCGCGCGGCGTTTGCGGGCGGCAACTGGGCGGCCGCGGCCATATTCCTTGGCTGCCTATTCCTGGCGTTCCTCGGCATGACGCGCCTCGTGTTCGCGGTCGTCGACGGCCGGCCGCGCGCGTCCGCCAAGCAGGGGCCGAGGCAATTCAGGGAGACGGCGGGGCTCATCGTGCCCCCGCTGGTGCTGCTCGCCCTCTCCCTCTGGCTCGGTCTCGCGACGCCGTCGGTGCTGCGCGACTCGTGGACGGCCGCGGCGAACCAGGTTTTCCCGGGGCCATGAACGCGGCACAACCCTTTGCGCAGCTCACGAACGCCACGGCGCTTCCCTGGCCGCAGGTGCCCGACCTGCCGGTCTCGCGGCTGCTGGAGGCCACGGCGGCCGAGCTCGACCGGGGCGCGCGCCTCTGCGCGTGGTTCGGCGTGCCGGAGGACGGCGCAACGAGGTTGGCGGCCGTTCTCGCCTATGACGCCGACAACGTGCTTGCAGTCGCCCGCAGCCATCCGACGAGCGGGAGCTACCCCTCGCTCACCCCGGCGCACCCCCAGGCGCACCTGTTCGAGCGGGAGATCTGGGAGCAGCACGGCCTGAAGCCCGAGGGCCACCCGTGGCTCAAGCCCATGCGCGCCCTGCGGGGCGGCGCCCCCGCCAACGCCGAGTTCTTCCGCGTGGAGGGGCGCGAGGTGCACGAGGTCGCGGTCGGCCCGGTCCACGCGGGGGTCATCGAGCCCGGGCATTTCCGGTTCCAGTGCTCGGGCGAGGAGGTGCTTCACCTCGAGATCGCGCTCGGCTACCAGCACCGGGGGATCGAGGGCGCGCTCGCCGGGGGGCCGCACCGCGCGACGCAGGTCCAGGTGGAGGCGATTGCCGGCGATTCGACCGTCGGGCACGCGACGGCGTTCGCCTCGGCCATGGAGGCCCTCGGGGGCGGGGAGGCCCCCCTGCGGGCCCAGTGGCTGCGCCTCATCGCGCTCGAGCTTGAGCGGCTGGCGAACCACACCGGGGACATCGGCGCGCTGGCCGGCGACGTGGCCTTCCTGCCGTCGGCGTCGGCATGCGGCAGGATCCGCGGCGACCTCCTCAACCTGACGGCGCTTGTCTGCGGCAACCGCTTCGGGCGCGGGCTCGTGGCCCCGGGGGGCTGCCGCCACGACCTCGACACGGCGCGCCTGGCCGAGATCGGCGAAAGGCTCGACAGGGCGCTTGCGGATGCCGAGCAGGCGTGCACGTGGCTCTGGGACGCCGCATCGGTGCGGTCGCGCTTCGAGAGCACGGGCACCGTGTCCTCCAAGCAGGCGAACGACCTGGGCCTCGTCGGGCTCGCCGCCCGCGCGTGCGGGCTGGTTCGCGACGTGCGCTACGACCATGCGGCCGGATGGCACCGCTTCGCGCAGGCGCCCGTGGCCGTGTGGCCGAGCGGGGACGTCTTCGGCCGGGCCCGCGTGCGCTGGCTCGAGATCCAGCGCTCCGGCCAGATGGTGAGGGAGCAGCTCGCCGGGCCCCCGGAGGGCGGGGTGCGCGACGCGGCCCCAGAGGCCGCCCCGGACATGCTGGCCGTCGCCCTGGTCGAGGGCTGGCGCGGCGAGATCTGCCACGTGGCGCTCACCGGCCCCCGGGGGGAGATCCGCCGCTACAAGATCGTCGACCCCTCCTTCCACAACTGGATGGGCCTCGCGATGGCCATGCGCGGCCAGGCCGTCTCGGACTTTCCCATCTGCAACAAGAGCTTCAACCTGTCCTACTGCGGGGTCGACCTCTAGGACCCGAGCCCCGCTTCCGCCATGTTCGTCCTCGACACACTCACCCACAGGCTCAAGCGCGGCTGCGAGACGATGGATTACCCCAAGGGAGCGCCTGCGGCGCTGCCCGACAGGCACGGCGGCTCCCTGCGCGTGGAATCCTCGAAATGCGCCGAGCGCTGCAGCGAATGCGCCGGGGTCTGCCCGACGCAGGCGATCATGCCGCGCGCCCAAAAGGGCGTCACGCTCGACCTGGGCCGCTGCATCTTCTGCGCGGCGTGCGTCGAGGCGTGCCCCGAGGGCGCGATCACCCAGACCGGCGACCACCGGATGGCGGCGCGCACGCGAGCCGACCTCGTCCTCGGGGAGGAGGGCAGGGAGGAGGTGCGCCTGGCACCGGCGCTTGACGCGAAGCTTCGCAGTCTCCTCGGCCGCTCGCTCAAGCTTCGCGTGGTGAGCGCCGGCGGGTGCGGCGCTGAGGAGGCCGACCTGAACGTGCTCGGCACCATTGGCTGGGACATCGGCCGCTTCGGAATCCAGTTTGTCGCCTCCCCGCGGCACGCGGACGGCCTGGTCATCACCGGGCCCGTCTCCCGGGGCATGGAGCTCGCCCTCAAGAAGACGTGGGATGCCGTGCCCGACCCGAAGATCGCGATCGCCGTCGGGTCCTCCGCGGTCTCCGGGGTGCCGTTCACGGGCAACCCGGAGGTCCTTGCCGGCGCCTCGTCGGTCGTGCCCGTTGACCTCTACATCCCGGGCTGGCCGCCCCATCCGCTGACGATCCTGGACGGCCTGCTGCGGCTCCTGGGCAGGCTGGGGAACGACCGGTTCACCCCGCCCGCCAGGCCTCCCGCGGCCTAAGGGGGCCCGGGGCGCCGGACGGCCCGGCGCCCGCAAGGTTCAGGTCGCGGCTTCGGCCGCCCGGCGCAGCTTCAGGTCCGCAGCAATCTGCGACATCCTCTTCTCGTTGAGCGGGTAGAAGAGCATGATGATCACCATCGACACGACGCCGATCGCGGCCGGGTAGACGCTCATGAGCATCCTCAGGCCATGGAGCGAGGAAGGCGTCTGGGCCTGGTTTGCGACAAAGCCCACGCTGTTCATGAGGAAGAGCGAGAAGCCGGTCCCGTAGGCCCAACCCTGCTTCTGGGAGAAGATCGAGGCGGAGAAGATGAGCCCGGTCGCCCTGCGCCCCTTCTTCCACTCCGCGTAGTCCGCGGTGTCGGCGTACATGGCCCAGAGGAGCGCGCTCATCGGGCCGCCCGTTATGGAGCCCAGGGCGTTGATCCCGTAGATGAGGAGGAGTTGGTCGGGCTTGAGGAAGATGAACGCGCCGGTCGAGATGATGGCGCACGTGAAGAGGATGACGAAGGCTATCTTGCGGCCGGTGGCCCTGGCGAGGAAGGGGACCAGCATGGCCCCGACCAGCGACAGCACCTGGTTGCTCGTGTTGAAGAAGGAGACAAGGCTCTCCCAGCTCCACTCCTGGGTTCCCGCAATGGACGCGGGCAGGAACGAGGGAAGCGTCAGCTTCTGCGTCCCGACATAGTACTTGAACCAGTAGGCGGTGATGTTCAGGCGCAGGGCCACGAAGAAGATGAAGGTGATCGTGGCCGCCAGGAGGATGAGCCAGGGCCGGTTCGTGACGAGGTCGCCCAGGTCCTTGAGCACCGAGGTCTTCTGGGCCTTGGACGGCTGGACGCGCTCGCGCGTGTTGAAGAAGACGACCAGGAAGGAGGCGACCGCCACGACCCCGTAGATCATGAACGCCGTGCGCCATCCGGTCTGCGCCGTCGGCGCCCCAAGCCATCCGCCCGCCTTCGCCATCGGCAGGAGCGTCGCGGAGACGACGATGCCCGCGGCGAACGCGCCCACGAACTTGATCGAGGAGAGCGTCGTCCGCTCGTTCGAGTTGGGGGAGATGACGCCGAGCATCGCCGTGTACGGGATGTTGATCGCCGTGTAGAGGATCATCAGGGCGTTGAACGTCGCGTAGGCCCAGATGAGCTTCCCGGTGGCCCCGAAGCCGGGCACCGTGAAGGTGAGGACGCCCGCGATCGCCAGGGGCACGCAGCCGAAGAGGAGGTAGGGCCGGAACTTCCCCCAGCGCGACTTGGTGCGGTCCGCGATCATCCCGATCACCGGGTCGAAGAACGCGTCGGTGCTGCGGCTGAGCGTGATCATGGCGCCCGCCGCGAGCGCGGTTATCCCGAAGATGTCCGTGTAGTAGATCGCGAGGTACGTGGAGATCGACTGCCAGTAGAGGCAGGAGGCGAAGTCGCCGAACCCGTAGGAGAACTTCTCGCGGGCCTTCACATGCTCGGCGGGCGCTACGAGGGGTGCGGTTGCGGGGGCAGGGGTGTCGGCCATGGGGATGGGGGTCTGCGGTTCGCGCTCGGATTGCGGCGGGCCCGTGCTTCCTACACGAGCGCCCGGGTGTTTTAAATCAGAATCTTCGCGGCGGGCCCTAGCGCATCGCGTACCAGAGGCCGGACGCCGCGGCGAGCAGCAGGATGAGCCAAACGCGGTAGTCGCGCAGGCCCCGCTCCGGCCCCGGCGCGACCAGCGCGGCCCAGCTTGTGACGGTCGTCGTCGAGAGCTTCAGGTCGGACGTGCGGGCGGTGGCGAGGCTGGCGGCGACGAAGGCCACCATCGAGACCGCGAAGGCGACCATGGCCTGGTGCAGCCACGGCGACAGAAGCGGCGTGTCCATGAACGGCAGGAAGCGGTACCTGCCGTTCAGCATGAGCAGCGGGCAGACGACGCCCGCCGTGCAGAGGCAGGCCGCGACGCCCTGGGCCGTGGCCCGGCGCCAGAGGACGCCCAGGAAGAATATCCCCGCGAACGGCAGCATGAGGTAGACCTGGATGGTCTGAAGGTAGGTGAAGAGGTTGCCGAATCGCCCGATCATCGGGGCCCAGAGCGAGCCGAGGGCGAAGACGACGATGACGGCGATGCGCCCGACAAGGATCTGGCGCTGCTGCGAGGCTCCCGGGCGCCACCGCAGGTAGAAGTCCCTCGTGAAGAGGGTCGAGATCGAGTTGTAGGTCGCGCTGATGTGGCCCATGAGCGCGGCGCCGATGCCGCAGATCGTCAGGCCCAGGAGCCCCGCCGGCATGATGTGCGTCAGGAGCGCCCCGTAGGCCTGGTCCGCCCGCGCCAGTCCCGGGAACATGACCCGGGCGATGAGCCCGGGAAGGACGAGCAGGAAGGGGGTCGAGAGCTTCAGGAACCCGCAGAGGATCGCGCCCTTTCGCCCCTCGTTGAGGTCGCGCGCGGCGAAGGCCCGCTGGACAAGCACCTGGTCCATGGACCAGTAGAAGCTTCCCGCCAGGAAGACGCCGAAGAACATGCCCGGCCAGGGATAGTCGGGGTCTGTCGCCGGCCGCACCATCGAGAAGAAGGACGGCGCGAGGCCCGCGCGAAGCCCGCTCCAGCCCCCGACGTGCCTCAGGCCCGTCACGGTCAGGACGACCGCGGCGGCGAGGAGGATCGTGGTCTGCAGGGCGTCCGTGTAGACGACGATCCTCAAGCCCCCCTTCATCGTGTAGAGGGCGGTCCCCAGGCCCACGATCCAGATGACGGCCACGGGGTTCCAGCCGAGCAGGTCCGAGAAGACGAGCGACGAGGCCCAGAGCGACACGGAGATCTTGGTCAGCACCGAGAGGATCACCATGAAGCCCGAGAAGAACAGGCGCACGCCCGTGCCGTAGCGCTGCTCCAGGAACTCGGGCACGGTGAAGATCCGGTTTCGGATGTAGAAGGGCAGAAAGAGCGTGATCAGCGGCACGAGGCAGAACACCGCCGACCACTCGTAGCCGCCCACCGCCATGCCGCCCGAGTAGCCGCTGCCGGCGAGCCCCACGAAGTGCTCGGCAGAGATGTTGGCGGCGAAGAGCGAGGCGCCGATGAACGGCCAGCTGAGCGAGCGGCCCGCGAGGAAGTAGTCCTCCGAGGACTTCGGGCGGCGCGAGAGGAGCGTGCCCGCGACCGCGATCACCAGCACGTACCCCCCGATCGCGAGCCAGTCGATCGCCTGGAGCGTCATGGGCAGGCCGCGCCGCTCTACTTGTAGTAGATGCCCAGGCGGTCGATCAGGTGGGACTGGAACTCGGCCACGTCGAGGCCGCCCGGGTACCGGTCGAGGATCTCCCCCCCCGGGGCGATGACGACGGTGTACGGGTAGCCGCCCGGCCACTTCGGGTCGAGGGCCTGCGCCAGCGCGTCGCCGCCGGGACCCGTGTAGATGAAGTTGTTCGTGCTGCGGCCCTGCTTCTGGACGGAGGCCCTGGCGCCGACCGGCACGGCCGCGTGCATCCTCTCCAGGAAGCGAAGCGCCTTGCCGCGGTCCTCGGGCACGTCAACGCTGACCGTTATCAGGTCGAAGTCGCGCGTCTCGAAGCGCCTCGACAGGGCGACCAGGCCCGGGAACTCCTCGACGCAGGGCACGCACCACGTGGCCCACAGGTTGATGACCCGCAGCCGGTCCGTCGGGTTGCGCGCCAGGGCCGCGAGCCCGGCGGCGTCCACGCCCTCGATCGAGACCGGCAGCCTCTTCCAGGCCTCGTTGCCCTCCTCGACCATGCTCTGCTTGGTCTGCCACTTCGTGGAGCAGCCCATCGGGCGGGTGACCTCGACAGGCACGGGCCTTGCGGCCAGCAGCGCCTCCATCGCGACCGCGCCGTCGCTCGAGTGGACCGAGGCCGGGTCCGGCAGCTGCGAGTCGTCGAAGCGCCCCTTGTAGCGAAGCCGGCGCTGCTGGTCGAAGATGAACAGGTGCGGCGTGCACAGGCACCCGTAGGCCTTCGCCGCCGCCTGCGTCGCGCCGTCGTAGAGGTACGGGAAGATGAAGCCGCGCTCCCTCGCGTAGACCTTCATGTCGGCGAAGCTGTCGGTGTACTTGCTGTAGCCCAGCTCCTCGAGCCTCAGGCCCTCGAGGCTGTTGGGGTTTATGGCTACGACGGCGACGCCCTTGCCCTTCAGCCCTGCGACGAACGGTATGAAGCGCGTCTCCGCCGCGTGCGAGGCGGGGCAGTGGTTCGAGAGGAAGATCACCATGAGGAACGGCGAGTCCCTGAAGTCGGCGAGGGAGTAGGTCCTGCCGTCGACCCCGGGGAGCGAGAAGTCCGGCGCCGGGTCGCCTATGGCGAGCGAGTGGAAGCCCGGGGGCATGCCGTGCTCCGAGACGTCGGGGTCCTGGGCCGCCGGGAGGCCGCAGGCGAGGATGCCGAGGGCCATGATGCCAGCGAGGGGTGTTTTCATGACTGAGGCAGAACATGGGCGCGGCCGCGCCCGCGGGCAAGCCGAACGGCAAGGCTCTCCGGCGCTTGCCAAAGCGGATGCCCGGGACAATTTGACGGTCATGAGATTGACCCCGATCGCGGCCGTCGGCCTGCTCCTGCCCCTCGCTTGCGTCGCCCAGGTTTCCCAAGGCGACCCCTATGCCTGGCTGGAGGACGTCGACGGCGCGAAGGCGCTCGACTGGGTCCGCGCCCAAGACGCGGTGGCGAAGGGCGAACTCGAGGCCAGGCCGCAGTTCGGGCCCCTGCACGACAGGCTGCTGTCCATATTCAACTCGAACGAGCGCATCCCTTACGTCGAGAAGCAGGGGGCCTACTACTACAACTTCTGGCAGGACGCGCAGCACGTGCGCGGGCTCTGGAGGCGCACGACGCCCGAGGAGTACCGCAAGAAGGACCCCGCATGGGAGACCGTGCTCGACCTGGACGCCCTGTCCGCCTCCGACAAGGAGAACTGGGTTTGGAAGGGCGCGCAGTTCTGCTACCCGCAGCGGGACCGCTGCCTTGTCTCGCTGTCGCGCGGCGGCGGCGACTCGGTCATCGTGCGCGAATTCGACCCTGCGGCCAAGGCCTTCGTGAAGGGTGGATTCGAGCTCGCCGACGCGAAGAGCTTCGTCACGTGGCGGAACAGGGACAGCCTATACGTGGGGACGGACTTCGGACCCGGCTCGATGACGGACTCGGGCTACCCGCTGATCGTAAAGGAGTGGTCTCGCGGGGCGCCGCTCGCGGGCGCTCGCGTGGTGTTCGAGGGCGCGAAGACCGACGTGGGCACCAGCGCAGCCGTCTCCGACGAGCCGGGCTTCCACCGGGAGTTCATCGAGAGGGGCCTCACGACGTGGACGTCCGAGCACTACCTTATCGAGGGCGCCAAGCCCGTTAGGCTTGACGTCCCGATCGACTCGCGCGTCGACACCTTCCGCGACCAGTTCCTGGTCACGCTTCGCACCGACTGGGCCGCCGGGGGGAAGACGTACCCGGCCGGCGCGCTCATCGCCATCCCATGGGACAAGTTTCTGGCCGGCGGCCGCGACTTCGCGGTGCTCTTCCAGCCGCGGCCGCGCGTCGCGTTGGCCGAGGCGGGAAGCACGCGAAGCCACGTGATCGTCAACGAGCTCGACAACGTGAGGAACCGCCTCTTCGTGCTGACGCCCAAGGACGACGGCACCTGGGAGCGGGTCCCGCTTGCCGCGCCGGAGTTCGGGACCGTGTCCGCCGAGGAGGTGGAGCCCGAGTCGGACGACTATTTCCTTAGCGTCACGGACTTCCTGACGCCCTCCAGCCTCTACCTGGGGACGCTTGGCAGCCCCGAGCGCGTGCTCCTCAAGCAGCTGCCCGCGTTCTTCAACGCCGAGGGGCTCGAGGTGTCCCAGCACGAGTCAGTCTCGAAGGACGGCTCGCGGGTGCCGTACTTCCAGGTCTCGCGCAAGGGCATGCCCACCGACGGCTCGAACCCCACGCTCCTCTACGGCTACGGCGGGTTCGAGATCTCGCTCACGGCCGCGTACAGCGCCTCCGTCGGCGCCTCCTGGCTCGAGAAGGGCGGCGTGTACGTCCTGGCGAACATCCGGGGCGGCGGCGAATTCGGGCCCTCCTGGCACCAGGCGGCGCTCAAGGAGAACCGCCAGAGGGCCTATGACGACTTCATCTCGATCGCCGAGGACCTGATCAAGCGCGGGATGACGGCTCCGAGGCACCTGGGGATCATGGGCGGCAGCAACGGGGGGCTCCTCATGGGGGTCATGATCACCGAGCGCCCCGACCTCTTCGGGGCCGTGGTCTGCCAGTCGCCGCTCCTCGACATGCGCCGCTACAGCCACCTGCTCGCCGGGGCCAGCTGGATGGGCGAGTACGGCGACCCCGACATCCCGCAGCAGTGGGCCTACATCAGCAAGTACTCGCCCTACCAGAACGCGCGCGAGGGGGTCAAGTACCCGCCGATCCTCATCACCACCTCGACCCGCGACGACCGCGTCCACCCGGGCCATGCCCGCAAGATGGCGGCGCTGCTCGAGGCGCAGCACCACGACGTCACCTACTACGAGAACACCGAGGGCGGCCACAGCGCGGGCGCCACGAACGCCGAGAGGGCCACCATGTATGCCCTGGCGTACACATTCCTCGACAAGGAGCTGCGCTAGGCCCCGGACCCCTTCAGAAATCCCATGAACAAACCCGTACGCGCCGCCCTCTCGGCCGCCCTGCTCCCGCTCCTCGCCTGCGCCGCCCTCGCTGGGGCCGACGAGGGCGACCCCGCGCAGGGCAAGGCCTACTTCGTCCAGAACTGCGCCCTCTGCCACTCGACCTACGTGGACCCGAGCGGCCAGCCCATAGCGGGACAGGGGCCCGGCCTCGCCGGGATCCTCGGCCGGCGCGCGGCCTCGACCGGCAACTTCAACTACTCGAAGGCCCTCTCCCAGACGGGGATCGTGTGGGACCGCGGGACCCTGAGCCGCTTCCTCGCCGCGCCGGGCTCGGTCGTGCCTGGGACGCTCATGCCGCTCGCCGTGCCCGGCGTCGCGGACCGGCAGGACCTGGTCGCCTACCTGGCCACGGTGGGGACGAGCGACGTGCTGCGGGGGCCGCCCCCGGCGCCCGCGGCCATGGCCGCGGCGGACATGAACGACTTCCGACACGACGCGCCGGGCAACGTGCACAGCGTCGTCATTTCCGAGCTCCCGGCGCCGTTCAGCACGGCCTCGGCGGGCAACGGACCCAAGGTCGTCGCGGCGCCGCCGGGCGCCTTCCTCTCGGTCCCTCACGGGTTCAGGATCATGCCGTACGTCCAGGGGCTCGAGGCTCCGCGCATGATCCGGGTCGCGCCCAACGGGGACATCTTCGTAGCCGAGACCAACGCGGGCCGCATCACCGTGCTGCGCGGCAAGGACGGGTCGGGCGAGGCCCCCTGGCGCGTGGTGTTCGCGTCCGGCCTCGAGGGGCCCTTCGGCATCGCGTTCTTCCCTCTGATCGGCGACCCGAAGTGGGTCTACGTGGCGAACCTCAACTCGGTGGTCCGCTTCCCCTACGAGAGCGGCGACATGAAGGCGCGGGGCGAGCCCGAGACCGTGCTCGCGAGCCTGGCGCCAAGGAGCGCGGGCGGCCACACGACGCGCGACATCGCGTTCTCGCCGGACGGCCGGCGCATGTATGTCTCCGTCGGCTCGGGCTCGAACGTCGCCGAGGGCATGGTGACCAAGGGCGCGGACGAGGTCCGCTCCTGGGAGGCCGAGCACGGGTTTGGCGCGGCGTGGGGCCCGGAGACGAGCCGCGCGAACATTTTGGTCACCGACCCCGATGGCCGGGAACCGCTGCGCACCTTCGCCACCGGGATCCGCAATCCCGTCGGGCTCGCCGTCCACCCGGCGACGGGCGCCCTCTGGACGTCGACCAACGAGCGCGACGCGCTGGGCGACGACCTCGTTCCCGACTATGTCACGAGCGTGAAGGAGGGCGGATTCTACGGCTGGCCCTGGTACTACATGGGCAACCACGAGGATCCCCGCCACGCCGGGGAGCGCCCCGACTTGGCGGGCAAGACCACGAACCCGGACGTCCCCGTGCAGTCGCACTCCGCGACCCTGGGGATCGTCTTCTACACGGCCACGTCGGGCAGCTCGGTCTTCCCGGCGGAATACCGCGGCGACCTCTTCGTAGCCTGCCACGGCTCGTGGAACCGGACGTCGCGCACGGGCTACAAGGTGGTGCGCGCGCGCTTCAAGGACGGCGCCCCCACCGGCGACTACGAGGACTTCATCACGGGTTTCGTCGTCGACGAGCGCAGCGTCTGGGGCAGGCCCGTAGGGGTGGCCGTGGCGCACGACGGGGCGCTGCTCATGAGCGACGACGGAGGCGGCACGCTCTGGCGCGTCTCATACGCCGGCGCGGCGCGCTGACCCGGGCGGGCGGAATTACAAATCTGTAATTTTCGGGAAAGGCCCCAGAAAGGATCGCGTGCGATCCTTGCGGCAAGCCTATGAACAACCCATCCCGAATCACCCTTCTGCGGCGCGCGGCCGCCGGCGCCGCCTGCGTCCTCGCGACGGCGGGCCTCTTCGCCGCGATCGAGGGCGCGCAGCCCAGCGACCACGCGATCGCGCTCAAGCGCGACGACAGCTCAGTCAACCGCGGGAAGATCGAGTCGGCGAGCTTCGCCGCCGTCGTCAAGCGCGTGGCCCCCAGCATCGTCAAGGTCACGGTCCAGATCAGTCCGCGCCACGCGGCCATCGGCCCCGGCGAGCAGGGCGGCATGCTCCCGGGCCTCATCGACCCCAGCCTTCGCCAGTTCTTCGGCAACCGCCTCCAGGTCGCGCCGGAGGAGCCCGAGAGCGGCCTCGGCTCCGGCGTCATCATCAGCACCGACGGCTACATCGTGACCAACAACCACGTGGTCGACGGCGCCAAGACGGTCACCGTTACCCTCTCCGACGGCCGCGAGCTGCAGGCCCGGGTCGTGGGGCGCGACCCCCAGACCGACGTCGCCGTCATCAAGGTGCAGGCCAAGGACC
Organism: Opitutaceae bacterium; assembly: GCA_003151515.1. Taxonomy (GTDB): domain Bacteria; phylum Verrucomicrobiota; class Verrucomicrobiia; order Opitutales; family Opitutaceae; genus Palsa-1447. The sequence goes on from PLXS01000024.1 coordinate 31,947, forward strand.
TGCCCGCGATCACGTTCGCCCCGAGCCACAACGTGGAGGTCGGCGACCGCGTGCTCGCGATAGGCAACCCCTTCGGGATCGGCGAGACCGTGACGACGGGGATCGTGAGCGCGACCGGCCGCAGGGCCGGCCTGGGGCTCAAGTATGAGGACTTCATCCAGACGGACGCCGCCATCAACCCGGGCAACTCCGGCGGCGCGCTCGTGGACGTCGAGGGCCGCCTGGTCGGCATCAACACGGCAATCCTTAGCCACAGCGGCGGCTTCCAGGGCGTGGGCCTCGCCGTGCCGTCCGACCTGGTCGGCAACGTGGCGGACAACCTGGTCGCCCACGGCAAGGTCGTCCGCGGCTACATCGGCATAGGCATCCAGGACCTGACGCCCGGCCTCGCCGACTCCTTCGGCATCAAGGCCAGGTCGGGGGCGCTCGTCTCCGACGTGCAGCCGGGCAGCCCTGCGGCCAAGGCGGGCCTGCGAAGCGGCGACGTCATCACCGCGGTCGGCAGCCAGCCCGTGGATTCCGCGGGGCGCCTGAGCGTCTCGGTGGCGGAGACCCCGCCGGGCACGCGGGTGGTGCTCGACGTCCTTCGCGACGGCAAGACCGAGTCGATCCCGGTCACCACCGTCGTCAAGGGCGCCGGCGACAGCGCCGGAAACGAGGACCTGTCGGCCGAGGCCGACGACAAGGGCGTCCTGAACGGCGTCGGCGTCTCCGACGTGGACGCCAACGCGCGGCGCGAGCTCAACCTTCCCGACAGGCTCTCCGGAGCCGTGATCACGCACGTCGACCCCGACTCGGCCTCCGCCCGCGCCGGACTGCGCGAGGGCGACGTCATCCTTGAGCTGAACCGCCAGCCGGTCACCTCGGCGAAGGCCGCCGTGGACCTGTGCGAGGGCGCGGCGGGCCGGCGCACGCTGCTCAAGCTCTGGTCGCACGGCAGCACGGTGTACGTCGTCGTCGACGAGACCGGCGGGCCCTCCGAGGGGGGCCCGTGAGGCCGAGGGCGCCGATTTTCGTGGTGCAGTAGGTGTTGGACGGGGGCGCCGGGGCCGCGCAAGCAGCCCGGCGCCCCCTTTTTCCGCCGGCAATCACTCCCATCTTTCCATCGGGGTGGCCATGGTACACAATCATGCAAATGCGGGTCCTCGTGGTCGAAGATGATGCAAAGATAGCCTCGTTCGTCGTGCGGGGGCTCAAGCAGGCGGGCTACGCCGTCGACCACGCCGCGGAAGGCGAGACGGGCCTCGCGCTCGCCCAATCGACGGGGTACGACGCCGCGATCGTGGACGTCATGCTACCCGGCCTCGACGGGTTCAGCCTCGTGCGCCGGCTGCGCTCGGCGCGAAGCCAGGTGCCCGTGCTCTTCCTGAGCGCCCGGGGCGCGGTCGAGGACCGCGTCCGCGGCCTGGAGAGCGGCGCCGACGACTACCTGACGAAGCCCTTCGCGTTCTCCGAGCTGCTGGCGCGGGTGCAGGCGCTGATCCGCAGGGCCACGCACGCACCCGACGCGACGCGCCTGGTGGCGGGCGACGTGTCGCTCGACCTGGTGACCCGCGAGGTGACGAGCGGCGGCAGGCCGGTGGAGCTGCAGCCCAGGGAGTTCTCGCTGCTCGCCTTCCTGCTGCGACACGCGGGCCACCCCGTAAGCAAGACCAAGATTCTGGAGCAGGTCTGGGACTACGGGTTCGACCCGCAGACCAACGTCGTCGACGTGGTCATGCACAGGCTCAGGAACAAGATCGACCCCGACCACACCCGCATCGAGACGCTGCGGGGCGTGGGATACGTCTTCCGCCCCCATGCTTGAGGCCTTCCGCCAGTCCCTGGCGATGCGCCTCGCCGCGCTCTACGCCGCGGTCTTCGCCGCCGGAGCTGCGGCGCTCTTCGGGGTCCTGTACTGGGTGCTCGCGCACTCGCTCGAGGCGCGCGAGCGCGCCGCCGTGGAGCTGCGGGCCGAGGAGTTCGCACAGGCCTACGGGCGGGGCGGCCCCGGCGCCCTTCGCGACAGGCTGAACGCCGACTCGTCGCCCGAGGTGCGCTCGCTCTTCGTGCGCCTGCTCGGGCCCGGGGGCGAGACCGTGTTCGCGACGGTGCCCTCCGACTGGATCGACCCGCAGTTCGAGACCCGCCTCGTGCCCGACGGGTGGGGGGGCTGGAGCAAGCAGGAGGTGCACTCGGTTCGCGTCCCGAGGGACGCTCAGAGGGACTTCGCGGTGGCCTCTCGCGTGCTCCCGGACGGAAGGCTGATCCAGGTCGCGCGCAGCACCGACAGCCGGGCAGTGCTCCTGGCGCCGCTGCGCCGCGATTTCGCCGGCGTCGGCGCCGTGGCCCTCATGCTGTCGATGACGGCGGGGGTGGGGCTGGCCTGGAGGGCCACGCGGCCGCTCAGGGAGGTCGCGACCACCGCCCGGCGCATCCTCGAGGAGGACGACCTCGCCGCGCGCATCCGTGGCCCGGGCGGCAGCGGGGAGCTCGCGGTGCTCGCCCGGCAGCTCAACACGCTCCTCGACAGGAACGAGGCCCACATCCGCGTCCTGCGGGAGACCCTCGACAACCTCGCGCACGACATGCGAACGCCGCTCACGAGGCTGCGGGGCACCGCGGAGCTCGCGCTTCGCGACGGGGGCGACCCGGCGGAGGCGAAGTCGGCCCTCGCGGACTGCGTCGACGAGACGGACAGGGTGCTTCACCTCCTGGAGGTGCTGCTCGACGTGTCGGCCGCCGAGGCCGGCGCCCTCGCCCTGAGGCGCGAGCGCGTGGACCCGCGCGCCCTGGTGATGCGGGCCGCCGACCTCTACCGCGAGGTCGCCGAGCAGAAGGGCATCACGATGGAGACCGCCGCCGCGCAGGCGGCGGAGCTGGACGCGGACCCGGTGCGCGTCGGCCAGGCGCTCTCCAACCTGGTCGACAATGCGCTCAAGTACACGCCGCAGGGCGGGCGCGTGGCCATCGCAGTGGAGAGGGTCCCCGGCTCGGTCACCTTTGCCGTCAGCGACACCGGGCCGGGCGTGCCCGCGGCGGAGCGCGATGCCGTGTGGAGGCGCCTGTACCGAAGCGACTCAAGCCGGTCGCAGAGGGGGTTCGGCCTCGGGCTTGCGCTCGTGCGGGCCGTGGCCGAGGCGCACGGCGGCTCGGCGTGGGTCGACGACGCCCCAGGAGGGGGCGCGTGCTTCCGGCTGCGGCTGCCCTCGGGCTAGGGCGCTCCCAGCTTCTTCTCCAGGAGGCCGATGCTCTTCGCCGGGCTCACCAGGTTCACCCGGCCGTCCTTGTCGCAGCCTTCCATGATGAGGGCCTTGGCCTCGGCGGGGGTGAGCGCCGGGTCGAGCGCGAAGAGCTTCGCCGCAAGGTTGGTCACCTGGGGCGAGGCCATGGAGGTGCCGCTGAACTTCAGGCGCTGGCCGCCCGGGATGTAGCTCTCGACCTCGAATCCGTTGGCATGCACGTTGACCATGGGGCCGAAGGAGGAGAACGAGGTCTCGTGGCCCGCCTGGTCGACCGCGCCGACCGTGATCATGTTCGCCAGCTGGTAGGACGACGGGATGAACTCGTCGAACTTCACGTTGTCGTCCGCGTTGCCCGCCGCGACGACGAACAGGATCCCAGGAGCGTCCCGCAGCGCCGCGAGGAGGCCCTCCTTGCCTATGTCGAAGATCTGCCTCGCGAGCTTCTTCCTCTCCTCGGCGCTGCCGCCGGCGCCGTTGGCCTCGAGGTCGTTCTCGACCTCCTTGAGCGACCCGCCCCAGCTCATGTTCACGACGCGCACGCCGCTCTTCTTGAAGTAGTCGATCACGGCCTGGTAGGCGGCGGCGTCCTTCTTGGCCTGCTCGATCGTGGGCGTCTCCGGGATCATGTGGTAGTCGAACGTGATGCGGCCGATCACAAGCTGGGCGAACGGGTCGCCGGCCAGGGCTATGCCCGTCACGTGCGTCCCGTGCGCGTAGTTCTCGACAAGCTGCAGGTTCTCGAGCGTGGGCTTAACCTGCTCGGGCTTGAGGCCAGACATGTAGCGCTTGAGGTCCGAGGCCTCCTGGCTGTCGACCGAGGCGGTCACGTCGATGAATCCCTTGAGCCGGGCGATGTACTCGGGCAGGTTCGCCTTCGCGTCGCCCAGCGGGAAGAGGAGGTCGGCCGAGGGGTTGGAATGCAGGTCGAACGCGATCCCGTGGCGGCCCTCCGCGTCGGTCACCACGCTGTCCTTGAAGATGCTCTCGTCGACGCCGCTGTCCCAGATACCGACGCGCACGGGCTTCGCCTTGGCGGTCGGCGGCAGCGCGACCAGGCGCGCGCTCCAGAGGTCTGGCATGACGGCCTTGTGCGCCGAGACCACGCCCTCGTAGGCGGAGACAATGTCCGCCTTGTAGGGCAGGAGGTTCACGAGCTGGTTGCGCATCGCGACCAGCTGGCGCGCGACGGTGGCCGAGATCGCCGAGGTCTTGGCCGCGGCCGGGTCGAACTGCTGCTGGGCGATCCCCACGACGAGCGCCGGGCTGCGCACCTCGTAGCCCGCCTTCGCGGACTTGAGGTCGTCCTGGACGGTCTCCCACGGAAGCTTCGCGGCCTTCCTCGCGAGGATGGCCCCCATCTCCTTGCCGAAGTCCGCGGGCGGCGGGCTCTCGCGGCGGGCGTCCGCCCAGGCCTCGGAGACCAGGCCGGTCGTCAGCTTGAGGCTCGGCTTCTCCTCGATCGAGCGCAGCTCGGCGACCAGGCGCCCGGTCGCCGCATAGTCCCTGTCGAGCATCGCCAGCGCGAGCAGCGTCGCCTTGTAGCCCTCGAGCGTGGTGCGGTCCTGGATGTCGTAGTCCCTCAGGTCCGACTCGATGTCCTTCTTCACGGCGGAGGCCAGCGCCGCGAACGCGTCGTCGTCGCCCAGGATGAGTGAGGGTGCCTCGGTGACCGCGTAGGTGTGCCTCGGCAGGTCGTCGGCCGACTGGACCGGCTTCTTGGCCGGCGCGCCCTGGGCGCCAATGAGGGGGGCGATTGTCAGGGCGGCCGCCAGGGCCAGCAGCCGGCGCACGGCCGCGGGGGAGGGGATGGGTTGATTCATTGTTGCAACATCCAGCCCGCAGACCGGGCGGTAGGGAAGGCGAAAAAGAGGCCGGGCCCCTCACGGGGGCGCGCGGGCCCGTGTCAGAATAGTTCTGGATTTTCACGCCAAAACCAATCATCTGACCTCACATGCGCTGCCCTGACGCAGGCCCCCAACCAACCCCGAGCCGTGGATAACCCAGGAGACGGCGCGGCCCCGGCCAAGACGGGGGCCATGCCGCCGGGCATCCCCTACATCGTGGGAAACGAGGCCGCCGAGCGGTTCAACTTCTACGGGATGCGCGCGATCCTGGTCGTGTTCATGACGCAGTACCTGCGCGACAGCTCTGGCGCGCTGGCGCCGATGAGCGAGAACGACGCGAACAAGTGGTACCACGTCTTCGTGGCGTCGAACTACTTCTTCCCGATCTTCGGTGCCATCCTGGCCGACGCGGTCTGGGGCAAGTTCCTGACGATCTTCTCGCTCTCGATCGTCTATTCCATCGGGAGCTTCGCCCTCGCCCTCAACGACACGCGCCTGGGGCTCGCCATGGGGCTCAGCCTGATCGCGATCGGCTCGGGCGGGATCAAGCCCTGCGTGTCGGCCAACGTGGGCGACCAGTTCACGGCGTCAAACCAGCACCTGATCTCGCGCGCCTTCAGCTGGTTCTATGCCTCGATCAACGCGGGCTCCTTCGTCTCGATCATGCTGATCCCCTGGCTGCTGCAGCATTTCGGCTCCAAGGTGGCCTTCGCCGTGCCGGGTGTCCTGATGGCGGCCGCGACTGTCATCTTCTGGATGGGGCGCAAGAAGTTCATCCACATCCCGCCCGGCGGAAAGACGTTCCTGCGCGACACGTTCAACCGCGAAGGGTTCAAGGCGCTCGGCCGGCTCGGGATCATCTTCGTCTTTGTCGCCGTGTTCTGGTCACTTTGGGACCAGAGCGGAGGGGAGTGGGTGCTGCAGGCGACGAAGATGAACCTGCACTTCATGGGGATCACCTGGCTCGCCTCCCAGATCCAGGCGCTTAACGCCATCATGATCCTGGCCTTCATCCCGCTTTTCCAATTCGTGGTCTATCCGGCTATCAGCAAGGTCTACCCGCTTACGCCCCTGCGCAAGATCGGCATCGGCCTCGTCGTGGCGGGCTCCTCGTTCCTGGTGAGCGCGTGGATCGAGACGCAGATTTCGGCGGGACTGACGCCAAGCATCATCTGGCAATTCCCGGCCTACGCGCTCCTGACGGCGGCGGAGATCATGGTGTCCATCACCTCGCTCGAGTTCTCGTACACGCAGGCCCCGAAGTCGATGAAGTCGATCGTGATGGCTGTGTATCTCTGGTCGATCTCGGCCGGCAACGCGTTCACGGCGCTCGTCCACGTCTTCATCCAGAGGCCGGACGGAACGGTCAAGCTGAGCGGCTCGTCATACTATCTGTTCTTCGCGGGCCTGGCGGCGGCGTCCGCAGTCGTCTTCACCTTCTTCGCGCTAAGGCACAAGGAGAAGACGCACCTTCAGGACGAAGCGCAGCGGACGGCCTAGTGCTGGCGACGCGTAACGCACTTGTGACGCAAAGCAGTGGCGCCAATGTGATTGGGCCTTGCCAAGAAAATCTTATCTATAAGTGTAGCCGCCCTAATAGTGCTACTGCCCTGAATATACCCCGCGGCGGTCGCCGAACGGGCCGTGCGGCCAAACCGCATGGCCGGGATCGGCGCCGCCCGCACAAACAAATGGTCCCATGAAAATGAACCCAAGATATGCCGCGGCCCTGGCGCCGCTTTTTGCCGTGTGCCTAGCAGCCGCAGCCGACGACGCCGCGACGAAGTCCGCCGCCCCGATGCTGCCGACGGCCACCGTTCAGGCCGTCTCGACGGAGGATTCGTCCGGTTACGCGACGTGGATCGCGAAGAGCAACGAGGCATTCAAGGCTGCGGGCGGCCCGGAGAACTTCACCCATGTCTACGAGGCGGTTGTCGCAGGCGACGAGACGGGCATGGTCTTCGCCGTGCGCTTCGGGAGCTCGGCGGTCGAACTGGCGGGCAACACCAACGCGCTCATGAAGGTGGCAGCTAGCTCGGATGTCCGGGAGCATCTCAGGGGCATCCGCAAGCTGGGGGCCGCGGAGATGCTCAAGGCGGTGCGCTTTGATGGCGGCTACCCGGGTGAGTGGCTCTTCATAACGGACGTCCTTGTGAAGGACGAGGCGGCGTATGCCAAGTCGATCGACGAGCTTCGCGGGCTTCTCGACGGCCACGGGCTCAAGGACGCCAAGATAAACGTATTCCGCGTCGTCGCGGGCCGCTCGAACCACACCCACGAGGTGGTGATAAGCACGCCGGCGCACGAGCGCGTCGCGGCGCTGATCGACGCCACAGGGGAGCCCTGGTTCGGCGAGTGGGCCGCAGGAGTGACAGCCAACCGCACCGTGGTCTCCAACGCGGTTCTCCACGAGATAAGCAAGTAGTCCCAAGACCGCTGCCCCCGGGGCGGCTGGTGCGGGCCTGCCCGCGCCCGGCCGCCCTTCCCGGGGCGCGCCCGCCTCCGGGCATTTGGCAATCCCCGCCCATCTGCCAGATTCGCGGCCATGTCGTCCAGCAGCCTGAGCCAGGGGCCGTGGGCCATCGCTTTCCTGGGTGTCGCCTCGCTCGTCCTGCTCTGGCTGAGCCTTTGGCTGCGCCGGCGCGAGCGCCTGATAAGGGACCTGCCCAACTCGAAGGTCCAGGGCGTCTTCATCGGGCTCGTCGAGCTCAAGGTGACGGCCGAATCCGAGAAGCCGCTGACGAGCTTCCTCTCGGCCCAGGTCTGCGTCCAGTACGCTTACACGGTCGAGGAGCATTGGTCGCGCACGGTCACGGAGTCGTACACCGACGACAAGGGCCAGGCCCAGACCCGCACGAAGGCGGAGGAGGGGTGGACGACCGTGGCAAGCGGCGGCGCCCCGGAGCCCTTCTACGGGCGCGACGACACGGGGGTCATCATGATCAGGCCCCAGGGCGCCACGTTCGAGGCCGCGAACTTCTTCGACCGGACGGCCACGGCGGCCGAGCCGTTCTACCGCGAGAAGGGCCCGCTGGCCGCGATACCCAACTCCACCGGGCGGCGCCGCTTCAAGGAGGAGTGGATCCCTTTGCATGCGCCTCTGTTCGTCGTGGGCCAGGCCCGCGAGAGGCAGGACGTCGTCGCCCCCGAGATCGCGGCCAGCAAGGGCGCCGCGCTCTTCCTCATCTCGGCCAAGCCCCAGGAGCTCCTGCAGACCAAGTACTCGGCGTACTCGTGGCTCGCCCTGGCGGGCGGCCTCGCCTTCGCGGTCGCGGCGGGCCACTTCGGGCGCGCGTGCGCCAGGGCTGGTCCCTGATAGACGTGGAGCTCAAGCGCCGCCACGACCTGATCCCGGGCCTCGCGGCCGCCGTGGCGGCCCTGAGCAGCCACGAAGCGAGCGTCCAGTCGGCGGTCGCCGCCCTGAGGGCGCAGGAGACGGCCACCCGAGCGGGCGATCCGGGAGCGGACTTTGCGGGCGTAGCCGGGACGCTTCGGGCGGTCGCCGAGAAGTACCCCAACCTCGTGGCCCAGGAGGGCTTCGGTCGGCTCAGCGGCCAGCTCGTGGAGACCGAGCAGCGGATCGCGCTCGCAAGGACCTATTACAACGACATCGCGGCGCATTTCGCGACGAGGGTGGCCCAGATTCCCGACGCGTGGCTCGCCGCGCTCGGGGGGATCCGCGCGGAGCCGCTCCTCGCGGCGGCGGGCTTCGAGAGGGCGCCGGTCAAGGTGAGCCTCGCGGCCGGCTGAGGCCTCGGGTCCCCCGGCAGGCGCCGGCGCGCAATTTGCGTTGGCGGGCGCCGGGGACTATGTTATCTCGGAATCAGAGCAGGTTCCCCAATGAGAGGCTGGCTTCCAGTCACGGCGGCCGGTTTGCTCGCCGGGCCACTAACCGGGCCCAACGGCGAATGGGGAACCGCGAGCCTGCGCGCCCCTGTCGGGCCGGGGCGCAACCCTCACCCCCGCCCGGGCCCCGGCCCCGGCATGAACGCGCAAGCGCAACCCCAACCGCCCCGCACCCCATGAGCACGCATGCCCACCTCGAAAGCGGAATGGCAATTCTCAAGGCCCGCCTCACGAGCCCCGGGGAGGCGCCGTCGTCCTCCCCCGCCATCGTCCGCCCGTTCATCACCCTGTCGCGCGAAGTGTGCGCGGGGGCCACGACCATAGGCGGGCTACTCATCCCCAGGCTCAACGCGGAATTCGGGGAGGAGGGCCAGGACTGGGTCCTCATGGACAGGGACCTGCTCACCTACGCGCTCGCCCACCACGAGCTGCCCCAGCAGCTGGCCCGCTTCCTGCCCGAGGACAAGATCTCCGAGATCGACTCGCTCATCGGGGAGATCATGGGGCTGCACCCGTCGATCTGGTCGCTCGAGCAGCAGGTCGCCCAGGCGATCGTCCAGTTCGCCCACGTCGGGCACTTGGTCTTCGTCGGCAGGGCGGGCCACCTGCTGACCCAGTCGCTCCCCGGGGGGTTCCATGTCAGGCTCGTGGCGAGCAAGGAGATCCGGGTCAGGCGCATGATGGGCGAGCATGGGATTACGGCCCATGAGGCCGAGGCCGAGATCGACCGCACGGACCTCGGCCGGCGCCGCTTCATGCGCAGCCACTTCGCGAAGGACATCGACGACCCGCACACCTACGACCTCGTCATCAACACGGACAGGATTTGCCCGGAGACGGCGGCCAGCATCGTGATCGAGGGGCTGCGAAACCGGGTGAGGACCTCGGCCGGCGCGGCGCACCGCTAGGACACTGAGGCAGGAGCATGGAAGACCAGAGCCCCGGCCCCATGAGGCGAAGAAACCTGACAATCTCGGCCGTGATCACCGTCGTCCTGATCGGCGGCCTCGCATGGTACGGCGAGCGCACGCACGGCATCCCGTTCAGGCCCGTCAAGGACCCGATTGCCGTCCTCAAGCCGATGCCGCCCTTCGAGGTCGAGCCCGCCGAAAGGACCCCCGATCCCTCGCAGGAGCAGAAGCCCGCGGAGAAGAAGCCCATTCCGGATTCGCAGGAGGACCAGGTGGCCCCCAGGCCATCGGACGCCTTCACCCAGCCGGTCGAGCCCCCGCCGGTGGTGGCCACCGAGCACAACAGCCTCAGGGACGTCGCCATGAACGTGGCGCCGGGCCCGGACGCCTTTGACCCGTCGCAGGTGGACCAGATGCCGGCCGTCAGGTTTCAGGCGCGCCCGGAGTACCCGCACGGCATGCAGGCGGGTCGGATCTCGGGCGAGGTGCTCGTGGACTTCATCGTCGACAGGAACGGCGGCGTGACGAACGCCTTCGCCGTGAGCGCGTCGCGGCAAGAGTTCGAGGCGGCCGCCGTCGGCGCGGTCAGCCGGTGGCGCTTCACCCCGGGCCTCAAGGGAGGCCGGGCCGTCGCGGTGCACATGAGGGTGCCGATTGTCTTCAGCCTGGGTGACGGCAGGTGACCCCGGGGGCCTCCCGGGGAGCGGCGCGCCGCGCGGCTTGCGACCGGCCCCGATTTCTCCATGAAAGAGGGAGCGTCCATGCACACGCCAATCCCGCCCGGCAATTCCGGATCAGGCATCGAGAGGCGCGCGCGCGCGCCTTGGCGGGCGGCTGCCGCGCTTGCAGTCGCCCTGGCCGCCCTCGGCCCGGCGATCCCGCGCGGCGCCGCCGCGGCGGGGGACGGCGCGCCCCGCGACGAGATCTTCTACCAAATTTTCGTTCGCAGCTTCCGGGACAGCAACGGCGACCGAAACGGCGACCTCAAGGGGATCGAGGACGAGCTCGGCTACCTCCAGGGTCTGGGCATCACGACCCTCCTGCTGACGCCGCTCTATGATTCGCCATTCTACCACAGCTACTTCGCCAACGACTTCGCGAAGATCGACCCCGCCTACGGCACGGAGGGGGACTTCCGCCACCTGGTGCGGGCGCTCCACGCGCGCAGGATGAAGATATTCCTGGACGAGGAGGTGCAGTACGTGACGACCGCCCACGAGTGGTACAAGGACTCGCTCAACAATCCGAAGTCACGGTTCAGCCACTTCATCGTCTACGACGATTCGGCAAACGCGAAGCCGGATCTCGGTATCTGGGGCATTATCGAGCTCCCGTCATACGACGGCTCGAAGTACGGGATCGCCTCCGTCAACCTGCACGACCCCGGGGTCGTCGAGTACCAGGCCAAGCTGTTTGAGCATTGGATGGAGCCTGTGGGCCGCGCCGGGGACGACGGTGTCGACGGCTTCAGGATCGACCACATGATGGACGACCTCGACAACAGAAGGAGGATGACCGACCTGTTCTCGCGCTTCTGGGCGCCGATCTTCGCTAAACTGCGCGCGGACGATCCCAGGGTCCGCATCCTCGCCGAGCAGGCGGACTGGGGCTACGGCGACGACTGGCTCAGGCGCGGCGGCGTCGACATGGTGTTCGCATTCCCGATCCGCATGGCGATCGTGTCCTTTGACAAGGGGAAGTTGAGCGAGGCCGTGTCCCGGACCTGGGAGAAGACGCCGCCCGGCAAGCAGCAGGTGGTCTTCATCGAGAACCACGACACCAGCCGGTTCGCCTCCGAGGTCTGCGCGGACCCGCGCAAGGAGAGGGTGGGCGCCGCCCTGAACCTACTCCTTAAGGGGATTCCCCTGATCTACTACGGCCAGGAGCTGGGCATGGAGGGCTTCAAGGCCAGCGACCGGAACTCGGACGCCAACGACATTGCGCAGCGGGAGGCGTTCCCCTGGACTGCGACCTTGGGCCCGGGCATCGCCGTGTGGTACAAGGACTCGGGGCCCTGGTGGAACCTGAGCGCGCTTGCGAGGGGCGCCAGCGTCTCGCTCGACAGGGAGTCCGCCCTGCCCGACTCGCTGCTCAACTACTACAAATGGCTGATTGCGCTTAGAGAGGGACACCCGGAGCTGGTCTCGGGCGACCAGGCGCTCGTGCCGAACGACAGCCCGAGCGTCTTCTCGTTCGTGCGGTTTGACGGCGCGCGCCGGATGCTTGTCGCCGTAAACCTGTCCGCCGACCAGGCGGCGGCCCACGTGAAGGCCGCCGACGTTGCGCCCAACGGCGGGGCGTCGCTGCGCAGCGTCACCTCCGGTGACGTGACCCCTCGCGGCGCCGACGGCGCCTTCGCCGTCGTCCTTCCGGGCTACGGCGTCTGCATCGACGAAGTTTCGGGGGGGAACTAGGGTCCGCCCATGACAAAGGGGAGCCGCGGCAGGGCGCCTGTTCGGATCGCCATCATCGGGACGGGGGGCATGGCGCACACGCACGCCGCGGAGTATGCGCGCATCCGCGGCTGCCGGCTGGTGGCCGTCTGCGACGTGGACCGCGCCCGCGCCGAGGCGTTCGCGCGCAAGTTCGGGGTGAGCGAGGTGTACGCCAGCGCAGCCGACCTGCTCGCGCGCTCCGGCGCGCAGGCCGTCTCCGTCGTGACGCCGGACGCCGACCATGCGGCAACGGCGATCCGGTGCCTTCGTGCCGGCAGGCACGTCCTCTGCGAGAAGCCCCTCGCCCTGAGCCACGCCGAGGCGCTGCGCATGGTCGGCGCGGCGCGCCGGGCGCGAAGGGTCAACATGGTCAACCTCTCCTACAGGAATTGGGCGGCCCTGGAGGGCCTTGCGGGCGCCGTGCGCCGCGGGGCGATCGGGAGGGTCCTCCACGTCGAGGCGAGCTACCTTCAGGCCTGGCTCCTGTGCCGGATCTGGGGCGACTGGCGAAAGACGCCGGCGCTCCTGTGGCGCCTGTCGAAGCGGCACGGCAGCCGCGGTGTCCTGGGCGACCTGGGCGTGCACCTCGTGGACTTCGCGACGTACCCGGCCGGCCCGATCGCGCGGGTGCACTGCCAGCTGAAGACCTACCCCAAGGCCAGGGGAAACCGCGTCGGCCGGTACGTCCTGGACGCGAACGACTCGGCGACGATCAGCGCCGAGTTCGCCAACGGCGCGATCGGCGTCCTGCACACCACCCGCTGGTGCGCCGGCCGCCCGAACAGGCTCTTCCTGCGGATATCGGGATCCAAGGGCAGCGTGGAGCTGGATTCGGACCGCTCGACAAGCTCCTACTGGATCTGCGCGGGGCGCGACATCGACCCCAGCGCGTGGCGCGAGAGGAAGGCGCGGGCAGTCCCCAGCATCTACAGGCGCTTTGTCACCGCGATCAGGACGGGGCGCGCCGCGCAGCCCGACTTCGCGCGCGGAGCCGAGGTGCAGAAGGTGCTGGACGCCTGCGTGCTCTCGGACCGGCGCGGGCGCCCGGTGCGGGTCTAAGGCGCCCCGGGCACGTTGGGTGTTGCCGTGGGCGCGGCGATTCCCTTGGGATAGCTGATTCACAACCCGCGGGCCGAGGGCCCGAAGGGGCGTTCCCCAGAAAAACCCCGCCGCATCCGCCATGTCCGAACCCGCCCGTAGCCGATCCGCATCGGAGATGATCATTGGCTACTTCAAGGACTTCGGGGTCCTGCGGGAGACGCGCAAGGAGTACTGGGGCATCCAGCTCATCAACTTCCTCGACTGCACCGCGTACTTCGCGCTGCTCACGATCGCGTCGGTCTTCCTCTCCGACGACCTCGGGCTGAGCGACCGCGCGGCCGGCTACTCGATCACGGCGTTCACGTCGGCCGTCTCCATCCTCCTGTTCTTCTCCGGGATGGCCACGGACTGGCTCGGGATCCGCAGGTCGCTGGACTTCTCGCTGGGCGGCCAGCTCGTCCTTCGCCTGGCGATGGTGTGGGTCGGCCTCACGCCCTCGCTGCCCCACCGCGGCCTGCTTGCGAGCGTCATCTTCTTCCTCATGGCGCCTTTCATCGCGGGCCTGCAGACCGTGTTCCAGTCGGCCACCAACCGCTACACGACGCGCAAGTCCCGCGGCGCCGGGTTCAACCTCTGGTACCTCTTCATGAACATCGGCGCGGCGGCCGCGGGCTTCTCGATAGACATCGTTCGAAAGCTCATGCGCGTGGGCGACGTCCAAATCTTCACGCTGTGCGTCGCGATGTCGGTCCTGTGCATCATTGCGGCGAAGCTGCTCATCAAGAGCGAGGAGCAGCTCGTCGACCCCGGCGAGCCGCCCGAGGAGCGGGCGAAGGACGCCAAGGTCGTCCGCAAGAACCCCTTGAGGGAATGGCGCGACATGGCCAGGCAGCCCCAGCTTTGGCGCCTGCTCGTGCTGGTCAGCTTGATCGTCGGCGTGCGGGCGGTGTACGTGTACGTCTATCTGCTGATGCCCAAGTACTGGATCCGCACGATAGGGCCGGACGCGGCCTTCGGGACGCTCAACGCGATAAACCCAATCGGGATCGTGATCGGCATCACCCTCTTCATCCCGTTCGCCAACCGGTTCCCCGTCTTCAAGATGCTGGTGTACGGCGCGATGATATCGTCGGTCTCCCTGCTGCCCTTGGCGCTGCCGTGGACCGTCTACGGCCTGAGCATCGGCAATGCCCACTACCTGATGGCGCTCCTGTGCATGGTGGTCCTGACCGTCGGCGAGGTCGCATGGTCACCCAAGCTCTACGAGTACGCGGCCGTCATCGCGCCCAAGGGCCAGGAGGGCGCCTACCTCGGGCTGGCTCTCTTCCCCTGGTTCCTCGCGAAGACCCTCGTCAGCGCCATCTCGGGGCATCTGCTCGAGCGCTGGTGCCCCGAGACGGTCGTCATCAATGGGAGCCCCGTCCCGCTGCAGCAGGCGATGATCGCCCACCAGCTTGACTACTGGCACCGGCCCGAGGCCATGTGGCTCATCCTCGGCGGCTATGCGCTCGCAAGCTGCCTGATCGCCGCCAGCCTTGGCAAATGGCTGACGCAGGGGGCGGTCGAGAACCGCCCGGCGGCGTAGGGCCGATTCGCGGTCAATCCGCGCGCGGGGGCCCTCAGGCGGCGCCCGGACCCTTCAGGTCGCCAACGATCAGCCACCCGTCGCCGGCGGCCTCGATGCGCGGGTTGCGCAGCCGGGGCGCCCGGGACGGAAAGGCCGCGCCCGCGCCCCCGACCGCGGAGAGCGCCCGCTGCGACCCTATGAGCGTCGGCGAGACGAACCAGTAGGCGCGGTCTGCAAGGCCGGCGTCGATGAAGCTTCCCAGGACCTCGCTGCCTCCCTCGACCAGGACGCTAATGATGCCGAACCCGGCGAGCCTCGCCAGGAGGCGCCGTAGGGGGACGCGTCTGCCCGGGAAGCGCCACACCCGCGCGCCAAGGGCCTCGAGCCTGGCCTGCCTGCCGCGGCTCGCCCCGGCCGCGCACGCGACGATGCACCTGCCGCTTCGCACGACGCGGCTCGCCGGAGGGGTGCGCAGCCGCGAGTCGAGCACGATCCTCCACGTCTGTCCCGCGCCGCGGGCCCTCGGCCCGAGGTGCGGGTCGTCCGCAAGGACGGTCGCTATGCCGACCAGCACCGCCTGGTGTTCGGCGCGGATGCGCCGGGCGCGCCGCCTGGCCGCGGCCCCCGTGATCCACCTCGAGCGCCCGGTGCGCGTCGCCGTCTTCCCGTCGAGGCTTGCCGCGGCCTTTACGCTCACAAAGGGGAGGCCGCTCGAGCGGAACTTGAGGTACACCTCGTTAAGGGCGCGCGCCTCGCGGGCGCAGATTCCCGACACGACCTGCATCCCGTGGCGCCGCAGGATCCGGTCCCCCTTCCCGCAGACCAGCGGATTGGGGTCGCGCATCGCGTAGACCACGCGGCGCACCCCCGCCCGGATCAGGGCGTCGGTGCAGGGCGCCGTGCGCCCGAAGTGGCAGCACGGCTCAAGGGTGACGTAGACCGTCGCTCCGCGAGCGCGCCGCCCCGCCGCGCGCAGCGCAGCGGCCTCCGCATGCGCCGTCCCCGGCCCGCAGTGCCAGCCGCGGCCGACGATCCTTGCGCCGGCAACGATGACGCACCCGACCCACGGGTTGGGGTAGGGCGGGACGGCGGGGCGCCGGGCCAGCCCGAGGGCCACGCGCATGTATGCCTCGTGGTCCTTCACCTATTGAACCTTGCTCAGAAGGTGCCCCAGCTTGTCCTTCTTCACGCGCAGGTAGGTGCGGTTCGTCCTTCGCGGCGTCGTCTCGAGCGGGACGCGCTTGAGGATCTTCAGCCCGTAGCGCGCGATGCCCGAGATCTTCCTGGGGTTGTTCGTGAGCAGGTGCACCTTGCGAACGCCGAGGTCGGCCAGGATCCGCGCGCCGACCGAGTAGTCGCGCATGTCAACCGGCAGCCCGAGCCTCTCGTTGGCCTCCACCGTGTCGAACCCCCGGTCCTGCAACGCGTAGGCGAGGATCTTGTTCGCCAGGCCGATGCCGCGGCCCTCCTGGCTCAGGTAGACGACCACGCCCTCGCCTCGCTCCTGGATCTTGCGCATCGCGCTCTCGAGCTGGTCGTGGCAGTCGCAGCGAACCGAGTGGAGCGCGTCGCCCGTCAGGCACTGCGAGTGTACCCTCACGAGCGTGGGGCGGCTGGGGGAGACCGACCCCATGACCAGTGCGATGTGCTGGAGGTTCTGCGACGGGCAGTCGTAGACGTGGGCCGTGAAGAGCCCGAAAGCGGTCGGAAGGCGCGCCGAGGCGATGCGCTTGACCAGCTGCTCGCTCGCCCGCCGGTGCTCGATCAGCTGGCGGATCGTGACGACCCTGAGCCGGTGCCTGCGAGCGAGGCGCTCCAGGGCCGGGCCGCGCGCGGCCTGACCGTCCCTGTCCAGGATCTCGCAGATCGCGGCGATGGGCCGCAGTCCCGCGAGGCGGGCGAGGTCGACGGCGGCCTCGGTGTGGCCGGGGCGCACGAGAACGCCGCCGGTGCGGGCGCGCACCGGGAAGACGTGGCCCGGGCGCACGAGGTCGTGGGCGCGGGTTGCCGGGGACGCGAGCAGCCGGATGGTCTCGGCGCGGTCGGCCGCGGAAATCCCCGTCGTTATGCCCCTGCGGGCGTCAACGGACACCGTGAAGTCGCAGCCGTAGGGCGTGGCGTTGTCCTCCATGGCGACCATGGGGGGCAGGCCGAGGTACGCGGCCGACTCGCGGGGCATCGCGACGCAGATCAGCCCTCCGCCCTCCCTGATCATGAGGTTCACCGCGGACGCGGTTGCCTTCTGGGCCGCGACGACGAGGTCCCCCTCGTTCTCGCGGTCCATGCTGTCCCGGACGATGACCATGCGCCCCCGGCGGATGTCCGCCAGGGCCTGCTCGATGGTTGATGCCTTCATCTAAAGGGAGTCCAGGCGCTCCAGCATCGCCAGCGCCGCGGAGGCGGCCTCCAGGCCCTTGTTCATGCGGTTGTCCCCCGCCCTGCGCAGCGCATCGCGCCTGCTGTTGACCGCGAGGACCTCGAAGATGACGGGGAGGTTGTGCCTGAGCGACACGTCCATGATCCCGCGGGCGCATTCGTTCGCCACGAGCTCGAAGTGGTAGGTGTCGCCGCGAATGACGGCGCCGAGCACGATGACGGCGTCGTAGCGCTTGCGCAGCGCGAGGCGCTGCGCCATGAGGGGCAGCTCGAAGCAGCCCGGCACGGAGAAGCGCTCCACGCGGCCTTCGGCGATCCCGGCCGATCGCAGCGCGCCGAGGCAGGCCCGCTCGAGGCTCCGGGTGATCTGCGCGTTGAACTCGGCGCGGACGACCGCGATGCGCACCCGCCTCGCCAGCCTGCGGGGCAGGCGGCCCATGGTGGCCCCGGTCCTCATCGCGCGAGGAGCCTTTCCACGTACTTCGCCATCAGGTCGACCTCGATGTTGACCCGATCCCCCGGCGCCTTCCTGCCGAGGGTCGTGTGCCCCAGGGTGTAGGCGAGCAGCGACACCGTGAAGGCCCGGGCGGTCGCGGAGACCACCGTGAGGCTGACGCCGTCGACGGCGATCGAGCCCTTCTCCACGATGTAGCGCATGTACCGCGCGGGGATGCCGAACCTGTAGATCCGCGCGTCCCCGTCCTTGCGGACGCCCAGGATCGCGGCGGTCGTGTCGACGTGGCCCTGGACGAGGTGGCCCCCCACGAGGCCGTTCAGGCGCAGGCTGCGCTCCAGGTTGACGGGGCTGCCGCGGCTCAGGGACCTCAGGGTCGTGCGCCTGAGCGTCTCGTGCATGTAGACGACGCGGAACGTCCGGGCGCCGCGCCTCTGCACGGTCGAGCAGACCCCCTCGACCGAGACGCTCTCGCCCTGCGCGAACCCCCAGCCCGCGGGGGTGCGTATTGATACGGCGCGCTCCCCCGGGGTGTCGTGCACACCGGCGACCACGCCAATCTTCTCGACGATTCCGCTGAACATGGAGATCACATGTGTATCAGTTTAACCCGCCATTTCAACACCGGCAGGGTAAAGGGAGTGTTACGCCGGCGCCTGTGTGGCGCCCGCGCGCTGTCACCTTGCCTGGAGCAGATCCCTCCTGAGCTCCTTGTGGAAGCGCGGCCGCATGTCGCCCAGCCACGGGTCGGTGAACCGGCGCGACAGGTCGACCGCGATCGTCTTGTGCACTCCCGACTCCTTGGTCTCGAACAGGACCTCGCCCGTCGGGTCGATGATCGCCGAGTCCACGTCGAATCCGGACGAGGCCACGTAGAGGTGGTTCTCCAGCGCCCGGGTCCTGAGCAGCGTCAGGTAGCCCCCGGCCGCGGGCACGAGCAGGACCTCGGCTCCCTGGAGCGCCATCGCCCGCGCGGGGTCGGCGTACTCGGCGTCCCAGCAGATCATCATGCCTATCCTGCCAAAGTCCGTGTCGAAGACCGGGCAGGTGTCGCCGGGTGTCAGGCCGCCCTCGACCTCCTCGCGCGGCAGGTAGACCTTCCTGTACTTCCCCGCCACGTTCCCGCCCCGGTCGATGAGCACCGCCGTGTTGTAGTCCAGCTTCCCGTCGCTCTCGGTTAGCCCGGCGACGATGTACATCCCATACCTGCGGGCCTTTTCGCCCAGGAGCCTCGTGCTGGGGCCCGGAATCGGCTCGGCCGCCCCCGTGTAGCTCCTCGAGCTGCCCTCGAGCAGTATCTCCTCCCCGAGGCAAACGATGTCGGGCTTGTCGGCGGCGATCTCGTCCAGGGCCCGCAGGAAGGCCGCGAGGTTCTCCTGCGCGCTGCCGCGCGGGTGCAGCGAAACCGTGCCTATCCTCACCCAGCGCGGGGGAGGGGGCTGCGTCTCCTCGAGCACGACGTCGTCCCACCACACCGTCCCCAGCGGGGCCCAGCAGAGGGAGAGCTCGATGCGCACCCTGGCGGCGGCCGCCGGGGCGGGCACGGCCAGCGTGACACGTGTCCAAGGCCCGTCCGCCGACGTCTCGTAGGCGTAGTCGGGCTGGCCGACGCGGCGCCCCTCGGCGTCCCGCCAGTCAAGCCGGGCCAAAACCTGCCGTTGCTCGTCCGGCACCGACTGCACGCGGTACTTGGCCGAGAGGCGGTAGTACTTGCCCGCGACAATCCCGCCGGCCGTGTACGCCCATCCCCCGCATTCGGCGGGGTTCCCGTTCCCGGAGATGGCGAGCACGGCCCGGGCCGGGGGCACGGGCGAGGCGTCCACGTAGCATCTCGGGCGGATCTCGTCCCTCTGGGCCCATGCGGACCAGCCCGCGACCCCGCTGCTGCTGAAATCGCGCAGCTCGATCCTGAGCGGCTGCGCGGCCCCTCCCGGAACGGGGGCTGCAAGCGCGGCGCCGAGGCATGCGGCGGTGAGGCTCAGGAGAAGGGGTGGGCGCATGTTGGCGCAGGGTTGTGGCGCCAATCGTCTATCGCACGGCGCGGCATGGCAAGTGCCTGGGAGGAAGCGGAGGCGCGCCGGTCACGGCGACGCTCCTTGACCCGCGGGTGGCGCGGGCCGATAAGACATCGTCCACTTGAAGGCGCCCCTTCCATCGGTTCGGACAGTTCTCGCGGGACTCTCCCGCGTCGTGGGGCGGTTCCCGTTCGTCTGCCTTGCGGCGCTCGTCGGGGCGTTCGCGGCGATCATGGCCGTGGACAACGCGAGCACGAGCTTCGCGAACGTCATCATGGCCTGCGCGCTCGGGCTGCCGGTCATGTTCGCCCTGCGCGTCGTTGTCGAGCGGCGCCTGCGCGGCCGCGGTGCGGGCCTCGCCCTGGAGATCGCGGGCATCCTCCTCGTGGCCGCCTACGCGTGGAGCGTCCCCTCAGATTGCAGCAAGTTCACGGGCATGGTCTGGATCCGGTACGGCCTGCTGATACTGGGTCTGCACTTCGCCGTGGCATTTGCGCCCTGTTTCGCGGGCGCCGACGAGGCCGAGTACTGGCACTTCAACTGGAGGCTATTCGGCCGCTTTGCTCTGACGACGCTCTACTCGGGGGTGCTGTACCTCGGGCTCGCGGCCGCGCTCGCGAGCTCGGACAAGCTGTTCGACCTCAAGGTCGACGCGAAGCGCTACGCCGAGCTCTGGATCGTGATGGCGGGCCTCTTTCATCCGCTCTTCTTCCTGAGCGGGGTGCCGCCCGCCGATCGCGACCCCGCGGCCGGCCCGTCGTACCCCAACGGGCTGCGGGCGTTCGCGCAATTCGCGCTCGCGCCGCTCGTCGTCGTGTATGTCGCGATCCTCTACGCCTACGCGGTCAAGATCATCGTCAGGTGGTCCTGGCCCCACGGGTGGATCGCGATGCCGGTCTCCGTGCTGGCCGTGTCGGGAATACTCGCGGCGCTCCTGCTGCAGCCCGCCAGGAACCTCGACTCCGAGCGGTGGGCGAGGTGGTACTGGAAGTACTTCTACAAGGCGCTCGCCCCCCTGTCCGTCCTGCTCATGCTCTCCATCTGGAGGCGCGAGTCGGAATACGGCTTCACCGAGTGGCGCTACTACGGCATGGTCATGGGCGTTTGGCTCCTGGCGACCTCCCTTTTCTACGCCTTCAGGCCCGGGGCGTCGACCCGCGCGATTCCGGCCTCGCTCTCGATCATCTGCCTTCTGACGGTCTGGGGGCCTTGGAGCGTGTTCTCGGTATCGATGGCCAGCCAGAGGCACCGCCTTGTGTCGACGCTCCAGCCGGACGGCCTCGAGAATGGGCTGGTCGCGCCGGCCAAGGGGACCCTTCCCCCCAAGGAGGTTGAAGCGGTAAGGTCCATCGTTTCGCACCTGATCAGGACGTACGGGATCGAATCCATCTCGGACCTCCTGCCCAAGGATCTGCGCGAGAAGGTCGCCTCGGCCTACGCCGGGCGCAACGGCTTCGCCGGCGAATACCAGGCCACGCAGCAGATCGTCGACTTCATAACGGGCGGCAAGGCCGCCGCGGCCAAGGTTGCCCATCACCAGCAGGTGCTCAGCGTGGACCTTGACCTTGCCGGGGGATTGCCGGTCGACGGCTACGCCAGGCTGTACCATGCGTGCATCTGCCCGGGCCAGCCCGAGCAGACGCTGGGGGAATTGTCGGTTAGGTCCCCGGCGGGCGGCGCGATGCCGGAATTCAGGTCGCACGGGGAAAGGCTCGATGGGGCCGCGGTTGCGGCGCGCATCAGGGCCGTCGAGGACTCGGCGGCGAAGGGCGCGCGCAAGCTGGCGCCCTCCGAGATGTCGGCTAGCGTCGTCTCGGTCGCCCACGAGTGGCTCGTCATCATAGACAAGGCGAGCATGCGCAGGGTCGGCGGCACCCCGGCGACCCTGACCGAGCTGGATATCTACGTCCTCGAGAAATAGGGGGCCTGGGACGCCATCCGGGAAGGCGCGCCCTAATTCTGCGCTCTTTGCCGGCTTCTGGGATGGCCGGCGGGGGCTTTTTCATTGGATTGGCCGGCCGGATTGGCTACGCTCCAGACGTGCGCTCGACACGCCGGCTTCTTGCGCTGTGCACCCTTGCCTGCGGCCTCTGGGCCGCCTGTTCCCACAACAACGGCCCCGCGACCAGCGCCTACCTTCGCGAGGGCTCGAAGCTCGCCGCGGGCATCACGGACCAGGCGCGCGCCCTGCCGGCCGTCGCGATGCCTGCGCACCCGGCCCTGCCGCAGAGCCCCACCGACGACCAGCAGCGCGTCTATGACGGCCTCGTGCGGATCTATCCCCTCTACGTGAACCAGTACCACGCGGCCGTGATGCAGCGCCTGCAGGCCATCACCGAGCTGTACAACCAGGCGCTGGAACGCATCGGCTCCCTGGACGCCGCGGGCGTGGACGCACAGGGCGTCCAGCTGATGACGCTCCATGTGCAGCTCCTCACCGAGGAGCGCGACTTCTACGCCGAGCTGCGAAGCCTGGCCGACCACAACCAGACATCCCTCGTCAGGCGCAAGAGCGTCGACGAGGCCGACGAGCGCCTGCTCGCCGTCTTCAACGCTGCGATGGGCGAGATTTCGGGGGCGCCCGGCGCCGTGGGCTCTGGCCTCAGGGACATCGCCGCCGCGTTCTCGAAGCGCGGGGCCGAGCCATTCGCGGTCGGGGACCAGGCGGCCAAGCTTGCGGACCGGGCGGCCCAGCTGCAGCGCGACATGGAAGGCTACCGGACCGAGAGCGCGAAATTCGCGGCGAGCCTGGACGCGAAGTATCCCGGCCAGGACTGGGGCGGGTACGGGCCAAAGCCGGGGGCGCCTGGGAAGTAACGAGGCCGGGGCGGCCGCTGCGCCTAGGGAACGGGATCGACCCGGATCACGGCCTGGCGCCCGTCAACCAAAGACACGCGCACCGCAAGCTGGGCAGCCTCGTTGGCCGACACCGGGTTCAGGGCGAACTCCGCGACCGCGGAGCCGTAGAGCGGGTCGCCGACGGCGATGATCCGGCAGGCCGCCGGGTCCGCGCCGCTGAAGACGCCGAGCTGGCCGCCCATGGGGGTCGCGAAGAAGGCGACGAGCCCCCTGCGGTTTATCAGGGCGCCCCGGAAGCTCTCGAACAGGCCGCCGGCGTCGTCGACCAGGGTGTCGATTCGCCCCCCGGTCGCCGCGAAGATGCCCGATCCTCCCGACCTGAGCGTCGCCGCGAATGCAACGGCGCCCTCGTCATTCAGGGCGGGGAAAGGGGCAATTTCGCTGAACTGCTCGCCGGTTTCGGCGACGGTCTCGATCGATCCGCCGCGGCTCGCATAAATGCCCTGGACTCCCCCCTTGCGGTCGGCCCGGAAGGCGATGGCCCCCATTGCGTTGATGACGGGAAGACCGTGGAAGGCGGTGAACCGCCCGGTCGTGTCCGCTATGGTGGCGACCGATTCGCCTTCGGTTGCGAAGACGCCGTGCGCGCCCGAGGCGAGGATCCCCCTGAAGGCGATCGCGCCCCAATCGTTCATCGTGGGTCCCAGGGGGCCGATGGCCTGGAACCGCCCGTCGGTGGAGGCGACAGCCGTGAGCTTGTTCCCGCGCGAGAGGAAGGCGCCCTGGACCCCGGACTTGAGTGTGCCGTAGAAGCACAGGTCGCCGCCCCGGTTCACGTCCGGATGGCTGTAGACGCCCACAAGGCCGGCGTCCGCCGCGTCCGCCCCCGAGGCCGGGCCGCCGTTGCCCGTGAATGCGCCGCTGCCTCCCGCGGCGAGGCTCGCCTGGAACGCGACGAGGCCCGCATCGTTCACGGACGCGACGTAGGGGTCGAAGCGGCTGAACAGCGCGCCCGTCTCCGCGATCCGCGTGAGCCTGAACGCCCTGATCTGCGATGGCTGTGGCACAAGGGACCTGTCTCGCAGGAAACCCTGCGGATGGGAACTCCATAAGAGCGGCGCGGGCGCCGGGGTCAGTTCGAGGGGCCGCAGCGGAACGCGGTGGTCCGGGTGTCCCTGTCCGTGCGGCGGGTCGCCGCGGAGTCGTCGGCCAGCAGGACCCCGGGCGGAGGCGGCCCGACGGCGAACGTGACCACGACGGGCTGGGCGGCGAGGTACACCGAGTTGCCGGGCTGCGTCGCCGTCACGGTGACCTCGCCGGTTGACCCCGTGGGGGTCACCACAGCGCCGGCGAGCGCGACCGGGCCAGAGTCCAGCGTGAGGGAGACGGGAAGGCCGCTCGAGGTCGTGGCGGCGAGCGCAAAGGCCGGCGTGCGCGTCGTGACGGTGCCCGGGGCGGTGAATGAAATCGTCTGCGCGAGCATCGGCGTGAAGTGGGCCGTCAGCGACTTGTTGGAGTTCATGAGCACCGGGAGGACCGCGGACGCGCCCGTAGCGTCCCCTGTCCAGCCCGTGAATGCGTAGCCTTGGGCCGCCGCCGCGGTCGCGCTTGCATCGGCGTTCGGCGCGTAGCTGCCGGCGCCGCTGACGGAGCCGCCGGAGGTTGCCGAAAGGCTGAGCGTGAAGAAGGGGGCCTGGACCGAGACCGACGCCGAGGCAGCGGGGGACGGGTTGTAGTTCGCGTTGCCCGAGTCGACAACGGTGACCGTGTAGGCGCCCGGCGACGGGAACGCCACGGCCTGAGTCGGCCCGGAGCCGGAGGCCGACCCTCCGAAGGCATAGTTGCCGGTGGCGCCACCCGAGGCGGCGAAGCTGACGCTCTGGCCGGCCGTTATCGAGGCGCTAGCCGGCGTTAGCGTGACCGCGGGCTGGCTCGCCTTTGCGACCGCGAGCGCCGCCTGCGCCGATCCCGTGAGCCCGGCGGAGTCCGTCGCCGTGACCCTGAGCGTGGCGGTCCCGGCCGCACCGAAGGCGTACGCTGCGCTTTCGGAGTCGGACGGGCTCGACGGGCTGGAGTCGGAGAGGATCCGCGTCCATGTGGCGCCGTTGTTCAGGGAGACATCCAGCACCACCGAGGCGAGCGGGTTGCCGCCCGACGAGGCCGAAGCCGCCACCGTCACCTGCTGGAAGGCCGTCGCGGACGCAGGCGGCGACACCGTGGCCGTCGGGGGCTGCGCCGGGGGCGGGGCGGGGGAGGCGCCGACGGGGCCTCCTGCTCCTCCGTTCAGGGCGTCAGTCGAGATCGTGCTCGCGCTAGTCCTCGGAAGGGAGCTCTGGGTGAACCAGAACCGAAAGGCGTACGTGCCGGGTCCGAGGTCGGGCAGCGTCCATGTCCCGGCTGCGATTCCGTCGGCCGGAGTGCCGCCGGCGCCGTTTAGGTGGATGACCGCGGACTCGTTTGAAACGGCGCCCGCGCCGTACACGGAAGCCAGCTCGTTTCCGTTCGCCGCCGTCACAAACAGCTGGCCCACGAGGTTCCCGCCCCCGTCCACGAGGTCGATGCGGCCCGGGGCGCTCACTGTGCCGCCCGGGTTGTCGTCGCACGTCCAGACGATGCGGAAATTGAGGACGTAGCCCCCTGGCCCCATGGTGAACGACTCCGACGAGTAGGGCGCAGCCTGGCACCGGGCCCTGGGCCCGGAGGCGGCTGCGGCGGCGATCAGCGCCCAAAGGGCGAACCGACAGAAGCGCGCGGGTTTCATGGCGCGCACAGGATTATTAAGACATGTTATTAGACAAGTCTAAATATATCCATCGCCCGGCGCCAAGCCTCGCCGGCGAGCCGCGGCTCAGCCCGGTTGCCCGCTTGGCTGCGCCGTCTTCACCCCGAGCCTGTACTTGAAGGCAAACGGGAAGATGAGCCCCAGGACCAGCGCGTAGGCGGCGAAGACAAACCAGATGCTCCTCCAGTCCTTGACGCCGTCGACCGTGAAGTAGTCGACGACGCGGCCGCTTGCGACGCCGCCAATGAGCGCCCCAAGGCCGTTCGTCATGATCATAAACAGGCCCTGCGCGCTCGCCCGGATGCTCGGCTCGGCCTCAAGCTCCACGAAGAGCGAGCCCGAGATGTTGTAGAAGTCGAAGGCCATCCCGTAGATGATCATCGAGAGGACCAAAAGGATGAGGCCGCTTCCCGGGTTGCCCAGGCCGAACAGGCCGAAGCGAAGCACCCAGGCGCATATGCTGATCATCATGATCTTCTTTATCCCGAATCTCCCCAGGAAGAAGGGGATCGTGAGGATGAACAGGGTCTCCGATATCTGGGAGACCGACATCAGGAGCCCGGGGTGGGCGACCGCGAACGAGTTGGCGTACATCCCCTTGAAGTCGTGCAGGAAGGCCTCGCCGAAAGTGTTTGTTATCTGCAGGGCCGCGCCGATGAACGCCGCGAAGGTGAAGAAGACGGCCATCTGGCGGTTCTTGAAGAGCACGAGCGCGTCAAGCCCGAGCGCGGACACGAGCGAGGTCGACTTCCTCGCTCGGCTGGCGGGGGGGCAGGCCGGCAGCGTGAACGCGTAGATGCCGAGCGCGAGGGCGGAGGCCGAGGCGATGTACAGCTGCATCGGGCTGACTGTCCAGCCGACCAGGTCCACGACCCACATGGCGACGATGAAGCCCACGGTGCCCCACACGCGTACCGGAGGGAAATGCGTCACGACGTCGAACTTCGCGGTCGAGAGGATCTCGTAGCTCACCGCATTGTTGAGCGCGATGGTCGGCATGTAGACCATGCAGTTGAGCAGCATCACCCAATACATGAGGCCCGGGTCCCTGATGGTGGAGGCGAGGAACAGAAGGACCGCCCCCGCAATGTGGCAGAGGCCGAGCACCCGCTCCGCGTTGATCCAGCGGTCAGCGACGATCCCCAGGAGCCCCGGCATGAAGAGCGAGGCCAACCCCATCGTCGAGTAGATGCTCCCGACCTGCCCCCCGGTAAACTTGAGGGTGGCGATCATGTATCCCCCGAATGAGATGAGCCAGGAACCCCAGACAAAGAACTGGGTGAAATTGAGGATGATCAGGCGGGTCTTTACGCTCATAGTGTGATGTCAGCGGGCCGCGGGCGCCGAAGGAGCGCCGCCCGGATGCCGGCCGGCAGCCCAAGCGCTGAGGCAGGAAGGGCCGCGCACAGCCGCGCCGGCATGTGCTGCGACGAGGCCAGGCGGACGCATGACGTGGGGGGCATCGGTCGGGGCAATTGGGCTGGAACGGAACCGAAAAGGGCGTTTTTGGGACCTCTGTGCGAGGCAAATCTTGCCTAGCAGGGACCTCCGGATCGCGTCGCGGCATGCCCGCAATCGCGGGAGATCCCGTTACAGAGGGAGCGCACCTGGCCGGGTTGGCGTTCCCGAGCCCGTCCGGGAGTTGTCGGGGAGCGCGTCCGGGGGTTGGCTGCGCTCCCATTCCACAGAAAGGATTTCCATCGCGGCCGCCGGCCCTGGAGCGCGCGCAATCGCCCTGACGGCCTATCTCCGCAAGGGCCCTTGCGGGCGCGAGCGTCCGCGCGCCGCGAGGGATCTCCTTTGCGCGGTTTGGGCCGATTGCCGCACGGACACCATCGGACCCCGCGCTGCCCGCCGGCCATCGGCCGTCCGTGGCTATGCGGTCGACGCCAAAAGGGCCGCTGACGGGACCTTCGACCTTTTCCGATTAGCGGGGCGAAGCGGAACCTCGGCCCCAATCGTCGTGCCCTTGCCCGGCTCGGATGCGATGCTGAATTCGCCGCCGACCATTTCCACGCGTTCGCGCATGCCGGTCAATCCGAGGCGGTTCTGCCACTTGCTTGTCGAGATATGCCTCACGTCGAAGGACCTGCCATTGTCGGCGACTTCCAGGGACACGCCTGCCGGGGTCCTTGTCAGTCGTATGCTGACAAAGCTGGCATTCGCGTGCTTGACGACGTTTGTAAGCGCCTCCTGGGCGATGCGGTAGAGCACCGTCCGTCCGTCATTGTCCAGGCTTTCAATGGCCGCGTCGGCCCTCAGCTTGAACGTTATGCCGTGCTGTTTGGGAATGTCGTCGATGTAGGAGCGCAGCGTTGGAATGAGCCCAAGATCGTCCAGCATCGCGGGCCGGAGTTCGCGGGCAAACCGATGCACGATCCGCACGGCCTTGTCCACTATTCGGCGCATGGGCCCGAGCGCCCGTCTGACGCGGCCCGGATCGGTGGCCGCAATCTTTGCGAATATCGCCAGGCGGACGTTTATGCTGAGCAGAATCTGGCTGACCTCATCATGCAGCTCGCGGCTGATCTTCTTTCGCTGATCCTCCTGCGCCTTCAGCATCTCGTGCGTCATGTTGCGCAGCCGCTTCTCCAGCTGGCGCGATTGATACAGGAGATTGCGGAAGCGTTCCTCGCTTTTCTTGAGCTCGGCCTCGCTCGTCCGCCGCAGGGCGATCTCCTTTTGCAGGTCCCTGTTCGTGGCGGCCAGGACCCCAATGCGCTTGTGCTCCAGCTCCGCGAGCTTTCGGGCTGAGATGTCTGAGACCACGATACGGGACAACCTTGGCGCGCCCTCGGCCGCCGGCGCGGATGTCCCCGCGAGTTCCGCCCAGAACGCCCCCCCTGCTTCCTTCAGCAGCTCCGCCTCGCAATACTGCCTGCCAGTCCCCGAAAAGATCGCGTCCAGAAACACCTGAAAGGCCCGCCGGCTCGTCGGCGCCACAAAAAGCTGGAAGCGGCGGCCGGTCAGGCGCGACCGTTCCACACCCAGCAGCATCGCCCCCGCCATGTTCAATTCCGCCATCTGGCCGCTTTCGTCCAGCGAGAAGTAGCCCACCGGCGCGAAATCATAGAGGTCCGTGTACTTCTCCAGGGCGGCCTCTGCGGCGGAGTTGGCGCGGTTAAGCTCCTCGTTCTGCAGCTCAAGCTCGATCTGGTGCACCTGCAGCTCATGGAAGAGGCGCTGGGTGTCGTGGCCGATCTCGACTTCGCCCTTCTCTTCGGTCTTCTCCCGAAGCCGGCGCTCGGAGCGCTTGCGCAGCGCGGACGGGCTTTTCGATGTTTTCTTCACAGTTTAAAGCATCTTTTTCGCGGATGGGCGCGGAGCCGGGCGCGGGCCTGGGGGTTGCTGCGCGGATGCTGCCTCCAGGAGTTTGTGCCTATCGCGCAGGCTGGCCTCAAGCTTCTTAGCTGTGGTTATGTTCGCGAAGGTGATCACGACCCCGTCGATCCGGTTGTCCAATGTCCGGTATGGCATGATGCGCGCCGTGAACCAGCGCCCGTCGGCCGTGCCGACCGATTTCTCCGAAATGGCGAGCGTCCTTAGCACCTCCTGGGCGTCCACCGCCAGCTCGGGGTAGAGCAGGCTGGAGGCCAGGTCGGTGATCGGCCGCCCCACGTCTCCGGGTATGAGCTTGAAGATGCTCTTCGCCTGTATTGTGAACCGGCGCACCCGCATGCCATTGTCCAGGAACACCGTGGCGATTTCGGTACTGTCGAGCAGGTTCTTCATGTCGTTGTTCGATGAGGAGAGCTCGTCGAGCTTTGACTGAAGCTCTGCGTTGACGGTCTGGAGTTCCTCGTTGAGCGACTGCATCTCTTCCTTCGAGGTCGTCAGCTCCTCGTTGGTGGACTGCAGCTCCTCGTTGGTGGACTGCAGCTCCTCGTTCATGGACTTGAGCTCCTCCTGCGAAGACTGCATCTCCTCCCGGTTTGTCTTGGCCTCGTCTCGCGCGTAGCGAAGCTCCCGCTCGAGGTGCCCGCGCCTGGCGGAGGGAGGCCGCGCCTTCCCCTTCTCATCGTCCGGGCGTGATCCAACCTCGGAGTCTGCGTCGCTAAAGACGACAAGGACCATTCCGAGAAGCTCCTTGGGTTCCTGAAGCGCCTGCACGAGAACATCCACGATTCGCCGCTCGGGGCCGTTTCCGACCCTGATGCCATGGATGGCGACCGGTTCCTTGGACCGATTGGTCCTCTGAAGCGCAATCGTGAGGTCCTGCCGCAACTCCTCGCGGGCCATTGCGATGATGTTCCAGTTGGCCTTGCCCGCCGCCGGTTCCAGGTATTTCCCGGTGCGGCCGCTGATGTAGACGATGTCGCCCTGTTTGTTCACCAGCACCGAGGGCGGGACGTACCGCGTCCGGAGAACCTGGTCCGCCAGCGATTGGAGGCTGGCGGCGGTCCGCTGCGATACGGGCGCATCCTTCGGCCGGCGCCCCGAGGCCGGTGCGAACACGCCGGGGAAGTCCGCCTGGTCGTCCTGCAGCGGCCACTCGCAGCGCCGGAAGATCCGCTCCCTGGCGGCTACGGGTGCGAACAGGTTGGCGAAGCTGCCTGTGCTCTCCGAGCTGCCGAGAAAGAGCAGGCCTTCGGGGTTCAGGATGTAATGGAACAGCGGGATTAGCTTCCTCTGCAGTTCCGGCGTCAGGTAGATCAGCAGGTTGCGGCAGGAGAAGATGTCCAGCTTGGTGAACGGCGGATCCATGATCAGGTTCTGCGGCGCGAAGACCACCATCGACCTGATCTCCTTGCTCACGCGGTAGCCGGCCTCTTCCTTCGCGAAGAATCGCCGAAGCCGCGACGGGGAGACGTCGACGGCGATGTTGGCCGGGAAGAAGCCCTGGCGCGCCTTGTCGATCGCGTCCCGGTCGAGGTCGGTGGCGTAGATTTGCAGGGAGAAATTCCTCTTGGATCTATCGCGCCTGAGCGTCTCCTTGAACAGGATCGCCAGGGAATAGGCCTCTTCGCCCGTGGAGCAGCCGGCGACCCAGGCGCGCAGCACGCTGCCTGCCTTCCGGCTGGCCAGCAGCGCCGGAAGCGCCTTTCTCTCAAGCCTTTCCCATGAGGCCTTGTCGCGGAAGAAACTCGTTACGCCGATCAGCAGCTCCTTGAAGAGGATGTCGAGCTCCTGGGGATTCTCCTGCAGGTACCGGACGTACGCGCCGATCTGGACGATCTGGTGAATGCCCATTCGGCGCTCGACCCTGCGGTAGAGCGTGCTCCGCCGGTAGAGGGTGAAATCGTGCCCGGTCTTGGACCGCAGCAGGATGATCACCTTGTCGAGGGCGCTCAATGTCTTCTCCTCCAGCGGGGCCTCGGATCTTCCGATCCGGGGCATGTGCCGCAGGTAGTCGACGAGCTTTCCGGGCAGCTCCTCGGCGGGGGCCACGAAATCCGCGAGCCCTGCCTCGATGACGCTGCGCGGCATGCCGTCGAATTTCGCCGAGGCCGGCTCCTGAACCAGGACCAGGCCCGCGGATTCCTTTATGGCTTTGAGCCCCAGCGTCCCGTCGCTGCCCATGCCCGACAGGATCACCCCTATGCCCAGCTCATGCTGGTCCTCGGCGAGGGAGCGGAAGAAGAAGTCGATCGGAAGGCGAAGCCCGCGGGGGGCGACCGGCTCGAGCAGGTGCAGCCTCCCGTGGAGTATGGACATGTCCTTGTTCGGGGGGATCACGTACACGAAGCCCGGCCGGACCTTTGAATTGTCCTTCACCTGGACCACCTGCATGGCCGTGACCCGCTGCAGCAGCTCGGGCATCATGCCCTTGAGCGTGGGATCGAGGTGCTGGATCACGACATACGCTATCCCGCTGTCCGCCCGCGCGTTCGAGAGAAACTGGGTCAATGCCTCCAGTCCACCGGCTGAGGCGCCGATGCCCACGATGGGAAAGGGGCTGCTCGCCTCCCGTGACGCCAATCGGCGATTCGAACCCGACTTAGCCGATCGGCGTTTTGCTCCTTTCAATTTGCCGCGGTTTGTCATGGTCCAAGGCGCAGGCCTTCATGCCCTGCCTGCGCAGTGTTGGAGCTAAGGAGACTTCAGAACCCGCGACCTGTCCAGTCAGACAGATGAAAATGAATTGCGATACGATGTTCACCCCATAGATTGCGCGCATGTCCGGCGCATTTCGGCAGCCAAATGAGGATTTGAGGTCCGCCTGGCCGGCCAAAGCGCCCGTTTGCCTGCGTTTCCTAGCTTCCTGCGCAGGCGCGGCCGCCCCGGTCACCCGTGCGGGCAACCGAGAAGGTGCCTTCCCTGCGCTGGCGTGCGAACCCGGACCTGTCCGTTCGCTACCGGACGCCCTGCCAGAGTGCCCTATATGCGGCGACGCACTCGCTTGGAATGCTCGCGCGCGCATTGAGTTGCGACTGAATGAGCCTTTTAAGGGCTGGTTCGTCGATCGCCCCCGGTTCCCAAAGCAGCAACGGCAGCAAGCGCAACAGCCGCTGTCGAGGATGCCGCCATGGGCGCGGCTTCGACCGCAACCGGAACCCATCGGCGCGCAGATTGAGCAGAATGTTGAGGAATGGGGGGGTGCCGGGGCACACGTCGCGAGGATCCTCCGCATAGGCGCGAGCCGATGGATATGCGCGGCCGAGGCGGCGCGCCTCAAGCCAGAGCCAGCATTTCATGGCGAGGGCGGTGATCTCGTCATGCGCCGCGACGAGCGAATCGCGCGAGATTGCGTCCGCCTGCGGATGCAGCTTGAATCCGACGCCAACGGCGTGGTGCCGGAGCGCCGCATCGAACCACGCCGGGCGCATGGCCCGGGCGAGACCCTCCTGGCGGCGATGGCGTTCCCTGCAGCTCCAATGGTACTGCCTGTGCGCCGCCAGGAGCGCGTCGCCGCACGCGAGCTGCGCCTTCGCCACATTGCGCCTAACGAAGTCGCCGACGGCGCGTCCCACGACGGCCCCGCAGGAGAACACGCAGTAGGCGGAGGCCGCCCGCGTGCAGATCCGGCGGGTGAGGTAATTGTATTTGTAGCTGCGCATGCAGTACAGATCGTGGTCGTGAACCATCCGCACAACCGGGCTCGGGCATGAGGCCAGCGCGTCGAGCGCGCGGGGTTCGGAGAACTTGTGCAGGACCACGACATCGGGTTTGAACTGGGTGAGCGCCCGGTCCAGAGCGCCGATCCCGGCGGACTCATCCAGCGAGAAGCGGCTGGCGAAGGCATCACGCCATTCGGCGTCCCCGCTGTCGGCGCCGCCGTAGGCCATTCCCACGTCATGCCCGCGCCGCTGCAACTCCTGCGCTATCAAAAGAATGTTCACCTCGGCGCCGCCCAGGGAGCCGAACCTTTCGTGAATAGATAGCAGTCGCATCACCGAATGTTTGTTAGGATTGGGTAATTGAAGGTTGGAGTGCCCCATTGAGTAGACCCCCGCGGGGCCTATGGGTTGGGGGGTGAATACCCTAGCTGGATGCTGCGGATACCCCCGGTCGGGGCGGAACAAGCGGGGCCTGCAGGGACACTAGCGTGCAATAGGGGCTATCTTGCCCTCGCTTCCCCATGCCCGAATCCTTTCGAAGCCTGCCCTTCACCTATAGCGGAGCCCTCAGGGAGCACCTCGCCCAGCTGGGCAAGGCTAGCCTCAAACAGGCATCAGCGCTTGGGCATGCCGCATTGGACGGGGGCCTTGAGGCAGCCGACTTGATCAACATGCATCATCGGGCGCTCGCAAACGGGGTTCTGTCGGATGCTCAACATATTGTATATGAGCGTATTATATCGGCGCTCGACTCCTTCCTTATTGTGGCCCTTTTGCCCTTCAGAGTGGATGGCAGCGACCCCGCCGGCGCGCGGGAGCCTGAGGCCGGGAATTGGGTGCAGGGCTATGAGGCGCTCGCCCTGCGCAACGCGCAGCTCGAGGAGGAGCTCGCGGAGAGCCAGAGGGCGGAGACTGAGTTGCAGGAGCGCAAGGAGCACTATTTCCAGCTTTACCAGAATGCCCGGGAGATGGAGACGAGCCTGCGCGAGCTGTCGGCGCAGGTGCTTTCGGCCCAGGAGGAGGAGCGCAAGCGCATCAGCCGTGAACTCCACGACGAGATAGGCCAGGCGCTGACGGCGATCGACGTCACGATCGCGATGCTAAAGAGGCAGTGTGTGTCCGACCCCGCATTCCAGCGCAACGTGGCCGAGGCCGAGCAGCTGCTCGCGCGCACGATGGAGACCGTGCACAGCTTCGCGCGCGAGCTCCGCCCGGCGATGCTCGATCACCTGGGCCTCCAGTCCGCCCTTCGCGCCCATATTCTGGCGCTCACCAGGCAGACGGGAATCAAGACGGAGCTGGTTTCCCATCCGCACCTGGCCCTTCTCGACGAGAGGCGCGAGGAGGTTCTTTTCCGCGTGGCGCAGGAGGCGCTGAACAACGTCTTCAAGCATGCGGGGGCGACCCTGGCCAGAATCGAGTTCACATCGACCGGCGAAACCCTTGACATGGAGATCGGGGACAACGGATGCGCCTTTGACGTCAAGGAGAAGCTCGGCTGCAAGCGCGACGGCCACCTCGGCCTTGTCGGCATGCAGGAGCGCGTTCGGCTCGTCAATGGGAGGTTTTCAATCGAGTCGGCCTCCGGGGAAGGCACGCGCATCCACGTGAGGCTTCCCCTCGATCCACGGCCGAGTGGCCGGGTGCGCAAGACGGGCGGGAACGGCCGGCTGGCCCCCCCGGCACCCGCTCCCCATTCCAGCCTTTATGAAGAAAATATCCGTTCTGCTCGCTGAAGATCACGTTGTCGTCCGCCAGGGCCTACGGTCGCTGTTGTCGGCTGAGCCCGATATCGAGGTCGTGGGCGAGGCGGACAACGGCCGCCAGGCCATCAAGATGGCGGCGGATCTGCGTCCCGACGTAGTCGTGATGGACATCGCGATGCCGATGCTCAACGGCCTCGAGGCCACCTGCCAGATCATCGGCGACGGCATCCCGACCAAAGTGCTGATCCTCTCCTCGTACGCCGACGACGAATATGTCCACCGGCTCACCGAGGCGGGCGCGTCCGGCTATCTCGTCAAGCAGGAGGCGGCCAGCGAGCTGATCAAGGCCGTGCGGGAGATCGCCAAAGGCAACGCATATTTCAGCCCGGCAATTCTGAACAGGTTGCTCGGGCTCTACCGCGAGTCCTACGACAAGGGCCGGCTGCCCGGCCGCCGAAGCGAGCTCTTGACCAGCCGCGAGCTGGAGGTGCTTCAGATGGTGGCCGAGGGCCACGTGAACAAGCAGATCGCGGCAACGCTGAATCTAAGCATCAAGACCATTGAGAAGCACCGCCAGCAGCTGATGGATAAGCTGAACATTCATGAGATCGCGGGCCTGACCCGATATGCCATTGCGCACGGGGTCGTGGAAAGCACCGGAAGAATCAGGGGAGTGCTCGAGATCCTGGAGTCGCCCGCAAGCGGCGCGCCCAGGATGTAGTACCTCTTGCTGCCGTAAGAGACCGGCGTCACGTAGGCGAAGAGAACGATCTGGAGATGGTACCGTTGAAGCTGCGTCGGGTTGGCGGTGGCCGAGAGGAGGACGCGAAAGTAGCCGGGGGGATTGTCGCGGAATGGCTGGATCGCCTGCTGGCGCTCAATGAGCAGCGCGCGGTAGGCCTCCATGGGGCGCAGGCGCTCGCCCAAGGCCACCTCCTCGGGGGTGAATCGGTTGTAGATCACCGGCGGCGCAGCCGGGAGGGGAAGCGGGCGGGCGGCGGTGGCGCGCGAAGGGGACAGAGCGTCCCTGCGCTGCTCGCGCACGGCTTGGATCCTCACCGGAAGGTCGCTGGAGGCCTCGGCGGCCTGATCCGAGCCGGAGGCAATCGCGGCCACGGCCGCCTCGCTGTCGGCCGGAATCGCCTTTCGCGTGATGGCGACCTCGTTTTCCACCTCCGCAAGCTGGTGGTTCAGGTTGTCGCCGGCGTCCGTCGCCTCCTGGCGCTGGATCGTCTGGGTGTAGGCGATCGCTGCGGCGCAGAAGCGATTGACGGTGTCCACGGCCTGCTCCCGGGAACCCCCGGTCGCGGTGACCGTCACAACGTCGTTGTTTCGGTCGAGCGTGATTTCAAGGCGCTCCGCCACCTGCTTTGCCGTGATGGGCGGCTGAAGGTGGGAACCGACCTCTTCAAGCAGGCCCGGCGCCTGCAGCATCACCACGAGGCTCGGTGCGGACAGGGCCCCGGGGCGATAGGAGTCGTCGATCGAGGAAGGCTCGTAGCGGATCAGCTGCGCCGTGGACGTGAACGAACGGCTCCAGACGACGCCGGCGAGGAGGCCTCCCGCGATCGCCGTGACAAGGGTCCAGAACGCCACCCAGCGCCGGCGCTGCGCCCAGAGATCGAGGATCGACCATCCGTCGAAGGGTGGGGGGCGGCTGATTGCCGTTCTTTTGGCTCATAGTGTGCTGGGGGCCGCGGATGTTAATGGACCGTTATGGACGCCTGCGGTGACCAGGAGGCTCCGCGGCAGGGCGTGGGGCATTCGTCTCAATTGGAGGTGGGGCCGAACCCATGTCCAACGGGCGCCGCTCGACGAGCTGGTATTGAAACGCATAGTGGACAAGCTGCGAGTTGTTGGACATGTGCATCTTCTCAAGCAGCCGCGCGCGGTAGGTGCTCACGGTTTTCGCGCTGAGCGACAGTTCGCCCGCGATCGCGCCCACGGTCTTGCCGTCGGCGATCATCCGCAGGATGAGAAACTCGCGGTCGGACAGGCTCTCGTGCGGGGAAGCCTGCGCGTCGTTCACGATGAGCGACGCGAGCTTCTCGGCAAGGGCGAGGCTCACGTAGCGACCGCCGGCGACCGCCTTCTTGACGGCGCCCACAAGCTCCTCGGGTGCGGTTTCCTTGGTCATGTATCCCGATGCCCCTGCCTTGAGCAGGCGGACGGCGAACTGATCCTCCGGGTGTATGCTCAGGATGAGGGCCGGAAGCTTGGGCTTCGCCCGCTTGATCTCCTTGAGGACATCCAGGCCGCTGCGCCCCGGCATCGTCAGGTCGAGGATGACGACGTCCCAAGGCTCCTTCCAGACGCGCTCGAGCGCCTCGTGGGAGTTGGTGGCCTCCCCGAATACGGAGCGCTTGAACGCCTCGGCCAGAATCCGCTTCAGGCCCTGGCGCACGACTGCGTGGTCGTCGGCGATCAGGATTCTCACGCGGCACCCGCGCGCAGTTTCAGCGCGCCGTTCAACGGAAGGCGCACGGTGACCGTCGTGCCCCTGGACGGCAGGCCGAAGAAGAAGACCTGCCCGCCCACCTGGGCCACGCGCTCCCTCATCCCGATGAGGCCGATAGAGCTGGCGTTCACGACCTCCTTTTCGGAGATGCCGCGCCCATTGTCGCCGACGGTCAGGACCAGCTCGTTGTCAACCTGCGCCAGGCGGACCTCGACATGCGTCGCCTTCGCGTGGCGGGCGATGTTCGTGAGCGTCTCCTGGAAGATGCGAAAGCACAGCGTGCTCAATTCCCGGTCGTGGATCGCCTCTCGTATCTCGATCCTCACGTCGCACCGGATGCCCGTGCGCTCCTGGAAGTCCGTCGTCTGCCACTCGATCGCTGCGGCAAGGCCGAGGCTGTCAAGCACGCCGGGCCGCAGCTCCGTGGCGATCCGCCGGACGGTCTGGATCGTCGCATCGACGTGGGCCGACATGGCCTTCACCTTGCGCTGAAGCGCCCGCTTGCCGGGCATCCTTCCGGCGAGCCATGAAAGATCGAGCTTCAAGCCGGTCAGCGCCTGCCCAAGCTCGTCGTGGACCTCCCGCGCGATCCTGGTGCGCTCCCCCTCCCTCACGAACTGCAGATGGCCGGTCAGCGCCCTGAGCTGGTCGTGCGAGCGCCGGAGCTTTTCCTGGGCCATCGTATTGTCGCGCCTTTGCTTGGTCTCGCGCAACGCGCGGTTGACCGCGGGCCCGAGGCGCGCGAGGTGGGTCTTCATGACGTAGTCGGTCGCGCCCTTCTTCAGCATCTCGATCACGACCTCCTCGCCGAAGACACCCGTCACAAAGATGAACGGAACCTCCGGAGCGAACTGCTTGGCGATCTCGAGGGCAGCGCTGCCGTCGAAGGCCGGAAGGTAGTAGTCCGAGAGGATGATATCCGGAGGGCGACGGCCCAGCTCCGACTCGAACTTCTCGAGGGTGTTCACGGTGACTATCGAGAACTTCAGGCCGGAATCGGCCATTGTTTCCGCGATCAGCTCCACGTCGGGCTCGTTGTCCTCGAGCAGCAGGATGCGGAGAACCTCGCCCGCCGCCTTCGGAGACTCCCTTTCAGCGCGGGCCAGACGCTTCCGGAGAAGGGGCGACTCGATTGCCGCCGCAACCGGGCTCCCAGGCGCCTTTTCCCTCGTTTTCATGGGCCGATCCGGCCCGCGCCGTGTTCGTCGCGCGCGCTGGGCAGTGAGAAATAGAACGTCGCCCCGCCGTCTGTCACGGCCTCTGACCAGGTGCGGCCGCCATGGCGCTGAATGACCCGCTGGACGTAGTGCCGGCCCTTTGCGTCGAGGTCCTGGCCCGAGTGCTTGGCCAGCAGTTCCGCGAATGCGCCGATGACAGTGATGGGCGAGCACAGGTCGTGGGAGACGGAGCATGCAAAGGCGTCCATCTTGGCCTGGGCGGCGCTCAGTTCCACGGCATGGCGTTCAACGGTTCGCGCGAGCTGCGCGTTCGCATGCCGAAGCTCGGCGTCCGCGGTCTTAGCCACAGACTGTTCCCTTTCAGCTTGTTTGATCATTATTGTGGCCCTGCGTTGGGATCGCCCCTTCCGGGGGCATCAGCCTACTCCCGTGCTTTGACGGTCGATAGTGGGTCGAAACCCGAATTTCCCGGTCGTGCTGACCCCAGTCGGGGCGGGCCGCCTTGGAAAGCGCGCCGCCGGCAACCGCCCTCTCGTAGACGCCTAGCGTCGCCTTCGCGGTTGCCGCCCAATCGAAGGCGCGCGCGCGGGCGAGGCCTGCGTCGCGCAGATGGTCGCGCCACCCGAGATCGGCGGCGGCGCGGGTCAGTTGCGCCTGGATCTGCGCGGTGTCCAGGGAGTCCAGGAAACCGGCCGCCCCCGCGACGGTTTCCCCCAGGGCGCCCGAAGCGGACGAAAGCACCGGGCAGGCGCACGCCATGGCCTCGATGGGAGGCAGCCCGAATCCCTCATAGAGCGATGGAAAGACAAGGACGTCGGCCGCGCGGTACCAGTCGGCAAGATGGGCCGGCGGCACGAAGCCCAGGACGGAGATGTCCCCGGCGAACGGCGGGACGGGCGTTGTGCTCCTGGAGGCCTATGACGCCGACGCGCCAGGCGCCCAAACCGCGGACTTTGTCAATGTGTCGGTCCGCGGGTTTGCGGGCGCGGGGGCCAATGTCCTCACGGTCGGGTTTGTAATCGAGGGATCCTCGAGCA
The DNA here is from genome assembly GCA_003151515.1 of Opitutaceae bacterium. GTDB lineage: Bacteria > Verrucomicrobiota > Verrucomicrobiia > Opitutales > Opitutaceae > Palsa-1447. Next base: position 70,618 of record PLXS01000024.1, read on the forward strand.
TGACAGCCCCATCCGGGCCATAGGGCCCACCCTCGCCGAGTTTTCGGTCGGCGACCCCCTGGCGGCCCCCCAGTTGACGGTCTTTGACTCGAATCAAGGGGTCGTGGGCTTCAACCAGGGCTGGGGCGGGTCGACCGAGCTCCAGGCGGTGTTCAATGAGGTGTCAGCGTTCCCGCTTCCCGCGACATCAAAGGACTCGGCCATTGTCGTCGCGCTTCCGCCCGGCGCCTACACGGCGCAGGTGAGCAGCGCGAGCGGCTCAACAGGAATCGCCCTTCTCGAGGTGTACGTGTTGCCATGAGCCGGCCGGCGCCCGTGGGCGGCGCACACAGCCGGACGGCCAAGGGTTAAGGCGCTCCACTATAGATTGTTAGGAAACATCGCTGAGTGCGGTTCCCGCCTGGAAAATCCCCGTCTACGGGCCGCCCTGAGCCGCAGTCCGAGCGGCCCCATCCCGTCCGTTTCTTGGGCTCGGCCCGCAGCGGAAATCGCCGCTCCGTTGCCGGCGCGGCCAACCTCCTGGCAAGGCGGTAGGGTAACACCCCATCGACTTCAAAACCGCGCTGCGAGAGATTGCTTCATCGAGCGGCTCGACGGATGCCCGGTGGGGTCGCCGCCCCGCAGGAGCGTCCGGGAGATCAGGCCCCTATGAAATTCATTAGAACGCTTCTGGCCGACGACCACACGGTCGTTCGGGAAGGCCTGCGCGCCCTGCTTCACTCGGATGGCGGTATCCAGGTCGTCGGGGAGGCCCGCAACGGGCGCGAGGCCGTGGAACTGACGATGGCGCTGCGCCCCGACGTTGTGGTCATGGACATTGCGATGCCGCTCCTAAACGGCCTTGAGGCCACGCGCAAGATCCTGGCCGCGGCGCCGGTCACCAAGGTGCTCATCCTTTCGGCGCACAGCGACGACGCCTACATCGACAGGGTCATTGCGATCGGCGCGGCAGGGTTCCTCATCAAGCAGACTTCAGCCCAGATCCTGGACCATGCGATTCACGAGGTGATGGCGGGAAACAAGTTCTACAGCCCGGTGGTCTTGAAGCGCGTGCGCGACCGCTACCAGAAGGCAAGCGAGGGCGGCGTACAGGTGATCAAGCGGGGAACCAGCCTGACCTCGCGCGAACTGGAGGTCGTCCAGCTGGTCGCCGAGGGCCAGGCCAACAAGCAGGTCGCGGCCGGGTTGAACATCAGCATCAAGACTGTCGAGAAGCACAGGCAGCACCTGATGGACAAGCTGGGCATCCACGACACGGCCGGCCTCACGCGCTATGCGATCGCCCGCGGCATAATCGAGAGCAGCGCCCAGGCGGCGATTGACGGCTTGGCCGAGCCGCAGGCCCACCCGCCCGGGGATCGTCGCGCGCAGGGCGGGCGCACCCAGTCTTAGGCACGCCTCCCGAAGGGGAAGGAAGCCATTGCCGGCCTGCCCCGCGCCGATTCTGGCGGGAACATCAGCCGGCGCCTGATCGAACGGCTCTCTTCAGCGCCTCCAGGTAGCTATAGCCCCAGATCGAGTCGGGAAGGAGGCAATGATCCTCGGTCCATTCGTTCCAAGCGGACACGTAGATCACGCGATTCCTGTCGTCCGCCACGAAATGGCGCGCCGCGCGCACCAGCCGCTCAAACTGGTCGGGGCTGCGGCCCACGGCCGGGTGCGAGCCTAGGCCAAACCGCGGGCTGTCGTCGAAACCGACCGGGCAGTCCGGAAACGTCGGCACGTTGCATGAGCCTCTCTGGCCCTTCCACGCCCTGATGGAGTCGGCGGCGCCCTTCCCGTAGGCGTCGGTCGTCCCGCCCGCCTTGGTGTATGTCCAGGCCATGGTGTGGTAGGTGGTCGCGCTGTCGACGCCCAGCTGGCGCAGCCTGCCCTCGATGCCGCCGTGCCCGTTGTTGGATTGGATGTGAAGCTCGCCGAGGCCAGCCTTCATCACGGCGGAGCGCATCTCATCCAGGGCGCGCCTTGTCCCGTCCTCGCCGAGGCAGCTTATGACCCTGTTCAGGTCGAATATGCCGAAGACGAGCGCCCCGTTCAGCCGCCAGTAGTTGGGCTCGCCGAAATACCGCTCGATGCAGTAGCGGGTGACCCTCCTGAAATCCTCGGGGCTGTGGGTCTGCGGCAGAAGGACGGCGGCGTCGTTCGGATTCCTGGCCGGGTAGACGTTCTTCCAGTCGTGATTCGCCCACATGAGGGCGAACTTGAGCTTCGCGCGGTTGGGCGCGCGCAGGAAGCCGCGCTCAAGCTGCTCGTGGTAGAACTGCACGCCGTCGTGCCAGTACCAGTCGATCATCCACGCGCCGAGGCCGTGGTCGGTCGCGGCGTCGATCTCCCTGGCGGCCCACGCCGGGTCGGACTCGTCAAAATAGCCCCACAGCGGGAACTTTGGCCAAAGGTGCCCCTGGAAGAGGGGCCTCGACTCCTTCAGGGTCTCGAACTCCGTCCATCTCTTCCCGAAGCGGGCCTCCATGTACGGGCTCGGGTGCCAGCTGGGAAAATTGTAAGCCACCGCCTCGACGTCGCCGGGCGCGCGCAGGACCGCGACTCCGAGCTCCCGCAGCATCGCCTCCTCCGAGAAGAATTGGGCGTCGGCCGAGGCGTTGGCCATGGCGCCGAAATCCCGGGCAAACGGGACGCCCGTCGCGTCCGCGGCCCGGGCGCCCGGGCCCGAGCGCAGGGAGCCGAGCAGGCCGGCGGCGCCCACCGCGCCGATGAACGTTCGGCGGCTTAGCGGCGGGGTTGCCATGGCCCCTGACTAGCGGCGCCGGCCGCGGGGGACGACCTCAAAATGGCGGCCACGAATCCATTGGGCGCCGCATGGATGGCGCAGGCGCCGGGATGTGAATCCGGGTGCCTTCCTGCGTTGGGTTTGACGGGGATTGCCATCGCGCGCCCGCGATTGTGGGGGTGTCTTTGCCGAGCTTGGCGCGGAGCCGGGCAGGAACGGAACCATCGGCGGATATTGGCAATAAACGCTTATCGTAAATCTTTCGGGCATATGGTCGTGCTCCCCAAGTGCCCCCATTGCCAGAACACCCTCACGCGCAAGCAGGCCGCCCGCATGCTGGCTTCGCTGTCTGCGGGGAAGGCAAAGAACTTCTCGGAGGCTGAGCGGGCCCTGCGCCGGGAGCGCATGATGGCCATCAATGCCCGTCGCGCGCTTGCCTCCCTCAAAACGGGAATGCGCCACCGGCATCTAATAATACTTAGTTAAGTATCAAGATGTGTCATGGAAGTTGGTTTCACACCACGGACATCGTCCGGCCATGCGAATCACCGCCGCCTGGAGCAGGCGGCGCATCATCGGAAGGCTCACATCTGAAGTTTTTTTTAGAGCGGGTCTGTTCGCTACGCAGGAAGCAGAAGGCAAGGGATACGAGTGTGACGTGATGGTGCCAGCCGAGCCAGCCGCGGCCTTCGAAGTGATCGAGACCGAGTTCGTCTTTGAGTTCGCGGTAATCTTGTTCGATCTTCCAGCGGCCTCGTGCTGCGTGAACGGCTGAGCGCAGAGACGGAAAAGACTCGCGCGAAGGATGCCTTAGCATCCAATAGTCGGAGGGTTCGGCGGCATCCTTTGGCCACTCGATGAGCAGCCATTCCGGCACCCTTTCAGGCTGGGTGCGTATCGTCCAGTGATGCGCAGCCCAAACCCGGACCAAAGCGAAGCGCGAGATTTGGGGTCCCTTTGTTCCGATACGCCAGGTCAATGTGCGCCACTCGCCGGGCGCCAACTTGCTGGCCACCTCGGGCAGCGTGAACACCGCAGGAAAATCCTCTCGCCGGGGATAGCGCCGAGGCCGTCCTGGGCCCTTCGGTGACGGCAGAGGCACCCGCGGATCCTCCAGCCAGACCACAGTCTTTGCCTCGACCGACAACGCATATCCCAACCCTTGAGCCCGCAGTTCCTGACGAAAGTCGAAATTGCTGCCGTAAGCCGAGTCGGCAAGAACGATGCCGGGGGGCAACGACCAACTCCGCGCCTGTGTGATCAGCTCCATTGCCAACTCCCCTTTGGTTTGGTGCACAATATCGGCGGGAATCCGTGCCCGCTTGCGGCGCACCGCGTCTTCGATCCACTCCTTGGGCAAATACAATCGCCAGCTGATCGGGTAACTCACTTCGCCCTGGTTCCAATGCAAGCTGACCGCCACCTGGCAGTTGGCTATCTTGCCCAGCGCGCCACAATACTGCCGGGCGACGCCCACCGAGTGCTCTCCGGCCTTGGGAAATGACGTCTCGTCGACCACCCAATAGACCGGCTCCGCGCCATCGTCGGCAAGCCTGTACGCCATGCGTCGCTGAATCTCGGTCACCTCCCACGGGCTCTGATTCAAAAATTGGTTCAGCGCCTGCTCGTCCCCACCGCCCACCCGCTCCGCCATGGGCTGCACCGACTTGCGCTGCCCATCCAACAGAAGCCCCTGGAGATAAACCTGTGCCCAGTGGCGACGTTCGCTCCGCCCCATCGGCTCCACCAGTTCTTCAAGAAACCGATCGAGCCGCGCTTGCACTCCCGACAGTTGTTTTTCGGTCATGCCCCAAGAGCGGGGCAAAAAGACTCGTTCAGCGCAAC
>PLXS01000014.1 GCA_003151515.1 Opitutaceae bacterium
TTAACGACGCCAGGGACACGCCCTCCATCCATGCTAGGTCATTAGGGGGGCGGCAATTGAAACCGCCCTGCGACTATTCCCGGAACCGTAATAGCCTCGTCTATCTCCTCCAATCGCAAGGCGTATCCATCAAATTCCACCGTCATTTTTTTCAGTTGTTCATCCGTCACGGCCTTCAATCTCTTGAATCTGGCCGCAGGAAACCCGACAATCCTACCGTCGGTAAGCTCAACGTAGATCATTCTTTTCTCGGTCCATGCGCGCAGTACCGCAGGCTCGGCCGAAACGGAGGAATCAGCGAGTATGGCATTCATGGTATTTCTTGATAAAGGACTCTTGGTGCTCGAACACTAGTCGCTCGATTTCGCGAATGTCATGAGCAAAAATTCCGCGATTTCTGGCACACGACCCCAAGGCCAACCCCAACCCCAAGGCCGAGGCTGACTCCGTCGCCCACGCCAACACAGAGGATTCGAAACCGGGGCCAGAATCCCCGCGAAAGGCCACGACCAACCAGCTGCGGGTCTAGGGGTCTATTTCATGGATTCGATCTCGTTTCAGTTGGCAGGCCCCGGTAGAATCGGGCCAACACCAATGAGCCCTAGAATTCCGAAGTCAATGGTGGAGGTTTTCGCATCGGCGCTTCTGCTCGTCCCGGGAAGCCGAGCATCGCCGCTCGACACCCCGCCGTCGATCAACCCGGGCATCCTGAGCAAGAGCTGGAAGGCCGTCTGGATCGCTCCCGAGGACAGCAAACCGCTGGACTACGGTGTCTATCACCTGAGGCGCCATCTGATGCTCGCATCGCGCCCTGAGCGCTTTGTGGTCCACCTGGCCGCCGACGACCGCTACCGACTCTACGTTAACGGCGTCCCCGTGTGTTTCGGGCCGCAGCGCAACGACACCCATTTTGTGCGCTTTGACTCCGTGGACCTCGCGCCCTATCTCGCAGCCGGCGATAATGTTCTCGCAGCCTGCGTCTGGCATTTTGGGCCGGAGCGCCCCTTCAACTCGATGACGGTCGCGGCAGGCTTCATCCTGCAGGGTGACGGCCCGCTCGAGCAGGCGGCCAATACCGGGCCGGGCTGGCTCGCGATGCGCGATGAGTCGTATTCGCCAGTGGTGATCCCGCAGGAGCGGCTGCGCACTTTCATTGTTTCGGGCCCGACCGAGGCGATTGACGGGCGCGTCCACCCGTGGGGATGGGAGACGCCGGATTTTGACGACCGGGCTTGGCGGCCGCCAGCTGCCCACTCAATCGGTGCCTCAACCAACGAGACGGGAGTTCCCGAGAAAGTCGGTGTTGACTACGTGCGTTTGCTGCGGCCCCGCAACATCCCTTTCCTTCCCGAAAAGCTCCAACGCCTCAAATCCGTGCGCCGGTCCGAAGGCGTCGCCCCCGCAGACGGATTCCTAGCGGGCACGGCCCCGCTCCACATTTCCGCGAATTCGGACGCGACAGTGCTCCTTGACCAAGGTTATGAGACCGACGCGTTTCCCAGGCTCGTCGTAAGCGGAGGCCGAGACGCCGTTGTCACCCTCGCATACGCTGAGGCCCTTGTGGACGGCACCTTGAGGAAGGGAAACCGCGACTCGATCGACGGCAGGAGGCTCGTGGGACTCGAGGACACGTTCACCCTCGACGGTGGCGCCCGGCGGACGTACTCCACGCTCGAATTCCGCTGCTACCGTTACCTGGAGATCCGCATCAGGACCGGCCCGGAGTCGGTCACAATAGACGATATCAGCGGCAACGCCACGGGCTACCCGTTCGAGGAGAACGGGTCGTTCACCTCCGACGACCCTTCGCTTTCGGCGGTATGGGACGTGGGCTGGCGCACCGCGCGCCTGTGCGCCTTCGACACGTACATGGACTGCCCCTACTACGAGCGCCTGCAGTATGTCGGCGACACGCGCATTCAGGCGCTGATATCGCTTTACGTCTCGGGCGACGACCGTCTCGTGCGCAACGCCATACAGCTCTTCGACGAGTCGCGCATCCCGGAGGGACTGACCCAGAGCAGGTATCCCACGACGGGCCCCCAGATCATCGACACCTTCTCACTTCTCTGGGTCGGGATGCTGCATGATTACTGGATGCTCCGGGACGATCCCGACTTTGTAGGCGCCCGCCTTGATGGGGTGCAAAGTGTGCTCCAGTGGTTCGGGCACCGCGTCAACCCTAAGACCGGCATGCTTGGCCCGACGCCCTACTGGAGCTTTGTGGACTGGCCCGACGAGTGGCCATGGGACAGCGAGACGTCAATCGGCGGGGAGCCGGCGGGAGTCCACACCCTCGGATCGTCCATTGTCTCACTGCAATACGTCATCGCGCTCGAGCAGGCGGCGGATCTCTTCCGCTCCGCGGGGCGCGCCGACCTCGCCGACCGGTATGCGTCCGAGGCGGCCAATGTGCGCGCAGCCGTTCGCCGGCTTTGCTGGGATGCAGACCGCCGCCTGCTAGCCGACACCTCCGATAAAAAGCTGTTCAGCCAGCATGCGAACGCCCTGGCCGTGCTCGCTGGCTGCGTTCTGGGCGATGAGGCGAAGGAGCTCATCGGCCGCGTTGCCCACGACTCCAAACTGGTCCAATGCACGGTCTACTTCCGGTTTTACCTGCTTCGCGCGATGAAGGCGGCGGGCCTGGGCGACGCCTATGTCGACGAGATGGGCCCTTGGAAGGCCATGATGGCCGAGGGTCTGACGACCTTTGCCGAGAGACCCGGCGAAACTCGCAGCGACTGCCATGCGTGGAGCGCTTCGCCGCTCTACGAGCTCCTTGCGACCGTATGTGGTGTCGAGCCGGGAAGTCCCGGATTCCGTTCTGTGCTCATTGAGCCCCATCTGGGGCGCCTTCACCAAGTAAAGGGCGTCGTCCCCCATCCCGCCGGCCCCATCGAGGTTGAGATCGAGCGAACCGATCTGGGCCTCCACGCAGTTGTCGCATTGCCCGCCGGCTTGGGCGGCAGGTTTGTCTGGCGCGGTATGACTATCCCACTCCCGGCTTCCACGACTAGGACCACCCGATCTTTTGACCTCCCGATCGCGGGCGGAGCCAGTCATTGAATTCAGGCCGCAGTTCAGGCAACGTCCACTTGATTGGGGAGCTATCCATCATGAAACAAAGGCTGCTCAGAGCATGTTTGGTGATCATGACATCAACCGCACCACTAACCCCCGGAGTGTTCGCCGCCACGTTTGGCGACGACATGACGTTCCTGAAAGGACGCACCGAGGTCGTTGTTCTTGGCGACGCCGCGGGTGCCGCAAGGGTCGCCGTCGTGCCTGCTTGGCAAGGCCGAGTCATGACAAGCGCCTCGGAAGGCGACACGGGATTCAGCTACGGCTGGATCAACCGCGAACTGATCGCATCCGGGAAGATACTGCCGCACATGAACGCCTTCGGAGGCGAGGACCGTTTTTGGATGGGGCCGGAAGGCGGCCAGTTCTCGATATTCTTCGAGAAAGGCGCAAAGTTCGAGTTCTCCAATTGGTTCACGCCGGCGATCTTCGACACGCTGCCATTCGCTGTGATCGCGCGGAGCGGCGACGACGTCGTGCTGGGCGCAAGATTTGCTCTGACCAACTACTCAGGAACATGCTTTGAGATCGGGGTTCGGCGAAGTATCCGGCTGCTCGATGCTGCGGCGGGCTGGAAGGTGCTGGGGATTCCGCAGACCGGAGGCGTGAACCTCGTGGCATATGAAACGGGCAATGAGATAACCAACCTCGGCAAGGACGCCTGGAAGAAGGAAACAGGGCTGCTTTCGGTCTGGATCCTGGGCATGTACAACCCCTCCCCCTCGACCACGATCGTGGTACCGATCAGGTCCGGTCCGGATTCCGAACTCGGCCCGAGGGCTACCTCAGATTATTTCGGCAGTATTCCCGCAGAACGGCTGGCGGTCAGAGACAACGTCATCTTTCTAGCGGCCGACGGCAAGTGCCGGAGCAAAATCGGCATCAGCCCCAGGCGCAGCAAAGCCGTCCTTGGCAGTTACGATGGCTACAACAGAGTACTTACAGTCGTGCAGTTTAACCAGCCAGATGGCGTGACGGATTACGTGAACTCGCTTTGGAAACTGCAGGATAATCCATTCGGGGGTGACGTAGCAAACGCCTACAATGACGGGCCGGCTACACCGGGGGCGAAACCAATGGGGCCTTTTTGCGAGCTCGAGTCGTCGTCTCCGGCGGCGGCGTTGGCACCCGGAGAGAGCCTCTCACACGTTCGTCGCACCGTCCATCTGCGTGGGCCCAGGCCCGCCCTGGACGCAGTGGCTCGCGCCACTCTCGGAGTCTCCCTGGACGAAATTGAGGGCGCATTCAAAAACCGGAGATAACCTCAGGCCCCTAGGCCGCCCAATCGCGGGGCCCCTGCTCGATTGCTGAGTTGAAACCGTTGCCAACGCCTTCCGAAAGATTCCCCTCGCCCGTTTCCGGCCCGAACCCATCCGTCATTAGCGACGGCGGGCGGGGAATGTTCGTCACGGCCGACGGCAAGAATGTGCTATTTACGTTCGTCATCGTCAGCTCCCTCTTTCTCCTGTGGGGCTTCTGCAACGGAATGATCGACGTGATGGACAAGCATTTCCAAGAGGCGATGCATCTGAACCTGTCGCAATCCGCTTGGGTGCAGTTTGCACACTATCTTGGGTATTTTCTGATGTCGCTTCCCGCTGGATGGCTCGCGACCAAGTTCGGCTACAAGTGGGGAATCATCCTAGGACTCCTGCTCGTCGCAGTCGGCGGATTCTGGTTCATACCGGCAACGAAGATCGTCGCCTTCTGGGCCTTCCTGCTCGGCGTATGCCTCATTGCGTCGGGGCTCACCTTCCTTGAAACCGTTGCGAATCCGTACACAACGGTGCTTGGACCGCAGCGGTTTGCGGCCACACGCATCAATCTTGCCCAGTCCTGCAACGGAATCGGCTGGATACTGGGCCCGATTGCGGGCGCGACTTTTTTCTATTCCAAGGACACGGCTGGCAATAGCACGGGCAGCCAAACGCTCTGGATCCCGTATGCCGGGGTTGGCGTGGTCGTTATCCTCCTGGCCGTTGTCTTCTATTTCGCGAGCGTTCCTGACATCAGGGCAGAGGACGACTACCGCTTGGATGACTCGGCGGCCAACGTGCCCCATTCCATTTGGTCTCACCCGCACTTCACGATGGCGGTAGCGGCCCAATTCTTCTACGTGGCGGCCCAGGCGGGCATCTTCAGCTTTCTAATTAACTACATGACCACCCAGCCTCCGCCAATTCCCGCTGGCTGGGAGGCGAAGATTGACAATCTTGCCACCGTTTCACCCGGGTTTCTGCACAGCTTCTTCCTGGGATGGTTTGAGCCCAACAGGGTGGGATCTCTTTGTGCCAGCAACAAGCTGGCATCGTACCTGGCATCGTTTGGCTTTGTCTGCTTCCTTACTGGACGGTTCACCGGCGCCGGCCTGTTGAGGAGATATTCCGCCCACAGAATGTTGGGGCTGTATGGCGCCATGAATGTGCTGATATGCCTACTGGTCTTTCTCAAGCTGGGATGGCTCTCTGTGGCATGTGTCTTTTTCAGCTATTTCTTCATGTCCATAATGTTCCCAACGATCTTTGCCCTTGGCATTTTCGGCCTAGGGGCGCGCGCTAAGAAGGCCTCCGCCTACATTGTCATGGCCATCATGGGTGGGGCGCTTCTTCCCAAGGTGATGGGTTTCGTAGCGGACAAGTACGACATTTCCCGGGGATTCATTGTGCCGGCCGCGTGTTTCGCATTCATCGCGTATTACGGCTATAACTGGCCGAAATACAGCAAGGCGGAGTCCCTGCACGGCGTGAGCCCGACCCGCCGCGATAGACGGCCATGAAGCACTGTCATCTTGCGGATATCGATTCCCGCACAGGCGGCACACGCGCCGGAGTCTCTGATGCCGATTGCCGCGCGATCGGCGCCGACGGCCGCCGATGCGCGGCGCCCAGATTCTATGCATCGAAAGAAAATTGTTTTGCTGATCGCAAGCGGCGACCTTCGCCAATCTGCGAATGAGACGTGCTGGCCCGCGCAGGCGGCCATGGAGAAGAAGCTGGGCGCTGCCGTCGCATCATGCGGCTACCAAGTGGTGCGGGCCCACCAGTACCAACCCAAGCGCAAGCACGGATTCATCTCCTCGCAAAAGGAGGGGCTGGAAATCTTCGCCAATATTGATCCAAAGGCCCCGCTGATCGTCGCCGAGGCCGTGTGGCAGTATTCGCACCACGTACTTGGAGGGCTGCTCACCCACAGGGGACCCATCCTCACAGTCGCCAACTGGAGCGGGCAATGGCCCGGACTCGTAGGCATGCTCAACCTCAATGGGTCGCTCACCAAGGCCGGCGTCAGATACTCGACCCTATGGAGCGTGAACTTCGATGACGATTTCTTCCTCAATCATCTCCGCAATTGGCTTAATAGGGGCAAGGTCACCCACCGGATTGATCACGTCAGGCCCCTTGGCGAGTGCTCACTTCCCACACGGGCGCAGGCCGTCGCCCTCAGGATCGCGAATGATCTTCGGCGCCGGAAGTCAATCATGGGTGTCTTCGATGAGGGGTGCATGGGAATGTACAACGCCATCATCCCCGATGACCTGCTGTTTGAATGCGGTGTCTTCAAGGAGCGCCTTTCGCAATCGGCCCTCTATTATGCGGCCACGCAGGTCAGCGATGACGAGGCGAACCGGGCGTTCTCTTGGCTCCTAAGCAAGGGCATGAAGTTTCACCTTGGCTCTCAGCCGGAAACCGAGCTGACCGAAGGGCAGGTGCTGGACCAGTGCAGGACCTACATCGCTGCGGTGCGCTTAGCCGACGAATTCGGGTGCGAGGCGATTGGCATCCAGTATCAGCAGGGGCTCAAGGACCTGCTTCCGGCAAGCGACCTTGCCGAGGGCCTTTTGAACAACTCCGACCGTCCACCCGTGAAGGACTCCGCAGGCCGGGTTATTCGGCCCGGCGTGCCGATCGTCCATTTCAACGAAGTCGACGAATGCGCCGGGCTTGACGCTCTATTCACCAACCGCGTTCACCGGGCGCTTGGGCAGCCTGTGGAGACCACCCTGCACGACCTGCGATGGGGAGACTGGGCCGAGGTTGAGGCGGACCGTGAATACGTCTGGGTGTTTCTCATCTCCGGAAGCGCCCCCCCCGAACACCATATCGGCGGCTTTGCCGGTACCGACTCCGTCCGCCAGCCGCCGATGTACTTCCGCCTCGGTGGCGGAACGGTCCGCGGAATCGCGAAGCCTGGTGAGATCGTCTGGAGCCGGATTTTTGTCGAGGGCGGCAGACTCAAGATGGACCTTGGCAGAGCCAAGGTCGCGGCCCTCTCAGAAGGCGAGACTGCCCGCCGCTGGCAGGAGACAACGCCGCAGTGGCCCATTATGCACGCTGTGACCTATGGCGTCAGCCGCGACCAGATGATGGCCAGGCACAAGGCCAACCACATCCAGGTCGCCTATGCCCGTTCCGCCAAGGAAGCCGACCTCGCCCTCTACACAAAGGCCTCACTCGCCGCCGAACTGGGCTTCACTGTTTGTCTCTGTGGCTCAAAGTCCGATGGTTCGCCGTTTTGATTAAATGGCCTCAGAACCCCGGCACCGTCGAGTAGATTCCCGACTGCTTGAGCAGACGAATGTATGTCTTTAGGCCAAAGGGTGGCGAACCGTACAAATAATGGTTGGCACGGGCGAGCTTTGCGGGGCCATTGCCGAGGGATTCGCCGCGGCCGACGCCGAGGTGGTGATCGTCGGTCGGAACGCCGAAAAGGCCGAGGCGCGGATTGCGAGGATCGCGGCCGCGGGCGGGCGGCCTTGGTTCCGCGGCGCCGAGGTCGCATCCCGCGCCGAGCTGGAGGCCCTGCTTGGCGCCATCCTCGGGCGCTCTGGGCGGGTCGACGTTGTGGTCAACGGGGCCGGCATAAACTCGGCGACCCCCTTTTTTGACATCAGCGAGGATGAATTTGACCGGATCGTGCGCGTAAACCTGAAGGGTGTCTTCCTGGGCTGCCAGGTTTTCGGCAGGCACCTTGTCGAGGCGGGGCATGGCAGGTCGATCATTAACATAGGCTCCATGTCCGGTGTGCTGCCGCTCTCCCGGGTCTTCACCTACGCGGCCACCAAGGGGGCCGTGCACAACCTGTCCCTCAACCTTGCCCGCGAGTGGGCGCCGAGCCGGGTCAGGGTGAATGTGATCGTGCCGGGCTTCTTTCCCGCCGAGCAGAACCGCAAGGTCCTGACGCCGGACCGCGTCGCAAGCATCATCGGCCACACCCCCATGGGGCGTTTTGGCGAGGCGAAGGAGCTGATCGGAGCCGCCCTGCTGCTCGCAAGCGACGCCGCGGGATCCTTCATCACGGGGGAGGAGCTGATAGTTGACGGCGGCTACCACGTCGTGACCATTTGATAGCGATGAACCGGCCCATAAACCGCTTCCTGGTCGAGAACAACCTGCGTATCGCGCAGAATCCGTGCGTAAGCCCGGACTTCTGCCTGGATTGGGCCTCGCTTGCCGCGAAACTTCCGGACGGGGCCGGGATCAGGGCCTGGCCCCGCAGCGGCTTCGCAACCGCGGCCGGCAAGTGGATACTGCTCGAGGACGAGCCGACGGGGGATTGCGCATGGCTGCTCGCCCCCTCGGGAGGCGCCAGCCCCGGGAACACGCTGGCCGAGGGGGTCCCGTGCCGCGGAGGCCTGCACGCGTTCCCGGCAACATGGGACAACCTGCTTCGGCTCAAGAATCTCGTGCAGGAGCACGATCAAACCTCCACGCTTTTCCCCTCCTCTTCGGGCACACTGGGCCAGGGGACTCTCGGGGTGGGCGCCCGGTTTACCACCCTCCACTGGCCCGCGGTCGAGTGGTCGATGGCGGCCCTGAACCTGGGGATGACGGCAAACCAGAACAGCATTCCCCGGGAACTGGTCTTCGACGTTGACGTGATGCTTCAGGGGCGCCTCGACACGGTGCCGTTCCCCTTCATCGGCACCGACGTACCCGAGGGGCACCAGGGTCAGAGCGTCGAGGGAATGAGCCATGGCTCCGTCATTTCCAAGCTGCGAACCGGCTTCCATCAGCGTCGGCTGCCATGGAGCTTCAACGCGGACCACCAGCCGGTCGGCGGCACGTTCGACGCGAGGGAGGACGCCCTTGTCCGGGGCTGCATTCTCGCAAGCTACATCACCTTTGACATCTCGCCCGAGCTCGCCCTCGGCCAGCCGGCGCCCGCCTCCTCCGTTCCCTCGGCAATCGTCGACCGGGTCCGGTCCCGCGTGGCCCTGGCCGGACTCCGCCTCGAGGCCGCAGAGTTCGACAGGCTGCTGGGCCAAATATGGCCCTCGATGCTCAAGATGAAGCGACGCGACGACAAGTACCGCGCCGCCCGGCAGTCGGCCTTCACAACGGAGCCAGGCCGCCGCTACCTGCGCGAGCTCTCGATCGACGAGCTGCCCGGCCTAACGGCCCCCGCCACCACGGCCGTCATGCTGGCCCTCTGCGAGGCGCTGGATATGCCCGTAAACTTTGTCGCGCCGGCGTTTGGCTTCCAAAAGAACACCCCCTACCCCAACAACGACGTCCTCCGGGCGATGATCGAGGCGCAGTGGCGCGTCTGCCGCTCATTCGGCGTGGGCCTGGGATTTCACTCAGGTTCCGGAAAGTCCGCGGAGAACTACCGCGTGATGGGCGAGGTCACAGGGGGCCGGCTCGAGGTAAAGACTAGCGGGCGCTACACATACGAGATGGGACGCGCCCTCTTCGAGTCGCGCGAGCCTTCCGACCAGGGGCTTTGGAGGGACTGGCATCAATTCACGGTGGACATGGCGGTAAGCGGAGCCTTCAGCGCCGACGCCACGGAGCAGCAGATGGCCCGCACCTTCATCAAGGCCGCATTGGGCGCGGACAGCCGCCCCGAGAGGGACTTCGCCAGCCCACAAGCATGCAGGGCTGCCATTGGGCGCCTGCCTCCCTCACCCGATCACATGTTCTTCTTCGAGTACAATTTCCTATATGTCCTGGCTGCGGGCGGGCGGCCCGAAAAGGCGGCCCTGGGAAATCATGGGCGCTCAGGCTACGAGCAGCGGGCGCGCTTCTATGGGATCAGCCCCGAGGCGCGCTTTCTCTATGCGCGCAACGTCGCACGATACCTCGTCTTCCTTGCGGAGAACACGGGTCTCGCGCCCCGGTCCCGCTGCGACGCGGCGAAGAGCCGCCTTGGGAGCTACCAGGGCCTCGCCGCCATGCTCAACGACATCCCCGACCTGCCATGAAGCCCTTCATCCACGACGATTTCCTGCTCCACAGCGCGCCCGCGCGGGAGCTTTACCACCGGTACGCAGAGAAGGAGCCCATCTTTGATTACCACTGCCACCTCTCGCCGAGGCTGATCGCTGAAAACCACCGCTTCGCCGACCTCGCGGAGATCTGGCTCGGGGGCGATCACTACAAGTGGAGGGCCATGCGGGCGGACGGGGTTGCCGAGCGGCTGTGCACGGGGGACGCCTCGCCCAGGGAGAAGTTCGACGCCTGGTGCTCGACCGTCCCAAGGACCCTGCGCAATCCCCTGTACCATTGGTCTCACCTCGAGCTGAAGCGCTATTTTGGGATCGATGCCCTGATCGGCCCCACGACGGCGGACGAAATCTGGGAGAGGGCGAACGCGCGCCTGTCCACGCTGCGCGTGCATGACATCCTTGCCGGCAATAACGTTGCGGTCGTGTGCACGACGGACGATCCGGCCTCCTCGCTCGCGGATCACGAGAGAATTCAGAAGATGGGGCTGAAGACCCGCGTGTATCCGGCCTTCCGGCCCGACAAGGCGATGAGAGTCGACCGGTCGGAAGCGTACAACGTCTGGCTCGAGAGCCTGGAAGGGGCAGCCGGCCACCGCATCTCCTCCTTTGATGACCTCCTCGCCGCCCTCCACAAGCGCCATGGGGATTTCCATGCGGCGGGCTGCCGCCTCTCTGACCATGGCCTTGACACCGCGCTGTCGGCGGAGTGCACGCTCCAGGAGGCGCGCGCCGCGTTTGACTCGGCAAGGGCCGGGAAGGCCGTCTCCCCGGCCGAGCGGGCGAAGTTCGCCTCCTTCCTCATGCCCCGAGTTCGGGCGATGGGATGCGAGGCGCGGTTGGACGAAGCAGCTCCATCTTGGCGCGCAGCGGGACGTCAACACCCGGCTGCTGGCCCGCCTCGGGCCCGATACCGGCTTCGACAGCATCGGCGATCAGCCCCAGGTTCAGGCTCTCGGCCGCTATCTCGATGCGCTGGACGTCACGGGCGAGCTCCCGCGCATAGTCGTCTACAACGTCAATTTGTCGGATAACTACGCCTTCGCCACCATGGCGGGCAACTTCCAGGACGGTTCGGTCCCTGGCAAGCTGCAGTTCGGCAGCGGCTGGTGGTTTCTCGACCAGAAGGAGGCCATTGAGTGGCAGATCAACGCCCTCTCGAACAACGGGCTGCTTAGCCGCTTTGTCGGCATGCTGACCGACTCGCGAAGTTTCCTCAGCTATACCCGTCACGAGTACTTCCGGCGCGTCCTTTGCAACCTCCTGGGCTCCGAGATGAAGCGCGGCGAGCTGGGGGGCGACATGGAGTTGGCGGGGAACATGGTGAAAGCCATCTGCTTCGCCAACGCCCGGGATTATTTTCGGTTGGAGCTTCACGGCGATTACCGTGCATGAGGTGCCGGCAGCCCGACTGGATCGCTTGATTAGGACTGACGCCGTTGCCCGGGTAGCACTTAACTTGGGTTCAAATCCATCCGACAGCGCGGCCAGGCGCCCAGCCGCCGGTTCGCCCCGCCGCTGAGACACCCCAGCCCCATGACCCCAGGATCCGAGGCCCGCCGGCCGGAGCACAGCAGCTATCGATGGATCATCTGCGGGCTCCTGCTGTTTTCCACGACCTTCAATTACCTGGACCGCCAGGTGATCAGCTACCTGAAGGAGTACTACTGCCTGCCGGTCGAGCGCGGCGGCTTTGGCTGGTCCAACACGGACTTTGCGAATTTGACCTCCTTCTTCACCGCCTTCTATGCGGGGATGACCGTTGTTGCGGGATGGGTCATCGACAGGATTGGCACCAAGCTGGGTCTGGCCCTTTCCCTCATTGTGTGGTCGGCCTTCGGTATCCTGAACGCGTTTGCGGGCCGGCTGGTCGCCGCCCACATCGTCATCCGAAGCGCCTTCGGCATCGGAGAGGGCGGCAATTTCCCGGCGTCCATCAAGACTGTCGCCGAATGGTTTCCCAAGCGCGAAAGGGCGCTGGCGACGGGGATCTTCAACGCAGGATCAAACCTGGGAGCGATGATCGCCGCGCTTTTTGTGCCTTGGTGCCTGGTCACCTTCGGCTACGAGAAGGGCTGGAAGATGGCGTTCATTCTCACCGGAGCCATCGGATTCGCGTGGCTGATCTTCTGGTACTGGCTCTATGACACGCCGGCCAGGCAGCCGCGCCTTTCGGAGCGGGAGCTCGAGCACATCCTGAGCGACGCCGAGTCGGGGACGGTGCGCACCGAACCGGCGGATCGGGCCGCGGTGCCGTGGGGGAGGCTGCTCTGCCACAGGCAGACGTGGGCCTTCTTCACGGGCAAGTTCCTAACGGACGGCGTCTGGTGGTTCTACCTGTTCTGGCTTCCCGACTATCTGCACAAGCAGTTCGGGATGACCACCGAGGGGGTGCGCCTGCCCACTTTCGCCGTCTACGGGATCGCCATCGTGGGCAGCGTGTATGGGGGAAGCATGCCCATGTCGTTCATCAGGAGGGGGATGACCGTCTATCAGGCGCGGATGAGGGCAATGCTGATCATCGCCGTGTTTCCGCTCGTCATTCTCGGCACGCAGTACCTCGGGGATGTGCAGCGATTCGGCCACATGGCGGCGTTCTTGGCGGTGGCGACGATCTGCGTGGCGGCCGCCGCGCATCAGGCCTGGTCGGCAAACCTCTTTACCACCGTATCCGACATGTTCCCGAAGAAGGCGGTCGGATCGGTGACCGGCATCGGCACCATGGCCGGAGGCCTGGGGGGAGTCGCAGTCCAGAAACTCGCGGGGGGCCTCACCGATGCCTTCGTTCAAACGCCCCAGACCGCGTATTTGGTCATGTTCCTTGTGTGCTCGGTGAGCTACCTCGTCGCTTGGTGCTGCATCAAGGCCCTGGTTCCGCAGGCCCGGGTGATCACGGACATCTGATCAGGAGCTCCATCCCATGGCCACCATCCTCGGATTGGATATCGGATCCTCCTCGGTGATCGCCGGAGTCCTGCGCGACACACGCGTGGCGGCAGAGGCGCCGCGCGCCTTCTTTCGCTCGCAGTGCGTCGGGCCCAGCGTCGAAGTCGATCCAGGGGATCTGCTGCATGCGCTCAGAACCGCCGTTTCCGGATTGGGCGCGAGCGCGCGGCGCGTGGACGCCATCCACCTCGCGGTGATGGCTCCGGCCTGGATTGCCATGGACAAGGATGGCCGGCCGCTCACGGCGATCGTGACCCACCAGGACCGCCGCAGTGTCGCGAATGCCCGCGAGCTCGAGGAGCGCTACGGCCGGAGGGCCCACCTGAAGGCCTGCGGAAACCGCCCGTTCCCGGGAGGCATCAGTTCCACGACATGGGCGTGGTTCCTTGAGCACCAGCCCCAGAGGCTGCGGCGCGCGGACCTCGTGGGCCACCTGAACACTTTTCTGCACCGCAGAATAACGGGGGCCCGCGTCATCGACCCCTCGAACGCCTCCTTCACCGGCCTCTACCGGACCCTGTCGCTCGGCGGCTGGCACGAGGGCCTCTGCGCCAATCTCGGCGTCAGCCCGTCAGTGCTGCCCGAAGTGCACGAGGCGGACAGGATCGGCGGCCTCGTTTCCTCCCTGGCGGCGCGCGAATTCGGCCTGCGGGACGGCACGCCGATGATCGTGGGACTCATGGACGGCAGCGCCGGGATGCTGCTCGCGGGCGCCGGGGCCGGTCAGCTTTTCAACGTGTGCGGCTCCACCGACGTCCTCGCCCTCTGCACCGAGCGGCCGGTTCCCCACGAGAGGCTCCTGACTCGGGCGCTGGGAGTCGGCCGGAAATGGCTCCAGGTGAGCACCCTCGCGGCTGCGGCGTCGTCAATCTACTGGGTGAGGGACCAGTTCTTCCCCGAGATGCCGATCGAGGCGTTTCGGGCGGAATTCCGCAGGCTGGGCCGGATGGGCCCGGCAGCCTCGGGAACCGTGCGTTTCGAGCCCTACATGGCCGGCGAGCGCACGAGCATCGAGCAGCGGCAGGGCGGGTTCTCCGGGCTGACCCTCGCGACAACCCGCACGCAGATGCTTTCAGCGGTCGTCGAGGGCCTCATCAGGGCGAGCGCCGACCGCCTTCCCCTGCTTTCCGCGTGCGGCACGCCCCTGCTGCATACCGTCGCCGTCTCCGGCGGGTCCGATCGCCTCGACCGGCTGATGCACAGGGACTGGCCGGGCGAATGGAGGTATCGCGCCGTGACGGACGCAACGATGCGCGGCCTGGGGACTCTGACCGCGCGCCCGCTCTAGCACCCTTATCATGAAGCCTCAAATCAATCACCTTGGAGCCGCCGCAGTCCTGATGCTAGCGCTTGCCTGGTGTCGCGCATCGGCCGCCTCGGACGTGGCCCTGGATGGGCGTTTTCAGCCGGCGCTGCCCTCGATTCCAGACAGGACCGTCCTCGTGACCGATTTTGGAGCCGTGGGTGACGGCAAAACGGTCAACACGGCTGCCTTCGCGGCGGCCGTGGCGCACCTAGGCCAGGCGGGGGGAGGACACCTCGAGGTTCCCAAGGGCGTGTTCCGCACCCTCTCCTTCTCCCTGTGCTCGAACCTGGCCCTGCACCTGGACGAGGGTGCGGTGATCCAGGCGCCCGACAGTTTCGGGGCCTACGGCCTGCCCGGGCAGGCCCTCGCGACGAGGTCACCGACCTGCTGCGCAGGCAACGACCCGCCATCCGCGGCGACCTGCTGAAGAGGTGTGGCTGTCATGCTCATTCGCGGCACCCTTCAAGGGTAGAATCTCGAGCGGTCGAATCAAATGGCATGTCCCGGCGCGGTCATCGCGGCTTCACGCCCGACGCGCCGTGACGAGGGAATGGTCACGGTCGCTGCAGATCCCATTGCGGGCGTGCGACGCCAACCCATGCCCGGCACGCAACGGGCCATATGCGCGCAAGGGCAGAACAGAAGCGGGACGGTGCGGCCGGCGGGCTTCTCGCCGGCCGTACCCCTCGGGGCCGGCTTGCTAGCGATTGCCCAGGTTCCAAGCGCCTGCCGTCACGGGAAACATCGAGATCCGGAATTTGGTGCAGCCGTAGGGCACCAGGCGGATGGCCTCGGGAGCCGCCCCGGCGACCGGCCCGTCCGGCAGGGCCTGGGCGTCGGTCGGCCGCCAGTCAAACGCCTGGGCCGGGGCCTCCAGCACGATCGGGGCGTCTGCGGGCCAATCCCAATGGAGCGGCATCGGGTGGCGCACCACCTCAATGCCGCTGTCCTTCCTTCGCGCATCCGTGTCGATCGCGAACTGCCAACGGGCGCCCTTCACCGGCGTGTTGGAGTCGACCTCGGGAATCGGCAGGGAGAAGAGCAGCGGACCGTACACCACGCTCGCGTAGGGCAGTCTCCTATGCTCGAAGAGCTGCGGCGGCTCAAAGCCGAAGTACTCGCGGTTGGCGGATGGAAACTCGGTCTCGTATCCGCGGACGACCCTGGCCCGCATCGGCAGCACGATCGAAACCTTGTCGGCGTTGCCCCAAACACGGGCAATCCTCGCGAAGCCCCTGCCGTCCGGCGTCGCCGCGATCGGGGCCCCGTTAAGCGTTATTCTCGCCCCTTCGCACCAGCCCGGAACGCGCAGGTAGAGCGGGAACTCCACGGGCGATTGCGGCGCGATCGTCATCCGGATCGTCTCCCCAAACGGATAGTCGGTCTCGGTGGCTATCCGGACGGTAATGCCGGCCCCCACCCTCGCCGTGACCGTGCACGGACCGTATAGCGTCGCAGCCAGCCCGTTGTCATTCGTCGCCATCCACATGTGGATGATGAAATTCGGGATGATGCGGTTGATGTTACCGACACAGCAAAGGACCGTCGGGCAGCCAAGGGGGTGGAAACGATTGCCCTCGGGCCCCGGGGAGTTCGGCTGCTCGCACGGCTGGGCGGCTGACTGGATCCGGTTGGGCGACTGGTAGTAGCACATGGTCTTGAAATCGCGGGCAGCCGGAGCGGCGCCGGCGTTGAAGAAGGCGCGCTCCATCCGATCGCCCCAGGTGCGCGATCCCTGGACTCTATATACCCACGATGTGGCCAGGAGCATCGAGGTAACGTCGCATGTCTCGGTCTTGCGGAACGCGCCGATCCCCGAGGCAAACTCCTCCCCAGACGCGACCCCGTAGGGCAGCATGTGATTCTCATCCAGCCACTTGAACGCCGCCAGGGTCGCATTCAGGTCATTGGGGTCACCCGACCACGGGTACACCACGGCCGGCAACCGGATGTTCTCATAGAATATGTCCATGTGTCCGGGGGCGATCCGCCCGGCCAGCCAGCCATGGATCTCTCGGGAGACCTCGGGTTGAGAGATGGCCAGGAGCGCACGATCCAGGATCCTCGGATCGCCGCTGTAGGAATAGGTCTCCAGCATCGGATCAAGGTTGCACAGGCCGCTGACCAGACCCCCCCCTAGGTCGATGTTGCCCATCCTCGACGGATAGTCGGCGTACACCTTGACCAGTGCGTCGAGGACGCGCGGGTCACCGCTTCCCTGGTAAAGGGCGACCAGGGCACGGCCCATCTGCGAATGCGCCCAGCTCTCAAAGCCGTCCGGCTTGTAGCCCTGCTTCCAGTAGATGAACGTCGTGCCAAACCCGGCCTTGTTCACCCCTTCAACGACAGGGTCAAGGCGGGCGCGGATCTTCCGAATGAGGGCATCGTCGTGAAGGACAAATCCAAGGCGAATGGCGCCGTCCAGCCAGTAGGCGCTCTGCTCCAGGGGCCAGCCAGTGCCGTCGGGCTTCGCCCCGGGTGCCTGGATAGGGATGCCCTTCCAACCGTCCGCGAAGGTCGGATGCCATTCGTCCAGATGTCCCGTTATTCCGTCGCGCGCCGACTGCGCCCAATCGCGCAGCCATCCCGCCGGCTCCACGGCCCCGGGGGGCAACGGCAGGAACGCAGGGGCCACCGCCGGCTCGAACGGCCTGGCATAGATCGCCGGCTGACGCGGGCCATCGGAAGCCCGTGCGGGTTGCGCGGCGGTGGCTCCCAGTATCAGTGCGCCGGCCAATAGGTGTATCAATCGGGGTTTCACAGTCTTTCTTGGGGATAACGAACACCGGCGGCCAAAACGAGCGAACGTTTTTGTTCGCACTTGCCTACGGCAACTGGCAGCAGGACGGCATAACCGCGATACGCGGACCAATATTCAAGGACATCGGGAACGTGAAGCTCCTTACGCCCATCCTGCAGCTTGTCGGAATCCCCCTTTTGATGCTCGCCAACACGTCGACAGCCCGTGCCGAGGATTCAGCCAGGCGCGTGCTGTCGCTCGACGGCATCTGGCAGATTGCCGAAGGGCAAATGGACCAAGTGCCGGCCGCCTTCGATCGCTCGGTGCAGGTACCCGGCCTGGTTTCGCTTGCAACGCCCTCGTTTTCCAATCCCCCGGGACCGCCTGTGGCAGACCGAAAGCAGATCCCCCAGAAAGACCCCTTTCGGGACGCATTCTGGTATCGGCGCACGTTCCGGCTCGACCAGCCTTTGCCCGCGGTTGCGCGGCTCAAGGTCGGGAAGGCCATGTTTGGGACGAAGGTCGTCCTGAACGGAGCGGAGCTCGGCTACCACGCCCCTTGCTTCACCCCCGGCTTCTTCGACGCCACAGTGGCGCTCAAGGCCGGGGAAAACGTGCTCCTGGTTCGTGTCGGGGCCGATCGCGACGCCGTGACCGCGGCGGTGCCCTCCGGCTTCGATTTCGAAAAGGAACGGTACATTCCCGGAATATTCGACTCGGTGGAGTTGATCCTGTCGGGCACACCGCATGTCCTGCGGGCGCAGGCGGCGCCGGACGTCGCCCGCGGATCCGTGCGCGTCCAGGCGGTGCTGCTTAACGCCGGGGCGCCCTGCCGGCGCTCGGTCACCTTCGTCGTGCGCGAGGCCAAGTCCGGCCGGACAGCAGGCAGCCTCAAGAGCGCGGAGTTGGCGATGCCCACGGCCACGGAGACGACGGTTGACGTCGAGATTCCGCTTTCCGGCTGCCGGCTATGGTCACCGGAAGACCCCTTCCTCTATCAACTGGAGGTGGACAGCGGCTCCGACGTGCTCCGAACCCGCTTTGGCATGCGCGAATTCCGGTTCGATCCCGCCACCGGGAAGGCCCTCCTGAACGGCAAGCCGTACTTCATGAGGGGCAGCAATTTCACGGCCTACCGATTCTTCGAGGACGGTGAATGCCGGGATCGGCCGTGGGACCGCGATTGGGTGCGCCTGCTGCACCGGCGGGTCAAGGACATGCATTGGAATTGCCTTCGCTACTGCATCGGCTTTCCGCCGGAGCAATGGTACGACGCGGCCGACGAGCTGGGCATCCTCATCCAGGACGAGTTCCCGGTGTGGTTCGGCGGCCCCGGCTGGAGCACCTATCCCAACGAGCTGAAGGCCGAGGAATTGGCCGAGGAGTACGCCGAGTGGATGCGCGAGCGCTGGAACCACCCGTCGGTTGTGATCTGGGATGCAAGCAATGAGACGACCACGGATCAGACCGGACCGGCCATTGAGCGCGTGCGCTCCCTAGATCTGTCAGGCCGGCCGTGGGACAACAGCTACAGCGCTCCGGCCGAGCTGGGCGACATGTTCGAGTCACATCCCTACCACTTCCAGGATCCGAACTTCAGGCTGTCCGACCTCGCCAGCGCCGACCCGGTCCCGCAAGGCAGCGCAATCCACAACGACGGCGGGCACGCGGTTGTCATCAACGAGTACGGCTGGCTCTGGCTCAACAGGGACGGCACCCCCACCACCCTCACTCAGAAGCTCTACGAGAATCTCCTGGGGGTGCACTCGACCACGGAGCAGCGCCGCCACCTCTACGCCCTGTTCCTGGCCGCCGAGACCGAGTTTTGGCGGGCGCACAGGAACGCCGCCGCGGTCATGCATTTCACCACCCTCGGGTACTCCCGCCCCGACGGGCAGACAAGCGACCATTGGAGCGATGTCGGCAAGCTCGAGTGGGAGCCGCAGTTTCACCGCTATGTGCGGGACGCCTTCGCGCCGGTGGGCCTCATGGTGGACTTCTGGAAGGCTTCGGCGCCTGCCGGCGCCGACGCCCGCATCCGAGTGACGCTGGTGAACGACCTTGGGGAACCCTGGCACGGTCCGGTTGCGCTCCGCCTGCGCCGATCGGCGGATTCCCCCTTGTTTGAGGCGGCGCGTGACGTCCAGATTGCGCCCTATGGGACGGCGGCGGTTGAATTCGCCCTAAACTGGCCCCATGAGGCCGGCCCCCTTACGCTGGAAGCCGAGTTGCGCGGCACCGGTGGTGAACCGGTCCGCAGCGTGCGGGAATTGACGATAGGCCCTTAGCGCGGGAGGCCTTGCGCCGGTCAGGGCAGACGGACGAACCTCGCGGCTGCGCCATCCAAATTCTGCATCCTTATGTCCAGTTCCTCGGCGGCGAGAAGTGAAACTGAGGCCGGTGGCGCTCCTGGTACGGCGCCTTCTCCGGAGCCGCCGCCGCGCCCGCCTGGAAGGCCTGCCCCAGGCCAAAGCCAAGGAGAAGGAGGCAACAACCCGCAGGGGTCATGGCTCCCCTTCAGCCCGCGGCCGACGCACCGCGCGCACCCGTCATCCTGCGCTCGAGCTCCTCAAGGGGCACGCCCTTGGTTTCGGGGACCATGAGCCGCACCCAGATGAGCTGCAGGACCATCATCCCGCAGAAGAGCAGGAAGACGTAGCCGGGGGGGAACGCCGTCACGAGGCTCGGGAAGAAGGTGGTGAGGAGGGCCGCAAACATCCAGTGCGTGAAGCTGCCGAGGGCCTGCCCCGTCGCGCGATGCCGGTTCGGGAAGATCTCCGAGATGAAGACCCAGATCACCGCGCCCTGCCCGACGGCATGCGCGGCTATGAACGCGAATATGCACACCGGGACGATGGTGAGGTGGCCGGAAAAGAACGCCCAGGATGTGAGCCCAAGCGACAGGATGTAGCCAAAGGAGCCGATGTAGAGCAGGGTCCGGCGCCCGATCCTGTCAATGAGCCGCAGCGCCACGAAGGTAAACACGAGGTTCGTTATCCCGATGCCGACCGACTGAAGGAGCGCCGCCTTCGCGCCGAGGCCCGTCAGCTCGAAGATGCGCGGAGCGAAGTAGAGGACCGCGTTGATCCCGGAGAGCTGGTTGAAGAACGCTATCAGGATGGCGAGCGCGATGGGCCACCTCAGCTCTCTCGTCCAAAAAGGGCCAACCTCCGCCTTTTCGTGGGAGGCGGCCAGGATCTCGTCGGCCGCCGCCTCCACGCGCTCCTCGCTCTCGCCCGCCATGATGAGCCGAAGCACGCTCACGCCCGCCGCCCGGTCCTGCCTTCGGCCGAGCAGCCAGCGGGGGCTCTCCGGGAGGGCGAAGCAGCAGACCGTGTAAACGAGCGACGGGAAGGCCGCCACCCCGAGCATCCAGCGCCAGGCGTTCGCGCCCACGTCCTTCAGCATGTAGTTCGAGGCGAATGCGACGATGATGCCGAAGACGATGTTGAACTGAAACATGCCGGCCAGGCGCCCCCGGTATGCCGGGGGCGAGATCTCCGAGATGTAGAGTGGCGCGGCGACCGTCGAAACCCCTATGCCCAGGCCGCCGATGAACCGGGCCACGATGAACGAGTACACGTTCCAGGAATAGCCACAGCCGACCGCCGATACGATATAGAGCAACCCGATGGAGGTGAGCGTGGCCTTCCGCCCGAACCGGTCCGTGGGCCAGCTGCCGAGCAGCGACCCGATGACGGTCCCATACAGGGCCGAGGCGATCGCGAATCCGTGCATCGCGGCGCTCAGGTGCCAGAGGACCTGAATCGTCTGCTCCGCCCCGGAGATCACCACGGTGTCAAAGCCGAACAGGAATCCGGCAAGGGCGGAGGTAAGCGACCACCAGTAAATGCGGGCTTTCATGCGCGACGGGGTTGGGGCTTCGGCGCAGCGCCGAGGCTCGGCTGGGCCCGAATGCGCCGAGGCTAGAACCCGCGCGATCGATATCAAGGAATATGGGCGGCGCGTGCGGCCGCCGATCCAGCAATTCTGTTTCCATGGGGCGCGGAATGCATGTATGTTCGAACCTTCCGGCGGCCATGCACACACGGTTGTGCGCCCGCATGGGCCGCCACTCCAAGACCACACATCCGCCAGATGCAACGCGTCATCGTACCAATACGAACCGTGCTCGCCCACCGAGACCTGACGATCGTGCTGGTCTGCAACCTGCTGCTCGGCCTCGCCTTTTCCTTCGTCGGGCCGTTCTACTCGATGTTCGGCACCATCGAGGTCGGGATGTCGAATTGGACATTCGGCGTGTTCATGACGATCACCTCGGTCGCCGGCATCGTCCTGAGCACGGTGCTCGCGAGGTGGTCCGACACCAGGTACAGCCGGCGGGCCATACTGCTCCTGGGCTGCGGGTTCGGCGTGGCGGGCTATGCGGGCTACGCCTACGTCCGCAGCGTCCTTTGGCTGACGGTGATAGGCTCCATCGGCCTCGGCATAGCCTCGATCACGTTCTCGCAGCTGTTCGCCTATGCGAGGGAGGCCATCGAGAGGCACGGCGTTCCGGACGACGAGGCGCCGCTGTACATGAACATCTACCGGCTGACCCTGTCGCTGGCTTGGACCATCGGGCCGGGGGCCGCCGCCTGGGTTATGATCCGCTATTCATACAGGGGCACGTTCCTTGTCTGCGCCGGCTTCTTCCTCCTGCTGATGGTGATCGTCTGGCTCTACGTGCCCGCCAGGCCCCCGTCCATCGCGGCGTCGGCCGCCCGGGTCCCGCTCTTTCGGCTGCTCAAGAGGCCGGACCTCCTGTGCTATTTCTCAGCGTTCTCGCTGGTGTTCGTCTGCATGACCATGGGCATCATGAATCTTCCCCTCATGATCCTTCAGACGCTCGGGGGCACCCAGAAGCAGGTGGGCATCACGTATAGCGTCGCCCCGTTCTTCGAGCTTCCGTTCCTGCTGCTCTTTGGGTTGGCCGCTTCCAAGGGCGGAAGGCCCGAGCCGCTGATCCGCCTTGGCGTCATGATTGCCGTCGCCTACTACGCGCTTCTGTCCCAAGTGCGGGCGCCATGGCAGGTCTATCCCATCCAGATCCTGAGCGCCGCGATGATCGCGATACTGTCCGGCATCGCCATCACCTTCTTTCAGAGCTACATACCGAACCAACCCGGTACAGCGACCAATCTGTACACAAACGCGAACCGTGTTGGATCAACGGTCGGCTACCTGTTCTACGGTTCGTTTGCCAGCGCCCTGGGCCACCGGGCGGTCTTCCTTGTGTGCACCGGTGTGTGCGCCGCCGCCTTCCTGCTGCTCTGGCTCTCCCGCGAGGAGCACGAGCACCAGGCCACGGCTGGAGCCTGACGCGGCGGCCGGGCGCCCTTCCCCCGCTCCCTTCCCGCTGGGCGCGCCGCCGCCGGCCCTTCAGTCCCGAAACAGCTGGTCTCCCGCGCCGCATGAACCGATCTTGCCCGCTGAATGAACGCGCCCGCCTCCAAGTCATCCGCATTTTCTCCGTCCAGGTACGTCTACGGGACGACGAGGCTTGGCGACTCCAAGTTCTCGCTGGAGGAGCGCGTCAGTATCGCCCACAAGGCCATGAGCTCGGGCGTGTGGTTTCACACGAGCCGGCAGTACGGGGACGCCCTGGAGGTCCTCGGGCGCGCGTTCAGCGAGGACCGTGCCCACGTGCCCAAGCTGATCGTCAAGATCGGCAACAACGACCTCGCGGAGCTGCGCTCCAACATCCGCGAGAACATCGCCCCCATGGGAGTCGACCATGTCGATGTCGGCCAGCTCTGCCTTGGCGGGCGCTACGCCGAGGAGTTCCGGACGGGCGGCCGATGCTTCGACGACTTCCGGCGCCTCAGGGACGAGGGCCTTGTGCGAAGCTTCGTTGTCGAGGTGTTCCCGTGGACCTCCCGGATGTCCGTCGACGCGCTGCGGGCGGGGCACGCCGAAGGCGTGGTGGATGCGTTCATCTTCTACCTGAATCCGCTGCAGCGGTTCGCGTCCAACGAGCTCTGGGATCTCATCCATGAGAAGGGGGCTGCCGTCATCGCCATGCGAACGGTGTGCGGGGCGCCGGTTCACAGGCTGCGCGACGTGCCGGGAGCGGCGTGGTTGCCGTACCTCCAGGAGCGGGCGGTCGAGGTGGCACCGATCTTCGAGAGATCGGGCGTGGCGGACTGGGCGGAATTCTGCGTCCGGTACGCATTCAGCTTTCCCCTCGTGAAGGCGACCGTCGGTTCGACCGTGCACCAGGCCCATCTCGACGCATTCCTGCGCATCGCGGGCGCCGGGGCCGTCCACCCTTTGCCGCGTGAGACGGTCGAGCAGCTCCAGGAGCTGCAGCGCCGGTGGTCCGACCAGGTCGATGTCCGCGCCAAACCCTGGACCATGTAGCGGCCGCCGGCGCGCCGCCCGGCCGAGGCGGCCCCAATTGACTTCCCCGCGGGCGTGATTTAACGAGCGGCATGAATTACCGAAGGCTTGGCCGCACCGGACTGAAGGTTTCCGAGCTGGGTCTCGGGACGATGCAATTCGGCTGGACCACGGATGAGAAGGGCTCGGTCGCCGTGCTGGACTCCTTTGTCGGGGCGAACGGCACCTTCATCGACACGGCGGACATCTACACGATGTGGGGGCCGAGGGGAATGGAGGCGGCCGGCGAGTCCGAGACAATCATCGGCCGGTGGATGGCCGCGCGGCGCAACCGCCAGCGGATCGTCCTTGCCACCAAGGTTCGGGGCAAGATGTGGGAGGGGCCTGACGGCGAGGGGCTGTCCAGGGCCCGCGTGATCCGGTGCTGCGAGGACTCGCTGCGCCGGCTCAAGACCGACTACATCGACCTCTACCAATGCCACTGGGTCGACCTTGAGACGCCCATCGACGAGACCCTTTCTGCACTGAACGACCTGGTGCGGTGGGGGAAGGTGCGCTACATCGGCGCGTCGAACTATCCCGCCTGGCGTCTCATGGAGGCGCTGGCGGCTAGCGAGCGCCACAGCTTCGAGCGCTTTGTCAGCTACCAGCCCCAGTATTCGCTCATGGAGCGGGCGGGCTTCGAGATTGAGGCGATGCCCCTTTGCAGGCATCACGGGCTCGGCGTCATCCCGTACTCGCCGCTGGCCTGCGGTTTCCTGACGGGCAAGTACCGCAAGGGCGTCGACGTGGCGAGCATCCGGGCGCGCGAGGTGCGCGAGCTCTACGCCAACGACCGCGGGTTTGCGCTGATTGCCCGGCTCGAGGCGATCAGCCAGGCCCACGAGAAGACCGTCGCACAGACGGCGCTCGCCTGGCTCCTCACCAACCCCGTGATCACCGCGCCGATCATCGGGGCAAACTCGGCGGATCAGCTCCAGGAGCTGCTCGGCGCGGTCGGTTATCACCTGGGCGCCGACGAGATGGAGTCTCTGAACGAGCTCTCGGGTTATCCAAAGAATTGGCGCCCGATTTGGGACTGAACCTGGACAACGCCGTGCCCGGAAATGGCGCCGAGCCCGGCGTGGAGGGCAGATTGAGATGAGCGCCCCGCCCCCAACCCCCGCCTCCGGAGGGCCGGCGTGGCTCCATGGAGTCTGGCCGCCCGCGCTCTTAGCGGCCGCCGCGGCGGCCGCCTATGCGGGCAGCCTCTCGGGGCCCTTCATCATGGACGACGTGCCGTCCATAGCATCCAACCAGACGCTGCGCCATCTGGGTTCCGCCCTGTTTCCGCCGGTCGCATCGACCGAGGGCGGCCGCCCCGTCCTGAATCTTTCGCTGGCCGTAAACTACGCGATAAGCGGCACGTCGGTCTGGAGCTACCACGCGGCGAACCTTGCGATCCACATCCTTGCCGGGTTGACGCTGTTCGGGATCCTCCGGCGCACACTTGAGAGGCGGGCGGCCGCCTCCGCCTCGTCCGTCGCTTTCCTGATAGCCCTCCTTTGGACCCTGCACCCGCTCCAGACCGAGTCGGTCACGTACGTGATCCAGCGGGCGGAGTCGCTGATGGGGCTCTTCTACCTGCTCACCCTGTATTGCTTCATCAGGGGGGCCGAACTCAGCGGTCCCCGTGGCCGGATGTGGTACGCGCTCTGCGTCAGCGCATGCCTCCTCGGGATGGCGACCAAGGAGGTCATGGCCTCGGCGCCCCTCGTGGCCCTCCTCTACGACCGGACGTTCCTCGCCGGAACCTTCCGGGACGCCTGGAAGCTGCGCTGGCCCGTGTACTGCGGGATGGCGTGCACTTGGGTGGCGCTCCTGCTGCTCGTGCTGTCCACGCATGGTCGCGGCGGCTCGGCCGGATTCGGAAGCGGCATATCGCCATGGGAATACGCGCGGACGCAGGGCCCCGCCATCATTCACTACCTGAGGCTCTCCCTCTGGCCCAACCCCCTTGTCTTTGACTACGGCACGCCGATTGCGCCCAACTCCGCCTGGACGTACGCCTGCGCCGCCGCTGTTGCCGGCCTGGTGGCCGCGTCCGGCTGGGCACTGGTCAAAAGGCCCGTCCTGGGGTTCCTCGGGACAAGCTTCTTCGCCCTCCTGGCGCCAAGCTCCAGCTTCGTGCCCGTTGTCACGCAGACCATGGCCGAGCATCGCATGTATCTTCCGCTGGCCCCCCTGGCCGCGATCGCGGTGCTCGCAATCCGGCGGTGGATGGGGCGGGCTGCCCTGCCGCTTGTCCTCGCCGTCGGCGCGTGCTTCGCCGCCGTGACCTGGCAGCGCAACAGGGACTATGGCACCGAGGAGCGGATATGGAGCGACACCGTTGCCAAGCGCCCTGACAACGGCCGGGCCCACACCGACTTGGGAAGCGCGCTCAAGGGCATTCCGGGGAGGCTGAGCGAGGCCATGGCCCAGTTCGACCAGGCGCTGCGGCTCAACCCAAGTGACGTTTCGGCGCACAACGATCTCGGCCTGTGCCTCAACCAGCTGGGGCGCACCGATGAGGCAATTGCCCAGTACGACGAGGCCCTGCGCCTGAATCCCAATATTGCCGAGGCGCACAACAATCTTGGGACCTGCCTCGTAAGGATTCCCGGCAGACTGAACGACGCCATCGCGCAGTTCAGGGAGGCCGCGAGAATCGCGCCCGACTATGCGGAGGCGCGCATCAACCTTGGAAACGCGCTGCTCGCGGTCGGCCAGGTCGACGAGTGCATCGCGCAGTATGAGGACGCGCTGCGAATCAACCCCGACTATGCGGAGGGCCACAACGACCTTGGGAACGCTTTGCTGAGGACGCCCGGCAGGCTGGACGACGCGATCGCCCAGTATGAGGAGGCGCTGCGCATCAATCCGGACTATGCCGAGGCGCACAACAACCTTGGAAACGCCCTCAACAGCAAGGACCGGACAGCCGAGGCCGTCGCCCAATACGAGGAGGCGCTCCGGCTCAAGCCCTCCGTCGCGGGGTTCCACCTGAACCTTGCCGTGACGCTCCTGAGGCTTCCCGGCCGGGTCGACGAGGCCGTTGCGCAGCTAAGGGAGGTGCTTAGGCTCGATCCCAAGAACGCCGTGGCGCGACAGATGTTGACGAAGGTCGACGAGGCCCGGCAGTGACCCGCCTGTGCGCCCCGGCGGTCCCGGGCCGGGCTCGCGCACCCGGGTTTGACCGCCAGATGCGGCTTGGCCCCCTTTCCCGTTGAATGCACCTTCAGGCCGTCACCCCGTGCGCACAGACCCCCTGCCCCCACAGATACTGTCCGAGCTCCGGGCGCGCGGGGTCCTTCCCGAGGGTCCCGCCGAAGTGGCTGCGCTGACCGGGGGCGTCTCGAGCGACATCTTCCTTGTCACGGCGGCCGGACAGTCGGTGGTGGTGAAGCGGGCGCTGGGGAAGCTGCGCGTCAAGGACGACTGGTTCGCCGATGTGTCGCGCAACAGGATGGAGCAGTCCTGGTTTCGCCATGCGGCCCGCGTCACGACGGCGGTGCCGAAGGTCCTCTTCGCAAGCCCGGATACCGGGTGGTTCGCCATGGAATACCTGGGGGAGGGATGGCGCCCGTGGAAGGCCGCCTTGATGGACGGTGAGTTTGACAGGGCGATAGCCCACGAGGCGGGGCGAATCCTGGGCCTCCTCCACGCCAGCTCGTGGGGCGACCGCGCGCTCGAGGCCGAGTTCGACACGCTCAAGAGCTTCACCGAGCTCAGGATTGCGCCCTATCTGCTGACCGCGGCCGATCGCGTCCCGGCCGTGGGCCCGCAGCTGCGGGATCTGGCGGCCGGGCTCTCCGGGGCTCGCACGGCGCTGGTCCACGGCGACTACAGCCCGAAGAACCTCATGGTGAAGGGGCGCGTGCTCGTCGTACTGGACGCCGAGGTCGCCTGGTACGGCGACCCGGCCTTCGACGTCGCCTTTCTAATCAATCATCTCCTCCTCAAGGCGCTCCATCACGCGCCGGGCCCGCTGCCGGATGCCGCGCTGGGCCTGGCCGACGAGGCCCTGTCGGCCTACGGGGCGCAGCTTGGCCCGCGCTTCGACGGCGAATTCGAGGCGCGGCTCGTGCGGCTGGTGCTCGGTCTGATGCTCGCCCGCGTCCACGGCAAGTCGCCCGTCGAGTACCTTGATGACCGAAAGCGGACCCTCGTGACCGACTTTGTCCTTCGCTTGCTGCCCTCGCCCCCTCAAACCATAAGACAGCTGGGGAATGAATGGCTCCCCCAGCTGCACCGACATTCCAAGGCACCTTGAATATCCGCTCGGTCGAGGCGTTCCAGATATTTGACAGCCGGGGAAACCCGACCGTCGAGGCCGTTGTCACCCTGGAAGGCGGGGCCCGCGGCAGCGGCCTGGTGCCGTCCGGGGCGTCGACCGGGCGCCATGAGGCGCTTGAGTTGCGCGACGGAGACGCCAGCCGCTTCCGCGGTAGGTCGGTGCTGCGGGCCGTCGCCAATGTGAACGACGAGATAGCCAGGGCGGTCGTCGGACGCGACGGCCTCGACCAGGAGGGCCTTGACGCCAGGCTGGCCGAGCTCGACGGCACCCCGTCCAAGTCGCGCCTCGGGGCCAATGCGATCCTCTCGGTGTCAATGGCCGCGGCCAAGGCGGCGGCGGCGGCCCGGGGGCTCCCGCTTTTCGACTCCCTCACCGGTGGCAAGGGCACGCTCCTTCCCTTGCCGGAGATCCAGATATTCGGCGGAGGCAAGCACGCGAACGGGAGAGTCGACGTCCAGGACTACATGATCATGGCCCTCGGCGCCCGCAGCTACGCCGAGGCCCTTGAGATGACCTTCAACGTCTACCATGCCGCGGCGGACGTCATGCGGGAGCGCGGCCAGCTGGCCGGCGTCGCGGACGAGGGCGGGTACTGGCCGCTCTTCGAGCGCAACGAGGACGTGTTCGAGGCCCTGCTCAAGTCGATCGAGCGGGCCGGATACACGCCGGGCCGGGAGGTCGCCATATCCCTGGACATCGCAGCCTCCGACCTCTGGCGGGACGGCGCGTACGTCCTCGGCCTCGAGAAGCGCCGGCTTTCCTCGCCGGAATTCTCCGCCCTCATGGTGGACTGGGTAAACCGCTACCCGATAGCCTCCATCGAGGACCCGATGGCGGAGGACGACTGGGACGGCTGGAAGAGGGTCCGGGAAGCCGTCGGTGGAAAATGCCAGATTGTCGGGGACGACCTCTTCACCACGAACATCGAGCGCATCGAGCGCGGCATCGCGGAGGGCACGGCAAACGCCGTCCTCATAAAGCTTAACCAGATAGGGACGGTTTCCGAGACCATCGCGGCGATAAGGCGCACCAAGGCGGCGGGCTGGCTGCCGGTCGTCTCGGCGCGCAGCGGCGAGACCGAGGACGCCTTCATCTCACACCTGGCCGTGGCCACGGACGCAGGCCAGCTGAAGGTCGGATCGTTCAGCCGCAGCGAGCGCATGGCGAAGTGGAACGAGGTGATTCGCATAGGGCGCGCCCTCGGCAGCCGCGCCCGCTTCATGGGGCAGGCCCTTTTCGCCCAGGCTGGCATTGAGCTGCCGCTGCGCTAGGATCCAAAAACCCGGGAGCACCGATTCTCGGCCGGCCCTGCCCCCTCCATGTTTGAGATCGCAGAACTAAACCAGGCCCTCTCCCCGAAGAGCTACAACGCGAGGCTCCCCGCTCTTCGCGCCAGCCTTCTTAAGGCGCACTTTGACCTGCGCTCCCAGAAGTTCCCCGTCGTCGTGATAATCTCGGGGGCCGATGGGGCCGGCAAGGGGGAGCTTGTGCACCGCCTGAACGAGTGGCTAGACCCCCGCGGCGTCGACACGCACGCCTTCTGGGACTCGACCGACGAGGAGAGGGAGAGGCCCCCGTACTGGCGGTTCTGGCGCGCCCTTCCCGCGCGAGGGCGCGTCGGCATCTTCTTCGGCTCCTGGTACACCTCGGCCATCATCCGTCGTGTCCTGAGCAAGACCAAGCGCCAGCAGTTCGACGCGGAGCTGGACCGGATTGTGGAGATCGAGCGGACGCTGCGGGATGACGGCGCCGAACTGGTCAAGCTGTGGCTGCACCTGCCGAAGGCCGTGCAGAGGAGGCGACTCAAGGCCCTCGAGGCTGAGGGCCGCCTTGCGCCCGACGACTGGAAGCACTTCAGGCTGTACGACCGGTTCACGGGGGTCTCGGAGCGCGCGCTGCGCCACACGGACACCGAGGCCGCGCCCTGGCACATAATCGAGGCGACAGACCGCCGGTACCGGGAGTACACGGCCGGACGGATCCTCCTCAAGGCCCTTGGGGCCAGGCTCAAGTCGGCTGCAAGGGGAGCGCCGAAGGCGCCGAGGCCGCAGGCCGCGCCCCAAGGCAGGGGAAAGGCCCCGGGCCCCTCCGTCCTGGACAACGTCGACCTTTCCCATCGCCTGACGCGGGAGGAATACGCCCACCAGCTCGAGAAGCACCAGGCGTCCCTGAGCAAGCTGACCTGGGCTGCCTGGGAGAAGAGGATACCCAGCGTCCTGGTGTTCGAGGGATCGGACGCCGCGGGCAAGGGCAGCGCGATCCGCAGGGTGACCGAGGCGATGGACCCGCGGCTCTACCGGGTGATCGGCGTCGCCGCGCCGACGGACGAGGAGAGGGCGCACCACTACCTGTGGAGGTTCTGGCGCCACTTGCCGCGGGCCGGCATGACCACGATCTTCGACCGCTCATGGTACGGCCGGGTCCTCGTCGAGCGCGTGGAGGGCTTTGCAAGTCCGGACGAATGGGGCCGGGCCTACCATGAGATCAACGAATTCGAGGAGGAGCTCACCGAGCACGGCATGGTGCTCTCCAAGTTCTGGCTGCACCTGAGCCTGAAGGAGCAGCTGCGGCGCTTCAGGGAGCGCCAACATGTCCCGTACAAGCGCTACAAGATAACCGACGAGGACTGGCGCAACCGCAGGAAATGGGGAGAATACAAGGCCGCGGTGGTCGAGATGGTCGCCCGCAGCAGCACGGAGTTCGCGCCGTGGACGCTCGTGGCCGCGGAGGACAAGAGGTTCGCGCGGATCCAGATACTGAAGACCCTGGTCGATCGGCTTTCCGCCGCCCTCTAGAACATGCACGCGACTCCGGGAATCGCACCCCGCGGCCTCGTGGCGGCGTTCTTGGCAATCGCGCTCGCCCACGGTCCGGTTCGGGCCGACGCGCAGACGGGGACCCCGGCGGCGGGCCTCTCCGGCCAGCAGCGCGACTTCATGACGTGGCGATTCGGCCTGTTCCTGCATTTCAACCTCGCCACGTTCTCCGGCACCGACTGGGCCGGGGGCTACGAGGACCCCCTTCTCTTCAACCCCGCAAGGCTCGACTGCTCCCAGTGGGCCGACGCGGCCAAGGAGGCCGGAATGACCTACATGGTACTCACGGCGAAGCACACGGAGGGCATCGCCCTGTGGCGCAGCGCCGTGACCACGCGCGACATGAGGGTCTTCCGGCGGTACAGGGGCGGCAATGGCGACATCGTGCGGGAGTTTGTGGACGCGTGCCGGGCGCACGGGCTTAAGGTCGGCCTGTACTACTGCTTTCCGGGCGACTATTCGGACGAGGAGCACCACAACGCGCCCCCTACGGGAAAGCCCGACCTTCACGGTCTTCCCCCGGAGGCGTCCGGCGACTTCGACGGCTTCATGAGGCGGGAGCTGGCCGAGCTCTTGCGCAACTACGGCCCGGTCGACCTCCTCTGGATCGACCAATACGCCAACAAGTACACCGGAAGCCGGTGGCCCGAGATGCTGGCTTACATCAGGTCCCTGCAGCCCCGCTGCATCGTCGAGGCGAACAATGCCCGTAACCTCGTCGAGTCCGATGTTCTCAGCTTCGAGTACCCATGGAGGTCGGAGCTGCCGGCCCGGGACAACACGTCCCCCGCCGAGGTCTGCGACACGATCCAGACCGGGGCCCGCTGGTTCTGGAGCGAGGTCAGGCAGCCTTCGGATCTCCAGCCGGCCTCGGCGATCGTCGCCAAGATCCGCGTATGCAACCGCAGGAACGCCAACTATCTGCTGGACGTGCCGCCGGACCGCGACGGACTGATCTCGGGCCCCCAGCTGGAGCGGCTGCGCGAGGTCGGCAAGCTATTGGGGCAGTAAGGGCCAAAGTTGCCGGAGCCCGGCGCGCCTCAAGACCTGGACCGGACCCCAGCGCGATGCAGCCGGCCCAATGCCTAGGCCTCCGGCACGTGCACGGGATCCACCCGCCATATGTCGCGGCAGTACTCGCCAATCGTCCGGTCCGACGAGAACTTCCCCATGCGGGCCACGTTGATGACCGACATCCGGCTCCAGTGCCTGGTGTCCTTGTAGGCCCGCGAGACCCTGTCCTGGCAGTCGACATAGGAGCGGTAGTCGGCGAGCAGGAAGTAGTCGTCGCGCTCGAGCAGCGTGCTTACAAGCGGGCTGAACAGGCCCTTGTCGCCCCGGGAGAACACCCCGGAGCCGATGAGCCCGATCACGTCCCGCAGCTCGGGGTCCTGCTCGAAGACGTCCCTGGGCCGGTACCCGTGCGCCCTGCGCTGCGCCACCTCGTCCGAGGTCATGCCGAAGAGGAAGAAGTTTTCCGCTCCAACCTCCTCCCGGATCTCCACGTTCGCGCCGTCAAGCGTGCCGATCGTGAGCGCCCCGTTCATGGAGAACTTCATGTTGCCCGTGCCGGAGGCCTCCTTGCCCGCGGTCGAGATCTGCTCGGAAAGGTCGGCCGCGGGATAGATGCGGTGGGCGCTCTTGACGCTGAAGTCCGGGATGAACACCACCTTCAGGCGGTCGTTCACGTCGGGGTCGACGTTGACGACCTCGGCCACGGAGCTGATGAGCTTGATGATCAGCTTCGCCATGAAGTAGCCCGGCGCGGCCTTGCCCCCGAAGATCACGGTGCGCGGCGTGAAGTCCATCCTCGGGTCCGACTTGAGCCGAAGGTACTGCGTGATCACGTGCAGCACGTTCAGGTGCTGGCGCTTGTACTCGTGGATGCGCTTGACCTGGATGTCGAAGAGCGTCGACGGGTCGACGGCGACCCCGGTGGCCGACATGATGACCCGGGCGAGGCGCTCCTTGTTCGTCCGCTTGACCCCCGCCCACTGGGCGAGGAAGCCGTCCTCGTCCGCCGCGCCCTCGAGCCTCCTGAGCTCGTCGAGGGCCCTGATCCACCCGCCGCCTATGCGCCCCGTCACCAGGCGGGTCATCCCGGGGTTCGAAAGCACCATGAAGCGGCGCGGGGTGACCCCGTTTGTCTTGTTCGAGATCTTGCCGGGCCAGAGCTCGTGGAAGTCGCGCAGCACCGTCTGCTTGAGCAGCTCCGTGTGCAGCGCGGCCACGCCATTGATCGCATGGCTTCCCACGCACGCGAGGTTGGCCATGCGCACCTGCTTCTCGTCCCCCTCCCCTATGAGCGAGAGCCTCCTCACCCTCTCCGCGTCGTCGGGGTAGCGCAGGCGCACGTCGTCGAGGAACCGGCGGTTGATCTCGTAGATGATCTCCAGGTGGCGCGGCAGGACGGACTGGAACAGCTGCAGCGGCCACCGCTCCAGGGCCTCCGGAAGCAGGGTGTGGTTCGTGTACGCGAAGGTGGCGCGGGTGATCTCCCACGCCCGCTCCCAGTCCATCCCGTGCTCGTCGACCAACAGACGCATCAGCTCGGCGACGCCGATCGACGGGTGCGTGTCGTTCAACTGCGCCACATACTTCTGGTGGAAGTGCTCAAGCGTCCGCTCCCTCTGGAGGTAGACGCGGATCATGTCCCGCAGCGAGCAGGAGACGAAGAAGTACTGCTGCTCCAGGCGCAGCTGCTTGCCGGCGGCCGGCTCGTCGTTCGGGTACAGCACCTTGGTCAGGTTCTCCGATGAGACCTTCTCGTCGACCGCCCGGTAGTAGTCGCCCGCGTTGAACGCCTGGAAGTTGAAGGAGATGCTCGCCTCGGCCTTCCAGAGGCGCAGCAGGTTCACCGTCGCCACCCCGTAACCCTGGATCAGGGTGTCGAAGGGCGTGCCCATGACGGTCCGGCCGGGGATCCACCGCACGCGGTGGCGGCCTCCCTCGTCGGTGTAGTGCTCCGTATGCCCGCCCAGCTTGACCTCGAAGGTAATCTCGGGCCTGGGGATCTCCCACGGGTAGCCCAGCCGCAGCCAGTTGTCGCTCTTCTCGACCTGCCAGCCGTCGCGGATCTCCTGCTCGAAGATGCCGAACTCGTAGCGGATGCCGTACCCTATCGTCGGGATCTCGAGGGTGGCCATCGAGTCCAAGTAGCAGGCCGCAAGGCGGCCCAGGCCGCCGTTGCCCAGGCCGGGCTCCTCCTCCTGGTCGAGAAGCTCGTCCATGTCCTGTCCGAGCTGCGTCAGCGCCTCGGCTGCCTCGTCGTAGATGCCGAGGTTCACGAGGTTTTTCCCAAGCTGCGGCCCGATCAGAAACTCCGCCGACATGTAGACCGCCGTGCGGCTCGCGTGCTTGAAGTACGTCATCGACGTCCGCACGGAATTCTTGAGCACCCTGTCGCGCACGGCGTAGGCGGCGGCGAGGTAGTAGTCGTTCCTGGTCGCCACCTCGGGGAACCTTCCGATCATGCTGAAGAGCTTGCCCTCGATGGCCAGGCGCAGCTCCTCGACGACCCCTGCCCGCGGGTCCCGCGGCCGGCCGGGCGACGCGCCCCCCCTCTTTGGCTCGCGCGGAGATTTGGGACTGTCGGAAGAACCCATGGATGGGAAGGCGGGGCTGCCTTTGGGGTAAGCTGAAGTAACTCCTGTCTGGCGGGCCGGCCGCGACCGCCGCAAGCCGGCCTGACTCCCCTATAATCGCCGGCCGCGCATGCG
Source organism: Opitutaceae bacterium (assembly GCA_003151515.1). Classification (GTDB taxonomy): domain Bacteria; phylum Verrucomicrobiota; class Verrucomicrobiia; order Opitutales; family Opitutaceae; genus Palsa-1447. The sequence goes on from PLXS01000014.1 coordinate 34,494, forward strand.
CCAAGAACAAAGGGCCCGCCGCCGCAGGCCCGGACGGCGCAAATCCCGCGGGCGCCCGCCGCGACCTACTTGGCGGGCGCCGCCGCTTCGGCGATCAGCTCGCGCACCCTCGCGCGGGCGTCGGCCAGCGGTATCTCGCCCTTGTCGACCCTCGCGAGGAACGCCTTCTGGGCGGCGTAATCCCTGTTCGCGACGCCCGCCTTGCTCTGCAGCATGCGCCAGGCCTTGCGGCGCTCGACGGCGAACAGCACCATCTGGCGCGACACCGCGTAGTAGTGGATCTTGCCGTGCTCCTCGGCCCTGATGTAGCAGCCGAAGTTGCGCACGAAGCTGCGGTGGGCCGGGTCGAAGACGCGGCGGTGGATGACGTCGTCCTGCGTGATGAAGATGAGCTCGTCGTCGAGCAGCGTGAGCTTCGCCGCGTCCTCCTCCTTGATCGCCTTCACGTGCTTGCGGAAGCGGTTCTCCGTGAGCGCCCAGTGGGCCACGGTGAAGTTGTACTCGGCGCCGTCCGTCGCGTACTTGGTCCTCCACCAGTCGCGGTCCAAGCTCGGGTTTCCCTTAAGGTCGAACGCCTCCTGGGAGGTCTCCCCCTTGCGCGGGTTGAAGACGAACTCGGGCATGCCCCGGGCGTCGCGCACGAGCTTGGCCTGGTCGGCGCTCATGTTGTCGGCCACGCCGTGCTCCGGCTGGCAGGTCGTGTATGCCTGGAAGAACGCGGTGCCGCGGTACTCGAGCCCGTCCAGCATTGCCTTGTAGAGCTTCGCGGCGTTGGCCATCGACACCTGCGCGACGAACGGGGAGCCGTGGCCGCTCGTGAAGGCCTCGGAGACGTTCTTCTTCTCGATCAGCTTGCCCTGCGACGCCACGCCGAACTGGTTCATGTCGTAGCCGCCTAGCATCGTCGACGAGTCGGAGTTCTGGCCGCCCGTGTTTGAGTACACCTGCGTGTCGAGCATCAGCATCTTCACGTTCGGGCGATTCTGCAGGATGACCTTCGAGACGTTCTGGAAGCCGATGTCGCCCAGGGCGCCGTCGCCGCCGATCACCCAGACCTTGGGCAGCTCGCGGATCTCCTGGTCGCTCATGAGGGCGTCGTCGAGGTGCGTGAGCGTGAAGTATTCGGCCTCGCTCGAGACGCCCGAGTCGCGGTCAAGGAGCGCATCCGCCATGCGTTCAGGCGCCACCGAGCGGCGGGCGTGGGTGATGATTATCGACTCCGCCATCAGCCAGGAGATCGTGGCTCCGTCCTGGAAGAGCGAGTTCATCCAGGGATACGGGTGGGGGTTCGACGGCGGCGTGGATCCGTAGACCGTGTTGCAGCCCGTGCTCGCGCCCATCATCATGACCGACATGCCGTTCGCCCGGCGGCCGTCGACCGCCTGGAGGTCCTTGTGGTTGAACGCCTCCTGGTTGAGGATCGCGGCGAGCCCGCCCACGATCTCCGCGTCGGAGATCGGCCCGTGTTTCGCCTCGTAGTCCGAAACGCGCTTCGCCGTGTCGGCGTCGTTCTCCCCGCCGAGGCCCGTGACGAGGTGCGCGAAGGTCTTGCGGAAGAGCTGGTATTCCTCGGGGCTGCGGGCCTTGAGGGCCTCGAGCTTGCCCGCCCCCTCGCTCTCGAGGCGTGCGGCCTTCGCGCGCAGGCGGTCGGCCTTCTTGTGGTAGATGGGCCTCATGTAGGCCTCGGTCACGCTGGCGCACGAGCGCAGGATGCTCTTCTCGCCGCAGCCGGCGCACGCGCCGTCGCCCGAGACCAGCGCCTCGTAGTTGCGCCTCACCATCAGGTGGTTGCGCAGGGCGGCCTCCCGCGAGCCCGCGGCGTCGGAGTCATTGTACAGGCCGAGGAAGCGCTGCGGCGTGTCGGGCAGAAGGCGCGAGAAGACCTGGGCTGTCGTGAGCTCCGCGTTCAGCTCCTCGGTCTCCCGGGTCATGCGCAGGGCGTCGTGATCGCCGCAGACCTGGACGCATTCGCCGCAGCCCTTGCACAGGTCGGAGACGAAGATCGAGAAGAGCCCGCCGCTGCCGGGCACCTTGGCCTCGAGCGACCGGTAAATCGCGGGGACGTTCGAGTAGGCCATCGGCAGCTTCGCGGTTATCTCGATCAGCTGGGCCCGGCCCCTCTCGGACACCGCGGCCAGGGCCGACACCTCCTCGCGGATGATGTCCTTGAACGGCACGTCGGTCTTCGCCTTCACCGAGTCGTTCATCCTGGCCCGCGCCCTGCCCTCCAGGCCCGCGAGCTCAGCCCCTAGGGCTCGCCGGTCGGCCACGTCGGTAACGTAGTTGTTGATCGCGGTCTTCAGGACGGTGCTTACGTCCTGCGCCATGTTGGGCAGCGCCGTGTCGGGGCACGCCGTGATGCACTCCATGCACTGCGTGCAGTTCTCGGCGATGTAGACCGGCGTCTCCCGGCGGGCGACGTACTTGGACTGCGTCGCGCCCGAGCCCGCTCCCATGACGCCCACGGAGGCGAAGGGGCCCGCGGGCTGGTGGTAGCCGAGCCCGCTGCGAAACTCGGAGTCAAACTTGCCGAGAGTCTGGAAGGGCGCGCGGGCGGCCTGCTCGGCTGGCATCGGTATGCTTGAGCAGCCCGCGGAGCCGCATCCGGCGGTCGGGATGATCTGGTGCTGCCCCTGGGGCGCGAGCAGCGGGTTTCGCATGGAGGAGCGGTCGGGATCGCTGCTCTTCCCGCACTTGATCTCCACGACCCGGGAGAAGCCCTCGGTCATCACGGTCATGTTCGACGTCACAACGGCGTCGCCGAACCGGCCGAACTTCTTCTGGTACTGCTTGCGCACGCTCTCCTGGAACTTCTCCTCGCTGATGGAATAGGTCTGCAGGAACGGGCTGACCCGGAAGAACGCCCCGAGGAACGAGTTGCCCTGCATGCGCAGCTGCAGCTCCGCCTGGCTCGTCGCCTTTCGGGCGATGTCGAAGCCGGGGAGGATGAAGATCCTGATGTTGTTGTCCTCGATAAACTTGCGGTGTTTTGAGGGAATGCGCTCCCACGCGACTTCCGGCGTCTCGCTGGACTCCCAGACGAGCGAGCCGCCTTTCTTCAGGCCCTCAAGCGGGTTGGTGTGGGTAAACGCCTTCGGGTCGCAGCAGAGGACGACGTCGACGTGGTTGAGCTCGCAGTTCACCTTGATCGGCGATGGTGCCACCGTGAGGTAGTAGTTGGTCGGCGCGCCCTTCTTCTCCGAGCCGTACTTCGGGTTCGCCATCACGTAGAGCCTCTCGACCAGGAAGCCGTCGGCATCGTAGACGGGGTCGCGCTCGGAGACGTACCTGCCGAACTCCCCGACCAGTTCGCCAAGGTTCTTTCCGGTCGTTATCATCCCCCAGCCGCCGATCGAATGGAAACGCACCGCGATGGCCCCCTCGGGCAGGAGCGAAGGGGTGTCCTTGCTTATCACGGCGTAGGGGTGGTCGACGCCAAGCACGAAGAACGTCTCGCCGTCGTCCGCGCCCCGCCCGTCGGTGCGGCGCGTCTGTCCCGTCGCGAACTCATAGGCGCCCAGCGAGTGCTCGGGCCTGAAGTCGCGCGAGCCGATGCCGTACGCGCCCCGGAACAGCCTCGGCGTCTCCGCCGGGGTCAGGGGCGGGAGGGTGCCCCCGTACTTCGTGACCTCGTTGGCCTTCCCGAGCGCGACCCTGATGTCCCTGGCCAGCGGGTTGTCGCCGGCGAGCCCCTCGTCCGTGCGCTCGAGGATGATGACGTTCTTCTTTCCCCGAAGCGCGTTGATGACCGCCGCCTCCGGGAACGGTCGTATGACGTTGATGTGGATCGAGCCCGCCTTGGCGTTGCGCTGCTCGCGCAGGTAGTCGCAGGCGGCCTCGATGTTGTCGGCGGCGCACCCGAGCGATACAAAGACGGTGTCGGCATCCGCCGTCTTGTACTGCTGTATGAGCCCGTACCCGCGCCCCGTCAGCTTGCCGAAGCCCTCGTAGGCCTGCTCAAGCATCGGCAGGATGTACTCGTTGAAGTTGTTGCGGCGGGCAACAACGCCGTTCATGTGGTGCTCCTGGTTCTGCACGGGCCCGAGGAGAACCGGGTTCTTCAGGTCCATCATCTGCGGGACCCGCCTGCGCATCGGGCCGAAGAGCTCGCGCTGGGCGGGCGTCGGGCAGTCGATCTGCTCGTCGGCCGCGCCCAGGTACTCGCGAAGCAGCTCCGCCTCGGGGGCCAGGTACATGCGCTCGGAGTGCGTCGTGAGCATGCCGTCCTGGATGTTCATCCCCGGGTTGAGCGAGAGCTCGTTCACGCGCCGAAGGATGATCGCCTGGTCCGCCGCCTGCTGCGCGTCCTTCGCCACAAGCATCGTCCATCCCGTGTCGAGGGCCGCGTAGAAGTCGTCGTGGCCGCAGTGCACGTTCAGCGCATGCTTGGTCAGCGCCCGCGCCCCCACCTCGAGCACCATCGTCGAGAGCTTTCCCGGCGCATGGTAGTACTGCTCCATGGCGTACACGATCCCCTGCCCCGAGGTGAAGTTGACCGTGCGCCGGCCCTGGACCGCGTAAGACGTGGCGCCGCCCTGCGCGGCGTGCTCGCCCTCGGTCTCGATCGCCACCTTCTGCTGCCCCCACACGTTGAGCTCACCCTGCGCGTACGACTGCTGGTAGATCTCCCCGCCTTCCGTCGAGGGGGTGATCGGGTAGAAGACTCCGCCCTCCGTGATCCTGGTCTCCACGTGCTGGGCGACCAGCTGGTTGCCGTTGCAGGTTACGCGGATCCCGGGGTACTTGGGCTTTGTGCGCGGCAGGGCCTGCGCTGTTTTCTTCGAAACGGCGGACTTAAGACTCATGAAATAGGTTGTTTTCGAGCCGGCGCCCCTCCGGGTTCGGGAAACCGGCCCTGTTTGAAGGCAAGACACTCAATCCACTTCGCAACGATCTGCAAGCAATGGAATGGGCGCCCGTTTCATCGAACGGAACCGCGCCCGATTCCCATCCTGAACCGGTCGAAGCTCCGAAGCGCCGGGAACATTCTCATCCAGGCCAGCGCCACGACGAGCGTTCCGACGCCCCCGAGCACCGTAGCTGGAACCGTGCCGAAAAGCGCCGCCGTCACACCCGACTCGAACTCCCCGAGCTGGTTCGACGTCCCGACGAAGAGGTAATTCACCGCGCCGACGCGCCCGCGCATGACATCGGGTGTCTCCAGCTGGACCAGCGAGGCGCGGATCACGACGCTGACCGTGTCGGCGGCCCCCATGAGCACGAGCGTCGCTAGCGAGAGGGCGAACGAGCGCGAGAGCCCGAAGATTATGGTGGTGATCCCGAACGCGATCACCGCCGCGAACATCTTGCCCCCCACGCCCTCGTGCGGCGGCCGCCGGCCCAGGAGGACGGACATGGCCAGCGACCCCACGGCAGGGGCCGACCTGAGGGCGCCCAGGCCCCAGGCGCCGACGTGGAGGATGTCGCGCGCAAACACGGGCAGGAGCGCCGTTGCGCCCCCGAGGAGCACCGCGAAGAGATCCAGCGAGATGCTCCCGAGGATCACGGGGTGGCCTCGTATGAAATGGATGCCGGAGAACACCGATGAGAACGTGGCCGCCGGCCGCGCCCTCTCCTCGCGCTGCGGACGCACCATCGCGGTCAAGCCGGCACCCGCGAGGGCGAGCGCCGCCGCGGTCGCATACGGCGCCTGCGCGCCGAAGGCGTACAGCAGGCCGCCCACCGACGGCCCGATGATCGTCGCCGTCTGGAAGGCGCCCGAGGACCACGCCACCGCCTTGGGCACGAGCGCCGCGGGCACGAGCGTCGGCGTCAGCGCCTGGGATGCCGGCCCCTGAAACGCCCGCGCGGCGCCGACGACGGCCACGACCGAGAATATTCCGGATACGCTGAGCCAGTGGCCATGGCTCCCGGCGGCCAGCACGAGGCTCGCCGCGCCCTGCACCGCAATCGAGGCCCCGAAGACCTTCCTGCGGTCGTAGCGGTCGGCGACTTGCCCGGCCAGGAGCGTGAAGACAACGATGGGCACGTACTGGACGAGACCCACCATCCCGAGCTGGAAGGCGCTGTGCGTCAGGTCGTACACCTGCCATCCGACGGCGACCGCCTGCATCTGGAAGGCCATGGCCGAGGCGACCCGAGCGCACCAGAACCATCCGAATGAAGGATGCTCGATGAGCAGCATGCGGGCGCCGGGCCCTTGGGAGGGGGCAGCGCTCGTCATTGGGGAATGCTGCGTCCGGTGCCGTTTGCGCGGATCATGGCATTTTGGCCCGGAATTCCTGCACGTTCGTGGCCGGGCAGTCGAGCATCGGAACGCGCCACACGGTCCGGTTAGCGGCCTACCCGCCTGGCGCCCGGACGGCCGGCGCCGGGGCCCGGCCGGCCCCGGCCCCTCTCACGGGAACAGCCACTGGCGGCGCCACCCGCCGTTCTCAAGGATGTGCACGACCCGCTCGTGCCTCCTGAAGGGCTTCTGCAGCCAGAACTCTATCTTTTCGGGAACGACCCTGTAGCCCGACCAAAAGGGCGGACGCGGCACCGTGCCCACGTGGTAGCGCAGGGCGAACGCCGCGCACGCCTTCTCGAGGTCGTAGTAGCCGCTCATCGGCTTCGACTGCTTGGAGGCCCACGCCCCCAGCTGGCTCAGCCTCGGCCTGGTTGCAAAGTACGCGTCGGCCTCCTCGTCGCTCACGGGCTCGGTCCTTCCGGTCACCCTCACCTGCCGCCCGATGCGCCCCCAATAGAAGCAGAGCGAAGCCCTCGGCCTTGAGGCGAGATCGGATGCCTTGGGGCTGCCGAGGTTCGTGTAGAACACGAAGCCGCGTGCGTCGGCGTGCTTGAGTAGGACCATCCTCACGTCCGGATTCCCCGCCGAGTCGGCTGTCGCAAGCGCCATCGCCGTGGGCTCGGCCTCGCCGCTGCGCGTCGCGTCGGCGAGCCATTCCTTGAAGTGCTCGATCGGATTGGAGTCGTCCCTGGCCAGGGACGGCGCGGCCCCCGGTTTCGGAGCGCCCTTGCGCGACAGCATCCGTCTCAGTCTCCCAGGCATGTTCCGACGGACCTCGCCGACTGGAGCCACGAGTGCCCGGGCGGCACAAGCTTCAGCCTGTTGGCGACCTGGGATATCGGGACGGTTCGCACGCCCTGGCCCTCGGCCGCAACCATGATCGAGCTCGCCCCCTTCGCGAGCAGGTCGACGCACGCCGTCCCAAGCCGCGTGGCGAGGAGCCGGTCCCCGAAGGAAGGCGTGCCGCCGCGCTGGACGTAGCCGAGAATCGTGACCCGGGCCTCGAGGCCCGTGAGGCCCTCCAGCTGCTTCGCCAGGCGAATCGTGTTGCCCGCGTGCTCCGCCTCCAGCTCGGCCAGCATCAGCTTGGCGTAGTCGCGCTCCTCCAGGGTGCTCGCCTTCGCCTTGCGCTTCTCGGCGGCCACCAGGGCCGCGGCATCCTCCAGCGAGCGGGCGCCCTCCGCCACCGCGATGATGCTGAAGTTCGTGCCCGCCTTGGAGCGCTTGCGTATGGCGGCCGCAATCTTCTCAAGGTCGTAGGGTATCTCGGGGATGAGGATCACGTCGGCGCCGCCGGCTATCCCCGCCCCGAGCGTCAGCCAGCCGGCCTTGTGTCCCATGATCTCCGCGATGATGATGCGGTGGTGGCTGTGCGCCGTGCTGTGGAGGCGGTCGACCGCCTCGCTGGCGATGCCGAGGGCGGTCTCGAAACCGATGGTGGCGTCCGTCTCCGCCACGTCGTTGTCGATCGTCTTGGGCAGCGTGACGATCCTCAGGCCCTGGTCGATGAGCCGCATCGCGTTCTTGTGCGTCCCGCCGCCTCCGATGCAGACCAGGGCGTCCAGGCCGTGCGCGCGGTAGTTTCGCACGATCTGCTTGGTCATGTCGCGCTCGCGCCCGTCGATGATCATGCGGTGCGGCTTGTCGCGGCTCGTTCCGAGTATGGTGCCCCCGATCGTGAGGATGCCGCTCAGGCCGTCCTTGCTCATGACCGTGAAGCGGTCCTGCGCCAGGCCGAGGAATCCGTCGCGAAAGCCGATGAGCTCCCATCCATACTTGCCGATGGCGGCCTTCCCGACGGCACGGATGGCGGCATTGAGCCCCGGGCTGTCGCCGCCTGCCGTGAGGATTCCGATGCGTTTGATTTGCTTCTTTGCCATGGAAAAGGGTTAGAGCGCCGGGCCCGACCGACCAAAGCCGGCCCGCATGACAGGGTCGGGCAGAACCAGCATCATGTCGAGCCGCGGGGTGAGTGGGCCCGGCGCACCCGTGATGATAGACCCTTGCGCCTCGGGCACTGCGCATCATTTGGCCAATTGGCCGCTATTCTTGGCGGAGCGCCGGCGGGAGCCCGCCCCAGGAAGGGGTTCCGCGGGGGCCGCCCACCCAAGAAAAAGGGGCTGGCGGGCGGCGCCCGCCCTTGCATTGCTGGAATGCCCAGAAGATGGGGCGGCCCAAGGAGGCGCCCGCAAAACAAACCCGACAAAGAAAGGATCCCTTCCATGAACGCAGGACCCGCCCCGTTTTGGCGCCACATCACCTGCGCGCCGCTGCTTCTTGGTGCCGCCCTCACGGCCGCCTCCGCGCCGCCGCCGCAGTCCTTCAACATCAGGGACTTCGGGGCCAAGGGCGACGGCCGCACGCTCGACACAGCCGCAATCAACCAGGCGATACTCGCCGCGGACGCGGCGGGGGGCGGGACGGTCCTCGTTCCCCCGGGCACGTACGTGTCCTCATCGATCCACCTGCGCAGCAATATCACGCTCTACCTCGGCTCGGGCGCGACGATCGAGGCCGCCGACCCTGGCGCGGCGCCGTACGACCAGCCCGAGCCCAACGAGTGGGGCGACAAGTTCCACTACCAGGACTACGGTCACAGCCACTGGCAGAACAGCCTGATCTGGGGCATCGGCCTGCATGACGTCTCGATCCTCGGGCCGGGCCTCATCCACGGGAAGGGGCTCAACAACGGCCTGGAGCTCCTGAGCGGGCGGTACAAGGACGGCGGCCCAGGGACCGGCAACAAGGCCATAGCCCTTCGCGACTGCCGCAACGTGACGCTGCGGGACTTCTCCATCCTGCACGGCGGCCACTTCGGGATTCTGGCGACCGGCGTGAGCAACCTCACGGTCGACAACCTGAAGATCGACACCAACCGCGACGGCATGGACATCGACTGCTGCCTGAACGTGCGCGTCGCCCATTGCAGCGTGAACAGCCCCTGGGACGACGGGATCTGCCTCAAGGCGTCGTACGGCCTTGGCGCGCTGCGGCCCTGCAACAACATCACCATCTCCGACTGCTACCTGACCGGCGGCTACGACGAGGGTACCCTGCTGGACGGCACGTTCAGGCGAAGCGAACCCTCCTACAAGTCGTACCACATCGGGCGGATAAAGCTGGGCACGGAGTCGAACGGCGATTTCAAGAACATCGCCATCGCCAACTGCGTCTTCGACGACTGCATGGGCATCGCGATAGAGAGCGTCGACGGCTCCCACATCGAGGACGTCGCGATATCGAACATCACGATGCGCCGCGTTGCCGGGTCCCCGATCTTCATCCGACTGGGCAACCGGGCCCGCGGCCCGAACCAGCCCCCGGTGGGGACGATAAGGAGGGTCTCGATCGACAACCTCGTGGCATCCGACGCCGACTGGAGGTACGGATGCATCGTGAGCGGGATCCCCGGCCACCCGGTCGAGGACCTGCGCATGAGCAACATCCTCATCGAGCAGGCCGGGGGCGGGGGCAAGGAGCTTGGCCAATCAACCCCGCCGGAGGCGGAGGCCAAGTATCCCGAGCCCACCATGTTCGGAAGCATGCCCTCCTACGGATTCTTCCTCAGGCACGTCTCGGGCGTGGAGCTAAGCCACGTGAAGGTCGACTTCGCCAGACCCGAGGCGCGCCCCGCCTTCGTGCTTATCGACGCCGCCGGCGCGACCTTCGACCACATTGACGCCCAGCGCGGTGCCGACAACGCCGCGCTCTTCGACCTGCGCCATGTGTCGGACTTCTCGGTCACGGCAAGCCGCGGAGTCGCGGATGCGAGGCAGGCGGGCCTCGCGGAGGCCGCGAGATACTGACGGGCCGGCGGCGCGCCGATTCCCCACGGTCATACGGACACGACCGCCAGCCGAATGAAAGAGCAGGCAGCAGCGGCCCGCGGCGCGGCGGGGAAGCCCCGGCGGGTCACGGAGTGGCTGTGCGCCCTGGCCCTGTGCGCGGCCATCGCCGCCGCCTACGCGCCCGTGCGCAGCGCGGGCTTCATCTGGGACGACGACATGCACCTCACCCGGGCTGGCCGACATATGGACGAGCCGCGCGGCGCGCTACTTCCCCCTTGTCCTGACGACGTTCTGGGCCGAGCACGCGGCCTGGGGACTCAATCCGCTCGCGTACCACGCCGTGAACGTGCTCATGCACGCGGCCTGCGCGCTCGCGCTTTGGCGCGTGCTTAGGAGCCTCGCGGTGTGCCCGGGGCGCTGCTTGGCGCCGCCCTGTGGGCGCTGCATCCCGTGCAGGTCGAGTCGGTCGCGTGGATAACCGAGCTGAAGAACACCGAGTCCGGCCTGTTCTTCCTCCTGTGCATCCTCTTCTTTGCAAAGTCGCTGCGCCAGGCGAGCGGGGACGACTCCAGCCCGCTCCATCATGCGGCGCTGCTCTTCGCCGCGCTGGCGATGGCGAGCAAGTCCTCGACCGTCGTGCTTCCCGTCGTCCTCGCGCTCTGCGCCTGGTGGGTGCGCGGCTCCCTTCGCCGGGGCGATCTCGCGAGGCTCGCCCCGGTCCTTGCGATGTCGGCCGCGGCAAGCGCCCTCTCCCTGTGGACGCAGCACCTGGAGGGGGCAAACGCGCCGGAGTGGACCCGCGGCCTGCCCGAGCGGATCGCGGACGCCGGGATGGTCTTCTGGTTCTACCTGGGGAAGCTCGCCTGGCCCCACCCGCTGGTCTTCATCTACCCGCACTGGGACGTCGACTGGACCCGGCCGGCCTCCTACGCGCCGACGGCCGCCATGCTGGCCGTGATCGCCTTCCTCTGGTGGCGGCGCGCGGGCGCGCTTCGGCCGGCGTTCCTGGCATTCGCCTACTTCCTCGTGGCCCTCGGCCCCGTGCTTACCCTCCTGGACCAGTATTTCTGGCGGTACTCCCTGGTCGGCGACCACTTCCAGTACCTGGCCGACATGGGGCCGCTTGCTTTGGCCGGGGCGGCCATGGCCTCCGCGCTCGGGCGCGCGGGCGGGGTCACGCGGACGGCGGGGATTGTGGCGTGCGCCGCCCTCCTGGCGGCCCTGGGCGCACTCAGCTGGACGCAGTGCGCGGATTACCGGGACGCGGAGAAGCTCTGGCGCTCGACGATCGCCGCGAACCCGGGCTGCTGGATGGCGCGCAACAACCTGGGCGCCTCGCACCTTGAGTCGGGCCGGCTGGACGAGGCGGCAGCGCAGTTTCGCGCAGCCCTGGGCACCAAGGGTGGCGACCTCGAGGCCCACCAGAGCCTCGGCAACACGTTCGCCAAGATGGGCCGCCTGGACGAGGCGATCGCGCAGTTCCAGGAAGCCGCGCGCCAGCGCTAGCCCGGCAGTTTCCGCCGGGCAGACGCCGTCACTGCCGCACGATTGTCGTCAGGCTGCGCGCGGGAAGGCGAAGCTTGCCGGAAGGGCCGGCACCGAGGTCCGCCTGAGCCTCCTGGTAGCCCGTGGACTCGGTGGTCGTCACGGTGTGCCACACGCCCGCGGGCAGGCCCGAGACCGCGGCGTCGCGCTCCGGGCCCGCATTCAGGATGTGGATCACAAGCGCCTCGCCCTTTGCGAAGGCGCTGATCCGCACGTCGGCCTGGTCGCTCGACGTGCGCACCACCTCGCTCTTCGAGGGCGAGAGGTTCACGAACTGCTTCATGAGCCAGAAGCGCGCCGTCGGCTCTATCGCCCCGGCGGGACCCACGTGCACCAGCCCGTAGTCGTCGGTGAACTGCCAGTAGATGAGCGCCTGCGGCCGCGCGTAGCGCAGCAGGTCCTGGAACTGCGCGGCCTCCCTCAGGCCGTAGGAATAGCTGTCGAATTCCTTGTTCTTGTAGGCGCCGGGGTCCACCCCGGCCTCGGCCACGAGGAGCGGAAGGTTGAGCCACTCGGCGACGTCGCCCCACGCCTCGTACTGCGCGGGCGTGCCGTTTCCCCAGCTGTGGACCGAGACCGCGCCCACGTAGCGCATCGCCTCGGGGTCCGCCGCGGCGGCAAGGACAAACTTGTGCGAATCGCGCGGGTTGGCCGTGTCTCCGAGGAGCATCCTTGTCTTCAGCCCGCGGGACGCGAGGTACGCGCCGATCCGCTTGATCTCGTCGCGGTGGGTCTCGGCCGTGAAGCCGACGTTCACCCCGAGGTCGGACTCGTTGAACGAGAACAGGTCCGGCTCGGCCCCGTAGTGGCTCTTGAGGTACACCAGGTAGCTTCCGAGCAGGTCAAGGAACTCCGGCCAGCGATCCGGAGCGATCTGGCGGGCGAAGGTGCCGAAGGGCTTCTGGTTCGGGTCCGTGTAGAAGCGCTCGGACAGGAACCAGACGCTTATGATCCAGGGCACCCCCATGCGCTGCACCCGCTGCATGAGCTCGAAGTCCCTCGTCAGCTGCGGGCCGGGCGCGGGCTCCTTGCGGTCGTGGTCCCAGGCCACGGCCTTGAACTCAAAGCGCGCCCACGCGAGGTGGAGGTTGTCCAGGGTGTACTCCACCACGGGCGAGTCCGCGTAGACGCGGTAGTTGCCCCCGAACCCGTCGAAGGGGTAAAGCTTCGCCGCCGGGTCGACGGCGAGGTTGACGGGCGCCCCTGCGGGCGAGCCCGTCAGGCTGACCGTCATGCCGAGCTTCACGCTGTCGCCCATCATCCACGGCCCCTGCTTGAGCGCGATGCGCACGCGGTAGTATCTGCCCGTGTTGTCCCAGGTGTCCGTGATCGTGACCGGACGCGGCGCGTCCAGCGCGATCGACAGCTTCTGTGCCCCCTGCGCGTCGGCAAAGGCGATGCCCGCCGTCGTGGCGCTGAAGAACACGGGGTCCTCGGGCTTCTTCAGCGGGAGGGCCTGGCCCGAGGGGTCCAGGTGCCACCCGGCGAACGACGCGCGCGCCAGATCGATGACGTAGTCCACGGACTCCACGTCCAGGGGGAACCTGAAGGACGCCCGCCCCGGGAAGGGCGACTTGGCGGTCACGGACCCGTCGAGGGTCACGCCGGCGTCGGACTCCTTCCAGGCCGCCGACATCTGCGCCTGGCTGCCGTTCGCGAAGGGCACGGTGCCCTCCCAGCTCTCCTCGGCGCCCGGCCTTGTTATCGGGGAGCGCTGGTCGCCCGGCTGGACGGTGGCCGCCGGGGCGCCGGTGAACTTGACCATGAACTCGCCGTGCACCGGCAGCTCGCTGCCGCCGGAGATCAGCGAGGTGAGGGCTCCGGCCGAGTCGAATGTCGCGCGCTCGCCGGCGAAGCAGGTGGCCGCGGCGCCGAGGATGAAGAGGGCTGTTGTCTTGATCATGGGGGGAAAAGTTGAGCGTAGCACCTATTGCAAAATCGACAAATTGAATCGATGCTCGCGCGGCCCCGCGCCCCTGCGGCCGGGGGCGAATCCCCAGTCCCCGCACCATGCGCGCGATCCACAGCCTCGCCATAATCGCCCTGGCGGGCGCGAGCCCCTGCCTCGCGGCCAACGCCTCGACGGCGCCCGTGACCCCGGACGCCTCGCCCGGGGCCGTGCAGCTTCTGCAGTACCTCTACGACATATCGGGCAAGCAGACCCTGGTCGGACAGCACGCGGCACCGCTTGTCGGAACGACCCAGCTCGGCCGCGTGTACAAGCTGACCGGCCATTACCCCGCGATCTTCGGCCAGGACTTCGGATTCAGCGCGCCCGGCACCTGGGACGGGATAAACTTCCGCCAGCAGCTGGTCGACGAGGCGATACGCCGCCACGACGAGGGCTTCATCATCGTGCTCATGTGGCACGCCGTGCGACCGATCGACGACGAGCCCGTCGAGTTCAAGGACTCCGTCCAGGGGAAGCTCACGGACGGGCAGTGGCGCGACCTGGTGACCCCGGGGACCGCCCTGAACGAGCGCTGAAAGTCCCAGGTCGACGTCGTGGCGTGGCACCTGAGGCAGCTGCGCGACGCCGGGGTGCCCGTGCTCTGGCGCCCCTACCACGAGATGAACGGGGCCTGGTTCTGGTGGGGGCAGAAGCGCGGGGACGACGGGTACAGGAAGCTCTACCGCATGCTATTCGCCCGGCTGGTGCGCTTCCACCACCTCAACAACCTGATCTGGATCTACGGCGCGAACGAGATCAGGGAGGGCGTCGACGGCTACGAGCCCTACTATCCCGGCCCCGACGTGGTCGACGTCCTGGCGACCGACGTCTACCAGGGCGCCTTTGCGAAGGACTACGGCGCGCTGCAGGCGCTGGCTGGGGAAAAGCCCGATCGCCCTTGCCGAGGTGGGCCGGGTGCCGCCGCTGGAGATCCCGGCGAGCGAGCCGCGCTGGGCCTGGTTCATGATGTGGGGGGAGCTCATGGGAATCGGCAGCACCTGGGGCGACATGCCGAAGATCCGCGCGGTCTACGAGAGCGACCGCGCCCTGACATGGGACAAGCTGCCCTGGGTCAGGGGCAAGAAGCCGGCGATCCACTACCCGGTGCTAAGATAAGTGGGCTTTGGGCGCGGCATTCCCCGGGCCCGGCCCCGGCAAGCCGGAGATCTTAATGTCGCACAACGGCAATGGGGACAATGGGATGCGTGCCCGGCGGGCCCCGCCCCGCCGCCGCACAACTTTCGCCATCCGGATTCGTCAGTCTGTGTGGAACCCCCGCCGCATTTGTCATTTCGCAGGAATAAGACAACCTTCCACAGACTCAAAGGACAGTCACTCCAATGAAGATTCGCACCCTCCCCCCACTCTGCCTCGGCGCCCTTCTCACCGTAGGTTTCGGCACCCAAGCGTCAGCCGGAATCTTCTCAAGCAACTTTGACATGCTCGTCGTCGCGGAGCGCAGCGACGGCAGGCACGTCCAGGCCGGTCCGGCCCCGTACGCGGCCCTTGACGGGGGTTACATCGAGGCCGGCGACCCGATCGCGGGCGACACGCCCCCGACCCCGGCCGTGGTGGCGCAGAGCCTTCAGAACGCCCTGGCCAACCAGGGCTACACGCTCGCGGCCGCGTCGCCGTCGGTCGTCCTTACGTATCACTGGGGCGTCCTTCGCATCGACCACAGGCAGATCCGGGTGCCCTACGGCATTAAGACGAACCTCGAGGCCCGCATTGAGCTCGTCAGCACGAGCCAGCTGGGCGCCGAGGTTGAGAACCACATCCTCCTCAACGAAAAGGGCCCCGGGATGAATCCCGACGCCTCGGCACCCCGGTTGCTCGTCGGCCCGACGGAGACCGTGGCGGAGGACGCCCGCCAGCCGCGGATATTCATCATCGTCTCGGCCTACGACTACCAGGGGCTGCTGCACCGCGAGACGAAGCTGCTGTGGCGCGCCAAGCTGAGCGCGAGGGAGCAGAGCGGCAGGATGGACGAGGTCATCCCGGCGCTCCTCGCGGGCGGCGCGCCGTATTTCGGGCAGGATGTCACTGAGCCGAAGATCGTCGAGACCACCCCGCGAGCGCTTTCGGCATCGGCCGTGTCGGCGATGCCGGCCTCGGCGGAGTCGCTTAACCTGGACAGGCAGTTCATCGACGGCCTGCTGAAGGCCGAGCACGTCAGCTTCTCGGGCTACACCGACTAGGGCCCGGAAAGCGTCCAACCCCGCGGCGCCTCCGCCTGGCTACAGGGCCAGGCGGTCGAGCATGAGCGTCGCGACGCCGTCCACCGGCTCGCCGTTTTCAAGGGCGGGCTTGAAGCGGATGTCCCGGATCAGGGAGCCGACATACGGATCCTCGGCCTTGCGCGAGCACGCCGCGTCGAGAAACGCCCCGGTCGCGGTCCCGTCCTTGGAGACCCTGACGTAGAGCGTCTTCGCCACCAGGCCCTGCGCCAGGCGCTCGGGCAGGTCGGCGGGCGGGCGGCCCATGGCCGGAACGGGGGGCAGCGTGGCGTTCCTGTGGCTGCTGACATACTGCTTCCTGTAGTACTCGAAGGCCTCGTCCATCGTGTACTCCACCCGCTGCGGCGACACGTTGGTCGCAATCTCGCCACCCATGTTGTAGAGGTGCAGCTCGAAGCTCCTGAGCTCGTAGCCCGGCGGGAACCCGCCGGCGAGGAAGTGCACGTGCTGCGGCTTTGAGTCGATCACGTTGAGCGGACGCGCGTGGATCCAGTCGCGCACCGCCCCGGCGGGCGCTCCCCTCTCGTGGTAGCGGCAGATGATGACGACGTAGGGCCTGTTCAGCGGCCTCGGGGCCGAGACGTCGAATGTGATGTCCAGTGCGTCGTAGGCCTCGGTGTCCGGATTGGCCCCCGACGTGAGCAACATCCCGGGGCTCGCCCCCGCCGCCATGTTGGCGTTGTTGACCCACCCGGCCGCATCAGATGCCGACGGGCTGGTGCCCGGGGTCGAGGTGCCCGGCATGGATTGCGAAGGGTCGGACGTCGTCCCGGTCACCGCGTCCGCGTGGTACATCTGTGCGGCGCTGTAGTTCGAGGCAAACTGGGCCTGGGCATAGTCGCTCGCCGCCTTGTTCGTCGCCTTCGTGAACTTGGTGTAGGGGTCGTTCGCCGGCGTGAATTCCGGCTCCTTCCTCAGGTTGACGATCGTGGCCGAGGCGTCCGTGAGCCTGAGGCCGGTCTTCATCTTGAGTTCTGCGGGGCCCTCCTTCGCGCCGACGGCGACGGGCGCACCGTGCACCTTGAGAACCCAGGAGCCCTCCGACACGTCCCACACAGGATACGTCCCGTCCTTCGTCTTCACGGCGAGGTCGGTTCCGAGGAACAGCGTATAGTCCTTGGAGTTTGCTGCGCCGGCCTGCTCGTCGGCCCGGGCCGTGCCCGCCGGCAGCGTGAGGGCGGCCGCGGCCGCCATCAGGAAGGGAAGCCCCATCGCCTTCGCGATGCTCTTGGTCTGGGGAATGGTTGTCATTGTTGCTCCTCCGTTTGGTTGGCGCCGCGGCCGGGGGTGCCCGGATCGTGCCAGCCTCGCACATATTAGACACCGCATCAGGGCATTCCACTTCATTAAAAGGGCCCCCCGTCTTGGATTCGGGACCGCGCCAGCCGGCGCCGCCAGAGCGCGATCGGGCCACCGGGGCGGCGGCGATCGCGCAGGTTGGTCGCCAATAATGCCTTACCTGCCATTGTGGCCCGCCGGGGCGCCCTGTGCGCCAACCTCCCGCGGCGAAAGGGCAAATTTCACACGGATCCAAATGCGCCGATTTGCATGCGGAGCCAGGTGTGCATTAGTCTGGGGGCCAAACATGAAGCACGGACGCGCCCATTCAGTCGCAGCAGCCCGTTGCGGCCATTTTCCGGCCCGACTCCTGGTTTCGGCCCTTCTTGGAATCTGCCTGGCGCCGCCCTTGGCGCGGGCCGCGCAGGGTGACGAGGAGATTGTCGCCGTCTCGTCAAAGGCTTGGAAGGGCTACGTGCGCGCGAAGCTCCCGGACGGCAGCCCGGTGCCCGAGTACTACGCCTTCGGAAACGGGGGCCGCATCAGCGGCCCGATGGCGGACACCACGATCGACAAGCTCAGTTTCATGGACATCGCGAAGGTCGTCGCGAAGCCCCTGGCGGACCGCAAGTACGTCCCGGGCACGGACCCGAACAGCACAAACCTGCTGATCATGGTCTACTGGGGGACGACGACGGGCGCGAAGGACCCCAGCAACAGCGCGATCTTCGACGCGGCGCAGTCGTCCCAGGCGGTCGTCCCGCCCCCGTCGCAGCCTAGCAAGACCGGCGGCGGGATGAACCCGGCCTTCGTCGGCCCGGGCAGCCGGCAGACGATCGACGACACGTCCCTGGAGATGATGATGATCGCGAACAGGCAGCGCGACAACGCGGACCTGAGGAACGCCATGCTCCTCGGCTACGACTCGGAGCTGGCCGAGACCGCCAACCTCGAGAACACGGCGCTCAAGGGCACCAGGGAGGGCCTCGTGAGCGACCTGGAGGACAACCGTTACTTCGTCATCCTCATGGCCTACGATTTCCAGACGGCGTGGAAGCAGAAGAGGCACAAGCTGCTCTGGGAAACCCGGATCAGCCTGCGCCAGCGCGGCAACGACTTCGGCAAGCGGCTGCCGGAGATGGTGCTCAACGCCGCGAAGTATCTCGGGGAGGACACGGACGGCCTCGTCCGAAACCGGATCCCGGAGGGCCGCGTGGAAGTGGGTGAGCCGAAGGTGATCGACAATCCGGGCGAGAAATGAGCCACTGGCGCCGGTGGCGCCGGCGCCGGGCGCCATTCCGAATGGGCGGCCCTGCAAGGCCGTTCATTTCCGAGAACCCCCAATGAAGTCAAAACTGCTGCTCGCCCTCCTGCTCATCGCCCAGCCCCTCGCCGCCCAGCAGATCGCGGTGTTCGGGCAAAACGACTATTACGTCCTCGACTCCGGTTTCGCGCTTTCCGGGCCGAAGGAGCCCGACCGCGCCGCGTTCTTCGCGGCATTCAAGGCCGACCTCGCGCAGCACGCCGCGTACGAGACCACGATGGACCTCGTGAGCCCGCCCCCCTGGGGAAAGACGGTGGGCCCGGCCACCCGCGGCACGATCCGGTTCCACCCCTCCTTCGAGAAGGGGTTCTGCTGCCGCCTCTCCCTTGAGAACCTCCTGCCCGAGCACTCGTACATCCTCACCCTGAACGGCAACCCGGCGAAGGCCGGAAACGGCCTCCTGCCGTCCTCGGTGCCGGGCAACGAGAAGGAGAAGTACTACGATTTCCTGATCGTGAGGACCGACGCGCACGGGGCCTACGACGCGAGCCTGGGCGTCTTCCTTAAGCCCGGCGATTACGACGTTCGCTGCTACGTCAAGGACACGGCCGACTTCAAGATCGTCCTGTACCGCGACTTCTTCCCCTTCCAGGTCAAGTAGGGCCCCAGTTGGGCCTGGTCCCAAGACATCGACTCCGCAGGCCGGCGCATCCCCGGCCTGGGGACAACCGATCCGGTCAGGTGGCCCTGACCTCGATCTTCGCCGCCTCCGGCAGCCCCAGCGTCGCCTCCCCCGTGCGCAGTTCGCACCGGACCACGCCGCTCGCGCGGTCGCGCTCCCGGACGCGCACGCGCGAGCCTGGCTTTAGGCCCGTCCTCTGGATGAACTCGAGGAACGGGGCGCTCTGGTCGAGGATCCTCTCGACTCGAAGCTGGGTCTGGGGCTCGCAGGTCGCGAGCGTCTGCCCGCTGCCGGGGTCGAGCTGCGGGGACTTGGCGCCCGGTATGGGGTCGCCGTGCGGGTCCGACGCCGGGTGGCCCAGGAGCGCGTCCAGCCGGGCGAGGACCCGCTCGGATATCGCGTGCTCAAGCGCCTCCGCCTCCCCGTGGACCTCCTTCCAGTCCATCTTGAGGACCTGCACGAGGAAGGTCTCGACGATCCGGTGCTTGCGCACGACCGCCATCGCCAGCGCGCGCCCCTCCCGGGTCAGGCGCACGCCCTCCCTGGGGTGGTGCTCGAGAAGCCCCTGCGCGGCCAGCGACTTGACCATGGTCGTGATGGTCCCCGGCGTGACCCCGAGCGCCTCGGCCAGCGCGCCGGTCGAGACCACCGACTCCGTGTCCGCCGACCTGACGAGGACGGCCTTCAGGTAGTTCTCGACCGTGCTCGTTGGCATGGGGGAAGGGAAGCGCAAGGGGAGTTTGAAAACAAATAAATTTACTTTTTGACTACTCAAAGTTGTCATTTCTACACTTCGCAATCATAAACTCTGTAGATCAACCCGTGCTTGGGCTGAGCGAGCCGGCGCCGCACCGCAGCGGCCTGTCCCTAGAGGGGCTGCACAGCAGCGTGCGCGTTCCCGGCCCTGCCGCCAGCCCGTGGCGCCAGTTCCTGGCCTTCACCGGGCCGGCGCTCCTCGTGAGCGTGGGCTACATGGACCCCGGCAACTGGGCGACCGACCTCGAAGGCGGCGCGCGCTTCGGCTACCAGCTCTTGTGGGTCCTGGTGTTATCGAACGCCATGGCCATCCTGCTCCAGACGCTTTCGGCCCGACTCGGAATTGTCACCGGCCGGGATCTGGCCCAGGCTTGCCGCGAGGCGTATCCGCGAACGGTCTCGAACTCATTGTGGTTTTTGTGCGAAATCGCCATCGCCGCGTGCGATCTCGCTGAGGTACTGGGCGCGGCCATCGGCTTGAACCTTCTGTTCCACATCCCGCTAACCACGGGCGTTTTGCTTACGGCTCTGGACACGATCCTGGTTCTGTGGCTGACCCGCTACGGGATCCGGTTAGTCGAAGCCATCATCCTGTCGCTGGTGCTGATTGTGACCGGATGCTTCCTGGTCGAGCTCTGGCTCGCCAAGCCGATATTCGGCGCGGTGGCCTCCGGACTGGTGCCGCGCCTGAACGACGCGACCCTTTATGTCGCCATCGGCATGCTGGGTGCGACGGTGATGCCGCACAATCTCTATCTGCATTCCGCGCTGGTCCAGACACGCCGCATCGGCAAGACTGCCCCGGAAAAGAAAATCGCCTGCCGCTACAATTTCATCGATTCGTTCATTGCACTGAACGGCGCTTTGATCGTGAATGCGGCCATTCTGGTGATGGCCGCAGCCGTCTTTTTCAAAAGCGGCACCGTCGTCACGGAGATTCAGCAAGCTCACCAATTGCTGGTCCCCCTGTTGGGGACGGCTTTCGCCGGCATACTATTTGCTGTCGCGCTGCTCGCCAGCGGCCAGTCATCGACGCTCACCGGGACATACGCTGGGCAGATCGTCATGGAAGGATTTTTGAACCTGCGCGTGCGACCCTGGCTGCGCCGGCTGATCACCCGCTCGGTCGCGATTATCCCCGCCGTGATCACCGTTTACAATAGCGGCGATCAAGGGACCTATCGACTGCTGATCCTGAGCCAGGTGATCCTGAGCATGCAGCTTCCGTTCGCGATCATCCCTCTGGTCCGCTTCACCANNTTCTGGCCTGGAGCACAGCGGCGGTCATCATCGTCTTGAATTTCCGACTGGCTAGTGACGCCATCATTCCCTGGGTCAAGGACGCCCCGTGGCGCGGCTGGCTCGTGGTACCGGCCGTGCTGGGCGTGGTGGGACTGCTCGGCTGGGTGACGTTCGCGCGCCCGC
>PLXS01000005.1 GCA_003151515.1 Opitutaceae bacterium
TCATTTAGTCTTTGTGACAAAGTACCGGCGGGGGGTGATAACGGAAAGGGTTCGGAAACACCTTCTTCAATCCTGCAGCCACGTGTGTGCGAAGATGGGCGCCGAACTCAAGGAATTTGATGGAAAAGATGACCATGTGCACCTGCTGGTCGCCTATCCGCCAAAGCTGTCGATCTCCCGCCTCGTCAACTCCCTCAAGCTCGTCTCGGCCCGACTCCTTCGCAAACGCGACTTCCCGGAGGTGCGCCGCAGGCTCTGGGGCAACCATCTTTGGACCCCGAGCTACTATGCCGGCTCTTGCGGGGGAGCCAGCCGGAAGACCGTCAAACGATACATCCAAGCCCAGAGGTTGCCGAAGACTCCAGATCGGCGGCGCTAGCTAGCCCCGGCCTAAGCTGCGCTTTGGCCGGGTTTGCGCGCCGTCGGAGATCAACTCTATCGGGCCGGTCGGAGATCCTCAATCCTAGGGGTATTTCTGAAGGTGTCATATTTCAAAAATCGCTAAGCCCGACAGACTCTTAGTGCTGGGCGGCCTCGGCCGAGGGCGTGGTGCTGCCCAGGTACTTGACGCGGGGGCGGCCGGACCCCTCGATCTCCATGAAGAAGCTGCCCATCGATCCGGGCACGATGCGCACGTGCACGGGCTTGTTGGTCGGGGTCACGTAGTCGCCGTCGGTCCCGGTGACCACCCACATCTGGCCGTTGGTTAGCATGAGGACGGTGCCCGTCCGGTAGCCGCTGAAGCCCGGGACGAGCGTGGCGTCGAGCGTCGTGTAGTCGATCTCGGTGCCCGGCTTGAGCACCACCCTCATGCGCTCGACGATGCCCGGCGAGGCCGCCTCCGCCTTGCGGCTCTCCTCCTGCACCTGCTGGCGCACCTGCTGCGAGACCGTGGCCGTCACGGCCTTAGTCGTCTCCTCGGCCGCCTTGGCGGCGGCGCCCACCTTCTCCCCGCGAACGAGCGCGTCCAGCCTCGCCAGCTCCTCGGGCGTGAGCTTGCCCAGGCCGGCGGCCTGGAAGTCCTCGGGCGAAAGCCCCCTTGTGAAGGAATCGTCGGCCCGGGCGGCTCCGGCGCATAGGACGGCAAAGATCAGCAAGAGACGCGGGAACATGATGGCACGCAACGGTCAACGCTTGCGTCGCCCCCGGCGCAACGAAAAAGTCGCCTGCGACCGCACATGATAAGGGCCCTCATCTTCGACTTTGACGGACTGATCCTCGACACCGAGACGGCGATGATCGACGCCTACGGCGACGTGCACCGCTCCCACGGCCTCCCGTTCGACAGGGAGCTGTTCGTGCGAAGCGTCGGCCACGCGGACTACGCCTTCGACCCGTGGAGGGCCTTCGGGCCGGGCGCGGACCGGGCCGCCCTCGAGGGCGAGCGGCGGGCCTTTAACCGCTCCCGCAGCGAGCGCCAGCCCGTCCTGCCGGGCGTCCTCGCGCTCCTCGCGGACGCGGCGGCGGCGAACCTCCGGATAGGGCTCGCGTCCAACTCGGGCAGGGAGCACGTCGAGGGCCACCTGGGGCGCATCGGACTCTTTGGCCGGTTCGATTTCATCGCCTGCCGCGAGGACGCGGCCTCGCCGAAGCCCGAGCCCGACCTGTACCGCCTGGTCCTCGCCCGCTTCGGCCTGAGCGGGCGGGAGGCCATCGCATTCGAGGATTCGTACACGGGAAGCCTCGCCGCGCGCCGCGCCGGCCTCTGGGTGGTCGCCGTGCCGAACCCGTCGACGGGGCACCACGACTTCGACCACGCCGACGTGAAGGTCGCTTCGCTCGCGGATTGCCGCCTCGGCGAACTCGTCTCACGATTCGGCCCATGACGGCGCCCGACCTTCCCCGCTACAACGTGCAGGGCGTCGGCGTGTCGGCGCTCGCGTTCGCCCAGGCCCGCGACCTGGTGGCGGGCGCGCGCGCCGGCGGGACCCCGGGCTACGTCTGCCTGTGCACGGTCAACGGCGTCGCTCACGCCCGCAGGGACGAGGGCTTCAGGCGCATCATGAACGAGTCGTGGCTGACGACGGCCGACGGCATGCCGATCGTCTGGATGGGCCCGCCGGGCGTTGAGCGCGTCTACGGGCCCGACCTCATGCTGGCCGTGTGCGACGCGGGGCGCCTGCGCGGGCTTCGCCACTACTTCTACGGCGGCAAGCCGGGCGTCGCGGACGAGCTCGCGGCGAGCCTCCGGGCGCGGTACCCGGGCCTCGACGTCGTCGGAACGCACACGCCCCCCTTCAGGGAGCTGACCGGCGCCGAGCTTGCGGCCCTCGGGGCCGAGGTGGCGGCCGCGCGGCCGGACATCATCTGGGTCGGCCTCGGGACGCCGAGGCAGGAGCGGTTCATGGCGGGCCCCGGGCGCAGCCTCGCGGCCGGCCTCCTCATCGGGGTCGGCGCCGCGTTCGACTTCCACTCGGGAAGGGCCCCGCAGGCCCCGCGCTGGATGCAGAGGGGCGGGCTGGAGTGGCTCTTCCGGCTCGGAACCGAGCCCCGCCGCCTGGGCCCGAGGTACCTGACGACGAACACGCTCTTCCTGCTTCGCCTGGCGGCCCAGAAGCTCGGGCTGCGCCAGTACCCGCTCAGCTGAACGGGGCGGCCGGAATTGCCCGGCGCCCCTTGTCAATCGGGCAATCCCGGGTAGCTTCGCCGTCATGAAGATCGGAGTCATCGGGTCGGGGGACGTTGGAAAGGCGCTGGCGGGCGGGTTCCTCAAGCACGGGCACGATGTCGTCATCAGCACCCGGGAGCCGGCCAAGCTTGCGGACTGGGCGAAGCAGAACCCGCGGGGCCGGGTTGCCAGCTCCCCGGAGGCCGCGAAATTCGCGGAGCTAGCCGTGCTCGCCGTCAAGGGGACGGCGGCGGCGGCGGCGGTCCGGGCCGCCGGCCCGGAGAACCTTAAGGGCAAGCCGGTCATCGACACCACAAACCCGATCGCGGACGCGCCGCCGGTCAACGGCGTGCTGAAGTTCTTCACGACCTTCGACGAGTCGCTGATGGAGCGCCTGCAGCGGGAGTTCCCCGCGGTTGGCTTCGTCAAGGCCTTCAACTCCGTGGGAGCGGCGTGCATGGTCGATCCGCGGTTCAAGGGGGGCAAGCCGACCATGTTCATCTGCGGCGGCGATGACTCGGCGAAGAAGAAGGTCGCCGCCGTCGCGGACGAGTTCGGCTGGGACGTGGCCGACATGGGCGCGGTCGAGGCCGCGCGGGCCATTGAGCCGCTGTGCATGCTCTGGTGCATCCCCGGCTTCCAGCGCAACGAGTGGTCCCACGCGTTCAAGCTGCTGCAGTAGGCGGCGGCAATCCCCCCGGGCGCCGGGCCGCCCCCGGCACGCCTAGAAGAGGTCCCTTTGGACAATCGAGTCGCGCCTGCCCGGGTCCAGCGTGCTGAGCGCCAGGACCTGCATGAGCGTCAGGGCCGCCGTCTGGGCGTGGCGCGCGAGCGAGGCCAGCAGGAGCGCTCCGCCCAGGGCGTCGTAGAGCGCCGCGTGGTAGCGCTGCCTGCCCTGCGGGCAGTGGGCCTCCGCCAGACGGTCGAGCTCGCCCTGCAGACCGCAGGCGCCGACGAGCCACTCGAGGCGCCCGGACTCGAGGCCGGGGTAGAGCTGGGCGTAGATGCGGGCCGTGTCTATCCAGGGGCCCCAGTCGATGACCCGCTCGCCCGGCCGGGAGAAGTCGGGGGAATTCCTGGGGTACGGCCAGACCGACCTGATCAGGGAGTTCTCGGCGCCGGAATAGTGCGCGGCAAGCGGGCCATTCTCGCGCAGCGAGGCGAAGACCTCCCAGTCGTCAGAGAAGGGAGCGCAGCCCCCCAGCGCCTCGGCGCGCAGCCCGTGCACCTCGGTGTCGGCCCTGTCCACCCGGCCCGTGGGTGCGCACAGGCGGGTGCGAACCCCGTCCACCCGGCCATCCAGCAGCGTGACAACGCCGTACTCGAGCACGCCCGAGGCGACGCTTCCCTCGAAGTCGATGAAGTGTACCGGCTGCTGCGTCCAGGGCATGGGTCCACTTTCCGCGCTTAGCGCCCCGGCTCCGAGCTCATTTTTTCGTGTCTTTGTGCCGATTCGCCGATTCAAGGGTGTTGTGGATCTTGAGCCCTACCGCGATTTCATGTTCGAGCTCGCCGAGATGAGCGGCAACTTTATCCGGCCGTACTTCGGCAAGGTCGACCTTGAGGTGGAGCTCAAGGCGGACCACACGCCGGTTACCGCTGCCGACCGCGGCGCGGAGAAGCTCATGCGCGAGCTCATCAGGGAGACCTTCCCGAATCACGGCGTGATTGGGGAGGAGTTCGGCCCCGACCGGCCTGACGCCGAGTTCGTCTGGGTGCTCGACCCCATCGACGGCACGAAGTCGTTCACCTCGGGTGTCCCCCTGTTCGGCACCCTGATCGGCCTGCTGCGCAAGGGGCAGCCCATCCTCGGGTGCATCAACCAGCCCGTGCTGGACCAGCTTCTGATCGGCGACAACGAGTCGGCCACCCTGAACGGGCGCCCGGCGCGGGTTCGCGCCGCGCGCCCGCTCGCGGAGGCGACGCTGCTTACCAGCGACCCCGTGACCGCCTCCGCCGTCGCGGGCTTCCAGGCACTCGCGGCCCAGGCCGCCCTCGTGCGCACCTGGGGCGACTGCTACGGGTACCTGCTGGTGGCGACCGGCTTTGCAGACATCATGTTTGATCCCGCGATGCACCCCTGGGACATCGCGGCTCTTGTCCCGGTGATCCGCGGGGCCGGCGGCGTGATCACCGACTCCAAGGGGGGGGCGCCCTACCCCGCCTCCTCGCTCGTGGCCTCGGCGAACGCGGAGCTCCACCGCGAGGTCATAAGGGTCTTGCGCAGCTAGGCCTTACAGCCCCTTAGCCCCGGCGGCCACCCACGCGGCGATCACCGCGCGCTCCTCGTCCGTGATGCCTGTCGCGTTGCCAAGCGGCATGATGCGCGTGACGACGACCTGCTGGTAGATCCTCTGGGCGTTCTGGACGATGGCCGCCGGGCTCGTGAGGACGACGCCCGCCGGGGGCTGCGTTATGCCGGTGAAGGTCGGCGACTGGGAGTGGCACGTGACGCAGCGCTGGCCCACGATCGCGCGCACCCTGTCCAGGGTCACGGGGCCGCTGACCGCGGGCAGCGCCCTGACGTGCGGCGCCGTCCAGACGGCGACGGCGCCAAGGAGAACCGCGGCAACCGCGAGGTACTGCCACGCGAAGGCTCCCTTGTGCCTGCGGTTGAAGAAATGCCGGATCGAGACGCCGGCCGCGCCCATGAGCGCCAGGACCGCCCAGGCCTGCGGGTGGCCGAAGGTCGCCGCGTAGTGGTTGCTGATCATGATGAACACGACCGGCAGGGTGAAGTAGTTGTTGTGGACGCTGCGCTGCTTGCCGCGCAGCCCGTCGGCCGGGTCCGGCGCCCTGCCGGCGCGCATCGCCTCGACCATCCGCCTCTGCCCGGGGATGATCACGAAGAAGACGTTCGCGGCCATGATGGTGCCGATCGAGGTCCCGACGTGGATGTACGCGGCGCGCCCGCCCAGGAGGCGCGTGAGCTCCCAGGCCAGGAGCGTCAGGAGGGCGAAGGTGACGGCGGCCATGGTGGGCCCGCTCCTTCCGATCGGGGAGCGGCACAGCAGGTCGTACACGATCCACGAGGCGGCCATGCTCGCCAGGCCCACGCCGACCGCCTGGGCCCCCGTGAGGCTGGCGACCGACGGGTCGACCATCATCGCCTGCGCGTGGAGCCAGTAGACGATGACCAAGAGCGCCGTCCCCGAGAGCCACGTCACATAGGCCTCCCACTTGAACCAGTGCAGCTTCCGCGGGAGCCTCGCGGGCGCGACCGCGTACTTCTGCGGGTTGTAGAAGCCGCCGCCGTGGACCGCCCAGAGCTCGCCCGCGACGCCCCTTCGCTCCGCCTCCGAGCCCGGCTCGGGCGGCTCGATGCTGTCGTCGAGCCACACGAAATAGAACGACGAGCCGACCCAGGCGATGCCCGCGATCACGTGCAGCCACCGCAGCAGCATGCCGAGGAACTCGATCAGGTGGGCCTCCATGGTCGGCGGATCAGGTGGCCGTCTCGGTGTAGCGCGCCTCGCGGATGACGGTGATCTTGATCGTGCTCGGGTACTGCAGCTCGGCCTCGATGCGCCGCCTGAGCTCCTTGGCGATCTCCCTGGCCCGGTCGTCGGTCACCTCCTGCGGCGAAACAACGACGCGGATCTCGCGGCCGGCCTGGATCGCGAACGCCTGCTGCACCCCCCCGATCGAGACGGCCAGCTCCTCCAGCCGCTTCAGCCGCTGGATGTAGTTCTCCATCGACTCGGCGCGGGCGCCCGGGCGCGTCGCCGAAATCGTGTCGGCGAGGATGACCAGGCCCGCGTAGATGGTCTCGGGCTTGACCTCCTCGTGGTGGGCCGCGACGGCGTTGACCACGATCGGCGTCTCGCCGTGGCGCTTGATGAACTCCGCGCCCATCGCCGCGTGGCTTCCCTCGAGCTCGCCCGGCACGGCCTTGCCGATGTCGTGCAGCAGTCCGGCCCTCTTCGCGAGGTTGGGGTCCAGCCCGATCTCGCTTGCGATCAGCGACGCCAGGAAAGCCGTCTCCACCGAGTGGTCGAGGACATTCTGGTTGTAGGAGAAGCGGTACTTGAGCCGGCCCAGGAGCTTTATGATCTCCGAATTCAGGCCGTTGATGTTGAGCCTCGTGACGGCGTCCTCGCCCGCCTGCGTGGTCGACAGGTCGATCTCGTCCTGTGCGCGCTTGACGTACTCCTCGATGCTCGCCGGGTGGATCCTCCCGTCCTTGACCAGGGCCTCGAGGGCGTTGCGCGCAATCTCCCTGCGCACGGGGTCGAACGACGAGAGCAGGACGAGCTGCGGCGACTCGTCGATGAGGAGCGTCACCCCCGTCGCCGCCTCGAAGGACTTGATGTTGCGGCCCTCGCGCCCGATGAGCCGGCCCTTCATGTCCTCGCTCGGCAGGTGCACGAGCGATGCCGTGAGGTCCGTGTTGGGCTTGCTCGCGAGCCGCTGCATCGAGGCGATCAGGATCCGGCGCGACTGCGTGAGGAGCTCCTGCTCGGACTTCTCGAGCGTCTCGCGCCGCATCGCCCGCAGCTCGTCCTGGCACTCGAGGAGGACCTCCTCGCGCAGCTGCTTGCGCACCTCCTCGCCGTCGAGCTGCGAGACGCCCTCGAGCCTCTTGCGCACGTTCTTCGACAGGTCGCGAATCGCGTCGCGCGCCTGCCGGATGGCGCTGCTCTCGCGGTTGAGCCTCTCCTGGCGCTGCTCGAGCTGGAAGTCGAGGAGGGCCAGGGACTCCTCGTGGGCCTTTATCTCGCGCAGGCGCACATCGGACTCGATCTCGCGCCGGTCGAACTCCCTGTTGAGCTCGGCCCTCTTCTCCTGGATCTCGTGCTCGACCTTCTGCTTCATCTCCTCCGCCGCCACCGCCGCCTCGCGGCGGGCCACCTCGATCAGCTCGATCGCCTGCTCATGCGCCGTCCGGCGCGTGTAGCGGGTGACGATCCACACGACCGCAAACCCGGCCAGCATGCCCACCAGCAGTGAGGCCGGCAGTGCAGCGTCGAGAAATTCGCCAGGCAGTGAGAGTGCGGATACCAGTTCTGCTACGATTAGGGCCAAGAGTTGGGTTTGTTAACCATGGCGCCCCGACAAAAGACCTCAAGTCTGTTTCCCGCGCCGGAACCGCGGGGCCGTCCTTCTTTGCGATATTACTGGGCTCAAACAGACGTTAAAGTCGACTGTATCATATTGTTACGCTGTCTCCACCAAGCTTCGACCGCCGCTTTGCGGTTGCCCTCGATGAGCCGCCCGTCAGGGCTTTTGAACGCAGCTTCGTGTTGATCGCCTGAAAGCGCCCAAAGAAATGTCCGTCGGACACGGCCCGGTTCCATGCGGCTTCGACCACGCTGCAGACTCAGAGATAGCACTCCCGTTCAGAGCTTCCGCCACACCGAAAGGTCGTAGCCCCATTCAGTCCGACCCGGGAGCAGGTGGGTGTAGGTCCCAACCAGAGCCCAACCACCCCCATCGAGTCGATTTAGTGGCCGATTGGACTGGAGCCTGTCGATGACGACCAGGTCCCCTGTGCGCAACTGTCCATAAGCGTACGACTCGTATGCCCGTCTCCTTTGCAAGGAGGCATGGTACGGTAGGGTGTTCATCGAATACCTTTGGGGATCCGCGATCGCAACCTCCCAGAGAACTTCCGGGATGAGTATCCTCCTGCTGTTTGGCAGCCTCGCGACAACTTGGGCCAGCTCCTTGCGGACGTCGGGGCAACCGCTCGCAACATACTTCAATGTCCGTGTGAACCAGAACGCGCCGTGAAGCACAACGAACGTACAAACCGCAATCTTCACCACCAATTGCAGGCGCGAGTCCTCGATGCACGCGACCGTTTCGGATCCGAACACGGCCACCAACATGACGACCACAGGAACGCCAATACTCAGATAATAGCCATTATAGAATTTCTGCTGCGCTATGATGCACAAAATCAAAAACAACGAGCACACGGTCATCGCCCGCAGCGGTAGCTCAGTCTTCAAAGCCTTCGTCCAGAGCGAGTATGTGGCGACAAGGCAGGCCAGGGCCCACATGACATGTCCAGTTAGAGTCGGATAATAGAACTCCTTAAGGGAGCGCCAGAACGCCGATCCAAAGGAAAACGGAACCCAATTTCCGGCCGAGTGGTCGCAAAATGCCGACCACGCTTCGGGTTGAAGACCGAACCACAGGAAGAGCATCGCCACACCGATGATGTACCCTGCGGCGGAACATGCAAAGAGCCTCCAATTCCGACCCGGGTGACTACGCAAATACAAAGCCATCGCCAAGCACACACCGGCTCCGACAAGAAGAGTCACCGGATGCGCCGTAGCGAGGACGGCAAATGCGCAAGCTGCTGCGATAAGCCGTAGCCCACCTCGGAAGGGTTCGAGCCCCGCCAATGCCATAACGGCGACGAGCAGCGCCAAGGATGCGATGAATTCGGGCCTTTGGCCCAGCGCAACCGCGAATACCGATCGATCGGCAAGCACCAAGGCAATCGCGACAGCCGCCCATAATCTGCTCCCTGTAAGTCGCAGGACCGACCATCCGACTCCGACGCCGAGCGCCAGCCAAAAAAGAATGAACATAGCAACCGCCCATTCAGGATCGAAGTGGAGAAGTGCAAAGTATACGCTGTATATGAGCTGCGCGGCTGGGAAATGTAGACCCCAGGTGTGGTCGGCGCCGGCAAATGTACCGAGAAGCGGAGTTTCAAGATGGAATGGCGCGCCCCCGGTCGCCGCGGGGCTGAGGTAACACCACGTGTCCATCCAAGGAACGTCGAATCGGTAGAGATTCGTCCACGCAATGAGAATCCAGACTGCTACGCCCGCCGACAGCATTGCCGAGAATCCGAGTCGAGACTTCATGTAAGCGGCGCTTGGAGTCCCGCGTATCTCGGTTCGGCGATCGGAACAGTACTACCCATGCCTCTGGAAAGTAGGAAGCGTCTGGTCCAAGACGAATTGAATCCGCCCGAGCGCCGCCTCCTCGCCGTCGGAATCCCCGGTCTGGATGACGACGTAGGCCCACCGGTTGCTCTTGCCGTGCAACACTCGGTCCGCCGCGTCCCTTAAAATGCGCCCCCAATGGGAGGCAGTGATCGTGTCCTCACCGACGAAATAGTAGGCGAAAAGTTGCGGGACCACGAGCTTGCCTTTTGGCGTCGCAATCTCCTTCCGGACCCTGAGCACTGTCGCCGGGAACCCTCCCGGCTTCCCCGGGTAGGCAAATCGGTGTAGGAAGGACCCGCGAATGCTCCAGCCCTGTCCGACTAGGCAGTATTCCGGCCTGTGAATCGAGGTTCGGTCACGGCCGCTAAGCACGATAGAAAGGAACACCTGCTTGGCCGGGTCGGCTAGTGATATGTAGGTCTTTCTGGAAAACCCCGTGTCTGGCGGAAGTACTTGGCGCTCGACCTCGGTCACCTCGGAGGCGCGCCCAATCCATTCGGTCCCCAGAAAAGTAGGCAGCTTCACGGGGTTCAGTCCGTCGGGCGCGAGCCGTATGCCGGAATGTTCGCCGAGGGGCCGACGCGTGACGTTGACAAGCGCTGCCGCCGTGAGGACCGAAACAAGTGCCACAGCAGCCGCAGCGCCCCAGAGTACCCGCGGGTTTCCGAACGCCGGACGATCGCAGTCCGCCAGCGGCGGTTGTGCAGCCGCGTCGACCGGCCCGGGCCTCACTGCGCCGGGCCACAGCCGCGCGACAATCTCGGCAAAGCCTAGGACGCACCCAAGGACGATGGCGAATATGCCGTAGCCCATGGCATCGTGGACGCGGTCGCCCCACACGCTGCCCCAAAACTGGGCCGCGACCACGATTGACACAATCCGCGCCACGTTGCCCAGATAGACGAACGGGAAGCTTGTGATAAACATGAGGGCCCACGTCCAGCGGGATTGAAATCGCAGGTAACCGACCAGCACCGACAGGGCGCTAAGGGCCATGAGCGAGCGAACACCGGAACAAGCCGCGGCGACGTCGTAGTCGTAACGGCCGTCCGAGGACACAAGCTGGGTGCCATTCATCAGAATCCCTATCCCGAGCCCGTGGGCGATCTTGGCGCTCGTGCCAACGACCCACATCCGCAGCCAGAAGCCCGCGGTGTCGAGCGCGTTCAGCGGGATCGCAAAGACCATGAATGCGACCGGGAAGGCTGCGGCCCGCGCCCACCTCGCGCCGCCGGCGAACGAAGCGAGACCCCACGTGAAGAGCAGCATGCCGAGGATCGACACCCTCGCCTGCTCGGCGACAAACCCCAGCGCGTGGACAAGGATCCCCGCGGCCATCGCGCCGACCGCCGCCGTGGGGCCGCAGGCGCCCGCCTCTGCCGGCGCCGCCCCAGAACGCAGGTTTCGCACGAGCAGCCAGATGCTGATCCCGAGGATTAGGAACCCATGCTGCGTCTCCGAGCTCGGGTTCACCCACTGGAAGCCCCACCAGTAGAAGAGCGACGCGGAGCCTATGTAGCCCCGCGTGCTGTTACCGAGGAACTGAAATATGAGGGCCGCGCACAGGGCGCAGGAAAGCGCGGGCAGCAGTGTGCCGCGGGGCCGGGTGCCGACGCTTGTCATGCCCGGCATTGAAAGCTTAACTCCCGCACCTTGGCAAAGACATCCCAAGACACCGGGTCGACGCTGCTCGTGATCGAACTGTGGGGCCTGGGCGACCTCGCCCTCGCGGTCCCGTTCCTCAGGGCCGCCGCCGCCGCAGGCCGCGTGGTGCTTCTGGCCAAGCCGCATGCCGCACCCATCGTCGCGCGCTTCGCCCCGGGGGTGGAACTCGTCCCGCTGGTCGCCCCGTGGACCGCGTTTCGCGGGAAATACCAGTTGCACCGCTGGCCCTGGGGCGAGCTCGGGCGCGCGCTTGGCGCGCTCAGGGCGCGGAGCTTGTGGGCCGGCGTGTCCGCGCGGCCCGACCCGCGCGACCACGCGATCCTCAGGCTATCGGGCGCACGCAGGCGGATCGGCTTCCCGCGCATGGGATCCTCGGCACTTCTGAGCGAGCCGCTGCCGCGGCCCGGAAAGCCGCACAGGGCCGAGCACTGGGCCCGCCTCGCGCTTGCCCTCGGGCTAAGCATCGTCCGGGACGCGCCGGCCCGCCGGAGCGGACGCCGGGTCATCATGCATGCCGGGGCGGGCCAGTCGACGAGGCTCTGGCCCAGGCAGCGCTTCGAGGCGCTCGCGACCGCGCTCCAGGGCAAGGGATGGCAGACGGAGATCCTCGACGACTCCTTCACGGGGGTCGAGCGGCTCTTGGAAAAGCTTGACTCCGCCGACCGGTTTATCGGCAACGACTCGGGGCCCGGCCACCTCGCCGCCCTCTTGGGCGTGCCCACGTTCACCATCTTCGGGCCGCAGCTGCCGGAGCTCTTCTCGCCGCGCCATCCCGGCGCCAGCTGGGTCGAAGGGGCGCCCTGCCCCTACAAGCCATGCTTCGACAACTGCCGGTTCCCCGAGCCGCGCTGCCTCCTGGCGGTGGAGCCCGAGGCGGTCCTCGAGCGGGTAATGCCATGGCTGGAGGCGTGAACCCGCCGGCCCACGGACGCCCGGCCCATTTCGTGGCCTGGATCGTCGGAGAGCGCGTTGTGCGGGGCGCCGTGACCGTGGTCGCGCTCGCGGCCGTAGCCCGGCACCTGGCCCCCGCCGGATTCGGCGTCCTCAACTTCGCGCTGGCGCTCGTCGGCCTCGCTACGCCCCTGGCGCAGTTTGGCCTGGACGCCGTGTTGGTCCGCGACCTGGTCCGGTACCCCTCGCGAACCGGCGCGCTGCTGGGCACCTCGTTCGCCCTGAGGCTCGGCGCGGGCGTGGCTTTCGCCGCGGCCGTTGTCGGCGCTTCGCACGTCTCCTCCGTGATCGGGGCCGCGGTTCCCGCGCTGGCGCCCATGAGCCTGATCCTGGTCGCCCAGGCCGGCGAGGTCGCCGACTGCTGGTTCAGGAGCCGCGTGCAGTCCCGCACGGTCGTCGTCGTGCGCGGCAGCGTCATCGTCCTGGGCGCGGTTGCAAAGCTCGTTCTGGTCGCGGCCGGCGCCGGGATCGTCGCCTTCGCCTGGGTCTATACCGTCGAGGCCTCCGTCTTCGTCGTCGGCCTTGTCATCTGCAGCCAAACGGGGGCCGACCCGGCGCCGCCGTGGCGGTTTGAGGGCGCCTTGGCCTTGACGCTGATGCGCGAGGCCTGGGGGTTCGCGATCGCAGGTTTCCTGGCGGCGCTCGCCGTGCGCATGGACCAGATCGCCGTGGCCGGCGTGCTGGGCGACGCCCCGGCCGGACTCTACTACGGCGCACTGCGGATCATGGAGCTTCCCCTGCTGGTCGCCACTGCCACCGCCACCGCGCTTTTCCCCGGACTCG
The DNA here is from genome assembly GCA_003151515.1 of Opitutaceae bacterium. Classification (GTDB taxonomy): domain Bacteria; phylum Verrucomicrobiota; class Verrucomicrobiia; order Opitutales; family Opitutaceae; genus Palsa-1447. The sequence goes on from PLXS01000005.1 coordinate 12,919, forward strand.
CGATCGCAGAGGACAACCCGGCGATGCACGCGAGGCTCGAGACCGTGTTCGGGATGATCTCGGTCGTCTCGTGGGTGACCGCGATAGGCGCGACGCTGACCGGCCCGTGGATCGTCCCGCTCGTCCTCGGCGGCGCCTACAAGGCCGCGTGGCCCGTCCTGATGATCCACGGGTGGGCCGCCCTTTTCTACTACTCCGGGCTGGTGCGCGCGAACTACCTCGCCCTGAGGAATGCGCCGGGAACCCAGGCGCTGGCAGCCGGCGCCGCCCTGGGGGTTCAGATCCTTTGCAACTACCTCCTCGTGCCCCGATTCGCTCTCGTCGGCGCCGCCACCGCCTTCCTCATCACGCAGCTGTTTAACGCATGGATCCTGCCCCTCTTGCTTCCCTCCCTGCGCCCTTGCCTAGGCCTCCAGGCCCGGGGGCTTCTGGCGCCGTGGAGACCCAGCCGCTGGCGAGAGTTTATCTCGGCCGCAAATGGATCATGACTATCCAGATCCTCTTGCGGCCGAATAATAAGTCCAGAGGGTTACCACGCCCATGAAAGTCGTGCTTTTTAAATTCAATTACCTGGGCGATAACATAGTTTTTGTTTCGGCCGTTCAGTCATTGCGGGCTCGGTTCCCGGCGTGGCACCTCACTCTTCTGACGAATCCTAATGAAGCTGACCTCTATAGAGGGCCATTGGGTCCACAGGAAATCATCACCTGTCCAAAGATCACGTTTAACAAAGCCTACCGCAAGCCATGGGTTCTCGCGTCATGGATTTGGCGAGTTCGGCGCCTTAGACCCGATGCATGTCTTGTTCCATTTGACCAATCAAACGTCGCCCATCTAGTCGCAAAATTCAGCGGTGCGAGGATCCGGGTAGGAGGGAATCTGGAGAATATACGGGTCCCAGGGTCGCTGACTGAGGAAGTGCCAATCCCAGAAGACGGTCGTCCTGTAACGTGGAATTGGAGAATGGCTGGGGCCCTTGTCCGTTTAGCAGGGATGGATGCGCATTGGCCAGATGATCCTCCGGCACCTGATTTTGCCCATCTGCTCTCGCAAAGCGTCAAGACGGGCAGCGGTCGCAAACGTGTCGTTGTTCATGCTGGCGCCAATAAGATCTTCAAGCAATGGCCTCGAGACCGCTTCGAATCCGTTGCGGTTGCGCTTTCCCGTGATTTTGAGGTGGTGTGGATCGACCACGGCAGCACCACGGGACCTGCTCCAAAAGGTACGATCCCAGCTTTGGTCAGCACGCTAGGCGAGCTCGCTACGCGGCTTGCAGGCGCAAATCTCTTTCTCGGCAACAATTCAGGCCCCATGCACATGGCCAACGCATTGGGCTGCCCAGGCGTTGTAGTAACTGGACCTTCGGCCTTTGGGTGGGACCCATATTGGCACCCAGAACGCTGGACCGTTCTCAGGCACCCAAATCTCTATTGTGCGCCTTGTGAGAAGGCCAACAAGGACTTGGGGATCTGCACTAACACTGCGAGCCCTATGGCATGTATGGATTACTGGACCGACGAAAGGGTAGAGGCGGTGTGTAGGTTGCAGTTAAATTGCGACATGAAACCTGGATTATGAATCCAAGGCTGAGATACGCCCTTTTCGCCATTATTGGAGTCGCGCTTGGAGTCTATATAGGGGTTGCCATTTCGAATGAAGACTACGCTTGGGCGACCTTGACGGCGCTCGCCAGTTGTTGGGTCATCCTGCAATGGAAGAGCACCATCCCCCCTGATGCTTGGTTCCTAGCCGTTGCTGTCTTCGGATACGTCGTCGGCAACCGCGGATTCGCACAGATCCAGCCCGCGGCGCAGATCCCGCTTCTGCCCGCCGAGGCCGTTCTCATCGTGGCCGTCCCATCGCTCGTGGCCCGCACGGCCATGAAGCACCAGGTCGGGGTCCACAGGGATTTCCTCAACTACGCGATAATCGCCTGGGTGGTTATCGGCACGGCGCGGCTGCCGCTCGACCTGGGGAGGTACGGCGTCATTGCCCTGCGCGATTACGCGATGGTGTACTACGCGGCCTTCTTCTTTATAAGCCAGGCCCACGGGTCCTCCCAGGCGTCCGAGAGGCTGCTGCTGCGCACTATGACGGTCGCCTTCGCCGGCCTCCTTCCCGCGGTCGTGATGGTCGAAGTCGCGCCAGACCTTCTTTACGACCACTTCACGTTCCGCGGAATCCCGATCATCTACCACAAGAGCGACCTCGTCGGGACCTCCCTTGCCGCGGGTTTCTTCTGGCTGTGGACGCGCGCCGGGAAAAGCGGCCGCCCCTACTGGTACGCCGCGGCGGCGGCGAGCCTGCTCATGATCGGGACCATGGCGTCCCCGCGGGCCGCCATGGCCGCGGTGGCCCTGACGACGATGCTCTGGATCGCCGTGCGCCGGTGGCGGATCGCGGTTGCGCAGGTTGCGATCGTCGCTGTCGCCTCGGCCGTGCTCCTTGCCGCGTACAGCCTCGCGGGGCGCGACATCCGGACCTCCGCCCCCTACTCCGCCCTCGAGCACGCCGAGTCCATCTTCGACCCGACCGGGCGGGGCTCCTACATCAACGCCGCCAGCGGGGACCCGGGTGACAACAACCGCTTTCGCGTCATCTGGTGGGGCGACGTGATCGACGAGACGCTGTCCACCAGCCCCTTGACCGGTCTCGGCTTCGGCGCCGACCTGGCGTCGCGGTTCCTCGCCGACTACGACCTGCTTTCGGACGAGACGTTCTCGGCTCGCAGCCCCCACAGTATGCTGGTGACGGTCTTCGGGCGCATGGGGGCCATAGGCTTCCTCGCATGGATCGCCGTGTCGGCGGGGCTCGCGAGGATGGTGTGGCGCTTGTTCAGGCAGGGCGACCCGGACGGGCTGGGCCTGGCGAGCATGGTGTGCGTCATCTGGGCGAGCGCCTGTGTCGGCGTGGTGCTCGAGGGGCCCATGGGGGCCGTCACGTTCTGGACGGTGGCCGGGCTCGCCAACGCCAGAGCCCTGCGGGAGCCGCCCCCCGCCGAAACCCCTGTTGCAAAGGCCGTGGCGTTGGATACTGAATCCGCCATCCGGTGAACCTGCGACTGCCCGTAGACAATGCCAGCGTCTTCAAGACGGCGACCCGCGGGCGCTGGGACCTCTGGACGCCGGTGGCGATGGCGGGCCTGGGCGCCTTCGGCATCGCCTTCATCTTCTCGGCGCAGCTGCCCGTCCAGGGCAGCGGATGGATAGCCCAGCTCATGTGGCTCGTGATCGGGGCGGGGATCTACGTGGCCGTGTCGCTCATCGACTACCAGATCTGGCTGGGGGTCGCCCACTGGTTCTACGCCGTGTGCATGATCCCGCTGGTCCTTGTGCTCATCCCCGGCATCGGGACCCAGGTCTACGGCTCCCAGCGCTGGATACGCATCGGCCCGGCCTCGTTCGAGCCCTCGGAGGCGGCGATGATCGCCGTGCTCCTCATCACGGCCAGCCTCCTGGTGCGCAGCGAGATAGGCACGGTCAGGCAGTCCCTGGGCGTGCTCGGGAAATTGGCCCTTGCTGTGGGTGTGCCCATGCTCTTGATTTTGCGTCAACCGGACCTGAAGTCCGCGATTGTGCTCCCCCCGATGGTGTTCTCCATGCTCTACGTGTCGCGGCTCTCCGGCCGTTTCTTCGCCGGCGCCCTTGCGGCATTCCTGTTGGTGACGGGGTTGGTGGCCCTGGACACGTGGCGCTACCTCGACTTCATGGAGTCCAACGGGTACTCGTTCCAGACCGACAAGGGCCTCTACGAGAGGCACAGCTGGGTGCCGCTGCACGACTACCAGCGAAACCGCATCCTCTCCTTCGTTGATCCGGACAAGATCGACCCCATGGGCATTGGCTGGAACCAGCGCCAGTCGCTCATCTCGGTCGGCAGCGGCGGGCTCTCGGGCAAGGGCTGGACGGAGGGCACGCAGGCCCGCCTGGGCTACCTGCCGCGGGCCGTCGCCCACAACGACTTCATCTTCTCGGTCATAGCCGAGGAAAAGGGATTTCTGGGAAGCATCACGGTTCTCAGCCTGTTCGGTCTGGTGCTGTTCAATGGCATACGCATCGCCGGTCTCTCGCGGGACCGGTTCGGCACACTGCTCGCCCTCGGCGTGACGGTGCTCTTCCTGGTGCATGTGTTCGTGAACATCGCCATGACCATCGGGCTCGTGCCCATAACGGGCATACCGCTTCCCTTCATAAGCTACGGCGGCTCCTTTGTGCTCAGTTGCTGCTTCCTGCAAGGACTGGTCCAGAGCGTCTATCGTTTCCGGAAGGACTTCACATGACCGTGTGTCCGACCCGCGATAATGACCGCTCTGCCGGAATCTCCTGCCCGGCAACCCGCGCACGGAGGGGCCCCGCATCCAACCAAGACAGTGCCCCCCATGAGCGAAAAACCGCAACCCAACTCCGACGTCACGCAGGACGTCGCTCAGAAATATGACGCCGAACTCTCAAGCCCTCCCATCCAGCGCGAGGTCGCGTCTGTCAGCGCCGCAGAGCTGAAGGCGGGAGCGAGCGAAAGGGCCCAGCAGAGGCCGCTCCTGCAGAAGATCATTGCCGCATTCAAGAAGGAGAAGGGCTCCTACCGGGAGCTGATCATCAATTCCGAGCCGCTCGAGAAGCGCGTCGCGCTCCTCGTCGACGGCCGCCTCGAGAAGTTCGAGATCGAGAGGGACTCCGACGACCGCATGGTCGGCGGCATCTACAAGGGCCGGATCAAGAACCTGGACCCGGGCCTCAAGGCCGCGTTCGTGGACATTGGCTACGCGAAGAACGCGTTCCTGCACTACTGGGACATGATCCCTGCGGCGGCCGACTCGTCCGTCGAGGTCGTGCGCGTCAACAAGAAGCGCGACAGCGCCCCCAAGGGCGAGGTGACCGTGAAGGATATCCCGGGCCTGTACCCCCCCGGCTCGGACATCGTCATCCAGGTGACCAAGGGCCCCATCGGCACCAAGGGCCCGCGGACCACGACCAACCTCTCGATCCCTGGCCGCTACCTGATCCTCACGCCCTACAGCGACGGCTGCGGCATTTCGCGCAAGATCGAGGACCCGCACGAGCGCAAGCGCCTGAAGCAGCTCATCAACGAGCTCACCATCCCGGAGGGGATGGGGGTCATCGTCCGCACGGCCGGCGAGGGCAAGAAGCCCCGCTACTTCGTTCGCGACCTGCACCTGCTGCTGAAAAAGTGGGAGGAGATCACGAGGAAGATCCAGGACGACCGGGCGCCCAGCTGCCTGTACATGGAGCCGGACCTCGTGGAGCGCACCGTGCGCGACTTCCTGACCGAGGACGTCGACCGCGTCCTGATCGACAACAAGGCCGACTACGACCGCACCCAGGACCTGGTGGGACTCATCTCCAAGCGCTCGCGATCGAAGATAGCCCACTACACAGACAGCATCCCGATCTTCGAGCGCTTCAACATCGAGCGCCAGATCGAGCAGACCGGCCAGCGCAAGGTGCCGCTGCCCAGCGGCGGCGAGATTGTGATCGACGAGACCGAGGCCCTGATAGCGATCGACGTGAACACGGGCTCCCACAAGAACCGCTCGGGCGACGAGAAGAACACGCTCTATGCCGTGAACCTCGAGGCGGCCCAGGAGGCCGCGCGCCAGATCCGGCTGCGCAACTTGGGCGGCCTGATCATCCTCGACTTCATCGACATGAAGGAGCGCCGCCACAGGAACGCCGTCTACGAGAAGATGGTCGAGCTCATGTCGAGCGACAAGGCGAAGAACCACATCCTCCCGATCTCGCAGCTGGGCATCATGCAGATGACCCGGCAGCGCCAGCAGGAGTCGCTCTCCTCGAACCTCTACACGGACTGCCCGTACTGCCGCGGCCGCGGCATCGTGAAGTCGGACACGACCATGTCCGTCGAACTGCAGAGGCGCCTGTCGTCCGTCGTCCGCCGCCTGCAGGCCCGCAAGGACGGCAAGGTGTACTCGCTTCGCGTGCTCGTTCACCCCGCGGTCCTCGAGCGCCTGCGCAGCGAGGACGCGGACCTGCTTGTTCGCATGGAGAAGAGCTTCGGCGTCCAGCTGGCGTTCCGCGCCGACCCGAACTACCACATCGAGAACTTCAAGATCATAAACGCCAACACCGGCGAGGAGTACAGGTAGGGTTTGGCCGCGTCTGTAAGGGCTGAGCCGCTATCGCAAATCCCTATTCTCGGAGGAAAAAGTCGAGCCACGTATCCATTTGAGTCGGGTCTCCCACTCAAGAGACCCCGACGGGACAATCACGGGCCTGCGGCCTGGGCATCCAGAACGATCACCTGGAAGGGCTTAAGCGCGACCTGGACAGGCTTGCCCGCCTCGAGCTTGGCCATGGGTGCCGGCGCATCCGGGTAGGCGCCTGAGACGCGATACGCCTTGGGTGCATCATCCGGAAGCTCGAATGCGGGCCCCGGATCCAATGAGAAAGTGGCCGGCTTCGACGACGGGTTGCGCAGCGTGATGACACCCTTGGCCGGGGCCCATCCGGCCCATCCATAGACCTCCAGCTTGCCGGGGTCGCCGCCGATCCAATGGGTGTCCCGGAGAGCGGCGACATTCCTCCCGGCCCAAAGTGCTGCCGCCGCCAGGTCGTCCCAGTTCCCCTGCGTCAGGAGCTCCGGGGAGAGGTACAGCTCCTGGAGCTGCGTGCCCGAGCCAAAATAGCTCCGCACCTCGCTTGCGAAGTCGCCGGCCGGGTCCGAGTCGAGTCCCTTGGGGTTCCTCGAGTAGAGGATCCCGTGTATCATCAGCGAATTCAGGGGGTAGAGGGGCCCTGCCTGGACGACGTTCCTGTAGGTCTCGCCGTCCCGGAAGGTGAGCCATTGCTGCCGGGGCGTGCCGACCCCGGCGAAGCCGTTGTCGTCGCCGCCCCGCCAGATGTTGTCGACGTGGAAGAGCCACCACGGCGAGGGCCAGGTGCCCGTGGTCTGGCTGATGTAGAGGCCGGGCCTCAGGGCGCGAAGCTCGCGGACTAGGCGGAGCATCGCATCGAAGTCGCGGCCCGAGGCCGCGTCGATCGCGCCCGTTGCATCCGCGCCAATCCCGTCGAACTTAAAATAGACGACTCCGTCGTCGCGGACCGCGCCTGCGCAAAGCTCCCGGAAGCGCTCGTAGTACCGCGGGCCTGCAAGCGAGAACCTCCCGTCGCGGATCTCAAATCCCCCGGGGGCGGCCGCCTTGAGGCGCGCCGCTAGCCTCGTGCCGTACCCTCCCCAGGGAGAAAGCCAGAGGCCCGGCGCAGCGCCGTATCTCGCGGCTGCAGCCGTGAGATTCCTGAGGCCCGCGGGCCAGCCCGGGCCGAAGCGCCAGAGGGAGTTCGTGTCGTCCCATCCGTCGTCCAGGACGAAGCCGTCCAGCTTCACGCCCCGCTTCTCGACGAGCTCCCGGCCCAGCGCGGCGACGATCTCGAGTTCCTCCCTCTCCGAGAACGAACCGCCGTACCCAATGTTGTACCAGGTGTTGTGGTGCAGGAATGGCGCGTAGGGGCGCGCGCGCTCCGCCTCGATGTAGCCCAGGAATGCCCTGCGCAGCTGCGGGGCCTCGGCGGCCGCGCCGATGACCAGTGACGCCGTCACGCGCTCACGCGGCCTGAGGGGGGACATGAGCGGGAGCGCGCACTGAATGCGGCCGGCCGATACGCGGTTGTCTGCGAGCGGATGCTCCACTCCGCAGAAGGTGCTTCCGGCCACGACCGGCGATCCCGGGAACCTCCCCACGACGCGGGCACCTTCCGGACTTGGGACGTCCAGGAGAACGATGCGCGAGAGCGCCAGGTCCCCGGCGCCGGTGTTCTTCACCTCGACGATGCAGCGGCAATAGGGCCTTCCGGGCCCCTGGGGAATGAGGGTTTCGGAGGCCTCGAGCCCGGCATTGGTCTCAGCGAAAAGCCGATGGGTGGCGTCGACGGCTGTCTCTTGCAATTCCCCGCTTCGGATCACCCTGCCATCGGAGAAGACTAGCGAGAACCCACGCTCCCCGATTCCGCCGCCAATCGTGGGGCCGGCGCCCGCCGCCCGAGGTCCGGCGACCACGCCTAGCACGGCCGCGAGCAAGGCGCCGAGAACGGGAGACGGCGGCCAGCGATGGAGGGGCAGCGCAATGGGCTTCATTGGGCGGGGTCTTGCGGCGAGTCTTTCGTCCCGGCGGCGCCTTGGGAAACAAATTAAGGCAAGCTTGCGCCAGCGAAGATGCGATTCACGCATGGGTTCCCCGCCGCTTACGCCTTCGGCTCGACGGGGCCGGGCCTGGCGAGCCGGTGCTTTTTCCAGACGAGCGCGACAACGCACGCGCGTATCGAGGTATTCGCGGCTATGACGATCGCCTTGGTCACGTTGGGGCCGTGCACCATGGACAGGGTTCAGGTCAACCGGTGTAACTACGCTGAGGGTAATGCTCTGCGCGACCCGGCCGATTCCGCTTCGGCGCGCCTCGCGCCCAAGAGTCAAGGTAAGGTTACACCCCATAGAGAATCCCCCTCCACCGTTGTAGCATGAGGCCATCTATGATGGGCCAAACAAACGGCGCGACAGCTGGACCGAATGGCGGACCGATAGGGGCCTGGACGGCAGCAGTTAGGATTCTCACGTCATGAGCGAAGCCGAGATTGTCCGAATGTCTCGGGAATTCTACGAGGGGCTTTTCCCCAAGGTATGCCCCAACTGCGGCCGCCGCTATGACACGCTCCGGGACTATATAGTTGCCAGTCAGCGCCTTTGGCCAACTTTGAACTACGACATGGAATTGGGCAATGACAAGTCTCCGCGCCCAATCGGCGGCCTTGCGATGGCCAACTGCCTTTGCGGAAGCACACTGGCGCTTTCCACGAAGAGCATGCCAGTCTCGCAGACCCATCTCATAATGGAGTGGATCCGGACCGAGATGGGGCGGCGGGGCGCTAAGCAGGCGGAGCTTTTGGATCACCTGCGCGACGAAGTCCGCAAACAGGTCCTGGCCGAGGCGGCGGGCGCAGTGACACCGGAATTGAAGGAGGCTGCGTGCGTGCAATTCCCGGATCCGGCGCCCGCGCAGGTCGCACCGGCTGCGGGTCCGCCACCTCGCCAACCGTAACTGCCCATTCCTAGGGGCATTCGGCAGAGAGGCGACTTGTCCGGCTGTATCAGCTGGGTGAATCTAACGACCTCCCAGGCGGCAATGAGAACGGATGAAACGGCACGGCTCGCATGGCCGGCGCTCTTGCGTGGCCGCAATCCCGCGTCGCACCAAAATGCGAAGCGCCGGGTGCGATCTTGCCTGGCTCGCCCGTCCTCATGAACTGGACAAATGTCTTCTGTCCAGAATGCTCCTTTGTATCCTTCAGGCCATCAATGAGGACCACCGACATTAATGCTGCCTAGTGGAGTGCGAGACGCTCAAGAGCTGCTTCTGGGCCCGGCGGGCCTTCGCCAGGGTTGCCCTATCCCACACGGCCCGCAAGGCCGCCACGTTTTCATGGATTGCTCCGCCCCTGAAATCGCCGACCGGCCGCGAGGCGGCCAGGTGCCTGAAGCCGTGAAAGCCGGCACGCCCGTCCCAACCGGCCCATGACTGACGCTGTGCCTCCCCGCGATAGGCCCCCGCTGCTTGCCAGGGCGGGGGACCGGGTAGCCCTTGGCGCGGCGCTCTTGGCGGTGCTCTCGTTTTACTACTGGACGGCGGCCACGAGCGACGGCCTGCCCCCCTGGCCGATGGGAAAGGCCCAGTATAGCGACTACTACAACCTGCTCCTGCATGGGTTTCTGAAAGGGCACCTGTACCTCGACGTCCCGGTGGACCCGGCGATGCTTGCCGCGAGCAATCCCTATGATGTGCGCGTGTGGGTTCCCCATGGCTGGATGCTCGACGCCAGTTTCTACCATGGGCACTACTACGTGTACTACGGGGTGGTCCCGGTGCTCGTGTTCATGCTTCCGTTTCGGCTGCTGACGGGAGGGGACCTGTGGCTCGGCGCGGCCGGCGAGTCCGCGGCAGTCCTCGCTTTCCTGGCGCTTGCCTGGCTCTGGCTCAGGATCCGCCGGGACTATTTCCCGCGCTGCGGCGCCGTGATCGTCTTCGCATCAGTCATGGCGCTGGGCCTGGCGACCGGACTGCTTTCGATCGCGAGGCGCCCGCTGATGTACGAGTTCGCCATCGCAAGCGGATGCCTCTTTGCGACCCTGATGCTCCACAGCCTGTATTCGGCGCTCTCGTCGGAGCGGAGGTCCGCCTGGATGGCGCTCGCCGGCGCCTTCCTGGGCCTCTCCGTCGGCTGCCGCCCCACGTTTCTGCTGGCGATCCTGGCACCCGCCTGGGTGCTCTGGAGCCTCCTGCGCCAGGATCGCCCGGGGATTCTCCCGCTGTGGACCCCGGGGCGGTCGGCAAGGCCGGTGATGGGGTTCGCCGTTGGGTTTGGTGCGATCTTCTCCGGGCTGCTCCTCTACAATTACCTGCGTTTCTCGAACTTCCTGGATTTCGGATACGGCTACCTGCTGCAGGACCCGGTTGCCGACCTGAAGCACGTTTGGAGCCCCTCGTACTTCCTGTTCAACCTGCGCCTCTATTATGTCGGCTCCCTCGAGTGGTCGCGGCATTTCCCGTTTGCCACCATGGGCCCCCTCCCCAAGTGGCCGCAGCATTACTACGGGTGCGCCGACATCTACGGGATCCTGAAGTACGCGCCGGTTGTCTGGTTCCTGCTGGCGAGCCCGCTCGCGCTGAGGCGCGGCCCGGCGCCGGGGCCCCGGCATTTCGCCACGGTGCTCGGAATGGTTGGCCTTGCGTATCTCGGACCAGCGGCCTGCGTCCTTTTCTTCAACAACACCGCGCTTCGCTACACGGTGGATTTCCTGCCCAACCTCGTCCTCCTGTCGACGCTCGGGGCGTGCGCGCTCGACCAGGCGGCGTCCCCTCCCCTCGCAAAGCGCGCCGCAAGGGCCGGCTGGCTCGTCGCGGCGGCCTTCTCCGCGGCCGTCGCGGCGGTTCTCAGCATTCCGCTTGAGGGATCCCTGACGGTTCACCGCGGCTACGGTTACTACGAGAAGGTGGCCCGGATTATGAACGTGCCCACATCCTGGTACGAGCGCGCTCGGGGCTGGTCCTACGGGCCGATCACCTGGCGGATCGCGTTCCAGACGAGGCCTGCGCACACGGTCGAGAAGCTGGCGGAGACCCCGAACGCATCGCTCCTGCTGGAATACCTGCCTGACAGCCGGATTCGCCTGGGATTTCGGTGCGCCGGCGACGATTTCATTCTGTGGGGCGAGGGCGCAGGGGTCGTCCCCGGTCGCGCGAGCACGCTGTCGGCGTCGTTTGGCTCGCTGTATCCGACCACCGAGCATCCCTACTATCTGGGCTACCCGCCCAGCCCCATCAGCCGCTCGTCGGTGTACGTTGTCCTTGACGATCGCCCGGTGCTCGAGGGCCTACGCCCGCTAAACCCGGTTGACTGCAGGGATATTCACGTGGCCGGTGGCGAGGTTCGGCCCGGGTGGTTCTGCGGCAGCGTCCTGGGTGTCGCGCGGGGCAGGCTGCCGATCCGCGACATCACGCCGGATTTCGCGCCCCGGACCATCCGGCTCACCGTGCCCTCCAATGCGGGCTCGGGGCGCTGGCCGCTGGTGTCGGCGGGCTCTGCGGACGCCGGAGACCTGCTCTTCATGGAGGCCGCAGCCGGGGAAACCGCCCGCTTCGGGTATTTTTCAACGGGATTCCCCTTGAGCTACGGGCCGCCGTTCCGGCTGGCGCCCGGCTCCTCGCTGGAATGCACCGTGCAGATGGAGCCGTTGGACCCTTCCGGCAGGATGCCGGGGCCGCCGCGCCCGCTGTTGATCGAGAAGGACGGCCGGACCAACTGGGTGAGCAGCGCTCCCTATCATCCCTGCGCGGCCGGCGCCGTCCGCCTCGGCGAAAACACGGTGTCGGCGTCGCTCGTCGAGGGAAGGTTCCCCGGAAGGATCGAATGGGCCGGGACCCAGCCCCGCCTCCTGCCGGCGGAGCCGACCGACCACCTTCTCCTGCGCGTTGTCTTTCCCGCCCAGCCCCGATGGGGCCTGAGGGAACCCCTTCTGTTCACCGGCGTTCAGGGCTCAGGCGATCGCATCTGCGTGGTTCACTACGGCAACGGAAGCGGCCGCTTCGTCTTGGATCACTGGGGCGTGCTCAATCAGGAGGGTCCGATCGTCGATACACTGGACAGCGAATCCCTGCACGACATCGAGATCATCACGCCCGTCTTCTCCCTCTTTCGGGGATCCCGACATCCGGCGCGGGGAATTGTCGTCGTCAAGATGGACGCAAGGGAGGTGCTGCGCTTTGACTCAGACCTTTATCCCGCGCGGCTGGAAGAGGCCGTTGTCGGCCGGAATGACAACGGGGGGCCGACCGAGAGGCGGTTCCTGGGAGCCCTCCTCCTGCAGCGCTGGATCAGCGCCCCGGACCGCTGATTTGATGACGATCGCGGCCAAGCCATCCCATGACTGAGGCAGAGCACCCCAAGCCAACGGCCCCTCTGCTGGCGACAAAGGGGGATTGGGTCGCCTTTGGCGTGGCGGCTCTGCTCGTCCTTTCATTCTACTACTGGACGGCCGCCACGAGCGATGGCCTCCCCCCCTGGCCGATGGGAAAGGCCTCGTACAGCGACTACTACAACCTGCTCCTGCATGGGATCCTAAAGGGGCATCTCTACCTCGACGTCCCGGTGGATCCGGCGATGCTGGCGGCAGCCGATCCCTACGATTCGCGGGTGTGGGTCCCCCATGGCTGGATGGTGGACTCCAGCTTCTACAGGGGGCACTACTACGTGTACTACGGAGTGGTCCCGGTGCTCGTGTTCATGCTTCCGTTCAGGCTGCTGACGGGAGGTGATTTGTGGCTCGGAGCGGCCGTGGAGTCCACGGCCGTGCTCTGCTTCCTGGCGCTTGCCTGGCTCTGGCTCAGGATCCGCAGGGACTATTTCGCGCGCACCGGCGGTCCGATCGTTTTCGCGACAATCGTGGCGCTGGGCATGGCGACGGGACTGCTGTCGATTGCGAGGCACCCGCTGATGTACGAGTTCGCCATCGCAAGCGGATGCCTCTTTGCGACCCTGATGCTTCACAGCCTGTATTCGGCGCTCTCGTCCGGGAGGAGGTCCGCCTGGATGGCGCTCGCCGGCGTCTTCCTTGGGCTTTCCGTCGGCTGCCGCCCCACGTTTCTGCCGGCGATCCTGGCGCCCGCCTGGGTGCTCTGGAGCTTCCTGCGCCAGGATTGGCCAGGGGCCTCCCCGCTGCGGGCGCTGGGACAGTCGGCAAGGCCGGCGGCGGGTTTCACCCTGGGGTTTGGGGCGATCTTTTCCGGTCTCCTCCTCTACAACTACCTGCGTTTTTCGAATTTCCTGGATTTCGGGTACAATTACCTGCTGCAGAACCCGCCTGCGGACCTGAAACACATCTGGAGCCCCTCGTACGTCTGGTTCAACCTCCGGCTCTACTACGCCGGCGCCCTTGGGTGGACGCGCCATTTCCCATTCGCCTCAATGGCCCCTCCCGCCGACCGGCCGCGGGGTTATTTCTCGTTCGGCGACCTCTACGGAATCCTGAAGTACGCCCCGGTTACCTGGTTCTTGCTGGCAAGCCCACTCGCACTGCGGCGCAGCCGGGGGCCCCGGCGTTTTGGCGCGGTTTTCGGCATGGTGGGCCTGGCCTATCTCGGCCCCGGAGCCTGCGACCTCTTCTTCGGGAACTCCGCGCTACGCTACACGGTGGATTTCCTGCCCAACCTCGTCCTGCTCTCGACGCTCGGGGCATGCGCGCTGGACCAAGCGGCCCCCTCGCAGCTGGCAAAGGGCGCCGTTCGGGCCGCCTGGCTCGCCGCAGCGACCTTTTCCGCGGCCGTCGCGGCGATTCTAAGCATTCCGCTTGCGGGATCCATGACGGTTCACAGCGGCTATGCGTACTATGCAAAGGTGGCCCGGATCATGAACGTGCCGACCTCCTGGTACGAAAGCGCGAGGGGCTGGTCCTACGGGCCGGTCACCTGGCAGGTCGCGTTCCAGCCCAGACCTGCGCACACGGTCGAGAAGCTGGCGGAGACCCCGAACGCATCTCTCATCGTGGAGTATCTCCCCGACGAGCGGATTCGCCTGGGTTTGAAGTGCGCGGGCGACGACTTCGTGCTGTGGGGCGAAGGCGCCGATGTGGCCCGGGGCCGGGCCAGCACGCTGTCAGCGTCGTTTGGCTCGCTGTATCCGACAACCGAGCATCCCTACTACCTGAATCACGCGCCCAGCGCCATCAGCCGTTCGTCGATCTATGCTGTCCTGGACGATCGCCCGGTGCTTGAGGGCCTGCGCCCGCTCAACCCGGTCGACTGCAGGGATATTCGCGTGGCCGGCGGCGAGGCGCAGCCCGGATGGTTCTCCGGCAGCGTCCTGCGTGTCGCGCGGGACAGGCTGGCGGTCCGCGACATCACGCCCGATTTCACGCCCCGGACCATCCGGCTCTCCGTCCCAGCCAATCCGAAGCCTGGGCGCTGGCCGCTGGTGTCCGCGGGCTCCCCGGATCGCGGCGACCTGCTCTTCATGGAGGCCGCCGCCGGGGGCACCGCGCGCTTCGGGTATTTTTCGACGGGGTCCCCTCTGTTCTACGGCCCGCCCTTCGGGATCGAGCCCGGATCCTCGATGGAATGCACGGTGCAGATGGAGACGATGGACCCGTCCGGCAGGATGCCGGGGCCGCCGCGCCCGCTGCTGGTTGAGAGGGACGGCCGGACCAACTGGGTGAGCAGCGTTCCCTATCATCCCTGCGAGGCCGGCGCCGTCCGCCTCGGGGAGAACACGGTGGCGGCGCCTCTCGTCGAGGGATGGTTCCCCGAGAGGATCCAGTGGGCCGATACCCGCCCCCGCCTCCGGCCGGCGGAACCGACCGACCATCTTCTCCTGCGCGTCGTCTTTCCCTCCCAGCCCCGATGGGGGCTGAGGGAACCCCTATTGTTTACCGGCGTCCAGGGAGCCGGCGATGGCATCTGCGTCGTGCACTATGGCAACGGCAGCGGCCGCTTCGTCCTGGATCACTGGGGTGTGCTCAATCAGGAGGGTCCGATCGTCGATACGCTGGACAGCGAGAGCCTCCATGACATCGAGATCATCACGCCCGCCTTCTCCCTCTATCAGGGATCCCGCCTTCCGGCTCGGGGAACCATCGCGGTCAGGATGGACGGGAGGGAGGTGCTGCGTCTTGAGTCGGACATCTACCCCGCTCGGCTGGACGAAGCCGTCGTCGGCAGGAATGACAACGGCGGGCCGACCGAAAAGGAGTTCCTGGGGGCCCTCCTACTGCAGCGTTGGATCAGCGCCGGGCGAGAGTGACGTGCGCCGGCCACCGGTTCCTTTGGAGCGAGCCGCTAGCCCGCCTTGCCGGCCAGCGTCTCGGCGATCGCCGTGCAGAGCTTCTCGAAGGTGAACGGCTTCGCCAGTGAGCAGGACGCCCCGATGCTCTTGGCGTAGTCCAGCCGGTGGGTCCCTCCCCCGGACATGGCGATGATCTTCACGTCGGGAAACTGCTTGAGCAGCACCTGGATGGTCGAAAGCCCGCTGTGGGGCATCATGATGTCGGTGATGACGAGGTCCGTCGGGTTGTCCCGGTACTTCTGCGCGCCCTCGAGCCCGTCGGAGGCCTTCGTCACCACGTGCCCGTCCGCGATCAGCATCTCCTCGAGCAGCACCCGGAAGGTCTCGTTGTCGTCGATGATCAGGATGCTGGCCATGCGGGCCCCGCAACTTGACCATGTCCGGGCCCGGAGTGCAAGAGCGGCCCGCCTGCTACTTCGCCGGCGCCTCGGCCTCGCCGAGCGCCTTGGGCTCGCCCACCCTGACGTTGCCCTCGGGGACGGGCTTCCTGAGGAGGCCGTGGGTGTCCTGCCCGAAATACGCCGAGGCGTACTGCGCCATCGCAGGAAGAACCAGGTCGAACTCGTTGTGCAGCTCGTTAATGCTGAAGCGGGTCTCCCAGAGCTTGTGCTTCGTCCCCTTGCGGAACGCCTGGAAGTCGTACGCCATCAGCACCACGAAGTACCGGTTCTCCTCGATCTCCGACACGAGCTCCGACTGCAGCAGCCCGGGCATGCCAGACTTTGTGAAGAAGTCCCCGAAATCGGACTGGACGAGGCTCTCCGAATCGTATCCGAGGATCTTGGCGTTCTTTGCGGCCTGGATGTCGCGCTGTATCAGGTCCGTGTACATGATCGAGCCGTTGCGCGTCAGGGCGCCGAGCGAGCGGTTTAGGGGATCCGTGACGATGGTCGTTCCCCAGAAGACGACGATCAGGAGCTTCTCGCTGTCCAGGCTCTTGGTCGGAACGTATTTCTGCGCGGCGAGCGGCCCCGCCAGCGCCCTGGCGATGTCCAGAAACGTGAGCTTGTCTATCGAGGCGTCGTGGAACGTCCCGTCCAGGCGGCCGCCCTCCCCGAACCCGTACTCCTCCGGCTCGAAGCTCCCGTCGGGCAGGCGCGCCCTCACGTAATCGGAGCTCACCTTCGCCGAGAGGGCCGTGATGCCGCTTGTGCCGGTGGCCGCGGCCGCGCGCAGTCCCGGGGAGGCGAGGCCCGGCAGGGTCAGGGCCAGGGCGGCCAGTACAAAGGGCGTTTTCATGGAGGCGGGGGGCACAAGGCGAGCGATTCTCGTCCTGGCCTATGCTATCGGCGCCGCCGGGCCCAGGCAAGTGCCTTCGGGGCTCCGGATCGTCTTGCAGCGGGCGGGCGGCGGGTATCCATTTCCCCTGCTTAAAGCCGGCATCCTTGCGCCCTCCGGTCAACGAGGCCGGAGCACCCGCCGCGAAAGGACGCAGGCGCAGCCAACGCGACGCCTCCCCGCCCTCCATGAAGAAGCATCCCCTACTGCCCTGCCTCGCCGCCGCCCTGCTCCTGGCCTCGGCCGCCCTGGCCCAGGAGCTTCCAACCGCGATTCCGGAGTCGGTCGGCCTGTCCCCGGAACGGCTCTCGCGGATCGCGACGGCCGTCCAGAGGGAGATCGACGCCAAGCGCATCGCGGGCATGGTCACGATGGTCGTGCGCCACGGGCGCGTCGTCTGGCTCGACGCGAGGGGGATGGCCGACGTCGAGCAGAAGAAGCCCATGCAGAAGGACGCGCTGTTCAGGATATGCTCCATGACAAAGCCTATCACGAGCACGGCCGTCATGATGCTCTACGAGGAGGGGCGGTTCACTCTCGAGGATCCTGTCTCGAGGTACCTGCCCGAGTTCAAGGACCCCAAGGTCCTTGTGAAGCCCGAGGCGGGCCAGCCGAACACGGTTGCGGCGCGCCGGGAGATCACGATCCGCGACCTTCTCCGGCACACCTCGGGGCTCACCTACCAGTGGAACGAGGTCCTCGGGCAGAGGTATGTCGACGCCAACGTCGCCAGCGGGCTGTTGCAGTATGACGGCACCATCGCGGACAGCGTCAGGCGCCTGGCGGGCGTGCCGCTCCTCTTCAACCCGGGCGACCGCTTCGAGTACAGCCTCTCTGTCGACGTCCTCGGAAGGCTTGTCGAGGTCGTTTCCGGCGTGCCGTTCGACGAGTTCCTGCGCACACGCATCTTCGCCCCCCTGAACATGAAGGACACGTGCTTCTACGTGAGCGCGGCGCAGCAGCCGAGGCTCGCAACCGCCTACACCTATTATCCGGACCGGGGCCTCGGCCGGTTTCCCGACGCCCCCATTTCCGAGGGGACGATGACGTACTCGGCAGACTACCCCTACAACGGCCCGAGGAAGCTCTTTTCGGGCGGCGCCGGGCTGTGCTCCACCGCGCGCGATTACGCCCGCTTCTGCCAGATGATCCTAAACGGGGGCTCGCTCAACAATGTCCAGATCCTGAGCAGAAAGTCGGTCGAGCTCATGTCCCACGACCAGATGGGAAAGATCGAGCCCGAGATGGGCTTCGGGCTCGGGTTTGGCGTCAGCGGCGTCAAGGCGCCCCTGGACGAGCTGGGCTCGCCCGGCGAGTTCGGCTGGGGTGGCTTCTTCTACACCAAGTTCAACATCGACCCGAAGGAGGACATGATCGTCATCTCCATGGGCCAGCTCCACCCGACGGGCGGCGTGGCCCTCGACATGGTGGTCCAGAACCTGGCGTACCAGGCCCTTGACCAGCTGTCCCGGCCGGGCGGCACCGACTAGGAGGAGTCGCCGCGCAGCGACTCGCGCGCCTCGCGGACCTCGAGCCTCAGGGCCGTGAGGGAAACCCATATGTCCCTCAGGAAGGTCACGAGCGCCGCCACGAGCAGCGCCATGGCCGCGAGGAACAGGAGCAGGATGACGCCGCCAAGGTCGATGCGCAGGGTCGCCCCCACGAATATCGCGATCACCAGCGCCGAGGACGCCAGCATGCTCGACACGGCGTAGGTGAGCGAGAGGCGGACGATCTTCGCGCGCCGCCACGTCACCTCAAGATGGGCCTCGAGCTCGCGCCGCTCCGCCGGCTTGGCCTGCCGGATCTGGGAGGCGTAGATGCGCGTGCGGTCAATGATGCGCCCCATCCGGTTGGTCATGGTCAGCAGAAGCAGGCCCATGCCCGAGATCAGGATCACCGGCGCCGTCGCCAACTGGATGATCGGTAGGATTGAATTGGTCGGAAGGGAATCCACGCAAGTGGGAACACCAATCCCGTTGGCCGCCGGAAACAATGCTATTGTTGGCGGGAGGCCCGGGACGCTCAGCCGAGCGCGGCCTCGATGTCGGCGATCAGGTCAGCGGGGTCCTCGAGGCCCACCGACATCCGAAGGAGATCCGGGGGCGTCGTGCTCTGCGGGCCCTCGACGCTCGCGCGGTGCTCGACCAGGCTCTCGACGCCCCCGAGCGAGGTGGCCCGCTTCCAGACGCGCAGCCGGCCCATCGCCGCCAGGGCGCCCTGCGAGCCTCCCTTGACGCGAAGGGACATCATCCCGCCGAAGCCGCCCTTCATCTGGCGGGCCGCCACCGCGTGGCCGTCGAAGCCGGGCAGCCCCGGGTAGAGCACGGCCGCCACCCTCGGGTGCGCGGCGAACCGCTCGGCGATCGCCTGGGCGGCCCGGCTCTGGGCCGGCACGCGGGCGAAGAGCGTGCGCATGCCGCGCAGCAGGAGCCAGGCCTCGAACGGCCCGAGGACAGCCCCGCCCTGGACGCGGACGGTCTTGATGCGCGCCCAGAGGTCGTCCTGCGCGCGCGTCGTCAGCGTTCCCGCGACCACGTCGGAGTGTCCGTTCAAGTACTTGGTCGCCGAGTGCATGACGATGTCCGCGCCGAGGGCTATCGGCTGCGTGTGGACAGGGGTGGCGAACGTCGAGTCGACGGCGAGCGTGGCCCCGGCCTTGCGGGCGACCCCGGCCAGCGCCTCGATGTCGGTAATGGCGAGCGTCGGGTTGGCCGGCGTCTCCGTCCAGATGAGCTTAGTGTGCCCGGGCCTCACGGCCGCCGCCACCACGGACGGCCTCGTCATGTCGACCTCCTCTATCCTGAGGCCCCAGGCCTCGGCCCAGTCGAAGAGCCAGCCCCGCAGCGCCCAGTAGATCACCCTCGGGACGAGGACGTGGTCGCCGGGCCTTAGCGCAAGGAATACCGCCGTCGCGGCGCCCATGCCCGAGGCGAAGACCGCCGATGCCGCCCCCCCCTCCAGGGCCGTGATCACCGCCTCGACCTGGTCGTAGCTCGGATTGTCGGCCCGGGAATACAGGCGGCCGCCGAGGAGCCTGTTGTCGGCGTCCCTCTCGTAGGTCGTCGACGGGTGGACCGGCGGGACGATCGCCCCGGTCGCGGCGTCGACGAAGCCGAGGGCCTGCGCGGCCACTGTCGCTGGTCTCGTGTGTTCCGTCTGCCCCATGCGCTCCGATCAAACGCAGGTCCGCCCCAAAGGCAACCCGGTCATGGCCGCATGGTCTCGACAAAGACCAGGCGGCCGTTCCTCACGGTGATGATCGCCGCGTCCTTGTCCGCGTCGCGCCTCGCGTTGATCGTCGTGCGCCCCGTCACCCCGGGGAAGTCCCGGGTCGCGGCGAGCGACCTGCGAAGCGCCGCCCTCTGCGTCGTCCCCGCCCGCTCGATGGCGTCGGCGACCAGCCTGACCGAGTCGTACGTGAGCGCCGCCAGGCCGTTCGGCGCGGACCCGTAGCGCGCGCTGTAGGCGGCCACGAAGGCCCTCGACGCCTGGTCGGTGTTCTCCGTCGCGAAATGGGTCGCGTAGTAGGCCCCCTCAAGGGCCGCACCGCCGATCTCCAGAAGCTGCGGCGCCTCGAACCCGTCCCCGCCGAGGAGGGTCGCGTTCAGGCCGAGCTCTCTTGACTGGCGCGCGACGAGGCCGGCCGCGACGTAGTAGCCCGGCAGGAACACCGCGTCGGGCCCCGCCGCGCGGATCGCGGTCAGCTGCGCCCGGAAGTCCGTAGTGGCGCCCGAGTACTTCTGGCTGGCGACGATTTCGCCGCCCAGCGCCCTGAAGGTCCTCGAGAAGTAGTCCGCCAGGCCGACGGAGTACGGCGCCGAGGCGTCGATGAGGAGCGCGGCCCGCTTCAGCCCCAGCCGGCGCCGGGCGAAGGTGGCGATCACCTCCCCCTGGAACGAGTCGACGAAGCACACGCGAAAGACCGCGTCGCCGACCTCGGTCACCTTGGGGCTCGTCGAGGCTGGCGTCACCAGCGGCACCCCGGCGGCCTGCGCGATCGCGGCCGCCTCCAGGGTCCGCGCCGAGGAACACTCCCCGATCAGCGCGGCCACCTTGTCGCGCGAGATGAGCTTTTTCACCGCCGTCGCCGACTCCCCGGGGAGCGACCGGTCGTCCTCGACGATAAGCGCCACCGGCCGGCCGAGCACCCCTCCCCCGGCGTTTATCGAGTCGACCGCGAGGCGCGCGCCGTTGAGCGAGGCCTCGCCGAAGGAGGCGTCCCTTCCGGTGATCGACATGAAGAAGCCGAGCTTCACGGGCTCCGCGCCGAGGGCGGAGGCGGCACACAGGGCAAGCAGCACCCGCAGCCTCACGGCGCCTAGACCCGTATGAACGCCCCGACGCTCGCGTCGGCGCGCAGGGACGCCAGCTCGCCGGCGGTGGGCCGTTGGGGGCGGTCCCGGTCCCGGCGCACGAGGCAGAGGAAGCCGAGCGCCTCCTCGTCCGTCGCGCGGAACTGGTGCCAGGTGAGCGGGGGGATGTAAACCAGGCTGTGCTGCCCAAGCTCGTGGATCTCGCGCCCCACCAGGGCGCGCCCGCGGCCCCGCACGACCATGACGCAGTGCACGTGGCCGTGGCGCTCCAGGGTCGAGTGGCCGCCCGGGGCGATTTCGAAGTAGCGCAGCTCGGCGCCCGCCTGCTCGCCTCCGCCGAAGAGCACCTGGCGGGTGACGGACTTGAAATGCGTCCCGTCCTCCTCCTTGTACGCCAAGAGCGGCACGTTCTCCCAGCGGAACGGCTCGGTCTGGCGGATGTGGGTCTTGCGCTTCATCTGCCGTAGCCGAAAGCCTGCACGGACTCGGCGAACTGTCGACACCGCGCGACAAGAGTGTCCTCCGCGGGCTCTATGAGCCCGCCGCCGATGAGCAGCATCGTGTCCGCCCCGTAGGCGGCGAGAACCTCCGGAACGCGCTCCGGCCTGATGCCCCCCGCCGGGACGGGCATGGCCGGCGCGATGGCCGAGCGCGGGGTGCGCAGCAGCCGCGCGATCTCGGCGCAGGTCTCGCGGCTGAAGCTGAAGCGCCCGCCCGCGTTCGGATAGATGACCGCGTCCGCTCCGTAGAGCGGGAAAAGAACGCCAAGGAGCACCTCCGGGTGGATGCGCCGCACCCCGACCAGCGCCGGGTGCGCCAGCACCACCATACCGAGGTCGCGCACGAGCTCGGCGACGACGGGAAGCCCGAGGACCATCGGCGACAGGACCACGGCCCGGGCGCCCAGCCCCCTCGCCTCCTCGGCCTGGCGCATGACCGCGGACGGGCCTCCAATGAGGTTGGGCGCATACACGGAGCGCCTTCCGGTCTCCTGCGCCGCCCGCGCCGTGGCGTCCAGGCAGGCCCGGATCCGCTCGCCGAACGGGCAGAAGGCGTGGTCCGCGAGGCCGTGGTCGTCCTTGATGACGTCAATGCCGCCGAGCGCGAACGCCCGGCACATCCCGCCCGCCTGCTGCGCGGACAGCCCCATCGGCTTGATCGCCGTCGCCGTGAGCGCCCGCCCCGAGACGCCCGCCACCGTGCGAAGGCCGGCGATCCCGAAGCGCGGTCCGCCGAGGGCGCGCGCGAGCGCCGGGGGCACGCGCACGTCCTCGAGCTCGACGTCGGGCTGGAGCGAGGAGTTGCCGAAGACGACATTGAGCAGCTGCGCGGGGTCGCCCCCGGTCGTCGCCTCGGGCTGCTCGATCGTGACGCGATACTCGCCCTCGCCGACCGGCGCCGTCGAGACGACCCGCCCGACCATCTCCCTTCGCACGAAGTCCCAGCGCAGCGCCGAGCGCGGCAGCTCGACCGTCTGCTCCAGGAGCAGCGCCTCGGCCCGGCTCTCGAGCGCTTCGGCGGATGTCCGCACCCGGTAGACGATCTCGACCGCGTCCCCGTTCATGCGTCCGCGGGCCTGCGGCCCAGAACCGAGAGGATCGCTATCACGGCGGCCAGCGCGACGTAGGAGGCCGTGAACTGGAACGCGAGCGTACGCGCGGTGCCGGACAGCGTCCACGGCAGGTACAGCCCCCCGCTCGGCTCTACGGAATGGATGACGCCGAAGAGCGCAAGCGCCGCCCCCGAAAGCAGCACCGCTAGCGCCGCGCGCGTCCTCCCGTCAATCAGCGCGGCCAGGAACGCGGCCCAGATCATCGACGTGATGATGAAGCCGTTGCCGAGGGTCACGATCACGCCCAGCTCCGGCAGCCCCCCTTCCGTCGAGGCGAGCAGCCGCTCGAAGCGCTCGGGCGGTACGTAGGTCGGGTCGCCCAGCTTGATGGCCACCATCCGCGCGATGGCCGGGAAAAAGCTGAAGACGACGGCCGCCGCGTGGTGCGGCGGCGTCGCCTCGAAGGCCTGGGCCGTGATGTCGATCGCGATGAAGACCAGGATCGGGGCCAGCACCGCGAGGGGGACAAGCTCGACCAGGTTGGAGAGGTACCCGAAGACGCCGCCAAGGCCGACGAACACGCCCGTGAGGAGGGTGTAGCCGGCGCGCGCCCCCATCCTCTTGTACGCGGGGTGCCCGATGTAGGGCGTGGTCTGGGCGACTCCGCCGCAGACGCCCGCGATCAGCGTGGCGAATGCCTCGGTGAGGAGGATGTCGCGCGTGCTGTAGTCGTCGCCGGCGGCGCGCGCGCTCTCGGCGACGTTGATCCCTCCGATGACCATGAGAAGGCCGAAGGGCAGGATGAGGGGCAGGTACGGCGCCGTCGCGGCTAGGCCGTCGACGAAGCCCAGCGTCGGCAGCGGCAGCGCGAAGCGCAGCGCCAGCGCCCCGGGCGCGTGGTAGCCCGGGCCCGCGAGGCCCAGGGGTCCCAGCGAGTAGTAGAGGGCCGTGCCGACGAGGAATGCCGCCAGGACCCCGGGGACGTTGCCGGGCAGCCTGCGCTTCGCCGCGACCGCGTAGAGGACGACGCCCAGGCCGACGAAGCCGACGATGGGGATGCGCAGCAGCTCCACGATCGGGATGAAGCCGATAAGCATGAGGGCTATCCCCGCAATCGACCCCAGCAGGCCCGCCCGCGGGATCACGCGCCCGATCCACGTCCCCGCGAAGGAGAGCACGAATTTGAGGGCGCCCATCACGATCATCGCCGCCATGCCCATGTGCCAGGTGGCGATCGCCGCGGCGTGCTCGTCCATCCCCCCCTGCCTGAGCTTCGCGTACGCCGGCCCCAGGACGAGGAGGGCCATGCCGATCGTGGTCGGCGTGTCGATCCCGAGCGGCATCGCGGTCACCCCCTCCCTGCCCGTGCGCCTCGCCAGGCGCACCGCCATCCAGGTGTAGACGGCGTCGCCGACGAGCACGCCGAAGGCCGTGCCCGGGAACATGCGCGTGAACACGACGTCCGCCGGGAACTTGAAGAGCCCCACGAGGACGCTCGAGAGGAACGCCATCACCGCGAGGTTGTCGACCAGCAGCCCGAAGAACCCGTTGAAGTCGCCGGCGACGAACCAGCGGCGCGGGCTTGCCTGGGGGGTCATGGCACGGCGTGGCCGGGCTTTAGAACGACACGTCCGCCGCCTCGTTGACGAGGAGGACCGACTGGTCGTGCCACTGCGCCTTCCAGGCGAGCCTAATCGCGTCTACGGCCGCCCGCTTCTCGGGCGTGTCCTCGTGGAGGATGACGAGCACCTTGGTGCGCAGGCGCGCGGGCCTGTCGCCGCTTCTGGCGAGCCACTGCCCGTACGCGTCGAACACCGTGAGCCCGTCCGGGAAGCGCGGGGTCACCTCGCGGTCGAGGAACGCCTGCCAGTCGGCCTCCTTGGCCCGGGCGCGGCCGTCCTGGGGCTGGCCGGCGAGGCCGACACCGAAGTACAGCTCGCTGCGCACCCAGCGCGCCGAGCCCGGCCGCCCGGCGTCGCCCTGCATGGCCGCGGTCGCGGCCGCCGGGGCGTCGGACGATCGGGCCGCGAGGCCCGCCGCGGCCAGCGCGGCGAGCATGAGTATCATTTTTTTCTTGGTCATGGGAGCTGTCGCCGGGTTCCTCACGCAAGGCGCGCCTTGCGCGCCGTGATGATCTCGGTGTTCATCCCGCCCCAGTGCAGCCTGCCCTGGTAGCGGCCGTGCTCAATCTTGACGCACCGGTCCATGACGACCGCGAGGCCCGCCCGGGAGGCGATCTCGGCCGCCTCGAGGTTCACGAGCTTGAGCTGGAGCCAGAGCGCCTTGGCCCCGATGGCGACGGCATCGCGCGCGATGGCCGTGGCATCGGCGGCGGGCCTGAACACGTCGACGATGTCGACGGGCTCCGGGATCGCCGCCAGGCTCGGGTAGCACTTCTCCTCCATGATGGTGTCCGCCTTGGGGTTCACGGGGATGATCCGGTAGCCCAGCTTCTTGAGGTAGTTGGCGACGAACCAGCTCGCGCGCTGGGGGTCCGTCGAGAGGCCGACGACCGCGATCGTGCGCGCCTCGCGCAGGAGGCGCTGGATGACGTGCGGATCCTGGTAGAGCCGCTGGTGCTCGGCGCTCAGGGCCGAGTTGAGCGTCACCGAGCAAGCAATGCCTGGTCCAGGTCCCATAGGAGGTCCTCAACGTTCTCCAGCCCGATTGAGAGGCGGATGAGCTCGGGGGCGACGCCGCCCTTCGCGAGCTCCTCGTCGCTCAGCTGCTGGTGGGTCGTCGACGCCGGGTGGATGACGAGGCTTCGCACGTCGCCAATGTTCGCCAGGTGGGAGAAGAGCTGCAGCGCCTCGATAAAGACCCTTCCCCTCGCCCGGGCGCCCTCGCCCTTCTTCGCCCTGAGCCCGAAGGAGAACACCGCGCCCGGCCCGCCGGGGAGGTACTTCCTTGCGAGCGCGTGGTCGGGATGGCTCGGCAGCCCCGCGTACGCCACCCAGGCGACCTCCCCGTGCCCCTCCAGGAACTGGGCGACCTTGAGGGCCGACGCCGTCTGCCTCTCCATCCGCAGCGAAAGGGTTTCGAGGCCCTGGATGAGCAGGAACGCGTTGAACGGCGACAGGCACGCCCCGGTGTCGCGGATGGTCTCGGCCCGGGCCTTCATGAGGAAGCCGTAGTGGCCGAACGTGTCGTAGAAGCGCAGGTCGTGGTATGCCGCGGAGGGGGCCGCGATCGATGGGTAGCGGCTGAAGTCGAACTTGCCCGAGTCGAGGAGCACGCCGCCCAGGGCGGTTCCGTGGCCCCCCATGAACTTTGTGGCCGAGTGCACGATCAGGGTCGCCCCGTGCTCGATCGGCCTGCACAGGGCGGGCGTCGCCATCGTGTTGTCCACGATGAGCGGGATGCCGTGCGACGCCCCGAGGGCGGCAATCCGCCCGATGTCGAGGATCGCGCCGCGCGGGTTTCCGATCGTCTCGCCGTACAGGGCCCGGGTCTTCGGCGTGATCGCGGCCTCCCACTCGGCGATGCTCGATGGGTCGACGAAGCGCACCTGAAGGTTGAACTTCCTGAGCGTGTGCACGAGCTGGGTGATCGAGCCCCCGTAGAGCTGGGACGACGCCACGACCTCGTCGCCGGGCTCAAGCAGCGTCAGGAACGCGACCAGCTGCGCCGCCATGCCGCTCGCGGTCGCGACGGCCCCGGCCGCCCCCTCGAGCGAGGCGACGCGCTCCTCGAAGACCGCGGTGGTGGGGTTGCTGATGCGCGAGTAAATGTTGCCGAACTGCTTGAGCTCAAAGAGCTGGGCCGCCTGATCGGCGTCGTCGAACACGAAGGACGTCGTCTGGTATATCGGCACGGCCCTGGCCCCGGTGACCGCGTCGGGAATGTGGCCCGCGTGGACCATGCGGGTCTCGAAACCGAATTTGCGGGTCTCGGCCTTGTTGCTCATGTGCTGCGGAGAATCCAGATTTTGCATGCGGAGGCAAAGCTAACCATGCACCTTTTCGGTCCCCCCCGCGACAATCCTTGTCATCTCCAGCCCGCCGCCTCGCGGATGGGGCCCAGCAGGTCGAGGGCTACCTGCTCCTGCTGGAACGCGACCACGTGGCCGTTGCTAGGGGTGCCCGGGAAGAAGCCCGTGTGCACGACCCTGATGCGGGCGTCCCCGGCCGCGGCGCGCCTGCTCGCCACCTCGTTCAACGTGGCGAGCAGTTGGTCGCGCGACGTCCTCGGCCTGCCGTCCGACCCGTCGGACTGGAAGCCGCTTTCGCTAAGCAGGATGAAGGCCCGGGGATAGGCCTTGCGCACCTGTGCGACGAACGCTTCGTAGGCGTCGGTGAACTTTGCCAGGTCCAGGGGCCCGGCGTCAAAGTCCGTGCCGTCGTTGATCACGACGACGTCGGGAGCGTACCGGGTATGGTCCCAGACGGAGCCCTTCTTGTCGGGGAGCGCCCTGGGGAAGATGACCGGCAGCGTGCTGGCCGGGGCCTTGCCCGACCAGTCGCGGGTGATCCCCTGCCCTCCGTAACTGATCAGGTGGACCTGGGCCCCGAGCCAGCGGGCGAGGAGCATCGCGTAGGAGCGCGCAGCGTTCGTCGAGCGCGGCGTGGAGTCGAACTCGTTGGGGAAGCGCTCGTCGTACTCGCCGCAGGTCAGCGAGTCGCCTATGAACATGAGCTTGCGCTCGGGCCACGGCTGCGGCGCGCGGAGCCTGCAGCCCTCGGGGAGCGCCAGGCCGTCGAACGAGGCCGTGCCCATCCATGACTCCGTCCGCCTGACCAGCTCGATGAGCCATCCTCCCGGCGGCGCCGCGCCTGTCGAAAGCGCGATCTGGTTCTCGCCCTGGTTGAGCCTGATGACCACCGGGTCCCACCCGTTGCACGACAGGTTGAAGAAGCAGTTCGGGGAGTCGCCGGTCATCCTCAAAACCGGCGCCGGGCCGCTGTAAACGAAGCGAACCGTGACGCCCGGGAAACCCATGTGGGCTCTCCCTTCGGAAATCTCGACGCGGCCCATGTAGGCGAACATCGGGTCGGCGGCTCCGACGAGTGCGGCGGGCGCCGCGCCCGCCCCCGGGGCGATGGGCATGCCGGCGATGAGAAGGACCAGGGCGAGGGGTGCCGCGCGCATGGGCCCACAGCTTGCCGGCGCGGGCCCGGGACTCAAGCGGGCAGCACGGTGCGGCCCCGATTTTGGTTTCTTGCAACCGGGCGCCTCATGGCGTTCGATTGGGCGGCTTTCGAGGGCGCAGTTCCCCGCGGGGGCCGTTGGAGACGGGAATCACGCTGGCGTACCCATCAACATGCACCCCAAAAACATGCGACTGAGTGTCTGCTTCTCTATTCTCGCCGCTCTCGCCGTGCCGGCCGCGGCCGACGACCCCAACCTCACGCGCGACACGCCCGTCGCGGCCGGCGAGCAGATCCCTCTCGTCGACTTCTTCAGGCCGCCGGTCCTGCAGTCCCCGGCCCTGAACCAGGCCGGCACCCACATCGCGGCAATCGTGTCCGAAGGGGACACCCACCTGCTGATGGTCTACAACGTCAAGACTCAGGCGAAGGAGTTCGCGAGCGGCGGGGCGGGCGACAAGGACATAGACTCGTTCTCCTGGCTCAACGACACGAAGGTCGTCTACGACGTCTCGATGCGCAAGCTCTGGAATCTCGGCATCTTCGCGGCGGATGTCGGTTCGATAAGCGCGGGCTACCCGCTCGTGCAGAACTACGGCTCCCTGCTCATCTCGGTCCCCCTCCACGACAGGCTCCACCCGCTCGTTTGGAACACCGTCGACTCGTTCCACGGGGACAACAAGGACCTCGGGGTTTCCGTCCTGAACACCGCGAACCTGGGTGGCGAGGCGGTCAACATCCTCGCGGCCGGAGTCGACCAGGTGCAGAGGGACCAGGCCCGCGACAGCAACGTCAGGCACATGGACTCAACCTTCCCGATCCCGAAGCCCGGCATAACGACCGGCTACTTGACGGACAAGGAGGGCAAGCTTGAGTTTGCGTTCACCTCGGACGGCGGCAGGCCCCTCATGTTCAGGCTGGAGGGTGGCCAGTGGGTCAGGTGCACGATCGACGCGGAGCAGCCCGGCAATGTCGGGGCCAACCCGATGCGCATCGTCATTTACGGCGCCGGGCCCGAGCCCGGCCAGGTGCTGGCGGTGGGCCCGCTCAACGGGAAGCCCCGGCCGCTGCAGTTCCTGAACCTGGCGACCGGCCAGTGGGGCGACGCCCTCGAGACGGAGAAGACCTACGATTTCAACGGCTCGCTCTACCTCGACCCCGTCTCGCACGACCCGATCGGGGTGTTCACCAACCACGAGTACCCGCGCGTCATCTGGTTCACCGACATCTACAGCAACCTCCAGAAGCTCCTGAACGGCATGTTCAAGGGCCAGTTCGTGCAGATCCTCGGAAGCAACGACGCCCAGAACCTGTTCCTCGTCGCCACGTACTCGGACAAGCAGCCGGTGCTCTACAGCTGGGTCGACCTGGAGAAGCACACGGCCGGCCTCTTCAAGAAGTCCATGCCGTGGATCGACCCCGAGCGGATGCGCCCCGAGCAGGTCATGAAGTACAAGACCAGGGACGGGCGCCTGCTGGATGCCTACCTGACCCTGCCCGCGGGGGCCACGAAGGAGCACCCGGTGCCTCTCGTCGTGATCCCGCACGGCGGGCCGTGGGTGCGCGACAGCTGGGGCTTTGACGGCGAGGCCCAGTTCCTGGCCAGCCGCGGCTACGCGGTCCTCAAGCCCAACTACCGCGGATCCCCGGGCTACGACTGGATGTTCCCCGAGGACGACCTTTGGGACTTCCTGAAGATGCACTACGACGTCACGGACGCCACGAAGGCGGCCCTAGCCCTCGGGATGTTCGACCCGAAGCGCGTGGCGATCATGGGCGGATCGTTCGGCGGCTACCTCGCCCTGCAGGGAGTCGTGCTCGACCCCGACCTGTACCGCTGCGCCGTCACGATCGCCGGCGTGTTCGACTGGGCGAAGCTGATCGCCGACAAGAAGTGGGACTACGAGCACTCACAGAGCGACCCGGAGTTCAACCTGCTCATGTACAGGCTCGGCGACCCTGAGAAGAATCCGGAAAAGTTCGACAAGATCGCCCCCGTGCGTCACGTCGACCAGATCCGCGTCCCCGTCTTCGTGAACCACGGCGGCTACGACCCCATCGCGGACATCACGCAGTCGACCCGGCTCATCTCGGAGCTCGATAAGCACAACGTGCCCTACGAGAAGCTTATCGTGACCGAGGAGACGCACGGCATGGCGCACCTGAGCAACCAGGTCGATCTCTACTCCCGCATCGAGGCCTTCCTCGGAAAATACCTGAACCCGACCCCGCCGCCCCTGGGGCCGGCCCCCGCCGCGCACTGACGCCCTCCCCGGCGCCAACCCCGGGCTAGCCCAGCTGCCCCTTCAGCTCCGACAGCTCGCGCCTGAGGTCCGCCACCTCCCGGCGCATGCCCTCGACCTCCCCCTCGAGCCGCGCGACGCGCTCGTCGCCGGGCAGCGCGGCCGCGGGCTGCGCGCCCGCCCCTTCTTGCGCGGGAGGGGCCTGCTCCGCGGGCCCCCCGAGCAGGTGCGCGTAGCGCTGCTCCTTCATTCCCCGCTGCCTCGGGAGCCTGGCGGCCAGGGCGCCCGCGGGCCTCGTGCAGAGGGCCTCGAGCGCCGCCTCGACATCCGCCAGGCTTTCGAAATCGTGCATGCGCCCCGTGCGCGAGCGCACCTCCCCGGCCGTCTGCGGGCCCCGCAGCATCAGGACGCACAAAAGCGCGACCCCGGGCCGGTCGAGCTCGAGGGTCTCGAGCAGACGGTGGCCGAACTTCGCGACGCGGCTCTCCGCCCCCTGGAACACGAATGCGAGCCGTCGTTCGCGCAGCACGTCAAGCGCGCGGGTCACCTCCTGCTCCGAGTAGGAGACCACGGGATCGCGGTTGGAGCTCTGGTTGCAGGCGTTGGTGAGAGCGTTGAGCGTCAGGGGGTAGTAGTCGTGGGTCGTGATGTCCTTCTCGACGAGCGACCCCAGGACCCGCACCTCGGCGGGTCCCAGCGGGGCGGGCGTTTCCGCGGCCATGATTGCCCTCCTGCCGCCTTACGGCGCGGGCGGCCTCGACTCGAGGGCGAACGACGCGTCCTTCAGTCCCCCGGACCGGGCCGTGAGGCGGATAGCCCCCGGCTGGCCGGACGACTGCACGATGACCTGCGCAAGCCCGTTGAACACGCTGCGGCTCCAGTGGGGAGAGGGGGAATCGTACACCCAGACGAGCGACACGCCCCCGCTGATGCCGTAGGGGTCCGGGCCGTAGTTCGCCGCGGGGACGGCCACGACGTTCTCGCCGGCGTGCAGCAGGGCCTTGACGTCGTACGGGCACGGCGCGCGTGGGTCCGCCGTCCCGCCCACCCTTGTCCCGTTGACATAGACCGCGATGCCCCCGGCGAGCCTGTGAAACAGGATCTGGGCCGCGGGCGCCGCGAGGTCCTCCGCCGTCACGTTGAAGCGGGCGCGGTAGACCGCCTTGTCGTGGAATCCCAGCGTGCCGCTCGCGGCGGAGACGTCGACCGTGCTCCAGTTCGAGTCGTCGAACTGGGCTCCCTCCTCGGGCAGGCCAGGCTGGTACGGTTCCTCCACCTTGTGCATCCGCCAGTTGAGGATCGGGACCGACCGCAGCACGGGAAGCCCAAACACCTTGTCGGGCTCGTGGCAGCTCGGGTCGCCGTTTCCCACACCCAGGATTCTTCCCGGCCCCTCG
This sequence comes from Opitutaceae bacterium, assembly GCA_003151515.1. Taxonomy (GTDB): domain Bacteria; phylum Verrucomicrobiota; class Verrucomicrobiia; order Opitutales; family Opitutaceae; genus Palsa-1447. The sequence continues at coordinate 44,151 of PLXS01000005.1, forward strand.
AGCTCGAACGCGATCGGGTTCGAGGCCATGGGCACCACGCGTCCGTGATCGTCCACGACCGAGACCGTGAAGACGGCGGCGTCCCTGCCGTCGGCGTCCACGACGGCGCGGTCCGGCTTGAGCCCGATGGCCGCGGGGGCGCCCGTGGTCTCAACCGCGGCCTCGGCGGCCAGGCGGCCGCCGTTGTAGCCGCGCGCGGAAAGCGTGCCCGGCGCGTACGGGACCTTCCACTTGAGCTGGAGGTAGGGCGTCACCGCCTTGCGGCCCAGGCTTTGCCCGTTGAGGAAGAGCTCGACCTCCTCGCAGTTGGTGAGCGCCCGCACGTCGATGTCCTGGCCCTCGCGCCCCGGCCAGTTCCAGTGGGGCATGACGTGGAGCACCGGGTGGTCGCTCCACCACGCCTGGTAGTACCAGAAGTTGTCCTTGGGGAACCCGCACGTGTCCAGGATGCCGAAGTGCGAGCTGATGCACGGCCAGCCGTAGGGCGTCGGCTCGCCGCGGTAGTCGAAGCCCGTCCAGACGAAGCCGCCGGAGAGCCACGGGCGCGTCGCAAAGAAGCTCATCCACGTCTCGGCCGTCTGGGCCCACTCGGGGGCGAAGTCGTCGTAGGAGCTCACGTAGCCCCGGGCCTTGTCGTCGGCGTAGATGCCGCGCGTGCCGACGGTGCTCCCCTGCTCGCTGCCGACGTTGGGCTGGCTGGGGTGCTCCCTGTGGTAGGCGTCCATCGCCGGGCCGACGTGGTAGCTCCAGCCCCGGACCTCGATCGCCTCGTCCACGCCCGCGAACTGGTCGCCCAGGTCCGCGTTGATCGTGACGGGCCGGGTCGGGTCGAGGCTCTTCACGAAGGCCTGCATCGTCGCAACGACCCGCATGCCCGCCTGCGTCGTCTGGACGGCGAACTCCTCGTTGCCCAGGGACCAAATGGCGACGCTCGGGTGGTTGCGGTCCCGGCGCAGCTGCTCCTCGAGGTAGGCCATGCGCAGGTGGTCGCTGCCAAGGATCCTGTTCTCGTCCATGACGAGCATGCCCAGGCGGTCGCAGGCGTCGAGAAGCTCGGGCGTCGGCGGGTTGTGCGCCGTGCGGTAGGCGTTGCATCCCATCTCCTTGAGCCGCGCTATGCGGAAGTACTGCAGCGCGTCGGGCAGCGCGGAGCCTACCCCGGCGTGGTCCTGGTGGTTGGACGTGCCCTTGAGCGTGTAGGGCTTGCCGTTGAGGATGAACCCCCGGTCCGCGTCGAAGCCCACCGTGCGGATTCCGAAGCGGGTCTCGACCCGGTCGACGGCCTGGCCCCCGGCGGATACCGTGGTGACGAGCGTGTAGAGGGCCGGCGCCTCCGGCGACCAGAGGACGGGGCCGCGCACCTGCGCGGTCTGCTCGAGGTCGAGGTGCTGCATGGCGCCGACCGAGCCCGAGGACGCCGCGGTCGCAACGACGGCGCCGCCCGGGGCGACGACCTCCCAGGCGACATGCGCGTCCGCCACCTGCAGGCCGCGGTTGAGGAGGCGCGCCTGAATGACGATTGGGGCGGAAGGGCCCGGGACGTTTCCATCGAAGCGGCTGCTCACGAACACGCCGTCGGGCGCGACGGCCAGGGGCGCCGTCTTCACGAGCCAGACGTGCCTGTAGATCCCGGCGCCCTCGTAGAACCAGCCCTCGAAGTGCGAGGCGTCGACGCGCACGGCGACGACGTTCCTGCCGCCGCAGTTCGCGACATCCGTTATGTCGCAGCGGAAGCCGTTGTACCCGCCGTCGTGGCGCTCCACGAGCCAGCCGTTTACGAACACGGCGCAGTCCCGGTAGACGCCGTCGAATTCAAGCCAGATGCGCCTGCCGGCGTCCTCCTTCGCGAGTTCGAAGGACCTGCGGTACCAGCCGATGCTGTTCGGGCGGAAGCCCTCGCCCACGGCCCTGAACCCGTGCGCAGCGTCGGCCTTCGGGTCAAAGGGCAGCTCGATCGCCCAGTCGTGGGGAAGGTCCACGGACCTCCAGCTGGAGTCGCAGAAGTCGACGTTTGCCGGCCCGTACGACGACCCGGCCTTGGCTAGGCCCAGGCCGTCGCCCAGGTCGTCGCCCACACGGAACCTCCAGGCCGGGTCCATGAGGATCCTTTCGCGCGGCGAGGCCTGGGCGCCGGCGTGCGGGGCGAGCCCCATGGTGAGGGCCGCGACTAGGAGCGGGACAATGCGGTGGGATTTTCTCATGGCACAAACGGGGAAGGGCTGGCCGCGGGCCCCGCGGCCGGGGGCTACCTGGCCGTAAAGGAGTAGAGCGTCACGGAGCGGTATGTACCACCGGCCTTCAGGACATACGATGGGAAACTGGCGTGGTTAACCGAGTCGGGGAAATGCTGGGTCTCGAGGGCGAAGGCCCCGTACTGGCGGTAGGTGACCCCCTTCTTGCCCGTGATCGATCCGTCCAGGAAGTTGCCGGTGTAGAACTGCACCCCGGGCTCCGTGCTCCAGACGTCCATCACCCGCCCGAAGGTGGGGTCGCGCACCGTGGCGACATGAAGGAGCGGCCCCGCCCCGCCGGTGTCCATGGGGGGCGGCAGCGCAGCCGACGGGGAGTTTACCACGTAGTTGTGGTCGTAGCCGCTGGGGCCGGAGCCCACCTCGCTGATCCTCGCGCCTATGGCCGTCGGTGTGAGGAAGTCCATCGGCGTGCCGGCGACGCCGCGGATCTCGCCGGTCGGTATTAGGCCGGCGCCGACCGGCGTGTAGCGGTCGGCGTAGAGCGTCAGCTCGTGGGCGAGGATGCTTCCGTTCTCCGGACCCGCCAGGTTGAAGTAGCTGTGGTTCGTCACGTTGACGGGCGTGTCCGTGTCCGTCGTCACCGTGTAGCGCAGGCACAGCGCCGTCCCCCTGAGCTCGTAGGTCACCGAGACGCGGCAGTTGCCCGGGTACCCCTCCTCGCCGTCCCGGCTCAGGTAGGTGAACTCGACCGCGGGGGCGCCGGCGTTGCCGACGACCCTCGCGTCCCAGACAACCTTGTCGAAGCCCCTGATGCCGCCGTGCAGGTGGTTGGGGCCGTCGTTGGCCGCGAGCCGGTAGGTCCTGCCGCCCAGCGTGAACCTCGCGTTGGCGATCCGGTTGCCCACCCTGCCGACGGTGGCGCCGAAGTACGGCTCCTTGCCAAGGTATCCCCCGAGGCTGTCGAAGCCGAGGACCACGTCGTCCGGCGTGCCGGCGCGGTCGGGGACATCGAGCTCGGTCAGCGTCGCCCCGTAGGTCGCCACCTTGGCAACGAAGCCTCCCGGGCCGGTCAGGACGTACAGGTCGACGTTCCTGCCGCCCACGCTGCCAAAAGGAAGCTTTTGGATCCCCTCGCCGGGGGCCGAGGCCGCCGCGGCGGCTGCCAGGATAAGCGTGCCTAGGCACGCGTGGATGGGCGTTTTCATGGGGGATATCGGGGGGTTGCGGGCCCGCTGCGGGAGGCGGCCAACGGGCGCACCCCCTAGCCCGAGAAATAGACGTAGGCGCCCAGGATGCAAAGCAGGATGAAGACCGAGGCCGCGACCTCGCGGCCGCCGAAGCTCGCGCGCGTCTGCGCGCGGTCGGCGTCCGACGCCGTTGCGAAGGTGAGGCTCCTGATGCGCGCGTAGTCGGGCTCCTTGGTCATGAAGCTCACGGCAACCATCACGAAGGCGGAGATGGCCGTAATGAGCACGCTGAAGTACTGGAAGTTGATGTTGTTGACGATCCACAGGAACGAGCCCGCCCTGTAGCCGCTCTCGAATCCTGCGAGCCTCATCGTGACCGGCGTGTCGACGAGCAGGCGGAAGCCCCCGACGAGGAAGCCCACGATCATCGCCCAGAGGCAGCCCTGGGCGTTCAGGCGCTTCCAGAAGACCCCCGTGAAGAAGACGACGAAGATGGGCGGCGCGAGGTAGCCCTGGACGGTCTGGAGGTATCCGTAGAGGCCGTGCGCCCCCTGGATGACGGGGATCCAGGCCAGGGCGATGAGGACCATCGCGGCGGTCGCAATCCTTCCCATGCGCACGATCTCGTGCTGGGAGGCGAGCGGGCGCAGCTTCCCGTAAAGGTCGACCGTGAACAGGGTCGAGCACGCGTTGAAGACGCCCGCCAGCGACCCCATGAGGGCCGACAGCAGCCCCGCAACGACAATCCCCCGAAGGCCCGGCGGCAGCAGGTACTTGACCATCAGGGGGAACGCGGCCTGGGCCCCGGACGGCACGGGCCTTCCCCCGGGGCCCACGAGCGGGGCCAGCTCGGCGATCTTGCCGCTCTTCGCGAGGGCGAAGCAGATCAGCCCGGGGATGATGAAGAGGTAGACCGGGAAGAGCTTCAGGAACGCCGCGAATATGCTCCCGCGCCTGGCGGTCCTCTCGTCGGGCGCGCCCAGGGCCCGCTGCACGATGTACTGGTCGGTGCACCAGTACCACAGGCCGATGATCGGGGCGCAGACCAGCATGCCCGGCCATGGGAAGTTCCCGTTGAAATACCACGCCTGCCTGACCAGCGAGCCGGAGGCGTCCGACTCGAGTATGGGCGCCCATGTCGCCTGGACCCCGGCGGGCGTGATCGGGCGCCACAGGTTGAGCATCTCCGAGCCGCAGTAGCGGCGCAGCTCCGACCATCCCCCTAGGACGTGCAGGCCGTAGAAGGTGAGGAGCGCCGAGCCGCAGATCAGGACCACGACCTGCACGGCGTCGTTGTAGGCCACGGCGCGCATCCCGCCCAGCATCGTGTACAGGCCCGTGAGCACGATGACGGCGACCGAGCCGATCCAGAAGCTGTTGATCGTCGCCGCTCCCACCGCGAAGTGGACCTCCGGCAGGAGGGTCGCGAACACCACGCCGCCCGCGAAGATCCCCACCGCTATCTTCGAGATGACGAACGTCACCAGCGACACGATCGACAGGACGTAGCGCGACGGCGTGCTGAAGCGGCGCTCGAGGAACTCGGGCATCGTGAACACGAGCGATCGCGAGTAGAACGGGACGAAGACCCAGGCGAGGACGAGCAGGCACCAGGCGTGCAGCTCGTAGTGCGCGAGGGCTATCCCGTCCGTGGCGCCCGAGCCGGCGAGGCCCACGATGTGCTCGGAGCCGATGTTCGAGGCGAAGATCGAGGCCCCGATTATCCACCAGCCCAGGTTGCGCCCGGCGAGGAAGTAGTCGGTCGCCGTGTCCTTGGCCTTTCGCACGACCCAGGCCGCGACGCCGAGGAGCAGGCCGAAGTACAGGGCGATCGCGAGCCAGTCCGCGCCCGTCAGGGTCGATGCCGTGTGCGCGGCCAGGGCGAGCGGAGGCGGCGGGCTCATCGGGCGGGTTGGGAGGGGCACCCGGCCGCCGGGCGGCCAGGTGCCATCACGTTCCTCGGCCGCCCGAGCCCAGTCAATACAGGATCGTGTTGACGGCCGCGACCCGTAGGATTCCTGCTGCTGGCTCTCAAACATGGCATTCACCCTCGGAGTCGACTTTGGAACCAACTCGGCCCGGGCCCTGGTGGTCCGGTGCGCGGACGGCGCCGAGCTCGGCAGCTGCGTGGTCGGCTATCCGAGCGGCGACCGGGGCGTCCTGCTCGACCCCGCCGACCCCCACCTCGCGCGGCAGCACCCCGGCGACTACCTCTTCGCCCTCGAGCGCAGCGTGCGCGGGGCGCTCGCGGCCGCTCGCGCAAGGCGCGGCTTCAGCGCGGATCGCATCGCGGGCGTCGGCGTCGACACGACGGGCTCGAGCCCGATCCCCGTGGACCGCGCCAACCGCCCCCTGGCCCTGAGCGCGCGCTGGCGCAGGAACCTCTCCGCGCAGTGCTGGCTCTGGAAGGACCACACGGCGTGGCGCGAGGCCGCGCGCATCACCGAGGCCGCCGCGCGGAAGCGCCCGCGCTACATCGCCAAGTGCGGCAATCGCTACTCCTCGGAGTGGTTCTGGTCCAAGATCTGGCGCTGCCTGTCGGTCTCGCCGGAGGTCTTCCGCGCCGCGCATTCCTGGGTGGAGCTCGCGGACTGGATCCCCTCGGTCCTTGCGGGCGTCGACGAGCCCGGGCGGGTCGTTCGCGGGATCTGCGCGGCGGGCCACAAGGCCCTCTACAGCGACGACTGGGGCGGCCTGCCCGACGAGGCGTTCCTGCGCGCCTTGGACCCGAGGCTCGCGGCGCTGCGCCGCCGCCTCTATGCGAAGGCCCACGACGCCACGGTGCCGGCGGGGCGCCTGTGCGCCGAGTGGGCCCGCCGCCTGGGGCTGGCGCGGGGGATCCCGATCGCCATCGGGGAATTCGACGTGCACTACGGCGCCATTGGCTGCGGCGTTCGCGAGGGGACGCTCGTCAAGGTGATCGGCACGTCGACGTGCGACTGCGCGGTCGTGCCGCTGCGGAAGCGCGTGCGCGACATACCGGGCATCTGCGGGATCGTTCCGGGCGCCATCCTGCCGGGCTATTACGGGATCGAGGCGGGCCAGTCGGCGGTGGGCGACATCTTCAGCTGGTGGGTCGAGACGATAGGCGGGGGCGACGCCGGGCTGCACGGGAGGCTCTCGGCGCAGGCCGCGCGCCTGTCGCCCGGCGAGAGCGGGCTCCTGTGCCTGGACTGGCACAACGGCAACCGCACCGTGCTCGTGGACCCTAGGCTCTCCGGGCTGATCGTGGGTTGCACGCTGCACACGACCCGCGCCGAGGTCTACCGCGCCCTCATCGAGGCCACCGCGTTCGGCGCGCGCATGATCATAGAGCGCCTGCGCGAGTACGGCGTGCCGGTGCGCCGCATCGTGTGCGCGGGCGGCATCGCGGAAAAGAACCCGCTGCTCATGCAGATATACGCCGACGTGACCGGGTGCGCGCTCCTCGTGGCCGGCTCCAACCAGGCCTGCGCGCTCGGCGCCGCGATATCGGCCTCCGTGATCGCCGGGGCCCACCGCGACTTCCCGTCGGCCCAGCGGGCCATGACGAGCCTGGGGAGCAGGCGCTACCGGCCCGACCCGCGCCGCCGCAGGACCTATGAGCGGCTCTACGCCCAGTACCGCGTCCTTCACGACGGCTTCGGGGGAGTCGCCCGCAACCAGGGCCTCGCCCGCGTCATGAAGGAGCTGCTTTCCATCAAGTCCGCCGCGGCCGCACGGTAGGCGCCATCCCATTATGACCATACGACCCGCCCGCTCAGAAGTCTGGCTCGTCACGGGCTCCCAGCACCTCTACGGGCCGGGGCCCCTCGCCCAGGTGGGCGCCAACGCGCGGGCTGTCGCCAAGGCGCTGAGCGCGGCCCGGCCGGTCCCCTACCCGGTCGTCTTCAAGCCCGTCGTGACGAGCGCTGACGCCGTCCGCGCCGTCTGCCAGGAGGCCGACCAGGCGCCGCAGTGCGCGGGCCTGGTCCTGTGGATGCACACGTTCTCGCCTGCCAGGATGTGGATCGGCGGCCTCTCGGCGCTGCGCAAGCCCTTCGCCCACCTCCACACACAGTTCAACCGCGACCTGCCCTGGGGCACGATCGACATGGACTTCATGAACCTGAACCAGGCGGCCCACGGGGACCGCGAGGCGGGCTTTCTGCACGCGCGCATGCGCCTGCCCCGCAAGGTCGTCGTCGGGCACTGGGAGGACCCCGAGGTCCAGGAAAGGCTCGGGGCCTGGATGCGGGTGGCGCGCGGCTGGCAGGACCTGCAGGGCGCGAGGATCGCGCGCCTGGGCGACAACATGCGCAGGGTGGCGGTCACCGAGGGCGACAAGGTCGCGGCCGAGGAGCGCTTTGGCTTCGCGGTCGACGGCCACGGCGTCGGGGACCTCGCGGCCGAGGTGGCCGCGGTCCCGCGGGGCGCCGTTACACGGCTCTGCGCCGAGTACGTCGAGAGCTACTCGGTCGCCGCGCAGCTTCGACGCGGGGGCGCGAGGCACGAGTCGCTGCGGGAGGCGGCGCGCATCGAGCTCGGCCTTCGCGCATTCCTCGTCAAGGGGGGTTTCAAGGGCTTCACCACCACCTTCGAGGACCTGCACGGGCTGCGCCAGCTGCCCGGAATCGCGGTGCAGCGGCTCATGGCCGAGGGGTACGGGTTCGGCGCCGAGGGCGACTGGAAGACGGCGGCCCTGGTGCGCCTCATGAAGGTCATCGGGTCCGGGCTGGGCGGGGGCACCTCATTCATGGAGGACTACACCTACCACCTCCACCCCTCGGGCAGCCTGGTCCTCGGCGCCCACATGCTCGAGATCTGCCCCTCGATAGCCTCGGGCAGGCCCTCGCTCGAGGTCCATCCGCTCGGCATCGGGGCCCGCGAGGACCCGGTGCGCCTCGTGTTCGGCGCGCCCGCGGGCCCCGCGCTCAACGCCTCGCTCATCGATCTGGGCGACCGCTTCAGGCTCGTCGCGAACGAGGTCGACGTGGTCGAGCCGCCGGGGCCCATGCCGCGCCTGCCCGTGGCGAGGGCGGTGTGGAGGTGCCGCCCCGACTTCAAGACGGCGTGCGGGGCCTGGATCCGCTCCGGCGGCGCCCACCACACGGCGTTCAGCTACGCTGTGACCTCCGAGCACCTGCGCGACCTGGCGGAGATCGCGGGCGTGGAGCTTGTCCTGATCGACGCCGACACGAGGCTCGCCGGCCTTGAGAAGGAGCTGCGCTGGAACGAGTCCTACTACCAGCCGCCCCGGGGCGGGCGCATCTAGGGGCCCAGGGCAGGAGGCAAGCACCATGCTCACCGAACTCAAACGCGAGGCCTACGAGGCAAATGTCGCCCTGGCGCGCCACGGCCTCGTCGCCCTGAACTTCGGCAATGCCAGCGCGCTCGATAGGCGCTGCGGCATAGCCGCCATCAAGCCGAGCGGCGTCGGCTACGAGCGGCTGCGGCCCTCCGACATGGTGCTCGTCGACCTTGACGGGAAGCGGGTGGAGGGCCGCCTGCGGCCGTCCTCGGACACGCCGACCCACCTGGCGCTCTACCGGGGATTTCGCCACATCGGGGGGGTCGTGCACACCCACTCCGTCTACGCGACGGCCTTCGCCCAGGCCGCGAGGCCCGTCCCGGCCATGGGGACGACGCACGCCGACTTCTTCGACGGGCCGGTGCCGGTGACCCGGCGCCTCACGCGCTGCGAGATCGCCGGGGCTTACGAGGCCGAGACTGGCCGCGTGATCGTCGAGCGCTTTGCGAGGCTAAGCCCGCAGGCCGTCCCCGCCGTGCTCGTGGCCCACCACGGGCCGTTCTCGTGGGGCCCCACCGCCGCGGCGGCGCTGGAGAACGCCGTCGCGCTCGAGCTCTGCGCCCGGCTGGCGTACCTCGCGCTGCAGCTGGGCCCGCGCGGGGCCCCGCTCGCGCGCGCCCTCGCCGACCGCCATTTCAAGCGCAAGCACGGCCCCGGCGCCTACTACGGGCAGGCCTAGGGCGCGCCTCTAGCGCCGCCTCCAGTGGGCGCCCGGCTTTCCCCGCGGGTGGTGGGAAGGGGCCCCTTGGAACGGGCCCTGCCGTCCCCTCTGGCGCTGGGGCTCGGGGCGCTGGGGGAACGCCGATGCATGCTTGTAGGGGAATCCCTCGAGCTTCAGGCGCGGGATCTCCATGCCGATGAAGCGCTCGATCGCCCTGACATCCGAGGCGTTTTCCGGCGAGGCGAGCGTGAAGGCGTCGCCTACCGCCTGGGCGCGGCCCGTGCGCCCGATCCGGTGGACGTAGTCCTCGGGATTCTCGGGCACGTCGTAGTTGATGACGTGGGAGACGCCGGCGACGTCGATGCCCCTGGCGGCGATGTCGGTCGCCACCATCACCTCGTAGCGGCCGCTGCGGAACCCCTCGAGGGCCTCGATCCTCTGGTTCTGCGAGCGGTTGGCGTGGAGAACGGCGACGCTGTGGTTGGCGTCGCGCAGGCGCTTCGCGATGCGGTCGGCGCCGTGCTTCGTCCTCGAGAAGATCAGGACGCTGTTGAAGTCGATGGCGGCCAGCAGCGCGAGCAGGAGCTCGAACTTCTGCTCCTGGTGGACGGGATAGATGGCGTGCGTGACAAGGCTCGGGACCGAGCGGGTCGCCCCGATCTCGATTCGCGCCGGGTCCCTGAGCGCAAACGAGGCGACGGCGGCGATCTCGGGCGGCACCGTCGCCGAGAAGAACAGCGTCTGGCGCTTGGGCGGGCAGCGCTGGATGATGCGCTTGACGTCGTGGATGAACCCCATGTCGAGCATGCGGTCGACCTCGTCAAGCACGAGGATCTGCACGCCGCCGAGCCTGATCTCGCCCTCCTGCAGGAAGTCCATCAGCCGGCCCGGGGTGGCCACCACGATGTCCGTGCCGGCGCGCAGCTCGCTTCGCTGGCGCCCGTACCCGACCCCGCCGTGCACCACGGTGGCGCGGATGTCGGAAAACCGCGCGAAGTCGCGGAAGGCGGTCTCAACCTGGGCGGCGAGCTCGCGCGTCGGCTCGAGGACAAGCACCCGGGGCCCCTCCTTCTTGTGGATGCCCAGGAGGGAGAGCACGGGCAGGGCGAACGCGGCGGTCTTGCCGGTGCCGGTCTGCGCCGAGCCGATGAGGTCGCGGCCGGACATCACGGCCGGAATTGCGCGAAGCTGGATGGGGGTCGGCTCCGTGTACCCCATGGCCTGCACCCCCCTCAGGAAGTTCGGCGCCAGGCCTAGTTTGGTAAATGGCATCACACACATCCAACCCGATGGGTGTCCAACGCGAGGCAAATAGCATCCGGCCCGGGGGATCCGCAGTCGGCCCGCATCGCAGATGATTGGCCCGCGTGGGGTTGCCCAATCCCGATATTCCGCCATTCTGCCCGCCATGATCCGCCGCCGCCACGCGCTCGCCGCATTAAGCCTGCTCCTGGCACTGTGCGCGGCCGGCGCCTCGCGGGCCACCCTGTGGGTCAGCGCCGACGGCGACGACGCGAACCCGGGGACCGAGGACCGCCCGCTTAGGACGATCGCAAGGGCCCGCGACGTCGTGCGGACCCTGAACCACGACATGTCGGACGACATCACGGTGTTCATCGGGGGCGTGCACAGGCTTTCCGCGCCCGTCGAGTTCGGGCCGCAGGATTCCGCGACGAACGGGTACTCCGTGGTGTACACCGCCGGCCCCGGCGAGCACCCGGTCCTGCTCGGCTCCGTCCGGGTCGCCGGGTGGGCCTGCGACGACGCGGCGCGCAACCTCTGGTCCGCACCCGCCCCGCAGGACCTGCAGGACGTGCTCGGCCTCTTTGTCGCCGGCTCGAGGGCGGAGCGCACGCTCGGCAGGCTGGCGCAGCTCCCGCCGAACGCCCCCGAGGGCTCGGCCCCGCCCCCACGGCCGCAGTGGAGGGAGCCGGCCGGCGTCTCCTACCCGCCGCCCGCGGCCGGCGCCATCTGGTCGGAGCGTGGGGGGACGGCGCCCCTGTACGCGGCGAACGCCTTCGAGCTCCTGGGCCGGCCGGGGCAATGGTACTTCGACAGGGGGGCGCGCCGGATCTACTACACGCCGCGGCCCGGCGAGGACCTGCCGCGGGCCGACGTCGAGGCGGCCGTCGCGCCTTGCCTGGTCGCGGCGAGCGGGCTAAGGAACCGCCCGGTTTCGGGCCTTGTGTTCAAGGGGCTGCGCTTCGAGTACGGGGGCGCCGAAGGCGAGCCCGGGGCCGCCGTGCGCTTCAACCTCGCGGGCGCGATCCAGATCCTGGAGGACACCTTCGTGCACCTGAACGGGAGCGCTCTCGACCTCGGGCCGGGGTGCGACGGCGCCTCCGTCGAGGGCTGCACGTTCGGCGACGTCTCGGGCACCGCGCTGAGAATTGCGTGGGCCTCCCAGGTGAGCGTCTCGGACAGCCGCTTCTCGTACGTCTCGACCGCGCGGCTGGACGGGGCCGCCGTCTCGCTGAGCCACTCCGGGGACGTCGAGCTGGCGAACAACCAGATCGACCACTTCCCCGGGGCGGCCATCACTGAGGAGGGCGTGCGGCCCGGCGCGGCCCGGGTCGCCCTGAACCTGGTCGCGCAGCCCATGGTTCTGGCGGACGCCGGCGCGGCACAGGAGGCGGCACGGGCGCCCGACGTAACCCCGGCTGGGCTGACGCCGGCCTACCGCTCGATCCTAGCCGAGGCCGTAGTCCCGCCGTCGGCGCCCCACCCGCCCTCGACGGTCTCGGCCGAGGCCGAGGACGGCTTTGCCTACGTCGCCTGGGAGCCGCCGTGCCTGGACGGCGGCAGCGACGTTCTCTCGTACACGGTGCGCGCCTCCACGGGCGCCGTGCTGACCATCCCGGCCGCGCAGCTGCGCTCCAAGGGCTACGCGCTTGTCGCCGGCCTCGAGAACGGCAAGGAGGTCTCGTTCACGGTCGCGGCCGCGAACGCGTATGGCGCGAGCCCGCCGTCGCTTGCGTCGGCCGCCGTTGTGCCCGCGCGAAAGCGCCGGCTCAAGGCGCCCCAGGCGCCCGCGTCGGCCACGCTGACCGCGGGGCCGGGAGCGTCCACGCTTCGCATCGCCCCCCCGGCGTCCGACGGGGGAAGCCCCGTGGTCGCCTACACCCTCACGGAGGCGCTGTCAGGCAGGCAGGTCATCCTCGAGGGCCGCGACGTCATCCTCGCGGACGCCGCGCACCCGCTGGTCAGGCGCCTCGAGGGGTTCTCCCCCGGGCGCGGGTCGACGGTGGCCGTGCGCGCCGTCAACGCCAAGGGCCCGGGCGCCCCGCTGCAGCTCGGGTTCCCGCCGCAGGCGCCCGCCGGCCGATGATGCTTGTCACCGCCGGTGCCGTGGTTCATTCGGGATAGCCTCCCCGGGGAAGCCCTAAACCATGCGAAACAGAGGATGCTCGCTCTGCGCGTCGCTGGCAATCGCAGCCATCCCGGCCGCCGCCGCGGCAGCCGACGGCCCGTATGTTGACCTCTCGGCCTCGGCCATCTGGCAGGACAACGTGACGAACGCCACATCGGGGGACGGCATCCTCGGCGCCTTCACGCTCGAGTCGTGCGCGGACGCAAGCTGGCTCAGGGCCGCCGACTTCTCGACCATCCTGTCGTGGGGCGTCGCCGCGACCGCCGACATCTGCACGACCTACAGCGGGCTCGACAGCTTCTCGGTGGTCGGGGACGGCGTTAACATCGCCGCCCGCCTCCAGGACCTGACGCGCATGTCCCAGTACCGGGCCGACATCCTCGTGAGCGCAGCGACGCTCGCCGCGGCCAAGGGGCGCTACGCCGTGAGGGCGCTCGGTGCGGCGCCGGTCAGGGGGGCGCGACGAGCCGGTCGAGATCTTTGCGGTTGACGGGCTGGCGGCGCCGGACCCCGCCTAGCGCCCGGGGCCGAAGTTGGGCTGGCCGTCCGCGGCATCTGCCACTTGCATCGGCGCCGTCCCCGTTCATGAAAGCGCCGACCGCCTGCCTGCTCGCCCTGCTGGCCGCCACCCTCCGGGCCGGGGCGCCCCGCCCGGCCCCCGAGGCGGCGGCCCCCTTCCCGTTGGCGGACGTGCGGCTCCTGGACGGCCCCTTCCGCACGGCGATGCTGCGCAACGCCGACTACCTCCTGTCCCTGGAGCCCGACCGGCTCCTGCACAATTTCCGGGAGTTCGCGGGCCTGCCGCCCAGGGCGCCCCGCTACGGCGGATGGGAGGGCGCCGGCGTGGCCGGCCACACCCTCGGCCACTACCTGACCGCCATCTCGCAGCAGTACGCCGCCACCGGGGATCCGCGCTTCAAGAGCCGCATCGACTACATCGTGGGCGAGCTGGCCCTCTGCCAGGACGCCTACGGCGACGGCTACGTCGGGGGCCTGCCCCCCCTGGAGCTCGCGACGCTTCGCGGCTTCAAGCGCGGCGTCATCGAGCCCGCGGGCCCGCACAACTTCAAGGGCGGGGCGTGGGTGCCCTGGTACACCGAGCACAAGGTGCTGAACGGGCTCAAGGACGCCTGGATCCTCGGCGGCAACCAGCAGGCCCGCGCGGTCGCCCTGCGGCTTGCCGACTTCGCCGACGCCGTCACGCGGGAGCTCGAGCCCGGGCAGCTCCAGGCCATGCTCTCCGTCGAGCACGGCGGGATGCTCGACGTCCTCGCCCAGCTATACCAGCTCACGGGCGAGCCGCGCTACCTGCAGGTCTCGCGCCGCTTCTATCACGAGGCCGTGCTCAACCCGCTCCTCGCCGGCCGAGACGAGCTGCCCGGCAAGCACGCGAACACCCAGATCCCGAAGGTGATCGGCGAGGCGCGCACGTACGAGGCGACCGGCGAGCCCGCGGGCCGCGCGATCGCCGAGTTCTTCTGGGCGCAGGTCGTGCGCCACCACTCCTACGCGATCGGTGGCGACAGCGACTTCGAGTTCTTCTTCGACGAGGGGCTCACCTCGCACCACCTGAGCCCCGGGACCGCCGAGACGTGCAACACCTACAACATGCTCAAGCTTACCGAGCACCTGATGGCGTGGGAGCCCCGGGTGGAGCTCGCGGACTACTACGAGCGCGCCCTCTACAACGACATCCTGGCCTCGCAGGACCCCGACACGGGCACCTTCACCTACTTCATGTCGCTCGAGCCGGGCCTCTTCAAGACGTTCAGCACTCCGACCGAGTCCTTCTGGTGCTGCGTCGGCACGGGGATGGAGAACCCCACCAAGTACAACGCCGCCATCTTCCTGCGCTCGGCCGACTCGATCTACGTGAACCTCTTCATCCCGTCCGAGGTGACCTGGCGGGAGAAGGGCCTCGTCCTGCGCCTGGAGAGCGCCTACCCCAGGGAGGACACGGTGCGCCTGGCGGTATCCTCCGGGGGCCCGGCCTGGGCGACTGTTCGCGTGCGCTGCCCGGGATGGGCGGCCGGCCCTGTCTCCTTCGAGGTGAACGGCGCGCCGCTGAGCGCCCCCGGAGTCCCCGGGACCTACGCGGCGATCACCCGGGATTGGAGGCCCGGGGACGTCCTCTCGTTTCGCGTGCCGATGGCCGTGCGCACCGAGGCCCTGGCGGACGACGCGCGCAAGGTCGCGTTTCTCTTCGGGCCGGCCGTCCTCGCCGGGGACCTGGGGCCCGGGCCGGCGCCGGGGGTCTCGCCGTACGCCCACGACCAGAGGGACAACCTGGAGTTCCCTCCCGTCCCGGTGCCGGTCCTCATCCTCGGCGACGGGCCTGCCGAATCGGCGCTCGTGCGCTCGCCGGACGGGCCGCTCGCGTTCACCACGGCGGGCCTGGACCACCCGCGCGACGTCGTCCTGCGCCCCTTCTGGGAAATCAGCCACGACCGCTACACGGTCTACTGGGACGTGATGACCGCCGAGCAGTGGAGGTACCGGGACGCCCCGGCCGTGATCAGGCAGTAGCCGGCCGCCGCGGCGCTACCTGCCCGACGCGAGAGGGGCCGCCGGCGGCCGCTGCATCGCCTGCCTGAAGAACTCCCCGCAGGCGTTGAGCGCAAAGCCGTCGTAGCTCTTGAGCATCGGCGGGCCCCAGTCGTCGTCAAAGACCCACGCGGTCCAGCTGATCCCCCGCTCCTCGAGGAAGCGCGTGATGCGCTCCCCGTAGTTCTCCGCAACGCCGACCTCTCCAGGCCTGGTCCCAAAGCCGATCTCGGTGGCGATCATCGGATAGCGGCCCGCGGCGAACGCGAAGTCCTCCTCCCAGCGCGGCTCCCAGGGCTGCGGGCGCTTGAACGGGTACGGGTGCGTCACGTAGCCGATCCCCTCGGCGCGCACGGGCTCGTAGCGGACGCCGCCCAGGTCGTACGCCCAGTCGAAGCCGGCGACGAGCGGGATCTTCTGCCCGTCGAAGGAGCGGATGATCCCGATCATCTGCTCGTTCAGGTCCCTCCACTCGGACCAGCTCATGGCCCCCAGCCTGCCGTTCTCGTGAGTCGGCTCGTTGAAGAGCTCGAAGAAGGCGACCGTGTGGTTTCCCTTGAAGTGGCCCGCCATCGTCCTCCAGAAGTCGAACGTCTCGGCGCCCGTCGTGTCGTAGATAGGCTCCTGGAACATGCCGCTCTTCAGGTTGCCGATCGAGTGCCAGTCGGCGATCACGTACATGCCGAGGTCCGTGCACCAGTCGACCGCCTGGTCGAGGAGCGCGATGTACGCCCTGGGGGTCTCGTGGCGCCACGCGGCGGGGTGCACCGGAATCCTCACCAGGTTGGCGCCCATCGCCTTGATCGCCGCGAAGACCTCGCGGTTCCAGTGGCCCCGCTCGACCATGTTGTCCGGGTCGACGATCGAGACGCCGCGGAAGAGGATCGTCGCGCCGGAGGGCAGCACGAAGTGGTTGCCGCGAACCGACACCAGGGGGAGGACCTCCGCCTTGGGGTTCGGCTCGGGCTTGCGCGGGGGGCCGCCGTGGCCCCACACGGACATCGGGCCGGCCTGGTCGGCGCCAGCCATGCTGGCGGCGAGCACCGCGCACGCGATTGCAAGGGATAGCGTTTTCATGGGTATCTTGGGGTTGGGACCGGGTGGCCAGGTTCCAGGGCAGCGCCCGTTGGCGCGCCTAGGGGCTTATCGTGACCTTCAGGATGACCGGCGGCTTGACCGGCATGCTCATCTCGCCCCCTGGGCCCATCTTGGTCGGGGTGCTTGCGATGGCGTCGACCACGTCCATCCCCTTCGTCACGCGGCCGAAGACCACATAGTTCGGGGGAAGCGGATAGTCCTCGTGCATGATGAAGAACTGGCTCCTGTTCGTGTCCGGGCCCGCGTTGGCCATCGCGACCATTCCGCGTACGTAGCCGTGCCTGTAGAGCGCCGAGTCCCGGAGGATGTCGTCGGCGAACGGCCCTCCCCAGGCGCTGTCGCCACCCGTCCCGTCGCCCTTCGGGTCGCCGCCCTGGATCATGAAGCCCTTGATGACCCTGTGGAAGACGACGCCGTTGTAGTAGCCCCTCTCGGACAGGAGCCTGAAGTTCTCGACGGCCTTCGGGCTGTCGGTGCCGAGGAGCGCGACCTCGATCGGGCCCTTGTCCGTCACGAGGGTCGCGTGGAGCCCGCCCGAGCTGTGCGGACCGGCCGCGGATTTCGCGTCGGCGGGGTTGGATGAACTGCAGCCCGCAAGGAGGGCCAGGCTTAGCCCGATGGCCAGGCGCGGGAGCAGCGAAGGGGGCAGTCTGACAGGCATGTTGGCTTGCATGGCGTCGGCGCATACTAGTCGAAGCGCGCCCGCACTAGTCAAGGGCCGCGCTCACCCGGATTTTGTCGACAAAGCGGATCCGGCCGAAACGATGGCCCCAAGACATGGGCCAGCTCGACCACCTATTCGCTCAGAACAAGGCATGGGCGGACTCGATCAGGGCCAGGGATCCCGAGTTCTTCCCCAAGCTGTCGCGCCAGCAGTCGCCCGAGTACCTGTGGATCGGCTGCTCCGACAGCCGCGTGCCCGCGAACGAGATCGTCAACCTGCTGCCCGGGGAGCTTTTCGTCCACAGGAACATCGCAAACGTCGTCGTGCACACGGACCTGAACTGCCTCTCCGTCATGCAGTTTGCCGTGGACGTGCTCAAGGTGAAGCACGTGATCGTCTGCGGCCACTACGGCTGCAGCGGCGTCAGGGCCGCCCTGCGCTGCGACCGGATCGGGCTCGCGGACAACTGGCTGCGCCACGTCCAGGACGTGGCGGAGAAGCACAGGGCGTGCGTGCACCGTGTCGAAGGCGAGGCGCAGCGCACGAGCCTGCTGTGCGAGCTGAACGTCATCGAGCAGGTGGCAAACGTCTGCCAGACGACGATCGTGCGCGACGCCTGGGAGCGGGGGCAGGCGCTGACCGTCCACGGCTGGATCTACGGCCTGAAGGACGGCCTGATCAGGAACCTGGGCCTGTGCGCCTCCTCGGCCATGGAGTTCGCTGCCCAGTACGAGAGGGCCCTGGCCGAGGATGGCCATCCGGTACGCTGAGAAGGCCGTCACTCGCTGGCCGGCCGGCACCAGGTCGGCCAGGAGGGCGCTGCTCGCGGGCCTGTAGAGCTCGCCCGTGAGCCCGGTGAGCGCGGCGAAGGCGAGGATCGTCGGGAAGGCCTGCGCCTGCGAAAGCAGCATCATCGCTCCCGAGCCCAGGAACATTGACAGGACGATCGTCTTCCTGCGGCCCATGTGGTCGGCGAGGTATCCCCCGGCCAGAGTGGCGAAGATATTGCCCACGCCGTAAGCCCCGATGGCCGCCCCGGCCTGCGCGAGCGAGTAGCCCCTGCGCGTCAGGTAGAGCGCGAGGAAGGGCACGACGAAGCTCCCGAACTTGTTCAGGAACGTGCCGAGGAAGAGCACCCACGCGGCCAGGGGCAGCGTGCGAAGGCTGGTGCGCAGGTTTGGCTGTGGGGTCATGGACGCAAAAAAAACCTGCCCGCCTCACGGCAAGCAGGGTCGGAAATCGGGTTCGCTTCTCTACTGGATCGGTTTCGACGGGGTGCTTGCCGGCTAGGCCGCGGGCATCGGGTCAGCGCCTCACATAGCGACGGCGACTCGCGCAATGAGGCCCCAGGCGCGGAATCGCGCGCAATGATGGCTGCGGGGGTGGTGTTTCATTGGCGGCGCGACCTGAATGCATGCCCGGCGTTGTCCGTGCAACAGCGAATTTGGCCGATGCCTAGGGTTGAAAGTGCCGCCCCGATGGCCACACTGGGGGCGCGGCATGAAGATCAACCTGTTCAACAGCGACCCGAATCTTGAGAGGTTCAGCGCCGGCCAGGCCGTCTTCCGCGAGGACGACCAGGGCGACTTCCTTTTCGCCGTGGTCAACGGCGCCGTCGACATCATCACGCATGGCAAGACGGTCGAGACCGTCGAGGCGGGGAGCGTGTTCGGCGAGATGGCCCTGGTGGAGGACAGGCCCCGGGTCGCCTCGGCCGTCGCCAAGAGCGACACGGACCTCGTGCGCATCGACCGCAAGCGCTTCCTCTTCCTCGTGCAGCAGACCCCGTTCTTCGCGATCCAGCTGATGGGGATAATGGCCGAGCGCCTGCGTCGCATGAACGAGAGACTATAGGCCCTGAGGGGCACGCACGCAGCCATGGGCAGCAACCCCGAGAGAGCCGAGCCGCGCGGGGAGATCGTCATCAGGACGCTGGCGATGCCCGCCGACTCGAACGCGAACGGGGACATCTTCGGCGGCTGGATCATGTCTCAGATGGACCTCGGCGGCGCCGTGCTGGCGCGCGCCCTGGCGGTTAGCCGGGTGGTCACCGTGGCCGTCGAGGCCATGAGCTTCGTCGCCCCGGTGTACGTCGGCGACACGGTGACCTGCTACGCCGAGCTGCAGAGTGTCGGGCGCACCTCGATGAGGGTGGCGCTCGAGGCGTGGTGCCATCATTACTCGGGGGGCCCCCCGCGCCAGGTCACCCACGGCGTCTTCACCTACGTGGCGATCGACGCCGAGGGCAGGCCCCACCCCGTCAAGAGGCCGGCCTAGCCCGAGCCCGGAAGCCTGGAGGATTCGGCATCGACGTCGTGCCGGAACGCCGCGGCCCAAGGGCCTACGGCTCGCCCGGGGCCAAGAGCTCGATCCCGGGCTCCGGCGGCGCGGAGGCGCCGGCCCCCTCGAAGAAGACCTCGACCTCGGACACGCGCCCCGCCGGCAGGGCGACCTCGACCGTGCGCGCGCCGCCGGCGGGGACCTCGCCCGTCGCCTCGTAGCCCGGCGTCAGCAGCCGGTAGGCGGCGGCGCCCGGGCGCGGATTGGCGAGGCGAAACCGGACCGGTTCCGCGCCCCACGTCTTGACCAGCAGCCGCCGCTCGATCGCCCCCGGCCCCTCGCCCCGGCTGTCGCCGTAGACAACGGGGCGGGGCTCCTCGCCGGGCCCGAGGCGGCGGTAGGCGGCGACGCTGAAGGGACTCGCCGGATCGCCGTTGAAGAGCCAGACGCTCGCCGCAACCCGCCCCTCGCGCCCGAGGAACAGGGTCGGCGAGACGACGGCCCAGCCCGGCTCGCCCCTGACGAATTCCTCGGCGCTTCCCACCTCCCTGCCGGGAATCGCCCTCAGGCGGACGGCGCGCCCAAGCGGCTGGCGGTAGAAGGCCGCGACCGCGCTCCCGTAGGGAAGCGAAAGCGAGAGGGGGGCGGCCCCGGGCCCGAGGCCCGCGGACCATACAGCCCAGCGGCTCGACGCAAAGAAGGTGAGCGACTGCTCGGGCTCCAGCGCCGCGCGCAGGCCGGACTGGTACGCCTGCGTCGTGACGCGCCAGCCGACGTTTGCGGCGGCGGCCAGCGCAAGCGCCCACGCGCAGGCGCGCAGCGCGCCGCGCAGCCGCTCGATCCCCCAGGCGCAGACGACGGCCACCCAGGGCGCCGCGAGCACGAGGTAGCGGAACCCGTAGGGATGCCACTGCTGCATCACGTTGAAGAACACGAGAAACACGGCGACGCCAGCCGCCCAGGAGGCGACCGTGCGCCCCTCGGGGCGCCTCCACGCGGCGAGCGCCGCCGCCGTGCCGGCAAGGAACAGGACGAGCGTCACGATCCCGAAGGAGACATAGTCGGCGTCGGGCTGCGTGCGGTGCAGGAAGGCGTTCTGCATCCTCTCGCGCCTTCCCATCCCGACGTACGTGTAGGGGTCGCTTTCGGGCACGGCCTTCTCAAGCGCTGCGACGACGGTGCGCCCCAGGGTGCGAAGGCCCAGCGGCTGCGACTGGGGCTCGAAGGCCTGGGCCAGCGAGGTCGTGAGGTTCCAGTCGAGCTTCTGCAGGAGCCCCAGCGCGGAGGGGGCCCCTTGGTGGTGCATGGAGACCCATTCCTTGGGGCCAAGCACGTCCCCATAGGCCCTCCAGTTGCGGGCGAAGCCCGGCCCCGCGAAGAGCGCGACGCCGAGCGCCGCGCCGGTCAGCGTCCCTAGCCACGCAGCCCGTGGCGCCCGGTGGCGCCAGGCGGCAAGCGCTACCCAGAGGGCGACGCTCGGCGCCAGGTAGAACATCGTTCCCTTGGCACCGAGCGCCAGGCCGGCCCCCGCCCCTCCCAGGGCGGAACCCTCGCCCCGGCGAAGCGACGAGTACCAGAGGTAGAAGGCCGCCGCAAAAACCCCCGCCGTGAAAAGATCCGTCTGGGACGCCGTGAACTGGACGGCCACGTTGGCCATCCCGAAGAGGAGCGCGGCGGCGAGCACCGCCGCGCACCTGCCCAGCCCCGCCTGACGCGCGAGCCCCACGGTCGCGCCGAGGGCCATGATCCCTCCCATCACCTGGGCCAGGTCCGACGGCCTGAATCCCGCGCCAAAGCCGCCGATGAGCCACGCCATGACGAGGTCCGGCACGACCGCGGTGTAGTTCATGCGCGCGTCCGCGGTCGCAAGCACCGTTATCCTCCCGTCCAGGAGCCACTGCCCGATTCGAGGCAGGTGGTACGAGAGCGCATCGGCGGTCGCCGGCTGGGACCATGCCGCCACCACGGAGAGGGCCGCGACGGCAAGGAAGACGCAAAGGGTCGCGACCGACTCGGGGCCGCGGCCGTTCAGGAGCCGCCTGCCGGCGGCAAGCGTGCCCGCGAGCGCGCGCAGATCCGGGGAGCGGGACCTCCACCGCGCCGCCGCGAGCACAAGAAGCACGGCCGCGTGGACGCACAGGAAGCCTGCAGGGCCAAGGCCCCCGCTCTCCCCGAGGACGACGCCGGCGCCGCCCACGAGCGCCACCAGGGAGAGCCACCACGCCAGGGAGACCTCCAGCAGGCCGCGACCGCGCAGCCCGCAGCCGCACACGACGAGCCACGCCGCCGACGACGACGCCGCGACGTCGGCCGCGAAGACGAAGGCTCTCGGGAATGCGGCGGATGCCAGGGGCGGGATCATGGGGCCAGTGGCGCCCATGTTGGGACGAAGGCAGGCCGGAGCGCAACGCGACTCAGCCGCCCCGAAGGGGCGCGGCAATTCAGCGGCCCGCCCCTGCGCTCCGCCCGCCACGGGCCCCTCGACTTTGCCGCGGGGGAAAGGTACACCGCCTTGAGGCGCGCTGCGGACTTTCGGGCGCGCCGCTTCAAACGCAAACCCCAGCCAGCAGCACCCCATGACAAAGCTAACCGACTCCGAGATCGCCCGGATGCACCCCGAGACCCTCGCCCTGAGCTACGGCTTCGACCCGTGGCTGAGCGAGGGGGCGGTCAAGCCGCCCGTCTTCCTGACGTCCACCTTCGCGTTCAAGCACGCGGCCGACGGGAAGCAGTTCTTCGCATGGGCCCACGGCGAGGGCACGCCGCCCCCCCGGCGCGAGATGGGGCTCATCTACTCGCGCATCAACAACCCCAACCTGGAGATCTTCGAGGACCGCATCGCGCTCTGGGAGGGCATGAGGGACGCCTACAGCTTCTCGAGCGGGATGGCCGCGATTGCGACGACGCTTCTGGCGACGCACCGGCCGGGCGATGAGATGATCGTCTGCGCGCCGGTCTACGGGGGGACCGACTCGCTGATCCACACGTTCCTCAAGAGCCTCGGCATAACGGCGCACTTCATACCGGCCGGCTTCGAGGCGGCCGACCTCGCCGCGCCCCTCATCACGGCGCGCACCCGCTCGATCTTCATCGAGAGCCCGGCCAACCCCAACAACCGGCTGACCGACATCGCCCGCATGAAGGAGCTGGCGATTCGCCGCGGCCAGGCCGCCGGGCGCGTCCTCGTCATCGTCGACAACACGATGGCCGGCCCCGTCTTCGCGCACCCGGCGCGCGTCGGCGCGGACATCGTGCTCTACTCGGCGACCAAGTTCATCGGGGGGCATTCCGACGTCGTGGGCGGCGTCGCGCTCGCGAACGACGACGCGCTCTTGACGGCGATAGCCCAGCACCGCGCCCTCCTGGGCGGGATGCCCAACCCCTACACCGCGTGGCTCATGACCCGCTCCCTTGAGACCCTCAAGATCCGCGCCGAGCAGCAGCAGCGCACGGCGGAGCGGGTGGCCGGCTTCCTGGCCGGCCATCCCAAGGTGCGCAAGGTCTGCTACCTCGGCCTGCTCACGGCCTCGGACCCCGACTACGCCATCTACAAGCGCCAGCACTCCGGGCCGGGCTCCCTGATCTCGTTCTACCTGCGGGGGGGCGAGCGCGAGGCGTTCGCGTTCCTGGACAGCCTGAAGGTCATCAAGCTCGCCGTGTCCCTGGGCTCGACGGAGTCGCTGGCCCAGCACCCGGCCTCGATGACCCACTCGGGGCTCACGGCCGAGGACAAGGTCCTGGGCGGCATCACCGACGACCTGGTGCGCCTCTCCGTGGGAATCGAGCACCACGAGGACCTTCTCTGGGACATCGGCCAGGCCCTGGAGAAGTCGTAGGCGCGGCCGGGCCAAAGGGTGGGCCCGGGGCCCCGCTGGGGCCCGCTAGGGTGGCGCCGCGAACGGCCGCGTCCGCCATTTGAACCGGACGGTCAGGTACCGAAGAACAAGTGTCAGGATGATCGCCGTGATCGCCGCCGTCTTCAGGTCGATGCGGAGGACGGTCGCCATGAAGACGAAGCACACCTCCCCGGCCAGGGCCACGAGCACGTAGAACTCCCCCGGCTTGAAGACGAGCGGCTCCTCCCTCGCTAGGACGTCCCTCAGGAGGCCCCCGCCGACGGCGTTCAGCAGCCCGATGAAAAGGGCGGGTGCAATTCCCAGGCCGGCCTTGAGCGTCATCTGCACGCCGACGATCGCGTACGTTCCGAGCCCCAGCGCGTCGCCGATGGCGATCCAGCGCTCAAACCTCTTCATCCTGCTGGACAAAAGGAGGCCTGCGATGCACGCGATGACGACTGTCACGATGTACTCCGGGTTGCGCACGGCCAGGGGCACCCCGTTGTGCAGGAATATCCCGTCGCGGATCAGCCCGCCGCCGAGCGCCGTCGCGGCGCTCAGGAAGAAGATGCCGACGATGTCGTAGCCGCGCCTCACGCCGGCAAAGGCCCCGGTCAGGGCGAACGCCGCAACCGCGCCTATGTCAAAGGCGACTGGAAGCTCGAAGTTTCCCGTTAGCATTGGGGACGATTCTTAACGCCGACCCGCGTTGCCGTGTAAACAGCCAAATCCCCGGGCGCCTGCCGGCTGCGCGGCGATGGGGCGAGATTCCCGGAGAACACGACCAGCCTTCTGTGAATCAAGCTTCCCAATTCCGGGATGTCCGCTTCCCGGTTTTGGGCTGAAATGCGCTGCGCCCCATTCACCCCAGCGTGGCTAAGCCCCTGGGAATCAAGCGCCAAAATGAGCCTCCTCGCTCTGGCACGTCGCATGCAAATCCAGTCACGAGACTACGCAAATGCCCTTCGACCTCGTCTATGCCTTCAGACAGCTGGCGAAGAATCCCGGCTTCACAGCCGTCGCCCTCGTCACGCTGGCGCTCGGAATCGGAATCAACACAACGGCGTTCACCCTGGCGAACGTCTTCCTTTATCAGACGCCTCCCTTCCCGCAGCCGGAAAGGCTTGTGAACGTCTACTCCACAACGGCGCTGGCCCAGTACGTGCGGGTTGCTCCGGCAAACGCGCGCGACATCGTCGAACAAGCGTCGGTGTTCGAGCAGGCGACGCCCTGGTGCTATGAAATCGGCGGGCTGACCCAACCCGGGAAGCCCGCCTACCGGATCGTCGGCCAGGCGGTGGCCGGCAACTTCTTTTCAACGATGGGCATCGCGCCAATGCTCGGCCGGGTGCTCACGCCTGGGGACGACAGGCCCGGGCACGACAACGTCATCGTGGCTAGCGAGAGCTTCTGGAGGGAGAGGCTCGGCGGGGACCCGAACATCATCGGAAGCGACGTCCGTGTGGACGGCCGGTCGGTCACCGTCGTCGGTGTCGTCCCCGCGGCAAGCCAGGACCGGATCGCGTTCGGTCCTATCGACATCTGGCAGCCCCTGGGCTACGGGGAGGAGAAATGGCGCATCCGCGACAACGACTGGATGGACTTCGTCGCCCGCCTCAAGCCGGGCGTGACGATCCGCCAGGCGCAGGCGCAGCTCAACACGATCGCTGCCCGCCTGTCCCATGACCACCCTGTCACAAACTCCGGGCGCGGCCTGACGCTCCTGCCCTACGCCGCCGCGCGCTCGCGGGGCGCCGCCCCGGTGCTCTGGACCGTCATGGGGCTCATGCTCTTCGTTCTGCTGATCGCCTGCCTAAACCTGGCAAACCTCCAGCTGGCGCGATCACTCGCCCGCTCCCGCGATTATGCGGTGCGGATCGCCCTGGGCGCCTCCCGCGGACAGCTCATCCGGCAGTTGCTCGCCGAGAGCGTCCTGCTCTCCCTGTCCGGAGGCGGCCTTGGCCTCCTGGTTGCGTTCTGGGGAAACCGCCTGATCGGCAACCGCATCCAGATAAACGCCGAAGACTCGGGGCTGGAGCTTCCCATGGACCACCGGGTGCTGGCCTTCACGTTCATAGCCGCCGTGGCGACCGGCGTCGCCTTCGGAATTGCGCCCGGGATCATAGCCGCGGGAACGGATGTGAACGCCGCCGTGAAGCAGGGCGGCCGCGGCGCCACAGGCAGCCGCTCCAAGCACCGCCTGCGCAACGTTCTCGTGATCGCCGAGCTGGCGTTCGCGCTGGCATCGCTTGCCGGGGCCGCCTTCTTCGTGCGCGGAATCCAGCGCATCGGGCGCGCCGACCCCGGATGGCAGCCCGTGAACCTTGTCAACGGCAGTTTCGTGCTTCCCTGGAGCACCTATGCCAACGAGGAGCAGACGATAGCAGGCGTGAACCGGCTCCGTTCTGCCCTTTCCGAGCTTCCCGGCGTGGACAAGGTGGCTGTTTCAGGACAACTGCCCTTCTACGGAAGCTTCTCGCACCAGGGAAGATTCGTCCTGGAGGGCCAGCCCCTGCCGCCTCAGGGCCAGGAGCCCCTTGCCTACTCCGAGCGGGTGACCCCGCGCTACTTCACGACCATCGGCATGCATCTGCTTGAAGGCAGGGATTTCTCGGAGGCAGACCGGGCCGACTCGGCGCATGTGGCGATCATCAATGCCGCAATGGCCGCCAAGTTCTGGCCCGCGGGCGACGCGATCGGCCACCGGATAGGCGGCACGAACCCGAAGGACCCGGATTGGAAGCAGATCGTCGGCATCGTAAATGACATACCGACCCTCGGCGGCGTCGCGGCCAGTCCCTACCAGGTCTACCGGCCATTCGCGCAGGACACCGACCATTGGCTCTCGTTCACCGTCCATGCCAGGGGTTCGACGGCCGGCCTGCCCGAGGCGGCCCGCCGCGTGGTTGCGCGCTTCGACCCCGACCTTGCCGTCTACCAGCTGGGAACCGCCGATTCGATGATGGAGAAATTCTCGGCCAACTTCTTTCTCATCGAGCACCTGCTCATGATCGCGGCAGGCTTCGGCCTCCTTCTCGCGCTCGTTGGGATCTACGGGGTGATTGCAAATCTCGCTGTCCAGAGAACCCAGGAGATCGGCGTGCGAATGGCGCTCGGCGCGGGCACAGGGGACGTGCTCTGGCTTGTCCTGCGCGACGGCGTGAGACTGGCCGTCATCGGCACCGCGATTGGCCTCGTTTTGGCCTTCGGGCTGACCAGGGCCCTAAGCGCCGCCATTCAGGGGGTTTACGGCCAGGATCTTGTCGTGATGCTTGGTCTCGCGGCGATGCTCGTTATCGCGACACTTGTCGCCAGCTGGGTTCCGGCGATCCGTGCCACGCATGTGAATCCGGTGGAGGCGCTCCGGGCGGAATAGCGTCGCCCAACTTGGAGATGGCGGGATGGACGGGACTCGAACCCGAATCTCGCCGCGCAATAGTCGCCGGTTTGCGGCTCCTCATTGCAGCAGGGTCCCCCACGATGCTTTCCCCCCGAAGCACCGGCCGGCCAAGGAGTGCCCGCTTTCGCTCCATCTGATGCCCGTGCGTGGGCCGCGCGGCGTACGGCGTTCTTGCCCTCTTGTGTTGTCAACTGCGCCGCGTATTCTGTCGCATGCCGCCTCCGCTCTCCGTCCTTGACCTCGCGCCGATTGTGGAGGGATCGACACCCGCTGTCGCCCTTCGCAATTCCCTGGATCTTGCGCGCCATGCTGAAAAGTGGGGTTACCGCCGCTTTTGGCTCGCAGAGCATCACAACATGGCGGGCATCGCCAGCGCGGCGACCGCTGTCGTGATCGCCCACGTAGCCGGCGGCACGCAGAGCATTCGCGTCGGAGCGGGAGGGATCATGCTGCCAAACCACTCGCCATTGGTCATCGCCGAACAGTTCGGCACGCTCGAGGCGCTCTTCCCCGGTCGAATCGACCTCGGATTGGGCCGAGCGCCCGGTACTGATCCAGTCGCCAGTCGGGCACTGCGCCGCGACGCCAGCAGCGCTGATTCGTTTCCCCAAGATGTCATCGAACTGCAGGCGCTGCTCGGTCCGCC
Source organism: Opitutaceae bacterium (assembly GCA_003151515.1). Classification (GTDB taxonomy): domain Bacteria; phylum Verrucomicrobiota; class Verrucomicrobiia; order Opitutales; family Opitutaceae; genus Palsa-1447. The sequence goes on from PLXS01000005.1 coordinate 71,298, forward strand.
GCTCCCGAGACCTTCGATCCGCGCCGTGCCGGGTTCAAATTCCCGAGTTCCCCTGTGGATCCTTGGTTCCAGTCTGTTCGGAGCGGAGCTGGCCGCCGCAATGGGCCTTCCGTTCGCCTTCGCGTCCCATTTCGCACCCGAGGCCCTCCTTCCCGCCTTCAAGGTCTACCGCGATCATTTTCGGCCCTCGGTGAGCCTAGCGGAGCCGTACGCAATGGCCGGAGTCAACGTGTTCGCGGCGGATACCGACGCCAAAGCCCGTCGCCTGTTCACGTCGGCGCAGCAGGCGGTGACAAACGTCTATAGGGGCGCCCGTGGTCAACTGCCCCCGCCGATCGACGATATCGATGCCTTCTGGTCGCCCGACGAGCGCACATGGACATCGAACAGGCTAGCCCGCTCTTTCGTGGGCTCCGAAGCCGGGGTCCGGAAGGGCCTGGATGCCTTTGTCGCGGAAACCGGCGCAGACGAATTGATCGCGGCATCCGCAATCTACGACCATGGAGCTCGGCTTCGTTCGTACGAGATCTTATCGAGGATGAGCTAAGTGCGGCCGTTGCGGCGCCCTTCGCCCTCGCTCATGGCCGCCAATCCACTGAAAAGCATGAAAATGGCGGGATCGACGGGACTCGAATCGGCGGCCCGATGCCGTGACCTACTGTTTCACAGACTGCGTTCGAAGGAATCGCCTTCGCGAAGCCAGCTCACATGCCTGCCGCCCGAATTCCTGACCGCGGACCTTCTGGTCTCGCTGAAAAGCTGCTCGGGGGCTACCCCTCTGCGTTGAGGCCGCCGGACTTCACGGCCTGTTTCACGAGCGACATCGCGACGTCGAGCTTCAGGTCCTCGAGTTTCTTGAAGTTGATGCAACTGCGGCCGGTCTTCACCTTGCCGAGCTTGGCGGCACTCTGTTCGACGAGGTAACCGCCCTTGTCGGCGGCGCAGATGTGGAGGCTGTAGTAGTTCTTTCCCGCGGAGAGTCCGATCAAGAACCAGTCGCCCTCGCGGCCGCTGGAAGACTTGTAGTGATACTTGCCGTAACCGATGACGGGCGAACCCATCCCCATCATGATTTCTAGGGTGAGTTTGGGCACGGCCTTGCGAATCGCGGCGTGGAGCGCGAGCATCGCGGCGCGGCGATCGGCGGGGAGGCTGGCGAGGTATTGGTCAGGTGTCTTGGGTTTCATAACGGCGAAAGGTTTTCCGGGTGCGTCGCTGCGTCTCGCAGGGGCGGGGCTGCGGCGGGAGCAGCTAACGCGAGCGCCCGCCGGGCAGGCAAACTCGTTGGCGCGGCGGCGTCCGGCCGCTGCCCGGGCGCCGAAGTTTTCCGCAACGCTTCCCAAGAGCATCCGTTAAGACACCGATTTGGTGGCTCTTCAGTGGCTCTTTTTCGGCCTAAGACAATTACTGGGTACGCACTTTACTCAACCGACCGCAATCTGTGGTGGTTTGCGCCATCGCGGAGAAACCATTTTATCGCATCGTTCAACAAGCACTTGCGGTGCTCTTGGACCCCGTTCGACGAAATCCGCAGCCACAACCCCTAGTGTGGTCGGTTAAGTAAAGTGCATACCCAGTAAACAATTTGCTCGATGAAGTCCTATTGCAGCCTTCGCCGTATGGATCACAGGGTGGAATACAGGGAATGCCAATGGCGGCCGTTAAAAGCCATCTTGGGCTTTGAACGGCAGCGTTAAAAGCCTCACATCAATTTTAAATATTGTCGCAAAAATGTTAAAACCAGTGATAAATATGACTGAAATCGGCATGCGAAGCATCTACTTCTAACAATGAAGCCAGAAGACTTTAAGAGTGAGACGGCCGGGCGGGTGATCCTGCACCCCACGGGTTATCATGCTTTTATCCCTGCCCCATTGCCCCCGCTGTTGACGTTTGATCAGGATCTCGTGCTCAACCTTTCACGCGCCGATACCGCTTTGAGCGAGCTCTCTGGCCTTGGCCGAGTTCTGCCTAATCCGCACCTTTTGATCGGCCCACTGGTCCGCCGCGAGGCGGTGCTTTCCTCCCAAATCGAAGGCACTCAGAGCAGCCTTTCCGAATTGTTGCTGGATGAAGCGAAGCCCACCCCAGCAGCGAAATCCCCGAAAACCGACGATCTACACGAGGTGCACAACTACGTCACCGCACTGGAATACGGCGTCACACGCCTGAATGAGCTGCCGCTGTCGTTGCGGCTCATGCGCGAATTGCATGGCAGGCTCCTCGCTGGGGCGCGGGGCGAGCACGCCACGCCGGGGGAGTTTCGCCGTTCGCAGAACTGGATTGGCCCCGCGGGCAGCAACCTGACAAACGCGCCATACGTGCCGCCACCGGTCGACGAAATGACCGAATTGCTGTCCAACTGGGAGCGGTACCTCCACGTCCGGGACACCGTGCCCGAGTTGGTCCAATGCGCCATCCTGCACGAGCAGTTCGAGGCCATTCATCCTTTCCTTGACGGCAACGGCCGTCTGGGCCGGCTGCTGATCACCCTTTTTCTCATTGAGCGCGGCCGATTGTCGCAGCCGCTGCTCTACTTATCGGACTTCGTCGAACGGCACAAATCCGACTACTACGACCTGCTGCAGCGCGTCCGGACGCACGGGGAGTGGATTCCGTGGATAAGGTATTTTCTCGCGGGCGTCGAGACGACGGCGAAGGACGCCGCAAGGCGCGCCCGGCAATTACTGGACATGCGCGAATCGCTCCTGCGCGAAACGAAGGGAGCGAAAGCGCTGGTCGATCAGTTGCTGACCAATCCCTACATCACGATTGCCACCGCCGCGAAGGTGATGGGAGTCGCGACCCCCACCGCGACCCGCCTGGTTCGCGAGTTGGAAGCTAAGGGACTTCTCCGCGAAACCACAGGAAAGAGCTGGGGCAAGGTCTACGTCGCATCCGTCGTGCTCGCCTCGCTGGAACAACGCTCCACAACCTGACAGGTCGTAACCCACCACTCAGCCAGACTTTGGAAATGCCTATCCGCGTTCTCAGTGACCTGCACCGGGAGATCGGAGCAGCGAACCTACCCGACGTCACCGCTGACGTGGTTGTACTCGCCGGCGACATCGACCGTGACATCAAGGGCGTCATGTGGGTACGGCAGGCATTTCCTAGCGTTCCGGTGCTGCACGTGGCCGGCAACCACGAGCACTACGATGAGCGAATCGGACGGCTTCACGAAAAGCTGCGAGAAGTAGTGGCTAGCTAGAACGCACTGGCGTATCAAAGGAACTGCCATGATGGACGGCGGTCTGAAACCGCGAACAATGCAGACTCCCGGACGACCGCAATCGAGCCTTGAAAGGGCGGCGTCGGGGCAGTTGGTTGCGGCCTCGCACGAAGCCATATCCTCCGACCTGCGCAGGGCCTCCGGCTGGTTCGCGATTCCGCTGCTGGTGGCATCCCTCATCCGGGTCGTTATGGAGCCCCAATACCTGGGCGCCTGCTTCGTGGTCTGGATTGTCTGCCTAGCGCTGTACGTGGTCGGGATTCGATGGCTCCTCCTCCAGCCCGACACGGGACGCATCCGGGCCGCCCTGATCGTCAACTTCTCGGTCATCAACCTCTGCTACGCGCTCATCGGCTGCATGATGAACGCATCGCCCGGCTGGAGGGCAGACCGCATTCTCAATGCCATCGACCAGACCCTGTTCGGGCGCGACCCGGCGGCGCTGTTTCAGAACCTGAACTCCACCTGGATCAGCACGCTCGCGGTCATGGGGTATTCGAGCTTCCTCGTCTTCTTCCTCTATCTTTTCCTGGCCGAGGCGTTCGTCCTGTCACGCTGGACGGGGCGCCTCCAGATGGGCCTCCTCAGGCTCTATGCGATGGGGTATTCGGGTTACCTGCTCTTTCCCGCAAGCGGCCCTCTCTTCGGCCACCAGGGGGCCCTTTCCCCGATCATCTATTCGGATGTGTCAGCCTCCCTGAACGACTGGCTGGTCAGCTGCTGCCTGGGTGTAGACGCTTGGCCGAGCCTGCATGCGGGGGTGTGCATCTTCACGCTCATCTGGACCAGGTACCGGTATCCGCGAGTCGCGCTGTGGTTCAGCGCGCCCGCCGCGGGGCTCATGTTCGGCGCGGTGTACCTGCACTACCATTACTTCTTCGACATGATTACCGGTGCCGCCCTGGGTGCGGCTTGCGCTTATTCAGTACTTGGGCTCAAGTCGGAGCAAGTTATTGAGGCTGCGGACTGGAAGCTTTCGTGCGACAATCCGATGGATCTAAAGCCGGATGCGCGAGTAAGCTTCAAGTAGAGACCTTCGGCAGATGCCGTCTCAACAGGATATGTCATCTTTGAGGCGACGCTGACAAATGGTGCCCCAGGCGAGATTTGAACTCGCATTCCTTTCGATACAGGCTTCTGAGGTCGATGACGTATTTGACAGCCAATTACGTGTTCTTCAAGAGATCGCGTGGGTTGAGCCGGCTGCAGGATCTGGCATGAGGCTGAGTTTTCCGCGATGAAAGAGGATGAGGGCTCTGTAGTTCTGGAATCGGCGGGAGGCGCGGGCGTCGGACTTGATGAGCTGGATGCGGGAGTTGAAACCCTCGCGCCTGGTCTTATACGCCCAGCTCCTCGCGGACTCATTGTCAGGAAAACCCTGCCGACGCCACCGGCTGCCGTCAGGATGGCGGCCATTCCCTACCCAGGATTTGGAGCGTTCGTCGTAGAAGGCGATCCGGCGCTTGCCCCTCCAGAGGAGCATTCGGCCCCTAAATGGCGGGATGGACGGGACTCGAACCCG
>PLXS01000027.1 GCA_003151515.1 Opitutaceae bacterium
ATCACGAACCCGGCACTCTCAAGAACATGACTATCCCCGCCTTTATCATGAAGAAATGTTCCTGAAACAGCGTGACGCGGAACACCTCGGCGTCGTACGCAGCCACGATACGCTCACGCAGGTCCAGTGATAGGGTCTTCATGGACTCCAAGTCTGCAGCCTTCCTAGAAAAAGGCTACAGTTTTATTTAAAATGCTCTAGTCCCCGCGGGCCCTGATTGCAGCGTAGATCGCCTCGCAGGTGGCCGGCGACGCGAGGGCAACCTCCCCGCCTGCCCTGCCGAACGCGGCCACGGCGTCGCGGATCGCCTCGCGAACGGAGAACGCCAGCATGAGGGGGGGCTCGCCCGATGCCTTGCTCCCGTCGATGGCGGCCTCGTGGCCGGCCCTGGGCAGGAGGGTCACGTTCATCTCCAAAGGCGCGTCGCTTAGCGCCGGGATCTGGTAGGTGCTGGCGCTGTGTGTCAGCAGCCGGCCCTTCTTGTCCCAGAGGAGCTCCTCGCGGGTCAGCCAGCCGATGCCCTGGACCAGGCCGCCCTCGATCTGGCCGCGGTCCACGCCCGGGTTGAGCGAGTTCCCGACGTCGTGGACGACGTCCACGCGGATCACCCGGTGCATCCCGCTGTATCCGTCGACCTCCACCTCGGCGACCGCCGCCCCGCACGCGAAGTACTTGAACGGGTGCCCCGACGACGTCGACCAGTCCCAGTGGATCCCGGGTGTCGCGTAGAAGCCGGTCGCCTCGAGGCTGATCCTCCCTTCGTGAGCGGCCCGGCAGACCTCCGCCATGCCGACCCGCGCCCTCGTTCCGCGCGCCAGCGCCTCGCCGTCAGCGAAGACGACCCCGGACGCGGCGACGGCCCTCTTCGCCTTCCTTGACAGGAGATCGGCCGCGACCGGGGCCAGCCGCCCGCGCAGGGTCACGCACGCGTTCTTGACGGCCTCGCCGTTCAGGTCGGCGCCCGACGAGGCGGCCGTCGCCGAGGTGTTGGGCACCTTGTCCGTGGCCGTGGGCATCATCCGGATGCGCCCGGCGGGCAGGCCAAGCTCGCGCATGGCGACGCCAAGGATCTTCGTGTGCAGGCCCTGGCCCATCTCGGTGCCGCCGTGGTTCACCTGCGCCGTCCCGTCGCTGTAGAGCAGGACCAGGGCGCCGGCCTGGTTGTAGCGGGTGAGCGTGAAGGATATGCCGAACTTGACCGGGGTGACGGCGAGCCCGCGCTTGACCCGCGCGTGGCCCCTGTTCCAGCGCTCCACGGCCCTCCTCCTCGCCGAGAAGCCCGCCTCCCTCTGGACCCGGCCCCATATGGAGCGCAGGCGGTTGTCGCCGATCTGCTGCAGGAAGTGGGTCGTGTTCGTCCTGCCCCCGCCCCGGTAGAGGTTGCGCCCCCGAACGACCTCGGGCGGCAGCCCAAGGCGACGGGCGACGCGGTCGACGATCTCCTCCATGACGAGCATGCCCTGCGGTCCGCCGAAGCCCCTGAAGGCGGTGTTCGAGGAGACGTTTGTCGAGGCGATCAGGCCCGTCACCCGAAGGGCCGGGATGTAGTAGGCGTTGTCGATGTGGAAGAGGGCCCGATCGAGGACCGGCTGCGAGAGGTCGAGGGACCATCCCCCGTCGGAGTAGAGGTCCACCTCAGCGCCGAGGAGCATCCCCCTGCCGTCGTAGCCGACCCGGAACCTCGAGTAGAAGGGGTGGCGCTTGCCCGTGATTATCATGTCCATGTCGCGGTCGAGCTGGATGCGCACGGGCCTTCCGGTCTTCAGCGCGGCCAGGGCGACCATGGCGGCGAACGCGTTTCCCTGGGTCTCCTTGCCGCCGAAGCCCCCGCCCATCCTGGGCGACTGCACCACGACCTTGCTCCTCGGCTCGCCGATCACCTCCGCCACGATCGTCTGGATCTCCGTCGGGTGCTGCGTGGAGGAGCTGACGAAGACCGAGCCCGACTCGACAGGCTCGGCCCAGGCCGCCTGGGTCTCCAGGTAGAAGTGCTCCTGGCCGCCAAACTCGAACTCGCCCTCGAGGACGTGGGGCGCCTTGGCGACCGCGGCCTTGGCGTCGCCCCTGGCGATCGTGTGCGGCGGCGTGTGGAAACTGCCCTTCGCGATCGCGGCCTTGATCCCGAGTATGGGCTCCATGGGCTCGTATTCCACCTCCACCTTGGCGGCGGCGGCCCTGCACTGGCCTGGCGACGCGCCCACCACCAGGGCGACGACCTGCCCGTGGTACTTGACGTACGCCGAGGCGAAGAGCTCCTCGTCGTGCATCGTGCCGACGTTGTTGTCCCCGGGGATGTCCTCGGCCAGGAGGACCGCCGCCACGCCCGGCATGGCCCTGGCCGCGGCCGCGTCGCGCCTGATTATCCGGGCGCGGGCGTGGGGCGAGCACACGGGCCAGACGTCGAGCATCGGGCGGCGCTGAGCCGTGTCGTCCGCGTACATCGCCTGCCCGGTCACGTGCCCGACCGCGCTCTCGTGGCGAAGCGCCCGCGAGTCGTCGGCCGGCGGGTCGGCAAGGCCCATTGCGAAGCGCCGCTCACCGTCCTGCGCCTCGCTAGTCTCCCCTGCGGCGAACTTCGCCCAGAGGCTCACGATCAGGCCCCGGCGGTACTCGGCGCCGCCGCGCAGGTCGTCTATGGGCTTGAATTCCCCGGCCAGGACCCGGGCGACCTCGCCGGCGGCCTCCCCGATTCGCCGGCCCTCCAGGGCCGCCTCCGCGGCGCGGGCCCGCACCGGGGTCGGCGCGACGCCCCCGTAGGCGATCCTCGCCCTGCGAACGACGCCCTTCGCGTCCGTGTCGAGGGAGAAGGCCGCGGCGACGATGCTTATGTCGAGCTCGCGGCGCTTGGACACCTTGAGGAAGTCCGAGCGGCGCGTGAGGCCCGCGCTCGCGCCGAAGCGCGGCAGCACGATCTCGAGGATCACCTCCCCCGGGGCGAGGAGGGTCTTTCGGTAGGCGGTGAAGAACTCCGAAAGGGGCACCCTCCTTCGCCCCGCCGCGCAGGCCAGGACGAGCTCGGCGTCCAGGGTCAAAAGGACGGGCGCCGCGTCGCCGATCGGCGACGCCGTCGCGAGGTTGCCGCCCAGCGTGGCGCGGTTGCGGATCTGGCGCGCCGCGAAGACGCCGAGCATCTTCGAGAGCGACGGGTATTCCGCTCCCAGCGCCTCGCCGACCGCGGTCAGGGTGGCCGCCCCGCCGATCCTCCACTCGGCGTCGGTCGCCGTGATGGCCGTCAGCTCCGGGACCGCCTCGGCCGAGACGAGGCAGGGGAAGGACGCGGCCTTCTTCGTCACGTCGACGCCGATCTCCGTCGCCCCGGCAACGAGCCTCGCCGCGGGATCCGCGGCGAGGGCCGCGAAGAGCCCGCCGAGCGTCACCGGCCTCACGAAGCGGCAGCCGCCCGAGCCGTAGTCAAGCGCCTGAGGGGGCTCCAGCGGCGCCTTGAGCCTTTCCCCGAAGGGATCGCCCGGCGCGGCGCCGCCGCGCCCCAGCGCGGAGAGCGCCGCGTCTCGGATCGGCCGGTAGCCCGTGCACCGGCACAGGTTGCCGCAGAGCTGGTCGCTCATCTCGCGGGTGTCGGCGCAGTCGGAGCGGTAGTATCCCTCGAAGAGCGACATGACGAACCCGGGCGTGCAGTAGCCGCACTGCGACCCGTAGTGGTCGACCATGGCCTCCTGCACGGGGTGCAGCGGGCCGCCCTCCCCGCACAGGCCCTCCACCGTGACCACCTCGCGGCCCGCGAACATCGGAAGCAGGGCGATGCAGCTGTTGACCCCCCGGTAGGTCGGCTTCCCGCGGGCGTCCCTGTCGACTATCGCCACCGTGCACGCCCCGCAGTCGCCCTCCGCGCATCCCTGCTTGCCGCCCGTGAGGCCGCTCGACCTCAGGAAGTCCAGGAGCGTGGTCGTCGTGGGCCTGTCGTCGACTCGCACCGTCCTGCCGTTGAGCTTGAATTCAAATCCCATGGGCCTTAGGCGGCGAGGCTCGCCATGGTGTGGGCCAGGACCTCGGCTCCCGACGCGACGTGACCGGGCGACGCGTACTCCTCCGGCCGGTGGCTCCACCCGTTGAGGCAGGGGATGAAGACCATGGTGGTCGGGCACACCCGCGCCATGAAGAGCGAGTCGTGGTAGGCGCGGCTCACCATCCGCAGCGAAGCGAGGCCGAGGCGCGCGCAGGCCCGCTCCACCGCCTCGATCGTCTTCGGGTCGCCCTCGGCGGGCGGGTCCGCGTTGATCTCCTCGAAGTCCATGCGCACGCCCCGGCGTCTGCACGCGGCGGCGGCCGCCCTGCGGATCCTGGCGTAGGCCCTCTTGCGGGTGTCGAGCCTTGTGTCCCTAAGGTCGATCTCGAGGTAGGCCCTGAAGGGGACGCTGTTCACGGCTCCCGGCTCGATCCGAAACACCCCTACCGTGCCCACGGTGTCCGGGCTTGCGCTCGTGCAGGCCGCCCTCTCGACGGCGAGCGCCACCTGGGCCCCGGCCGCGAGGGCGTCGTGCCTCGCGGGCATGAGCACCGCGCCGGCGTGGCCTCCCTCGCCTTGGAGGGTCACCCTGTAGCTGCTCGGGCCCGCGATTCGCTCCACGATCCCGATCGGGATCCCCCTGGCCTCGAGGACGGGCCCCTGCTCGATGTGCAGCTCGATGAAGGAGTGGTAGTGGCCCGAGGGCAGCCGCACGGATTCCAGGGGACCCGCGCACCCGGCCGCCGCTCGCAGTTCGTCGAGCGTGCGCCCGTCGCGGTCGCGCAGCGCGGCCGCCTTCTCGACCGACAGGGTCCCCGCCATCAGGCGGCTGCCCACGCAGCCAAGGCCGAAGCGGGTCGGCTCCTCCGCGGTGAACATGACGACCTCCAGCGAGCGCCTCGGCCTGAAGCCGGCGCGCTTCAGGGCGGCCAGGGCCTCGAAGGCCCCCAGGACCCCAACGACCCCGTCGTATCTCCCCGCGTTGGGGATGGCGTCGGTGTGGGAGCCCGAGGCCACGGCCGCAAGGCCTGGCTCGCCGCCCTCCCACCGGGCGAATATGTTGCCGACCGCGTCCTCGCGCACCGCGAGGCCCGCGTCGCGCGCCGCCTTGCGCACGTATTCGCGGCCGCGCTGGTCCGCCTCCGAGAAGAGGACGCGGGTGACGACCGGCGCCGGGGCCTCGGAGATGAGGGCCAGCTCGTCAATGCGGCGCTGCAGCCCGGCTGCGTCCACCGTGATCGCAAGGTCTTCCGGTGATGCGCTCATAGGGGCTGGCGGTTCACGTCCTTGTAGTAGAGGTAGCGCGCGGGCGCCTTGCCCATCGCCACGAACCACTGCGCGCAGTAGGGCGCCATCCAGACCGCGTCCCCGGCGCGCACCGGGTACCACGAATCCTCGAGGCGGTAGACGCCCTCGCCGGAGAGCATGACGAGGCCGTGCTCCATGATGTGGATCTCGACGAAGGGAAGGTGGCCTCCCGGCTGGTAGGCGAAGACGTTCACGGCCATGTCGAAGGCCGGCTCGTCCGGCAGGAGGACCTGCAGGTTCGCCGCCGGGTCCCCGAGGAACGGCGTCCCCTTGACCCGCGATTGGTCGCCAAGCAGCGGCCGCGGCGCTCGGACGCCGGGCAGCGGGGCGTATTTCTTCTGGAAGAGCGTGACCCTGGTCCCCTTCTTCGGCGACTTGAGCGACCAGCCCGAGCCGGCGGGGCAGTAGAAGTATCCGCCGGGCCTGAGCCGGCGCGACTTGGCGCCCACCGCCACGGTCGCCCCCCCGTCCATCACATACCCGAAGGTCTGGGACTCGCCGGCGTCGATCCGCGCGGACCCGCCTGTCTCGAACGTGAGGAGCGTCTGCGCGACGCGGGCGCCCATGGCCGGGCTCACCAGCACGACCGCCGTCGCCCCCGCGATCCCGGGCAGCGAGCTGTTCACGTGGTTGTCGGGCGTGATGAGCGCGTGGCGGGCCGCGACGCGCGCCCGTGTGTGGCCGAATAGTTCAGGCATGGGTGTGGTTGCTTTGGATTTCTGCTCCTAGGAAGGCCTTATAAAGTGACCGCATGCGGGCCCGGGTGCAACCCGGCCCTGCGCGAAGGCCGTGCGCCCGCGCACGACCGTGCGCACAACTCTCGCGCGCGAGGTGCGGCCGTCGTATGGGCCCTGGCGGTGCCGGTACAGGAGTTCCTCGTTCGAAACCCTGCGCTCGCCCCGCAGGTCGAGGATCGTCAGGTCCGCGTCGAGGCCCTCGGCCAGCCGGCCCTTCGACTTGTCGATCCTGAACCTGCGGGCGACGTTGCCGGAGAGAAGGGCCGAGAGATGCGCCAGGGCGACCTCGGCCGGTCGCCGGGCGAGGGCCTCCGTGATCAGGAGCTCGAAGCAGTGCTGGCAGCCGGAGACCCCGCCCCAGATCGCGAAGAAGTCCTCTGAGCGCTTCATCGCCGGGGGCGCCGGCGAGTGGTCCGATCCGACCGTGTCCACGGAGCCGGACTCAAGCTCGCGCCAGAGCCCGAGCCTCTGGCTCTCCGAGCGAAGCGGCGGGAAACACTTGGCCGGGGCTCCCAGGCGCACGACATCCTCCTCCCCGAGGAGCAGGTAGTGGGGGCAGGTCTCGATCGACACGTCCACGCCACGCCGGCGCGCCTCCAGGGCCGCCGCAACGCCCTCGGGGCTGCTCACGTGCACGATGTGCAGGGCGCACCCGGTCTCGCCCGCTATGTCCGTCGCCGTGCGTATGGCCAGGAGTTCGAGCTCCACCGGGCGGGACCTGAGCCACGTGCGCACGTCCGAGCCCTTCGAGCGCTGCTCGGCCGCCCTGACCCGTGCGAGCGCCTCGTCCTCCGCGTGCACGGCGACGATCATTCCCAGGGCCGCCGCGCGGGTCATCCCCGCGCGCAGCGTCCGGGCGTCGGCCGACGGGAACTCGTCGACGCCGCTGTTGCACATGAACGCCTTGAACCCGACGGCGCCTCCGTCGCGCATGGGCTCAAGCTGGTGCGCGTTGCCGGGCACGAGGCCCCCCCAAAGGCCGAAGTCGGTGCGCGAGGCCCGCTCGGCCGCCGCGCGCTTGAGCTGCAGGCTCGCCAGGTCGGTCACCGGAGGGAGCGAGTTGAGCGGCATGTCGAAGAAGGCAGTCCCCCCGCCCGCCGCGAGCGCGCCCGATCCGGTCTCGATCCCCTCCCACTCCGTCCTCCCCGGCTCGTTGAAATGAACGTGCGAGTCGATGATGCCCGCGATCACGTGCAGCCCCGAGGCGTCGATGACCTCCGAGGCCTCGTCCCCGATGCCGGCCGCGATCCTCACTATCCTGCCGGCAGCGGCCGCGATGTCCGCGCGGACGGCCCCGGCGGGCGTGATCACGGTGCCTCCTCGCACCAGCAGGTCGATGCGCTCGCTCATCGCTCGCTGCGGACCGCCATACGCCCGAGGAAATCCACGACGATGCGCAGGGCCGCGGCAAGGTCGCGCCGGTGCACGAACTCGTCGGGATGGTGGCTCAGGCCGCCCCTGCAGCGCACGAAGAGCATCGCGACCGGGGCAAGGCGCGAGACGACCACGGCGTCGTGGCCAGCGCCGCTGGCGAGCGCCGGGCAGGAACCCTGGACCGAGCGCACGCTTCGCGCCAGGAGGCCCGTGAGCTCCCCGGAGCACGCCACGGCGGCGTTGTCCTGAGTCACCTCGAAGGAGGCCGCGAGGCCCCGCGAGGCCGCGACAGCGCGGGCGGCGGCGCGCAGCCTCCCCAGCGCAGCCCGGCGCGCCCCGTCGTCCGGGTGCCTGACGTCGAGCGACACCTCCGCCCGCGCGGCAATCACGTTCGCCGCGCCGGGGAAGGCCGAGATCCTGCCCACCGTGGCGACAAGGGGCGGGCTCTTGCGGGCGAGCGCCTCGGCGACGAGGGCAAATTGGGCGGCGCCCGCGAGCGCATCCCTTCTCATCCGCATGGGCGTCGTTCCCGCGTGGCCGGCCCTGCCCCGGAAGACCACGCGCGCGCGTGTCTGGCCCGCGATGGCCGACACGACGCCGGCGGCGAGCCCCCTTGACTCAAGGACGGGCCCCTGCTCGATGTGCACCTCGAGGTAGCCAAGAAGGTTGCCGGCCGGATGCGCCGGCCCCGCGCGCCTGAACGGCCTGCCGAGACCGCGCGAGATCGCCTCGGCGACCGAAACGCCGTCGGGGTCGCGCAGCGCCAGGTCCGAGCGGCCGAGCAGGCCCGCGTAGGCCTTGCTGCCCAGGTAGGCGCTCGAGAACCGCACGCCCTCCTCCTCGGAGAAGCCCAGCACCTCGACCCCGTACGGCAGCCCGACGCCGCGGGACTTCAGGATTTCCAGGGCGGCTATCGGGAGCAGCACCCCGAGGACCCCGTCGAACCTCCCCGCGTCGCGCACCGTGTCAAGGTGCGAGCCGATGAGGAGCGTCCTGGCTCCCCGGCGGGGCGCCCCAAGCCTCCCTATCAGGTTGCCGGCTCCGTCCTCGGTGACGGACATGCCGGCCGACCGCATCCAGCCGCCGACGAGCGCGTTGGCCCTGCGCATCGCCGGCGACAGAAACGTCCTCGTGGTCGCCCCCGGCTCGTCGGAAACGCGCGCAAGCCCCTCGATGCGGCGGGCAAGCCGCGCGGTGGCCTTGGCAAGGGTGAGTCTGGGCATGCGCCGCGTTCAGCTTCCCCTGTACGTGCTGTACGCCCAGGGCGTCACCAGGAGCGGCACATGGTAGGGCGCCGATGGGTCCGCGATGCCGAAGCGCACCGGCACAATGTCCAGGAAGGGAACCTTGGCGGGCGCCGCGCCCCTCGCCGCAAAGTACTCCCCGACGTGGAACTCGAGCTGGTAGGTCCCGGCGGCCATCTCGGACGGCCTGAAAAGCGGGGCGTCGGCCCTCCCGTCGGTGTTCGTCACGACGGCCTTGAGCAGCGCCGGGTTCGGGGCGAGCCTGCGCAGCTCGATGCGCATCCCCTCGGCCGGCCGGCCGGCCGTCAGGTCCAGGACGTGTGTGCTCAGTTTTCCGGGCATGTCATTCTTCCTTTTGGATCGCCTCGCCTAGCCGAAGCCTCGCGATCTTGGCGATTTCAACGAGCGCAGTCGAGAGTTCCGCTTCGGGGCCGTTGCCCAGCCTCGCGCGCATGGACGCGAGGATCGCGTCCTTGGCGTTCAGCCTGGCGCAGATGACAAACGGGAACCCGAACCTGTCCCGGTAGGCGCCGTTAAGGCGCTGCATCTCCGCGGCCTCGGCGCCCGCCAAGCGGTCCAGCCCCGCCGCGGACTGCTCCCGGGCCGAGGAGTCGGTCAGCTCGCCCGCCTTGGCGAGCCTTCCCGCAAGGTCCGGGTGCGCGCGCACGAGCTCGACCTGGCGGGCGCGGTTTGCCCCCATCATCGTGGCGCAGAGCGCCGCATGGAGGGCGTCGACGTCCGCAAAGGGCCCCCGGGCGTGGGTCTGCGCCGCCACCCACGGGGAATGCTCGAAGAGGTGCCCGAGGGCCGCGACAAAGGCGTCCCGGTCGCATGCGTTGATCGCGGCTAGGGAGAGAGGCATCCGCGGGCCCCTACGCCAGCAGCTCGTAGGCCGGAAGCGTCAGGAATTCGTCGATCACGGGGTTCCTGACCATCTGCGCGAAGAGGTGCGCGGCCGTGCGGAAGTGGCCGTTGCCGTAGCGCTCCTCGCCGACCTCGGTCTTTATCTGCTCGATCACCTCGCCCAGCAGCATCTCATAGAGCGAGGACGTTATGGGCCTGCCGTCGTCAAGCTTGGCGCCCCGGTGCATCCACTGCCAGAGCTGCGCGCGGGAGATCTCCGCCGTCGCGGCGTCCTCCATCAGGTTGTAGAGCGGGACGCACCCCGTGCCTCCGAACCACGCCTCGAGGTACTGGATGCCGACGCTGAAATTCGTGCGTATCCCGGCCTCCGTGATGGTCCCCGCGGGCGCGGCGAGCAGCTCGGCCGCGGTCACGTTGACGTCGGCGCGCTGGCGCTGGACCTGGTTCGGCCCCGGCATGTGCTTGTCGAAGGCCTTGAGCGCCACCGGCACGAGGCCGGGGTGCGCAACCCAGGTGCCGTCGTGGCCGTCCGTGGCCTCGCGCTCCTTGTCCGCCAGCACCTTGGCGATCGCCGCCTCGTTGGCCTCCGGGTTGTTCTTGATCGGGATCTGCGCCGCCATTCCCCCCATCGCGTGGGCCCCCCGGCGGTGGCACACCTTGATGACATGCAGGCAGTAGGCCCTCATGAAGGGCGCGGTCATCGTGACCTGGCTTCGGTCCGGGAAGAGGTACCCGCTCCTCCTGTTGAGCTTCTTGATGCAGCTGAATATGTAGTCCCAGCGGCCGCAGTTGAGCCCCGAGGCGTGCTCGCGCATCTCGTAGAGAATCTCCTCGGCCTCGAACGTCGCCAGGATCGTCTCGATGAGGGCCGTCGCCCGAATCGTTCCCCTGCTTATCCCGAGGGCGTCCTGCGCCTGGATGAACACGTCGTTCCAGAGGCGCGCCTCGAGGTGGCCCTCCATCTTCGGCAGGTAGAAATACGGGCCGGAGCCGCGCGAGATCAGCTCGCGCGCGTTGTGGAAGAAGTAGAGCCCGAAGTCGAACAGGCTCCCCGAGACCGGTTTGCCGCCAAGCCAGACGTGCTTCTCGTGCAGGTGCCAGCCGCGCGGCCGCACGAGCAGCGCCGCCGTCCTGTCGTTGAGCCTGTAGGACTTCCGCTCGGGGCTTTCGAACGTGATCGTCCTGCGAACGGCGTCGCGAAGGTTGATGTGGCCGTCGATGAGGTTCTCCCATGTCGGCGACGAGGCGTCCTCGAAGTCGGCCATGAAGACCTTGGCGCCGGAGTTGAGCGCGTTGATGACCATCTTGCGGTCGACCGGGCCCGTTATCTCGGTGCGCCTGTCGAGCAGGTCCGCCGGCGCAGGGGCGACCCTCCAGGAGCCCTCCCGCACAGGGAGCGTCGACGGAAGGAAATCCGGCATGACCCCGCTGTCCAGCTCCGCCTGCCGCAGCACCCGGCGCGCGAGCAGCTCCTGGCGCCTGGGCTCGAACGCGCGGAAGAGCCCGGCGATGAACTCGCAGGCCTGCGGGGTGAGGATTTCCTGAAACTGCGCGGTCACCGGCCCTCGTATCTCCAGGCCGGCGATGGTGGTCATTGTCTTCATTCTTCGGGGATGAGGTCGCAGAGTTAACTTCCTCATTGTGTTGTGTCACCTCCATAGTAACGTGCGCCCCCTGTTCCCGGGCGATGGTCGCCCGGCTCCAGTTTCCATGAACCACGAGCAATTCATGCGCGACGCGATCCGCCTCTCCGAGGAGGGCGTGCGCGCGGGCCGCGGCGGGCCCTTCGGCTGCGTCATTGTGCGCGACGGCAGGGTCGTCGGGCGGGGCAACAACCAGGTGACGTCCGCCTGCGACCCCACCGCGCACGCCGAGGTGGTCGCGATCCGCGACGCCTGCCGCGCCCTGAAGACGTTCCAGCTGCCCGACTGCACGCTCTACGCCAGCTGCGAGCCGTGCCCGATGTGCCTGTCGGCGGTATACTGGGCGCGGATCCCCACCGTGTACTTCGGGGCCACGAGGGACGACGCCGCCGCCGTGGGGTTCGACGACGAGCTGATCTACAGGGAGATTTCCCTGCCGCGCGACCGGCGCCAGGTCTCCATGCGAGGCCTTTTGAGGGACGAGGCCCTGGCGAGCTTCGGCGTCTGGTCCGGGAAGACCGACAAGGTCCCCTATTAGGCGCGCCGGCGCAGGGTAAGAAAAACGGGTTGGCATGACCGGGTTATCCCGGCATCACGCGTGGAAGCGTGAAGACTCCCAACACCCCCCTGCGGATGCCGCGGTGGCTTGCGTCACTGTCCGGCGCCTTCCTTCTTTGCGCCATCCCCGCGCCCGGCGCGGACGACGCGCCCGCGCAGGCCGCGTCCCCGACGCCGGCCGCCGAGCCTGCAGGGCCGTCCGTTGAGAACTCGCTCGTCAAGGTGTTCAGCGTCATGCGCTACCCCGACGCCTACAGGCCGTGGACCAAGCAGGCCCCGAGCGACGCCACGGCCAGCGGGGTCGTCATCGAGGGAAAGCGCATCCTGACGAACGCGCACGTCGTGCTGTATGCGAGCCAGATTCAGGTCCAGGCGAACCAGGCCGGCGACAAGATCTCGGCCACGGTCGAGGTGGTCGCGCCCGGCATCGACCTCGCCGTGCTCAAGCTCGACGACGAGTCGTTCTTCGACTCCCACCCGCCGCTGCACAGGGCGAGCACGCTGCCCGACGTGAAGGACCCCGTCCTGGTCTACGGCTACCCGACCGGCGGGACGACGCTTTCGATCACGAAGGGCATCGTCTCCCGGATCGAGTTCACCAACTACTCCTACCCCGTGTCGGGCCTGCGCATCCAGATCGACGCGGCCATCAACCCCGGCGACAGCGGCGGCCCGGCGGTGGCCGGCAGCAGCATGATCGGGCTTGCCTTCAGCCACCTTGGGGGCGCGGAGAACATCGGCTACATCATCCCGTGCGAGGAGATCGAGCTCTTCCTAAAGGGGGCGCCAAGGGCGCCTACGAGGGCAAGCCGACGTTCTTCGACGAGCTGCAGACCCTCGAGAACCCGGCGCTTCGCTCGTACCTGAGGCTGGACAAGTCCGTCCACGGGATCGTCGTGCACAAGGTCGACAGCGACGCCGCCGACTACCCGCTCAGGAAGTGGGACGTCATCACCAAGATAGGCGACGTCGACATCGACGACCAGGGGATGATCAGGCAGGGCGAGGGCCTGCGCCTCAAGTTCCAGTACCTGATCCAGAGGATTGCCAAGGGCGAGAAGGTGCCGCTCACGGTCTTCAGGGACAACAGGGCGATCCAGGTCGAGGTGCCGGTGCCCACGGACCGGCCGCTCCTCATACCCAATCTCGAGGGCGAATACCCCCCTACTTCGTCTACGGGCCCATTGTTTTCTCCAAGGCCTCGTCGCAATTCGTCGCCGGCTTCTCGAACAACGTCGCGCACCTGCACGGACTCATGTTCCACGCCAGCCCGCTCGTGGCGCGCCGTGTCGACAAGCCGGCCTTCCCCAGCGAGGAGCTTGTCGTCGTGTCGTCGCCTTTCTTCCCCCACAAGTTGTCCAAGGGCTATGACAGCCCCTACCCCAGGGTCGTCGAGTCGGTGAACGGCGTGAAGATCGAGAACCTGCGCCAGCTGGTCGAGGTCCTGCGGGACGCCCAGACGGAGTTCTTGACCTTCGAGTTCGACGGGCTGGGCGCCGAGACGCTCATCTTCCCGCGCAAGGAGATGGTCGCCGCGACCGACGAGATCCTGACGGACAACGGCGTGCGCTCGCAGGCGTCCCCGGAGCTCCTCTTGGTCTGGCAGGCCAAGCCGGCGCGGTAGCTTGCCAAAGCGGCCAAACTGCCCAACGTGCCCTTCCATGGACTTCCATAACCTTAACCCCGGCCTGAAGGAAACGGCTCCCCGCCTCGACGACGAGGAGGAGGAGGAAGAGGAGGCCGAGGAGACCCTGGCCCCGAGGAAGGACTCCTCCGTGTCCCTGCTGATCCAGCGGCGGTTCCTCGGCCAGAGGAAGCTGTTCCTCTGGGGTCCCATAACCGACGAGACGGCCAAGGACATAAGCGAGAAGCTGCTGTACCTCGAGTCCAGAGACCCGGGCAAGGAGATCACCTTCTTCATGAACACGCCGGGCGGCTCGATCACCGCGGGCATGGCCGTGTACGACACGATGAAGCTCATCACCTCGCCCATCACCGTGATCGTCACCGGCATGGCGGCGTCGATGGGGTCGATCCTCCTATGCGCCGCGGCCAAGGGGCGCAGGTTCATCTATCCGCACGGGCGCGTGCTCATCCACCAGCCCCTGATCTCCGGGCGCTTCATAGGCCCCGCCACGGACATCAACATCCAGGCCCAGGAGATGGAGAAGCTGCGCGCCGAGTTGAACCAGATCCTGGCCGACGCCTCCGGGCAGCTGATCGAGAAGATCTCCAAGGACAGCGACCGCGACTTCTACCTGAATGCCAAGGAGGCGGTGGCCTACGGGCTCGCCGACAAGATCGTCGAAACGCTCTAGGGGCCGCCGTCCGGCTGGCGCGCGCCGCCGATGCGCCTCTGGGCGTTTCGGGTGAGCTCCTCCTCCCACTCGGCGGCCTGGGCCGTGTCGCCGGACGCAAGGGCGACCTGGCGCGCCTCGGCCATCCAGGAGGAAAGCGCGCCCGCGGGCAGACCGTCGGACTCGAAGAGCTTGCGGTAGACGCCGATCGCCTCGCCGGTCCTTCCGCACGCGGCCAGGAGCACCGCGGCCTCGCGCTCCACCTCCCAGGTCTCGGCCGAGGCCGGCATGGAGTCCACGGCGTCTCGCACCATCCAGGTCGCCGCCTCCCGGTTGCCCGACGCCGCGAGCCTCTGCGCCACTGCGAGCGCAAGGGCCAGGCTGGGCACCTTCTTCAACCCGGCGCGGCCCTCCGCGATCGCGTCGGCGGGGCGCCCCTGGGCGTCGTCGAGGTTCATGCGCCTGATGACGGCGTAGCCCGCGAGGCCCGGCGGCAGCGCGGAGATCCGCCCAAGCTGCTCCGACAGCCCGACGGAGAACGGCCTGTAGAGAGGGTCGCCGATGACGATCGACTGCCAGCTGAGGACCGGCAGCGCGTAATAGGCGGCGTCGACCAGGTCCTCGCCCCGGACGAGCGCGTCCAGCATGAGGTCCGGCCTGTGGAGGTCCTCGAGGTACGGCTCGTAGACGTTGCCGACCGTCGCGGTGACGCCGCGGGAGACGAGGGGCCCGCACCAGCCCTCGGTCGCGGACCGCAGGGTCTGCGCCGAGTAGCTGTGGATGTGCACGGCGACCGCGCCCGGCGGGAAGCGCAATCCGGGCAGGGTGAACGGCCCGTTGAGGTCCTGCGTGTACCAGCCGAAATAGAGCACGGGGGCGTCGATGCGGGACGACTCGGGAAACGTCCCGGGCCCCCGGCCGACCGTCGTGTCGAAGCCCAGGGCGCGGATCTCCTCCGCGACCGACCCGAGCCACCGGTTTGCCCTGTCGTGCGGCCCGGCAATGTCCACGTAGGCGCGCCCGAGCAGCCCCGTGCGCTCGGCCTCCACGGCGAGGTCCACGAGGCCGTTGGCCTCGGCGGCCGTGGGGCCATCGAGCCTCGAGACCTTGACCACCCTCGCCAGCTCGACGGCGCTGGGCCTCGGGTCCAGGAAAAGGGGGTTGGGGACGCTCGCGTTTATCGGATAGTCGGTCTGGGCCAGCAGGCTCAGCTCCGAGTCCACGGCGCCCTGGTTCGTGCGGAACTCGGGATGCGCCGTGTACGGCATGACGTCGGCGTAAAGCGCGGGGTCGTGGGCCACCTTCAGCGGGACGCCCCTGCAGACGACGAGGGCCGCGATCCTGTGGCCGAAGATCGCGTATTTGCGCCGGCCGACCTCGTCCACGAGGTTCATCCCTATGGCGTCGATCCAGCCCCTGCGCACGAGCTCGTCCTCTAGGGGCTGCCAGATGGTCGCGACAAACTCCCTCCAGGTGATCGTCTCCTCGGTGCTCATCCTGAGCGCGATCAGGTTGGCGGCCGGCACCGAGCGGACCTGCGCATAGTGCCTCGCGATGGCGAGCGAGTCCGGGTCGTAGCTGTTCGCCAGGATGACGACGCTGTCCGAGAGGCCCGCGCCGCGGACCCCCGCCGCCGCGGCGAGCGCGAACGCCGCCGCGGCCATCCGAAGGGTGAACCCCGGCTTGAATGTCATTTCGAGGGCCAATTGCTACTGCTTGCATAGCGGCGGTCGAATCCTTTTGCATCAACCAATGAACTGGGTTGCATGGGCGCTCCTCTCGGCGGTTTTCGCGGGGATAACCGCGGTGCTGGCCAAGGTCGGCGTCGCGAACGTTGACTCGAACCTCGCGACCGCCATCCGCACGACGGTCATCCTGGTGATCACCTGGGCGATCGCGTACGCGGCGTCGCCGTCGGGCGGCCTATCCATGCCCGGCAGGAAGACGCTCCTGTTCCTGGCGCTCTCGGGCCTGGCGACCGGGCTCTCCTGGCTCTGCTACTTCCGGGCGCTCCAGCTGGGCGAGGCGTCGCGGGTCGCGCCGATCGACAAGCTGAGCGTCGTCTTCGCGATCGTCCTCGCGGGCCTCTTCCTCAGGGAGCGCCTGACCTGGCATCAGGCCGTCGGGGGGGCCCTGATCGTCGCCGGCTCGCTCGTGATCGCATGGAAGCCGCGCTAGCCGCCTAATCCGCGAACCGCCACGCGGGCCTGAAGTCGCGCGGGGGCGCCTTCCCCTCCAGGCGCGCGCGAACCATCTCGATCGGCATGGGGCCGCCCTCGAGTATGGCGTCGTGGAACTGCCGGTTGGTCATGCCCCCGGCCCTGACGAGCTCGCCGTGGAGCGAGCGCAGCTGCAGCGCCCCGAGCATGTATCCCGCCTGGTACATGGGCGGGAATGTCCCGTTGAACGACCTGCGCACCTCGGCGGTCGCGCTCGCGCGCTCGTGCCCCACCCGCTCGACAAGGAAGTCGATGCACTGCTGCGGGGTCCAATTTCCCAAGTGGAAGTTGAGCGAGAAGAGGATGCGCGCGCAGCGGTGCGTCCGCCAGAAGAGCATGCCCATGCGGTCCTGCGGGGAGCGCGGGAATCCGAGGTCCCAGAACTGGAACTCCCACCAGACGGCCCAGCCCTCGACCCAGAACGGCGTCGTGAAGAGCTGCCGGTGCGGGTTCGAGCGCGCCGCATAGTAGTACTGCATGTGGTGGCCGGGCACCAGCTCGTGGAACACCGTCGCCCGCGCGAAGTGTACGTTGTTGGCCTTCAGGCTCTGGATCTTCGCGTCGTAGTCCATCGTGTCCGTCGGGAACGCGACAAGGATGTCGGGGCCCCCGAGGAAGAACGGGGCGACCTTCTGGCGCTCCGGGCTCATCATCTCGATCCGCCAGAAGTCGGCGGCGAGCGGGGGGATCGTGACAAGGTCCCTCTCCTGGACGAACCGGACGGCCTCCAGCGCCAGGTCCCGCACGAGCCCGGGCTGTCCGCCCGGGGCGACGTGGTCCCCCTTCACCTTCTCCATTGCGCCCTTCCAGTCGTCGCCGAAGCCCATCTCCCTGGAGGCTTTCTTGAGCTCGCTGTCGCACCACGCGAACTCGCGGTTCGCGATCGCGATCAGTTCCTCCGGAGAGTACGCTATCATCTCGTGGGCCAGCTCCGCCTCCAGGCCCGCTCGCCCGATGGGATCGCCGAAGATCGGCTCGTCCTTGCCGGCCTCGATGCCGAGGACCTTCTCCCTGACGAAGGCGACGTACGCGTCGAGCGCCGCGTCAAGGCGGTCGTGGGCCTCCCGGACCCACCAGCCAAACGAGGGGTCGTACCCGTTGTAGAACTTGTACCAGTCCTCGAGCGTCTCGCGCAGCTCCGCAATGGCGGCCACGGCCCGGTAGGCCACGACCGGCGAGACCCGGATGGGCGCCGGCGCGCCGGACTCCTTCTTGCCCTCCTCCTTTAGGCCGGCCTGCAGCCCGTCCCTGGCCGACCTCACCTGCCCGATGATGCGCTCGAGCGCCGCCGCGGCGCCCTGCGGGTCGACCGGCTCCATGAGCCTTCGCGACTCCTGCAGCCGGGCGATGTCGGAGGCGAACGGGACCAGGGGAGACATCTCCCTGCCGCGCGCCTCCTCCCGGTCGAGCAGCCGCTGCTCGTAGTCAATCTGCCTGCCAAGCAGAAGCCAGTCTATCCTGCCCTCCGTGCCCAGGCTCTCGTAGGGCATCTGCCCGAGGCGACTGCGCCACGCTGCGTAGAACTCGCGCAGGCGGCGCAGCTGCAGCTCGGAGCCCGGTACGCTGTAGAAGCGGGTGAGCTCGTCGCGGTCGGCGACGAACCGCTCGACGAGCTCCCGCAGCTCGCTTGAGCGCGCGTGCGTCATGCCCGAGATCTCCGGCGGCACGTAGTCCCCCGTGTCCCGGGCCGCCGCCGGAGAGGGCGGCGGGGGGGCGGCCTGGAGCGTCGCGCAAAGAAGGAGCAGGGCCGGGGCCGGGCCGAGGGGGCGTCTCATTGGCCAAGCCAAGACTCGAGCGGCGCCGCGGTCAAACCCTCGCCAAGTCAGAGCCTCCACTCGGCCGACCCGAAGACGCCGCGGCCCAGCGCCGGGTACCCGTTGACCGGCTGGTACCTCCTGTCCAGGAGGTTCTCGACCCGCGCCTTCAGGGAGAGGCGCGCCGTCGCCTTCCATTCGCCGTAGACCCTGGCGACGGCGTAGCCCGGGTCGTTGACCGTCAGGAAGCTGTAGGCGTCGACATCCTGCATGCCGGCGACCGCCTGGAGCCCCGCGCCGGCGCTCAGGCCGTGCCCGAAGTCGCGCCAGACGTCCGCGCTCGCGCTGTTTCGGGGTCGGCGCAGGAGCCTCGTCGCGTCCGTAAGGTCGTCGGCCTCCAGGTACGTGTATGCAGCGCGCAGCTTGAGCCCGGGCGCGAGCTCGAGCTTGGCCTCGAGCTCCACGCCCTGCGCGAGGGCCCTGCCCACGTTCTGCGTGGTGCCCGGCGTGACGGCGAAGTCGTACACGATCAGATCGCGCGTGCGCGTCTGGAACCAGGTGGCGCTCAGGGTCCCCTTCTTCGCGGGAAGGTACCAGTCAAGCCCCGCGTCGCCGCCGCCCGAGCGCTCCGGGCGAAGGGCCGGGTTTCCCACGTAGCCCGTCGCGACGCCGTAGAGCTCGAGGAAGCTCGGCGCGTTGAACCCCGTGCCGTAGCTTGCGCGAAGCTTCAGGGACCTGCCGGGGCTAAGCCACGCCGCCGTCATCCGGCCGGTGACCGACGAGCCGAAGGTGTCGAAGTCGTCGTAGCGCAGGCCCCCGGTCAGGTATGCCCAGGGCGCGGGATGCCACTGGTCCTCGGCGAAAGCCGCGAAGAGGGTCTGGTGCTGGTCGATTCCGCCGTAGCCGTCGTCCCGGGTCGACTCGGACTCGGCCGTGATTCCGGCCGTCACCTTGTTATCTCCGAGCCCGTCCCGCGTGGCCTGCGCGTCCAGGATTCCCCTCTGGTTGCGAACGGTGGTCGTTTCGACGAACACCCCGGGCGACTCGTCAAAGGAGACGTAGCGCCGGTCCTGCCCGCCCACCGTGACGCGCGCCGTCCAATCCGGGGCCGGCCTCAGGTCGGCAAACACGGTGGCCAGCCAGTTGGCCTCGTTCTCGTGCGCGTAGGGGTCGTTGGTGTAGAGGTCGCCAGGATCGCCGTAGCGGCCCCCGAAGCCCCTCACGGTGGCCCCGACGTCCAGAACGCCCGACAGGTCCCTGTCGAGACGAAGGACCAGATCCGAGCCCTCGAAGGCGTTGTTGGGGCGCCCGTTCTGCGTGCGCGAGCTTGCTGCCGAAAGGGACCACGACCAGTCGCCGCGCTGGCCCTGGGTGTCGAAGGCGCCCGACAGCGAGCCGAAGCTGCCGGCCTCGACCGACACGTCGGCGGTCGGTTCGCCGGCCCCCTTCTGCGCCTGGATGGAGACCACGCCTCCGACGGCCTCGCTCCCGTAGAGTGTGCTCTGGGGCCCGCGAGCCACCTCGACCGAGTCGGTGGCGCCGAGGCGGGCGCCCCCGAGGAACACCGCGTAGTCGGTGTTCGCGTCGTTCAGGCGGATGCCGTCGACAAGGAAGAGCGTCTGGTCGGAATCCGATCCGCGCGTGAACACCGAGACGTCGGATCCGGCGGCCCCGTTGGCGAGCGCGGTCACGCCCGGGATGGCGCCAAGCGCGGCCGCCGGGGTGGCCGCCTGCTCGCGGGCGAGGTCGGCCGCGGTCTCAACGTCGACCGCGCTTCCCAGCGTCGTCGCGTCCTCCGGGGTCCGCGTCGCGACGACGATCACGGGCACGAGCTGGCCGGCCTGCTCGTCCTGCGCGGGCAGCGCCAGCGGAAGCCAGGCCGGCGCGAGGGCTGCCAGCAGTCGAAGTGCAGGGCGCGCCTGCGCGGATGTCTTGTTCATGGGATTGCATGCTTCACTGATGCGATGAAGGTGCCGCTTTCGGCGCGCGCAACCGCGCCGGGCGGATGTTCGCCCCATGGGCCAGGTATTCGGACTCCGCATGTGTCGCCTGCCCCGGCCCATTCGGGCCGGACGGCTTTTCCTCGCCCCTCGCCTTCACCGGGTTGGTCCCCGATTGGCTTTGCCCGCGCCCCTGACGGGGTGCGGTGGTGGGTCTGTGATGCGTTACCGCAGCGCAACTGTGGCCGGTTCCAACGGCCTTCCCTGAATCCCCGGGGAATCGGCAAAGAACAGTGGACGGAGGTTGTGATACCCGCGAAAGAGAGCAATAACAATCATATCAATAAATTCGAATTTATTGATATGTTCTTGCCACAAGGGCCCGAATTCGCTGTCTTTTGCGCGTCCGACAAACTCATCATTCACCCCCCCCACTACCATGGCCACGCCACGAGAATCCGGCTCATTCGCAGCCCTGAGGCGCCTGTTCGACTCAAGGATCGCCGTCCTGGACGGCGCCATGGGGACGATGATCCAGGCCCGCTGCCTTGGCGAGCGCGACTTCCGCGGCAGCCGCTTCGCGGGCCATCCCAAGGACCTCAAGGGCAACAACGACCTTCTGTCCATCAGCCGCCCGGACGTCATCGAGGCCATCCACGCCGAGTACTTCGCGGCCGGTGCGGACATCGTGGAGGCGAACACGTTCAACTCGACCTCGATCTCGCAGTCCGACTACGGGACGGAGGGCCTGGTCGCGGAGCTGAACGCGGCCGCGGTGGCCGCGGCGCGCCGCGCCGCGGCGAAGGCCCAGGACATCGAGCCCGGGCGCCCGCGCTTCGTCGCCGGGGCGATGGGCCCGCTCAGCCGCACCCTCTCGATGTCGCCCGACGTGAACAGGCCCGACTTCCGGGCGGTCACATGGGACCAGGTCGTCTCGGCATACCTGGAGCAGGCGCGCGCCCTGGCCGCGGCGGGAGTGGACGCGATTCTCGTGGAGACGATCTTCGACACGCTCAACGCCAAGGCGGCGCTGTTCGCCCTGGAGACCCTCTTCGACGAGACGGGCACCCGCCTTCCCGTGATGGCGTCGGTGACCATCACCGACGCGTCCGGAAGGACCCTCTCCGGCCAGACGATCGGCGCCTTCTACGCGAGCATCGCGCACGCGAACCCCTTCTCCGTCGGCATCAACTGCGCCCTGGGCGGACGCCAGATGAGGCCCTACGTCGAGGAGCTGGCCTCGATCGCGTCGTGCTACGTCACCTGCTACCCCAACGCGGGGCTGCCGAATGCCTTCGGCGGCTATGACGAGAGCCCGGCGGACATGGCGGCGGTCCTGGGCGAGTTCGCATCCAACGGCTGGCTCAACATGGTCGGCGGCTGCTGCGGCTCGACCCCGGCGCACATCGCCGCGATCGCCGCGGCCGTGCGGGGGATCCCCGCCCGCAGGCCGCCGGCCCAGGACCCGTCGATGCGCCTGAGCGGGCTCGAGCGGCTGGTCGTCGCCTGAGGCCGGGCGGTCCAACGATGTCCAACGCGCCAAGGCCGGCCGCCTCGCAGTTCATCATCATCGGCGAGCGCACGAACATAACGGGCTCGCCGAAGTTCGCGCGCGCCGTCAAGGCGGGCGACTGGGACGCGTGCGTCGCGATCGCGCGCCAGCAGGTCGAGAGCGGGGCCCACGTGATCGACGTCAACGTCGACGAGGCGCTCATCGACGGGGAGGCGACGATGGTGCGGTTCCTGAACCTGATCGCGTCGGAGCCCGAGATTTCGCGCGTGCCGGTGATGGTCGACTCGTCGAAGTGGAGCGTCCTCGAGGCCGGCCTCAAGTGCCTCCAGGGAAAGAGCATCGTCAACTCGATCTCGCTCAAGGACGGCGAGGAGGAGTTCCTTCGGCGCGCCCGCCTCGTGAGGCGGTACGGCGCGGCGGCCGTCGTCATGGCGTTCGACGAGAAGGGGCAGGCGTCGACCCGCGACGCCAAGGTGCAGATCTGCACGCGCGCCTATGGCCTCCTTACGGGGGCTGGGTTCCCCGCCCAGGACATCATCTTCGACCCGAACATCCTGACGATCGCGACGGGGATCGAGGAGCACAACCACTACGCGGTCGACTTCTTCGAGGCCACCAGGCTCATCAAGGCCACCCTGCCCCACGCCAAGGTCTCGGGCGGGGTCTCGAACGTCTCGTTCGCCTTCAGGGGCAACAATCCCGTGCGGGAGGCGATCCATGCGGTCTTCCTCTTCCACGCGATCGAGGCCGGCCTCGACATGGCGATCGTCAACGCGGGCATGCTGGCGGTCTACGAGGAGATACCGAAGGACCTGCTGGAGAGGGTCGAGGACGTCGTGCTGGACAGGCGCCCCGACGCGACGGAGCGGCTGGTCGCCTTCGCCGATGAGCTCAAGGCCCTCCAGGGAGGCGGATCGAAGATGGAGGCCCGCGAAGACCTCGCGTGGCGAAGCGACCCGGTCGAGCAGCGCCTCTCCCACGCCCTCGTCAAGGGGATCGACGCCTACGTCGAGGCGGACGCCGAGGAGGCGCGCAAGGACACGGCCAGGTACCCGCGCCCGCTCAACATCATCGAGGGGCCTCTCATGGACGGCATGCGCGTCGTCGGCGACCTCTTCGGCGCCGGAAAGATGTTCCTTCCCCAGGTGGTCAAGTCGGCGCGGGTGATGAAGAGGGCCGTGGCCTACCTGACGCCTTTCATGGAGGAGGAGAAGAGGAGGCTCGTCGCCTCCGGGGGCACCGCGCGCAGCCATGGCCGCATCGTCCTCGCGACGGTGAAGGGCGACGTCCACGACATCGGAAAGAACATCGTTGGCGTGGTCCTCGCCTGCAACAACTACGAGGTCGTGGACCTGGGCGTCCTCGTGCCCTGCGAGAGGATACTGGCCGCGGCGGCCGAGGCAAAGGCCGACGTGATCGGCCTCTCGGGCCTCATTACCCCCTCGCTTGACGAGATGGTTCACGTCGCCCGGGAGATGAGGCGCACCGGCCTCGATGTGCCGCTGCTGATCGGCGGGGCCACGACGAGCGCAGCGCACACGGCGGTCAGGATCGCCCCGGAGTACCCCCCGGGCGTGGTCCATGTCCTCGACGCCTCCAGGGTCGTCAACGTCGTCGGCGGGCTCCTCTCGCCGCAGGCCAAGACGGAGTTCATGGCCGACGTCGCCGCCAAGCAAGCGAAGCAGCGCGAGGACTTCGCGGCGCGAAGGGCCCGCAAGCCCCTCCTTCCCCTCGCCGTCGCCCGGGAGCGCCGCCCGAGGACCGACTGGGCGTCGGCGGACATCCCGCGCCCCGGGTTCACGGGGGCCAGGACGTTCAGGGACGTCGCGCTGTCCGACGTCGTGCCCTACATAGACTGGGGCCCGTTCTTCAGCGCATGGGAGCTCCATGGCCGCTTCCCCGAGATCCTCACGGACCCCGTGGTCGGGGAGGAGGCGACCAAGCTGCACGCCGACGCCCAGAGGCTCCTGGCTAGGGTTGTGCGCGAGGGTCTCTACACGGCGAACGCCGTGATCGGCTTCTGGCCCTGCAACTCGTGCGGCGACGACATCGAGGTGTACGCCGACGAGGGGCGCTCGTCCACCCTGGCCACGCTCTGCATGCTGCGCCAGCAGCTGGAGAAGCCCGACGGCCAGCCCAACCTTTGCCTCTCCGACTTTGTGGCGCCCAGGGAAAGCGGCCGCCTGGACTATGTCGGCGGCTTCGCCGTCACCTCCGGCCACGGCGTCGACAAGCTCGCCGCCTCCTTCAGGGCGGCCGGCGACGACTACAGCGCCATCATGAGCCAGGCGCTGGGAGACAGGCTGGCCGAGGCCATGGCGGAGCTTTTCCACAAGAGGGCGCGCGACGCCTGGGGCTTCGGCGCCGCCGAGGGCCTCTCGGTCGCGGACCTGATCCGCGAGAGGTACCGCGGGATCCGCCCGGCGCCCGGCTACCCGGCATGCCCTGACCACACCGAGAAGCGCGTCCTCTTCCGCATCCTGGGCGCCGAGGCCTCGACCGGCATCACGCTGACTGAGAGCTGCGCGATGGCGCCCGCGAGCAGCGTAAGCGGAATGTACTTCGCGCACCCCGATGCCAAGTACTTTGGCGTCGGAAAGCTCGGGCGCGACCAGATCGAGGACTACGCGCTGCGAAAGGCCTGGACGATTGCCGAGGCCGAGAAGTGGCTCGGGCCCTACCTTGAATACGAGGCGGGCTGATCGCGGCCGGAACCTTGTCTGGCGCCGGGCGTCTTATCCCCCAAGATGGCATCCCATCGCATCCTCGCGCGCGGCGTGTCGGCGCTGGCCGCCCTGCTGCTCGCCTTTTCCGCCGCCGCCGCCATGGCCGGCTTCAGCGCGGCCCTCTCCCCCGGGGAGAGGACCCTGGCCGGGTTGGCCAAGCTAACGGCTGCGCAGGCCGCGGCCCTTGATTCGCTCGTCGAGCGGGACGCCGCGATCGCCCGGGAGGGCGCCGTGACCGGCTTCGCCTCGGGCTTCACGGCGCGGCGAACGCCGCGGGAGCGGGCGGCCGCAGGCATCGACCTGCTGAGCGACGCGGAGCGCGCCTCCCTGGACGCCCTGGCCGCGCGGCAGATCGCGTACGGCCCCGCCCCCATGGCGCCGTTCACCTATGCGCCGAGCGCGGGGCCCGCGCCGGACGGCCTGCTTGTCTCGGCCCCCCTGCGGCCCGAGGTGCACGGCGACGTCTCGCTCACCTTCGGCGGCGGGCGCGGATCGAGCTTCTACGGCACCTCGGCCGACGTCTTCGTGACGGACCCCTCCGGGAGGTTCACCCTGGGGGTCGGCGTGAGCGAGTTCCGGGGCAAGGGGCTGATCGGCCCCTTCGGCCCGTTCCTGCTCGACCCCTACGACCCGTTCCTCGCCGGCTGGTAGGCCGGGGCTATTTCTCGGCGGCGAACGCCGCGTAGCTGTGCGGCGGCAGCGTCACCCTGAAATGGGACCTCTTCGGGGGCGCCGGCCAGTCGTGGCGGCGGCCCGCCGCCTTCGGGGCATCGGGCACGTAGGAGGCGATGACCTCGCCGGTCACGAGGTTGCGCAGCCTGGAGTACTCGCCGTCCACCGTGACCCTGACCTCGTTCTGCGTGGGCAGGAATGACTCGGCCACGAACGTGCCGTTGTCGTAGGCAAAGAGCGCGACCTGGCTCGGGCCGTCGATCCTAACGGGGAAGTCCCTCATGATGACATCCCTGATCCTCGTCGTCACGTCGACAGGCAGCGCGTAGAGGTTGCGGAAGTTGTCCGGCACCGTCCAGACGTAGAGCGTCCCCTTGGCGTACCTGTCCATCAGCATGAGGGGGTAGCCGTTGCCGTTCTCGATTGCGCTCACGAGGCCCCAGGCGTCGTTAGTGAGGAAGCGCACCTGCGCGAAGAGTATGGGCTGCCTCTGCTCGCCGGCCCCCACGTCGGCGTGCTCGCCCGAGCCGAAGCCCGTCGAATAGTCGGTCGCCAGCACCTTGCCGTCGGTCACCTCGGCCTCGCAGATGTCCTC
Organism: Opitutaceae bacterium; assembly: GCA_003151515.1. GTDB lineage: Bacteria > Verrucomicrobiota > Verrucomicrobiia > Opitutales > Opitutaceae > Palsa-1447. Next base: position 25,409 of record PLXS01000027.1, read on the forward strand.
GATCCCGCTGCCCTTGAGCGCCCGCAGCAGGCCCGATGTGATGACGACGCTCTTTCCGTGCTCAAGCTGCCCCTTGATCCGCTCCACGATCATGGGGTCGAACTTCGCCGATTCGGTGAGCAGGACAAGTCCGGCCTCCGTCGGGAACCGGGGATGAAGGTCGATCGGTATGCCGATCATCCCGAAGTAGTTGTGGATGAAGTCCTCGCCGCTCGACTAGAACGGCTTGTAGCAGGCGATTCCGACCGGGTTGCCGAGCTTCCCGACGAGCTGGTCGGCCTGCCGAAGCGACGCCCCGGCGATCGCGGCCCAGGACGGCGCGGCGGGCCCCCCTGAGGCCGGGCGGTAGGACGCCGCCACGGCCTCGTAGTTGAGGCTCGTCGGGCGGCCCTGCCAGCTCTCCCTGCGGCCCGGGCTCGCCGCCTCCAGCAAGTCGTTCCAGTTGAAGAGCGTGATCTCGCGCGCCTTGGCGAACATCGTGTCCCAGAGCTGCTCAGCGTACCGCTCGACGTAGCGCACGTTGTAAGTGTCGACCCAGCCCCCGCCGTTGCCGCCCGGCTTGATGTTCTCGAAGTAACGGATGATCTGGTAGCTCTCGTACTGCTGCAGGAACTGGTCGGTCGTAACGGGGTCGCGGGTCTCGGTCCCCGTGTAGATCCCGTCGAAGATCCCCGGCTCCTTGTCCAGGTCGAACCCGAGCCCCTGGAAGTGCTCGTACCAGTTGGGGAATTTGATCACCACCTTGATCCGGGGGTTCACGTCCTTCGCGGCCTTGACGACCAGCTGCGCGCCCGCCTCGTCCATGAGCGCCAGCCGGAAGTCGGTCCACGACCGGGCCCCCTTCGCCGCGATGTCGGAGTCGAACTTGGTCGTGACGAAGAAGAAGTCGTCCAGGATGAACTCGTCGAAGTGGCGCGCCGCGAGCTGCGCGACATTCCTCACGAAGTCGCGGTCCGCGCCGTTCGTGTAGCAGAACGACTGGAATTGCCCGGTCGCGCTCATGTCATAGTACGCGGTGCCGGCCGCGACCTGGACGCCGCGGTCGGTGAAGAACTTCTTCACCTGCTCCAGGAGCTGGTCCGAGGCGAGCTCCCGGGTGCGCTGCACCTCGATGTAGACCTTGTCCACCCTGACCTGGCTGTTGATCGCCTCCCATTGGGTGCGTAGCACCTCCGGGTCCGAGAAGGTGTTCACCGTCGACACCGTGATGTAGACGGCGACGCCGAAGTTCTGGTAGTTGCCCGCGCCTGCTCGGGAGGCGGCGAGCGCGCAGGCCAGGATGCAGAGGAGCTTTTTCATTCGGGGTGTTGGGGCGTTCACCGTAGACCCGCTGCGCCCGGTTGGGCAACCCGGCAAATGGGTCTTCAAGGAGCGTTTGCCATGGCCGCCCGGTGTCTGGCAGCCTCGGCGCCCATGCTCCTTAGGTACCTGCTGCTCATCCTGGGCGTGTTCGCTTGCTCGACCTCGGCGGTGTTCATCAGGCTGAGCTCGACGAACCCCGTCGTCCTCACGGCCGCGCGCCTCGTGGTCGCCATCGTGATGCTCTCGCCCGTGCTCTGGCTCGAGCTGCGCAGGCACCGGGGCTCCTTCACCTGGGCGCACATGCGCCGCACGCACCTTCCCGCCGTCGTCATCGCGGCCCACCTCATGGCCTGGACAATCGGCGCCCGGCTGACGCCCGTGGCCCAGTCGACCCTGATCGTCAACCTTGTCCCCGTCGCCCTGCCCTTCTTCCTGCACTGGATCGCCAAGGAGCGCGTGAACAGGGCGGAGGTTGCCGGAACCTTGGTCGCCGTCCTGGGCCTGGTCACGCTGTCGGCCAAGGACGCGCTCACGGGCGGGGGCAGCCTGGTCGGCAACGCCATGTGCGTCCTCTCGATGCTCCTCTTCGCCCTCTACGTCGCCCTCGCCCGCCGCAACCGGGACTTCCCCTCGATGTGGCTGTACATGATCCCGGTCTACGGGCAGGCCGCCCTCCTCTGCCTCGTGGCCGCGCTCCCGTGGGTCGGATCGTTCCAGTTCGGGTCCGTTCGCGAATGTTCGCTCGTGCTCGCGCTCGCCGCCGTGCCCACCGTGTGCGGGCACTCGCTTCTGAACGCCGCGATCCGTGGGATCCGGGGGCAGGTCGTGAGCCTCGTGAACGTGAGCCAGTTCATCTTCGCGGCGGTCATGGGCTACCTCCTGTTCGGCGAGGCGCCGCCCGTGGTCTTCTACGCCGCAAGCGCGATCGTGGTGGCCGGGCTGGCCATCGTTGTCTGGGCCACGCCCCCCGAGCAGCGGGAGCCGGCCGCGGTCGGCGAGGCCTGAGGGGGCCGGCGCCGCGCGGGGCGCGGGCCGCGAAGACCCCTGAGGCCTTTCACTTGCGCCCGTGCGCGGCGTAGAGGGCGGACGGGGAAAACTCCCTCTCAAGCTCCCGGCGGACCTCGCCACGCATCCTTGCCTGTATCCACAGGCGCCGCCACCAGGACGCTATACGAAGCTCCGCCGCATGGCGGGACCCCACCTCGGCCTGGATGCGGGCCTTGGCCGCCCCATGGGCCCCGGTGGCCCTAAGCCTCCTCATGCCATCCGCGACAATCCTAGCCTTCATGTCCGCGGCGGGTTGGCCTAAACCTGGCAATCTGCTGTTGCACAACGTTTGATTAAAACGGGTTATGGGGATTCCGGGACGATCGCGCTGGCCATCGGGGCGACCTCGAACCTGAAGCCAATCCCCGCCTTGACCACGGGGTCCCCAGCACAGATCGGCCCGGGATCCAAGCCATCCTTGAGCCGCAGCACGCAGAGCCCGTAGGGACCGGCCGCATCGAGGACGGGCCCGACGATCACCACCATCCCGTCGGCTACCAGCCTTCGCCAGTAGACCGAGTGCTCCTCCATGAGCGCGCGCTCCCTGGGCGACATGTCGGCGATGAAGGTCACCCGCGGCGGCATCAGCCTGACGACATGGTATTTCATCGGGAAGGGGGCGCGGCGAGCGCAGGCGCTCCAACCGGTGGCGTGTAGGATCTCATTTCCTCTCCCGCGCTCAGATTGCCCCACTCCCGGGACTTGCCTGGCCCCGGGGATTGTCCCGGCTCCACAGCGACAGCACCAAGCCTATGATGATCAGCGCAAGGAATCCGTACGGGACGGGGGATATCCCGGCATTCTCACCTCCCTGCCCCGCCGCCGCAATGGGCAGGAAATGAAGAACCAACCTTCTGGCCAAGTGCTCCAGCAGCAGCAACGCAAACATGAGGGGTATCAGGGTGCGATACCGGGCGAGCACCAGCAGACACACCAGGCATATCATGAGATGGGACGCCCCCCAAAGCGCGAAGAGGGAAATCACGGACTGCGTGCCCGCAGGCGTGAAGGTGCTCATGGGGATCCCGTCACCCAACCTCGCCATGGCGGAGCCGTTGAAAATGGCGTCCAGGCCGATGCCCACCTTCAGGAGGACGACCAGCGCGAAGAACCATGGCGCGAGCCTGTTTTCGCGGGACGACGCGTTGTCGGCGCGCTGGGGGAAAAGCCTCCTGAAAACGGAGGTTACCCCGGTGGCGGGCCCGGGCGCCGGGCCCGCAGGCCGGTTTGGCTCTTCCTTCATCGCTTGGAAGGCAGGTGGGCGATGCATTCGAGCTCGACCCGGGCGCCAAGCGCCAGGCCGCTCGCGCCAAGCGCGCTTCGGGCGGGAAGGTTCGTGCGGAAGAACTCCCGGTAGACTTCATTGAAGGCCTTCCAATCGGCGATGTCCGCGAGGAAGATGGTGCATTTGACCACCGACTCGAGCGAGGCTCCGTGGCGCTCCAGTATCCCCCGCACGTTCTCGAGCGCCCGGCGGGACTCCGGCACGATCCCCCCCGGGGCGAGGGTCAGGGTGCCCGGAAGGTTGCCGATCTGCCCGGACACGTAGAGCACGTCGCCCAACTGGACGGCTTCCGAGAACGGAAGGGGCGCTCCCCCCCCTGTCGTCATTGGAAAGTATTTGGGGCCGTCGCCTGCTTCGCGAGGGTTGCTGGAGGGCATGGTGCTTTGGGCGGTGTTTCCCGAAGGCTAGAATGACCTTCTAAGGGATCGCCCCCGTCCGCAAGGCGGGTTTTCTCGGGCAGGCATCGGGCCTGTTGGCCAGTCAGGCGCCATCCGCATTGGTTTCGGCCGGTGCCGGGCGCGCAAAGGCGATCCGGCAGAAGAAGTCCGTGCCAAATATCAGGATGAAGGCCACGCAGAGATGGAAAACGGCCCAGGGCAGATAGTGCCATTCGTGGCCCACCGGACCGCCAAGCTTGAAGTCGGCCCGTGCGATCAAGACGTAAAGGAGATCGCTCATGCATAGAACCAACTCATAGACGCCGATGCCTTTGACGATGGCTCTGAAGACGGAGAACTCTGTTTCGGTGACCTTCATGATTCCTTGGGGGTTCGGCCGACGATTGGATGATCTGCCCTAGCGAAGGCGCGACTCCCGCGCCGCAATGGACGTGAACGGGGAAAGCGCCGCGTCATGCGACCGGGCGGACTCCGCTGCCCCGCCGCTCCTTATGGATGCCGTCCGCCAAGAAGACGAGCCGGCAGAAACAGGATGCCGCGCACCAGGGCCAGCAGCGCCTCCATAGCGATGGCCATCACCCGAAACGGGATCGAGAGCAGCCAGAGTATCGGCCAGACAACGAGGAGAAGGAGGGCGAGCGGCCAGCAGAGCACCAGCAGAATGACCCAGAGGAGGAAGGTAATGATAGTGCGCATGGGGAATTGGACGCCGGCTGCCTGTAGAACACGGCTCATGCCGAAAGGTTACAACGCGGGCCGCGCTCCGGATCAGCCGACTCGCCCGGTAGAACCTCAACGAGGGCATCACCCACCCGGATTTCACCCTCGGATAGGATCTGGGCTCGCAAACCGCCCTTATGCAGCAGTCCATGAAGGATTTCGGGAGACGTCTTCTTGGCCAGGTAATCGCACGGCTCACAGAGCCGTATGCCGCGGATCAGGACGGGGCCGACCCGGAAGTCGCGCCCCACAAGCGCATTCAGGTCTACGCCAACAGTCACAAGGTTGCGGCGCGCATCCCGTGCAGTGAAGGCGATCCCCGAGGTCGCGGCGAACAAGTCAACATGCTCCCTCTGTATCAGCGTGACCTCATAGTCGGGCTTCTGGGGATGGGGGGAGAAGGTCCCAATGCCGTTGAAATACCGGTCGCCCTCCAAGCCGCGCCCCGGGATCGCGCGGACACACTGCTGCGGCACCACCGGGTCGCCCGGGGCCGCCGCGATAAGGATGTCGGTCACCTTCGCCACGCTCGCCTACCGGCGGGACGACCCCAGCAGGCAAAGCCGCGGCTGGCGCACCGCGGGCGCCGCGACCGGTCCAAGCGCGAGGTGCGGGGATTGCCTCGGCCTCATCTCTTCAATTCCGCGGCTATGGCGGCCTTCAGCTCCCCGAAATCCTTCTCGTCAAATCCGACGCTCGCAAACTTGATGGTGCCGTCCCTCCCGACCACGTAGCATCTTGGAATAAACTTGGTGGCATACTGCGCGTAGATCTTCCGCTTGGGATCCGCAACGATAGCGAAGGTGAACCCCTTCGACGCCTTGAACTCGGCCAACTCCTGATTCTGGTGCTCCCGGCCAACGGCGAAGACCACAAGACCGTCGGATTTGTGCGCGAGCCAGATGTCGCGCTCCACGAGCGGCATCTCGGCCATGCAGGGCCCGCACCATGTCGCGAAGAAATCCAACAGGACAACCTTGCCCCTAAGGCCCTCGAGTGAGACGGCGGCCCCGTCGGTGCTGGTTGCATGAAACCCCGGGGCGACGTTTCCCACCCGCGCCACATCGCCTTCGAAGGCGTGGGTGATGGGCGCGCTGAGGGCGACGAGAGCCAGGGCGATGAATGGTTTCATGGGTGTTTTGCGGGGGGTTTAGACAACGCGTGCCTACGGGTGCGGCGCCGCCTTCCCCGCGAGAGGCGTCACCGAGGAAAGCGTCTGATTTGACGATTGGTTCGGCGCCAAAAGGGCCATTCGTCGGGTCAAATCCCTGTGCAGGCGCGCGTCGAACGGCAACATAGAATGGAGTAGAGCTGGAATGCAGACATTGTCACCAAAAGGCAAAATGGCGCTCGATGGGGGTCGAACCATGCCATCGAAAGGGGTCCAATAGGATGTCGTTGGCAATCCCTCTATGAAACGAGCGCCCCGGTCCAGTTTTCTCAAGAATTCACTTCCCTTGCGCATATCGCGAACACCACGACTGGGATAGAAATAGGCGCTGTAGGTTCCCCTGTGCGGTCCAGCAATAGAGAAAAACGCCCTAGCTCTCCCAATGCCGTCACCACTCTGGAGGTAATGACGAGCGACTAATGCACCCATACTAAATCCAACCACGACGAGGTCCCGCGTCGCAGGCACGGCATCACGAACAAATGCCGCCAAATGCGCAGACAATCTTTCGAGTCCGCCACGCCCGTCGTTCGGACGGAGGGGTGACAGGTGGCACGTATGGCCAGCCTGCGATAAACAACCCGCCAACCTTCGCATGATGGATGGCCCGTTTAGAAAGCCAGGAACAAGAAGAACGTCCATAAGACCGCCGAGCGTTGAGGTCATCCGCACCAACGGAGGCGCGGCTCCCGCGCCGCAGGAGGCGTGATGGACGGGGGCGTCGGCTCCGACGATCGGTTCGGCATTCGCCACCCTTGCGATGTAAAGGTAAGCACTTCGCTAGATTACTCGGAGCTAGGCAGGCTCAGCTTGTGCGTCAACGCGAGTACGTCGCAGCATCAAAGGCTAATATCTCGTTCCTTTTCAGGAGTTCTCTGTTGGGAGGGTTCATTCGTAAGTTTCTCCCACCAATCTGGGTCCATCGAATAAAAGGCCGAATTAGGTGAGGCACCTTTCGAACGATTCAATTCAATCGCGCGGGAAAGACTCAACACAATGGGCTGCATCTTAACAAAGATCGCCTGTAGATCAGGCACCTCTAGCATCTGTGCGCGATTGAACGCCTCTTTCAGGGGAGTGCCGTTAATCGCGCCCTGCTCTAAAATGAACGCGATGTCTTTCAAATCCTCCTTATCGTTTCGCATCATCTTCGTCAAAACTAGATCAGCAGTAGATGGGCGATAAAGGCGCAGGAACTTGTAGTGCTCAGACGGAATCTTGACGACCTTCTCGAGCCAATCTGCGGTAAGCGCCACTTGCCGATCGGTAAACAGATGGGACACGTACAAACCAGAGGGCTCCAGTTGTTTGTTCGTCTTGTCAATCGCATCCCAAAATTGTGAATCGGCCTTAATTCTCGACATCTCGATGGACGGAAGGATGGCATCCACGTCCTGGGTCGCGCCGAACCTTAGACCCTCATCTCCAAAACCCAGTGCCAGGGCGGCCCTCCCGAAGAGGACGATGCGGGTCTCCTTCTCCAGGAATGAATCTAAGGTCTTAAGGATGTGCTGCGGATTATTTACTGGCAATGCAGCCACTGCACATTCCCTCCTCCGTTCCGCGTGACGCCAGTTTGAGACACAAATCTGCTCCAATTCGGGAGCACTCCATCGGCAACCGCTTCCTGCTTCCCAAGCAGAATCTCCAAGCGCACCCAATAGCTCCTGTTCTCCACGTCGTGGGTATGGCCAGCCGTTGCGATATAGGACAATACCCTTCCGACCCTCTCGCGCCTGGCAACCCGCGCCAATTTCTCGACATCGCATCGACTCGTCAATTGTGCGGCGCACCTAATCGCGATCGGTTCATATTCATTCTCACCGAGAAGCAGCAAAGCCACCAATTCCTCATTCAAGATCGCTTCAAATCCCGGATCGCGTTCAGCGGGCGGAAACAATGACGCGTAATGGCGGCATCCTCGCGCAACAGCCAGTCGTATGAAATCGCCAACGGTGTTGAAGCCCAGACGGTTAGCTCTTCGAAGCAAGGCGGAGGAATTCCGGATCTCCCCAAGTTCTTTTGCGAGCGTTGCCATATTACGGAATGAGCACGTGCAACCGAAAAGCTACTATTCAGATCGAGAACTGCAAGAGGTTCCCCAACGTCATCCGAGTCGAACGTTGCTCATGCCACTTCTAGCGGCACGGCCATTCATACGATCTTCTATAGATCATTGCCTTATGGAGTTTATGGTCGCACTTAAGAGGCAGACGACAATTGGGATTCGGGTGACCTCAACTTGTGACCGGAAACCAGCCACGGTATATTCTGAGCGCCATTATGCTCCCACCTTGAAAACCGAGCGCGCGATGAATCGGGCTGCCGCGGGACCTATATCGCAAAGTCCCGGGGGACAGGGGCCCTACCCCGCCGACATGACGGCCGTCGCAAAGGCCAGCACGAGTGGGGGCACTTCACCCCTCAGCGCGGCGCGTTCCGGCTGAAACAGCACCCCGGCGAAGAACGGGTGCGATGCAAGCTCGGCGCCCCTGATCTCGCCGGCGTCATCCTTTGCGGTGAACCTGAGGCCGGCCTTCTCGAGCAAGGCCTGGTGCTCGCGGTTGAGCCCGTAATTGCACCGGTATCCCTCGGTCGCCACCGAGCCCCCGTAGGCTTTCGCGAGCAGGCTTCCCTCCTCGAATCGCACCGTGCCCGTCTTCTCAACCAGAGAGCACCTCAGCTTCGTGACCACCAACGAGCGTCCGGCAGGGTTTGTCTCGGCATGGTCGGCATCCGGCATTCCGGCCGCGGTGCGCGCAATCTCTATGAGCGCGTGCTGGAAGCCGCCGCAGGTGCCAAGGAAAGGTCGGCCCGCGGTGCGCGCGAAGCGGACGGCGTCGATCGCGCCGGCCGTGTTCTCATAGGGGCTGGCCGGGACAAGCCACACGCCCGAGAAACGGGCGAGGTCGCCCGCCGCATCCGATATCGCCCGGGTCGCGACCCATTCCCACTCAAGGCCGGCGCCCAGGCGGTCGCGGCAGAGCCCCAGGGCGACCGGTATCGCCCGGTGGGCCGTGACCTTCGCGTCGTGGTCTCCGACAAGCGCAATCAGCCTGCGGCCCATGGCGCCGCCCCCCTGCGCGAGGCCGCAGCGCCCCCGCCCACGGCGAGGATGCCCGCCCCCAGGAGGAGCAGACACGCGCTGACCGCGACAAACCAGTCGCCGTGCTCGACGTAGTAGCTGTAGCGCCCCACCCAGCGGCGGTCACGGGTTACGTCGGCTGTCTGGACGCCCCTGAAGTAGACGCTCCCGGAATCGTTAACCATGACCTTGCGCATGGCGCCGAACTCGTCGATCCACCCGCTCCATCCCCCGTTGCCGCAACGCAGCACCGGGCGGCGATTCTCGACCGCGCGCAGGACGGAGTGGGCCGCGTGCTGGTAGGCCGCGGCCCCCTCGCCGTACCAGGCGTCGTTCGTGACGACGACCAGCGCGTCGGCGCCCTCGCGCACCTCCTCCCGCGAAAGCGCCGGGAAGAGGTCCTCGTAGCAGATGAGGACGCCCAAGGCGGCGGCGCCCCCGTTCAGTGTGACGACCAGCGGAGAGCTGTCGGTCCCCGCCGTGAAGTCGTCGCCGAGCGGCACGAACTTCCCGATCCATCCGAATATGGGCCGCAGCGGGATGTACTCGCCGAACTGCACCAGGCGGCGCTTCGAGTAATGGGCGGCCTGGACGCCGACCTGCGGGTCGACGACAAAGGCCGAGTTGAAGGCGCTCACGCGCCCGGGGCCTGCCTGCTCAACGGAGTCGGCGCCGACGAGCATCGGGGCCTTCAGGCGCGCGGAAAGCTGCTCGACGAACCTCCTCATCGACGGGTCGGCGTTGAGCGGGAACGGGGTCGTCGACTCGGGCCAGAGGACCAGGTCGGGATGCAGGTCGCGCGCCGAGAGCGTCGTGGTCCAGAGCGTCTGCATGATCTGCGTCTCCTTGGACGGGTCCCACTTGACGAGCGCGGGGATGTACGGCTGCACGAACGCCACCCTTGCGAAGGGCTCGGAATAGCGGCTGCGGTTGGTCGTCTCCTGGATGTGGACCGACAGGCACACGAGGATGAGGAAGAGACCGAGGAGGAGCTCGGGGCTCCGCCTTCGCAGTCCGACCTCGCCCTCGAGGAAGAGCCGGTGCACGAAGGCGGCGACCCCGATGTTGGCCGCGACAATGACAAAGGAGATGCCGGAGGCACCCGTGTATGCCGCGATCTGGAGCATGCTCGTCATCTCCCACTGGGTCGCGGCAAGCGGCATCCACGGGAAGCCCCCCAGGAGCCAGGTGCGGGTCCACTCGTCGACGACCCAGGCGCCCGCGAGGCCGAGCATCGCGAGCAGGCGCACCGGCGTCTGCCGGCCCAGCATGCGCGGCAGCGCCCACCAGGCCGCGAGGTACCAGACGCCCGTCCAGGCCCCGACCAGCGGCCCGACGACGAACAGGCCCACCCAGGTGACCGGGTGCAGCCAGCCCAGGTTGATCGTCCAGGCGACGGCCTGGGCGGCGAAGAGCGTCCAGGCATAGACCTTCAGGCGCGGGCGCAGGTAGGCCCAGAAGAGGCCCGGCGCCAGGCAGGCGTACGCCGCCTCCGGCGAATGCAGCGGCGGGAAGGCCGCGACCTGAAGGAAGGCGGCCATGGCGCCCACGATCACCGGGGCGGCCCAGGCGGAGTGCCGGTCCCAGAACGTGGGGACGGGTTCGTACGGGTCGGCGCTCAACAGTCGGCCCTCAGGCACCGTGGCAGTGCTTGAATTTCTTTCCGCTGCCGCACGGGCAGGGGTCGTTGCGGCCCACCTTGGGGGTGTCGCGCCGGACCGTGACCTTGGGCAGCTGGATCTCCTCCTCGGCGCGCGCCGCGGCGGCCGGGGCAGGGCCGGGTGCGGCCGCGGGGGCCCTGAGCGCCGGGGGCGGCGACTCCGGCCCCTGCAGGCGCGCGCTCTTGGCCAGGATCGAGAGCATGTTCTCGAAGGCGGCGAGGTTGGAGGCGCTGCGGAAAAGCCCCGTGCAGATCTGAAGGCGCACGTTCGCCATCAGCTCCTCGAAGAATCCATACGCCTCGCTCTTGTACTCCACCAGGGGGTCCTTCTGGCCGTACTGGCGAAGCCCGATGTAGCGGCGCAGCTCCTCCATCTCGGTCAGGTGCTCCTGCCAGTGGTGGTCGATCGCGTTGATGACCACGTAGCGCTCGAGGGCCCCCAGGGCATCCGGGTCCTCGACGGATTCCTTGATCGCGTAGGCCTTCCTGATGCGTTCAAGCACCATGGCCTTGAGCTCCTCGACGTTGTCGCCCTTGAGGTCGTCGACCCTCAGGCCGATCGGGAAGTGCGTGTTGGTCCAACCGACGAGGCTCTCGACGGCGGGCGCGTTCGAGCCGCCCTTTTCGCCAAACCCCGCTATTGAAAGCCGGCTGACGGCCTCCTCCTCGACCTGCTCGAAGATGATGTCCTTCGAGCGGGCCGCGTGAATCGCCGCGTTGCGGATCCCGTAGACGACCTCCCGCTGCTGGTTGAGGACGTCGTCGTACTGCAGGAGGCGCTTGCGGATGGCGTAGTTCTGCTGCTCGACCTTCTTCTGCGCGGACTCGATCGAGCGGTTGAGCCAGGGATGCTCGAGCTCCTCGCCCTCCTGCATCGAGCCCTCCATGAGGCGCGAGGCGAGGTTGCCCTGAAGGAAGAGCCGCATCAGGTCGTCCTCGAGCGATAGGAAGAACTTCGTCAGGCCCGGGTCGCCCTGGCGCGAGCAGCGGCCGCGCAGCTGCCGGTCGATGCGCCGGGACTCGTGCCGCTCGGTCCCGATGACGTAGAGGCCGCCCAGCTCGCGCACGCCCTCGCCGAGCTTAATGTCCGTTCCGCGGCCGGCCATGTTGGTAGCGATCGTCACCGCGTTTCGCAGGCCCGCCCGGCTCACGATCTCGGCCTCCTGCTGGTGGAACTTGGCGTTGAGCACCGTGTGGATGATTCCGGCACGCTTGAGCATCCGCGAGAGGACCTCCGACGCCTCGACGCTCGTCGTGCCGACGAGAACGGGCTGGCCCCTCTTGCTCGCGGCCTCGATCTCGCGCAGCACCGCGTTGTACTTGTCGCGGCGCGCCTTGAAGATGGAGTCGTTCCTGTCGACGCGGATGCACGGCTTGTTGGTCGGCACCACCTGGACCGACAGCCGGTAGATGTCGTTGAACTCGGTCGCCTCGGTCTCCGCGGTTCCGGTCATGCCGGCCAGCTTCTCGTACATGCGGAAGTAGTTCTGGATCGTGATCGTGGCGTAGGTGCGCGTCTCGCGCTCGATCATGACCCCCTCCTTGGCCTCGACCGCCTGGTGCAGCCCGTCCGACCAGCGCCGCCCCGGCATGACGCGCCCCGTGTTCTCGTCGACGATCATCACCTTGCCGTCCTGCACGACGTACTCCACGTCGTGCTCGTAGAGCGAGTATGCACGCAGCAGCTGCGAAATCGCGTGGATGTCCTCGGAAATGGTCGCGTAGTTGGCGTGGGAGGCGACCTTCATCTCCTCGCGCCTTTCCGGGGTTATCGACGAGTCGCGGTCAAGGTCCGAGAACTCGGTGGCCAGGTCCGGGAGCACGAATGCGTCGAGGTTGTCCGGGCGCAGCTGCTTGCGGCCGATCTCGGTCAGGTCCGCCTGGTGCTGGCGCTCGTCGATGACGAAGAGCAGGTTCTCCTTGAGGTGGTAGAGCTCGTCCCTGTTCAGGTCCGAGTTGAGCTCCGTCTCGAGCTTGTCCAGGACCTTGCGCCACTCCGGGTTCTCCATCAGCCGAAGGAGCAGCTTGTTCTTCGGGTTGCCCATCTTCACCTGCAGGAGCTTGCGCATCGCGGTGTCGCGGTCGTCGTTCGACAGTCCGGGCCTCTCGAGGATCTCCTTCGCCTCGCCGACCAGGCGGTTGCACAGGCGGATCTGGTCGCTCACCAGCCGGTCAACGCCGGGCCTGAGCCTCGTGAAGGGCTGTTCGCGCTCGATCGGGGCCGGCCCCGAGATGATGAGCGGCGTGCGCGCCTCGTCGACGAGGATCGAGTCGATCTCGTCCACGATGCAGTACCAGTGGTCGCGCTGGACCTGGTCCTCCTTGCGCGTGGCCATGCCGTTGTCGCGCAGGTAGTCGAACCCGAACTCGCTCGCGGTCCCGTACGTGATGTTGCACCCGTACATGTCGCGGCGCAGGTCCGGGGCCATCTGCTGCTGGATGCAGCCGACGGACACCCCGAGGAAGGTGTAGAGGTGGCCCATCCACTCGGAGTCGCGGCGGGCGAGGTAGTCGTTCACCGTGACCAGCTGCGTGTTGCGTCCCGTGAGCGAGTTCAGGTACAGGGGAAGCGTGGCGACGAGGGTCTTGCCCTCGCCCGTGGCCATCTCGGCGATCTGCCCCTCGTGCAGGGCTATGCCGCCGATCAGCTGGACGTCAAAGTGCACCATGTCCCAGGTGAGCTCGTGCTCGCACACGACAATGGTCCGCCCGAGCATCCGGCGCGCGGCGTTCTTCACCGTCGCGAACGCCTCCGGGAGGATCTGGTCCAGCGTCTCCCCGGCCTTCACCCGCTCCCGGAACTCGTTCGTTTTCGCACGGAGCCCATCGTCGCTCAGGACTGAATAGGAATTGTCCAACTCGTTGATCCTTGCAGCGATAGGACGCGCCCGGGCCAGGAACTTCTTGTAGTGCCGGCCGACAAAGGGTTTGAGCAAATACGACAGCATTAAGACGACGACATTAGACCGTTGGCCGGCATTGGCAAACGACAAATGCCCGAGCGGGTCCCCGGGGGCGCTAGAGACGCTTCCTGAAGTAGGCTATCGTGCGCTTCAGGCCCTCCTCAAGGGGGACCGCCGGCTCCCACTTGAGCAGCTTCTTCGCGAGGGTGATGTCGGGCTTGCGCTGCCTCGGGTCGTCGGCGGGCAGCCTCTTGTGGATGATCTTGGAGCGGCCGCCGACGAGCTTCAGTGTCAGCTCGGCCAGCTCGTTCATGGTGAATTCCCCGGGGTTTCCCAGGTTGATGGGCCCGGGGATCTCGGTCTGCGCCATGAAGCGCACGAAGCCCTCGATCAGGTCTTCGACGTAGCAGAACGAGCGCGTCTGCGACCCGTCCCCGTAAACCGTGATGTCCTCGCCCTTGAGCGCCTGGACGATGAAGTTGGAGACGACCCTGCCGTCAGCCTCGTGCATGCGCGGCCCGTAAGTGTTGAAGATGCGCACCACGCGGATGTCGACCTTGTTCTCCCTGTGGTAGTCGAAGAAGAGCGTCTCGGCGCAGCGCTTGCCCTCGTCGTAGCACGACCGCCGCCCGATGGGGTTCACGTTGCCCCAGTAGGTCTCGGGCTGCGGGTGGACCTGCGGGTCCCCGTACACCTCCGAGGTCGAGGCCTGCAGAACCCTGGCTTTTACCCTCTTCGCGAGCCCGAGGCAATTGATCGAGCCCATCACCGAGGTCTTGATCGTCTTGATCGGGTTGTACTGGTAGTGAGGGGGCGAGGCGGGGCACGCCAGGTTGTAGATCTGCTCGACCTCGAACTTGAACGGGTCGGTGACGTCGTGTCGCACGAGCTCGAACCTGGGGTTCGACGAGAATGAGGCGATGTTCTGCTTCGCGCCCGTGAAGAAGTTGTCGAGGCAGATGACCTCGTGGCCGTCCTTCAGGAGCCTTTCGCAGAGGTGCGAGCCTAGGAAGCCCGCCCCGCCTGTGACCAGAATTCGCATGTTTCCCCGATTTGAGCCCTAATGGCGCCCGGATGGCGAGCGCTTAAGCATGGCCGCCAAGCCCTTCCGAAAGGGGGCTCACCCCCTAGGGGTGATCTCGAGGACGGCGACGGACTTGGGAGGGAGCGTCGCCGTCAGCACGTCGCCCGCCGCCGAGAAGTCCGTGAACGGCGACGGCCTGACGGCGCCCGGATCATCGAAGGTGTTGTGCGCCTGCATGGTCGGTGCGGTGAGCACGGTTCCGCCGACCGTGCCCAGGCGGGCGCCGGTGACCGCGCACACGACGCGCACCGGCCGGTCCGGGTCGGTGTTGACGAGCGACAGGTGGATGCGGCCGCCGGCGCGGGAGGCCGACGCGCTGACGAGCGGGACCGGCGCCGGCTCGTCCACGTAGCGCGGGGTGACCAGGTCGACGGCGAGCCTCGCCGCCCCCTGGTGCACCTTGAGCATGTCAAAGACGTGGTAGGTCGGCGTGAGCACCATCCTTGGGCCGTCCGTCAAGATCATCGCCTGGAGCACGTTCACCATCTGGGCTATGTTTCCCATGACCACCCGTCCGGCGTGCTCCTGGAATATGTGCAGCGTCAGGGCCGCCACGACGGCGTCGCGCATGGTGTTCTGCTGCTGCAGGAACCCTGGGTTGGTGCCGGGGGTCGAGTCGTGCCACACGCCCCACTCGTCGACCAGGAGGCCGACCTTCCTTGCGGGGTCGTAGCGGTCCATGATCGCCTCGTGGCCCCTTATGATGGGCTCCATGCGCATCGCCTGCGCGAGCGTGGCCTTCCAGTCGGCCTGCGAGAACTCGGTGGCGGAGCCCTTGTCGTTCCAGCCGTTCTTGAGCGTGTAGTAGTGAAGCGAGAGCCCGTTCATCCTCTTGCCCGCGATCGCCATGACCTTGTCGGTCCAGGCGTAGTCGTCGGAGTTCGGGCCGCAGGCCACCCGGTAGAGTAAGTTGCCCGGATAGTTCTTGAGGAACACGTTGGAGCGCCTGAAGTTGTCCGCGTAGAACTCGGGGGTCATGTCTCCGCCGCAGCCCCAGGCCTCGTTGCCCACCGCGAAGTACCTGACCTTCCAGGGCTGCTCGCGTCCGTTCCTGCGCCTCAGGTTCGCCAGGGGCGAATCCGCGTCGGAGGTCATGTACTCGACCCATTCCATCATCTCCTGCACCGAGCCGCTGCCCAGGTTGCCCGTGATGTAGGGCTCGCATCCGACCTGCTCGCACAGATCCATGAACTCGTGGGTGCCGAAGCTGTTGTCCTCCACCACCCCGCCCCAGTTCGTGTTAATCATCTTGGGGCGGCCAGCGGGGGGCCCGATGCCGTTGCGCCAGTGGTACTCGTCGGCGAAGCACCCGCCCGGCCACCGAAGCACCGGGACGCGGATCTCCCGCAGCGCCGCGACCACGTCGCTGCGGATACCCCTCACGTTGGGGATGGGCGAGTCCTCCCCCACCCAGATGCCGCCGTAGATGCAGGTGCCGAGGTGCTCGGAGAACTGGCCGTAGATGTTGCGGTTGATGGCGGGGCCGGGCTCGTCCGCGTGCAGTGTGAGGGTGGCCGTGAGGACCTGCGCCCTCAGGCCCGCGGCCATGGCCGCGAGAGCGATGACGATGCAGATGGCCGGCAGTTTCGGGGTTTTCATAAGGGGAGTCGGGCGCCCTGCTCGTAGCGGCCTATCCAGGCCCTGTGCCAGGGCCCGAAGTCGCCGGCCTCGATGTGGGCTCGCGCCTGGCTCATGAGGTCGAGGAAGAAGTGGAGGTTGTGGATGGTCAGGAGCGTGCCGCCCAGCATCTCGCCGGCGATGAAGAGATGGCGCATGTAAGCCCGGGAGAAGTTCCGGCAGGTGTAGTTGTCCTGGCCCTCGACGATAGGCCTCGAGTCGGAGCGGAACCTCTCGTTGCGCAGGTTGATCGTCCCGTCGGGCGTGAAGGCGAGGCCGTTTCGGGCGACGCGGGTCGGAAGGACGCAGTCGAACATGTCGACGCCCAGCGCGATCATCTTTAGAATCTGCGGCGGGGTGCCGAGGCCCATGGTGTACCTGGGCCTGTCCGCGGGCAGGAAGGGCGCCACTGCGCCGACCTGCCTGAACATTTCCTCTTCCGGCTCGCCGACGCTCACCCCGCCGATGGCGTAGCCCGGAAAGTCCAGCGCGGCGAGCGCCTCCGCGGCCTCCCTCCTCAGGTCGTCGTAGGTCGAGCCCTGGACTATCGCGAAGACGTGGTGGCCCGAGGCGAGGAAGCCGCTCTCCTCGGCTATCTCGCGGCAGCGGCGCGCCCAGCGCAGGCTGCGCTCGCAGGCCAGGGCGCACGCGCCGCGCTCGACGGGCCACGGCGGGCACTCGTCGATCACCATCGCGATGTCGGAGCCCAGGTCCGACTGGATGGCCATCACCTCCTTCGGCCCGAGGAATAGCCTCGCCCCGTCGAGGTGCGATTGGAATGCCACGCCGTCCGCCTGCACGTCGCGCAGCTTGGCGAGGCTGAAGACCTGGAAGCCGCCGCTGTCGGTCAGGATGGGCCCGTCCCAGCCCATGAAGCGGTGAAGGCCGCCCATCTCGCGGATGAGCCCGCTTCCCGGCCGCAGGTTGAGGTGATACGTGTTCCCGAGGATCACCTGGGCGCCGACCGCGCGCAGGTGCTCCGGCGTGACGGCCTTGACCGTGCCCTGCGTGCCGACGGGCATGAATACGGGCGTCTCGACGGCGCCGTGCAGGGTCGACAGGCGCCCTCGACGGGCGCCCGTTGCGGCGTCCTTAGCAAGCAATTGAAAGTGACTTGCCATATTCGTCCAATGACCCTACCCGCACCCTTGACCCCCTTGTCAATCGCGGGTCAATTGTAAGACCGTGCTGCTGGTCATAGATAACTTCGATTCCTTCACTTACAACCTCGTCCAGTACTATGGAAAGCTGGGCGTGGAGCAGAGGATCTATCGTAACAACGAGATAACGGCCAAGGAGGCCCTGGCGCTGAACCCGGACCGCGTGCTTTTGTCGCCCGGGCCATGCACGCCGAGCGACGCGGGAGTCACGCTGGACATCATAGGCGCCTTCGCCGGCAGAAAGCCGATCTTCGGAGTCTGCCTCGGCCACCAGGCCATAGGCCAGTACTTCGGCGGCAGGGTTGTGCGCGCCGGCAGGCTGATGCACGGGAAGACCTCGCCCATCCGGCACCGCGACTCCGACATCTTCAAGGGCATGCCCCAAGGCTTCCAGGGCACGAGGTACCATTCGCTCCTGGTCGAGCGCTCGTCCTTCCCCGCGGACTTGGAGATCACGGCCGAGACCGCCGAGGGCGAGGTCATGGGCCTTCGACACCGCACGCTCCCGATCTGGGGCGTGCAGTTTCACCCGGAATCCATCGCGACCGAGGGGGGAATCCGGATCCTGGAGAACTTCCTCGGTCTCAACTGAACAAACCCCCGCGACCATGCGCTGCCCCAAATGCACCTCGATTGAGGACAAGGTTATCGACTCCCGCATAAGCAAGGAGGGGAACACGATCCGGCGCCGCCGGGAGTGCCTGGAGTGCGGGCACAGGTTCACGACCACCGAGACCCTGGTGCTCGACGGGATGGTCGTCATCAAGAGGGACGGCCGGCGCGAGGAGTTCGACCGCGAGAAGCTGGTGCACGCCGTGCGCGCCGCCTGCCACAAGCGCCCGGTCGACATCGAGCAGATAACCATGCTCGTGGAGGACGTGATCGACGCCATCGAGGCGCGCTTCGAGAACGAGATCCCGTCGCAGGCCATCGGCGAGGCCGTGATGCAGCGCCTGCGCACGGTCGACCAGGTCGCCTACGTGCGCTATGCGAGCGTTTACAAGGAATTCCGCGACGTCTCCGAGTTCATGACCGAGATCAGCGCGCTTGGTAAGAGCAAGAAATGACGATGGACCGCGACGAGCTTCGTCGCCTGCACTTCATCAACGCGCTCTTTGCCCACGTCACCGGGCAGGACCTCTACCTCGCGCACCAGATCAAGTCGGCGATAACCTTCAGCCTAGCCGAGCTGCAAGAGCATGCCGCAGCGAACCCCATCCCCGTGCCGAGCGCGGCGGCGTTCAACGCGGCGGCCGCGCGGCTCCTGGAGCGCCTCTACTCGAACCTGCCGCGCCACGGCTTCTTCCACTGGGACGCCTCCCGGACGCTGCACTCGGGCACCCCCCTCTTCGCCCGGGCGGAAATTATGGCGGGCCTGAAGCAGCTGGCCCCGTACAGGGAGTCGACGCTGCTCGTGACGAACCTGCGCCCCGCGGTCCTTCCCCCCGAGAGGCGCGAGACCCCCCGGCGCCTGCGGGAATACGACGAGCTGCTCGCCTTTCTTCGCCAGCTGACGGCGGCGCGCTCCCCCTCGGGCACGGACCTGACTCTCTTGTTCTTGTGAGTCCCGGCCAAACGGGCTACTTAGCGGGGCGGCCCGAGTCCCCTTCATGAGCAAGACACTCTTTGAGCGCATCATCGACCGGGAGATCCCCGCGAAGATAGAGCACGAGGATGAGCGCTGCATCGTCATCCACGACATCCAGCCGCAGGCCCCCGTCCACCTGCTCATCATCCCGAAGAGGCTTATCCGGCGCCTGGACGAGGCCACGGCCGCGGAGGAGACCGACCTCGGGCACCTCCTGCTGGTCGCCGGCGAGATGGCGAGGAAGCTCAAGCTCGCGAATGGCTTCCGCCTCGTGGTCAACAACGGCGCGGACGCCTGCGAGAGCGTCCCGCACCTGCACGTCCACCTCCTGGCGAAACGCCAGATGGGATGGCCGCCGGGCTAGGCTAGGCTAGCGCGCCTCGCCCGCCCCGTCGCCCGGACGCGCGCCCGGGGCCGGGGGGATCGGGGACGGGCGCAGCCCCCCGAGGTACTGCAGCTCCTGGACAAGGTCGTCCACCCTCGTCAGGAGCGTCGCCCCGTCCCTTATGAGCTGGTTGCATCCCGAACTCGACGACTGGTCGATCCTTCCCGGAACGGCGAAGACGAGCCGGCCCTGCTCCCCCGCGAAGCGCGCGGTCGCCATCGCCCCGCCCCGCAGCTCGCACTCCACGACGACCACCGCCTCGCAGATGCCCGAGATGATGCGGCTGCGCTTCTCGAAGGAGTCCCTGTCGGCGGGCCGGCCGAAGGGCGACTCCGTGAGCACGGCCCCCTCCTGGGCGATCCTGCGGTAAAGGCCCAGGTTCTCGGGCGGGAAGATGATGTCTATCCCCGTGCCCAGGACGGCGACGGTCCTGCCGCCTGCGGAGAGGGCTCCCTCGTGGGCGGCCGTGTCGATCCCCCGCGCCAGCCCGCTCACGACGCAGAAGCCGCGCTGCGCAAGCTCCGCGCCGAGCTTCTTGGCGACGGACTGGCCGTAAAGTGTCGCCCTCCTGCTTCCGACGACGCCGACGCAGGGCTGCCCGAACCCGTAGGCGCCCCTCCTGTACAGGCCGACGGGCGGATCGTGGATCTCGCGCAGGAGCGACGGATAGCCGGCGTCGCCGCGGCCGATGAACGCGACCGCGCCGGCCACCATCCTTGCCTCCTCCTTCTCGGGGTCGAAGTGATCCCGCCAGCCGATGACCGCAAAGGCGGCCTGGACCGGGCCCAAGACCGACTCGATCCGGCGGCGGTCCGCCGTAAGGGCCGCCCGGGCGTCGCCGCCGAAGCCCTCCAGGAGCCTGTTGAGCGCGATAGGGCCCAGGCCCGGCAACGCGTTCAGGGCGAGAAGCGCCTGGCGCTCGGTCAGCTCGCCGGGCATGCGGACGGTCCCCGGAGCGCCGCGCCCAGGAAGTCGTGCAGGTCGAGGATCCGCACGGGCGCTTGGCCTCGGTTTCGGGCGAGGAGGTCTGCGGCGGCTCCGTGCCACACGGCCGCCCTGCAGGCCGCCAGAAGGGGCTCCTGCGGCGTCTGCGCCAGCAGCCCGCCGGCGAGGCCGGTCAGGACGTCGCCGCTTCCGCCGCGGGAGAGAACGGGGCCCCCCTCGAACACATGGTAGACGGCTCCTCCCGCGCAGATCCGCGTGACCGGCCCCTTCTGGACGATCGCCGAGCGCAGCTCGCCGCTTAGCCCCCGAAGGTCGGCCCCGTTCGCGATGCGGGCGAATTCGCCGGCATGGGGCGTCAAGATACGCGCTGCTCTGCCGGCCCTGACGATGTCCGGCTGGAGGGCGTCAGCGTCGATGACAAGCGGCACCTGCGAGGCGACCGCGATCTCGAGAGCCAGGGAAAGCGTCTCGGGGTCGCGCCCCAGCCCCGGCCCGAATGCGAGCGCGCTCGCGCGCTCAAGGCCCGCGATGATCCGCCCGAGTCCCTCGCGCGCCAGCCCGCCCCCCGGCGTCTCCGGCAGCCCGACCCACATCGCCTCGGGCGCGCGGGCCGCGAACGCCGTCGAAAACCGCTCCGGAACGAACGCTGTCACCAGCCCCACGCCGCTCCTCAGGGCCGAGAGGACGGCCATGAGGGCCGCGCCCGGCAGGCCCGCCGATCCGCCGACAATGGCCAGATGTCCCTGGCTGCGCTTGTCCGAGCCGGCCGCCCTGAGGCGGGCGAGGGGGTCGAGTACCGAGCGAAGGAGAACCCTGTCGGGCTCGTCGCCAAGCGCCCGCCGGTCAAAGAATCCCAGGTCCAGGAAGCGCGGGCGCCCCGCGTTCGCACACCCCAGGAGCTGGACCTTGACCGAGCCGGTCGCGTACGTGAAGTCCGCGCGGAACGCCCCCGGCTCGCCCAGGCCGCTCGGCAGGTCCACCGCGGCGCGCATCCGGATGTCCGCCGCGGCGCCGGCCGCGATCGCCGCAACCGCCTGCGCCGGCAGGGGCGCCCTGTACTGCAGCCCGAATATCCCGTCCAGGCAGAGGTCATACCGGCGCGCGAGCGCTCCCTCGCGCACCGTCTGCACGCGGCCCCTGCCCGATTCGCAAAGGCCGCGCCATGCCCGGGCCGCGAGCGGCCGCAGACCGCGCGGGCCAAACGCGAAGAGAACGTCGGCGGCCGCGCCCGGGCGCATGCCCAGAATTTCGCGGGCCGCAATCAGGGCGTCGCCCGCGTTGTTGCCCTTGCCAGCAAGGACGAGGAGCCGCCCGCTTTCGGGCATGCCGCCGGCCTCGCAAAGGTCCCCGAGCGCGGCCTCGGCCACCATGCGGCCCGCCCGCTGCATGGCCTTCCATTCTTTTCTCTCGTCGCCTCCAAGCAGGTTCGCCTCGAGGGCCGCCGCGTCCGATGCGGAGAGCACCGGAACGCTGGGGATAGGGGTCTTCGTCATCGCCGGTTGACTCCTATTTGCCGGTGTCTCCGGTGAGCGGCGTCGTGGCGCCGCCGAAGGACTGGTGAACCCCCTCGAGGAAGGCCCTCTGGTTCTCCTTGCTGACCTCGTCGAGCCACTGCTGGCGCTGCTTGGCGGTCTCCGTGAACTCGAGCGGTGAATCCTCCACGACCCCGTGGGCGAGGACCGGGCGCGTGAGGCTGGGGATCGTGCGGAAGAAGTAGGTGTCCCCGAAACGGCGGACTTCGTAGCACTCGGAGAAGCTCTTCGTCTCCGGGCTCCAGAGCGCGACCTCGGTGGTGTCGCCGCTCCAGACGGCGAAGCGGTCCCACGCGGCAAAGACGGCCTCGATGGTGGATATCCGGACCGGCTCGGCCGGCTTGGACGGCGCCGCAGCCGGAGCCGGGGCCGGCTGGGCCGCCTCATTGGCCTTCCTGGGCAGCGCCAGGACGAAGAGCGCCCCAAGCACGAAGCCCAGCGTCACCCAGGACGGGACCTGGGAGGGTTTGCTTGAAACAGGAGGCGGGGATTCCTCGTCCATGGCGGTTTTTCCGGGGTCGTTTTCTAGGCGCGCACGAGCGCCGCCACGGCCAGGGCAACCGTGTCGGTGTGAGAGAGCGTCAGCAGGACGTGGGTGGCACCGGCCTCCCGAAGGAGCGCCTCGCCCTTGGAATCCAGCCTCACCAGGGGCTGGTTGCGCTCCCCGTGGTAGACCGAGACCGACCGCCACCCGAGCTCCGAGCCGATGCCGGTGGTGAAGCACTTGGAGACGGCCTCCTTGGCCGCGAACCGGGCCGCGAGGTGCTTGTGCGGATGCGCCATCCTGAAGCAGTACTCCCTCTCCTCCCGCGTGAAGACGCGCTCGAGGAATCGCTCGCCCTGGCGCTCCAGGACACCGCGGATCCTCGCGACCTCGATCACGTCGGCCCCGAGCCCCAGGAGGGCGCCGCCCGGTGGCAGGTGGATGCTCATGGGTTCATGCGCGCCTTCATCTCGCGCACCGCCTCCTCGATGCCCGTGAACAGCGCGCGGCTCAAGATGCTGTGTCCGATGTTGAGCTCGTGCAGGTGCGGGAGCGTCCTCACCTGCGCTATGTTGACGTAGTTGATTCCGTGGCCCGCGTTCACCTTGATGCCCAGGCCATGGGCCCTCTCGGCCCCCGCCCTCAGGCGCTCGAACTCACCCGCACCCGCGGGGCCCCAGAACGCGTTCGCGTACGCCCCCGTGTGGAGCTCGACGACGGGTGCCCCCAGCTCGGCGGACAGCTCGACCTGCTCGGGGTCCGGGTCGATGAAGAGGCTGGCCTCGATCCCCGCTCCCCTCATGGCTGCGACGCACGCCTTGACGCGCTCCCGGCCTCCCACGACGTCGAGGCCGCCCTCGGTCGTGACCTCCGCCCGGTTCTCGGGCACCACGCAGACGGCCTCGGGCCGCAGCCTCAGGGCGAAGTCGACCATCGCCTGGGTGCAGGCCATCTCGAGGTTGAGCCTGGCGCGAACCGACTCCCGCAGGCGCCACACGTCCCTCTCCTGGATGTGCCTGCGGTCCTCGCGCAGGTGCACGGTTATGCCGTCGGCGCCCGCCAGGCGGGCCCGCTCAGCGAGCGCGACCGGGTCGGGCTCGACGCCGCCGCCCGGGTTCCCCTCGGCGTCCCTGTAGCGCGCCTGCCGCAGAGTTGCGCCGTGGTCGATGTTCACCCCGAGGAGGATCATCCTCCTATCGAAACAAAGTTCGGCCTCACGGCCAATCTTCAAAAGATGCCTATGCGCCCAGGCTCTTCCTGTACACCGCCTGGGTCTTCGACGGCGCGTATCCGATCGACGGGTAGAAGGCGTGGCTCTCCGTGCGCCTGACATTGCTGCGCACGACGACGTACCCGGCCGAGGCCTCCCGGGCCCATGCCTCGGCCCGGGCCATCAGGGCCCGTCCGACGCCGCACCGGCGCATCGCGGGGGAGACGACAAGGCCCATGACCTCGACGCGCTGGCCCGACTCCAGGACCTCGCAGCTGTGCGCCTGCAGCCAGCCGCAGACGCGCCCGCCGGCCTCGGCCACGTACACGCGCTGGTCGGCCGCGCCGAGAAGGCGAACGAGCGACGCGCGCACCGTCTCGGCGCCCCTCGGGTAGCCCAGCTCGCCGCTCAGCCCCGCGATCGGCGCCGCGTCGTCAGCCGTGGCCTCCCGGACCGAGAACTCCATCAGGGCCTGTCGGCCATCAACACGTAGTCCCTCTTGACGGGGCCCACGTAGATCTGCCTTGGCCTGTAGATGCGCCCCTTGGGGTTCGCCGCGACCTCGCGCCAGTTGGCGATCCAGCCCGGCGTGCGCCCGATGGCGAAGATGACCGTGAACATGCTGACCGGGATCCCGAGGGCGCGCATGATGATGCCGCTGTAGAAGTCGACGTTCGGGTAGAGCTTGCGCGAGAGGAAGTAGTCGTCCTTCAGGGCGGCCTCCTCGAGCTTCTTGGCTATGGCGAGCAGGGGATCCTTGATCCCCAGCTTGTTGAGCAGGTCCTCGCACGCCTCCCCGACGATCCTGGCGCGCGGGTCAAAGTTGCGGTAGACCGCGTGCCCGAAGCCCATGAGCCTGCCGGCCTTGGACCCCTGCTTCGCGGCGGCGATGAAGCGTGTGCCGTCGTCGCCCTCGTCGTAGATCGACTGGAGCATCTGGAGCACGGCGCTGTTCGCGCCGCCGTGGAGGGGGCCCGACAGGGCGCATATCCCCGCCGAGACGGCCGTGAAGAGGTTGGCCGCGCTCGAGCCGACCGTCCTCACCGTCGCCGTCGAGCAGTTCTGCTCGTGGTCGGCGTGGAGCAGCAGGAGCATGTTGAGGGCGCGCGCGACCTCGGGCTCCGCCACGTAGTCCTTGTAGGGCTCCGTGAACATCATGTGCAGGAAGTTGTCGCAGAAGGGCAGGTCCTGCTTGGGGAACACGTAGGGGAGGCCCTTCTGGTAGCGGTAGATCATGGCCGCTATCGTGCGCACCTTCGAGATCGTGATCGCCGCCGCGAGCTCGAAGCTAGCGAGGTCCTTCTCGAAGTTGTTGGTCGCGAGGTCCGGGTAGTGCGCGGCGAGCGAGGCTACGATCGAGGAGAGCATCGCCATCGGGGGCGCCTTCGTCGGGTAGCCCTCGAAGATGCGCTGCATCTGCGTCTCGATGGCGGCGTGCTGGCGCAGCAGCATGCCGAAGGCCTTGCGCTTCTCTGCGTTGGGCAGCTCCCCGTAGATGATCAGGTAGGCCGTCTCGACGAAGTCGCTCTTGTGGGCTAGCTGCTCGATGGGGATACCGCGGTGGCGTAGGATGCCGTTGTCGCCGTCCAGGTAGGTTATCGCGCTCTCGCAGGAGCCCGTGTTGCCGTAGCCCTGGTCGTAGCAGATGTAGCCCGTTTCAGCCCGGAGCTTGCGCACGTCCACGGCCTTCTCGCCCTCCGTCCCAACCATGACGGGAAGGGGGTAATCTTTGTCTCCCAGGCGGATTGAGGCAGTGGGGGCCATGGCCTTACCAACCAAGCTAGATTCGGGCCGCTTGCAAAGAAAAGAACGGGAGGGCCGCCAGAAATTGGCGGCCTTATCCCCTGATTAGCTGGGCTGCTGCTGACGCCGCGAAGTTGCGATACACCTGCAGGCCCCGGGCCTGGCTCTTCTCGGGGTGAAACTGCGTCGCGAAGGCGCGCCCCCGTGCGATCGCCGCCACAAACGGCGGCCCGTAGTCGCACTCCGCGAGGACGAGGCTCCTGTCCTCGGGGACGCAGTGGTAGCTGTGGACGAAGTAGAAGGACTCCCCCTCGGGCGCCAGGCCCTCCTGGAGTGCGGTTCCCCTCTGGGTGAACCTGACCGTGTTCCAGCCCATGTGGGGCACCTTTAGGGGCGGGGCGAGCCGGAAGCGCACCACCCTGCCCGGGAAGATTCCAAGGCCGCGCACCCCGCCCTCCTCGGACTCGTCGAAGAGCGCCTGCATGCCCAGGCACACCCCGAGGAAGGGCCGGTCGAGCGCGATCCAGCGGCGCACCGTCGCGTCCATGCCCGACGAGCGAAGCGAGAGGACGCAGTCGCGCAGGGCGCCGACGCCCGGAAGGACGAGCCCCTCGGCGCGGCTCGAGTCGAGCTCGCCGGGCGTTCGCACGACCAAGGGCCGGGCTCCTGCTGCCTCGAGCGCCTTCGTGACGCTTCGCAGGTTGCAGATGCCCGTGTCGATGACGGCTATCGGCGCGCTCATCGGAGCGGGGATCAAAGGCTGCCCTTGGTGCTCGGAAGGAGGTTGGCCGCCCGCGGCTCGAGCTGGGTGGCGGCGTCGACGGCCCGTGCCAGGCACTTGAAGATGGCCTCCGCGATGTGGTGGGGCTCCTCGCCGTACACGAGCTGGACGTGGATGTTCGCCCCGAGCGCGTTGCTGAACGCCCGGCAGAACTCCTTGACGAGAACGAGGTTGAAGTCCCGCACGAACATGGACTGGCCCTCGACGTTGTAGACCAGCATGGGGCGCCCCCCGACGTCGACGGCGATCCGCGCGAGCGATTCGTCCATCGGCAGAACAAAAAAGCCGTACCTGCGGATGCCGACCTTCTCCCCCAGGGCCTTCTTGAACGCCTGGCCGAGGACGAGCCCGACATCCTCCACCGTGTGGTGGTAGTCGACGTCGACGTCGCCCTTCGCCTTCACGGTCAGGTCGAAGAGCCCGTGCTTTGCGAAGAGCGTCAGCATGTGGTCGAAGAACGCGACGCCGGTCGCGATCTTGGACACGCCGGTCCCGTCGATCGCGAGCGTGATCGTTATGTCCGTCTCGGCCGTCTTGCGGGAGACGGTCGCTACGCGCTTGGAGGTGCCTTTAGCCATGCGTCGAGGGTTTCGTCGAGGACGAGCATCTCGTCATCGCTGCCGACGGTGATCCGCAGGAAGGAGGCGGTCAAGGCGTCGCTCGGGAAGTGGCGCACCAGAACCCTGCGCGAGTACAGGAAGTCGCAGGCCGCCTTTGCGACCGCCGGGCCGGTGCGGCCGAGGGAGTCGACGGGCTCCGTGCAGATGAAGTTGGACTGCGAGGGGAACGTGAACCATCCCCTGGACGTGCTCCATGAGCTCGCATAGAAGTCCCTGGTTCCCTTTATCTTATCAATGATGCCGGCGTAGTAGCCGGGGTCCGACAGCGCCGCGAGCGCGGCCGCCTGCGAGAGCCTGCTCACGTTGTAGCTGTCGCGAACCCGGTCGAGGAGCGCTATCACGCCCGGGTCGGCGAGGGCATAGCCCACCCTGATCCCGGCGAGAGCGTACGCCTTGGAGAATGTCCTTAAGACGACCAGGTTCGGATGCCCGGCGAGGAGACCGGCTGCGTTCTCGCGCGCAAAGGGGGCGTAGGCCTCGTCCACGACAAGGATGCCGTCGAACGCCCTCAGGGCTCCTGCGATTTCGGCGTTCGCAAAGCCGACGCCGGTCGGGGCGTTCGGCGACGTCAGGAAGAAGATCCTGGCACCGCATCCGGCCATCTTCTCGACGGGAAGGCGCATGGAGCGGTCCAGGGCGATCGGCGCCGCCCCCGCATTCTGGATGCCCACGAGCACCGGGTACAGGGAGTACGAGGGAAGCGTGAAGCCGGCCGCCGAGGCCCCGCCGCAGAAGCAGCGCACGAGCAGGTTTAGAAGGTCGTCTGAGCCGTTGCCGATGCAGACCTGGGCGGCGTCGACGCCGTGCAGCTTGGCGAGCGCCACCCGCAACGCCCGGCTCATCGGGTCCGGGTACAGGCGCAGGGCGGAGCCGTCGGTGCCGACCTCGGCTAGGACGGCCTGCGCCACCCTGGGGCTCGGGGGGTAAGGGCACTCGTTCGTGTTGAGCTTCACCCATCCCGGCTCCGAGGGCTGCAGCCCGGGGGTGTACGCACGGAGCTTCGCCACGTGGGCGAGCGCAAGGCGCCCGGGATCCGCGGCGCTCATCGCCTGCCCGCCCGGGGGACCCGGATCGCGACCGAGCGGCCGTGGGCGTCCAGCCTCTCCATTGACGCAAACGCCGCCACCGTGGGCTGCGCGCGGCGCACGCTCGCCCGCCCGTAGCGGATCACGCTCGTTCGCCGCAG
Organism: Opitutaceae bacterium; assembly: GCA_003151515.1. GTDB lineage: Bacteria > Verrucomicrobiota > Verrucomicrobiia > Opitutales > Opitutaceae > Palsa-1447. The sequence continues at coordinate 53,315 of PLXS01000027.1, forward strand.
GAAGTCGGCGACCCGCAGGCCGCTCGAGAAGCGGCCGGCGCCGGCCGTCGGCAGGACGTGGCTCGGGCCCGCGACGAAGTCGCCGAGGGCCGTGGGGGTCGAGTTTCCGATCATGATCGCGCCCGCCGTGCGGACCGCGCGAACGAGGCCCGCCGCCCACTCGGGGCGAACGAGCAGCTCCAGGTGCTCGGGGGCGACCCGGTTCGCCACCTGAGCCGCCTGCGCGAGGCCCGCGACCTTGACGACGAGGAAGCCGGATTCCAGGACGCGGCGCGCCTTCCGCGAGCGCGAGAGTGATCCGAGCTGCGAGGCGACCTCGGCCAGGACGGCGTCGATCATCGCGCGCGACGTCGCGACGAGGTAAACCTTCTCGCGGCCCGAGCCGTGCTCAGCCTGCGCCAGGAGGTCGGCGGCCGCGAAGTCCGCGCGCGCGGACTGGTCGGCGATGACCATCACCTCGCTCGGCCCTGGAAGGAGGTCGACGCCAACGGTGCCGAACACCTGGCGCTTCGCCTCGCACACGAACGCGTTGCCGGGGCCGAAGATCTTGTCCACGGCGCGGATCGTCCTCGTGCCGTAGGCCATGGCGCCGATCGCGTGGACTCCCCCGATCCGGTAGACCTCGCGAACGCCCGCCAGGTGGAGCGCGGCCAGGAGGTCGGGGGCCACGGCCCCTGAGGGCCCGCTCGGCGTGAAGGCCGCGACCTCGGGACAGCCTGCGATGCCGGCAAGCGTCGCCGTCATGAGGACCGTCGAGACGAGCGGCACCTGCCCGCCCGGCACGTACAGGCCGACGCGGCCGATCGGGTCGAACTTCTCGCCGACCCGCGCCCCGTGGCCGTTGCTCCCCGTCCAGCCCTCGGGAACGGACCTCCTGTTGAAGTCGGCGATGGCGTCGCGCGCGGCGGCTAGGGCCCTGCGGCGGGCCGCCGGCAGGCTCCTCGCCGCCGCGGCCATCTCGCGCGGGTCGACGCGGAACTGTGCGGGCTCAAGCGTGGCCCCGTCGAAGCGCCGAGCGTACCGGGACAGCGCGGCGTCGCCGTTCCTGCGCACGTCGGAAAGGATCCTTGATACCGCGCCCGCGATGCGCGCGGGGGCCGCCGCCGCCCGGCTGAACGCGGACAGCTCCCTGTCGAATCCCCTCGACCCGAATGTGAGCGAGCGCACGGTCTAGTTCTTGGCTGGGGCGGGCGCCGCCTTGGGCTTCCCGGGCCGGATGACGCTCGGGGCGTCGAACAGGCCCGGGGCGACGGGCTCGTTGAGCGTTATCCTGGCGAACGTCACGGTCGAGACCAAGTCGCGCCCCGAGGGCGTCTTGGTCACGCTGACTATCGTCTTCGCGAAGCGCACGCCGTCGACCACGATCTCGCCGCTCTCCCGGATCGTCTCCGGACCGCGCACGGTCATGACGAGGCGCCCGGTGTCCCTGTCGAAGTAGCGCTCGTAGACAATCCCCGGGCCGTGGGTGAAGTCCACGCGCTCGCAGGCGACCCCGTCCACGGTGGCCGGCCCCTTGTCCTCGACCGCGGCCGGCCCCTTCAGGCCGTGGTAGAAGTAGAGATTCTCCAGGGTGTTTGCCCTCAAAGTCTTCGTGTCACCAGCCGAGAGCCACTTGAGCTCGAACTTCGAGGGGTCGGCGTTTTCCTCCAGGTAGTCCCACGCGTCGTAACCGTCGAGAACCGTGGTGAGGGACGTCTTCTCCGTCCGCACGACGAGGCGCTGCCTCAGGGGCTTCTCGAAGACGACGTCCAGGGCGCCGCGCGCGGTTCCGCCCTCGGGGTGGTCGGGGTCGACGCGCTCGAGCGTCCCAACGCAATGGACCGTGCTGATGGCGTCCAGCGTCGAGTCGGGCCCGAGGTAGGACCTCGCGAGCCCGACGACGGCGGGCTCGCCGAGGGCGGCGCCGGCCGACAGCGCGAGGGCGCAGGCGACGATTGCGGACGGCTTGGGCATCCCCCCTATGACATCCAAATCACGCCCGGGGTCGAAGTAATTTCACTCCCACTCGATCGTCGCGGGCGGCTTGGAGCTGACGTCGAACACGACCCTCGAGACCCCCCTCACCTCGTTGGTGATTCGCCCCGAGATCTTCTGGAGGAGATCGTAGGGAAGGCGGGTCCAGTCGGCGGTCATGGCGTCGATGCTCTCCACCACCCTGATGGCGATCACGTGCGCGTAGTTGCGCTCGTCGCCGACCACTCCGACGGACTTGACCGGGAGGAAGACGCAGAACGACTGCCACACCTTGTAGTACCAGCCGCTCTTCACCATCTCCTCCTGGAGGATGGCGTCGGCCGACCTGAGGACCTCGAGGTGGGCCGGCACGATGGGGCCCACGACGCGCACACCCAGGCCCGGGCCTGGGAACGGCTGGCGCCACACCACCTCCTTGGGAAGGCCGAGGGCGGAGCCCACCTCGCGGACCTCGTCCTTGAAGAGCTCCCTCAAGGGCTCGATGAGCTTGAGGCGCATGCGCGCGGGCAGGCCCCCGACGTTGTGGTGGCTCTTGATCAGAGCCGCCGGGTTGTCCCCTATCGCCACGCTCTCTATGACGTCGGGATAGAGGGTCCCCTGGGCGAGGAAGTCGGCGTGGCCCACCTTCTTGAGCGAGCGCTCGAACACCTCGATGAACGTGTTGCCGATGATCTTGCGCTTCCTCTCCGGGTCGTCGACCCCGCGAAGCCTCCTGAGGAACAGCACCGAAGCGTCGACGACCCTCAGGTCGATCCTGAAGTGCCTGCGGTAGAGCGACTCGACGGCCGCCCTCTCCCCCTTGCGCAGGAGCCCGTTGTCGACGAAGACGCACGTGAGCTGGCGCCCGACGGCCTTGTGGAGCAGGGCCGCGGCGACGGAGGAGTCCACGCCGCCGGATAGCCCCAGGATGACGCGCGAATCCCCGACAGCCGAGCGGATCTCCCGGGTCGCCTGCCGGATGAAATCCCTGGTCGTCCAATCCTGGCGTGCGCGGCAGATGCCGACGAGGAAGTTGCGGATGATGTCGGTGCCGTGCTCGGTGTGGAACACCTCCGGGTGGAACTGGATCGCGTAGAAGTGGCGCGCGCGGTCCTCGAGCACGGCGTAGGGCGAGTTCTCGGTCTCCCCGATCGGCCTGAAGCCGGGGGGCACCCGGGTCAGCTTGTCGCCGTGGGAATTCCAAACCCGAAGCCTCCTGGGCAGTCCGGCGAAGAGCGGCCCGCGGCGGCTCACGTGAAGCCTGCCGTGGCCGTACTCCCGGTTCCTGCCTTTGACGACCCTGCCGCCCAGCAGGTGGCCCATGAGGTGCAAGCCGTAGCAGATGCCCAGCACGGGCACGCCCAGCTTGAATATGCCGCAGTCCGGCATCGGCGCCCGCGGCGCGAAGACCGAGTTCGGGCCGCCCGACAGGATGATCCCGATCACGCCGTCATCGCGCAGCTTCTCCGGCGGCGTCGAGTAATGGTAGATCTTGGAGAAAACCTGGCACTCCCGAATCCGGCGCGCGATGACCTGGGTGTACTGCGAGCCGAAATCGAGTACGGCTATGGTTTGCGGCATGTTCGGATCAGGAAAAGGGGAAAGGAGAAGCCCGCGATGCGGCGCACCGCAAGTTAGAACCGCAGCCTCGCGTTCTCGTAGCCGCACCTGGGGCATTTCTGCAGCTCCGTCCCCTCGGGGGCCGTGTAGAGCCGGTCGCAGCGGATGCAGTGGAAGGTGGTCTTGCGCCTCTCCCGGTCATAGAGGCGGTGGTCCCTGCGGTCGTAGTAGAGCCACAGCGAGAGGAAGGTTGCGGCGACGAGGACGCAGTAGAGGGCTGAGGCGGCTGAGAGCTCGATCATCGGGGGACCGAAACAAAAAACGCGCCGAAGGTAAGCTTCGACGCGTCTTGCGGTTGGGTCTTACCGGAGCCGGCCCCTCTAGGCCTTCGCCTCGCCCTCGGGGGCGGCGGGGGCCTCCGGGGTGGGCACCTTCTCCGGGGCCGACGGCTCGGCCGCCTGCTCGGCGGGCTTCTTCCTCTTGCCCCTGGCGCCGGACCTCCTGCCCTTTGACTTCTTGTAGCCGGGGTCCTCGGCCTTGACGAACTCGATTAGCGCCATCTCGGCGGCGTCGCCTAGGCGCTGGGGCCCGAGCTTGTAGATGCGGGTGTAGCCGCCGGCACGGTCCGCGAACACCTTGTACTTCTCGTTGAAGAGCAGCGTCACGGCGTCCTCGTCGCGCACGTCGCGCAGCGCGAGGCGGCGCAGGTGGACGGCGTCCTTCTTCTCCTCCTTCGCCGCCGCGTGCTTCGCCTTCGTGATCACCTTCTCGATGAACGGGCGAAGGGCCTTGGCCTTGGCGAGCGTCGTCTCGATCCGGTCGTGCGTGATGAGAGCCGCGGCGAGATTTGACATCATCGACCCGCGGTGCTCGCGGGTCACGCCGAGGGAGGCGTGGTGCTTGTTGTGGCGCATGAATCAGGCTTCCTTCTTGGCGTCCAGGAGCCGCTCGTCGAACTTCATGCCGAGCGACAGGCCCAGCGCCTCGAGCTTCTCCTTGATCTCGTTCAGGGACTTCTTGCCGAAGTTGCGGTACTTGAGCATCTCCTGCTCCGTCTTCATCGCGAGCTCGCCGACCGTGGTGATGTTGGCGTTGTTGAGGCAGTTGGCGGCACGCACGGAAAGCTCGATCTCGTTGACCGACATGTTGAGGAGCTTGCGCAGCTTGTTCTGCTCCTCGCTGACCTCGCTCTGCTGGCTCTCGAACTCGTAGGCCTCCTCGCTCACGCGGTCGAAGACGTCGAGGTGGTGCTTGAGGATGGAGGCGGCCTGCTTCAGGGCGTCGTCCGGCGTGATGCGTCCGTCCGTCCAGACCTCGAGGATCAACTTGTCGTAGTCCGTGATCTGGCCGACGCGGGTGTTCTCGACGCTGTATTTGACCAGGCGCACGGGCGAGAAGAGGGAGTCGATCGCGATGACGCCGATCGCCTGCTCCTCCTTCTTGTTCTGCTCGCCCGGGCAGTAGCCGCGGCCGGTCTTGATCTCGATCTCGGCCTCGAAGTTGCGCTTCGTGTCGAGCGTGCAGATCACCTGGTCGGGGTTGATGATCTGGATGTTCGCGTCGGCCTGGATGTCGGCCGCCGTCACGGCCCCAGCCTTCGAGGCCTTGATCGTGAGGGAGATGGTCTCGCGCTTGTGTGAGACAATGAGGACCTTCTTGAGGTTCAGGACGATCTCCGTCACGTCCTCCACCACCCCATCGATGCTCTGGAACTCGTGGTTAACGCCGTCGATCTTGATCGACGAGATCGCGGCGCCCTCGATGGAGCTGAGGAGCACGCGGCGGAGCGAGTTGCCGACCGTGTGGCCGTAGCCCGCTTCGAAGGGCTCGGCGATGAATTTGGCGTAGGTTGGCGTGGCGCCGTCCTCAACCTTGGTGAGCTTTGACGGGAGTTCGAATTTTCCGAGGCGTTTTGGCATGGCGGGAACTCTTTTTTCTGTGTTTGCGAGTTGGAGATGCTGCTTAGAATCGCGAGTAGAACTCGACGATCAGCTGTTCATTGATGTTCTGGTCCATCTCCTCGCGGGTGGGGAGGCGGACGACGGCGGCCTTGAACTGCTCGGCGTTGAGGGAGAGCCAGCCCGGGATGGTGCGGATCCTGTTCTCCTCGAGGTTGCGTGTCGCCATCTGGCGGGAGGCCGGGGCGTTGCGCACGTCGATCTCGTCGCCGGGCTGCACGTTGTAGCTGGCGATGTCGACCTTGCGGCCGTTGACGCGGATGTGGCCGTGGTTGACGAACTGGCGGGCCGCCGCGCGGCTCTTGGCGAGGCCGAGCAGGTAGATCACGCTGTCGAGCCTCGTCTCGAGGAGCTGCAGGAACCTCTCGCCCGTCACGCCGCGCTCGCGCTTGGCGATCTCGAAGACGCGCCGGAACTGCCTCTCGAGGAGGCCGTACACGTAGCGCAGCTTCTGCTTCTCGTTGAGGCCCACGGAGTATTCCGACGACTTGCGGCGCGACTTGGGGCCGTGCTGCCCCGGAGGATAATTGCGGCGCTCGAGCGCCTTGGCGGAGCCGATCAGGAGCTGACCGAAGCGTCTGCTGATGCGGGTGGAGGGACCGGTGTAGCGAGCCATTTGCTTTGGGAGATGGGGGTTGGGCCGGGTTGGCCTTAGACGCGGCGGCGCTTGCGCGGCCTGCAGCCGTTGTGCGGGATCGGCGTGACGTCGACTATGGAGGTGATCTCGAGGCCGATCGCCTGGAGGGCGCGCACGGCGCTGTCGCGGCCGAGGCCGGGCCCGGAGACTCGGATGACGACATCCTTGAGGCCGTGCGCCATGGCGTTGCGCGCGGCGTCCTGGGCGACGATTTGGGCGGCGTAGGCCGTCGACTTGCGCGAGCCGCGGAAGTTGCACTTGCCGGCGCTCGACCAGGCTATCACCTGCCCCTTGGGGTCGGTGATGGAGACGATCGTGTTGTTGAAGGAGGCGAGCACGTTGGCGAAGCCCGAGGTGACGTTCTTCGAGCCCTTGGCCTTGCGGATCTTGACCGCGCCCAGCTCCTCCTTGAGGAGGTCCTCGGCGGTCGGCTGCTTGGCGACGCCGCCGATGAGTTCGACCGGCTTGCCGTCGGCGGCGGGGGCGGGAGCGTGGCCGGCTGCGGGGGCGGTTGCCGGCGCGGGTGCTTGGCCGGCCGCGGGGGCCGCGGCCTCCGGGGCGTCCGCGGGCTTGGCGCCCTTGGGCGCGCCCTTCGGGGCCTTTTCCTTCTTCGGTGCTGGTTTTTCTTCGGCCATTGGGAAAGCGGGTTACTCCTTGGTCTTGGTGACGCCGATGGTCTTGCGGGGCCCCTTGCGGGTGCGCGCGTTCGTGCTCGTTCTCTGGCCACGGACCGGCAGGCCCTTGCGGTGGCGCACGCCCCTGTAGCAGTTGATCGCCTGCAGACGCTTCAGGTTGCTGGCGATGTCGCGGCGCAGGTCGCCCTCGACGACCCACTTGTGCTCGGTGATGACGTGCAGGATCTTGTTGAGCTGCTCCTCCGTGAGGTCCTGCGCCCTCATGGCGGGGTTCAGGCCGGCCTCGCGGACGACCACGTCGGCGCGCGTCGGGCCCACGCCGTAGATGTAACGCAGCGAGTACGCGACTTTCTTCTTCGCGGGGATTTCTACACCGAGGAGTCGAGGCATTGTGTGTGGTTTATGGAGAGTTGTGGTTGATGAAAATCGGTCGGGGTCCCTAGGCCGTCCTAGCCGGGACCAGGCCGGGGATCGTGAGGATCTCCGGCCCCTTTTCTGTCGTGAGCACGGTGTGTTCGAAGTGGGCCGAAGGCGAGCGGTCCGCCGAGACGACCGTCCAGCCGTCGGGGAGCGTGAGGGTGGCGTAGCCCCCGAGGTTGACCATGGGCTCGATCGCGAGCGTCATCCCGGGCCTGATCTTGTCGCCGCTCCCGCGCTTTCCGAAGTTCGGGATCTCGGGCGGCTCGTGCATCGCGACGCCGACCCCGTGACCGACCATGTCGCGCACGACTGAGAACCCGTTGCCCTCGACGTGCGCCTGGACGGCGCTCGAAATGTCGCCGATGCGGTTGCCCACCTGGGCCGCGCGCACCCCGATGCCGAGCGCCTCGCGGGTCACCCGCAGGAGCTTCTCGATCGCCGGCGCCACCGCCGCGACCGGCACCGTCACCGCGTTGTCGCCGATGTAGCCGTTGTATTCGAGGACGATGTCGAGCGAGACGATGTCTCCCTCGCGCAGGACGCGCTTGAATGACGGGATGCCGTGGACCACCTCCTCGTTCACCGAGATGCAGGTGTGCGCCGGGTAGCGGCGCGATCCGTGCTGGTATCCGTAGCAGGCGCTCCGCGCCCCAAGGCGCGCGATCTCCGCGCGGCCCGCCTCTTCCAAGTCCATCGTTGTCACCCCAGGCCGCACCAAGGGCTTGAGCGAGTCAAGAACCGTGGCGGCGATGGCGCACACCTCGCGCATCCTGGCGATACCCTCCTTGTCCTTGATGGGTATCATGGCGCGGTGCAGGCCTCCTCCAAGAGGAGGCCCTGGGTGCGGTAGTGCCCGACGACCGGCGCTGGGGCGCCGGTGCCGGCGAGCACCGCGTCGATTGTCTCGTCGCGGGCGTCCAGCCACTCGTCGAACACCTTGGCTTGGAGCAGCGTAGCCGGGAACTCCGTGAGGATGAATCCCGCATCAGGTTTGCGCGCGAAGAACCAGCGGCGCAGGTGCGCCAGCAGGGAGGCTTCATTCCCGGCGGGGTCGCCGCCGGGCCGCGAAATCCCCCGCCGCATGAGGCCGGCGGGAGAGACGTGCTCTAACTGCAAAGAACGTACCCGGTTCATCACTTTTTCCGTGCGAGAATCCATCGAACCGAGCAGAAGGAGTTTCGTTTGGGCGGCAGCGCCTGATTGGGAAAAGGGGTCAAATATTGCGTCCATCTTAACCCTTGTAAAGCCAATTTGGGGATGTGTTTACCTCCCCCAACGACGTATGGCCCAGGCGACTATCCCGAAGATGAAAAGCGACCCCACGGCGGCGCAGAGCTTGCCGACGGCCTGCAGGTCGAGGGCCTCCCCGACCGCGCCGGCCTGGGGGTTGCTGCTGCGGGCCCGGATCCGGCCCTTCTTCAGGAAACCGTCGTAGTGGCGCTGGAGCAGGAAGGTCTCGATCTGGCGCATGGTGTCCAGGATGACGCCCACCGTGATCAGCATCCCCGTGCCACCGAAGAAGTAAGCAATCCTCACCGGAACGTTGAGCTCGAAGAGGAGCACGTCGGGCATGACCGCGATGATCGTCAGGAAGATGGCGCCGGCCAAGGTCAGGCGCGTCATGATGAAGTCCAGGAACTGGGCCGTCGGCTCGCCCGGGCGCACGCCCGGGATGTAGCCGCCGTACTTCTTCAGGTCGTCGGCTATCTGGATCGGCTTGAACATGACCGACACCCAGAAGTAGCTGAAGAAGAGGATCAGCACCGCGTTGCCCATGTAGTAGATCGCGTGGCCCCGCACGAGGAAGGCCGCGAACTCGGAGAGCACGCGGATGTTGAAGACCGCCCCGAGCTGCTGCATGACCTGCTGCGGGAAGAGCAGGATGGCGCTCGCGAAGATGACCGGCATGACGCCCGAGTAGTTGACCTTGAGCGGGAGGAAGGAGCTCTGGCCGCCCATCACCTTGTTGCCAACGACGCGCTTCGCGTACTGCACGGGTATCTTCCTCTGGCCCTGGACGACCATGATGATGCCCATGGTGACCACGAAGAAGAGGACGATCATGACGGCCGCCAGCGGCAGGCCGTGGCCGGAGTTCGTGCCGACCGGCCCGAAGAAGAACTGGTAGGTCTGCGCGGCCGCCCCGGGCAGCGTCGCCAGGATGCCGACCGTGATCAGGAGCGAGACGCCGTTGCCTATGCCGCGCTGGGTGATCTGCTCGCCGAGCCACATCATGAGCATCGTGCCCGCCGTCAGGTAGATGACCGAGGTCACGAGGAAGCCCGGCTTGCTGAGCAAAACGATGTTGCCGTAGACCGCTACGTCGTAGCCGGAGAAGAGCTTCGAGGGGTTCTCGAGGGCGAGGAGCGTCAGGGTGCCCTGCACGAGGCAGATGAACACCGTCGCGTATCGCGTGTACTGGTTGAGCTTCTGGCGGCCGACGTCGCCCTCCTGCTGCAGGCGGCTAAGCGTCGGGACCACGGCGGTCATCAGCTGGAAGATGATGGACGCGCTGATGTACGGCATGATGCCGAGCGAGCCGACCGCGCCCTTGAGGAGCGCGCCGCCCGTGAACATGTTGTAGAGGCCCACGACGGCGCCGCCCACCCCCCCGCCCTGCTGCAGGAAGAAATTCTGCAGCGGAAGGGGGTCGATTCCGGGCAGCGGTATCGCCGCCGCCACGCGCGCCACGAATAGCAGGGCGAGCGTGTAGAATATCCGCGAGCGAAGCTCGGGGATCTTGAGCGAGTTCGTGAATGCGGAGAACATGCGAGTGGGCCTCAGCCGACGATCGCCTGGCCCCCGGCCTTCTCGATCTTCGCCTTGGCGGATTCAGAGAACTTGGCTGCAGTAACCTTGAGGGCGCGGGTCACCTCGCCGTCGCCCAGGACCTTGACCGACTTCTCGCCGGAGCGGATGAGGCCCGCCTTCGCGAGGATCTCCGCGTTTACCTCGGTCACCCCCTCCTCGAGGCCGGCCAGGTCGCGCAGGTTGATGACGGCGATCTCGGTGCGGAACTCGTAGTTGTTGAATCCCCGGTGCGGGAGCTTGCGGTAGAGCGGCATCTGGCCGCCCTCGAATCCGGGGCGGATGCTGCTCCCGGAGCGGGCGGTCTGACCCTTGCCGCCGCGGCCGCTTGTCTTGCCGTGGCCGCCGCCCTCGCCGCAGCCGACGCGCTTCCTGCGGTGCACCGCACCGGGTACGTTCTTAAGTTCGTGGAGTTTCATGGTGTGTTCCTTGGAGGCGCCCCACCCGCGCTGTCGGCGGGATGGAACTCGGATTCTTGAGAAATTGTGACGCTCTAGGCCCGGCGTATCTTGGCGAAGTCCTCGGCCAGCCTGAGCTGGAGTAGGGCCTTCACGGTCGCGTTCACGACCGCGATGTGGTTCTTCGAGCCCATCGACTTGGTGAGGACATTCTTAACGCCCGCGGCCTCGAGCACCGCGCGCACGCCGCCGCCGGCGATCAAGCCTGTGCCGGGCGATGCCGGCTTGAGCAGCACCTTGCCGCCGTCGAACTCCCCGAGGACGTCGTGCGGGATCGTGTCGCCCTTGAGCTTGACGTGCATCAGGCGCTTCTTCGCGTGCTCGGTGCTCTTCTTGATGGCGTCAGGCACCTCGTTAGCTTTGCCGTAGCCCACGCCGATGTTGCCCTTCTGGTCGCCGACGACCGTCAGCGCTGCGAAGCTGAACCGGCGGCCGCCCTTGACGACCTTGGCGCAGCGGTTGATGAAGACGACCTTCTCGAGCATCGAAGGTCCGTCGCCGGACTGGGTCTGCTCGCGCGAGCGGTTGTCGCGGCGCGGTCCGCGCATGCCGCCGTGGCCGTCGCGGCGCTGCGGGCGGTTGGAATACGGGTTGGAGGCCGGCCTCGCGGCCTGCTCCTGTGGCGGCTTCGCGGCCTGCTCCTGTGGCGGCTTCGCGGCCTGGTCTGGTGCCGGCGCCGCGGCCACCTGGTCTGGTGCCGGCGCCGCGGCCACCTGGGCTGCAGCCGGAGCTGCGGCCACCGTGGCGGCCGGGTCTGCAGCCGGGGCTGTGGCGGCCGGTTCTGCGGAAGGTGCTGTGTCGTTGCTCATGGGCTTTGGGTCAGAATACAAGGCCGGCCTCGCGGGCTGAGTCCGCGAAGACCTTGACCTTGCCGTGGTAGCGTGCGCCGCCGCGGTCGAAGACGACCGAGGTGATTCCGGCGGCCTTCGCCTTTTCGGCGAATGCCTTTCCGAGAACCTTGGCGCCGGCGATGTTCGCCGAGAGCTTCTGCTTGCGCAGGGCCGCGTCGAGGCTCGAGAGGAAGACGAGGGTCGAGCCCGAGTCGTCGTTGACGGCCTGGGCGTAGATGTTCCTGGCGCTGAACCTGACGCTCAGGCGCGGGCGGGCGGCGGTGCCGGCGACCTTCTTGCGTATCCTCCAGCGGCGCTTCTGGAGCAGCATGGCTTTGTGAACGGTGTTCATGGGTGTTAGGCGACGGTTTTGCCCTCCTTGCGGCGGACGCGCTCTCCGACGATGCGCACGCCCTTGCCCTTGTAGGGCTCCGGCGGGTAATAGCTGCGGATCTCGGCGGTCACGGCTCCCACGAGCTGCTTGTCGCAGCCCTCGACCTTGAGGCGGGTGCCCTCGGTGACGGTGATCTTGATGCCCTCCGGGACGTCCATGACGATCGGGTGCGAGTACCCCAGGGCGAGGTCGAGCTGCTTGCCCTTCAGGTTGGCCTTGAAGCCGACGCCCTGGATCTCGAGCTCCTTAAAGAAGCCCACCGTCACGCCCTTCACCATGCTCGCGATGATGGAGCGGGCGGTGCCGTACATGGCGTTCGCGAAGCGGGTCTCGCCCACCGGAGCCACGACGACCTTCTTGTCCGTGATCTTGATCGTGACGACGGGCGCGAAGGTCTTCTGCACCTTGCCCCTGGGGCCCTCGACGTGGACGGTCGTGTCCTTGATGTCGACCTTGACCTTCTCGGGGATGGGAACGGGTTGTTTGCCGATGCGGCTCATGGTGGTGGTCCTTCTTACCAAACGTTGCAGATGAGCTCGCCGCCGGCCTTGTTGCGCCGGCAGTCGGCGTCCTTCATGAGGCCCTTGGAGGTCGAGACGATGCTGATGCCGAGGCCGTTGAGGACCCTCGGGATGTCCGAGTAGCCGAAGTAGAGCCTGCGGCCGGGGGTCGACGCGCGGTCGAGGCCGCTGATGGCGGGCTCGCCGGAGACGTACTTCATCTTGACGACGAGGGTCTTGTGGCCCTGGGCGTCGGCGGCGTCCCGGTAGTCCGAGATGTAGCCCTCGGCCTTGAGGATGGCGGCGATGCCCTCCTTGAGCTTCGAGTGCGGCGAGGGGCACTCCTCTTGCCGGGCCTTGCTCGCGTTGCGGAGGCGAGTTAGGAAATCGCTGATCGGGTCGGTCATGGCGGATGTTGGGTGTTTGGGACGGCGGCGCGGGTCATATCCGACCCCCGCGTGCCAGGTGGTTTACCAGGATGACTTGGTGACTCCGGGGATCTTGCCGGAAAGCGCCAGTTCCCTGAACTGAATGCGCGAGACGCCGAACTTGCCGATGAAGCCGCGCGGGCGCCCGCTCATCGAGCAGCGGTTGCGGATGCGGGCGCGGGAGGAGTTCTTCGGAAGCTTCTGCAGCTTGGTCTGTGCGGCGAAGAACTGGACGTCGGTCGTCGCGGGGTTCGCGAGGATCGCCTTCAGCTCGGTGCGGGCCTTGGCGTACTTTTCGACGAGGCGCTTGCGCTTCTCGTTGCGTTGGATTGCGGAGGTCTTCGGCATGGCGGAGGTGTCAGGCGGCGGTGGCCGCAGGCTTGGTTTCGGCGGGCTTGGTTTCGACGCGGCGGAAGGGCATCCCGAGGAGGCGCAGCAGGTCGCGGCCCTCGTCGTCCGTATGGGCGGTCGTCACTATCGTGATGTCGAGGCCCATGCTCTTCTTGACGTTCTCGACCGTTATCTCGGGGAAGATCGTGAAGTCGGTGATGCCGATGTTGTAGTTGCCCTGGCCGTCGAGTTTCGGCGAGACGCCGCGGAAGTCGCGGATGGTCGGCAGGGCGACCGCGATCATCCTGTAGAGGAACTCCCACATGGAATCGCCGCGAAGCGTGACGTGGCAGCCGACGGTCTGGCCCGGCTTAAGCTTGAAGTTCGAGATTGCCTTGCGGGTCTTGCTAAAGACCGGCTTCTGGCCGGCCAGGAGCGCCAGGTCGCGCTGCACGTCGGCGATCTGGTTCTTGTCGGCCTCGGCGTCGATGCCCGAGTTGATGCTGACCTTCACGAGCCTCGGCACCTCGTGCTTGTTCTTGTAGCCGTGCAGCTTCACGAGCTCGGGGATCACCTGCTCGGCGTAGAGCTTCCTGAGTGTCGGAGGAGTCTTGGGTTCCGGAGGGGCCTTGGGTTCGGGAGGGGCCTTTTCCGCCGGAGGTGCCTTGGGTGCCGGCGCCGCCTTGGCTGCCGGATGCATCTTGGCTGCCGGATGCATCTTGTCTGCCGGGGGCGTCTTGTCTGCCGGGGGCGTCGAGGGTGTGGGTTCGGTGCTCATGTTACGGCGCCTTCTTGCGCTTGCTCGCATCGAAGACCGACTTGAGCATCAGGTTGGAGATGTGAACGGTGCCCTCGCGCTCGGCGATGGTGCCCTGGGGGTGTTCCTGTGACTTCTTCAGGTGGCGCTTCACGAGCGCCACGCCCTCGACCCGGGCGCGCGATTTGGCCGCCACGACCTCGAGGATCTTGCCCTCCTTGCCCTTTTGGGAGCCCGAGATGACGACGACCGAGTCGCCGCGTTTGACGTGGAATCGTTGCATGGTCAGAGGACCTCCGGGGCGAGGGAAATGATCTTCATGAAGTTCTTCGCGCGCAGTTCGCGGGCGACAGGGCCGAAGATGCGGGTCCCGCGTGGGTTGCCGTCGGGGCCGAGGATGACGATGGCGTTGCTGTCGAAGCGCAGGTAGCTGCCGTCGGAGCGGCGGACCGGGGCCTTCGTGCGCACGACGACGGCCTTGGCGACCTCGCCCTTCTTCACGGTCGCGTCGGTCGTGCTCTCCTTGATGTGCACCGTCACGATGTCGCCCACCGCGGCGGTGTCCTTGTTCTGGCCCTTGCGGTTGATCATGGCGGCCCTGCGGGCGCCCGTGTTGTCGGCGACCTCTAGAATGGAACGCAGTTGGATCATGGCGGGTTTTGTTTAGGTTGGCTGTTGCGTCTGCTGGCTCTGCTTCAGGCGGTCGGGGCTGCGGGCGCCTCGGCCGGGGCCGCGGCGCTCGGGCGCGTGGTTTTCGTGGGGACCGTAGCGGCGACGTCCGCCTCGGTGATCGCCTCGGCGGTGGCGCCGACGGCGCTCTCGATCACGGAAAGGACGCGCCAGCGCTTGAGGCGGCTCATGGGGCGCGTCTCCATGATCTTAACCTTGTCGCCCACCTTGGTCTCGTTCTTCTCGTCGTGGACGTGTACCACGGTTTTCCTGTTGATGACCTTGTGGTAGCGCGGGTGCGGCGTCTTGTACGGGATCGTGACCTTGACCGACTTGTCGCCGGAGCGGCTCGTCACGAATCCGATGATGGACTTGCGCTGGTTGCGGAAATCTGTAGCGGCGTTGGACATGGCGTGTGGTGCGTCTTTCGGGCGGCGTTGGTGGTTTTAGGAGGCCGCCGCTGGAGCAGCCTTGCCCTTCTGTCGAAGGATGGTCTCCAGCCGCGCGACGTCCTTGCGGAGCACGCGGATTTCGTGGGTCTTCTCGACCTGGCCCGTCTGCCTGCGGATGCGCTTGTCGAGGAGGTTCGCGCGGGTCTCGCGCAGCTTGGTGGTGATTTCCTCGAGGGAGAGGTCCCTGATTTCCTTGGATGTCATGGTGTGGCGGCTTCTGTGTTCCTAGGGGGCTTTAGGCGCCGGCGCCCTCGCGCACGATGAAACGGCAGTGGAAGGGCAGCTTCGCGTCGGCTAGGCGGAACGCCTCCTTGGCGATGTTCACCGGGACGCCGCCGAGCTCGAAGAGCACGGCGCCGGGCTTTATCACGGCGACGTAGTACTCGACCGGGCCCTTGCCCTGGCCCATGCGGACCTCGGCCGGCTTCTTGGTGATCGGCTTGTGCGGGAAGATGCGGATCCAGAGCTTTCCCTTGCGCTTGAGGTGGCGCGAGATTGTGACTCGGGCAGCCTCGATCTGTTGGCCTGTCATCGGCCCGCGCGTCAGGGACTGGAGCCCGAACTCGCCGAAGGCGAGCGTGTTTCCGCGCTTGGCGTTGCCGGCGCGGGAGCCCTTCTGGGACTTGCGGAACTTGGTGCGTGCGGGAGCGAGAGCCATGGAAGATTTCTCCTAGTGGGGTCGGGTTTCGGCGTTCGCGGGCCCGTTTCAGGCCGCGTCGGCCTCCTTCTTGCAGATCCAGCACTTGACGCCGATCTTGCCGTATACGGTCAGGGCCTCCGAGAAGCCGTAGTCGATCGCCTCGCGAAGCGTGTGCAGCGGCACGCGCCCCTTGCGCTGCCACTCGCGCCGGGCGATGTCGGCACCGCCGAGGCGCCCCGAGCACTGGATCTTGATCCCTTCGGCGCCGAGCGCCATGGCCATCTCGACGGCCTTCTTCATCGCGCGCCGGAAGGTGATGCGGCGCTCAAGCTGCAGGGCGACGTTCTCGGCGACGAGCTGCGCCTCGATCTCGGGCTTCTTGACCTCCTGGATGTCGAGGAGGATCTCCTTGCCCGTCAGCTTCACGAGCTGGGCCTTGATGTTCTCGACCTCCTGGCCCTTGCGCCCGATGACGATCCCGGGGCGGGCGGTGTAGATCTTGACGCGGACGCGGTTTGACGCGCGCTCGATGAAGATGCGCGGAACGGAGGCCTGCTTGAGCTTCTCCATGAGCGTCGTGCGGATCAGCTGGTCCTCGAGGAGGAGCTTCGGGAACTCCTTCTTCGAGGCGAACCAGCGCGACTGCCAGTCGTGGTTAACCGCGAGGCGGAAGCCGATAGGATTGGTTTTTTGACCCATGGATTAGGCTTGGTTGGTGTTCCCGTCCGAGAGGACGATTCGGATGTGCGACATCTTCTTGCGGCGGGGCATCGCGGTTCCTTTGGCGCCAGCCTTGAAGCGCTTGAGGACGGGGCCGTTCTCGACGACGGCGCTCTTCACGGTCAGCGAGTCCGACGCGAGGTTGTTGTTGTTCTCCGCGTTGGCGATGGCGCTCTTGAGGGTCTTCACGATCAGGCGCGCGGACTTGCGGGGGATGAGCGTGAGGTACTCGACTGCGTCGTTGGCAGTGCGGCCCTGGATCGTGCGGGCCACCTCGCGCACCTTCTTCGGTGACATGCGGGCGTTTCGTGTGAGGGCTTGGACTTCCATGGGGTCGGTTTTCCTTAGATTTCCTTGCGGGTCATGCCGCCGTGCGCCTTGAAGATCCGGGTCGGGGCGAACTCGCCGAGCTTGTGGCCGACCATGTTCTCGGTGACGTACACCGCGACGAAGGCCTTGCCGTTGTGGACGTTGAACGTGTGGCCGATGAAGTCGGGCGTGATCGTCGAGCGGCGCGACCAGGTCTGTATCGGCTTGCGCGCGCTGGCCTTGGTGGCCTTCTCGATCTTCTCGAGGAGGTGGTAGTCGACGAAGAAGCCTTTTTTGATGGAGCGTGCCATGGTGCTGGGCTGTAAGGCGGGGTTATTTCTTGCCGCGCGGCGGGCGGCCGTTGTGCCGGACGATGATGAAGCTGCTCGACTGCTGGCGGCGCCTGCGCGTCGGGAAGCCCTTGGCGAGCTGGCCCCACGGCGAGACGACCTGCTGGCGGCCGCCGCCGCCCTTCGACTTGCCCTGGCCGCCGCCGTTCGGGTGGTCGACCGGGTTCATGGCCATGCCGCGCACCCGGGGCCTGCGGCCGAGCCAGCGGTTGCGGCCGGCCTTGCCGAGGGACTGGTTGACGTGGTCGCCGTTGCCGACGATGCCGATCGTCGCGCGGCAGCGGGCGTTCACCATGCGGATCTCGCCGGAGGGCATCTTGAGCTGCGCGTTGCCGTTCTCGACCGCGACCAGCTCGATGCCGGTGCCGGCGGAGCGGGCCATCTGGGCGCCCTTGCCCGGGATCATCTCGACGCAGTGGACGCGGGTCGACGGCGGGATGATGGAGAGCGGGAAGCTGTTGCCGACCGTGAAGTCGTTCGTCGTCGCGTTCGCGGAGGCGAATATCCTGTCGCCGGCCTTCAGGCCGTCGGGGGCGATGATGTAGCGCTTCTCGCCATTCGTGTAGTGCAGGAGCGCGATGTGGGCGTTGCGGTTCGGGTCGTACTCGATCGCCGCGACCGTGGCCGGGATGTCCAGGATGTCCCGCTTGAAGTCGATGACGCGGTACAGCTGCTTGTGGCCTCCGCCCATCCGGCGCATCGTAAGCCTGCCGTAGGCGTTTCGGCCGCCGGTCTTGTGCTTGTGCTCGGTGAGGGCCCTCAAGGGGCGGTCCTTGGAGACCACGACCTTGTTGAGGGAGGTGAACCGCTGCGAGGGCGTGAGCGGTCGGAAATGTTTGATGGGCATGGGAGTGGGTTCCTTTGCTTCGGGGCGGCCGTTACAGCAGCTCGATCTTGTCGCCGGCCTTGAGCGTCACGACGGCCTTCTTGTAGTCGGAGGTCATGCTCGCCTGGCCCGCGCGGCCGCGCTTTTTCTTTCCGCGGTAGTTCATGGTGTTCACCCGGCGAACGGTGACCTTGAAGGTCGACTCGACCGCCTCGGCGATGGCGTGCTTGTTGGCGCTCTTGAACACTTCGAAGGTGTACTGGCCCAGCTCGGCCGAGTGCTTGTTGGCCTTCTCCGTCAGGAGCATGCCCTTGAGTACCTTGTGCGAGTTCATCAGTTCTTGCCTCCGTTCACGCGGGCGATGATGGCCTCGAGGGCCTTCGTGCTGACGATGATCTTCCTGTACTGGGCGAGATCGAGGGTGTTGAGCTTCGCGGCCTCCTGGAGCGAGACGCGTCCGATGTTGCGGGCGGCATGGCGGGCGCCCTGGGCAAACGGGGCGTCGACGAGGAGGATCTTGCCCTTCGGGGCGATGAGGCCCACCACCTTGCTCGCGACCTTGGTCTTCGCGGGCTCGAAGCCGAAGTTCTCGATGACGGCCAGCTCGCCGGCCGAGGCGCGGTCGAAGAGCGCGCGGCTGAACGCGAGGGCCTTCACCTTGCCGTTGATCTTCTTGTTGTAGTCGCGCGGCTTGGGGCCGAAGGCGACGCCGCCGCCCGACCACAGGGGGGAGCGCGACGAGCCCGCGCGGGCGCGCCCGGTGCCCTTCTGGCGCCACGGCTTGCGGCCGCCGCCGCGCACCTCGCCGCGGGTCTTGGTCGAGTGCGTGCCGAGGCGGTTGTTGGCGTTGATGGCCACGATGACCTCCTTGACGGCCTGCACGCCCTTGTCGCCCTCGAAGGTGGGGACGCCCGGGAAATCCTGCTCGCGGCTCGTCGTGCCATCGGGACTAAAAACGGTGAGTTTCATAGCTGTCGGCTTCTCCTTGGGTGTTTAGGCCTTGGTCTGCTGGCCCTTGATGGCCAGGCGCACGAGGACGTCGTCGCCGTTCGCCCCGGGGATCGCCCCCTTGACGAGCAGCAGGTTCTTGTCGGCGATCACCTTGACCACGCGCAGGTTCTGCACGGTTCGGCGCTCACTGCCCATGTGGCCGGGCATCGACTGGTTCTTCCAGGAGCGGCCTGGTGTCTGGCGCATGCCGATCGAGCCGATCCTGCGGTGGAACATGGAGCCGTGCGCCGCGGGGCCGCCGGCGACGCGGAAGCGCTTCACGACGCCCTGGAAGCCCTTGCCCTTGGTGATGCCGATGACGTCGACCAGCTGGCCCTCCTGGAAGGCGGAGACCGTGACGACATCGCCCACCTTGAGAGCCGGCGAGGCCGCCAGGCGCACCTCGGAGAGGACGCGCGGGGCGTGGTCGACGCCGGCCTTCTTCGCGTGCGCGAGCTCGGCCTTGGAGGAGTTCTTCTCCTTCTTGCGCGAGAAGCCGATCTGGACCGCGTTGTAGCCGTCGGTCTCGGCGGTCTTGACCTGCACAACGGCGCAGGGGCCGGCTTCTACGACGGTGACCGGGACTAGGACGTTTTGGGCGTCGTAGACCTGGGTCATGCCGATTTTCTTGCCGAGAAGGGAGGAGATCATGGGCTAAGCGGTAGGTGGAAGGATTCCGTTTGGTTGACCTACATTAGGAGGGGCTCCGGAGGTGCGCCCCAAGGGGCGCACGCGGGCAACTGCTAACTGTGGACTTTAGACGTTGATGGTGATGTCGACGCCGGAGGGCAGGTTGAGTTTCTTGAGCTCGTCCACCGTCTGGGCGGTGGGCTCGATGATGTCGATCAGGCGCTTGTGGGTGCGCGTCTCGAACTGCTCCATCGACTTCTTGTCGACGTGCGGGGAACGGTTGACCGAGAGCTTCTCGATGCGCGTCGGCAGCGGGATGGGGCCCGAGACGCGCGCGCCGGAGCGCTTGGCGGTTTCGACGATGTCCTGGGCCGACTGGTCGATGACGCGGTAGTCGAAGCCCTGGAGTTTGATGCGAATTCGTTGGCCTTTCATGGCGGGAGGGGGGTTCGGGTTAGGTGCGCGCCGGGGCCCTGGTCGTGCTCTCGACGATCTTCTGCAGGAGCGAGTTGGGGACCTGCTCGAAGTGCGACGGCGTCACCGCGGCGCTCGCCCGCCCCTTGGAGAGGGAGCGGATGTCGGTCACGTAGCCGAAGAGGGTCTCCAGCGGGACCGTGGCCGCGATGATGCACGCGCCGGCCTTGTTTTCCATGCCATGGATCGTGCCGCGGCGCCGGTTGATGTCGCCGATAAGGTCGCCCTGGTACTCCTCTGGCGTCGTCACCTCGACCCCCATGATGGGCTCCAGAAGGATCGGGTTCGCCTTCTTCATCGCGTCCTTGAACGCGAAGATGCCGGCCATCTTGAACGCGAGCTCCGACGAGTCGACCTCGTGGAAGGAGCCGTCGATGATCTTCACGATGACGTCTACGACGGGGTGGCCCGCGACGGTGCCGTTGTTCGCGCCCTCCAGAATGCCGTCGATTGTCGGCTTGATGTACTCCTTCGGGATGCTCCCGCCGACCGTCTCGTTCAGCACCTCGATGCCCTTTCCCTTCTGGTTCGGCTCGAGCGTGATGATGGCGTGGCCGTACTGGCCCTTGCCGCCCGACTGGCGGATGAACTTGCCCTCGCCCTCGGCCGAGCCCTTCACGGTCTCGCGGTAGGCGATCTGCGGCTTGCCCGAGGTAGCCTCGACCTTGAACTCGCGCTTCATGCGGTCGAGGATGATCTCCAGGTGGAGCTCGCCCATCCCTGAAAGGATGATCTGGCCCGTGTCCTGGTCCGTCTTGACCTTGAGCGTCGGGTCCTCGGCCACGAGGCGCTGTAGGGCCGTGCCCATCTTCTCCTGGTCGGCCTTCGAGTTGGGCTCGACGGACATCGAGATGACCGGCTCGGGGAACGACGGCGGCTCAAGCCTGATGTCGAAGTCCTCGTCGCAGAGTGTGTCGCCCGTGATCACGTCCTTGATGCCGACCAGGGCGCAGATGTCCCCGGCGTACGCCGCGTCGATCTCCTCGCGGTCGATCGCGTGCATGAGCACCAGGCGCGAGACGCGCTCGCTGCGGCGCGTGCGCGGGTTGTAGAGGGACATGCCCTTCCTTACCATGCCCGTGTAGACCCGGTAGAACACGAGCTTGCCGACAAACGGGTCCGTCCAGAGCTTGAACGCGAGGCCCGCGAGCTTGCTCTTGTCGTTGACGACCGCCTCGACATGGACGCCGTCGCTGTCCTTGCCGGCCATCGGCGGCAGGTCGATCGGACTCGGCAGGTAGTTGACCACGCAGTCCAGGACGCGCTGGATGCCCTTCTTCTTGAAGGCGGAGCCGGGGATCACGCCGAAGAACTTGAGGGAGATGGTCGCCTTGCGGATCGCGAGCATCAGCTCGTTGACTCCGATTTCCTTGCCCTCGAGGTACTTGTGGGCAATCTCGTCGTCGAAGTCGGAGACGGCCTCGATCAGCTTCTCGCGGAACTCCTTCGCCTCCTCGAGCATCCCAGCCGGGATCGCAGAGGTCTGGGGGCTCAAGCCCAGCGGGTCCTTGTCGTCGTCGAAGACGTAGGCGATCATCTGCACCAGGTCCACGACGCCGTCGAACTTGTCCTCCGCCCCGATCGGCAGGAAGAGCGCGTGCGCATTGCCCTTGAGCTTGACGCGGATGTCCTCGATCGCGCCGTGGAAGTCCGCGCCGACGCGGTCCATCTTGTTGATGAAGGCGAGCCTCGGGACGTTGTACTTGTTGGCCTGGCGCCAGACGGTCTCGGATTGGGGCTGCACCCCGGCCACGGCGTCGAACACCGCGATCGCGCCGTCAAGGACGCGCAGGGAGCGCTCGACCTCGGCCGTGAAGTCCACGTGTCCGGGGGTGTCAATAATATTGATACGCTGGCTGATGCCCTTCCACGGGCCGCAGGATGCGTTCCAGGCGCACGAGATCGCCGCCGCCGTTATCGTGATCCCGCGCTCGCGCTCCTGCTCCATCCAGTCCGTGACGGTCGTGCCGTCGTGGACCTCGCCCATCTTGTGGACGGCGCCGGAGTAGAAGAGGATGCGCTCGGTCGTCGTCGTCTTGCCCGCGTCGATGTGAGCCGCGATCCCGATGTTTCGCGTCCACTCGAGCGGGAACGGGCGGCTCGGCGAGTTCTGCGCCGAGATCTTGGCCTTGTCGGTGACGACAGTGATGGACGGAGCGTGCGAAGACATGGGGACCGATCCGGCTCTACCAGCGCAGGTGGGCGAAGGCGCGGTTCGCCTGGGCCATCTTGTGCGTGTCTTCCTTCTTCTTAACCACCGTGCCCGTGTTGTTGTAGGCGTCGATGATCTCCGCCGCCAGGGCGTCGCGCATGGTGACGCCCTTCCTCGAGCCGGCGGCGTCCACGATCCAGCGGATCGCGAGGCTCTCCTGGCGCTCGAAGGAGATTTCGATCGGGACCTGGTAGGTCGCGCCGCCGACGCGGCGGCTCTTGACCTCGAGCCGGGGCCTGGCGTTCTCGAGCGCGCCGAGGAGCAGGTCCACCGGGTCGCCCTTCTCGAGCTTCTCGGAAACCTTCTCGAAGGCCCCGTAGACGATGCGCTGGGCAAGGTTCTTCTTGCCCTTCTTCATGATGACGTTGACGAGGTGCGCGACCAGCGGGCTGTTATACCGTATGTCGGGCACGACGTCGCGTTTCTCTGCTCTGTGGCGGCGTGACATGGTGTCTAGGAGGCCCTTTCGATCACTTCTTCTCCGCCTTCGGGCGCTTGACGCCGTACTTCGAGCGGCTGCGGCGGCGCTTCTCGACGCCTGTCGCGTCAAGCGTGCCGCGCACGATGTGGTAGCGCACGCCGGGGAGGTCCTTCACGCGACCGCCGCGCACGAGCACAATCGAGTGCTCCTGCAGGTTGTGGCCCTCGTCAGGGATGTAGGAGATCACCTCGTTGCCGTTCGTCAGCCTGACCTTGGCGACCTTGCGGATGGCCGAATTCGGCTTCTTCGGCGTGCGGGTCATGACCTGCACGCAGACCCCGCGTCGGAAGGGGTTACCCTGCAACGCCGGGGACTTCGATTTGATGCGCACCTTGCGGCGGCCCAGGCGGACGAGCTGGTTGATGGTCGGCATACGTGGCTGTTATGAAAGTGGAGTTGGGAAAAGAGGTTAAAACTACGCCGGGCCAAAAAGTCGGCAAGAACTTTTTGGCGAAATGCAATCTAGTTCGCGAAAACCGCGTTTCAGGCGCGGCTCGCGATAAGGTGCGCACGTCGGCGGGTGCCGGGTGCGCGTAAGAACTGACGAAAAGGGGTGTCAAAATCCCCCTTGCGCAGCGCAAAGACAACAAAAAAACGGACCCCTTTGCTGGGGGTGCGCGGACGGCGCAGCCGGGGGGGGCGGGAGGCGGATTGCTAGCGCTCCTCCCCCTCCCCCGCCCGGGGCTGCGATCAGCCCGGTCCTGTCAGCTTGCGCTCGCCTCCACCGGCTTCGGCTCGTCGACCAGTTCGGCCCCGAACGGCAGGGTGATCTTAAGGCGCCTGTACTGCGGCAGGCCCGTGCCCGCCGGGATCAGGTGCCCCATGATCACGTTCTCCTTGAAGCCCTTGAGCATGTCGACCTTCCCGAGCGTCGAGGCGTCCGTGAGCACGCGCGTCGTCTCCTGGAAGGAGGCGGCCGAGATGAAGCTCTCGGTCTCCAGCGATGCCTTGGTGATGCCGAGCAGGATGGGCTCGGCCTCGGCGGGCTTGCCGCCCGCCTCCTCGATGCGCCGGTTCTCGGAGAGGAACGTCGCGCGGTCGACCTGCTCGCCCCAGAAGTACTCGCTGTCGCCCGGGTCCGTGATGCGGATCTTGCGCAGCATCTGGCGGATGATGATCTCGATGTGCTTGTCGTTGATCGTGACGCCCTGAAGGCGGTAGACCTCCTGCACCTGGCCGATCAGGAACTCGTAGAGCGCCGCGGGCCCGAGGATCTCAAGGATCTCGTGCGGGTCGGCAGCGCCCTCGGTCAGGTGCTGGCCCTTGTGGACCACGTCGCCCGGCTGCACGATGATGTGCTTGCCGGCGGCGATCAGGTGCTCCTCCTCCTGCTGGGTCTCGTCGTTCTTGACGACGAGCTTGCGCTTGCCGCGGATCGTCCCCTCGAAGGAGACGATGCCGTCGATCCTCGCCATCTCGGCGGCCTCCTTGGGCCGGCGCGCCTCGAACAGCTCGGCGACACGCGGCAGACCGCCCGTGATGTCCTTGGTCTTGGACGCCTGGCGGGGGGTCTTGGCGAGCAGGGCGCCGGGGGCGATCGTGTCGCCCTCGTTGACCGCGATCTGCGCGCCCACGGGGATCGAGTACGAGGCCAGCGGCTTGTTCTTCGTGTCGCGAACCTCGATCTGCGGGTTCAGGTCCTCCTTGTGCTCGATGACGACCGTGGCGATGCGCCCCGAGGACTCGTCGAGCTCGCGCTTGATCGTGACGCCGGGGATCATGTCCTTGAACAGGAGCGAGCCGCCCTTCTCGGAGAGGACCGGGATGTTGTACGGGTCCCAGACCGCGAGGACGGCGCCCTTGGCGATCGCCGCGCCGTCGCCGACGTGCAGGAACGAGCCGACGACGATGTTGTAGCTCTCGAGCTCCTTGCCCTCCTCGTCGAGGATCTGGATCGAGCCCGTCTTGTTGAGCACGATGTTGCCGCCCTCGGAGGCCTGCACCAGGCGCAGGCCGCGGTACTTGACCAGCCCCGGCGAGCGCACGCGGATCTCCGGGGTCTTGAAGCCGCCGGAGGCGACGCCGCCGATGTGGAACGTGCGCATCGTCAGCTGGGTGCCGGGCTCGCCGATCGACTGCGCGGCGATGATGCCGACGGAGTCGCCGATCTTCGCGATCCGGTTGGTCGCGGGGTTGATGCCGTAGGACTTGGCGTCGATGCCGTGCTTCGACGACGAGGTGAGCGGCGACATGATCTTCACGCGCTCAATGCCCACGTCCTCGATCTTCGCGGCCACCTCCTCGGTGATGAGCTCGCCCGCGCCGACGATGACCTCGGAGGGCTTGAGCGGGTTCTTGAGGTTGTCGCTCGAGCAGCGGCCGATGATGCGCTCCTTCAGGCTCACGATCTCGTCGTCGCCCTCGTAGATGGCCTTCTTCCAGACGCCGTCGCGCGCGTTGCAGTCCTCCTCGGCGATGATGACGTCCATCGCGACGTCGCAGAGCTTGCGCGTCAGGTAGCCGGCGTCGGCCGTCTTGAGCGCCGTGTCGGCGAGGCCCTTGCGGGCGCCGTGGGTCGAGATGAAGTACTCGAGCACCGTCAGGCCCTCGCGGAACGAGGACAGGATGGGGCGCTCGATGATCTCGCCCGAGGGCTTGGCCATGAGGCCGCGCGCGCCGCACAGCTGGCGCACCTGCTGCTTGTTGCCGCGGGCGCCCGAGTCCATCATGATGTAGACGGGGTTGACCTCCGTCTTGCCGTCGTTCGCCTCGAGCTTCGCGAAGACCTCCTTGGCGATGCGGTCCGTGGCGTTGGTCCAGATGTCGACCACCTTGTTGTAGCGCTCGCCGTCGGTGATGATGCCCTTGTTGAACTGGCCCTCGACCTCGTTGATCTTGCGCCGGGAATCCGCCACGATCTCCTTCTTCGACTCCGGTATGATCATGTCGTCGATGCCGATGGAGATGCCGGCCTGGAAGGCCGTCGCGAAGCCGAGTTCCTTCAGCTGGTCGAGAACGTCGACCGTAACCGTGTCGCCCGAGCTCTTGTAGGTGTTGAGGATCAGGTCGCCCAGCTTCGACTTCGGGACCGGGAAGTTGACGAATCCGATCGGGGCGGGCCAGATCTGGTTGAAGATCACCCGGCCGACCGTCGTCCGGAGGATCTTCTTGTCCTTGTTGCCGTAGATCGTGTCGCGGCCGTAGTCCGGGTTCGGGATGTCGACCCAGTCGTGCACCTTTGCGGCGCCGTCGGCCTTGACGAAGAGGACCTCCTGCAGGCCCGAGAGCAACGGGACGCGCACGTCCTTCGCCGCCTTCTTGCGGGGCTCGATCGTCAGGTAGTAGGCCCCGAGGACGATGTCCTGGGAGGGCGTGAGGATCGGCTTGCCCGACGAGGGCGAGAAGATGTTCGAGGTCGCCATCATCAGCAGCTTGCACTCGAGGATGGCCTCGAGGGAGAGCGGCACGTGGACGGCCATCTGGTCGCCGTCAAAGTCGGCGTTGTAGGCCGTGCAGACGAGCGGGTGGATGCGGATCGCCTCGCCCTCGATGAGGACGGGCTCGAATGCCTGGATGGAGAGGCGGTGTAGCGTCGGGGCGCGGTTGAGCAGCACCGGGTGGCCCTTGGTGACTTCCTCGAGGATGTCCCACACCTCCGGCGAGCGCTTCTCGATCATCTTGCGCGCGCCGCGCACGGTGTGCACGAAGCCGAGCTCCTTCAGGCGCCGGATGATGAAGGGCTCGAAGAGGACGAGCGCCATCTTCTTCGGCAGCCCGCACTGGTGCAGCTTCAGCTCGGGCCCGATGACGATCACGGAGCGGCCGGAGTAGTCGACCCTCTTGCCAAGCAGGTTCTGGCGGAAGCGCCCCTGCTTGCCCTTGAGCATGTCCGAGAGCGACTTGAGCGGGCGGTTGCCGGCGCCGGTGACGGGGCGGCCGTGGCGGCCGTTGTCGAAGAGGGCGTCGACCGCCTCCTGCAGCATCCGCTTCTCGTTGTGGATGATGACGTCGGGCGTCTTCAGCTGCATCAGGTTGCGCAGCCGGTTGTTGCGGTTGATGACGCGCCGGTACAGGTCGTTCAGGTCGGAGGTGGCGAAGCGGCCGCCCTCCAGCGGGACGAGCGGGCGCAGGTCAGGTGGGATGACGGGCAGGACCTCGAGTACCATCCACTCCGGGCGGGACTTCGAGTGGATGAAGCCCTGGATCACCTTCAGGCGCTTCGAGAGCTTCTTCTTGATCTGCTTGGAGCGGGTGGCGCGCATCTGCTCGTGCAGCTCGGCCACGGTCGCCTCGAGGTCCATCTTGGTGAGGGCGTCGCGGACGGCCTCGGCGCCCATCTTCGCGACGAACGAGTCGTCGCCGTACTCGTCGATGGCCTGGCGGTACTCGGTGTCCGTCAACAGCTGCCTCATCTCGAGCGGGGTCTTGCCCGGGTCGACCACCATGTAGTTCTCGTAGTAGATGACGCGCTCGAGCGAGCGGGCCGTCATGTCGAGGAGCAGGCCGAGGCGGCTCGGCATGCTCTTCAGGAACCAGATGTGGGCCACCGGGACCGCGAGCTCGATGTGCCCCATGCGCTCGCGGCGCACCCGGGCGATCGTCACCTCGACGCCGCAGCGGTCGCACACGACGTCCTTGTACTTGATCCTCTTGTACTTGCCGCAGGCGCACTCGTAGTCGCGCACCGGCCCGAAGATCTTCTGGCAGAACAGGCCGCCCGGCTCGGGCTTGAAGGTGCGGTAGTTGATCGTCTCAGGGTTCTTGACCTCTCCCTTGGACCATTTGCGGATCGTTTCCGGCGAGGCGACGGTGATCGACACGCAGTCGAACGGGCTCTCGTCGATGCCGATGGCGGCGCGGGCTTCGCTGCGGGTGTTGCTGGCGGTTTCTGCGGGTTGGATCATGGCTTGTGTGTCCCTGATTCTGTAATGGTTCGACGGGTTTGGGTCGCCTTTGGGCTTACGAGCCGAACGACAGCGCGTCGCGCTTCTGCAGCTTGATGTCGAGGCCCAGCGACTGGATCTCCTTGATGAGGACGTTGAAGGACTCGGGCGTGCCGGCCGACAGCGTGTTGTCGCCCTTGACGAGCGACTCGTAGATCTTCGTGCGCCCCTGCACGTCGTCGGACTTGACCGTGAGGAGCTCCTGGAGCGTGTGCGCCGCACCGTAGGCCTCGAGGGCCCAGACCTCCATCTCGCCGAAGCGCTGGCCGCCGTACTGGGCCTTTCCGCCCAGCGGCTGCTGCGTGACAAGCGAGTACGGGCCGACCGCGCGCGCGTGGATCTTGTGCGACACGAGGTGGTTTAGCTTCATCATGTAGATGTAGCCGACGACCACCTCCTGATCGATCTTCTCGCCGGTGCGCCCGTCGAGCAGCGGGCTCTTCCCCGACGAGGGCAGCTTCGCCTCCCGCAGGTACTCGCGCACGCGCTTCTCGGGGATGCCGTCGAAGACCGGAGTGGCGACCTTCATGCCGAGTTTCTTGCAGGCCCAGCCGAGGTGCGTCTCCAGGACCTGCCCCACGTTCATGCGCGAGGGCACGCCCAGGGGGTTCAGGCAGATCTCGACCGGCGTTCCGTCGGGCAGGAACGGCATGTCCTCCTCGGGCACGATCTTGGCGACCACGCCCTTGTTGCCGTGGCGGCCGGCCATCTTGTCGCCGACGTCGAGCTTCTGCTTCGTCGCGAC
The DNA here is from genome assembly GCA_003151515.1 of Opitutaceae bacterium. Classification (GTDB taxonomy): domain Bacteria; phylum Verrucomicrobiota; class Verrucomicrobiia; order Opitutales; family Opitutaceae; genus Palsa-1447. The sequence goes on from PLXS01000027.1 coordinate 81,364, forward strand.
GTAGACCTTGACCTGCTTGATGGCGCCGTCGCCGGAGCCCTCGCCCGCCTCCACAGCGCCGACCTTGCGCTCGCGCTCGCTCTCGAGCTCGTCGAACTTGGTCTGGTAGGAGCCGATGATCTCCATGATCTTGATGCGCACCGGGGAGGGGTCGATCTGGACGTGCTTGGAGACGGCCGCCAGCTTGCGCAGGAGCGTCTTCGTGATCTTGCGGTTGGCCGGGATGATGATCTCGCTCGACTCGCCGTTGATCACGTCCAGGGGAATCTTCTCGCCCAGCAGGATGTTGGAGAGGGCCTCCGTCAGGCCCTCGCGCAGCTTGTCCATCTGGGTCTTGTACTCCTCCTGGATCTGCTTGACCTGGCGGCGCCTGTCGGACGGCGAGAGCTTCTCCTGCTCGTTGTCGATGCGGGAGGAGACCTTGACGTCCATGATGATGCCGGTGACGCCGGACGGGACGACAAGCGAGGTGTCCTTAACGTCGGCGGCCTTCTCGCCGAAGATCGCGCGCAGGAGCTTCTCCTCGGGGGCGAGTTCGGTCTCGGACTTGGGCGTGATCTTGCCGACAAGGATGTCGCCGGGCTTCACCTCGGCGCCAACGCGGATGACCCCGTTGTGGTCGAGGTTCTTCAAGGCCTCCTCGCCGACGTTCGGGATGTCGCGGGTGATCTCCTCGGGCCCGAGCTTGGTGTCGCGCGCCGTGACCTCGAACTCCTGGATGTGGATCGAGGTGAAGATGTCCTCCTTCAGGACCTTCTCGGAGATGAGGATCGCGTCCTCGAAGTTGTAGCCGTTCCAGGGCATGAACGCCACGAGCACGTTGCGCCCGAGCGCCATCTCGCCCTTGTCGGTCGATGGGCCGTCGGCGATGATCTCGCCGGCCTTGACCTTCTGGCCGCGCCTGACGATCGGCTTCTGGTTGAAGCACGTGTGGTTGTTCGAGCGCATGAACTTGCGCAGCTCGTACACGTAGACGTGGTTCTTAGGGTCGTGCTTGAGCGCGCGGGGCATCTCGCCGTCCTTAGTGATCACGATCCTCTTCGCGTCCACGGAGGCGACGGTGCCCGCCTCGTCGGCCACGACGACGATCTTCGAGTCGCGGGCGACCCGCTCCTCGATCCCGGTGCCGACGAACGGCGCCTCGGACTGCAGGAGCGGCACGCCCTGGCGCTGCATGTTGGAGCCCATGAGGGCGCGGTTCGCGTCGTCATGCTCGAGGAAGGGGATCATCCCGGCGGCGATCGAGATCACCTGCTTCGGGGAGACGTCCATGTAGTCGACCTCGGAGGCGCTCACCTCGAGGAACTCGCCGTCCTTGCGCACCGTGACCTTGCCGATGAAGTGCCCCTTATCGTCGATCTCGGAATTGGCCTGCGCGATCACCTTGGCCTCCTCCTGGTCGGCTGTCAGGTAGTCGATCTTGTCCGTCGCGCGGCCGTCCTTGACCGTGCGGTAGGGCGTCTCGATGAAGCCGAACTCGTTGACGCGCGCGTAGGTCGAGAGCGAGTTGATGAGCCCGATGTTCGGGCCCTCGGGCGTCTCGATCGGGCAGATGCGCCCGTAGTGCGAGGGGTGGACGTCGCGGACCTCGAAGCCCGCGCGCTCGCGGTTCAGGCCCCCGGGCCCGAGGGCGGAGAGGCGGCGCTTGTGCGTCACCTCGGCCAGCGGGTTGATCTGGTCCATGAACTGGGAGAGCTGGCTCCGGGCGAAGAAGTCGCGGATGACCGTCGTCAGGGCCTTCGGGTTGATGAGCTTCTGCGGCGTGATCGAGTCGACGCTCTGGTCGTACATCGTCATGCGCTCGCGAACGAGGCGCTCCGTGCGGGCGAGGCCCACGCGGCACTGGTTGGCGAGGAGCTCGCCCACGGTGCGCACGCGCCTGCTTCCCAGGTGGTCGATGTCGTCGACGACGCCCTCGCCCTTGCGAAGGCGCACGAGGTACTTGGTCGCGGCGACGATGTCGGCGCTCTCGAGGATGCGCTGCTCGAGCTCGGCCTTGAGGCCGAGCTTCTGGTTCACCTTGTAGCGGCCGACGCGGCCCAGGTCGTAGCGCTTCGGGTCGAAGAAGAGCCTCTTAAGGAGCGCCTTTGCGTTCGCCGTCGTGGGCGGCTCGCCTGGGCGCAGGCGCTTGTAGATCTCCTTCAGGGCCTCCTCCTCGTTGCGGGTCGGGTCCTTCTTGAGCGCGCGGATGATGGCGCCCTCGTCCACCGCGGTGTCGATGACGCGGATGGAGGCGATGTCGTGCTTCTCGAACGTGCGCACGATCTGCTTGGTCAGCGGCTCGAACGCGCGGGCGAGGACGACTCCCTTCTGGGCGTCGATCGCGTCCTCAACGAGGACGAGCGTCGAGACGTTCTCCATGTCGAGCGCCTTGGACACCTTCAGGTCCTTGATCTCATAGAAGAGGTTCAGGATGTCGATGTCGCTCGAGTAGCCTATCGAGCGCAAGAGTGTCGTGATCAGGAACTTGCGGCGGCGCCGGCGGCGGTCCAGGTAGACGTAGAGTAGGTCGTTGTTGTCGAACTGCACCTCGAGCCACGTGCCGCGGTCGGGGATGATGCGGAAGCTGTGAAGCAGCTTGCCGTTCGGGTGCGGGGCGACCTCGAAGGCGATGCCCGGCGAGCGGTGCAACTGCGAGACGACGACGCGCTCGGCGCCGTTGATGATGAAGGAGCCGCGCTCCGTCACCATCGGGATCTCGCCCATGTAGATGTCCTCGTCCTTGATGAAGTCCTCCTCGCGCAGGCGCAGCTTCACGTACAGCGGCACCGAGTAGGTGATGCCCTCGCGGATGCACTCGATCTCGGAATTCTTGGCGTCGCCGAGCGTGTACGAGACGTACTCGAGCGTGAGGCGCTCGTCGTACGACTGGATCGGGAAGACCTCGCGGAAGACGGCCTCTAGGCCCTGCGGCTTGCGCTGCTTCTCCGGGATGCCCTTCTGCAGGAAGTCCAGGTAGGAGTTGATCTGGATCTCGATCAGGTTGGGCGGCTGGATGACTTCACGGAGTTTGCCGAAGTTGATGCGTTCAGTGGAGGTGCGGTCGGCCATGGAGATTCCCGGAGGGATTTAGAAGACGCAGCGAGTCAAAGCGCGGCCCGTGTCTGGCCGGGATGCGCCCTCGCTAACATGTGTACAAATTGAGAAAAGGCAAAGGACAGGCCGTGCCGATGCGCGGCCCGTCCGGGTGGCTTCTTCAGCCGTAAGGTGTTGATCGCCAGGCGTCAGGGCCCAAATCACTTGAGCTCCACCTTGGCGCCCGCCGCCTCGAGCTTCTTCTTGATCTCCTCGGCCTCCGCCTTGTTGACACCCTCCTTGACGGACTTCGGGGCGCCCTCGACGAGGTCCTTGGCCTCCTTCAGGCCCAGGCCGGTGATCGCGCGCACTTCCTTGATCGCGCCGATCTTGTTCGCGCCGGCCTCGAGGAGGACGACGGTGAACTCGGTCTTCTCCTCGACCGGGGCCGCGGCTGCCGCTGCGGCGGCGGGGGCTGCGGCTGCGGCGACGGGGGCCGCTGCGGACACGCCCCACTTGGACTCGAGGTCCTTGACGAGGCCGGCGATTTCGAGGACCGACTGGCTGGAAAGCCACTCGATGACTTGGTCTTTTGTAATGTTGCTCATGGTGATCTTTGCCGCCGACTAGCGGCCCCGGCGGGGGCTTGTTTAAGGGACGTATCCCCTAGCCTGCTGCGTTTGATTTGTTGGCTTTCTTCGGCTCGCCGGGTTTCCCGCGGCTCCCCTTTGAAATGGTTGCTGTTCTCTTCCGTAGGCTTGCTTCTCTTCAGGCCTGCGAGGCGCGAACCTTGGCCTGCAGGACGTTGACGAGGCCCTGGGGGACCGCGTTGATGAGGCGGACAAAGCTGCCCGCGGGCTGGTTGAGGAGGCCGAGCAGCTGGGCGCGCAGCACCTCTAGCGAGGGCATGTCGGCGAGACGCTCAATGTCCTTGGAGCTGATAAACTTCTTGGAGAGGACTCCCGCCTTGACGACGACCTTCTGCTTGTCCTTGAAGAACTGCTTCAAGACCTTGGCAACTCCGGCGGAGTTCTTGCCGCCGACGATGATCGCGGTCGGCCCGATGAGCTGCGCCTCGATGTCGGGCAGCCCCAGGGACTTCGCCGCGACGCGCAGCGAGCTGTTCTTGACGACGTGGTACTCGGCCTTCTCGGCGGCGAGCCTGCTGCGAAGCTCGGCGGCGTCCGCGACCGTGACCCCCGTGAAGTTGGCGAGGATCACGTAGTCGGACTTCTTCAGGTGCGTCTCGACGTCTTCTATAAGGTATTTCTTCTCGGCTCTCATGGAACGGTTCTCCGGGTTTAGTATTTGCCGAACTCGGTCGACGCGATCCGCACGGCGGGACTCTGCGAGGACGAGATTGCGACCATCTTGATGTAGTGGCCCTTGAAATGGGCGGGCTTGGCCTTGCCGACGGCGTCGAGGACCGCCTGGGCGTTCTCGAGGATCTGCGCAGGGGTGAACGAGCGCTTGCCGATCCCGACCCCGATGTTGCAGGTCTTGTCCATCTTGAACTCCACGCGGCCCGCCTTGACGGCCTTGATGCCGGCGGCGATGTCGTCCGTAACGGTGCCGCTCTTGGGGTTGGGCATGAGGCCCTTGGGGCCGAGGACGCGGGCGATCGTGCGCACAGTCTTCATGGCCTCGGTGGTCGCGATCGCGACGTCGAAGTCGAGCCAGCCGCCGTTGATCTTGGCCATCATGTCCTGCAGGCCCGCGAAGTCCGCGCCGGCGTCCATGGCAGCCTTGGCGTCGTCCGTGAACACGAGCACGCGCACCTTCTTGCCCGAGCCGTTCGGCAGGGGCGTCGTCCCGCGCACCATCTGGTCGCCCGCGGTCGGGTCGACCCCGAGGTGGAACGAGAGCTCGATGGTCTCGTCGAACTTCGCCCCCGGGAACTTGGCGAGGACCCCGACGGCCTCGGCCAGCGGGTAGTCCTTCGACAGGTCGGCGGCCTGGACCGCGCTGCGGTATCGTTTGCTGTGTTTTTCCATGTTTTGCTCCTTGCGGTGCATGCGTCCCGGGTGGGACTCCCGCTTCAAGATTTCTACTCGACGGTCAGTCGACCACCTCGATGCCCATGTTGCGGGCCGTGCCCGCGATGATGCGGATGCCGGCCTCGTCGCTCTTGGCGTTCAGGTCCTTCTGCTTGATCCTGTATATCTCGAGCAGCTGCTTCTTGTTCACCTTGCCCACCTTGTCCTGGTTGGGCTTGCCCGAGCCGCTCGCGATGTTCGCCGCCTTCTTGAGGAGGACGGACGCCGGCGGCGACTTGAGGATGAACGTGAAGCTCTTGTCCGCGAAGACCGTGATGATCACGGGCAGGATCATCCCGTTCTGGTCCTTGGTCTTGGCGTTGAACTCCTTGCAGAACGCCATGATGTTGACGCCCTGGGCGCCCAGAGCGGGGCCGACCGGCGGGGCGGGGTTCGCCGCGCCGGCGGGGAGTTGAAGACGGATGTAGCCTTGGATTTTCTTGGCCATTGTTTTGAAATGCGTCGGGGCCCGGGGCCTTACTCGGTGGACCTCTGCACCTGCCAGTATTCGAGCTCGACCGGCGTGAAACGGCCGAAGATGGAGACCGATATCTTGAGCTTGCCGCGGTCGGGGTCGATCTCGTCGATGCGGCCGTTCAGGTTCGCGAACGGGCCGTCGTTGATCTTGACGTCCTCGCCCACCGCGTACTGGACCTTCGGCACCTCCTTGCCGTTGGCGGCCTCGATGCGGGCTCGGATCTCGTCGATCTCGGACTGGCGCAGCGCTGCCGGGTGCTCGCCCCCGACGAAGCCGATGACCCCCGCGACCTCCTTGACGAAGTACCAGGGCTTGTTGATCAGCTTCTTGTCCTCGTCGAAGAGCTTCATCTGGATGAAGACGTAGCCCGGGTAGAGCTTGCGCACCTTGGAGGACTTCTTGCCGTTCTTCACCTCGGAGACGACCTCGGTCGGCAGCAGGACCTCGAAGATGGAGTCATCGAGCTCCTCGGCCGCCTTGAAGCGCTCGATGTAGATCTTCACCTTGTTCTCCTGGCCGGAGAGCGTGTGAAGCGCGAACCACTGCGCGCCCGCGGGCGCCGTCGTTTGGGCGGACATGGCGGCTTAGCGGTTGATCCAGGAGGTGAACAGGTCGACCACCTGGTAGAGAGAAAAGTCACTGACGGCCGTGAACAGCCCGAGGAGGGCGCTCGCGACGATGACCACGATGGTCGAGTCGCGCAGCTCCGTCCGATTGGGCCAGCTCGCCTTCTGGAGCTCGCCCACCATCTCGCCGACGAAGATGCGCGTGCTTTGGAACGGGTTTTTCATGGACAGTCTTGGTGACCTTCTTAAGTGGCAGGGGCGGAGGGAATCGAACCCCCAACCAACGGTTTTGGAGACCGCTACTCTACCAATTGAGCTACACCCCTATAGTTCGTGGAATTGTTTAGACGACGACGCCGAGGTCCGTGTTGCGGAGCCTCGGCGAGCCGTTATTAAGTGTTTCTGGCCTAAAGGATTACTCCGTGATTTCAGTGACGCGGCCCGCGCCGATGGTCCTGCCGCCCTCGCGGATGGCGAAGCGTTGCGTCTTCTCCATCGCGATCGGGACGATGAGCTCGATGTCGACGTTGATGTTGTCGCCGGGCATGATCATCTCGACGCCCTTGGGCAGCGCGATGACCCCGGTCACGTCCGTCGTGCGGAAGNNGAAGTAGAACTGCGGGCGGTAGCCGTTGAAGAAAGGCGTGTGGCGGCCGCCCTCGTCCTTGGACAGGACGTAGATCTCGGCCTTGGCCTTCCTGTGCGGGGTGATGGTCTTCGGGGCGGCGACGACCTGGCCGCGCTCGATCCCGTCCTTCTCGACGCCGCGAAGGAGGACTCCTACGTTGTCGCCGGCCTGGCCCTGGTCGAGGAGCTTGCGGAACATCTCGATTCCGGTGACGACCGTGGTGCTGGTATCGCGAAGGCCGACGATCTCGACCGTCTCGTTCAGCTTGACGACGCCGCGCTCGATGCGGCCCGTGGCGACGGTGCCGCGGCCCGTGATCGAGAACACGTCCTCGACGGACATGAGGAAGGGCTTGTCCTTCTCGCGCACGGGCTCCGGGATCTCCGTGTCGATGGCGTCCATGAGGTCGTTGATGGCCTTGACGCCCTCGGGCTTGCCCTCGAGGGCCGCCGTCGCGGAGCCGCGGACGATCTTCGCCGTCTTCCCGTCAAACTTGTACTTGGTGAGCAGGTCGCGGATCTCCTCCTCGACGAGCTCGATAAGGTCCTTGTCGTCGATCAGGTCGACCTTGTTGAGGAACACGACGATCTTCGGGACGCCCACCTGGTAGGCGAGCAGGATGTGCTCGCG
>PLXS01000009.1 GCA_003151515.1 Opitutaceae bacterium
TAGCGAGGGACGATTGCCAAACCCCAATGCGACCATCCTATGGCTTTCTGATTCCCCGGAATTAAATGAACAGAGCAAACAAAAGTTCGCTCAATGTTCGGATATTTTTACATCAGGTAGACTAGAGACGATTGACGTTTCCTATGACAAGTCGGTTTTCGAGCCAGGGCGAATTCATTTCATCAATACTCAAAAATTCGCCAGCAGTAGCATTCTAACCCGCCCTCCTGGTGACGGACGCCAATACACGATATGGCAGACTATTCGAAATACCATTGAAGCAAAGGGGGCCGATTTCCTCCTCATAATCGATGAAGCGCACAAAGGAATGCTTGCTGGAGGCAGCCAAAGAGATTTCGCCGACGCACGCACGATTGTTCAGAGATTCCTCCTCGGCAGTGAGCAAATACCGAAGATGCCTCTTGTTTTGGGCATTTCGGCTACTCCAAAGCGGTTTAATGAACTGTTAGATGCGAGCAACCGAACCGGGCATAAGGTATTAATCGACCCGGCCGTGGTACGGGTTTCGGGGCTCCTTAAGCATCGCTTATTGATTCATAATCCCGCCGGTCGCCAACGACACGCCGACGATTCGCTCCTCAGGGAGGCAGTAAAGCAGCACGTCGATATGAAGGATGCCTGGCGGGAGTATTGCCTAAAGAAGGATGAAAGAATGGTGCGGCCTTTGCTCGTCATTCAAGTTGAAGACGGACAAACAACAGAGGGCTTATTTTCTCGGACGGATATAGACCAAGTGGTTCGGTCAGTCAGAGAATGCATTCCTGGAATCAGTCCGGAGCACCTCTGCCATTGCTTCCAAGATGATGGCCAATTGAAAGCCGACGGAATAAGTATTCGCAAAGTCGATCCATCCAAACTCCAAGATGATCTTTTTGCTGAGGTTGTGCTATTTAAGACCGCCCTTACCACTGGGTGGGACTGCCCTCGCGCTGAGACGATGATGAGTTATCGCACGGCTAAGGACGCGACCATGATCGAGCAGCTCATCGGCCGAATGATACGGGCGCCGCTAGCGAGAAGTATCGAGTCGAACGAAACGTTAAACACCGTACGTCTTTTTCTGCCAGGGTTCGACAGAGTTGCCGTTCAAGGCATCATTAGAAAACTTTCGAATCCCGATAGTGAGGATGCCGTCGCGGTAGAAATTGAAGAGGCAAATTTCTACGCTTCTTATGATCGAAGTGACTTTGCGGCCATGGTGTTCGAAACCCATCCCAATCTTCCCACGACAAGAGTGCCTCGAACCTCGCAGCAATCGGCCCTTATCAGGGTCTTAAAGTTAGCGACTCGCCTTAGCGTCTCAACGAAAATTGAAGAAGAGGCTAAGTCAAAGTGCGTGAATGAAATCGTAAAAATTCTTATCGAAGAAGCCGACACTAGGCGTGGCACTCCGGGCTTTGAGTCAACGGTTGGCAACGCCAAGGTCATTCGAGTGGAGGGCCATCTATTCGATGTTTTCGCAAATCGTTACCAACGGCTCGCCCAGTCCGACACAGTCGAAGCAAGTGATGAGAATGTTGATCAAATCTTTCGAGCAGCCTCTCGGCGTATCACTGGCGAAGAAGCTCTTGGTGTCGCCTTCTGGCGAGCGCGACCGAACATCGATGATCCGAACAGGCCAAAGTTAGAGTTCTACGCATTGGTTCAGGATCAGGACGTGAGAACCCGCCTGGAGAATTGGGCATCCGCAAAATTTGACTCACTCTACAAACAACACCAAGCGGCCATACTTGCTCTACCCGCGGCGCGATTAAACGAAATTGAGAAGCTTGCAGGCGGGCAAAACAGGCCGATTCCGTCTGTGTTTTATTTTAAGGATGTGATTGAGAGTAAACGCGGCGAAATAGCCGAAGATCGACACATTTACTCGGATTCCAGCGGTCATTTTCACCCGACCAAGGACCTAAACAGCTGGGAGCGTCATATCCTTCAGACTGAAGAAGAGAAACCCGGATTTATTGGTTGGTTTCGAAACCCGGAAATTGGCGACGATCGCGTCGCAGTGCCATATCAGGACACAGACGGAACTTGGCATACTAAGGCTCCTGACTTCGTCGTCTTCCACGAGCGAAAGGGATCTGTTCTGTGTTCATTGATCGAGCCTCACGACATAAACGATTCTGGCAGTTGGACCATAGCTCGCGGTCTGGCTACATTTGCAGAGGAGAATATGGGCAAATTCGATCGGATTGAGTTCACAATCGAAGAGAACGAATTGATTAAACGTATTGATCTTACGGCACCTGGCATGAGGAAAAAGGTGATGGCCGTGAACTCAAATGAGGCCCTTCGCGCCATTTTCGATCAAATCGCTTAATTCTATCCATCAACTGTTCCTGAGTGTCGCGCTTCAGATCCATGACACCAACAATATCGCCGCTCGATTCGCTGTTGGAGAAGCTAATGCGAGCGGGATGGGTGTCTTCCGCCGCCACGCTAGATCGGCAAGGACACCGGGTGCGCGGTGTTCTTTGGACGGATAATGGGCTGCGGGACTCCATCGCCGTAGGAATGCTTATTCAGCCAATTGGTGAACTCAGCGAGGCCGAATGGATGGCGTTCCGTCATCTAATCCTAAATCACCTCAGTAAAGAATAAGAGTGAACGGGCTTGCCCGTTATGATTCGTAATTCAAATACCCGAATTTGCGTTAAAGACCGGTAGATCTTGACCTCGATTGCAGTACGAAGCAGGAATGCGTTTCCCGTTCGATGAGCGCCACCCAAGAATATATTCTCCCGAACGTGGATTTCGGCCTGGGAGATAGATATTATCGGAAAACAATGCTGGATACCGGCAGAGCCCCGGTTCGTCTTTTTGTCCGGCAAGGTCTGGGTGAACGGGAAGCATTACTACTCCTCCTCAGGGTACTTCGAATTGTTCAGAGAGACAACTTACTTGCCGGTCCGTGTTCATTAAAATAGATTCAGCGGAAGAAAAAGGCTCATATCCGATGACGAGTATTAACGAAAAGCAGGCCGTCGGGGTTATCAAGGTATTCCGGCATCAGGGGCGGGCACTTCTCGTCGCTCAACCGAGCTTCAACATTCGCAATTTTCTTTTGGAGACGCTCAATCCTACCGGCGCAGAAATGTTTTCGGTCGATCTCGCAGGCGTGAAGACTTCAAAGGGTTTCAACAAGGCGTTCTCCCGCATAAGCTCGTCGATGAGCACCGCGCTTGCGGCACTCAATCGCGCTGCTGAGAAACACCCCGTCGCTTTGATTATCGATCGTTTTGATTCTTTGAGCGAATCAGACGCAGAATGCTTTTACATTGCTGAAATACGATCGCAGCTAGAACGGATCAATGGGCGGATTCGCAAATTTTCCGTTTTCTTTACGGCGACTGACAGTGAATTTGTTGCTCGGATTTTTGGCCCTCCCCGCCGGGATGCATCGCTTCTCCTTATTCCGATGACGGACTGGCCAATCCCTGAGGTTGCTTTTTCGGTCGCTAGATAAAACCCATTTCGCCGAAGTATCTCCGATAGACCCATGCCTTCCAAACGCGAGCCCTTGGGCGCCGACTTCAAGGCGCGCCGCCGCCGCTTCATTGCGATTGCCGGTTCGTGCCCGAGCTTGCCCGACGTGCCCGCAATTGTCGCGGCTGACATCCCGCGCGAATGCGGGACGCCGGCAGAGGGCGGCGCCGGTGGCCGCACAGCATTCGCACGCATCCGTGCCATGCGTGAGCGCCTGCCTCTGGACACGGTAGTTTCGGCCAAGGATCTCATTAACGAGGGCCGAAGAATTTGAAGCGTGGGCTCAAAGGCCTGAACACTCCCTAGTTAAAGGTGTTGGTTAGGGGCAGCCAAGACGAGGGTTGGTCGATCCATCGACGCTATCCTATTCACGCTCCGAAAGTCTTCCGAACCGCTTCAGCCATTTTAGCAATATCCACGGGAGTTGTGCGCTGAGCGGGTACGACGTATAGTCTGAACATCTGGAGACGCATACGCGCAAAACAGCCGACAATGCTGTGAGGAATATCGACCATAGACTTCGGTTCAGGTCCTCCGTTTTTCATGAACACCTTGATCAGTTCATCCCGGGTTTCGGACGGTTCCTTATGCATCTGTGCGGCTGGCACCAGAGGCCCTCGCTTTTCAAATTCAATCGGTTTGGGTGAGCAAACGAGAAAATGCCCCGGCTTAAGTCGAAAGCGTCTAGCCAAGCCAGGAATGTGAGCCTTGCACCTCTCGTAAAAAAGCGTCTCATCTGCATTTCGGCCGCCCTTCTCGATGAGCACGGTGGTCTCCCAGAGCATCTTCGGGGGCCTGCGTGTTTGAATGCAAGTCGCGAGATCACGCATCAGGCTTTGCTTGGGTTCTGCGGCAGCCTTTTGAATTACCGAGTCTACAAAAGCATCAGTAAATGTCGCCAGCCGCTTGGGATCGGTCGCCATCGCCTTGATATCTGTTCCATTGCGCGGAATGCCATATAGCCCATCGTTGCGGGCACGCCTTAGCAGCTGTCGGCAGGCTTCTTCAAACCCATATGTTGTCTTATGATAGTATACTGCCCGGTGCATAAAAAATCTAGCCATCAAGAAATGCTCGGCTGCAGCAAGTGCCTTTTCATCGACTCCGACCATCCCGTCTGGGCTTATTCGAATGTTGTTGAGTAGATAATTACTATCGATCTCGCCGAAAGGCACACCAGCTGCTCGCCCGTCCCGGATCAGATAGTCCATCCTATCCATGTCCAATGTGCTGTGGATCAACTTGCTCAGTTGAAGATTGGAGGCCGACGTCCTCGAAAATATTTCGCCGATTTCAACCGCGCGATCTCTTCCGCCAATAGCATCTCTAACATCCCGTTGTCCCTCTACTATTAGCCGGCCAAATTCTTCATGATTCGGATAGCCATCCTCGCTTTTGTCGATGATGGAACCGGTACTCTTCGGTTCTAGAGCCTCTTCGGTGAGCACTACCGAATCGACCATCTCCATTAAATGGGAATACGGATAATGCCCGATGTCATGGAGCAAAGCAGCGAGTCTCAAGTTCTCGACGTCATGCTTCCTCAGTCTGAAATGGTCTTTGCCGATCGCATCCGTAATTCTCGTCATGATACCAAGGACCCCTAAACTATGGGCAAACCTGGTATGAGTGGCATTCGGATAGGTGAGATGACCCATCTGAAGCTGCTTCAGCTGCCGTAGCCGCTGAAATGTAGCAGTATTTATTACGGACCGTTCAAGGGGACTGAGATGTATATCCCCATGAATACTGTCGACGACAAGACAATCACGCGAGGTGGTGCGCTTTGAGCGCGCTGATGGCCGCCTTGATTTCGTCCGCACTGAATATTTTCTTAAAACGCCTAAGTGTTTTCCTAAGGCCCAATACATCATACAGACGACCAGGCTTTTGGTCGACCAAGAAATGTACGGACGCGACCAACTCCAGCCAACGCGCTCGTTCTGAAGTGTCGCGTTTAGCGACCCAGATCTTCCGCAGTCGTGATATACGGTTTCTCGATTTTTCATCGAGCTTCCATGAGTGACTCCTTGTGTCAGAATCGGCCATAGCTGCGGCCAACGAGAATACGTCGGCGGTGAGATCCGAACTGTATGGGCCGCGAATATACCAATGGAAAGGATACCCAAGGTGAACGCCCCTCTGCTGAATGAGGTATACAACCTTCTGCGTAATTAACCTATCTTCGAAGGTCGCCGTAGAAACGGGAAGGCCTCCATCTTCCAGGGCCAACCTGAGCGCAATTTGCTGTCGGTTCATCCGATTTTGGAGTTTATGCAGATTGAGGGGAAACCGGCATTTGGAAGTTCAAGATCCGCGGGGCGTTGGCTTGGTTTGAACACAACAGATGGGAGAATAATCCCACCGCCATTCCCAGTCAAGATGATTGCCAATCTCCTTGATGTTCTGAGGTAGAAATGAGAGTGTTCGCCTCCGCCCATCTATACCAGTTGGGAGAATAATGCCCATGAGTAAGGTAACTGCACCCAGCGGAGCTGAAGGGCCCATTTCCGCGACCACAACCGTTGAAGAAAAGCATCGGTTGAGAATACCATGGGATGTCCTGCAAAGGGTTATCTGGCTCCGAAATGCGCCACCGGGCGTTCCATTCAAATGCATAGGGCGGCCGGGAATTGAAGGGCAGCTCTTGCTTGAACCCGCGGACCAAGTGAAACCGGACCCACTTTTCCAGGAATTTGTGGCCGAATTTGGAGCCGCCCCAGCCACTGCAGATGACCAATCTCGACTCATGGACTATGCACGTGCCTCCACGAATGTCTGGCCAATCGTCCTCAGCTCCGAAAGAAAGACCAAAAGACGGGAGATGACTATTCCAAAAGGTCCCCGAGACATCGGATTGGCCCCGGGCGAGCCAGAATCAGCGGTAATATTCGCTTTCGGAAATCGCCTTGAAATCTGGAGGGCTCCAATGTGGCGTGAGAGGGGATTGGCGTACATGAGGTTGCGGGCGGAGGACGAGGATCGAGACGCTGAGCTTCTGCAGGAGCGAAAGGAACTGCGCGGGGTTTAAGACGACGGCTTTATCGCATTTCGGCATTCGGCACCTTTCAGTGTGATTTTTGATTGGTACCATCAAGCCTTTGTTACTCACAATCAGAGATCTTCAGGGCCGCAGATTGACGATCCCGCTCGCTGAAATATACGCGTAAGCTCCTTGTCTCGAATAACAAACAAATACGATATTGGATGCCGTCGGGCATCGAAATACTGCTCGCCCGATTAGGTCTCTTGGTTAATGAGACCAAGATAGGCTAGACGAATTGACATCGCCTGTGTGCTGACGCCGTAGGTATTGGCCATTGACGCGACGGTTCCGTCATCGTCACTGAGGTCAAAGGCATGGCGCCTAACGTCTCGTTCTATGAAACGAGTTGGCATTAAGAGTTCGGCAGCGAAGAGGTTTGCCTCCACTTCTTCTAAGTCGTCGCCTCTGCTCGATGCGGGACTACGAAGCTTGAATGAGAACTGCTGTGTTCGGTCGATATGAACTTCTTGCTGGCCTTGTTCTCCATGCAGAAAGAAATGTCCAAGCTCGTGGGCGATGGTAAATCGGCGGCGTTTGTCGGGCTGATTGCTGTTAACGCCGATGATAGCGGGCCGGCCCGGTTGCCGAGCGAGAAAACCTGACACGCCTTCTTCGTCGATCGGCTGACAACGAACTTCTATGCCATGGCGTGCGGCGATTTTTTCTACCGGGACAGCAGGTCCCGAGATGCCGCTCTCACTGAGCAGCGATTCGACTTTTGCGCGGATGTGATTGCGGCGACGACTTAGCATGGGAGGTTGCCTCACGAGACTCGACAATCATGTCAGAAATCTGTTCGTGGGCCTTGGGAGACAGGTTATTGGTTGGGACGGTGATGATAGGGCTCTTCTCAGCCAGCTTTGCCTGGATGTCGGCCAATAGGTCGCTGGGAGTGCGGCCTAGAAAGGTTGCGATATCCGCGAATGTGTGGAGGAGCAGCTTCTGGCGGCCTTTCTCGATGTTGGTAAGAGACGTGCGGGTCAGAGAGACCGCACGTGCGACATCTTCTTGCGTGCGACCCACCTTTTCACGGACGTCGCGAAGTACATTTCCCATAACGCCGTATAACGGCGGCATTGGCGATGTAGTAGGAGCAACTCGGGAAGGGGCGGACGGCACCGAGAAAAAGGTAAACCTCCCGGCTCGAGTGTCAACAGCACAAACTGTTAGCGACACAAACAGTTTGCTTCATTCACCTTCGTACGATTACGACAATGTCCTTGACCAATCGGCGATTGGGCCTCTAAAAAGAATTTCTCATGCAAACCATATCTACTTCTTCCGATATCGTTGCGGATTCCGCCTCTGGTGGAACCTCCTGCGGGGGCAATCCCGCCAAATGGTTCGTCTCTGTTGACGATCGTCGCCTCCCTGTGCCTAGCCGGAATGTGAAAGTTTCGGTAATTCGCGCGCAGGCTGGTATCCCTGATGACCGCGTGCTTGTCCGCGATCACAATTCACCGGACGACGAGGTGCTAGACGATAGCGGTGACATCGACTGCGCCCGAGGGAATGTCCTTTACACCGAAGACCGGCGAGATGCGCGGGCGCCGACTCGTTGCGTGGCTTCCGCGAAGATTGCCTTCTCGGTTGACGACAGGGTCGAGGAGACTCTCAACCATGGTCAGACAGGGGCCACGTTGCTGGATCTCTTTGGCCTCGACCGCGTCAAGGCTCTCTTTCGCGATCATGAGTCGCAGGTGGATGAGTCTGTTAAGCAAGACGACCCGATCCTGTTTGAGGACGGACCGGTTTTTTATACCCGCGGACAAATTATCGAGGTTGGAATTATCATCATCGTCAACAGCCGCCGCTTCGGCCGGGAGGAGGGCGTACGTCCTGTAATGACAGCCCGCGAGATCGCCGGACTGATTTCGGCCAAGCCGGAAGACTTCGACACCTATGCGGGCCCGGTCGCGAAGGGCAAGCCGCTGCCTCCCGATGAGCCGATAAAGCTGAAGGACTGCGACGTGTTCACTGTGGTTAAGAAGGAGGTTACGGGCGGCTTCCTCGTTGCTCGAATCGACCTGGAGCTGGGAAAACTCAAGGCCGGCGGTACCAACGTGGACTATATCGAGAAGCCGACGCCAGTCGTTATCTACCGGGAGCTGCCGATTCGCGAAGGGCTGGGAATTGAGAAGACTGATGTACTTGTTCCGGTTCCCACTGGATATCCTGGTCAGCACCTCGATGGGGCGTTCATACCCGACGGATCTCCCCTCATCGGCCGTGTGGTTGGCAAAGCTGCTGGTGCCACGTTGTCCGTCGATAACCGGACGTGGCGTCTAATGAGCTATCATCCACACACAGGGGGCGGTTTCCCTGAGTGGAACCCAAATTTCCATGGGTTTCATACTTACATTGACGCACTCATCGCTTGGCTCACGGGTTGGAAATGAAATCCCGTATTCAACTAGACGGGGGTCGGCAATGCATCATTCGGATCATGCCGACCGAATTGTCGTCGCTAAGCAGGTTCCTCCGCAAACGGTATCCTGACCGGGAGTGGGGCACGCTGATGTCTTGCGGCGTTCGTCGCACGAGCTGGGGTCTTGCAGCTAGCGTATCGGGGTTACTGCTTCCCAAACCAGGCGAGCTTGACCGGTCTAGCCCATTGTTTGTTGCACGTAGCCATTATCTCGGACGTCTCAAAGAGACAACTGAACGCGACAATCTGTCGGCCGTAGTAGTGCATTCTCATCCGCAGGGATGCGCGACATGCCCGAGTACTTTGGACGATGAAATGGATCTCTATTGCGCCAGCTTGTATGGCGCCCGCCCGTATCTCAGCCTAATTTTTTCGTGGAACGCAGGAGGAGATCTGCAGTTTTCAGGCCGAGCCTACGATCGTGGACGTTGGATGCCGGTGGTGACCCTACTTTCTCCCGGTGACACCCTCGGGCGTTGGGAATCAGGAATTGTCGAGCAACCTGTGGAGTCCGACGATCGGGGCGAAGACGGCGAACGTCGGAATGAACGACTATTCGGATTAATTGGACAACGCTCGGCACGCCGAGTCGCGGCAGCGCGCATCGGAATTGTCGGTTGCAGCGGCACAGGCTCACCGGCCCTAGAGTTGGCGATTAGAGCAGGCTTTAAACATCTCGTTGCGGTGGATCCCGAGCGTGAGGCTTACTCGAATCTCGAAAGAATGCATGGCTCAAAGGCGGAGGATTTTATCTCAGGCAGAGTCCCACCATATAAAGTCGAATCCATGCAACGCATGGCCAAGGAAATTGATCCATCGGCTGAAATTACCTCCATTGTTGGAAACATTCTCGATGATGTAGTATTGGACCAACTCCTCAGATGCGACGTAGTCCTCAACGCCACCGACACTCATCATTCTCGCGCCTTTCTAAGTCACCTTGCCACGCACTATCTCGTTCCGTGCTTTGACGTTGGCGTCGCCATGGACGGTGAGCGCGGAAAGGTAACGTTGCAGAATATCGAGATTACGCGTTTCTGGCCAGGCGATCCCTGTGCATTTTGTCGGCGCAAGATTGTTCCCAACATATTAAGCTGGGAGTTGATGGCAGACGAAGAACGCGTCGCTCGACAAGAAGCGGCAAAAATCGCCGCGGCTGAAGGAGGCAAGCCAGACATGTATTGGGGTGGGCGCCCGAGACAGCTTCACACAGTGGGCTATCTCACGACTATGGCAGGAAGCCTCGCAATGGGTTACATTGTCGGCGCAGTCACTGGCACATTTAAGATGCCGCACCAGCGATTCCAATTCGATCCATCTGTTGAGCGATTTGGATTTGCACCATATGCCGAGGAGAGCCGCGTGGCGGAATGCCAATGCGGAAAATACGTCGGATTTGCGGATGCCGCATTACACGCACGAACTGTTGGACGTCCTGCGCATTGGCCCCGTGCAATGTTGCTTTTCCCTCTCAGCTAAAGCGGGTACAATGTAGCTGGATTCCTATCTAAGCAGGCTCTGTGCCTGGAATTCGACGAGGAGCGTGTCCACAAAAGGTAAGGCCTTTGCATCTCTCTCTGCAAAATAGCCGTACATTCGGTTTGGAATCCATGTTCCATAGAAGTGGGCCCTGAAACTGTCGAGCAGCATAATCGGGTACATTTTCGGGAAAACAACTCGACCATCCTCGTAAACATGTCGGTACGTCGGCATAGTGTCCGTGTCGACGCCCATCTCATCACGTAGCCACTTGGCGAACATCTTTCCTTCGGAAATATCGGGAAGCATCGTGTCCGGAATGGTGTAGCCTTTTTCCTCCATCGGAGCAATCAGGCCGATAATGAGCTCGTTAAGAATGGAAAAATGGGTGTGCGGTATGGCGGCACGGTTGGCGATGTAGCGTCTGAGGTGGTACGGCAGATTTCCTCCCGGAATCTTGCCGGACATCCACTCGCGCACCCACTTGGACACCATGACCGCGAACCGGGGCGAAAGCCATTGTCCAAGGTTAATCGCAATATCGGGGTGTATCCAAGTGCCTTGTAATTGGGGGTTTCCACCTTTTGTGAGGATGACCAGGTCCGATATGGGAATCCCCATATCGGAGGAAAGTGCGTCTAAAAAGGCCTTGGTGTTGGCAAGCCTGTAATAGTCGGCAAAGTTCTTCCCACTCGCCTGACACAACGCGGTCGCATTTATGTAGCCATCGGTGATGCGCTGAGGGATAGATAACCCGTCAACTTCATGGCTGATAAGAGATAAAATCATTTGATGTTGAAGCATAGCAAAACCTGCAGCGTGCGTTTTGGGATCGAGTAGTCGGACACCCTAATCCAATAGCCAAGCCATGCGGAAATGCCAGTCTCCAACGCCGGCATCGCTAGAACATGCCAATAAGCCTGCAGATCGTGGAAACGCACTCTAAGAGCGGCATGACACTATGAGACCGGATCAGGTGCATCAAATCCTATGCGCAATCGGGGCGACGCACGTCTATCATGCTAACACCGTCGCGACCAGCTGCACATTTTTGGAGCAAGGAGGTTTACTTAGTCGTGGATTTGTCGAGTCCAAGGGTCTTGTCCAAACCCCGCAAAATTCTGACGACGTCGATAGAAGGTACGGAATTTGGGACTGCGTGTTCATGGATCATGTCGACATCCATGACCGCGCGGGACGAAGGAAGGGACCGAATCATTACGGACCTGTTCTTTTTCAGTTCGATCGAGACATCTTACTCGATTTGCCCCGGGACGCTATCGTTGAAGTAACAAAGACCAATCCGGTTCATTGGCCGGGGACGAGGTCCGACAATGACCGGTTTTTTCAGAGCTCCGAGGAATTGGCAGGAAATATTGGTTTCGGAGATTTTGACAAAATGCTAGTGTTGCGTGCGCCCAAAGTCCCATTCGCTCGCCAGCCTTTGCGAATTATTGTCGATGATCCAGAAAAGCCCATAGCCGCATCTGCAAATGCATATGAGCACGCTGTGAGACGTCTAACGGCGGCTGCAGCGGTTGGAGGAATCGAAATTGAAATTCAACGTCGCGCGTGCCGTTTAGGTTGCATCTGCGTTGCGAAATATCGCGGCATGCCAATCACACAAAAATTCAATTGAACGACTAGATGTTCTTAAAGCCTCCTAAGGCCTCGACCGACCCATGTGTTCGGTCCCTGTTGCAGAAAGCCGCGAGACGGGGTTATACGGGCATAGTCAAAGGAGCGGTTAGGCGCCTCGATATGAACGGCGACAAGACGTGGCTTCGCTCGCGTGCAGTCGTGATCACGTTTGAGGAGTGTTGGCCTCTTGCGGCTTCACTGTCGATCGAACGTGATATATCGAGCAAACTAAGTTCTATTCTCAATGTTACGCGCTCCGAGAAGGTTAAAGATGCTGCCGGATTAGGAGCACTAGCTCACGCGTTGTCTGAAGGCGATCGGTCGACGGAGCGCTTTGTGCCCGACATTCGATTGCTAAAATTTGTCGCTGAGGCACTGAAACGGCCACCGGCTTTTTTTGACTGGGCGTTTGGCCAAGCGAAGGATGAGTTTTCAAAGACCGTGGTTTCAACGGCAAAGAAGTACTTACCGGTCGCCACTTGGCAATGGGACAAGGCCTGCATCTTAGCGGGAGCCTTGTTGGCGATTTCTGGTGAACGACCTCAAATAACTGACTACGAAACGCCGACTGTTGAATTTCCGTTTTGGATCGCTCTAGATAAGCATACTCCCATTGGAAAGATCGCGCTGTCAGATATTGCGAAGGAGATTGGTTCGTCCTACCGCCAACTGATATGGGCAAGTTTCTATTGTGAAAGCACAAGCTCGAGCTACTTGAAGGCATCTCCATGGTGGGACGCTGAGAAGAGTTGGCGTTTAAATCGGGCAGGAATGACTCTCGACGACACTGAGAAACTTTGGTCTCGTGCGTCACCGTTGGTTCGAGCGCGGGTTGAGCCAGAGGCTAAAATGCTCAAGGGCCTAGTCGACGAATTGCCAATTGTCCGCGAGATTACGACTCCATCTATGCTCTAGCCGTAGTGGACTGATTGCGGCTATCATTCATAACGGTTATCAGGTTAGGTAACCAAGTTCCCGCAAGACCTCGTTGCGTTTGTCACAGCCGCGGCAGTTGCCACACGGGTGATTGGATGTGTGACAGGAGTGAGTCCATGCGATGATTGTTTCGGGGACCGCGCTACGCTGGACAAGTTGGACGGCAGAAAAATTTATTGCCGGCGCAATTACTTTGATGTGGCCCTCTTGGGCCTGAAGAACGGCGTTGATAGCCGTTACAAACAACTCACTGCCGTCGCCATGTAGGCGATCGCTTGCCACAGTTCCGATTAGCAGGTTTTGTTTACTTGCAGAAATCATCTTCATGGCCGCCACTGTAATCAGGAATTGGTTTCGATAGGGCCACCATTCTGGACTTTTCGCCGCTTCAATTTGTTGGGCGCCGACCATATTCCCTGTCCCCAAAGCTGAAGCATCGATCGTGATCGGCTCAAAGGTTATTCCAAGACTTGAGGCAACAGCCGAGGCAGCCTCTTTTTCGGCAATCGCAGCCCTCTGGCCATAGTCTATAAAAATAGCCAACTCAGGTCGTTGCCAAAATGCGATTGCCGTCGAATCAATTCCACCCGAAAGCAAGAGAGCAGTCCCAGCCATCAGCATTTGGGGGCGGTAGCGGCCCAAATTGCCTTGTAGACCGCGTTTCCTAGGTCGCCTGTTATTAGACAACCGGTGCCGACAAGCATGGTATCAGCATTCTCCGTTGCCGGTTCCGACCGGAATCCAATGACTGGGATTCCGTGGTTCCTTGCGTATCCTAACTCGAATATTGTTCCCGGATCGCTGCCATCGAGCAATGCGAGAACGGCCTGGCATCCAAGCATACCTTTGAGGTCATCCTGGGCCACATTATGTAACGGGTCCCGCGCTAGGCCAACGTCGTGATAAGGCGAAAAAACCTTTACGCCCATGTCCTGAAGAATGTGACGCACATCATTTAACAACCACAATTGAGCCACCGAAAAAAAAGGGCTCGCTAGGTATATTGTGGGTATCCCCGTAGCGGAATCCAATCGCTGTGCCTTGGCTTCAACCTCCGACGGATCCTTCGGCAGCGGGAAATCTCGTGTCGCACACCACAATGCGGTCGATAGAGAAGCGGCGTTCGCTGCTGTGACCGGATCCGTTTTCTTTACGCCCCATTCTAGAGCGAAAATCGCGCTAAATACATCGCCAGAACCAACTAAGTAGGTTTCCTTGGCATCGAATACTGGAATATAGTGTTCGGTCCCGTCGTAGAGCAGCAAAGCGCCTCGAGGCCCGTCTTTAACCACCACCACTTCGGCGGTCTCCGAGGCCTGGATAGTCTTTGCTGCCTCCCCAATATCGATCTTGCCGGAAAGACGCGTGGCTTCTTGTCGGTTGAGAACAATGGCCAAATGCTCAGCTGAGGAGCCCAATTCCGCAAAATGAGCGGGCGATAGTGGCGACTGGGGATCGAATATTACGCGGGTTCCGTGCGCGACACATTTGGCGTTGACCATTCCGAATTGGAGCACGACGGGAGCCGACACGCTGATCGTCGGAAGCTGAGAGGCAGGCTCCGGCTGGAGGTAGCCACCGGAAAGAGGATGGAGATATGAAAATTCATGACCTATCTCTGTTACCGTTGGAACAACCGCGAATCCATATAACTTGGCTTTAATCCGAGTATGACGCTCCAATTCCGGTGTGAGTGGAGAATGGAAGGCGACATTCGCTTCACACCCTGAGCTAGCAATCGCGCATGCTGCGCGTAGGCCCGATCCAAAGATTTCAGAGGTCCTTGGAAATATGCACTGTTCGGCGTACGTGCCGCCGACAACTATGATACCCAGTGGATCCGCACCTTGCATAGGCCCGCTTCGACCTTGAGGACAACGGCGCGGTATTTGTTCCCCTCGCTGATGCAGTCGATGATCCGAAGGACTTCGGGGGAAGTGATCGTACCCACAAGCTTCCCTTGAAAAAGTGCAACGAGCGTTACGGTGCCGCCGGTGGAATCTGTCTCGACATCTAATTCGTCGCCTAGCTTTAGGCGCTTGAGCTGCTCTCGCACCGGACTCGACAGCGCAGTTTCAACCAAAAGGTCCTTGCAACTGGACACGCCTCCAGGTGATCCCCCACCGCCTGATGATGATGATCCCGGGGTTGAAGTGTATCCGCCGCCTCTGCGTCTGCCTCCGCCTGCCATAGTGTGGTGAGAGAAGTGAAAGGTTCACCCTATGTCGAGTGCTATGCGCGGCGGGATAGGTGGGGTGCTTGTTGGAAATAGCTTCGTCCCATATTATGTGAATCCTTCATCACCCTCCAGAGTAGGACGTCGAGCCGGCGCGGTTCTTCGCCAAGGCCCCGCGCAAATTCAAGAAACCGTAGTTCGAGGTCGCGATATTTCCTCTGGATCACGGATTCCGTGCCTGAGAAAAAGCCTGCTATTACCCCAGCACGAAAGACGTGAATATCGATAATTGCGACTGCGTTTGAATGGAGCCAGTTGCGGGTTATCCACGACGCTGTTTTCCAACCAACGCCAGTGTATGAAAGGAGCCAATCACGGAATGCCCGATCATCCTGAGGTGCTGTCTCCGAATCCAGGCGTTTGAGGGCTGCCGCCAGATATCTAGCTTTCATCTGCGGATAGCGGTAAAGCGCCGGGCGCGCCTTACCTGGGATTGTTAATGGAACCTTAAGGATACTCGTGAACGCATTCGAATCACGTTCGGCATTGGGCCTGAGGAGTCCTGACGATTGGAGAGCGACAAACGCAGCTTGAGCTACCTCAGAAGTAACACCGTGGCCGCCCAGAAGGCAGGCACTCAATTCTTCATGAAGCGATTTGCCGCTTCGATAATCCAAATATGCATAAATGTCCTCGTTATGTGCATACCATAATTGTGCCTTCCAAAAAGCAGGAGTGAAAGGACTCGCAGTTGATCCCCAGCGCACCCCTGACATTACATGCTCATCAGTATCGGGTAACGACATCGACCTTTCTTGATCGAAACGTACATCGAAAATTGTTTGAGGCACGAATTAGGTTGCATAGCCATATGCATATTATGCAACTAAAATGCATGAATAGCCTCAGCATTCCGTCTGACCTGGGACCAAGCCTTAAGAAGGCCATGGTCGCCCTCGAATTGACTCAGACGCAGCTGGGGAAAAAGGTCGGCCTCAGCCAATCCCAAGTGAGTCGCATCGTGGCCGGAAAGATCCGACGTCCACCAAAGGTCCTAGATCGAATCTGCGAAGTAGCGAAACTCCCATTGAGCGGATCCGAAAAATTTGACGAGCAAGCGTTCTTGGACGCGGTTAAGGCCCTGATAAGGGCAAATCCGCAGAAACAAGTGGCTATCCGACGAGCATTCGACGCGATCCACGGGTTGGTTTAGAGAACCCGGCAGAGCGAGCCGCGCATACGGTTTCAGAAACCACTTAGTTGTCGGTACTATTTTGAACTGGAAGGATCAAGTATGACGCGATTCGAGGTTTTGATCACGTTATCGACCATGTAGTCAAAATCAGGGAAGATAATCTGGATCGCGTCGTGTGATTCGACCCGAATGGGTAACCGGTTGCACTTAATGTCATGCTTACGATGGTCGATCCTCCGACCGTTAGGATTTGTGATGATATCAACCTAAATTCCGCAGTTGAAACGGGGTTTTAGGGCCCGGAAGTGGCGACATTTGCGAGGTCATGGTCACTGGTCGACATTTGATATTTCAACTGCGGCGCAGTTGTGCGGATCCATTCGGTGATGCGGGTGTATCCTTCACGCAATTGATCGGCCCAGCCGCCCTTTATAGAGACTTGTAGCTCCTTCTGGCGCCCCGATTCGACGAGCCTTCCGGCGATGAGAAGGAACCATCGTCGGCCTCTCTTGGCCTCGGTGTGCTTTTGCGGGACGATGAAGCGGACGAAGAGTGTCCAGAGGTTGTAGACGAGCAGTAGGAGCCGGGCGGCCAGTTCGGTGGTCGCCCTCGACTTGGCGCAAAATCCGCTGAACCCCCACTGGTTCTTCAGTTCGTCGAACACGTTCTCGGTGTCCGCCCGCTTGCGGTACAGTTCCTGGATCTGCCAGGGGTTGACGCTCTCGGGCAGGTTGGTCACGTACACGGCGAACTCGTGCTTGTTGCGGTCCCAGAACTCGGCATTGCTCGCGGCCCGGATCACGCCCAGGAGAGTCCGCGCAAAGATGACCCGTCGGGGGCTCTTCCAGCCGGTGAGCTGGATGAGGCCCTCGGCCATCTGGCATGACTCGTAGCCGGCCGATCCCTGCCAGTCATCCTCACGCACCCGGCAGAGGGCCGAGCGCACCAGGTTCGTCAGCTTCAGCTTGAACAGGTACTTCGGCCTGTCGGGGGCCTCCTCGTGCCAGGTCATGATCGCATCATGGCCGAGCCCCAGGTCGCCTCGGTTGAGCCAGATCTTGCGCTCGCCGAGCCAACGCTGGGCGTCGTGCATCGCTTCGTGCCACTCGGTGGCCGTCACCGTATCGCCGGCACGGAACCGGTATACCGGACAAAGGCGCGTGTGGGCGATGACGCCCAGCAGGGGATGGAAGCTGCGCCGACCCGGCTTGCCGGGGTTGTACCCGATCTCGGCTCCTTCCTGGTGCCCGTACTTCGGCTGCACCGTGGAATCCCAGTCCATGATGATCGGATCCGGCAGAGCACGCCACATCGGCTGCACATTGCGGGCGATCCACTCGGCTCCGAGGGCGGGATCCACCGACTTGAAGAACCGCCTCACTGTGTCGTCTCCGACCACCGACTCCATGCCGAAGATCTCCGGAATCGTCGGATCCTCCCGCAGGCGCTCAATATGGGAGAACCGGCGTCCGTCCGTTAGGGCCGTCAGCATGAAGGACTGGAGCACGTCGTAGACCGGAGCCGCGTTGGGGCTCGTCCTCTCGACCGGGCAGTCCGCAGCAAGCTGATCTATAATCCCTATATGCTTCGTATAGGCTGCCCACGGCACCAGCCCTCCGAATGGCGTCAACGCATCGTTCGTCACCGAAAGTCGCACCCGTCCACCCGGTGTCGGAAATGAGAACTCTCCTTCACCCAGCGGGTGAATGGCCTCCGTCTGGCTTTGAGTATCCATGGCGATCCTTTACAGCATCTTCCGTACTCAGCCCACCGCCTCAACTGCGGATTTTAGGATCAAATGTAACCTCCTTGATTGTAACGGGAAAACTACCCGCATTTGCAATCTCCACGCCCACCGAAGTCTCAATCCGATCTGCTGGTTGCAGAATGGTCAACGGATAGCATTTGATCCGGAGCCTGACATTCCCAGACACATATTGTCTAAACCCGTTAATAATGCCCAATACTGCTCCAATGGACGCTAGAACGAACGAGACCCATAGCAGAGCTGGAGGCATCGCCTATCCGGTAGACCTAGCCGCCGGGAAATGCAACCGATGGGAAAATGGCCATGGATTTTGTTGGACGGACTGACGTGTGAAAAAGGTGGTACCTCAGCCAACCCGGACGGTTGCAGCGCCCACGTCTTCGCTGCAAGGGCCGCAAGTGGTGCTAAGCGTGGAGCTTTCTCCGGACGAAGACGTGCAGTGGAACTGGACCCACACGCCGAAGGGAAGTTACGTAAGTGGCTACACACTGATGAGGAAAGGCGCCGTTCTTCCACCCAAGAAGCTTGCACATTAGGAAGCTTGGCAGGCGTCTTGGCTGAGCCCACAAGCGCCTTTGCCCGTGTCGTCAAAAGGGAATCAGACTAATCGACTATACGGGCCGACCTCGTCGTTGCGTAGGCCGTGGTATGGGGTGCCGCGGAAATCATTTAAAAACCGGGGTTACCTGAACGTGCCCCCTCGAATTTTAAAATCTTAGGTGATTGTTTAAAAACCTAGGTGATAATTTAAAAACTTAGGTGACTTTCTCCACGGGCCCCGCGTGCCCTACTTGGGCAGGGCGTCCAGGACGGCGGACGGGGTCAACAGCTCTGGGAGCGTCACCGGGTCTGGGCGCCCCGGCAGCCAGATCACGTTGAAGGGGACGGCGGCGCGGTTGTACTTCGCGAGTTCTGCCGTGATCTGGGGATCCCTGTTCGTCCAGTCGCCCCTGAGCGTCGCGATGTTCTTCTCGCGAAACGCCCGGAGCACGTCCTCCGAGTGGAACACGAGGCGCTTGTTGGCCTGGCAGGTCGCGCACCAGCGCGCGGTGAAGTCGACATAGACGATCCTGCCCTCCGAGCGCAGCTTCTCGACCGCCTCGGGGCTCCATTTGTCCCAGACGATGTCGCCGGGCGCCGCCGGCCTCGGCCATCCGGTCCACGCGCCGAGCGCGATCAGCACGACGCAGGCTGTGACCCCGAAGCGAGCCCGGCCCGCGCCAGCGCCGAACGCGCACCACCTCCCGTAGGCCCATGCGCCCATGGAGATCAGCACCAGGCCCAAGAGGGCGCCCAGGAGGCCGGTCTCCGACACCTGGCCCGCGAGGACCCAGACCAGGTAGGCGACCGTGGCGTACAGCGGGAAGGCCATCACCTGCTTGAAGGTCTCCATCCAGGCCCCGGGCCTCGGCAGGACCCTGACCGCGCCGGGGAAGGCCGAGAGGAGCAGATAGGGCGCCGACAGGCCGATCGCGATCGCCGTGAAGATCGCGAACGACTGTCCCGTGGGGAGCGCCAGCGCGGCCCCGAGGGCAGGCGCGAGGAAAGGCGCCGCGCACGGCGTTGCGGCGACCGTCGCGAGGGCCCCGGTGAGGAAGGAGCCGAGGAGGCCCGACTTTGACTGGAGCTGCGAGCCGATGCTGGTCGCCGTCAGGCCGAATTCGAAGACGCCGCTCATGTTGAGCGCGAACGCGAGCATCGCCGCGGCGAGGCCGAACACGAATGCCGGCGACTGCAGCTGGAAGCCCCAGCCGAGCTGGCTGCCGCCCGCGCGCAGCACGGAGAGGATGGCCGCAAGGATCCAGAACGAGACGAGGACGCCCGCCGTGAACACGATCCCATGGAGCGTCACCTTGCGTCGGTCGGAACCCGCCTGGTTCACGAAACCCAGGATCTTGATGCCAAGCACCGGGAAGACGCACGGCATCAGGTTGAGGATCAGGCCCCCGATGAAGGCCAGGGCCAGCGTGCCGGCGAGCCCGGAGATCCCCGGGGCCGCGCCGCCGCCCGCGGCGGCGGAGGCTTCGCCGAAGGCCGTGTCTATGCGTAGGCCCGCCAGGGAGCCGTCCCGGCGCCAGCTCTTCGATGAGGTAAGCACGCCCAGGAGCCGGGGAGGGTCCTTCGGGCCGTTGGGGGATATGGGAAGGGTGATCGCAAACCCGCCCCGCCCGTCGGCGACCGCGGGCTGCGGCATGTCGTAGGCGATGCTTCCGTCGTCCGAGAAGAAATGGATGTCCGCGGGGGCCACGCCCGAGGCGGCGTCCGCCCCCGCCGGGCTCACGACAAGGGTCACGGCGGTCGGGCCGCGCGAGGCCGATGCGGCCCACGACGGGTCCGCGGCCGGCAACTGCGCCACAACCGCGCGAATCCTTGGGCCCCAAGCGGCGTCCGGCGCGGCGTTGCCGAAGGAGACCGCAAGCGACAGTGACAGCGCCGCGTTGCCGGGGACGCATACGTTCTGGCACATGAGCCAGTCGGCCTTGGCCTTGAGCTCCACCGCGGATCCGGGCTTCAGGTCGGGCGGCGGCGTCAGGGTGATCGGCAGCAGGAGGTCCCCGTCGTAGCCGTTTCCGATCAAGTTGCCCCGGGTGTCGAAGAGGACCTTGGGGGCGGGCCATTGGATGTCCCCCGCCTTCCAGTCGGGGGGAAGAGCCCACGTGATGGTCGTCGGCAGGCCGGTACCGGGATTGAGCCAGTAGGTGTGCCAGTGCGGCTGGTGGACAAGGCGCAGCGCGACCGTGATTGGCACGCCCGGCCTGACCGACGTGTCGGCCGCCACCAGGGAGGCCGTGACCTGGGCGCGGGCCGGGGCAAGCACCGCCGCAAACCCGAAAACAGCGAGGACGGCGGACGATAGGATGCGCTTCATCAGGGTTTTTGCGGGCGAAAGCCTAGTTTGAGCGCAGGGCCCGAGGCCGCAAGCGCTCAGCCGCCTTTTGCGCCGGCCGCGATCCACCGCTCGATGGTGCGTATCTCCTCGGGCGTGAGCGGCTTCTCCCCGTCGCTCGGCATGTAGTCGTCGTCGCTCGGTGGCAGCCTGACCCGGCGCAGGAGGTCACTCGACTCCGGCCTGCCCGGGGCGATGACAGGGCCGTCCTCGCCGCCGAGCAGCAGCAGCGCAAGCGAATCCATCCTGAGCCCTCCCTTGTGCTTCTCGGGCTTATGGCAGGAGATGCAGCTTCGCGACAGGATCGGGGCCACATGCAGTCCGTAGAACGCCGGGTTTGACGGATCGGTGCTTCCCGGACCGCCGCGGACCGCGGGTTGCGGGGCGGCGGTAAGCGCGGCCGCCGCCCGGGCGGGGGCCGGTATGCCGAGCCAGGCGCGAAACGGCGCCGGCATCTTCTCGGAGAGGAAGCCCTCGCCGTAGGTCAATGTCCCGCCGATGTGGGCCGTGAAGACCATGAGCACGACGGAGCCCGCGAGGACGACCGGATAGGCGACGCGCGGCCGGCGCCCCCGCGCTAGCGCCGCCAGCGCGCCCAGGGCCGCGAGCCAGACGCCGTCCCACATGTGGCGCGTCACGTCGCGGCCCCTAAAGCCCCCGCTCCAGGCCAGGAGCCAGCCGTCGAACGCGGCCAGGAGCGCCGCCGCCGCGGCGAGCGTCAGGATCCATCCCGCCGCCAGGCGAAGGTGCGGGCGCCGGGCAGAAAGCCCCGCAAGCTCCAGCACGGGCACGAGCACGAGAAGCGCGGTCGGTCCGTGCACGAGGAGCGGGTGCAGCCGGCCCAGGAACTGCCCCAAGTTGCCGTGCTCGCGGCCGTCCGGCGGCAGGCGAAGCGCCAGGAGGAAGAGGGCCGCCCAGAGGGCGGCCCACGCCGCCGCAAGGGCGCGCGCCGCGCCGGGACGCGCTTGGTCGGGGTCTGATGCCATGGGATCCCTTGTGTAAAGTGCTGGGCCAAAGATGAAAGCCGCCGGGCGGGAGGCAAACCAACAAGTGGGCGGCACGCTTGCGGGCGGGCGGGGCTTTCGCCAACTTGGGCCGCCCCCGAATTCTCCACCCCATGACCCGAGCGGAACCCAACAAGATCCCGAAGGTCCTTCGCATGCTCGGCTGGGCCGCGATTGCCGCGGCCGGCGCCGCGAGCGTCGCGGTCCTTGCGCTGGCGCGCGGGGAGAGCGTGAGCGCGATCTGGATGGTGGTCGCCGCGACATGCACGTTCGCGCTCGCCTACCGCTTCCACGCCGCGTGGCTCATGGCGCGGGTGCTCACGGTCGACGAGCTGCGCGCGACGCCGGCGGAGGTCCACGCGGACGGGAGGGACTTCGTGAAGACGAACCGCTGGGTGGTCTTCGGGCACCATTTCGCCGCGATTGCCGGGCCCGGCCCGCTCGTGGGCCCGGTGCTCGCCGCCCAGTTCGGATACCTGCCGGGCTTCCTGTGGATACTGATCGGGGCCGTCTTCGGGGGGGCCGTCCACGACAGCGTGATCCTGTTCTGCTCGGTGAGGCGGCGCGGAAAGTCGCTCGGACAGATGGTGCGCGAGGAGGTGGGGCCCTTCGCGGGCCTCGCCGCGCTCGTGAGCGTGACGGCGATAAGCATGATCCTGCTGGCGGTCCTGGCCCTGGTCGTCGTGAACGCGCTCGCCGAGTCGCCGTGGGGCGTCTTCACGATCGCCGCGACGCTGCCCATCGGGCTCTCCATGGGGGTGGCCATGCGGCCGGGCGCCGGGGGCGGACGCAGGCTGCACTGGGTGACCGCCGCGGCCGTGGCGGGCCTCCTGGCCGCGGTCTGGGGCGGGCAGTTCATCCGGGACACGCCCCTGGAGGAGCTCCTGACGCTCAAGGGGACGACGCTCGCCTGGTGGATCATGGGCTACGGGCTCGTCGCCTCGATCATCCCCGTCTGGATGCTGCTGGCGCCGCGCGACTACCTGAGCACGTTCATGAAGATCGGCACGATCGTCGCCCTCGGGGCGGCGATCGGGGTCCTGGGGCCGCACCTGCGCATGCCGGCCGTCACGCGGTTCATCGACGGCTCGGGCCCCGTCTTTGCCGGCCCGGTCTTCCCGTTCTGCTTCATCACGATCGCCTGCGCCGCCGTGTCGGGCTTCCACGCTATCGTGTCGTCGGGGACGACCCCCAAGCTCCTGTCGCGCGAGAGCGACATCCGCGCGATAGGCTACGGCGCCATGATGGCCGAGATGTGCGTCGGCGTCATGGCGGTGATCGCGGCCTGCTCTATGAACCCCGGGGAGTACTTCGCGATCAACATGACGGGCAAAGCGGCCGCCGTGACCCGGCACATCACGGAGCTCGGGTTCGCCGTCACGCCGGCCGACATGGCGGCCGTGGCGTCGAGCGTAGGGGAGAAGACGATGATCGGGCGCGCCGGGGGCGCGCCCACCTTCGCGCTAGGCATGGCGAGGATGCTCTCGGGGGTGCTTGGGAAAGGCGCCGCCCTCGCGGTGTGGTACCACTTCGCGATCATGTTCGAGGCCCTCTTCATCCTGACGACGATCGACGCCGGGACGCGCATCGGGCGCTTCCTTGTTCAGGACATCCTTGGCCTGGCCTGGCGGCCGCTCGGCGACACGCGCTCCCTCGCGGGCAACATCGGGGCGACGGCCCTGTTCGTTGCCGCGTGGGGCTGGTTCCTGTACCAGGGCGTCGTCGACCCGCTCGGCGGGATCAACTCGCTATGGCCGATCTTCGGCGTCGCGAACCAGCTCCTCGCCGTCATCGCGCTGTCGCTGGGCACGACGGTGCTGATCAAGATGGGCCGCGCGCGGCATGTCTGGGTGACCCTCCTGCCGCTCGGCTGGCTGCTCGCCGTCACGATGAGCGCGGGGCTGATGAAGATCTTCAGCCCCGACCCGCGCCTGGGCTTCCTGGCCGGCGCGGCGGCGGCCTCCTCGCCGCGCCAGGCCTTCAACGCCCACGTCGACGCAGCCGTGACGGCCGTGTTCCTCGTGCTCGTGGCCGTGGTGGTGCTGGCGAACGCGCGCGCATGGCGCCTCCTCCTCTCGGGAAGGCGGGAGGCCGACCTGCGAGAGGAGCCCTTCGTGGCCGCGCGCGGGGCCGATCAGACCTCGTAGGCCGGCAGGACCTTGTCGACCCGCACCTTGTCGAGCTTGGCGTAGGTCGGCACGCCGCTGTCGTAGGGCACGGTGACCTCCCCCTGGATCAGGGGCTGCGCGTAGCGCAGGAACTGGAAGTTCATGCTGACCAAGTCCTCGTTCACCCACTCGCGGGGAAGCTTCTTGATGCCGTTCGCGATCTCGGAGAGGGGCGCAAGGCCGGTCTCGACCGTGTAGTGCTCGGTCTCGCCTCGCACGAGGGTCACCATCTTGTCCGTCTCGCCGGCGATCGCCGCGCGCACCGCCGCCTGGCCCGCTAGGAAGGCCTCGTCGACGTCCGTCTTGCTGGCCGCGTGGGCCGCCGCGCGCTGGATCAGCCCGGGCCGGGCGACGCGTACCTTGGCGTTCGGGATCCCCGCCTCAACGATGTCGGCCAGGGCCTCGCCGGCCCCGCCGAGCCTCGCGTGCCCGAAGGCATCGGTCGCGGCGTCGGCCGCCAGGTAGTTGCCGTCCGCGTCGACAAGACCCTCGGCTACGACGATCAGGCAGTAGCGCTCGCGCTTGAGGACGCGCCTCACGTCCTCGAGGACCTTCTCCTGCTGGAAGGGCACCTCGGGAAGGAGAATCAGGTGCGGCGGGTCGTGCGGGTGGTCGCGCCTTTTCGCCAAGGCGGTGCCCGCGGCGATCCAACCGGCGCCGCGGCCCATCACCTCGACGATTGAGACCAGGTCGCCCTGTCCCATGGCCTCGTTGTCGCACGCGATCTCGCGCACCGTCATGGCAAGGTACTTGATCACGCTCCCGTAGCCCGGGCAGTGGTCCGTGCCCGAAAGGTCGTTGTCGATCGTCTTGGGCACGCCGATGACGCGCAGTTCGTAGCCCTGCTCCGCCGCGAGCTTCGATATCTTGTCCGCGGTGTCCTGCGAGTCGTTGCCGCCGATGTAGAAGAAGTACCTGATGTTGTGCGCCTTGAACACCTCGAGGACGCGCTCGAAGTCCTGCTGCTTCTTGAGCTTGTAGCGGCAGGTCCCCAAGGCCGCCCCCGGGGTGTGCCTGAGGGCCCGGATCTGCTGCTGGGACTCGGCCGCCAAGTCGACGAGGTCCTCCTGGAGGATGCCGAGGACGCCATTGAGGCTGCCGTAGATCTCCTCAATCACCTCATGGTTCAGCGCTTCGGCGATTAGGCCGGAAACGCTCGCGTTGGTAACAGAAGTAGGGCCGCCAGATTGGCCTATGAGTACGTTGCCGATGAGTTCAGCCATGTGAAAGGGGGGAGTGGTTGTTGAGGACCATGAGGGTCAAAGCAAGCGCATCACCCATGGGTTAAGCAAACGAAAATTTCCGAAAAGGCCTCCCTGCGGCCTAAAGAAGGCGCGCGGGCCTGTACTCGGCCGCGCCCTTGAACCGCCTCGAGAGCGGGGCAACCTCGGCCACGAAGGCGTCGACCTGGTTGGGGGCTGACCCCACGAACCGCGCGCTGTCCGCAAGGATTCCCTGAAGGGCCTTCCTGGAGAGGCCGATGCGCCGGTCGGCCGCGAGCCGGTCCAGCAGGTCCGGCCCGGGCGTCCCCGATCGCATGGCCTTCGCGGCAGCAAGCGAATGCTCCTTGATGGCCTCGTGCGCCGTCTCGCGCCCGGCCCCGCGCTTGACGGCCTCCATGAGGATGGTCGTCGAGGCGAGGAAAGGCAGGTTGCGCTCGTTCTCGAGCGCGATCGCCGAGGGGAAGGGCTCCATCTGCACAAGCACCGTCAGCAGGGTCTCGAGCGAGCCGTCGATCGCGAAGAACGCGTCGGGAAGGGCGACGCGGCGCACGACCGAGCAGGAGACATCGCCCTCGTTCCACTGGTCGCCGGCCATCGAGGCGGTCATCGCCACGTAGCCCGAGAGCACCGTCGAGAACCCGCAGATGCGCTCGCAGTTGCGCGCGTTGGCCTTGTGGGGCATCGCGGACGATCCGACCTGGCCCTCCTGGAAGCCCTCGGTCACGAGGCCGGCCCCCGCCATGAGGCGCATGGTCGTCGCGAAGCTGGCCGCGGCGCTGCCCGTCTGGTGGAGGGCCGACACGACGTCGAAATCAAGGCCCCTGGGATAGACCTGCCCGACGCAACGCAGCGACGCGGGTATGCCGAGGTGCTTCAGGACCCGGCTCTCGAGTTCCGCGACCTTGTCGGCCCTCCCGCCGAGAAGCGTCAGCTGGTCGAGCTGGGTGCCGACGGCGCCCTTCAGGCCCCGCACCGGGTAGCTCTCGATCAGGTGGTCGAGGCGGTCGAGCGCGAGCAGCATCTCCTGGCCGAACATCGCGATGCGCTTGCCGAGCGTGGTCGGCTGCGCGGGGACGTTGTGCGTGCGCCCCGTTATCATCAGGTCCCTGAACTCCTCCGCGCGCCTCGAGAGCGCCAGGAGCGCCGAGGCGACCTTGCGCTGCACGATCTTGAGCGAGCGGAAGATCTGCAGCTGCTCGACGTTCTCGGTCAGGTCGCGGCTGGTGAGCCCCAGGTGGATGAACTGGCGCTGCGCCAGCTCGGAGAACTCCTCGATCCTCGACTTGACGTCGTGGAGCGTGACCCGCTCCCGCTTCGCGATGGACTCGAGGTCGATCTTCGCCTTCACGCGCTCGTAGTCCCTGATCGCCTCGGACGGGATAGGGACGCCCAGGTCCCTCTGGGCCTTCATGACCGCTATCCAGAAGTCGCGCTCGAGCAGCACCTTTCCCCGGCGCGACCACACGTCCCTCACCGCGGCGGACGCGTAGCGCTCGGCGAGGACGTTGAGCACGGGCTCGCTTGGGAGGGGCTCCTTGGGGTCGTTCACGAGAGGCGCCTATTAAACGGCGCGGGGCGTCGAACGCTACCGCAAAAGGGCCCGGCCGCTAGCCCGTGAGGCAGCGCACGGCCATGTCCCGCAGCACGTCCTCCTGCTCGGCCGGGCGCCGGATGATCTCCTCGAAGGCGCCGACGAACTCCCGCTGGTTGTCTATCAGGCGGCGCAGGGTCGGCAGGGGGGACGACCCTGCCAGCTTGCCGACGTACCAGGGGTTCTGGGTGAACACGTTGAACGAGCTTTTCTCGGAGACGGCGTCGCCGAACAGCGGTCCGTAGGTTGCGGCGGCCTTCTGCAGGCCGTCGACGCCCCTCGGGCCGACCCTGGCGTCCCCGGCGTCGACGAGCGCCCTGACCTGGATGAGGATCCGGTTGCG
The DNA here is from genome assembly GCA_003151515.1 of Opitutaceae bacterium. Lineage (GTDB taxonomy): Bacteria > Verrucomicrobiota > Verrucomicrobiia > Opitutales > Opitutaceae > Palsa-1447. Next base: position 27,390 of record PLXS01000009.1, read on the forward strand.
GTTCTGGAGCGCCGAGAGCACGGGCCGGGCGTCGCCGCCCGCGAAGAAGTGCCTCCTCAGGGCAGCCAGGGTCCATTGGAGGTCGCCGCTGAAGAACGCGTCGGCCGTCTCGAAGAAGTCGCCCTGAGCTGCGTTGGGGGTCAGGGCGGCCACCGCCGACTCCTCGATCAGCGCGCCGTCCGCGTGGTCCGCGAGCTTGTGGACCTCCTCGACGAGCAGCCGCGCGTTCGCCCCGATCCTCGCCAGGAGGAGCTCGACCGCCCCGGGCCCGAACTGCGCGCCGACCGCCTGCGCCTCGGCCGCAACCACCCCGGCGAGCGTGTCGCCGTCCTCGCCGCCGTCCGCGAGCTCGAAGGAGGAGTTCTTCTCGCACCACTTGGGGAACGATCGCCTGCGATCGACCGGCGCTGCCGTGATGAGCACGGCTGTCTCGGCGGGGTCGACCGACTGCAGGAGCTGCTGGAGGTCCTCGACCAGCCTCAGCGTGGTCTCGGCCTTCCCTGTGACGGTGTCGGAGAGGAAGTTCACGTCCTTAAGCCACACGATCCTGCGGCCGCCGAACATCGGCAGGGTCTGCACCGACTCCCGGAACCTGGCCACGGCGGCCTCCACCTCGTCCACGTTCGCGGCGAAGCCGCTCAGGACCTCCCTGGAGAACTCGTCCGCGCCCTTGCCCCCGAGCTCCTCGAAGCGCCTCTGGCCCGCCCTGGAGACGAGGAAGTCGTCCTGCCCGCATATAAAGGAGAAGGTCGGTGGGGGCGATGCGGGCATCGCGGGGAGCTTTGGACGCAAGCGAGTGACGGCTCAATTTAAAACCGAGACCGGCGGCCGGATCCGGCCCGGCCGCGCCGGCCTCCAACTTTCGGGGCGACGACCTCATGAACCCGCTGACGCTCTTCGGCCTCTTCGCCGTTACGGCGATGCTCATCTTCTACGCCCTCGAGTCCCGCGGCCGCGGGTTCATCCTGGCATTCGCCGGCGCGTGCGCCCTCGGGTCGGTTTACGGGTTCCTCCAGGGAGCCTGGCCGTTCGGGGTCGTCGAGGCGGTCTGGGCCGCCGTCGCGATACGACGCTGGCGGTCGGCGGGGGCGCCCGGCCGGCCGCCCGGAGGGAGCCCGCTATGAGCATGCGAATCCGGCCCGTTCTCGCCCTCCTCCTCCTGGCGCCGTTCATCGGCGAGTTCCTACTTGGGGACTTCACGCTGCGCCAGCTGTGGATTTACCCGATCATGCTGCCGATCTACGGGGGCGGCGCGGTGCTGATCCGCGAGGCGGCGCGCCGCTCGGGCCGGGGCTGGCCGACGATCTTTCTCCTCGGGCTCGCCTACGGCATCGTCGAGGAAGTCCTGGCGGACCAGTCGCTCTTCAACCCCCACTTCCTCGGGCTACGGCTCATCGAATACGGGTACATCCCGGCCCTGGGCATCTCGGCGCCGTGGACGACCTACGTGCTCGCGATCCACGTGGTCTGGAGCATCGGCGTGCCGATCGCCCTGGTCGAGGCTCTTGTGCCGGAGCGAAGGAGGGATCCCTGGGTCGGCCGGAAGGGACTCGCCGCCGCCGGCCTGCTCTACGCCCTGGGCGTGGCCGTCGTGGTCGCGGGGACCGCGAAGCGCGAGCACTTCATGGCCTCCAGAGCCCAGCTCGCCTCCGGCGCCTTCGCGGCCGCGGCCGTCGCCGCCCTGGCGTTCGCGCTGTTTCGGCCCGCGGGGGGTAGCAGCGGGCCGGCGCCCGCGGCCGGCCCGGCGGGGCCGCGCCTTCCGCTGTGGCTTGGATCCCTCGCGTTCGCATTCGGGTCCGCCCTTCTCCTCATGACGGGCATGACGGCCGCGCTGCCGCCCGCGGCTGTCGAGGTGGGCGAGCTCGCGGCCTTGGCCATCCCGATGGCGGTCCTGGCGTACGTGCGGCGTTCGCCCGGGTGGAGCGACGCCTGTGCCGACGCGGCGGCCGTCGGGGCCCTCCTGGCCTACTGTTGGTGGGGCTTCGTTGTGACGACATCGCTGCACGGCCGCGCGGGCATCCCCGGGCAGTGCCTCTTCGTCGCGGCCGTTGTCGTTCCCTTGGCGGCAATCATTGTCCGCCGGGAAATCCGCAAAGACGCATAGATTGCCGTCCGCCGCAGACTTGCGTGGCTGCGCCATAATGCCTACTTCCCCCGTGTGAGCTCGAGCGCCCCGCCCCAGACCGCCGGGCCATACCCGTGGCAGCGGGACGTCCTTGTCCTGGTCCTCATATTCGGGGGGCTCCTGGCCTTCCGCCTCGGGAGCGCGCCGCTCGCCAACCCGGACGAGGGCCGCTACTCGGAGGTCCCGCGCGAGATGGTCGCCAGCGGCGACTGGGTGACCCCGCGCCTGAATGGCGTCCCGTACTTCGAGAAGCCGCCGCTCATGTACTGGATCGTGGCGGCCTGCGAGAGGGCCCTGGGCCCGAGCGAATGGGCGGTGCGGCTGGCCCCGGCGCTGTTCGCGCTGGGCGGGATCCTCGCGACCTATGGGACCGCGCGCAGGATCTACGGGCGCGACGCGGGGTTCTGGGCAGCGGTGGTGCTCGGGACCTCGCTCCTGTACCTGGCGCTTGGGCGCATCGTCCTGCTCGACATGGCCCTGTCGGTGCTGATGAGCGCCACCCTGTTCTGCTTCATCCTCGGCGTCCGAGAGAGGCCCGGCGCCGCGCGCAGGCTGTTCTTCTACGGGCTCTACGCGAGCTCGGCGCTCGCGACGCTCACGAAGGGGCTCGAGGGCTTCCTCGTGACGGGGGCGGTGATGTTCCTGTGGCTGCTCGCCTTCAACCAGTGGGGGAGGCTGCGCCCGCTCTACCTGCCGAGCGGCATCGCCCTGTTCCTGGCCGTCGCGGCGCCCTGGCACCTCCTGGTGGCGTCGAGGAACCCCGGATGGGCGCACTTCTACTTCATCTACGAACACTGGGAGCGCTTCACCGACAAGGATCACGGGCGCGTCCTGCCGTTCTGGATTTACGCACCGATCGTGATCCTCGGCTTCTTCCCGTGGACCGGCTTCCTGTGGTCGTCGCTGCGCGACGCGCTCGCCGGGGGGTGGGCGCGGCGCCGGGAGAACGCACAGGCCTGGTTCTTCGCCACGTGGGCCGCGTTCATCTTCCTCTTCTTCAGCGCGTCCCAGTCCAAGCTCATCCCCTACATCCTGCCGCTTTTCCCGCCGCTGGCCGTGCTCACGGGACGCTGGCTCGCCGCGACCTTCCAGATGCCGGACGCCTTCGCGCGGATGAAGGTCGGCCTGCGCACGTTCGGCTTCCTGTGCGGGCTCCTCGCCGCGGCGCTTTGCGTCTCGGTCCTGCGCCCGGGCGTCATCCGGGACTCCGACCAGGCCCAGGCCCTGGCGCCCTACGCCTTCGTGATCGCCGCGATCCTCGTCATGGGCGGGATCCGCGCGCTCGTTCCGCGCGGGGACACCGGAGGCAGGGGCGCGGCGGTGGCGATGACGGCCACACTGGCCTTCATGATCGGCGTTCTCACGTACGCGATGCCCATCGTCGACCAGAGGAGCACGAAGGAGCTCGCGGCCGCGGCCGCGGCGCGCGCGCGCCCGGGGGACAGGGTGTACCACTACCACGCGTTCTTCCACGATTTCACCTACTACGCGGGCCGCACGGTCGGCCTCGTGGACTACCGCGACGAGCTCGAGCTGCAGTTCCTCGACCCCGGCGAGCGCGACGCCCGGTTCATCGACGACCAAGAGTTCCGGCGGGAATGGGCCGGGCCCGGCCGCGTGTTCCTCGTGGCGCGGATAAGGGACGCGGCGGCGCTCTTTGCCGACGGGAGCTTCCACTACCACATCGTGGCGGCCGGCCCGCACCACTATCTTTTCAGCAACCAGCCTTGAGGAATCGCTGTCAGCCCCCAGAATGCCAGCCGCAATGCCAACGCCAGCCGCCGCCGCACCCAAGCCGGCCGAGCCGTTCCTGCCCTTCACCCGCCCGACCATAGACGAGGCGACCATAGCCGGCGTGGCCGAGGTGCTGCGCTCGGGCTGGATCACCTCGGGCCCGCAGGTGAAGGCCTTCGAGGCCAGGCTCTCGGAGCGCTTCGGCAGGCCCGTGCGCGCCTTCAACTCGGGCACGTGCACGATGGAGATCGCCCTGCGCATCGCGGGCGTCGGCCCGGGCGACGAGGTGATCACGACGCCGCTCACGTGGGTGGCGACGAGCAACGTGATACTCGAGGTGGGCGCCAGGCCCGTCTTCGTCGACATAGACCCGGCGACCCGGGAGATCGACCTCGACCGCGCCGAGGCGGCCGTCACCGGGCGCACCCGTGCCATCATCCCCGTGGACCTGGCGGGGCTTCCGGTCGACCGCGACCGGCTGAACGCGCTGGCGAAGGCGAGGGGGCTTCGCGTCGTCGAGGATGCGGCGCAGTCCTTCGGGAGCACCTGGAAGGGAAGGCCCATCGGGTCGTTCGGCGACTTCGTCTCGTTCAGCTTCCACTCGAACAAGAACATCACGACCTCCGAGGGCGGCTGCCTGGTCCTGAACGACGAGCGCGAGGCGGCGCTCGCCGAGCAGTACCGGCTGCAGGGCGTCGTTCGCTCGGGGCACGACGGCATGGAGGTCGAGGTTGCCGGCGGGAAGTTCAACCTGACCGACATCGCGGCGCGCATCGGGCTGGGGCAGCTGCCCCACCTGGCGGAGTTCACCGCGAAGCGGCGCGAGATCGCCCGCGCGTACTTCGAGGAGCTCGCCAAGGCCGCCTACCGCGCGCTGGGGCTCGGCCTGCCCGTCGCCGACTTCGCGGACTGCAACTGGCACATGTTCCAGGTGGTCCTCCCCGAGGAGCGCCTCGCGGTCAGGCGCTCGGTCGTCATGGAGGAACTCAGGCAGGCCGGGATCGGCTCGGGCGTCCACTACCCGGCGATCCACCTCTTCGCCCTCTACCGGCGCATGGGATGGAAGGACGGCGACTTCCCGAACGCGGAGTACGCCGGGCGCAACATCCTCACGCTGCCCCTCTTCCCGCTGATGGAGCGCTCGGACGTGCCGCGCGTCGTCCGGGCCCTCGCCAGGATCCTGGAAACCCACCGAAAAGCATGAGTGCCACGCCCGAGATCTCCGTCGTCATCCCCGTCTTCAACGAGGAGCTCAACCTTCCGCTGCTCTTCTCGCGGCTCTATCCGGTGCTGGACGGGCTGGGCCGGCCGTACGAGGTCATCTTCACGAACGACGGGAGCATGGACCGCTCCCTCGAGCTCCTGAAGGCCCAGCACTCGGCGCGGCCCGGCGTCACCCGGATCATCGACTTCAACGGCAACTACGGCCAGCACATGGCCATCATGGCGGCCTTCGAGCGGGTGCGGGGCCAGGTCATCGTGACCCTGGACGCCGACCTGCAGAACCCCCCGGAGGAGATCCCGAAGCTCCTGGCACTCATCGACGCCGGGCACGACTACGTCGGCGGCTTCCGGATCAACCGCAAGGACAGCCTCTTCCGCACGATGGCGTCTCGGATGATCAACGTCGTGCGGAGCCGCACGACCGCGATCGAGATGACCGACCAGGGCTGCATGCTGCGCGCCTACAGGCGGCCGATCATCGAAGCCATAGTCCAGAGTGGCGCCGTCAACACGTTCATACCGGCGCTCGCCTACAGCTACTCCTCCAAGCCGACCGAGGTGGGCGTGAGGCACGAGGAGAGGCACGCGGGGGTCTCAAACTACTCCCTCTACATGCTGATCCGCCTGAACTTCGACCTGATCACGGGCTTCTCGCTGGCGCCGCTGCAGCTCTTCACGATGGTCTCGTTGGCCTGCGCGGCGGGCAGCTTCCTGCTCGTGGTCGTTCTGGCCCTGCGCCGGTTCGTCTTCGTGGGCCCCGAGGAGGGCGGAACGTTCACGCTTTTCGGGATACTCTTCTTCCTGATCAGCGTCACGATGGTCGGCATCGGGCTCATCGGCGAGTACGTCGGGCGGACGTACCAGGTCGTGCGCGTGCGCCACCGCTACTTCGTGCGGGAGATAATCGAGGCCGGGGACTAGGGAAGGGCCGGCCCCTCGAATGCCCGCCCCGCGCATACTCTTCTTCGGCTACAGCGAGGTGGGCCACGATTGCCTGTCGCTGCTCCTCGAGCGCGGCGACAACGTCGTCGCGCTCATAACCCACGAGGACAACCCGAACGAGAAGATCTGGTTCAAGACGCCCGCCCTCGCCGCCCGAGAGAAGGGGATCCCCGTCCACACGCCCGAGAAGGTGGGAACCCCGGAGTGGGTCGAGCGGATCGCCCAGATGCGCCCGGACCTGATCCTGTCGGTCTACTACCGCAGCATGATCAGCACGAAGATCCTGGGCCTCGCCCGGCTCGGGGCCTTCAACATGCACGGCTCGCTCCTGCCCCGGTACAGGGGCAGGGCGCCCATCAATTGGGCGGTCCTTAACGGCGAGCCGAGGATCGGAATGACTCTCCATCGCATGGTCAGGGAGCCCGACGCGGGGGCCATCGTGGACCAGGAGGGTGTCGACATCGGGCCGCGCGACACCGCCGAGCAGGCGTTGCGCAAGGTGCTCCCCTGCGCCCGGCGCGTCCTCGCGCGCCAGATCGACGCGCTGCTGGCCGGCACGGCGCGCGAGACGCCCCAGGACCCGTCGCAGGCCACGTATTTCGGGGGGCGAAAGCCCGAGGACGGCCGCATCGACTGGGGCCGGCCGACGGCGCAGATCTTCAACCTCGTTCGCGCGGTGACCGATCCCTATCCCGGGGCGTTCACCGACGTGGGCGGCGCCCGCCTCATGGTTTGGTGGGCCGAGCCCGACTCGCCGGCTGCAAGTAAGGGGAGAGGGGGGCCGGGCGAGGTGCTCAGCCTCGCCCCGCTGGTTGTCGCGACCGGAGATGGGGCGATCGAGCTGACGCGCACCGAGTGGCGAGGGGCCGCGGAGCCGCAACTGGGCGTGGGCCAGGTGCTTTAGGGCCCGCCCCGGCCTGTCTGACCCCGTGCGCGGCGTCCCGCGCGGGCCCTGTTAAGCGCCGGGCCTGATCCGCTAAACAAAGTTTTAGCGGAATTGGCATGCAAGCCGCTGATAAGCGGGCGCGGACATTAAATCCGCATTAACGCCTCGTTCGCCATCCAACCCTAGACCAGCCGCTTCAACACAACAACCGCGCCAGCTCCCGCCTGGAGAAATCCCACTCCCTATGTCCGAACCAACCAGCACCACAGCACCCGCTACCCCGACGATGAAGCCCACCCTGGGCCTCACCGGTCTGACCGTCAACGCCATGGCCCTGATTGCGCCGGGCGCCTTCCTTTGGCTCACCTTCCAGGAACAGGCGCTCTACGGGGCGCCCATGGCGGGCGCCTCCATGTGGTTCGGCATTCTGATGGCGCTGCTCCTTTGCTACGCCACGGCGGTCAGCTACGCGGAGCTCTCGAAACTCTACCCCGGGGCGGGTTCCTCCTATTTCTACGCCGAGCAGGCGTTTCTCGCGAAGACCCACGCATTTAAGTTCGCCCGCGTGGCCAAGTTCTTCACGGGCTGGGCAAGCCATCTGTACTACTGGGTCTATCCGGGGTGCATGGTCGGGGTCACGGCGATGCTGATAGGGTACCTCTCGGGCTACCTGTTCCCCGACACGTTCAGCGGCGTCTACAACAGCCCGCTCGAGATGTACCTGTTCTGCATCATTTTCGCGATAGGCGTCTCCTACATCGCGTACCGCGGGGTGAACGGAAGCACCGCGGTGAACATCGCAATCAACATCATCCAGATCACGGCACTCGTGGTGTTCGCGGTCATTGCGCTGGCCTACCGCGGCTCGCATCCGCAGGGATCAAAGGCGTTCCACCTCTCGAATGGAATTGCGGTGAACTACCAAGTCGCCCAGGTCCCGGTCACAGACGACAAGGGCAATCCGGTCCCGGCGCTCGACGCCAACGGCAAGCCGACCAAGAACGCCGACGGCACCCCCGCATACCAGATGCAGGACGGGACGGACAAAGACGGCAACCCGCTGCCCGCGGACGCCGACGGCAAGCCCACGACCGTGGACAAGGCGGCGCCGTTCACGATCGACTACAAGGACGGCGCCTACACCACGGACTCCACCGGGGCCATGACCTTCAACTACCACCCGACCGCGAAGTCGGTCATCGGGCCCCACAAGTTCAGCTACGTCATCGTCCAGGCCTGCGTCGCGATCCTCATCCTCGTCGGCTTTGAATCCGTCACGTCGATGGGCGAGGAGGCCAAGAACCCGAAGAAGCATCTTCCCTGGGCCATCCTCCTCTCGCTGACGATCCAGGGAGCCATCTGCTACCTGTTCGAGTACTTTGCGGCGAGTTACTTCCTGAACAACGGCTACACGCTGTCCTCGGCGGGCGCCTCAGGAGCACCCATAGGCGACATGATGGTCCTCGCGGGCACATGGGTCTTCGGCAGCTACGCCGCGGGCAAGGCCTTCATGCTCGTGCAGGCGTTCACGGTGTTCCTTGCCTTGGTCGGCACGACGCTCGCGTGCCTGAACACGGGGGCCCGCGTGACCTATGCCATGGGCCGCGACAAGGAGGTCGGCGCCCACTTCGGACTGCTTCACGGCAGGACCCTGACGCCGCACCGCTCGATATGGACGCTCGGCATCCTTTCGGTCGTCATCGGCATGATCACGGTGACGACATACCTGGGCGGCCAGTCCTCCGACATGGCGTCCCTGGACAAGCACAACATCTGGTACAGCTTCGGGATATTCGGCCCGCACGTCTACACCTGGATCCCGAATTCCTTCCTGATCATCACGCTGATCAGCAACTTCGGCACGTTCCTGCTCTACATGACGACCTGCATAGTCTCGATCGTCGCCTTCAAGGAGCACCACATGTTCAACGGGATTAAGCATTTTCTCATTCCGGTGTTCGGGTTCCTGGCGAACCTCCTGTGCATGCTATTTTACCTTATCGGTCCGTTCTCCGTGGCCGGGATGAGCTGGCACGAGTCGTACATCGCCCTCGGCGTCGCCTTCCTCTGGGGCGTCTACGGGCTGTGGTACTTCGCAAGCGGCAGCAAGGCGACGGGCAAGGCGATGATCCTCACCGGGAAGCCCGCCTAGATCTCGTTGACGCGGCCCCGCACTGCATAACACTCCATGGCTCCGCCCCCTCTGGGACGGGGCCATTTTTTTCAGACCGATCCATGCGACTGCGCTACGCACGCCTCTCGACCGCGGGCTCCGTCAGGCCCGTGAACGAGGACTGGCTGGACTTCTGGGAGTCACCTGATCCGCTGACGCGGGAGAAGCAGGGCAGCGTCGCGCTCCTGGCCGACGGGGTGGGGGGCTACGAGTGCGGCGAGGTCGCCAGCCGCCTGGCGGTTGAGACGGCGCTCAAGGAGTTCCAGTTCGCGCCCGGGGGAGACATCAAGCCCTACGCGCTCCTGCGGCGCATGTTCACAGCGGCGTGCTCGGCCGTCCACGACAAGGCGACGACGGAGCACCCGGGAAGCCGCATGGCCACGACACTCGCCGCCTCGGTGTTTCGCGACGGCGCCGTCTGCGTCGCGAACGTGGGCGACACCCGGGCGTACTTCATCCGGCAGAAGACGATCCGCCGGCTGACTGTGGACCACGTCGCGACCTCGGTGCCCGTGAAGCTGGGCCTGCTGCTTGAGCGCAAGGCCATGGCGAGCCCGCACCGCAGCGAGCTCACGCGGAGCATAGGCAGCGAACCCTTCTGCCAGCCGGACTTCGCAACGCAGCTCCTGCACCACGGCGACTTCATCCTGCAGTGCACGGACGGCCTCCACGCCTGGGTCCTTGACGAGGAGTTTCGAGAGATCATCGGCCGCTCGCACCCCTACGACGCGTGCAAGGAGCTCGTCGCCCTTGCGGAGAAGCGCGGAAGCGACGACAACATCTCGCTCCAGCTGATCGAGGTGCGCAACTGGGAGGAGGTGGCCCAGTCGGCCCGGGTCGCCCTCGGTGCGGACGCCAAGCCGAGCAAGGCCGTGGTCGCGGCGGCGGCCGTCGCGACCGGCACCAGCGAGCCCGCGCCTGGGATGCTCCTCGACGGGCGCTTCGAGCTCACGGACCTGGTCGCCCGCAGCAACATGGCCCAGATTTTCAAGGCGAGGGACAAGACGACCGGCCAGAGCGTCGCGGTGAAGATCCCGCTCATGGCGCTCGAGAGCGACATCGCGGGATACGAGAGATTCCAGCGGGAGGAGGAGATCGGGGCGCGGCTCAACCACCCGGCGATCCTCAAGGTGATCAAGGTGGACCAGCCGAAGAGCCGGCCGTACCTCGTCATGGAGTTCCTCGAGGGCAAGACCCTCGCCGAGATCATCTCCAAGAGGAAGAGCTTCTCCGAGGGCGAGGCCATAGCCTACGGCTCCCAGATCTGCGACGCCCTGGAGTACCTGCACGTGAACGGCATCGCCCACCGCGACCTCAAGCCGCAGAACATCATGGTCTGCGCCGACGGCAGCCTGCGCCTCTTCGACTTCGGAATCGCCCGCGTGGAGAGGGCGCGACGCCTGACGTTCGTGGGCCTGACGCCGGCCCTGGGCACGCCCGACTACATCTCGCCGGAGCAGGTGCGCGGCAAGCGCGGCGACCACCGGAGCGACATCTACAGCCTCGGGGCGATCCTCTACGAGCTCGTGACCGGGGTGACCCCGTTCGAGGGCGAGAGCCCCTACGTCGTCATGAACGCGCGGGTCACGGGCGACCCGGAGGCGCCGCGCAAGATCCGCCCCGAGATCAACCCCGCCCTTGAGGAGATCATCCTGCACGCGATGGAGCGCGACCCGCGCAAGCGCTACCAGACCGCGATAGACATGAAGCGGGAGCTCGACGACCTCGAAAAGGTCGAGATCACGCACCGCGACCAGCGCCTGCGGGCCCCGCAGCCGTGGAAGAGCCGCAGCAACACGGCGCTCCTAGTCGCGGGCGGCGTGCTGCTCCAGCTGCTGTTCTTCCTGGTTATATACCTGCTCGTGCGCCGGCACCGCTAGGGGCGGCTTCAGACGTCGTAGTAGAGCTGGAACTCGTACGGGTGCGGGCGAAGGCGCACGGCGTCGTACTCGCCGACCTTCATCTCGATGTAGTTCTCGAGAAAGTCCCTCGAGAAGACGCCGCCCTTGAGCAGGAACGCATGGTCCTTCTCGAGCGCCTCGATCGCGCCCTTGAGCGAGTCCGGCACGTGCGGGACCTTCGCCTTCTCCTCGGGCGGCAGGTCGTAGAGGTTCTTCTCGAGCGGCTCGCCGGGATGGATCTTGTTGAGGACACCGTCCAGGCCCGCGAGGAGCATGGCCGCGTTCGCAAGGTACGGGCACGCCGCCGGGTCCGGGGTGCGGTACTCGATGCGCTTGGCCTTCGGGTTGGGGCTGTACGTCGGGATGCGGATCGATGCCGAACGGTTCCTCGCGGAATAGGCGAGGTTGACCGGCGCCTCGAATCCGGGCACGAGCCGCTTGTACGAATTGTTCGTCGGGTTGCAGATGGCGCAGAGGGCCGGTGCGTGCTTCAGGATGCCGCCGATATAATGGAGGGCAGTCTCGCTCAGGCCCGCATAGCCCGGGCCCGCGAAGAGGGGCTTGCCGTCCTTCCAAAGCGACTGGTGGGTGTGCATTCCGGAGCCGTTGTCCCCGAACAGGGGCTTCGGCATGAACGTCACGGTCTTGCCGTATTTGTAGGCGACGTTGCGGCACACGTACTTGTACAGGCACATCTTGTCGGAGGTGCGCAGGAGCGTGTCGAAGACGATATCGATCTCTGCCTGGCCCGCGGTGGCCACCTCGTGGTGCTCGCGCTCGATCGCTATGCCGAGGGAGATCATGGTGAGGATCATCTCGTTTCGGATGTCGATCAGCTTGTCCGAGGGGGCGACGGGGAAGTATCCCTCCTTGTGGCGGATCTTGTAGCCGAGGTTCGGAGAGCCGTTGTCCTCCTTGTCGCGTCCGCGGTTCCAGATGCCCTCGATCGAGTCGACCTTGTAGTGCGTCCCGTTCGAGGCTGTGTCATAGGAGACGCCGTCAAAGATGAAGAACTCCGCCTCGGGGCCGAAGTAGGCCGTGTCCGCGACGCCCGTGCTCTTCAAGTAGGCCTCGGCCTTCTTCGCTATGACGCGGGGATCGCGGTCGTACGGTTCCTTGGTGAGCGGGTCGTAGACATCGCAGGAGAGGGACAGCGTGGTATTCGCGGCAAACGGGTCTATGAAAGCCGTTGCGGGGTCCGGGAAGACGAGCATGTCCGACGAGTTGATCGCCCTCCATCCCCGGATCGACGATCCGTCGAAGCCGAGGCCCTCCGTGAATACCGACTCGGTCAGCTCCGAGACCGGCACCGCGAAATGCTGCCAGGTGCCGAGGATGTCGCACAGCTTGAGGTCGACGATCTTCACTTCCTTGGACTTGGCCAGGCTGATCACTTCTTTGGATGTCATGGTGGTGGCTCTCCTAGTTGTTTATTTGGATCGAATGCGAGTGGTATGGCTTTTAGCCGCGGGCGCCTAGCGGGCGCAATCCAATCACGCAACCAGCCTAGGGAGCGCTGCGGCGACGGAAGACATTAAGAAAACATTAAGATATTGGGAGATGTTTAGCATATTTGATGCCCAATAATGTTCTCTTAGGGCTTTTGGGGCCTGTTTTAACGATCTTGTTGGTTTGAAAGTGGGTTAGGTATCCCAGATGGCATCAATGCTGCTGAACCTGCAGACTCAGGCGACCGGCTTTAGCCGATCGCCCGTGCGAACCAACGACACACCCACCGCCTAACCGTAATGAATAAGAAACTGAATCCGATCCGCCTGCTGGGCGCCCTGTTGGCCTTGGCGGCCTCCGGCCGCGCCCAGACCGCCACGCCCGCAACGCCGGCGGCGCCGGCAACGACGACACCGGCGGCGACCACGCCGGCCGCAGCTACGCCTGCAGCGCCTCCCACATCCCCCGTTTCAACTCCTTCCATGGAGGGCCCGCTCGCGGTGAATGTGAAGCCCGAGAGCTTCGACATCCCGGACTTCGGGAAGATCTACGTCTCGGGGGCGGTGACGGGCATCGGGTTGTATGAGGACACGCTGTTTTCGGGCGACCGCAGGGACCTCGCCGACGTGAGCAACGCCCAGGTCTTCGTTCAGAAGGTTGACGGCGCATTCCAGTTCTTCATCCAGGCCGGCGTGTATTCGCTGCCGTCCCTCGGCGCGGGTTACGTTACCTCCGGAACCGAGACAACCAATACGTACGGACCGCTTCCGCAGGCCTTCGTCAAGTTTGTGAGCGGCAACTTTTCGCTCGAGGCAGGCAAGCTGCCGACGATCTGCGGCGCCGAATACACGTTCACCTACGAGAACATGAACATCGAGCGCGGGCTCCTCTGGAACCAGGAGAACGCCGTCAACAGGGGCGTGCAGGCGAATTACACCGCGGGCCCGGTGCTCGTCCAGGTTTCATGGAACGACGGCTATTACTCGGACCGCTTCAATTGGCTCTCGGGCGCGGTCACATGGACCATCAACAGCTCAAACACGCTGGAATTCATGTCCATGGGCAACATCGGGACGACCGACTATGGGACCCTTGCGACACCCCTGTACCTGAACAATCAGAGCAACATGGAGAACCTGATCTACTCGTACGCTTCCGGCGCGTGGACCGTCCAGCCCTACCTGCAGTACGGCGAGACAAAGACGGGCGCGAACATCGGAATCGCCAAGGCGAGCTCAACGACGGGCGCCGCCCTGTTGGTCAACTATGCGGTTCCAAACACGAGCTTCAATCTGTCGGGGCGCGTCGAGTACATCTCCTCGTCGGGCAGTGCGACCGACGGCTCTGTCAATCTGCTCTACGGTCCCGGCAGCAAGGCCTGGTCGTTCACGTTCACACCGTCCTACCAGGCCGGAGTCCTCTTCACGCGAGTGGAGGTATCGGTCGTCCAGGCGTCGAGCGTTGTCAGCGGCATGGGGCTCGGGCCAAACGGCAGGAACACCGAGCAGTTCCGACTGGCGATAGAGACAGGCATCCTATTCTAGGCTAGGCGTTCCATTTCGACCCCCGCGACTTTCCAGCAGCCGCGCCTTGCCCGTTCCCCTGCCAGGGGGCGGGCTTTTCTTTGGGGGCACACGGAGCCGTTCTTTCGTGTCATTTTCGGGAATTCGTGGTTAATCGACCCCACCCATCATGCCCCTACGCGTCCTCATCCTCGGTGCCAACGGCTTCATAGGCAGCTCCCTGACCCACGCCATCCTGACGCAGAAGGACTGGGAGGTGTACGGCATGGACGTCGGCGACCACAAGCTCGGCGACTGCCTCGGCCACCCCCGCTTCAGGTTCGTCGAGGGCGACATCACGATCTCGCGCGAGTGGATCGAGTACCACGTGAAGAAATGCGACGCGGTCCTGCCGCTCGTGGCGATAGCGAACCCGGTGCAGTACGTGAAGGACCCCCTGAGGGTCTTCGAGCTGGATTTCGAGGCCAACCTCGAGATCGTGCGCAAGTGCGCAAAGTACAAGAAGCGCATCATCTTCCCGTCGACCTCCGAGGTCTACGGGATGTGCCCTGACAGCGAGCTCAACGAGGAGACGAGCGCGCTCGTCTACGGGCCGATCGAGCGCCAGCGCTGGATATACGCCTGCTCGAAGCAGCTCCTCGACAGAGTGATCTACGCCTACGGCGTGCGCGACAACGCCGACTACACGCTCTTCCGGCCCTTCAACTGGATCGGGCCCAAGCTGGACAACGTCCTCGAGCCCAAGGAGGGGAGCTCCCGGCTCTTCACGCAGTTCATCTCCAACGTCATCTTTGAGAAGCCGCTGCAGCTGGTCGACGGTGGCAGGCAGGGCCGCTCCTTCACCTACATTGACGACGGCGTCGACGCGCTCCTGCGGATCATCGAGAACAAGGGGGGCAGGGCGTCGCGCCAGATCTTCAACATTGGCAACCCCGGCAACAACGTGAGCGTGGCGCAGCTCGCCAAGCTGATCATCGCCGCGTTCAAGGACTTCCCGGAATACCGGGAGCAGGCGGCGCGGGCCAGGACCGTGGTCGTGTCCTCGGGCAAGTACTTCGGCAAGTACTACCAGGACATCCAGCGGCGCGTCCCGTCCGTCGCGGCGATCAGGAGGCAGCTCGGGTGGAGGCCGAAGGTCGACCTGAGGACGGCGATCAAACTGACCCTCGAGTACCACCTGGCGCACAAGGACTACCAGCTGGACTGACCGCCATGGCGGTGCGACTCGCGCTCAAGGTTGACGTCGACACCGATCGCGGCACGCGCGAGGGCGTTCCCAGCCTCGCGGCGGACCTGCGGGAGTTCGGGGCGCCGGCGTGCTTCCTGTTCTCGCTTGGCCCCGACCAGACCGGCCGGGCGATCACCCGGGTCTTCCGGCCGGGATTCTTCGGAAAGGTGAGCCGAACGAGCGTCGTCGAGCTCTACGGGATCCGCACCCTCCTGAACGGGACGCTCCTGCCGGCCCCGCACATCGGCCGGCGAAACGCGGACGCGATGAGGGCGGTGCGAGACGCGGGCTTCGAGGTCGGGATCCACAGCTACAACCACTACCGCTGGCAGGATCACGTGCAGGGGATGGACCTCGCCGCGGTGCGCTCCGAGTTCGGCGCGGCGCGCTCGGAGTTCGCGCGGATCTTCGGCGCCGAGGCGCAGACCGCCGGCGCGGCGGGCTGGCAGAGCAACGAGCGGAGCAGGCGGGTGTACGAAGAGGCGAACCTCCTGTACTCGAGCGACACGCGCGGCACCTGCCCCTTCTTCCCGAGGATCGGCGGGAACGTGTTCCGCACGCTCGAGGTGCCGAGCACGCTGCCGACCCTGGACGAGCTCATGGGAAGGCCCGAGTTTCCGGACGCCACGCTGGCGGCCCACCTGATGTCGCTGCTCAAGCCGGACCGGCTCAACGTGTTCACGCTCCATGCGGAGATCGAGGGGATGGGCCGGCGGGGCATCTTCCGCGAGTTCCTCGCGGCATGCCGCTCGGCGGGCATCGAGTTCGTGGGGCTGGGGGACGAGGCCCGCGCGCTCCTGGCCGACCGCGGCGCCATCCCCGTGTGCGACCAGGCCATGGCCTCGATCGACGGTCGAAGCGGTCTCATCGCGACCCAGGCCGCCTGACGGCCGCGCCCCTACGCGCGGTCCAGCCTGCTCAGGAGCCACAGCCCGAGGCACAAAAAGAGCATGTTCGGCACCCAGAGCAGGATCTCGGGATGGTACTCCGGGTGGTTGTCCAGCAGCTTGATCGCGTCGATGATGCAGTAGTAAGCGAGGGCCAGGAGCACGGCGATGCCCAGGTTCGCGCTGGTCTCCCGCCGCGAGACCCTGATGCCCAGCGGCACGCCGACCAGGGCGAACGAGATGATGGCCAAGGCCATGTTGAGCTTGTCCTGGATGGTCAGGGAGACCAGGAGCAGGCTGTGCTCATGCGCCGCCTCGCCGCCCGGCGGGATTTTCTCGCGCAGGATCCTCGACTTCTCGGCCATGAGCTCGCCGTAGGTCATCCACGGGAGCTTCTGGTGCACGGTTTGGACGCCGAAGTAGCGCGCCAGCGAGAGCCGGAACGGGTCGATCTCCCCGAACGAGTTGATCTTCAGGGGCTGCGTGAAGTCGTCCGGGGCGCTTCGGTCGTGCTCCTCGATCCTCGCGCGCTCGAGCTTCACGATGAACTCGTTCGTCGCCTCGTCGTAGTCGACGCTCCCGGACTCCGCGCGCACGAATCGGACGACGCGACGCTCGGCGTCCAGCTGCCAGAGCCAGAAGTCATACACGGAGGAGCCCTCCATCGAACCCACGTAGACCACGTAGCCCGGGAACTCGCGGATGAACGTCCTCGGGCGGATGAAGCTCAGGGGGTTCGCGCGCATGGCCGCCGCGAATTCCCTGTGGTACTGCACCCGCGACCAGGGCATCGACTCGAAGTTGACCCGCAGGCCCGCGGCGCCGCCGATGATCGCTAGAAAGAAGACCGGTGCGGCGATCCTCGGGATGCTCAGGCCGGCGGCGCGCATCGCCGTGACCTCGCTGTCCGAGGAGAGCCTGCCGAGCGTCAGGAGCACCCCGGTGAGCACGCCCAGCGGGAGCGCGTAGTAGATGACGAACGGCAGCAGGAGGAGGACCAGCCTAACGAACGTGAGAAGCGCCAGCTGGCCCGACAGCATCGGGCCCATCAGGTCGCGCAAGATATTGCCCGCCATGAGCACGAACGCGAACAGGCACATGGCCGCGATGGTCGTCACGAGCACGCTCCCGAAGATGTGGCGGTCGAGCAGGTTCACGCGGCCGCCCCCGTCATCGCGGCGTGGGCCATGCGCACCAGCTTCTCGACGGTGAAGGGCTTCTCGAGGAAGTAGCGCACGCCGTTCTCGGCCGCGTCGCCGCGGTTCTCGACGGAGGCGTAGCCGCTTGAGGCGATCACCGGCAGCTCGGGCGCCAGCCGGCGCAGCGCCGCTATGGTCTGGATTCCGTCCAGGCCCGGCATCTGGATGTCGACGATAGCAAGGGAGAAGCTTCCCGGGGAATTCCTCGCGATCTCGAGGGCCTCGGCGCCGCCCTTGGCCTTGGTCACCAGGAAGCCAAAGTGCTCGAGCGAGCTGGTCATGATCTGGCGCACGGAATCCTCGTCGTCGACGACCAGGATGCGCTCGCCGTGGCCCCGCGGCGCCAGCTCCGGGGCCCTGGCCTCGGCGGCCGCGGGCCTCTCCGCGGCGGCCTCCGTCGCGGGCAGGAACACCGAGAAGGTGGTGCCGGCGCCCTCCCTTGAGACGAACGTGATGAAGCCGGCGTGGGCCTTCGCTATCGACCGGGCCGTGGAGAGGCCCAGGCCGCTTCCACGGCCGACGGCCTTGGTCGTGAAGAACGGGTCGAAGACCTGCCCCTTGAGGATGTCCGGTATGCCGGTGCCGGTGTCCGCGAGGTCAAGGCGCACGAAGAAGCCCGGCACCGCGTCCGGGTGCGGTCGCGGGGCGTTAGGGGAGACGGTATCGGCGCGCGCGGAGATCGAGAGCCTCCCGCCCGAGGGCATGGCGTCCCGCGCGTTGACGCAGAGGTTCAGGAGCAGCTGGTGCAGCTGCGCCGGGTCGCCCAGGATGGCGGGCGTGCCCTCGGCGATCGCGACGTCGATGCGGACCGACTTGGGGAACGTGCCCTCGAGGAACGTGCGGATCTCGCCCAGGAGCGAGAGCGGGTCCACCGCGACCCGCGGGCCCTCCATCCCGCGCGCGAACAGGAGGATCTGGCGCACGAGCTCCGCGCCGCGCTTGGCGTTGTCCTTGACGACCCCGAGGAGCTGGCGCCCTTCGGTGTCGAGCACCTTCTCCTCGAGCAGGTCCCCGGCCATCATGACGGGCGCCAGGATGTTGTTCAGGTCGTGCGCGATGCCGCCGGCCAGGGTTCCGATGCTCTCGAGGCGCTGGTTCTGGATCACCTGGCTCTCGAGGAGCTTCCTCTCCGTGATGTCCAGGATGAAGCCCTCGAGGATGCGCGTGGCGCTGTCCGGGGAGTGGACGACGCGGCCTCGGTCGAGGACCCATTTTATGGCGCCACTGCGGGCGCGGATCCGGTACGTGAGCTCGAAGGAGCCGTTCTGGCCCGTCGCGGCTGCGACGGCATCGCGCACGCCCTTGCGGTCCTCGGGGTGGATGATCTCCTCGAAGCTCGTCAGGCGGTTCCCGATGAGGTCCCCTGCGTCGTAGCCCGTGAGGACGGCGCAGCCGGCGCTCACGAACTCCTTCGTCCACTGGTTGTCGTCGCGGCAGCGGTATGCCATCCCGGGCAGGTTGCTGAACAGGGCCTCCATGGTCTGCTCGTGCTCGCGAAGCGCGCTCTCGACCCTCTTGCGCTCCGTGATGTCGCGCTCGATGAACACGAAGTACTCGGTGCCCTCCTGGGGGACCTTCACGGAGCTGGCCTCGATCTCGACCCAGAAGGGGGTGCCGTCCTTCCTGTAGTTGAGCAGCTCGGCGCGGACGTGCCTGCGGGCGCCGAGCGCCGCCTCGATGCGCCGGAGCTCGTCCACGGGCGTCTTCGGCCCCTGCAGGAAGCGCGGCGACCTGCCCAGGACCTCCGCGGCGCTGTAGCCGGTGGTGGCCTCGAAGGCCGGGTTCACGTAGACGATGCGCGGGCCGGGCTCGCCCAAGGGATGGGTCTCGGTCACTATCACGATGTCGCTGATCCTCTCGATGGCCATCGCGGCCAAGTCCGGAGGGAGAGCGGTCAACGAGCGGACGGCACTGATGGAACGCGGGGTCTGACCCATTGTTATCCGGATATATAGGGGCGGCGGGAGCGCGCCTAAAGCGAATAGTGCAAATTATGTCGCTTTGACCGTGCCCGAGGGGGCAGATTTTTTGAACGTGGGCGGGGACCGGCTGTCCACGGGGGTCTTCCCCTCCCGCAACTGATGTACAAACCACGCATAACCCTCCTCTTGGCCGCCCTGGCCGCCATCGCCCCCGCCGCATTCGCGTCGGGTGATGCGGCCGAGCCCGAGACGATGGCGCAGCACCGGCTGACGCAGATCGAGGAGCACCAGAAGGCCCTGTTCGCGGACGCCGCCGCCCAGGGCAAGGCGCTGGACGCCTCGTCCTTCCAGTCCCAGGTCGAGCAGCTCACCCGGGAGTACGAGTCGCTCCTGCGCGACAATCCAAAGTTTGCGGACGGGTTCGCATGCTACGGGTACATGCTCTGGAAGGTCGGCCTTAGGAAGCAGGCGGTCGCCATCCTGCTCAAGGCGAACGAGATGGATCCGAACATCCCGCTCGTCAAGAACGAGCTCGGCAACTATCTGGCCGAGGACGGCAAGCCCCTGCAGGCGGTCAACTACTTCCTCTCCGCGGTGAAGCTGAAGCCCAAGGAGCCGCTCTACCACTATCAGCTTGGCACCCTGCTCTGCGAGGCGAGGGACGACTTCCTGCGCAGCGGCGAGTGGACCCGCGACTCGGTGGACCACGCGATGCAGGAGGCCTTCAAGAGTGCGGCGGAGCTTGCGCCGGACCGCATCGAGTTCGCCTACAGGTACGCGGAATCCTTCTACGACATGGCCGACCCGGACTGGCCTGCGGCCCTCAAGGTGTGGCAGGGGCTCGAGTCCAAGGCGCAGTCCGAGCTCGAGCGCCAGACCATGTGCCTGCACCAGGCCAATGTCCTCATCTACATGGGCAGGGCCGACCAGGCCCGCAAGGTCCTGGACACAGTCATCCTGCCGGCCCTGGACGAGCAGAAGCAGAAGCTGGTTGCGCGCATTGCCCCCGCGTCGGAGAAATAGGGCATGGATCTGGATCCGGCATTCATCCGCGACGGGCTGATCATCTTCCTCCTGCTCGTGGTCAGCATCATATTCCACGAGTGGGGGCACGCGATCGTGGCGGATCTGCTGGGCGACGACACGCCCCGCTCCGAGGGCCGGGTGACCCTGGACCCGCGCTCGCACTTGGACCTCGTGGGCACCGTGATCATCCCGCTCATCAACATCTTCGTGTTCCGGGGTGGGTTCAACTTCATCGGATGGGGCAAACCGGTCATGACAAACCCGTCCAACTATGCCAACAGGCAGCGCGACGACGTCCTCGTCTCGCTCGCGGGCCCCGCGGCCAACCTGCTGCTCGCCGTCGCGGCCGTCCTCGCCCTGTCGCCCGTCGTGGCGGCGCACCCGAGGTTCGGCGAGCTGGTCTACGGGCTTGTCGTCATGAACGTGGGGCTCGCGGTCTTCAACATGATCCCGATACCGCCGCTGGACGGCGCGACGCTGCTTCGGCGCGCGGTCAGGATGTCCGAGGAGACCTACTACGGCATCGCCCGCTGGAGCGGGCTGATCCTGCTCGTCCTCATCAACCTGAGCGTGACCCGGCAGGTCATCGGGTTCCTGGTGGGCGAGGCCTGCGTCCCGTATGCGGTCCTCTGCAACTGGATAAGCCCCACGGCCTGCCGCCTGATATTCTCGTGACGCCCGCCGGATGGCTAAGGTGCGCCGAGGCCATGAGCGCGCGCAGCAAGGCGACCTTCGGACAAGTGGCGTCGGGCGCGCGCGACGAGGCCCTGTATCTGATCCTGCGGGTGCTGCGGCTTCCCCTGGACAGCCCGGGCTCCGTGATGCGGCGCAGGCTCCCCGCGGCGCAGTCCGCGGCGGTGGGCGAGGCCCTGAGGCGGCGATTCGTCGACCGGGAGCCGGCGGCCTACATCACGGGCGAGGCCTGGCTGGGCGGCCTCAGGTTCCACGTCGACGAGCGCGTCCTCATCCCGCGAAGCTACTTTGTCGAGGTCCTGGAGGGGCAGGTCGACCCGTGGATCGGGGACCCGGCCCGGGTGACGCGGGCCGCCGACGTGTGCACGGGCTCGGGCTGCCTCGCCGTGCTGCTCGCGAGGCATTTCAAGGGCGCCATGGTTGACGCGACCGACCTCATTGCCGGGGCGCTGGAGGTGGCGGCGGCCAACGTGAGGCTGCACCGCCTCTCGGGGCGCGTGCGCCTTCTCGAGGGCGACCTGCTCCTGCCCGCGGGGGCCGCCCGCTACGACGTGATCCTCTCAAACCCACCCTACGAGCCCTCGGCGCGCGTCGACAGGCTGCCCTTGGAATTCCGCAGGGAGCCGAGGGTCGCCCTGGACGGAGGCAGCGACGGCCTGCAGACCATCCGAAGGCTGGTGCGACAGGCGGCCGCGCGGCTCAGGCCCCGGGGCATCCTCATGATCGAGGTGGGCGGGTGCAGGGAGGCGTTCGAGCGGGAGTTCGCCCACCTGGAGCCCCACTGGTTCCACACCCAGGACGGCAGCGACTGCGTGTGCCTGATCCAGGTCGAGCGGCTCGCCCGCCGTCACGGGCGCGCCAGGTCGTAGAGCGCGTAGCCCGCGAGCAGGTTGGGCAGCACCGGGCAGGGCGTGCGCCAGTCGCCGAGGAGATGGGCGCGCCGCACGACCCGGATCGACTTCTCGCGGCAGAAGGCCTCGAAGTCGGCGATAGTCAGGTGGTTCGCGGGGCGGCTCTCGTGCCACGCGGTCGTGTAGACCGCGTTTCGCAGCTTGCGGCCCCGCACGAGGGCGCCGAGCCGGTTCTTCCAGAAGCCGAGGTTAACGAACCCGACCGTCAGGGCGGAGCCCACCCGCAGGGCCTCGAGGATCACGCCCGCCGGGTCGTCGAGCTCGTGGGCCGTGCGCGAGCAGATGACCCGGTCGAAGTGGCGGTCCGGGAATGCCCGCATGAAGCCGGTCATGTCGCCCTGGTAGACGCTTAGGCCGCGCTGCACGCAGGAGACGATGCGCCCGAAGTCGAGGTCGACCCCGGTCGCCTGGACCTGCTTCGCCTGGACCAGGTAGTCCATGAGTTCGCCCCTGCCGCATCCCAGGTCGAGGACGCGCGACTGGGGCTCGACCCACTCGCCGATCACCCTCATGTCCACCGTGCGCTTCTCTACGACTCTGGTCATGGCGGGTCCCTCGCGCATCAGATCGTGAAGTCGAAAACGTACCCCTCGCTGCGCTCGAGGAACCCGCGCACGAGCGCGTAGAGCGCCTCGCTCTCCAGCAGGAACGAGTCGTGCCCCAGGTCCGTCGACAGCTCGGCGTAGCTCGCCCTCCTTCCGGCGCGCAGGAGCGCCAGCGCTATCTCCCGGTTCTGCTCGGGCGGGAAGAGCCAGTCGCTCGTGAAGCCGACGACCAGGGACTCGGCGGCGACGGGCGCGAACGCCTGCTCCAGCGAGCCGGCGACGCTGGCCGCGTCGAACTGGTCGATTGCCCTCGTGATGTAGAGGTAGGAGTTCGCGTCGAAGCGGTTGATGAAGCTCTCTCCCTGGTGGCGCAGGTAGCTCTCCACCTCGAACTGCGCGTCGAACGTGTAGGACTCGCCGCCGGCGCTGTCGCGCTTTCGCCTGCCAAACTTGCGGTCCATGCCGGCGTCCGAGAGGTACGTGATGTGCGCCATCATGCGCGCGATCGCGAGCCCCACGCGCGGGCCCCCGTCCCTGGGGTAGTCGCCGTGGTTCCAGGCGGGGTCCTGCATGATCGCCTGGCGGCCCACCTCGTTGAAGGCGATCGCCTGGGCGCTCTCGTTGGCGGTCGAGGCCATGATGATCTGGCGCCTCGTGAAGTGAGGGTACTCCATCGCGAACATCATCGAGGTCATGCCGCCCATCGAGCCGCCGAGGACCGCGTGGAGCTCGGCGACGCCCAGGTGGTCGAGCAGGAGCTTCTGCGAGCGCACCATGTCGCGGATCGTGACGAAAGGGAAGTTGATGCCGTAGGGCCTCGAGGTCGCGGGGTCGGCCGAGCTGGGCCCCGTGGAGCCCTGGCACCCGCCGAGGACGTTCGCGCAGACGACGAAGAAGCGGCGGGTGTCCACCGCCTTTCCGGGCCCGATCAGGTTGTTCCACCAGCCCGGCTTCGCGTCGGACTCCGAGTGCCAGCCGGCGCAGTGGTGGTCGCCGCTCAGGGCGTGGCAGATGAGGACCGCGTTGTCGCGGGTCGCGTTCAGCGCGCCGTACGTCTCGTAGCGCAGCGTGAAGCCCTGGATCGTCTGGCCGCTCATGAACGCGAACGGCCCGGGGTGCGTGAATTCTCTCGGCCGGACGATGCCCACGTCGTCCCCGGCGAGGTGCCGGGGCCGCTTGTCCGACTCAGGCGGGGCCTGGACGTCGTCGGTCATGGGGAGGGTCTGATTCAACCAGAGTGGCCGCCCTACGCAAGGCGGGGGAGCCCTTATGACGCCCTGCGGGCGGTCCGCCTCAGCGCTTCTTCGGCGTGACGTTCTTCGTCGGCTTGCCCGGGCGAACCTGCGCCTTCTCCTCGTCGTCGTGCCCGCGGTTCACAATGACCTGCTGGAAGATGATGAAGAGGCCGTTCGCCGTCGAGTAGAGCGAGAGGGCGCAGGAGTAATTGTAGTAGATGAAGAGGGACATGAGCGGCATCAGCTTCATCATCTTCATCTGCGCGTTGTCCACGGCCGGCTGCGGCGTCAGGCGCATCTGGTAGAACAGGGTGAGGCAGAAGAGGATCGGCAGGATGTTGATGCCGAACGAGCCGATGTACGGCAGCGGTATCGCGAACACCGTGTCCGGGGAGGAAAGGTCGTGCGCCCAGAGGAAGGGGGCGTACCGCAGCTCGGCGGCGCTCTGGAGCATCTTGAAGAAGGCGAAGAAGAACGGTATCGTGAGCAGCATCGGCAGGCAGCCCCCGAGGGGGTTCACCTTGTGCTGCTTGTACAGCTCCATCATCGCCGCCTGCTGCTTCTGGGGGTTGTCCTTGAACTTCTCCCGGATGACCTTCATCTCGGGCATGAGCTTCTGCATGCGCCGCGACGAGCGGGCCTGGCTGATCGAGAGCGGAAGGAAAGCAACCTTGAGGGCCAGCGTCGTCAGGATGATCGCCACGCCCCAGTTGGCCGTCCATCCGTGGATCCACGTCATGAGGGTCAGCAGGATCGCGGCGCAGAAGCGGAAGATGAAGCTGCCCAGGTCCATGACGCGATCCTGGTCCCGCTTGAAGACGTCCGTGTTCGACAGCCTCGGGTACTCCTTGGGGCCCACGTACAGGCTGCCCGCGAGCCTCGCCTCGGCGTGCGCCGCGATGGCCGGCACGTCGAAGTTGACGTCGCCCGTGATCCCGTACGCGCGCCGGTCGGCGTCGGGGAGGCGGTCCAGGAGCTTGACCCTGCGGGTCTCGAGCCCGGCCGCCGCCTCGTCGGGCGTGAGTATCGCCGAGAAGAACTGGTTCTTCACCGTGGCCCACACGATCGGGCCGGAGGCCGCGATCACGGGCCTCGGCCCGTGGGCGCCGTAGCCCAGCATGCCGCCGCTCTGCTCGAGCTCCGAGCGGCGCACGAGGGTCGTGTCCTTGCCGTTCCAGAACTCGGTCGTCAGCTGGTAGCCGTTGTCGAGCGCGTTGCTGGGCGCCGCCGTGCCGAGCGAGAGCTGCACGCGCAAAGGGGCCGAGGCTTTGTCCGTCAGGTTGCGCAGCGTCGTCTCGCACCGGATGAGGTACGGGTCGGAGGTGGGCGACTTGTCAGGCGAGAGGGTGTAGCGGCGCGTGACCTCGAGGGTCTCGTCGAGGACCGTGCGGTAGACGACCTCGCTGTCGGTGCAGGAGACGAGCTTGTAGCGGGTGGAGCGGTCGAGGCCGGGGACCCCGGCGAAGGCCATCATAGCGTCCGCGTGGGGCTCGTTGAAGATGAAGGGGTCGCTCTCGCCCTGCACGGCGGGGTACTTCTTGAAGGCGACGTCAAGTATCGCGCCTCCCGAGTCGGTGAAGCTCACCGTGACAAAGCTGTTGCCGAGGCGGGTGACGGTAGCCCCCTTCTGGTCGGCCTGCGCCGTGGCGAAGGTGGGCTCCTCGATGCCGGGCGACGGGGCGGGCGATGCGGAGGGCATCGCGCCGGGAGACGCAGCCGGCGCCTGGGGCTGGCCCTGGATCTCCCTGCTCACCTCGCGCCGGACCTCGGCCGGCGGGGGGTTCTGGCGCATGAACCTCTGGCCGTACATGAGGACCAGGAAGGCCGCGACGAACATCAGGGTTCCGAGAATTGTGTTCTTCTTGTCCAAGGGAGTCAGGAGGTTTCCCGCGCCGCGGCGGGGACCGGGTCGTTGCCGCCCGGGTGCAGGGGCGTGCACTTGAGGACGCGGCGGGCGGCCATCCAGCCGCCCCGCAGGACGCCGTGCGCCGCCACGGCCTCGGCCGCATAGTGGGAGCACGTCGGGTTGAACCGGCACCCGCAGGCCGGCCCGAAGAGGGCGGGGAGAACCGGGGAGGCCGTGTTCTGGTAGACCCTGATGAGGGCGATCGCCGCCGCCGCGGCCGGCCCCGGCCCGCTCCTGTGCGCGATGGGGGTCATTTCACGCGCATCCTCCCGCAGGCCTCGGCGAAGCTGCTCTCAAGGCGCGCGTACGGCCAATCGTTCACGGAGCGGCGGGCCACGAGCAGAAGGTCGCAGGAAGGCGGCAGAAGCTGCTGCTTGGTGCGGAAGATCTCGCGCATCCTGCGCTTGGCCCGGTTGCGCAGCGTGGCGCCGCCGACGGCCTGGGTGGATGCCACGAAGCACGCCCTCGGTAGGGCCGGGCCCGCGTCCCGGGGCATCCACCAGACGGTGAAGGCCCTGCAGTCGACCCGGTCGCCATGCTCGCGCACGGCCCTGATGTCACTCTGGCGGCGAAGATGCTGCGCAGGGCGCAATCGCATCGGAGGATGACCGGGTTCGGGAATCAAACGACTGTCAGGCGCTTGCGTCCCTTCCGGCGGCGGGAGGCAAGCACCTTGCGCCCGCCCCTGGTGGACTTGCGTGCGCGGTAGCCTATCTTGCGGGCTCGTTTCTTGCGGTGCGGACGGAAGGTTGGTTGCATGTGAACGTAGTGTTTAAGAGTTGACTGGCGTGCCCTACGAAGGGGGGGGTGTCAAGGGTGCGATTGATGAGGCGGTGCCCCGGCTTGCGGGACGCGTCCGAATTCCAGCCAGGGACCGGGTGAGGATTGGCGATCCTTGCGGCGCTGGCCGAGGCGTGTGCGATATGGTACGTTCCTTCGATTAGCATGACCGAACTCCTACTGCCCGATCGCGGGGACGCTCTTCTCCTGGTGGACATCCAGACTGACTTTCTGGCCGGGGGAGCCTTGGCCATTCCCGGCGGGGATCAGATCGTGCCGATTCTGAATCGCTATCTTGCCAGGTTCGTCCGCCGGCGCCTTCCCGTCTTCGCCACCCGAGACTGGCATCCTCCCAATCATTGCTCCTTCAAGGCCCACGGCGGGCATTGGCCGCCCCACTGCATCCAGGGATCCCCCGGCGGGGAATTCTCCCCCGACTTGGACCTGCCGGCGGATGCCATCGTCGTGTCAAAGGCCCGCGACCCGGCAGCCGAGGCCTATTCCGGGTTCGCAGGAACGGACTTGGATGCGCGCCTGAAGGCGGCCGGGGTGCGCCGGGTCTTTGTCGGCGGCTTAGCCACCGACTATTGCGTCCTTGAAACCGTCCGGGACGCGCGTGCGTGCGGGTTGGAAGTTGTGCTGCTGCGGGACGCCATCCGGGCTGTCAACGCACAGCCCCAGGATGGCCGGAAGGCCGAGGAGGAGATGTACCGGCTGGGGGCGGTTCCGGCCGAACTCGGGGATTTGATCCAAGGCGACCCGGGGGCCAGCGCCTTGCTCACCGACCTGTACCAATTGACTATGCTCCAGGCCTATTACGAGGAGGGGATGACCGGAGAGGCCGTGTTCGAATTCTGCGTCCGGCGCCTGCCGGAGCGGAGGAATTTCTTGGTCGCCGCCGGTCTGGAACAGGTGCTCGACTTCCTGGAGGATTTGCAGTTCTCCCCCTCCGAGCTGGCTTGGCTGGAGTCGACCGGCAGGTTCACGCCCCGATTCCTGCGACACCTGGAGAAGCTCCGCTTCACCGGTCGAGTTGAAGCCATGGCCGAGGGGACGGTGTTCTTCCCGAACGAGCCGATCCTGCGCGTGGAGGCTCCCATGCCGGAGGCGCAACTGGTGGAGACCCGCGTGCTCAACCTCCTTCATTTCCAGACTGCCATCGCCTCCAAGGCGGTGCGGTGCGTACTAGCCGCGCCCGGAAAGCCGCTAGTGGACTTTGGGCTGCGCAGGGCCCACGGAGCCGAGGCTGGGCTGCTTGCGGCCCGTGCCGCTTACCTTGCCGGCTTTGATGCGACGTCCAATGTCCTGGCCGGCAGGCGATTCGGCCTTCCCCTTTCCGGCACCATGGCCCATTCCTTTATCGAGGCGGCCGATTCAGAGGAAGGCGCCTTTCTGGGGTTTGCCCGGGCAAACCCCGGCAATGCGGTCTTCTTGATCGACACCTACGACACGGAAGTGGCCGCCGCCAAGGTGGTTGAAGTCGCCCCCGCCCTCCGGGCGCAAGGGCTGGCGGTCGGCGGTGTCCGTCTGGACAGCGGCGACCTAGCCGAGCACGCCCGGCGGGTGCGCGACATCCTTGACCGGGGCGGCCTAAGGCAAACCCGCATCTTCGCCAGTGGAAACCTCGACGAATTCGAGCTGCAACGGCTAACCGCCGGCGGCGCGCCGATCGACGGCTATGGAGTGGGCACCCGACTCGTAACGTCGGCGGATGCCCCGTACCTGGATTGTGGTTACAAGCTGCAGGAATACGCCGGACGGCCCCGGGGGAAACGGGCCGAGGGCAAGGCCACGCTGCCGGGCCGAAAGCAGGTCCATCGACGTTTCGATGCGGCCGGGCAGATGGAAGGAGACCTCGTCTCGCTGCAGGAGGAACCTGTGTCCGGGGAGCCGCTGATGGAGCCGGTGATGGAGAAAGGCCGGCGGATGGCCGCCTCCCCGGCCCTCTCCGAAGTCCGAAAGAGGCTCCTAGGGCAACTCGAGCGGCTTCCCGCCCGGCTGCGTTCTCTCGAGGCGGCGGAGGCATATTCGGTTCGGATCTCTTCCGGCATCGTGGAAATGGCGGACCGCCTCTCTTTAGCTTGAACGGCGAAAAGACGATAATCCCGATGAACATGAGGCGGCGCGCGGTTGCATTTATCCGGCACGCATTAACAGCCCGTTGCGGCGTCTTGGCATGCGGCATGGCCGTGGGCCCGGAATTGGGGGAAGAGCACTGAGGCGGGGCAATGCACCTGAGATGATTGCGCCGGAAGGGCATCCGCATGCAGAGAAAGACACCAAATGACGCGGGAGCACCGGCACTGGCTAAGCCAATCCAGAGATTCGCGCTGATCATTGTCCTGACGGCCCTGTACCTTGGCCTCGGCATCCTCGGATGGGGCGGACTGGCGGCCTTCTTCTCGCATCCGGCGCTGACCGCGCTCGCGCTGGGGTTTGTCCTCCTGGCCACCGCGGCCTCCTTCGCCGGTGGAAACCTGAGCTCCGGAGTGCGGGAGGACCGCGCCGACCGGTGGGTCCTCGCCGCGTTCGGCGTGATCGGCCTTCTCATCGGCTACCTGCCGGCCCTCGCGGACCGGCAGGCTTTCTGGACGATCGACGGTGACGCCGTCCGCTGGCTCGGGGTCGTTCTCGTCGCCGCCGGCGGCGCCCTGCGGCTCTGGCCGGTCTTTGTGCTCGGTAACCGGTTCAGCGGGTTGGTCGCCATCCAGCCTGGGCACACGCTGGTCACCGGCGGCGCCTACGGCGTCATCCGAAACCCCAGCTACCTTGGGCTGCTGGTCAGCACACTGGGATGGGTGCTGGCCTTCCGCTCGGGGGTCGGTCTGCTGCTGACGGTGCTCTTGCTCCTCCCGCTCATCGCGCGCATCCGCGCCGAGGAGAGGCTGCTGCAGTCGCAGTTCGGCGACGAATACCGCGCCTACTGCGCGCGGACATACCGGCTGATTCCCGGTATCTATTAGCGCCTCGCAACGGGGCCCGGGGCAGGGCGCATGAAAATTTGCAGTTCTCGCTTCCCGGGGCAGGGTTGGATCGAATCCATTCCATCCCATGGCAGACAACCTATCCGACTCCTACATCCATCCCACGGGCGCCGCGGCGGGCGCCGTCAACTACAGCGCCCCGGACCTGACGCGGCATCCTCCCCGCAGCCCCAGGACCCGCCTCGGCGGCTACGCCCACTTCCCGAGGCTCCTGGACAAGGCGCGGGCTGTCGCTGCGGATACAGCCGGCGACTTCCACTACAACTGCCCCTTCGACCAGCAGTTCTTCAGCTTCACGGGAATCGATCACGAGGCGTTCATGGCCGAGGTCAAGAAGAGGAAGACTGACTCGGAGATGCTGGCCTATGTTCGGGCCCATTCGCCGCGCAAGCCCTTCGAGATCGCGGCATGGTCGGCGCAGATGGAGCAATGGGTCCCGACCGTCCCGGATTCGCGGGGCTTCTTCAACGACGTCCATCGCAAGAACGCCCCGGATCGCGACGACATCGGGACTTGGTTCGAATGGCTGGAGCTCGATGACTACGTGACCTACGGCGGCCGGCCCTGAGCGGTCCTGGCCTCCTGCGGGCCGACGGACGCCAGCAGCGAGGCGGCGATTGCGGACCATTCGGTATCCAGGCCGCACTTGGCGACCGGACGGCCCGCGCGCCGATACCAGTACCCCGCGTTGCCTAGGTCCCCCTCCTTGCGGTGCAGGTAGGCGTGGACCCAGGCGCCGTCCGCCGTCTCGTCCACCTGCGCGGTCTCATGCGCCCGGACCCAATCGCCACGTGCATCGTGCCAAAGGGCGAGGAGTGCTTTGCCAGCGCCCGGGGGCGGGCCCTTCGCGCATTCCCTGAGCTCGTTCGCCGTCATGGCCCTGATGCCCGGGCCCGCGCCTACGGGTTCTTGTAGACGACCCCGCCCTTCATGACGAAGGACACTTTGCGAACAAGGCTGATGTCGGCGAGGGGATCGCCGGGCACGGCGGTCAGGTCCGCGTACCTCCCGGGCGCCACGGTCCCGATGTTCTTCTCGTCGCCGATGAGCTTCGCGGCCTCGCGGGTCGCGCACTGGATCGCCTGCATGGGGGGCATGCCGGCCTCGACCATGTAGACGAACTCCTGGGCGTTGTCCCCGTGCGCGCTGACGCCGGTGTCCGTGCCGAAGGCGATCTTTACCCCGCCCTGGTAGGCGCGCTGGAACGTCGCGAGGATGAGGGGGCCGACCGCCATCGCCTTGGGCACGATCATCGGCGGGAAATACCCGGGCACCGACGCCTGCTGGGCGACGAAGCGCCCGGCGCTGATCGTCGGCACGTAGTAGGTGCCGTGCTGCTTCATCAGGGCGATGACCTCGTCGGTCATGTAGGTGCCGTGCTCGATCGAGTCGACGCCCGCCTCGACCGCCCGGCGGATGGCCTCGTTGCCGTGCGCATGCACCGCCACCTTCATCCCGTAGTCATGGGCCGTCTCGACGACCGCACGGATCTCCTCCTCGGTCATCTGGGGGTTCTGGACGCTCTTCTCGATGGAGAGGACGCCGGCGCTGGCCATGATCTTGATCAGGTCGCAGCCGTCCTTGTAGTGCTGGCGCACGGCCTTTCGGGCCTCGTCCGGTCCGTTGAAGACGCCGTCGTCGATCGTCGGGTGCCCGGCGAACCGGTGGGCAAGCCCGTCCGTGAAGTCTGCGTGGCCCCCGGTTGTCGAGAGGGCCTGGCCGGCGGTGTAGATCCTCGGGCCCTCGGCCATCCCCAGCGATATCGCGCGGCGAAGGGCGAGCGTGGAGCCCTCGTGGTCGCCCAGGTTGCGCACCGACGTGAATCCGGCGAGGAGCGTCTTCCTGGCGTAGTACGCCGCCCTGAGCGCATAGTCCCCGGGCTCCGAGGTGACGATCGTGCCCAGCATGTTGGGGGCGGTCTGCATGTCCAGGTGCACGTGGCAGTCGATCCACCCGGGCATCACCGTCGCGGACTTCAGCTCGATCACCGAGTCGCCCGCTCCCGCGGCCGCGTAGCCCTGCTCGACGCGGGCGATGCGATCGCCGTCGACGACGACGGTCACCTCCTTGAGGGGGGCGTCGGAGACCCCGTCAATCAGGGCGCCGCAGTGGACGAGGGTCGAGGCGGGGAGGGTGGCGGGGAACGCGAGGAGGGCCGACGCAGCCGCGACCAGGGCGGGGAGTGGCAGTTTCATGGGCGCGATTATTGCGCCCGGCCCGCGGCGCACAACAGCGCAGTGTGCGCCGCCCGGCGCGCGGAGCCCTTGACTCGACCGCCGGCCTGCGCTCACTGGGTTGCCCATGCGCGCCAGCGCCCCGCTCATCCTTGCCGCGTCGGTCCTGGCGGCGCCTGTCGGCGCCGCCGAAGCCCCGGCCGCGCAGCGGCCGCCGGTCATCGACCCCGAGATCCAGGCGATCGTCGGCGACGTGTCGGCCGAGCGGATCCAGCGCTCGATCTACGTGCTGGCGAGCTTCAAGACCCGCCAAACCCTCTCCGACCCGCTGCCGAGCGGCGACGGGATCGGCGGCGCCGCGTCCTGGATCCACGCGGAGTTCGACCGGATCTCCAAGGAGTCAGCCGGCCGCCTGGTCGTCGCCCTGGACACCTTCGAGCAGCCGCCCGCGCCGCCGCGCATAACCAGGAAGGTCGAGATAACCAACATCGTGGCGACCCTTCCGGGGACGGACCCGAACCCGCGGGTCCTCGTCATAAGCGGGCACTATGACTCCATGCCGACAAGCGTACTCGACTCGGCGAGCGCGGCGCCCGGGGCGGACGACGACGCGTCCGGCACGGCCGCCGTCCTCGAGCTGGCGCGCGTCATGTCGCGCTACAAGTTCCGCGCGACGATCATCTTCATCGCCGTGGCGGGCGAGGAGCAGGGGCTGCACGGCTCGGCCCACTGGGCCAAGGCCGCCAGGGATGCGAACATGAACATCGAGGCCATGCTGGACAACGACATCATCGGGAGCAGCCGGGCCGAGGACGGCACGGTCGACCGCTCCACCGTGCGGCTCTTCGCGCAGGGCGTGGCGCCTACCCCCACCGTGGACGATGCGACGCTGGCCATGCTGCGGGCCGGCGGCGAGAACGACACGGCGCCCCGCGAGCTCGCACGCGCCGTGCGGGAGATCGCCGGGGTGTACGTCCCGCAGATGAAGGTACGCATCGTCTACAGGGTGGACAGGTACCTGAGGGGGGGCGACCACCTGCCGTTCCTCGCGCTCGGCTACCCAGCGGTGAGGTTCACCGAGCCGGCCGAAGACTTCCGCAGGCAGCACCAGAACGTGCGCGAGGAGAAGGGAGTGCAGTACGGCGACACGCCCGACCACGTGGACTTCGCCTACACGGCCGACGTGGCGCGCGTCAACGGCGCGGCCCTTGCCGTCCTCGCCCGCGCGCCGGCGCCGCCTGCCGGCGTGCAGATCGAGGCCGCGCGGCTTGAGAACGACACGACGCTTCGCTGGGCGCCCAACGCCGAGGAGGACCTGGCGGGCTACCGCGTCGTCTGGCGCGAGACGACCTCCCCGTTCTGGGAGCACTCGCTCGACGTCCCGAAGGACGCGACCCGGACGACGGTGCGGGGCGTTTCAAAGGATAACGTGATATTCGGCGTCGAGGCCGTTGACGCGGCCGGGCACGCGAGCCGCGCCGTCTTCCCAAGCGCCCGAAGGACGCTCTAGGCCCCGCGTGACGGAGGAGATTCAGCTGGACTGGTTCGGGGACCTCTCGCCAGTCGCGGGCGTGCCCCGCTCGCCCCCCGGCGACGACGCCCGCCCGAAAGATGCGGTCGTCTTCAGGAGAAGCGCCACGGCCCGCAACTACAGGCTCTCCCTCGGCCGCGACGGCGTCGCCGTCGCGACCATCCCGGCGCGAGGGTCCGTGCGCGAGGCGCAGCGCTTCGTCGAGCGCAACCGGGGATGGCTTGCGAGGGCGCGTGAGCGCCAGAGCCTGAGGCCCCGGGCGGCCCAGGTATGGACCGTGGGCACGCAGCTTCTCTGGCGCGGCGCGTTCGAGCGGATCCGCCCTGCGAGCGAGGGCGCCCGCCCCAGCGTCTGCCTCGGCGCCGACGTCTTCCGCGTCCCGGGTCTGGAGGGAGACCTGAGGCCCGCCCTTGAGCCGCGCTTCCAGCGGCTGGCCAGGATCGAGCTGCCCGCCCGCGCGTGGGAGCTCGCGGCGCGCACGCGCATGAATGTGACCCGCGTCTCGGTCCGCGACCAGCGCTCGCGCTGGGGCTCTTGCGCGGCGTCGGGATCCATCTCGCTCAACTGGCGCCTGATCCAGGCACCCGAGAGCGTCAGGGACTACATCATCCTCCACGAGCTCATGCACCTGCGGGAGATGAACCACTCGGCGAGGTTCTGGTCGTGCGTCGAGGAGGTGTTCCCCGCCTGGCGCGAGGCCGAGAGGTGGATAAAGCGCAACGGCGGCCACGCGGGACTCTGACGGAACGCAAGCGCCCGGGCGCTGTCGCATGGCAAGCGACGAAAGACCGAACCATGGGACGCAGACGAGAGCCAACAGAGCGCGCGGGAGGGGCAAGGAGCCGCCTGCTCGCGGCGGGGCGGAGGGGACGCAGGGCTGCGCGGACCCTGGCCCGCGCGACGCTTCTCGCCGCGGGAATCGCCGCGAGCCAGATCAGCCTTCCGGACACGGACCCGAGGTTCCAACTCTTCAACCCCGCGGTCGTCGACCGCCTCCACGAGCCGATCAGCCGCTGCCGCGAGTAGGCTCTTAGTGAAAGTCGACGAGCTCCACCTCGAACACGAGCGTGGCGCGCGCCGGTATGTACGGGGGGCGGCCGGCCTCGCCGTAGGCCAGCCAGTACGGGATGATGAGGGTGCGCCTCGCGCCCTTCTTCATCGTCAGCAGGGCCTCGTCCCATCCCTTGATCACCTTGCCCACGCCGACCTGCGTCACGAACGGATGCCCCGTCCGGTACGAGCTGTCGAAGGGCGTTCCGTCCAAGAGTCGTCCGTCATAGTTGGCGACGACCGTGTCGCCGATCCTCGGGGTGGCGCTGCCGATGCCCGGGTCGCGGTTGATGTACATGAGGCCGGACGGGGTCCTGTAGGCGGTCGGATACTTCCTGGATATGAAGAGCGCGTCCTCGGTCGAGAGCTGCGGGGACGTCTCCGCGAGGGCGGCCCTCATGGCGAAGTTGATGGGCTCGCCGGGATTCTTGCGCGCGAAGATCCCGGAGCGCACCACGATCGCCAGCGTGAGCAGCACCAGTCCCAGCAGGACGAGATAGACGAAGCTCCTCATAGGGGTTGGCTGTGGACCAAAGCCACGCGCCGCGCGATGGCAACACGACTTTTCCACAAAAAGACTCGTTGCCATCCCCGCCGGCAGCGCTTTCACAAGCAGCGATGCCGACGCAGCGAGACGCCAACGCCGACGCCCCGGGGCCCGCCGTCGACGTTCGCTCGCTCGTCAAGCACTACGGCAAGGTCGAGGCCCTGCGCGGGGTCGACCTGCGGGTGGACCGGGGCGAGATGTTCGCCCTGCTCGGGCCCAACGGCGCGGGCAAGACCACGCTCTTCTCCATCCTGGCGACCCTGCGCTCGCCGACCTCAGGCGAGGCGAGGGTGATGGGACGCGACGTCGTGACGGAGCGCGACGCCGTCCGGCGGGAGATGGGAATCGTCTTCCAGGAGCCCGCGATAGAGCAGCGCCTGAGCGGCCGCGACAACCTCGTCCTCATGGGCCTTCTCTACGGCCTCTCCCTCGCGGCGGCCCGCCGCCGGGCCGCCGAGATCCTGACGCAGCTGGGCCTGGGGGAGGCCGGGGACCGCAGGGCCCAGCAGCTGTCGGGGGGGCAGCGCCGCAAGCTCGAGCTCGCCCGCGCCCTGGTCACGGACCCGGGAATCCTGTTCCTTGACGAAGCGACGCTCGGGCTGGACGTCGACGCCCGCCGCGTCTTCTGGGGCCACATCCGCGGCCTTGCCGACGCGGGCCGAACCGTATTCTTCACGACCCACTACATGGTGGAGGCCGAGGTGGCCGACAGGATCGCCCTCATCGACAAGGGCCGGATCGTAGCCCTGGGCACCCCGCGCGAGCTCAAGGCGCGGCTCGGGGGCGGCATCGTCACCCTGACGACGGGGGACGACGCGCGGGCCCGCCAGTGGCTCGCAGAGCACGGGTTCACGCCCGAGCCGGGCGGCCAGGCCATCATCCTCCTCCACGCCGACCCGGCGGCGGTGCTGCCCGACCTGCTGCGCAACCTGCCGGTGCGGGTCGAACGCGCCGAGGTCCACGCGCCGAGCCTCGAGGACGTCTTCCTCAAGCTCACGGGCAGGGGCCTCGACGGGGAAAACGACAAGCCATGATACGGGGCATCCTCGCCATCGTCATCCTCGACCTGAAGCGGTTCTGGCAGGACCGGGCCCGCCTGGTCGCCGGCCTCGTGCAGCCGCTGCTCTACCTCTTCGTTCTGGGGGCTGGGATCGGCGCGAGCTCCAGGATGGGCGGGGGCGACTACAGGCGCTTCATCTTCCCGGGGACGATGGGGCTGTCGCTTCTGTTCACGGCGACGTTCTCGGCGATCACGATCGTCTTCGACCGCCAGATCGGCTTCTTCAAGGCGGTGCTCGTGGCTCCGGTGCCCAGGTCCGCCATCGCGGTGGGCAAGATACTCTCGGGAGCCATCCAGTCTTTCGCGCAGGGCCTTGTCCTGCTTCCCTTTGCGCCGCTGGCCGGCGCGCCCCTCGACCTGCTGGAGGTGGTCGAGACGCTGGGGGCCATGGCGCTCGCCTCGCTCACCTTCTCCTCGATAGGCGTGGCCTTTGCCTGCCGCTTCAACTCGACGACGGTCTTCCCTATCGTGAGCAACGCGGTGCTCCTTCCCATGTTCTTCCTTTCCGGCGGTCTCTACCCGCTCGATCTCGCCCCGCATTGGATGCAGGTGGCCGCGCACTTCGACCCGGTGGCCTACAGCGTCGACCTCATGCGCGGCGCGATCCTCGGCAGGTTCTTCTTCCCCGTCCCCCTTTCCCTGGGCGCGCTCGCGTTCGTCATAACGGCCCTCGCCCTCGAGGCCGTGCGTATCTTCAACCGGGGCGAGGACGACTCGAGCCTGGGAGCCAGCCGGTTCAGGTGGCGGCGGTAGGCCGCGCCCGTCACATGTGGTACGTGATCGTCCGGGTGCCGGCGACGCCGCCAACCGTTATCGTGATCGCCTGCGTGTAGTTCTGTGGGTACACCTCGCTTGCGATCGTGTTCAGCGCCTTGATGTAGGAGGTCGGCCCCACGAGATCTCCCAGGCTCACCGTTGAGACTCCTGATTCCAGAAAATACTGGTCCGCGGCCGACGAAAGCTGTCGGGCGTTGTTAAGTACCGCCTTGTCCTGCGAAGCTTCGGTCACTCGCCGGAAAGCCGGAATCGCCATCGTGGCCAGGAGGCCAATGATGACGACGACAATCATTATTTCAACGAGGGTAAACCCCCGGTAAGCAGCGGGGTATGATGAATGCATGAATTGGCCGCGCTTATTGGCCATCGATAATCTGCCACGAATTGCATGCAAAGGCACGCGGGTAGTGCCATCTGGTGCAAAGTAATGGCAAAAAATTGTAAAAGTGATTAATTACTTCTGTGGATAAACTAGGGTCAGGTCCTATATGAACAGCACGCCGCATAAAATGTCGAGTCGGCATTTTGGGTGTGCACCTCATGTAAGTGGCTTCGGTGTAGCGAGTTTTTCTATCAAGAACTCCGGTATTCTATCGACGGAGGATTCTGTTTGCCGTCCCGGAGTTTGTAAAAATTTTGGTAAATTGGATTTCGCGTTGCCCAAAAATCCGTCCGCGCGCCTGCGCGATTGCGCAACAATGGCGTCGATCGCCATTGCCAGGGAGCCGTTCGCCCGCACTTCACCGGGGCCGGCGCCCCTCAGCCGAGGAATGAGCAGATGTATTGGCAAAGGCCCTTGTCGACCTCGATCCGGAAGCCGCTCTTTGCCGGGACCTCGAAGCGCGAGCCGGCTCCGTGAGCGGCGGCGGCTGCGGGGCCGTCGACGGTGACCCGGCAGGAGCCGTCGACAATCTCCATGAGCTCGGCGGCGTCGGTCTTGAAGTGGTACGAGCCCGGGCGTATGAGGCCGAGCGTCTTGCGCCCGCCGTCCGGCATGAGCAGGGTGTGGCTCACCACGTTGCCGTCGAAATAGACGTTGGCCTTAGTGTGCGCGGTGACCCCGCTGAGCTGGGTTGCAACGGGCTGCATGGGGCGGAAAGGGCGATTGTGTTAAATCGCGCCCTTTGCGCCCGCAACATGCAAATGGCGCGCCGGCGCGGGCGCGGCTTTAGGGAATCTTGAGGGAGCTGCCGACCGCCAGGCTCTTCTCGTCCTTCAGGATGTCGCGGTTTGCGTTGAGGATGTCCTCCCAGCGCGCGGACGTTCCGTAGAACTTGCGGGAGATCTTGGTCAGCGTGTCGCCCTCGACGACGACGTAGGTCTTGGGCGCGGGGGCCGGAGGCGGCGGCGCGGCCTGCGGCGCCGCGGCGACCTCGGGGGCCCGGGCTGGGCGCATCGGGACGGGCTTGCCTGACGGGGAGGGCGACTGGAGGCTCAGGCGCGCGCGAAGGTCGCTGTTCTCGGCCGCGAGGCGGCTGATCTCGTCCTGGGCGTGCCTCACCTCGGAGCGCAGGGGCTCGATCTGGGAAGTGGCGGCGGCCTGGACCTGGAGCGAGGCGACGGACGAGCGCGCGATGTCGAGCTGCTGGCCCAGGGACGCGTTGTCGGACGTCAGCTTGTCGACCGAGGCCTTGAGGGCCGCGTTCTCGTCCTGGACAACCGTGAAGCTGCGCAGCGCGACGGCGAGCTTGTCCTGCGCGTCGGAGAGCTGGGAGGCATCGGAACCGGCGCCGGTCTGGGTCTCGGGCCTTGCGGCCTTGGCCGAGTCGAGCTGCTTCTGGAGGTCCGCCGACTGGTCCGCGCTCTTGGAAAAGGCCGCCTGGGACGCCGCGAGATCGGCCTTGAGCTTCTCCGACTCCTTCCACGCCGAGGCCAGCTCGTCCGAGAGCTGCTTGTTGTCGGCCTTCAGGCTCGCGAGCTCATCGGTGTTGGAGGCCGGCGCGGCCGGATCGGCGCCGCTAAGGTGGCCCGCCAAGGCGAGGAGGGCGACCGGGAGGAGGCCGAATCGGAATGCGCGTTTCATGGTCTCGGGTTGCTTTTGTGCAATGAAAGCGGCTTGCGCGCGGGAGACAACCCACAACTTCCGCCCGGGCGCGGGCCTTCAGGCCCCCGGGTTCGCCCAGTGGCGCGCCGTCCCGCCGGCGCGGTCCCAGCCCGCGCGGATCCCCCTGAGCGCGGCCCGCGTGCCCCGCGGCGCGAACGTGCGGTCCCGGCCCGCGATGCCGGAGAGCTGCCCCATGCTCTTCCAGACGCCTACGGCGAGGCCGGCCAGGGCCGCGGCGACGGGGCGGCCGCGCCCGTCGAAGAGGATGGCCCTGGAGGAGGTCGTGCCCTGGTCGAGTGCGAGGACGATGCGGGCCATGCGGTCGCGGGGGTTCGCGGGCCATCGTCGCAGGCTTGCGCCCGGCGCCCAAGCGCCGGCGGGCCGCCACAAACGGTTGACGCAACGCGCAACTCGAATAACTGAACATGCTCGCCCGCGGGCAATCTCAGGGCATACCAAGGCACCGGATGAACACCAGGCACACGATCACGGCCGTTGCCGCGCTTTGCGCGCTGGCGGCGCTTTGCGGCTGCGGGACGCTGTCGACGCCGGCTTCGCCCCAGGACACGAACAAGTTCACGGTCGGCAACACCGAGCGATTCGTCGCCCTGGACCCCGCCACCGAGGCCGCGGTCACCTGCACGGGCCTGCAGGAGCGCACGCTTGCCGACGGGAGGCTGGAGGTCGTGGCGAACGTGAAAAACCGCGGATCCCGGCCCGTGCGCCTGGGCATAGCCTGCGCGTTCGCCGACGAAAAGGGGCTGCCGGTCGGCGGCGACCCCGCGTGGAGCCCCCTTGTGATCGCGGGCGAGGGCACGGAGGTCGTCCGGTTCGCGGCGCCCGGCGCCTCGGCGAGGAGATACCAGATCAGGGTGCGCAATGCGCGCTGATCACTTCGTAGGCGTGGGCTCGGCGGGGAAGGTGACCGTCCTCGCCGCCGCGTCGATCTCCTTCAGGGCCGCGTCCATCTTGGCCCGGTTCGCGGGGTCGTCCCTGACGACCGGCGAGCCGCCCGAGAAGTCGATCGTCTTTCCGTCCTGGATCGGCACGGGCTGCGCGGGCGCCCGATGAGCCACGCGACCATGGGACACGTACAGCCAGAGCGCCGCCGCGGTGGCGGCGGCGGTGACTGCGATCGGCGCGATGCTGCGGCGGCTCACGGGGCGAATCATGGGGCCCGCGCCCGCGCGCGCAACAGCACACGCACATGAACGCCGTGCTGCGCGAGGCGCGGGCGACGCTGCTGCTGGCCGTTCCCATCACGATCGGGCAGGTGAGCCAGATGCTGATGGGAGTGACCGACAGCCTCATGATAGGCAGGACGGGCACGGTCCCGCTCGCGGCGTCCTCGTTCGGCGTCGGGGTCTTCAACGTGTTCTTCATAATCGGGATCGGCCTGCTCACGCCCGTGGCCATCTTCGCCTCGCGCTCCAGGGGCGAGGGCCGCCACAACGAGGCCGGCGAGTACATGAGGCACGGCCTGTTCATCGCCCTGGTGACGGGGATCGTCGAATTCGGGCTCGTCATCCTCATGAGCAGGCACCTCGCGTGGTTCCGCCAGCCGCCGGAGGTCCTGGCGACCGTGAACCCCTTCTTCATCCTGCTGGGCGCCTCGATCTTCCCCCTGCTCGCCTACCTGGCCCTTCGCCAGTTCGCCGAGTCCATGGGCAGGCCGTGGGTGCCCATGCTCGTCATGCTCTGCGGCGTGGGCCTGAACGCGCTCCTGAACTGGATATTCATCTACGGGCACCTGGGCGTGCCGGCGCTCGGGCTCACGGGCGCAGGGATCTCCACGTTCATTTCCCGGACCCTGGGCTCGCTCGTCATCTTCGCGTGGCTGTGCCTCGACCCGGCGATGCGCGAGGCCTGGCCGCGCCGCTGGCTGGCGCCGGTCTCCTGGCCGCGGCTGCGGCGCATGCTGGGCATCGGGCTGCCGACCTCGGGCAGCCTCCTCTTCGAGGGCGGGGCGTTCGCGGCGGCGACCGTCATGATGGGCTGGCTGGGCGCGGCGCCGCTCGCGGCGCACCAGATAGCGATCTCGTGCGCGGCGCTCACGTTCATGGTGGCCCTGGGCCTGTCCATGTCGGTCGGGATGCGCATGAGCGCCGCCGTGGGCTCGGGCGACCACGGCAGCCTGCGGCCCATATGGATCGGCGGGGTGCTGATGGGGCTCGCCATGTCGGTCACGGTGACGTTCGTGTTCCTCGGCTTCGGCCACGCCATCGCGTCCTGCTTCATCCGCGACGCGGGGGTCGTGTCGATCGCGACCGTCCTGCTCGTCGTCGCGGCCGTCTTCCAGATCTTCGACTGCAGCCAGGTGATAAACTCCGCGGCGCTTCGGGCCCTGACCGACGTCAAGGTGCCGGCTGCGATCACGTTCGTCGCCTACTGGCTGGTCGCGCTTCCCGTTGGCTACCTGCTCGGGATTCTGGGGCCCTTCGGCCCGGCGGGGATCTGGAGCGGCCTGGCGGGCGGCCTCGCCGTCGCCGCGGTGCTGCTGGGAATCCGGCTCCACGGCCTTACGCGCCCGGGGACGGTCCACCGCTCCTAGGCGCCGGCCGCTCCCCTAGGAAAGCGCCTCGGCGAGCGCGCCGATTATCTCGTCCACGGGCTCCGTGCCGACGCTCAGGCGCAGCAGCTCGGGGTCGATGCCGTTCACCCGCAGCTGGGCCCGGCCCGCCTCGCTCGTCACCAGGTCGTAGTGGGCCAGGTACATGAAGGGGCAGATGAGGGTCGTGCTCATGCCGAAGCTCGGGCCCTTCGGGAGGCGGAGGCGGTCGTAGAAGTGCGCGAGGGGCCCGCGCAGCGTGAAGGAGATGATCCCCCCCGTCGCGCCCGGCGAGCGCGCGACGCGCAGGTAGGCCGCGCCCGACGGGGGCCCGAGCGCCCAGTGGACCGTGCGCACCGCGGGATGGGACGAGAGGAACGCGGCGACCCTGGGCGTGCCCTCCTCGATCCGCGCCAGGACCTCCGCGGTCTTGCCGATCTGGGCCGCGAGCCGCGCCAGATCGCGGCCGTAGGGGGCCTCGATGGCCGCCGCGGCGGCGGTGCGAAGGAAGCCGGCGTCCGGCCCGGCGGGGTTGACGGCGAGGAGCCCGGCGACGATGTCGCCGTCGCTGCCCGTGTACTTGGTGAGGCTTGTGGCGACCAGGTCGGCGTGGGCGAGGCAGTCGACGCTGAACGCCGACACGAGGGAGGGGTCGAGGACCAGCCTCGCGCCGTGCGCGCGGCACAGGGCGTTCAGCGCCTCGACGTCCGGCGTCTGAACGAGCGGGTTCGTGGGGATCTCCGCCACCACCCCGGCGATCCCGGGGCCGCGCTCCTCAAGGACGCGCCGCAGCGCCGCCAGGTCCACGACGTCGGCGACGTGGATGTAGTCCGACGCCGAGGCGGTGAACTTGCGCAGGATGGCGATCGTGTCGAGGTAGAGCCAGCCGAGCTGCACCCAAGCGGTGCGCCCGCGCGGCGCCTGCAGAGCCGAGATCGCCCGGAACGCGGCGTGGACGGCGTTCATCCCGCAGTTGGCTAGCAGGAGGTCCCGGGCGGCGGCGCCCCCGAACAGGGGAGCCAGGACCCGGCGGACCTCCGAGGCCGCGTCGCCCGCGAACGACTCCTCCTCGGCGGGGACCGGCCCCAGGCCGAGCGCGAAGAGGCGGTCCTCGGCCTCGCGCGAGGAGATGAAGCCGCCGACGTTCTGCAGGTACTGCTTGGCGAGCTGGAACGCGGCCGCCGACTCGGGGTGCGAGACGCCCCAGACGCCGTCGCTCTCGAAGGGCGCCGCGTCGGCGGCGCCCGCAAGGCGCATGTGCGCGAGGAGGGTCCCCGCCATCGCGCGCGACGACGCGAGCCAGAGCGTGCGGGCGCGAAGCCCGCGGCGGGCCGCCAGCTCGGAGGTCAGCCGCCGGGCGAGGGGGTGGACGACGAACCTGGGGTAGCCGGCCTCGAGGAGCCCCATCACCGCCGGATCCTTCTCCTCGTATCCGCGTACCGCGGCCATGGTGGGCAGGCTGCACGACACCGCGTGCGGCCGGTCGGGTATGGACTCCCCCAGGGGGATGTGCGAGAAGGCCTGCATTGGCGGGGAAGAGTCTCTGCCTGGGCGCGGCCATGGCAACCGGAAGGTGTCGGGATGCGTGTCATCGCCGCTGGGGGCCGCAAATCGGCTTCTTTTCGCGCGGCCCATCCGCTAGGGATTGCCCGGATGAGAAAGTTCAACGGCCCAACCGCCCGCCGGGCGGCCCACGACGCTTGAAGATCGTCTCCTGGAACGTCAACGGGGTGAGGGCCGCGCTGCGCAAGGGGCTACTCGGATTTCTGGAGGAGAGCGACGCCGACGTCTTCTGCCTGCAGGAGACCAAGGCCCACCCGGGCGACGTCGCGCACGTGAAGTGGCCGCGCGGCCTCGAGGCCCACTGGAACAGCGCCCAGAGGAAGGGCTACAGCGGGACCGCCGTCCTCACCCGCGTGCGGCCGATCGGCACCGCGTGCGGGATCGGCCGGGCCATGCACGACCGGGAGGGCAGGGTGCTCGCCCTGGAGTTTCCCGACTTCTGGCTCGTGAACGTCTACCAGCCCAACTCCCAGCGCGGGCTCACGCGCCTGGACTACCGCGTGGGCCGGTGGGACCCCGCCTTGAGGGCGTACCTGAGGCGGCTCCAGGCCGGGGGCAAGGCCGCCGTGTTCTGCGGCGATTTGAACGTCGCGCACAAGGAGATAGACCTTGCGAACCCGAAGACCAACCGCAGGAACGCCGGGTTCACCGACGAGGAGCGCGCCTCGTTCTCAAGGCTGCTGGACTGCGGGTTCGTGGACACGTTCCGCGAGTTCGAGAAGGGGCCGGGCCACTACACCTGGTGGAGCCAGATGGGCGACTGCAGGGCACGCAACATCGGGTGGAGGGTCGACTACTTCGTCGCGGCGCAGGCGCTTCGGGCGGCGCTTCGGCGCGCATGGATAAGTCCCGGGGTCATGGGCAGCGACCACTGCCCGGTCGGGCTGGAGATCGGCTGACCCCGGGGGGCGCCATTTATCGGATGGCCACGCGCGTGGCCGCCCGCTTGATTACCGAGGTGAAACCAAGCCAGAATCCCGTCCGGGCGGGCACCCGCCCGTGAGCGACCTGAAGGCACTCATGCTCGCGAGCCCTCGCCGCACCCTCGCGGTCGCGGAGAGCCTGACATGCGGGCGACTCCAGGCGAGGATCGGCTCCGTCTCCGGGGCCTCGGAGTTCTTCTTGGGCGGGATCACGGCGTACTCGCTCGAGGAGAAGGTCCGCCACCTCGGCGTCGACCGCGCGGAGGCGACCGCCGTGAACAGCGTCTCGGCCCGCGTCGCGGAGCAGATGGCGCGCGGGGCATGCGTGCTCTTCGGCAGCGACGCCGGGATCGGCACCACGGGCTACTCCGAGCCGTCGACCGCGTGGCACGTCGACGAGCCGTATGCCTGGTGGGGCCTGGCGCTGCGCCAGCCCGGCGGGGACTACGCGGTGCACCACGGCCGGGTCGACCTGGCAGGACTGGCCCGGGTAGACGCGCAGGAGCGGGCGGCCGCGGCCGCCCTGGACGGGCTTGTCAGCTGGCTCAGGGAGAGAGCCGCTGGACGTAGGACATGAGCGGCTGGACCTCCTGCGGCGGCGTGACCCAGTCGCTGTAAAGGAGCTCGGGCAACGTGTTCCTCGTGTTGTAGAGCGTGAAGTTGGCGGGGTCGTTGCGCTGGACGTGCCCGGCCTTGACGGTGGCGCCGGCGAGGAGGCCGACGGACCTCGAGTAGACGAGGACCGGGGCGATGAACACCTTCTCGGCGTAATCCTCGTACTCCGCCGATTTCGGTCCCGCCACGGCCTTGGCGTCCACGCCGATGTTGAACCGGTTCGCGAATAGCAGGCGCGTGGTGGCGTCGTCGGTGATGATGACCACGGTCTCGACCGTATCCGCGCCGACCTGCAGCCCGAGGCTCGCCTCGCTGGCGTCGATCAGCAC
Source organism: Opitutaceae bacterium (assembly GCA_003151515.1). Classification (GTDB taxonomy): domain Bacteria; phylum Verrucomicrobiota; class Verrucomicrobiia; order Opitutales; family Opitutaceae; genus Palsa-1447. The sequence goes on from PLXS01000009.1 coordinate 71,824, forward strand.
GGGAACGCTCCAGTGCCCGTCGGGCTTCTTGGCCATCAGGACCCCGTAGCCGCCCTTGACCCCGATCAGGAGCCCGGCCTTGAACTGGCTCAGGATCATGACGGCGCGGGCCTTGTGCCACACGCCGGGGGGGATTGCGGTCTGGGAGCTGGCCATGAACTCCCGGAGGACCGCCTCGCACGTCTCGACGCGCGTGACGAGTTCGGAGCGCGCCGTGTGGGAATCGTCGGCGCGCACCCAGGCGGCGCCGAGGCACCCGATCAGGCAGAAAGTGAGCAGTTTCTTCATGGCTTGTGTCCTATGTGTGGGATTCGCCGGCGCATGGCGCCGACTCGATGGTTAAAGCAGGACCGCGGGGGATTGGAAAGCGCGGATTGGAGTCGGTTCCCCCCGACCGGGCGCCTCACTCGAGCCCGCGCTCGGCCACCTGGTCCTCGTCCCAGCCGAGGTAGTGGCCGAGCTCGTGCAGGTAGGTGAGGCGCACCTCCTCCCTGTAGGCCTCGACATCCTCCTCGGCGAAATCCCACAGGTTGGCCGTGTAGAGGAAGATCCGCGGCGGCTCGAGGGCGCCGCCCGAGAGCTCGGTTCCGACGGGGCTGCCCGTGAAAAGCCCCAGCAGGTCCGGCTCGAACCCCTCGGCGAGGATGGCCGCGTCCGGCGACGGCTCGAGGCGCACCGGCACGGCCCGGGCCGCCTTGCGCACGTCGGGCGGCAGCTCGCGCTGCGCGGCGGCGACGACCTCGGAGGCGATGCGAACGAGCCGGGATTCCTTCATCGCGAGTCGGCGGACACGTCGAAGCCCGCAATCCGCTCCCCGAGCCACCACAGCGCCACGACGAGCTCGCTCGCCAGGATCGAGAGCACGGCGAGAAGCGCGACAAGCAGGGCTGGCGCGGCAGCCCCGAACCACCAGTACGCCGAGACGAGCACCAGCGCCGCCACGATCGTAGCCGGCACGGCGACAAGCAGGGCGAGGAGCAGCTGGCCGGCCCCCAGGATCAGGCGCTGGCCCATGAGCTCGATGCCCCCGCCGCGGGAGCGCGTCGCCTGGTACCAGCCCGGCATGAGGACCATCATCATGTTCGGCACGATCAGCTGCAGCAGGCACAGGAAGGGCGCGGCCGCGCCGAGGCAGAGCACGCCGGCGGCCCGGACCGCCGGCGTCAGCCACTCCAGGTCGCCGCGGGAGTCGAACGCGAAGGCGCAGACGACGATGCAGGCCCACAGCACGGCCGTGAGGATCGCGGTCGGGGCGAGGAGCTCGCCCAGTGCCAGCCTCCAGCCCTCCACGGGGTAGGTCTTCAGGATGTCCATGTTGGGGAGGTCGCCGCGCAGGTCCTGGCGAGCGATCTGCGGCCCGACAAGGAGCGTGTAGCCCGCGACGATGAAGCAGAGCATGACGACGATCGGCCCGTAGATGTCGCCGCCGCGGGCGTTCTGGGCCAGCACGGTGCGCGCGACCATGAGGCCGCAGACGAGGAACCACACGCTCAGGGCCACGGTGCGGCGGTTCAGGAGCGAGTTCCTCATGGACAGGAGGTTCTTCCACAGCAGCGCGATCTCGGGGAGCCCGGCGGGCTCCAGTGGAAAGGGCCCGGGAAGCGGCTTCGGCCTTGCGCCGGCGCTCGCGGGCGCCTCGCCTCGCTGCATCGCCGTGCGGGCGGCGGCCCGCCTCTCGGCGAGCGCCATCGAGCCCTCCTCGATGCGGACCTCGGTGCGCGCCACCCAGAGGTAGTGCAGCGCGACCACCGCGAGGGCGGGCACGATCGCAAGGGCGAAGTCGGCCGGGCTGCGCGCGAAGTAGGGGGCGAACACGACGCCGAACGGCAGGATGAGCCAGCGCAGGGGCGAGGACGACGCTAGGCCGTCCAGCATCCGGCCCATGGCGCCGGGCCCGGAGCCCGCAAGGAAGCCCGCGGAGTGGGCGTTCAGGTACGCCGCGGCGCAGAGGACGACCGCGGCGGCGTAGGAGACGATTGCCGCGACGGCCAGGACGCGCCACAGCACGAAGCCCCGGCCCCGGTCCCGCAGCCGGGCAAGCGTCAGGTTCGTCCCGGTCACGTGCAGGTCGAAGGTCGACAGGATCACCCACCAGCCGATCCAGGTCGCCACGCGACCGCCCCCCGTGTCGCCCATGCGCCTGAAAAAGAAGACGATCAGGGCCGAGGTCAGCAGGATGGCGGCCTGGGCGCTCAGGAGCCGGAAATGGATCAGCGCCCGGCGCGTCATCGGTGCGGGGAAGAGGAACGCGATCTCGGCCTCGCTGAAGCGAAGGCCCGGCTTCTCCGAAGGCGCGATCCAGGCGAAAGCGACCCTCACGAGGGCCGCGCCCGCCGCGGCCGTGCAGATGAACGCGGCGACGACCCTTCCCACGTCTGCCATGGCCGGCGCCGCGGCCTGGGCGCCCGTGGAATAGCTGAGCCTGCGCAGGAAGAAGAAGTAGATGTATGCGACGGCCACGGCCGCCCCGAACAGGTACTTCGGCTGGCGCAGCCGCCGCACCCGGTAGACGACCAGGTTGCGAAGGGAGGTCAGCCGCAGGTAGAGGAGCGCGCCTATCATGGGTCGAGGTCCCGCGCCCTAGGCCTCGGTGCCGCCCGTGGCCCGGATGAAGACCTCCTCCAGACCCACTCCCGCCTCCCCGTTGCTGAAGCGCGCGGCCACCTCCTCGAGGGTGCCGTCCGCCACCTTGACCCCCTTCTTGAGGATGAGGACGTGCGTGCACACCTCCTCGAGCAGGTGGAGCAGGTGGGAGCTGAGCACGATGGAGGCGCCCTCGCTCGCGCGCCGGATGATCGAGTCCTTCATCCGGCGGATGCCCAGCGGGTCCAGCCCGGTCAGGGGCTCGTCGAAGAACATGACCTTGGGCGAATGCAGCAGCCCGCACGCGATCACGAGCTTCTGCTTCATGCCCCGGGAGAGCTCCCCCGGCAGCACGTCGGCCTTGTCGGCAAGCTCGAGCTCCTCGAGGAGGCGCCGGGCCAGGTCCTCGTAGGGGCCGACGCCGTAGATGCGCGCGACGAAGGCCAGGTGCTGGCGCACCGTCAGGTACTCGAAGAGCCGGGGCTCGTCGGGGAAGAAGGCGAGGGCGCGCTTGGCCGCCACCGGGTCGGCGTCGAGGCTTGCCCCGGCGATGCGCACCTCGCCCGAGCTCATGGGGATGACGCCGGCCATGCACCGCAGTGTCGACGTCTTGCCCGCGCCGTTCGGGCCGACGAGCCCGAGCACCTCGCCCGGGCGCACGCAGAACGACAGGGCGCTGACCGCCGTGAAGGCGCCGTAGCGTTTGGTGAGCGCCTCGACCTCGATCATGAACGGCGACGCTTGCGGCAAGGGGGCGCGAGGGCAAGTGCGGCCCGGACAAAAAAAGGTAGGAACCTGGCACCCCCGGGGTGCGTCAATCCCAGGCATGAAGCACAATGTCCCCATCCGCCTTCTCGCGCTTGCAGCCGGCCTCGCGCTCCCGGCGGTCACGGGCCTCTGCAACGACCCCGCCAGCCCCCCGCAGCCGCCTCCTGCGCCGCCCTCCCAGCAGACCAGTCCGGCCGGGGGCGAGGAGGCGCCCGCACCGCGCCACAGGATGGGGCCGGGGTACTCGCTTGAGGAGCTCACGAGCAAGCTCGCCCTCTCGGCCGACCAGCAGAAGGCGGTCGGAGCAGCCATCGACTCCGCCAGGAGCCAGTCCCGCGCCCTGAGGAACGACACCTCCCTCTCCTGGGACGACAAGCGCGAGAAGATGAGGCAGATCGCGAAGTCCGCCCACGACCAGATCCGCGCCGCGCTCACCCCCGACCAGCAGAAGCAGTTCGACGCGCTGCCGCCGCCGCCGCGCGGCAGGCCGAGGGGCCCCGACTCCAACTAGGGGCCCCCAAGGGCGCCGGATTTTTCGCGTGCGTTCGCGCGCGAAACCGCCATCCCTCGCACCTGCGGGATGACCATCCGGGAGCTCTTCATTCTCATCCTCCCCGTTTTCGCCGTGATTGCGGTCGGCGTGGCGCTGCGGCGCTTGCGCTGGATCGAGGAGGTCTCCGAGCCGAGCCTGATCCGGCTTGTCGTCAACGTGTGCATGCCGTGCCTCGTCTTCGACACGATCGTCGGAAACCCGGCGCTTCGCACGCCCGGCAACCTGCTGGTCCCGCCGATGGCGGGCTTCCTGACGACGGTGGCGGGGTTCGCGGTCGCCTACTTCGCCGCCAAGCGCATCGGCCTGGGGGACGCGCGGGAGGTGCGCACCTTCGCCCTCACCGCCGGCGTCTGCAACTACAGCTACCTGCCGTTCCCGATCCTGGGGGGCCTGTGGGGGGCGCACGCCCAGGGCGTCATGCTTGTCCACAACATGGGCGTCGACACGGCACTCTGGTCCGTGGGCATGCTCGTCCTCACCGGGGCGTCGCCCCTCGCGGGATGGAGGCGGCTCGTGACGCCGATGCTCGCCTCGCTCTTCGTGTCGGTCGCAATCGACACGGCCGGGGTCTCCGAGTACGTCCCCGGGCTCGTCCGGAGCCTGGCGCACGCGCTCGGCGTCTGCGCGGTGCCCGTGGGCCTGGTGATGACGGGCGCCAGCCTCGCCGACTACCTGGACCACCCGATCGAGCTGCTGCACCGCAATGTCGCGATTGCGGCGTGCGTGGTCAGGCTCCTCGTCATGCCGGCCCTCATGCTCTGCCTCGCGCGGGGGCTGCCGTGCTCCGTGGAGCTGAAGAGGGTGCTGGTCGTCGAGGCGGCAATGCCCGCCGCCGTGATCCCGATCATCCTCGCGCGCTACTACGGCGGCCAGCCGCTCACGTCCGTGCAGGTCGTCCTCGCGACGACCTGCGTTGGCATCTTCGCGAGCCCACTCTGGATACGCGCGGGGCTCGCCTGGGTCGGCGTCTCCTAGGCCTCGCATTCGCGCCGAAATGTGCCACTTTGCGGGGATGATCCGCAGCCTCCTCGCCGCCGTTGCCGCCGCCGCTCTCCTGGGAACATTGCGCGCGCAGGACGCGGCCCCCATCGAGCAGCAGATTGCCGAGGCGACGCGGTCGCCGAAGGTCACGGTCGTGCACCTGTGGGCCCCGTGGTGCCCCAACTGCAAGGCCGAGCTCTCAAACGGCGGCTGGAGCGGGTTCATCGACGCCAACCCGGCGGTCAACTTCGTGTTCGTGACGGTGTGGAACCCGGCGGACGGCCGGGAGATGCTCGCGAAGTTCGGGGTGGGCGCCGAGCCCAACTTCCAGCTCCTCTTGCACCCGAACGGCTCGAGGAAGAAGGGCGAGAAGGTGACCGAGCTCCTCGGGATGCCGGTCTCCTGGATCCCGACGACCTGGATATTCAGGGACGGGAAGCTGCGCTACGCCATGAACTACGGGGAGCTTCGCTTCCCGATGCTCCAGCAGCTGATCAGGGACTCCTCCGACACATGGGAGCACTGAGGGACGACGCGCCCGCCAGGCCCGCGGTCGCCTTCGTTGGGACGGGCGTCATGGGCCGCAGCATGGCGGGCCACCTGATGGTTGCGGGCCACGAGCTGCACGTGCACAACCGCTCGAGGCAGAAGGCGCAGCCCCTCTTGGACGCCGGGGCCCTCTGGCATGAGTCCGCGGGCGCCGCCGCCGCCCACGCCCCGGTGGTCATCACCATGCTAGGCTACCCCAGGGACGTCGAGGAGTCCTACCTCGGCGCGGGAGGGATCGTCGAGCTCGCCCAGCCCGGGGCACTCCTGATCGACATGACGACCTCGAGCCCGCTCCTCGCCCGCAGGATCGGCGAGGCCGCGGCAGCCCGGGGCCTCCAGGCCCTGGACGCGCCGGTCTCCGGCGGGGACGTCGGGGCGCGCGAGGCGAGGCTCGTCATCATGGCCGGCGGCGAGGCGGCGGCCTACGAGCGCGCGCTTCCGGTCCTCTCGCTCCTCGGCAAGAACATCGCCCTGCTCGGGCCGGCGGGCTCGGGCCAGCACTGCAAGATGGCCAACCAGATCGCGTGCGCGGTCGGCATGGTCGCCTGGTGCGAGGCGCTCGCCTACGCGCGCGGCGCCGGGCTGGACCCCGGCCGCGTCCACGCGAGCATAAGCGGCGGCGCCGCGGGCAGCTGGGCGCTCACGAACCTGGGGCCGCGCGCGCTCAAGGGCGACTTCGCGCCGGGATTCTACGTGAAGCACATCCGCAAGGACATCGGGATCGCCCTCGCGTCGGCCAGGGAGCTCGGGCTCGAGCTGCCGGGGCTCGAGTGCGCGCGCCAGCTCTACGAGAAGGTCTCGGCCCGGGGCTGGGACGAGCTCGGGACCCAGGCCCTGTACAAGCTCTACGTGTCGCTCTGAGGGCCCCGCGGGCTAGTCCTCCTGCGGCGGCGTGAAGCCACGCCGCATGACGTTCTCGGCGATCGCGCGGGGGAAGAGGAAGTTGGTCAGGTACTCCCTGCCGCCGGCCTTGGTGCCGCCGCCGCTCATCCTGAAGCCGCCGAAGGGGTGGCGCTCGACGATGGCGCCGGTGATGCCGCGGTTGATGTAGAGGTTGCCGGTGATGAACTCTTCCTTGGCCCGCTCGATGGCGCGCGGGCTCCGGGAGAAGATGCCGCCCGTGAGGGCGTACTCGGCGGCGTTGGCAAAGGCGAACGCCTCGTCCAGGTCCCTCGCCTTGAGGACCGACAGCACCGGCCCGAAAATCTCCTCGCGCACGATCGTGTGCTCGGGCCTGCAGTCGACGAACACGGTCGGCGGGACGTAGTAGCCCCCGCTCTTCACGAGCTCGGGCGACAGGGTGGCCTGCCAGGCGAGGCGGGCCTCCTGCTTTCCCTTCTCGATGTAGCCGAGGATGCTCTTCTGGGCGTCCGCGTCGATGACCGGGTTGACGAGCGTTCCCGGTCGCGAGGGGTCGCCGACCGTGAAGGCGGGGCAGGCGGAGACGAAGCGCTCCACAAACTTGTCGTAGACGCCCTCGAGCACGATGAGCCGCGAGAGGGCGGAGCACTTCTGGCCCGCGTAGCCGAAGGCGCTGTAAAGGGCGGCGGGGATAGCCTCGTCCAGGTCCGCGTCGGCGTCGATAATGAGGGCGTTCTTGCCTCCCATCTCGCACACGACCTTCTTCAGGTTCAACTGCCCCGGCCGGGTCTTTCCCGCCTCGTCCCAGATGCCGCAGCCGACGGAGCGCGAGCCGGTGAAGGCGATGAAGTCGACCTTCGGATGGGCGACAAGGTGGGCGCCGGCGTCCGCGCCCGAGCAGGGCAGGTAATGGATCGCGCCCGAGGGCACGCCGGCCTCCACGAGGATGTCCATCAGGAAGGCGCCGATGATCGAGGTCTGGCGGGCCGGCTTGATGATCATGCAGTTGCCGGCGACCAGGGGGGCGACGGTGAGGCCGGTGAGGATCGCCATGGGGAAATTCCACGGCGCCACGGACACGCCCACCCCCCGGGGGGTCCAGGCCTGGTGGCAGTCCTCACCGGGCACCGACTGGGTGACGGCGGGGCGGCCGAGCTTGCGCATCTCCTGCGCGTAGAAGCGGCAGAAGTCGATCGCCTCCGAGATGTCGGCGTCGGCCTCCATCCAGGGCTTTCCGGCCTCGAGGATGAGGAGCGCGTTCAACTCGAGGCGGCGCGACTCCATGAGGCCGCCCGCCCGCTCGAGCATCCTGCACCGCTCCTCGACCGGGGTCGCGCGCCACTTCGGGAAGTAGGCGACGCTCGCGGCCACCGCGGCCTCGGCGTCGGCGATCGTCCCCTTGGCCCAGTAGCCCACGATCTGCTCGGGGTGCGCCGGATTGACGGAGGGCAGGAACGCTCGGTCGGAGACCTTCCTGCCGTCGATGATGACCGGGTACTTCCTGCCCAGGCGGCCGGACTCGAACGCCTGGAGCGCCGCGCGCTGCCTCTCGCGGTTGGCGGCGAGCGTGAAGTCGAGGTTCGCGGCGTTGACGAAGGCGCTCGTGCGGGGCTTGCGGGCCATGGGCTCCGGGGCCGAGGCGATGAGGTCCGCCGGGTTGCGCAGCAGCTCGTCCAAGGACGCCTCGCCCGTGTTCTTGATCCGCAGAAAGCCCTCGTTGGAGGTGTTCTCGAGCAGGCGGCGCACCAGGTACGCCATGCCCGGGAGAAGCTCGCCGATCGTGCAGTACTCGCGCACCCGGTGGCCGCGCTGCATGAGCGCGGCCTTCAGGTCGTCCGCCATCCCGTAGAGGGCCTGGAACTCGTAGGCCTTCGGGTCGATGCCGCGCCTCTCGGCCTGGGCGATCGCATGGGCGACCGAGCGGACGTTGTGCGAGGCGAAGTTCGGCGTCACCGTGCCGATGTTGTCGAGCAGGTACGACGTGAGCTTCTCGTAGTTGGCGTCCGACTCGGGCTTGCGCGACCATACGGGGACCGGCCACTCGCGCTGCTGCGCGCCGGCGGTCTCGTAGTCCCAGTAGGCCCCCTTTACCAGGCGCACGTTCAAGTGGCGGCCGTTCGCCCTGGCCCAGCCGACCAGGTCCTTCAGGTCCCGCTCGCACTCGCGCAGGTAGGCCTGGAGCGCGATCCCGATCTCAGGCTTCTCGCGGAACTCCGGCTCCTCCAGGATCGACTTGAAGAGGGCGAGCGTGAGGTCCTTCAGCTTGTAGCTCTCCATGTCGAAGTTGATCAGGGCGCCGACCTCCGCGGCCCGCCGCAGGATCGGGCGCAGGCGCCGTTTCAGGGCCTCGACGGAATGTTCCGGATCGGCCGGATGCACCTCCGGGGTGAGGGCCGAGATCTTGACCGACAGGTTGAGCCGGGGCAGGGGCCCCTTCGGCCCCACGTCGCTCGCCGACGGCTCCTTCTCCTTCGCGAAGAAGGCCGAGACGTCGTCCAGGACCTCGCGGTTGCGGCGCAGGAAGACGTCCGCCTCCTCCTCGCTGACCACGGCCTCGCCGAGAAGATCGATCGTCACCGAGAGTCCCAGCTTGGCGTTCTTGCGGATCTGCTTGATCAGGTCCGCGGTGTCCTTGCCCGTGACGAACTGGCCCGCCATGTCCACGACTTGGGCCTTCACCGGGGCGGCGATGAGCGCGGGGGCGAAGGAGGAGGCGGCCAGCCCCGCCTTGAGGGCGGGGTTCAGTTCGACCGCCTTGTCACCGAGGTATTCCTGGAGATGGCGGACGACCTCGGCCGAGGAGGTCAGGGACGGCAGGACGTCGACGAACCGGAAGAGCTGCGTCTTGAACGCCGGGTCCTTCATGGCCCATTCCATGATGCGGGCGTACGCGCCCTTCTTGGAGAGGATTCCCGGGCTGGGGTGCTCCTCCATGAGGCGGAAAAGGTCGCCGCCTATCGTTCGGACCGCGGCCTCAATCTGCGGATCGGGGGTCAGGAAGGGGTTGTCATTCATGATGATCCCAAGGGTGGGTTTGGACCCAGAGTGTCTTACGCTGTGTATGGGTTTGCAAGGGAAGCGCGATGCGTCAGATGCTTTGAACTCATGCTTATCGACCGGGTAAGCGTGGCGGCAGCCCGAGAGCAGCATTCATTTATTCTAACCCCATGACATCCCGCAATTCGTGCAACATATGGATCCGTGCCGCGCTTTCTGCGCTCGCGCTCGCGTGCCTCGCGGGCGCCCCGAGGCTGGCGGCGGCGGGCAAGGCGCTGCCCCAGCCCACGCTCGAGCAGCGCGTGGCGGACCTGGAGGCCTATGTGAACAACGGATCGCGGACCGCGAATGTGGACTCCCGGGTAGCGGGGCCGGGCCCGGGGCACAACGCGTGGATGATGACGAGCTCGGCGCTCGTCCTGTTCATGACCCTGCCGGGGCTCGCCCTCTTCTACGGCGGCCTCGTGCGCCGCAAGAACGTCCTCTCGGTGCTCGCCCAGTGCCTGGGCATCACGGGCCTTGTGACGATACTCTGGTGGGCGGTCGGCTACAGCCTGGTCTTCGCCCCGGGCACGCCCTACATCGGGGACTTCAGGTACGCGTTCATGAGGGGCGTGGGGTCGGCGCCCAACACCGACTACGGCCCGTGGGTCTCGCACAACGTATTCGCGATGTACGAGCTCATGTTCGCCATCATCACGCCGGCCCTGATCGTGGGCGCCATTGCCGAGAGGATGAAGTTCACGGCGGTCCTGACCTTCGTGACTGCTTGGATGTTCCTCGTCTACTTCCCCCTCGCGCACATGGTTTGGGGGGTCGACGGCCTCATGAACGGGGCGGGCAACGCCTCGGCGCGGGTCGCCGCGATCGACTTCGCCGGCGGAACGGTCGTCCACATGTCGTCCGGCTGGTCCGCCCTCGTCCTGTGCCTGATCGTCGGCCCGAGGCTCGGCTTCAAGAGGGAGATCATGGCGCCGCACAACCTGGTGCTCTGCATGGCCGGCACCGGGATGCTCTGGGTCGGCTGGTACGGGTTCAACGCAGGCTCCGCGCTCGGGGCGGACGGAAACGCGGCGGCTGCGTTCATGGCGACCACGCTCGCCACGGCCGTGGGCTCCTCCACGTGGGCGGTGCTTGAGTACATCGTCAAGAAGAGGGCCTCCGTCCTCGGATTCTGCTCGGGCGCCGTCGCCGGCCTTGTCGTCATCACCCCAGCCTCGGGCTACGTGGACGCCACCGGCGCGGTGGTCATCGGGCTCTTCGCGGGGTCGGTTCCGTTCATTTTCTGCAACAAGCTTAAGGCCGTCTTCGGGTACGACGACGCCCTGGACACCTTCGGGGTGCACGCGGTGGGCGGGACGATCGGCGCCTTCTTGACCGGCATATTCGCGACGGCGTCCGTGAACCCAAATCTGGCCCCATCGAGCGCCGCGGCAAACGCCAACGGCCTGGCCGGGCTCGTCGCCCACGGCGGCCTGTGGCATGAGCAGCTGATAGCGATGGCGGTCACGCTGGTTCTCGCCACGGTCGCCAGCGCGGTCATCGGGCTCGCGGTGAAGGCCTCGCTTGGCGTGCGGCCGGCGACCGAGGTGGAGCGGCAGGGTCTTGACATAAACGAGCACGGGGAAGAAGGTTACATATTCTGAGCGGCCGGCCGCGGGGTCCCTGGGGCCCGCTCCAGGGGCGGGCTTCGGCTTTGAGTGGCGGATTGTGCGACTTTTCAGCATGGTCGGGTGTTCTGGGCATGAACGATGACCCTCAAGTGCAAAACCCAACCTCGGGGCTAGCCTCGCCGGCCGACTTCACCTCCTTCATGCGCCAATACCAGGACATGGTCTTCACCACTTCCGCACGGCTCGTCAGAAACGACGCCCAGGCTGAGGACATTGCCCAGGAGGTGTTCATCAAGGCGTACGAGCATTTCGACATGCTCTCGACGAGCCCGTCGGCGGGCGGCTGGCTCAAGACCGTCGCGACCAACCTGTCGCTCAACCACCTGCAGCGCTACCGAAACCGCTGGCGTTTCTTCTCCGAGATGAGCGCGGAGGACTCCTCGGGCGGGGAGGCGACCCAGGTGGAGTTCGCGGCGCCCGACACCTTCTTCGCCCAGATGGACGCGGAGGAGAAGCGGTCGATCGTCGACGACGCCATCGCCAAGCTGCCCGACCATCAGCGCATCCCCCTTGTCCTGTACCACTACGAGGACGTTCCCTACGACGAGATAGCGCGCCGCCTCGGCGTCTCCCTCGCCAAGGTGAAGACCGACATCCTCCGCGCCCGCGCCGCGCTGGCGAAGATCCTTTCGCGCAGCGGCGCGCACCTCGAGTCCCTTTCCCCGTAACGCCATGAACCCACAAGATCCAGACAGGCTTGAAACCTCGATCCACAGGATCCTCCGGTCGGTGCCCGACCGCAGGGCGCCGGCTGGCTTGCAGGGACGCGTCCTCGCCGAGATAGCCCGGCGCCAGGCCCTTCCCTGGTGGAGGAAGTCGTTCGCCCACTGGCCCGCGGCCGTCCGCGCCCTGTTCTTCGGCGGTTCCGCAATCGTCGCGGCGCTCGTGGTCTCGGGCCTGCTCCTCGTCTGGTACAGCTCGGGCGCGGCCGGAATGGCCGGCGCCTCCGAGCCCTTTGCCTGGATCAGGGCCGCCCGCGACTTCCTGACATCCACGAACTCGAGCCTTCACCAGGTCTATGCCGCAATTCCGCGGCTCTGGCTCTTCGGGGCCGCCGCAGTGATCGCCTCACTCTACGCCTTGCTGGGCGCAATCAGCGCAACCGCATACCGCGCGATATCCTACGCGCGACACACCGCTTGATCCCAGGAATCTCCATGAAACTTCCATACAAGACCATTCGCGCGGGCCTGATGCTCGCGGCAATGCTGCCCTTCGCGTCGGGAGCGCTTCTCGCACAGGCCGAGAACGCGCCGACCCCGACGCCGAGCACGGCCCCGGCCAAGGAGACGCCCCTCCATGAGATAGGCGGCTCCGCCGCGGCCGCTCCGGCCGTGGCCGTGGCCACGGCCGCGCCGACCGCGGTCCCGGCGGCCTCCGCTCCCCAGGCTGCGGCCGCCCCTGCGGCGCAGGAGGAAAGGCACCACTGGCAGGGGGAGAGCGACCGCGTCACGGTCGGCGACGCAACCTATGTCGGTGCGCACGAGACGGTCCCGAACAATGCGGTCGCCGTGATGGGCCCGCTCACGGTCGACGGCACCGTGGACGGGAACGCCGTGTCGGTGATGGGCCTCAACACTGTGAACGGAACGGTGTACGGAAACGCAGTCGCGGTCTTGAGCGACCTCAAGCTGGGGCCCAATGCGCATGTGAGCGGCAACGCGGTCTCGGTCGGGGGCACGGTCATCAAGGACCCGACGGCCGTTGTCGATGGCAACATCGTGCCCGTCAACATCGGGGGCATCTCCATGACGGGTGAAGGAACGGCGGCCTCGTTCTGGAAGCACGGCCTGAGGCTCGGCCGGCCGGTCGCGTTCGGCCCGCACCTGCACCTGCTCTGGCTCGCCAACCTGTGCCTGGCCGCGTTCTACCTGCTCCTCGTCTTCCTGTTCCCGGCCGGCATCAAGAAGTGCAGCGACACCCTCGAGAAGCGCCCGGGAATAACGCTATTGACCGGGTTCCTGGCGATGCTCGGGCTTCCCGTCCTCGCCATCCTGCTCTTGGTGACGGTGATCGGCATACCCGTGGCGCTGATCGTCCTGCCCGTGGGTGTCATCGCCTGCATCCTGTTCGGCAAGGCCGCCGTATACTCGATGATTGGTCGCCCGTTGGTGGGCAAGCAGGCGCACCTCGTGCTCGCCGCCGTGGTCGGCATCGTGGTGATGCTCATCTTCTACCTGATCCCGTTCCTTGGCCTCGCGCTCTGGTTCCTGATCGCCTTCGTCGGCTTCGCGACCGCGCTGACGGCGCTCTTTGTGTCGGGTAGCCCGGCCCCGGCCGCCGCCGGCGCGGCGCCCGCCGCCCCGCCCGGCCAGACGGTGGCAGCCGCCGCTGTGCTCGACTCGGGCACCGAGCTGCCCCCAGCACCCGTTG
>PLXS01000020.1 GCA_003151515.1 Opitutaceae bacterium
TGGACGCGGCTGAGACGGTCAGCGTGGCCGCGCTGCTCGTCACCTGTTCCGCGGAATTCGAGGCGATGCACGTGTAGCTTCCCGCGTCCGCGGCCGTCGCGCCGCTGACTACAAGCGTCGAGTTGGTCGCCGACGCGATCGGTGCGTCGTTGAGGTACCATTGGTACGAGGGCGCCGGCGTTCCCGAAGTCGAGAAGCTGAACGTGACCGTGCTGCCGCTGGCGATTGTCTGCGAGGACGGCTGGCTCCTGACTTGGATCGGGGGCGAGAGCGAGAATACCGTCATCGAGTAAGGGGCGACCGACTCGCCGAAGCTCGCGGCAGCGTTTGAAATGCCTCCCGTCGCGACGTCCGGCGAGCCCGTGCCGGTCTTGGCCGCATTGTCCTGGGGCATCCCATAGCTGTAGGTCGCGGCAGAGGCCAGCGGCGTGAAGCCCGTCAGCGCAAAGCTGACCGTGTAGGTCGACGTCGGGCTCTTGTTGATCACCAGGATGGACAGCGAGCCGTTGGCGCGCTGCACCGCATATGCGGACACCATGATGTTGTCGCTTGCCGCCGTCACGACCGTGTCGCCCCCGGCGGCAAAGTTGCTCAGCAGCTTGAACGCGTAGAACGTAGGGAACGGCGTGTTGATTGCCGGGTAGCCCGCCGGTGCCGGGCTGGGATTGGTCGCCACGATGCCGTAGTCGCCAAACGTGGTGAGCCATCCGTATAGCGTGGAATTGTTGTTGCCGGTCGTGTTCGGGCCGTTCCTGAAGGCCCACCAAACGCGCGAGTTGAACTCGGTCTGGAGCAGGCTCCCCAGGCTGTCCGCCAGGTACAGGCCGTTCACGAGGCTGACGATCTGCTTGCCCGGGTTGTTGTGAACGGAGTTGTTCTCCGTGCAGCAGAGCTCGACGCCCGAGGCCTTGGCCTCGTAGAAGTCGTTAAGCGGAGTCCGAAGGAGGGCCGCGTCGACCTGCCAGCCCGTCGCGGGCGTGCTCGCCAGCTGCAACAGCGTGGCGTCGTTCTCCTGCCCCGAGTTCTGCTCGTAGCGGTGGCATATCAGGAAGTCGGGCATGACGCCCAGGCCCTTCATCGTGCTCAAGATGATGTAATTCCACTCCGAGTGACTCTGGCCGGTCGCAGGATCGGAGACCGCCTCGCTCGGGTATGTGTACGAACCCTCGGTGCTCGTCGTGGCGACGGCTCCGACCTCGATCGCGGGGTCGATCGCCTTCATGGCGTTGTAGTACTGGACGAAGCGGGTGGCGTACACAACGGGGTCGTTCTTCTTCGTGTTGGCGTCGGTTTCCCACGTCCCGTAGTTCTCATTGCCGACCTCCCAGTACTTGAAGCCGTAGCCCTTTGTGATGTTTGAGTACTTCACCCAGTTGGCTGCATCCGTCGGGGTGCTCGTCCCGTAGTTAACGGTGATGAAGGCCTGACTTCCCTGGGTCAGCGCCACCACGGCAAACTGGTCGAAGTCGGTGCCCATAGTCGAAAATGAGCCAGCAATCGGATTGTTGTTTGCGTCGGTGTTCTGGACCTGGTTGTTCGTCCAGAAATAGACGTCCGCGGTGCCCCCGCCCGGGTAGCGAAGGACGCCGATGTTCGCCGCTGCGAGGAGCGGCCCCGTGGCCGTCGTGTCAAAGCTCCAGTCCCAGCAGGCCGTGTTCACGCCGATTGCGCGGCTGTCGACCGTCCGCACCGCCTTTGTCGCGTCCACGGTAACGTTGACCTGGGCAAATGCCGGGCCGGTCAGGATGGCTCCGATCAGGAGCGATTGGGCAAGGCCTCGCAGGAGGGGGTATCTCACGGTGAATGGGTGTCGTATATGATGTCCAAAGCCAGGGGGATCCTCAAGCGCTATTGGGATGGTCGCGCGCCATCCGATGGGACAGCGGGCGCCCCCTTTAGTTCGACACCCGGAATATTCCGGCCACAAACGGCTCCGTCTCATAGGTGAGGCTTCTCTTCCATCCCCTGCTCTTCCTTGCGGCGGCCCCGCTTGCCGCCGCCCCGGCTCACTTTGCGTCGGGTCCTGCCCCTGTCGCCCTTATAGAGCTTTTCACGAGCGAGGGCTGCAGCAGCTGCCCGCCGGCGGACGCGTGGCTGGGGGGACTGCGGGACAGGCCGGGGCTCTGGAGCCAGTTCATCCCTGTCCAGTTCCACGTCGACTACTGGGACGGGCTCGGCTGGAAGGACCGGCTGGCCAGGCGCGAGTACACCCAGCGGCAGTACGCCTACGCCTCAGCCTGGGGCGCCAGGAACGTCTACACTCCCTGCTTTGTCAGGAACGGCCGGGAATGGAAGCCCGAGTGGGGATCCAGCGACACAGCTGGCGCCCCTGCCGGCACCCTCGCACTGGATTGTCCGGATGGCGGGGGCTGGGTCGCATCCTTTGCGCCGGCGCCGGGCGTCCCGCAGGCCCCCGGCGGCTTTGAGGTGCACCTCGCGCACCTGGGCTTCGGGATCTCCTCCAGGGTAACCGCGGGAGAAAACGGCGGCGCGACCTTGGAGCATGACTTTGTCGTCCTGGGAATCCGCAGCGTCGCCCTCGTGCGCAACTCGGCGGACGGCGTGCTGAAGGCCACGGTCGAACTCCCGCAGGCCGCGGGCGTCGCCTTCGCCCACCATGCCGTCGCGGCATGGGTGACGCAGGGAGGCTCCCTCACGCCGGTGCAGGCAACGGGGGGCTGGCTTCCCTAGGCAGCTTCCCGGCGCAACTCGGGGCTTGCGCTTGCCCTGTCGTTGGCCGCGCATTTCATTTGTGGCATGGAAACCCCGACCCCGACCGCGGGCGCCAGGCATCTGGCGCTCTCCCTTGCCATGACTGTCTGCGTTGGCGCCCTTGCCGCGCAGCCCGTGCAAATCGACTCCGGCCTCGTGCAGGGGGTCCCGGGAAGCGATGCCTCGATCCGCGTTTTCAAGGGCATCCCCTACGCGGCGCCACCCGTGGGCGACCTTCGCTGGCGCGAGCCCCAGCCGGTCGCGCCGTGGAAGGGTGTGCGCAGCGCGGACCGCTTCGGCGCCAGGGCCATGCAGGCCCGCATCTTCGCCGACATGATCTTCCGGGACGACGGCCCGAGCGAGGACTGCCTGTACCTGAACGTCTGGACTCCCGCCAAGTCGGCCTCGGAGCGGCTGCCCGTGATGGTGTGGATCTACGGCGGCGGCCTCCAGGCGGGCTCCTCCTCGGAGCCACGCCAGGACGGCGAGAACCTCGCCAGGAGAGGCGTCGTGCTGGTCAGCATGAACTACCGCCTCGGGGTGTTCGGCTACATGGCGCACCCGGACCTGACGCGCGAGTCCGGCAGAAGCGCCTCGGGCAACTACGGCTTCATGGACCAGATAGCGGCGCTGCGCTGGGTGCAGCACAACATCGCAGCCTTCGGCGGCGACCCCGGCAACGTGACCATATTCGGCGAGTCCGCCGGGTCGTACTCGGTCAGCGTGCTCATGGCATCGCCCGTCGCCAGGGGCCTCTTCCACAAGGCGATCGGCGAGAGCGGTGCCCTGCTGGGCTCGAGGCTGGTGCCGGAACACACGCGCTCCCTCGCCGAGGCCGAGAAGAACGGCGAGGAGTTTGGGAAGATGCTGGGCGCGGCATCCATAGCGAAGATGAGGGCGCTCCCCGCGGACGAATTGCTGAAGGAGGCCCGGGCCCACGAGTCGGTCAGGGCCGGGGCCGTCGTCGACGGCTACATCCTCCCGCTGGACCCGGCGGCCATCTACGCCACCGGCGCCGAGAGCCGCGTTCCGCTGCTTGCCGGATGGAACGCCGACGAGCAGAGGGTCGACGCCGTCTTCGGCGACAAGCGGCCGACGGCGGCGTCCTTCGCGCGGATGGTGCGCCAGGATTTCGGGGCCGACGCCGACCGGTTGCTGAAACTCTACCCTGCGAGCACCGAGCAGGAGGCGGTGCGCTCGGCGGGCGACCTTGCGGGCGACAGGTTCATCGCTTTCGGCACGTGGAAGTGGATAGAGTTGCACCTGAGAACCTCCGGCGCCCCGGTGTACAGGTTCTCGTTCGACCGCGCCGTCCCGATAGAGCCCGGCCGGGTAATCAACGGGGCGCCGGCGACCGAGGCGGACGTCGGGGCCGTGCACGCGAGCGAGATCTCCTATGTCTTTGGCGCGCTGGCCTCGCTCAAGGACGTGACCGTGCGGCCCGAGGACTGGAGACTGTCGGACGAGATGGGAGCCTACTGGACGAATTTTGCGAAGACAGGCAACCCCAACGCCAAGGGGCTGCCCGAGTGGCCCCGCTACGAGGCGACGACCGGCTACCAAGTGATGCACCTGGACACGGTGAGCGCCGCGGCTGCGGATGCGCACAGGGACCGCTACGAGTTCCTGAACTCCGACTGACCGGCGCGGGGCGCAGCCGAAAGGCCGGGTGCGACTCCCTGGATTCTCCTATGGGGACAGGGCCGCCACCTGCCTGCCCGCCAGGAGGAATGCGCCGACCGAATAGGGCTCGGTGTATTTGGGATCGAAAGTCACCGGCATGTAGCCGACCGGCTGCACGTGCGTCAGGCGCCCGTCCGGGTCAACGCACGTCAGGAGGGCGGACCAGGCCCTTCTAACGACCGGCTCGAACCGCGCCCTGTCGAGGAGACCCGCGTTGACGCCCCAGGACAGGCCGAAGCAGAAGAAGCCGGTTCCGCTGCTCTCCTGCATGGGGTAGCTCTCGGGGTCGAGAAGGCTGGAGCGCCAGAATCCGTCCGCGTTCTGGATCTGCGCTATGCGCTCCGACATCTGCCTGTACTGCTCGACGAAGCGCTCCCGGGAGGGATGGTCGGCCGGCAGCTCCTGCAGCATCCGCGCGAGGCCGGCGAGCACCCAGCCGTTGCCCCGCGCCCAGAAGACGCGCCGCCCGTTCTTCTCCCTCTGCGTAAAGTACCGGCTGTCGCGGTAGTAGAGGTGCTCGTCCCGGTCGTAGAGGTAGTCCGAGGTCCGCCACCACTTCGAGACCGCGAAGGCGAGGTAGCGGCCGTCCCCGGTCGCGCGGCTGAGCTTCGCCCAGGCCGCAGGCCCCATGAACAGGGAGTCGCACCAGGACCACTTGTCCAGGTGGTCCGGGTTGCCCACCGGGTCAAAGACAAGGTTGCCGTCCTTGGGATGCGCCAGGATGAAGTCGAAGCGCTCCCGCATGGGGGCGATCATGCGCAGGTCGTGGGCCGTCCGGTAGAGGTCGACGTAGGTCTGGCCCACCACATGGTCGTCGGCGCTGTAGACCACGGGCCCCAGCTGCCAGCGGTTCCCCTCCCCCATCCGGACCATCGCCTCGCGGAAGCGCGGGCTCTGCGAGACGTCGGCGAGGGCCATGACGCCGGCATAGAAGGCCCCGTTCTCCCAATCGGTCGCGTTCCATTTGGCCGGATGGGCGAGCTGCCAGTCCGCGACGCGCTCCATTGTCCCCACGATGGACTCGGGCGCAAAGTCCGTTGGCCCGGCGGCCGGCGCGAGCGGCGCCAGCGCAAACCCAACGCACGCAATCAGGGCATTCTTCATGGCGTGACGCCGCACGTGACCCCGACGGGCGAGCGGATGCGCGCAGCCCATGCGGCCACGTAGCTGTCCCACGCATCCTTGGTGGTGAATTCGCCGGCCTTCGACCAGCCGGCGCCGGCGTAGAAGCGGAGCGCCCGCCCGGGGGTCGCCCGGGCCAGCGCCAGATAGTTCAGCCCGTCCTCGGCCACGCCGAGGAAGCTCTCCTTCGGCACGATGACCGCGGTTCCCAGGGAGCCGTGCGTCCTGTGCACCACCCACAGGGATATCGTGCCGCGCGATGTGTCGGCCGCGAACGAATACCTCGGATCCTGCCCCGCGTCCGGCGAGTTCTTGTCGAGGCCTATTCCAACGGTCAAGTCAGACGTATCGCCGCTCGCGACCGTGAACGTGCTCTCGACCTGGTCGAGGTTGTGCCCGGCGTCCATCGTGTAGCGCTTCGTCTCGGCGACCCCCGCCCCCCAGGGCCCGTACGTGAGCTCGAAGATCGCCCGGATCGGGCCGTTCGCGATCACCTTCCAACCCTGGAAATTCCCGCTCACGGCGAGCGCCCGGCCGTCCCATATGCCGGTGCCGCCGCAGCCGCGCGACGCGCCCACGTTGTACATGTCCATGCCCTCGCCCTCGTCGCGGTGGTAGTGGTCGTGGCCCTTGTTGTACCAGCGGTCGACGATCAGGTAGTCGACCCTCTTGCTCCAGACGTCGATCCCGCTCGAGGTGTTGACCTCCTTGCCACTCTTGCCGACATCGGGCGCCGCGAGCGCCGGGCCGTACGTGCGGTGCGCTATTCTGTCGTTTTCCCAGGCGAAGTCGTCGTAGCGCTCCGCGACAAAGCGCGCGAAGACCCGCGCCGGGAAGACCGGCGCCAGGTCCTCGATCGCCCTGATCGTGAACGACGCCGACTGCTCGCCGGCCGCGAAGTCGTGCTGGAAGACGAGGTCGCCGTAGGCGACCCCCACGCCCGTCGGGTCCTTGGCCTCGGGGGCCACGTTTATCACTTGATAGGGCAGGCTTCGCCCGCCCTCGTCCCTCACGACCAAGTGGTGCATGAGGGCGCCGGGTATGGCCCGCGCGACCTGGGTCCACGCGACCTCGATCGTCTCGGAGGGCCGGGCGATCCCGGTAGGGTTGGAGACCGTGACGGCGAGCCCCTGGCCGGCGTGGGCGGGGCACGCGGCCAGCAGCGTGGCAAAGACTGCGAGGAGCGCGGGGTATCTCATAGGGGGAAAGCAGGAAGCGTCAGCGGGCGAGCCAGCCGCCGTCGACCGCTAGCGTGAAGCCATGCACGTAGTCCGACGCGCGCGACGCAAGGAACACGACAGCCCCCTTGAGGTCCTCCGGCGAGCCCCAGCGCCCGGCGGGAATGCGTTCGATGATGGCACGGTTTTGCGCCTCGTCGGCGCGAAGCGGCGCCGTGACATCGGTCGCCATGTAGCCCGGCGCGATTGCGTTCACGTTGATCCCCAGCGGCGCTAGCTCGTTTGCCATGATCTTCGTCAGGCCGTTCAGCGCGCTCTTCGCCGCCGTGTATGAGGCGACCCTGATGCCGCCCTGAAACGAGAGCATGGAGGCGACATTGATGATCTTGCCCGGGGACTTCGCCGCGACGAGGTGCCTGGCGAACTGCTGGCTCAGCCGGAAGGCGGCGTCCAGGTTCACGTCGAACACGTCGCGCCATTCCTCCTCGGTGAGGTCCAGGAAGGAGTTTCGCCGGATGATGCCGGCGTTGTTGACGAGGATGTCCACCCGGCCCATCGCGGAAACAGCCTCGGAGACGATCTTCGCTGCCGCCGCCTTCTCGGCGAGGTCCGCCTTGATCGACTGGCAGCGCCGCCCGAGCGCGGCGGCCCCCTTCCTCACCTGAGCGGCGTCTCCTCGCGCGACGAGGACAAGGTCGGCTCCGGCCTCGGCGAGCCCGAGAGCCATCGCTGCCCCCAGGCCGCGCGAGGCGCCCGTCACGATCGCCACGCGCCCGTCCAGCCGGAATTCATCGAGGACTGTCGCCATGGCGGGACCTTACCGCAGCCCGGCTACCGGCGCCGGATCCATGTCCGAGAACTCCTGGTTCTCGCCCCCCATGCACCAGATGAAACCGTAGGCGCATGTCCCCACGCCGCAGTGGATCGACCACGGGGGTGACAGGACCGCCTCGCAGTCGCGCACGACGAGGTGCCTCGTCGCCGATGGCTCTCCCATGAGATGGAACACCGCCTGGCCCGCAGGCAGGTCAAAGTACAGGTAAACCTCCGAGCGGCGCAGATGGGTGTGCGGCGGCATCGAGTTCCACACGCTCCCCGTGGAGAGGCGCGTGAGGCCCATCACCAGCTGGCAGGTTGCCACCGTGGCCGGCCAAATGAGCCTGTAGAGGGTGCGAGCGTTCGCTCCCTCGGCCCCTCCGAGCGTATCGCCCCTGGCGCCCTTGAAGGGCACGTGTGTCACCGGGTGGGCGGCATGCGCAGGGTACGACATCAGCCAGAAGCGTGCGGGATTTGCGGTCGATGCGGAGCCGAAACGCACCGACTTCGCGCCGCGCCCGACATAGAGGGCGTCGCAGTGCTCCATGGCGTGCCTGGCGCCGTCCAGCACGACCACGCCGGGCCCGCCGATGTTGATCACGCCGGCCTCGCGCCTCTCCAGGAAGAAGGCGCTGCGAAGGCCGGGAGGGTTGCCGAGCTCAAGCTCCTCACTTAGCGGGGAAACGGCTCCCATCACGGTGCGGTCGGTCTCCCACCAGCGTAGGTTCGCCTCGCCCGGGCGGAACAGGTCTTGGACAAGGAACGCGCGGCGCAGTTCCTCCGTCGAGAGCGCGGCGGCCGTCCGGGTCATGGGGTTTTCCTGATCGTTCATCTTATTGGATGGAAAGCGCGAGCGCGCGGAGCCTCCTGCCCTGTCCTAGCGCGGCCCCGACTACTTTCTTGTAAAGATTTGCCGCGAGGGTGACAAGATACGGATTAGGTGGCTAGGCGGCCCCAGGGTCCCATCGGGGGGATCCGCCCCTGCCTCCGGATTGCCCATGATAAAATCCGACATTCTTGCCCGGATCAGGTCCGAGAAGGTCGTCGCGCTCATTCGCGCCGACGGGCCCTCAAGCCTCCTCGAGTGCGCGCGCGCCCTGTCCGCCGGAGGGCTCAACTGCATCGAGCTGACGATGACGACCCCCGGGGCCGTCGAGGTCTGCGCCGAGGTATCGCGCGCGCTGCCGCACGCCCTGATAGGCCTTGGAACGGTGCTCGACGACGCCACGGCCCGCCGGGGTGTCGAGGCCGGCGCGCGCTTCATCGTGACGCCCGCCATGCGGCCCGGCGTGGTTGCCGCGTGTCACGAGCTCGGGGTGCCCGTACTGGGGGGGGCGATGACCCCGACCGAGATCCTAGCCTCCTGGGAACTCGGAGTCGACGTCGTGAAGGTCTTCCCGGCCGAATTCCTCGGCCCAGCCTACATCAAGTCCATCAAGGGCCCCTTCCCGAGCATCGAGCTCATGCCTACCGGCGGCGTCACCCCGGAGAACGTCGCCGAGTTCCTGCGTAACGGAGCGTTTGCAACCGCGGCAGGCTCAGCCCTTGTCTCCCCCAAGGCTTTGGCGTCACGCGACTGGGGGGCGATCACGCAGCGGGCAAGGCAGTTCGTGGACGCAGCATCACACGCATAGGGGAATCTCGGGCGCCGTCACCCGCCCGAGGGGCACGCCGATCGCTTGGGGAAATCGGCGCCAACATAAACCATTGCCTAGCAATGGTGCCAGGGGCGGGGATCGAACCCGCGGCCAAAGGCTTATGAGTCCTCTGCTCTACCACTGAGCTACCCTGGCTTATCTTGAGTTGGCTAGAATGCTCAGCGGCCCGCGAGACCGGCAAGCAAATTTCGGGCCGGTCGCCATTACGTTCGCACCGGTTGCAGACGCCGCTTGCGGGGCAGAAAGCGAATATCAACACGGCGCTCTACGGCAGCTGCGATGCGGTTTAGCATGGCGAGTGAATGCCCTTCATAGTCGGCGTCCTCGAGCCGGGAAATCACGGATTGGGTGGTGCCCACGCGGCGGGCAAGCTCAACTTGGGAGAGGCCGGAACTCTGGCGAAGTTGAAAAATCTTGTGGGCGACTTCTCGATTGGCGAGTTCCTCCTCAAAACTCTGCTGACGTCGCGAATCGTTTCCGGCGATGTGGGCCAGAATCTTCAAGGCATCGGTGGTGGTCTTCCTAGGCATCGTAAATCTCTCCTTTGAATGTGTGAACGGCCGGATTGGCAGTGAAGACGGACTTGCGGGCAAGTGCGCGTTTGATGTCGGTAGCGGGCACGGCGGCTTCCTTGGTCAGGCCGTGGGCGATGACGGATACAGTCTGTCCATGAAAAAAGTAGAGCAGGCGGTAATTGACCGAGCCCAAGCGCACGCGCAGTTCATAGATGCCGTGGCGCAGATAATCGGCTTCCGGTCGGCGCAGTTCGTGGCCAAGAAGCGCCAGACGGGCAATGGCAGCCCTGCATTTGTCGAAGGCTTTGAAATTAGTCGCATTTAGTTCTCTGAGCCACTCGACGACCGGCGCGTCGCCTTCCTGCTCTTGGTAAAAGACGACGTGAATCGAGGGCATTGGAGAGCAAGGCAGTTATCGCATTTTTGAGATAGACGGTCAAGACAACAATTAATGCCGATTCATCGATTTTGTTGTCACCCGACTTGTCACCCGATTCCAAATAATGGGAGCATTCAGGATGACTCAGGATGAAGAGAATTCTCCGTAAGAGACTGGATATTCGACAAGAGATGACTCTCGATGACCCAGGACGATTGCAGCGTATGGCGCCATAACGTCTTATGAGTCCTCTGCTCTACCACTGAGCTAGCCTGGCGAACCGCTAACCCTGCCTAACGAGGCTCCTATCACGCTTTTGGCGAAATGCCGTAACAAGCAATTTCGCCAACCTCCAGCGGCATATGAAAGCAAGAAGCTCGCGCCTGTGCACAGAGGATTGGCGCCATGCAAATCGCTCTGGCAAGGGCTTGGCCCGCTGTGCGCGTGGATCCAGCAGGAGCCCGCCACTGCGTTGACGCCCAAGAGGCCAACGGGATCATATGAGTTCGATGAAGGTACTCCATCGCGCTTTGGCATAACGCTCGTCCTTCTCGCGCTCAACTGGGCCTGGCAAGCCGTTCAATTTCAACGGCAGGCCGCGGCCGACCAGTCATTCTACGCAAGGGAGGTCGCGCCTTACCTGGATGCCTCGAAGCGCCAGGCGGACGCTTGGGAGCGCGCCTACCAGGAGCGCCAGCAGGGCAATAAGCTCGTCGCGTTGCCCAGGCTGCAAACCCTGGACTCGATACCCCTCGACCAATGGATCGAGCGATCGAAGGAGCGGTCGCGCCTCCAAGCCAAGCGCGACCTGGGATTGATCGCAATCATGGTGACCGCCGGCGCCTGGATGATCCTAGCCGCAATCCAAGGATCACTCCAGCAATTCAAGTGGCAGGATTCGGATCGTCCGGCCGCCGCAAGCGCCGGCGCGCTCATTGGCGAATTGGTTGAATCAGGCGAGGTATTTGCGGCCGAAACGAAGGCCGGAGGCGTCGACGCCCCCAGGGTCGAGGTCGACGGGGCGCGCCGAGTCGTGACCTTCAGGAACTATTCGTTCGTCACCAGCTTCACACGCAATCCAAAGCGAGGCCTCACCGAGGTACCGTTTGCGGACCTTATCGTCGGAACCCGGCTTTTCGCAAAAGGGCGCAGTTTTCTCCAGCTTCGAACGGCGCAGGGCCAGGTCGTGATCGGGGACTCGGTCCAGCCCTTCGGAAAACTGGTCGTCCTTCTTCAGGATGCGGCCGAATTGAACCGAAGGGACGCCGACCGGTTTCGTGACGCCCTCCTGCGCGAGCCGCGGGTGAGAACGCCCTGGTATGGCTGGGCAATCATCGCTTCGGCGCTGGGCGGCGCCGGCTACGCGTTCTGGTACCTCGTCGTCAGGAGGTAGCCCAGGATCGGACCGAGGAGGGATTTCCGGTGGCGATGGTTCAACAACCGCCCGTTACAACCTATCCCCGGAGCGCCAGGACGAGCCTTGCGACCGCTACAAGGGAAACTCCCAGGGTCAGGTACCACAGCCAGCGCTTCTTTGCCAGGAGGCAGAGACCGCCGATGGCCAGCGCGATCTGAAAGGTCTGGGCCGCGAGTGCGAACTTGGCTCCCAGCGCCGTCTGCTCCTCGGCATCCTTCCGGAATGCGTTGCGGGCGGCCTCAAAGGTTTCGGCCTTCGCCCTGATCTCGGCCTTCTCCTGGTCGTACCTCTTGACCGTGGCCTCAAGGCCCGCGCGCTGGGCCTTGTCCTTGTCCTGGACGACGTCGCGCAGGTGAAGCTCGGTCTCCAGGAGCATCTGCTTCTGCGACTTGGCCTCAAAGAAGCTCCACTGGTCCGAGGCCTGGGTCTGGTTGTAGGTCGCCTCGCTCAGGTCCTTGGAGACGCGGCTCGCGCAGCCTCCCCCCTTTGCCATGGCGTATCCCGCCACCAGCGCGATCAGGGCCATGGAGAGTGCAGCGTACTTCGTCCAGCCCTCGCTCCTGGCCTTGGCCTCGGCCCTGGCCTTCTCGTCGACGACCGATTGGGTGAAGGCGCGCACCTCCAGAATGGCGTCGCGCATGCTGTCCTCGTTGGTTTGCCGTGTGCTCCCTGCTTCCATGGAAAAGGGCCTGATTGAAGGAATGGCGGGGCGTTTTCCAAGTCGATTTTTTGCCCGGGCGGTGCGCGCCCATCATCGGGCCCGGCGGCCGCGCCGGCGCCCGACCCGCGGCTCGACACGCCCTCGCGCGGGACCTAGATAGACCGCCGCCTCCATGCCCAATCCCTACCTCTTCCTCGCGCTCTGGCTCATCCTTGTCGCGTACTGGATCTGCGGGTATTTTGGCAACAAGCGCTCGGTGTACGTCTGGAAGCCCAGCCTGCGCATGTTCGGGGCTGCGGTCTTCATCGCGCTCGCATTCGCAACCAACGAGACCCCGGCGATGCACCTGAGGATCTACAGCCCCACGCCGGCCATCGCCTGGGCCGGAATCGCGGTGTGCGCGGCCGGCCTCGCGTTCGCGATTTGGGCGCGAAGGACCCTCGGGCGCAACTGGAGCGGCGCCGTCACCATAAAGGAGGACCACGAGCTCATCACGCGCGGGCCCTACCGGATCGTGAGGCATCCCATTTACACGGGCATTCTCGTCGGCGTCCTGGGAACGTTCATAGGCACCGGGAGGGTGCGAGAGGCCGTGCTCCTCCTCCTTGCCGGGCTGGCCGTCTTCATGAAGATCTCGGTTGAGGAGAGGCTGATGCTACGCCAGTTCCCCGAGGCCTACCCGGAATACAGGCGGCGCACGAGGGCTATCATCCCCTTCTTGTTTTAAACGGGGGTCTTCTGTCCCCCGGACCCGGCCGACTTGGCCCCTACTTCTTCGGCGGCTCAGGCGGCGGCAGCTTGCTCGCCCCGGGCGCCGCCGTCGCCAGATTGGGCGACACGTCCGCGTCCACCCGGCCGAGGGCCCAGTTGACGCCGCCGGTCAGTACGGACTGGAACAGCGCGCTGTTCCAGACGTCGTCGCGGTGACCCATGTTCGTGTAGAAGACCCGGCCCTTGCCGTACATCCTCGCCCATGTCGACGGGTAGTTCGGCCTCGCGTAGGGGTTGCCCACCATTCCCGAGGTGTCCTGCACCAGGACGACGTGCATGTCGGGCGCAAAGTTCTTCATGGAATACCACTCCTCCTTGAAGCGGGCGTCCGGGGACACCCCGGCCGCGCCCGGGAACGCCGCATCGGCCACGATCAGGTGCGACGGCTGCTGGCTTCCGTGGATCACGAACTCCCCGCCGATCATCTTAATGTATGGATCGGCGCGCTCGCCGTCGTTGTGGTAGCGCTCGTCGCCGTGGTCCATGCTCCCCGCGGTGTGGAACGTGTCGGTCGCGGCGTGGGTGCCGATGAACCCCTTGCCGTCGGCGATCGCCTGGAGGAAGGCCGCCTTGCCCCCGGGACTCATCGGGGGGTTGCCGTCGTTGCCCACCTGGGTCAGGTCGCCCGTCGTGAAAAAGAAATACGCGTCAAACCGGGCGAGGTAGGCCGGGGTGAACAGGCTCCCGTCCTTCGAGAAGACGAAGTCGATGTTCTCCTTGGCGCCGATCGCCTTGAGTACCTGGAACGCGAGGCCGCTCACTTCGCTCCCGGGGCTCGGCTTGAACGGCAGCGACGGATCCCTGATCACGGAGTGCTCGTAACCGGACGACTTCGTGAAGAAGAGCACCTTCTTGGCGGGAACGGGGGCCGGGGAGTCGGCCCTCTCGGCATGGGCCGCCAGGGTGCCGGTGGCGAGCAGTGCAAGGAGAGCGGGCAGGATTCGCGATTTCATGGGGACGGGCAGGATCGCCCCCAAAGAGGCAAAGGTCAACCGTCCCCTCCTATGAGGCCTGGGCTGCGGCCGTCAGGGGCATTGCCATGGCCGCGGCCTTGAGGATTCTACTCGGGTCATTCGGGGGGCGGAGCGTGTAGCCGATGGACCGCATGGTGTGAATCAGGGGCCTGCCGAACCGGCGTCGACCTTCCTGCGGAGGCGCGTGATGAAG
The DNA here is from genome assembly GCA_003151515.1 of Opitutaceae bacterium. Taxonomy (GTDB): domain Bacteria; phylum Verrucomicrobiota; class Verrucomicrobiia; order Opitutales; family Opitutaceae; genus Palsa-1447. The sequence goes on from PLXS01000020.1 coordinate 14,080, forward strand.
ATCTCGACCGTCCGCGTGTCGTACTCGTGGTCGCGCTGCCACACCCTTTCGCAAAGCTCGGTCCTTGAGAAGACCCTGCCGGGCTCCTGCATGAGCACCTGGAGCAGGTCCAGCTCCCTTGGCGACAGGGCGACGGGCCTGCCGGCCCTGGTGACGCGCCTGTGGTGCACGTCCATGTGCAGGTCGCCCACCGCGAGGAGGTCGGCGGCGGTGGGGGTCGCGCCCCGCCGGCCCAGCGCCTCGACCCGCGCCACCGGCTCGTCCATCGAGAAGGGCGCCATGTAGTCGTCGGCGCCCGCCCTGAGCCCCCTGACGCGGTGCTCGACCTCCCCGCGCGCCGTCAGGATGAGGAGCCGCGCCGGGCACGCCGCCTCCCGCAGCCCGGAGAGCACCGACATGCCCTCGAGGCCCGGCAGGTTCAGGTCGAGGATGACGACGTCCGGCGGGCTTGCGACCGCGGCCCTGAGTCCCTCGGCGCCGTCGAACTGCGCGGCCGCGCTGTGGCCGCCGCGCCCCAGCGCGCGGGTGATGTGGCGCGAAAGCTGGCGTTCATCTTCGATCACGAGGATGCGCATGGCCGGGGGCGACCACTAACCAAAGCGCGCCGGCCAGCAAGCGCCGGCGGGCCAAAAGGGGCCCACTTTCCAGCCTGTACCCCGGCGCCCCCGGGCCCTACGCTACCGCTTTGCCATGAACGTGCTATTCATAGGGGGAACGGGGATCATCAGCACGGCGTGCACCGAACTCGCCGTCGCGCGCGGCATGAAGGTAACGCTGCTGAACCGCTCGCTGCGGGCCCCGATGGCGGGGGCGCAGACGGTGGCAGCCGACATCAGCCAGCCGGGCGCCGCGGCCCGGGCCCTGGCCGGCCGCAAGTGGGACGCCGTCGTGGACTTCATCTCCTTCACGCCCGCCGACATCGAGGCCAGGCTCGGCCTGCTGCGCGGCAGCACCGCCCAGTACGTCTTCATCAGCTCGGCCAGCGCGTACCAGAAGCCGCTGTCCGACTACCTGATCACCGAGTCGACGCCCCTTTCTAACCCCCTCTGGGATTACTCGCGCAACAAGATCGCCTGCGAGGAGCGGCTGCTCAAGGCCTACAGGGAGGAGGGCTTCCCTGTGACGATCATCCGCCCGTCGCTGACCTACGGAGACACGATCGTGCCCCTTGCCGTGAACAGCTGGCTCAAGGGCTACACGGCGGTCGACCGCATGCGCCGCGGGCTCCCGCTCATCATCCCGGGCGACGGGCTATCGCTCTGGACCATCACGCACAACTCGGATTTCGCGAAGGGGCTCGTCGGGCTCCTGGGCCACGCCGGGGCCCTGGGCCACGCCTTCCACATCACCTCGGACGAGGCCCTGACATGGAACCAGATCTACGCGATGACCGCCGAGGCGGCCGGGGTGCCCGCGCCGCTCTTCGTGCACATCGCCTCGGACTTCATAACGGCGTGCCTGCCGTCGATGGTCGGGACCCTGCTGGGCGACAAGTCGCACTCAGCCGTCTTCGACAACACCAAGATCCGCAGGTTCGTGCCGGGCTTCGAGGCCACGACCCGCTACCGCGACGGGATCGCCCGCACGGTCGCCTGGTACGACGCCGACCCCAGCCGCAAGGTGGTCGACACCGAGGCCTGCGCGGCGTGGGACCGCCTCGTCCAGGCGTACTCCAGGGGACTCGAGGCGGCGGCCGCCGAGTTCGGCGTCGGCCGCGCGGCCGGCGCTCAGCGCCAGTAGCCGCGGATGTAGACGTAGGCGCCGTTGCGGTAGGCCCAGTGGGGCCTGACGAAGACGTGGTAGTTTGGCGGCGGGATTTCCCAGTGGCCGGCGACCCAGTAGTAGCGGTAGCCGTCGAACCCGTAGTATCCCGTGATCCACAAGGCCGACGGAGTCGGCTGCACGGTGACAACATCCTCGGGCGGCGGCGGCGGCGGCGGCATCTGGGCCATCGTCACGTTGCTCGTCGCCTCGTACTCCGAGTGGTAGATCGTGCCGTTCTGGTGGTCGACCGAGTTACCGATCGAGCCGCCGGCGATCGCGCCGGCAAGGGCGCCGATCGCTGCGCCCGCGGCCCCGTTGTGGCCGCCGCTGTTGTTGCCAATGATGGCTCCGGCGAGCGCGCCCAGGCCGGCTCCCGCGACGGCTCCATTCTGGGTGTTGGGACCTGTTCCCACACACCCGGCGCAAAGGGCGACAGCAGCTGTTAAGGCTAGGATTGGCTTGGTATTCATACGGTTTGGTCTGACGGAATTAGAACGCCGAGGTTACGCAATGTTCCTTGCGTCGCGCGCGATTTTTCCGCGCAAGGCACTGCATGGGAGGCTGTTGAGGAGACGCCTTTGCAGCCTACTCCTCGGCCTGGAGCATGGCCACCACCGTGAAGTCCTCGAGAGTCGTGGTGTCTCCCTTCACGGCGCCCCCCGCGGCGATCTCCTTAAGGATGCGCCGCATGATCTTTCCGCTTCGCGTCTTGGGAAGGCCGGCCGCGAACCGGACGTCGTCGGGCCTGGCAAGGGCCCCTATCTCCCTGGCGACGTGGGCGCGGATCTCCTCCTTGAGGGCCACCGACGGCTCTACGTCGTTCTTTAGCGTGACGAAGCAGACAAGCGCCTGGCCCTTCAGGTCGTCCGGGCGGCCGATGACGGCCGCCTCGGCGACGCTGTGGTGGGAGACGATGGCGCTCTCAACCTCGGCCGTGCCGATGCGGTGGCCCGAGACGTTTAGGACGTCGTCGATGCGGCCGACCACCCACAGGTACCCGTCCTTGTCGAAGCGCGCTCCGTCGCCGGCGAAGTAGTAGCCGGGCAGCTCGCTCCAGTACTGCTTCATGAAGCGCTCGTCGTCGCCCCAGAGGGTGCGAAGCATGCTTGGCCACGGCTTGGCCAGGAAGAGCCTCCCGCCGCTTCCGCGCGGCACGTCCTTGCCGTTCTCATCGAGCACCTTGGGAACGACGCCGAAGAACGGAATGGCGCACGAGCCGGGCTTGAGGGGCGTGATCCCGGGGATCGGCGTCACCATGATGGCCCCCGTCTCCGTCTGCCACCACGTGTCCACGATCGGGCAGCGCTTCTTGCCGATGACCGTGTAGTACCACATCCACGCCTCGGGGTTGATGGGCTCACCGACGGAGCCCAAGAGGCGCAGGGACGCAAGGCTGTGGCGCGCCGGATAGGCGTCGCCCCAGCGCATGAACGCGCGGATGGCGGTCGGGGCGGTGTACAGGATCGTGACGCTGTGGCGGTCGACGAGCTGCCAGAAGCGGTCGGGCTCCGGGTGGTTGGGCGCCCCCTCGTACATGAGGATGGTGGCCCCGGCCGCCAGGGGGCCGTAGACCACGTAGCTGTGCCCCGTCACCCAGCCGACGTCCGCCGTGCAGAAGTACACGTCGCTCTCCTTCAGGTCGAAGACGTACTTCATCGTCAGCACCGTGGCGAGGAGGTAGCCCGCGCTCGTGTGCAGCACCCCCTTGGGCTTGCCCGTGGAGCCGCTCGTGTAGAGGATGTAGAGGGGGTTCTCGGAATCGAAGGCCTTCGGCGCGTGCGACGCCGGCTGCCCGGCGACAAGGTCGTGCCACCAGACGTCGCGGGCGGGGTCCATCGCCACCTCCTGGCCCGTGCGCTTGAGCACGATAACCCGCTCGACGCTGGGCGTCGCCTGGACTGCCTTGTCCACGTTCACCTTGAGCTCCACGATGCGGCCGCGCCTCCAGCCGCCGTCCGCCGTGATGATGACCCGCGCCTGGCAGTCGTTGACCCGATCCTTGATCGCCTCGCTCGAGAAGCCGCCGAAGATGACCGTGTGGATGACCCCGAGGCGCGCGCAGGCAAGCATCGCGATCGCGGCCTCGGGCACCATGGGCATGTAGATCGCCGCCCTGTCCCCCCGCACGAGCCCGAGGCCCTCAAGCGCGCTGGCCATCCGGCAGACCTCCTGGTGAAGCTGCCTGTAGGTGAGCGTGCGCACGTCTCCGGGCTCGCCCTCGAAAATGATCGCCGCCTTGTTGGCCCGGGCGGTCTTCAGGTGGCGGTCCAGGCAGTTCTCGGAGACATTGATCCGCCCGCCTTCGAACCACTTGGCATGCGGCAACTTCCAACTGAGCACCCTCTTGAACGGTCGCCGCCAGTCCAGCAGCTCCCTGGCCTGCCTGCCCCAGAATTTCTCGGGAGTGTTGACAGATTCCGCATACATCCTCTTGTATGCAGCCTCGCTCCCAAGATTGGCTTGGGCTTTAAACTCGGCTGAAGGCCTGACAACCCGGGTTTCCCGGGAAATTGAGGTAATCGTCTGATCGGTCACGACGTGGCTGGTTGGGGGTTTAGGGACGCTCGAAAGACGCGGCACTTATCCCCTCTTGAGTTTTTAGCGTCAAGCGCGGGCGCGACTTTTTAACAATTCGTATGGAAAAGAAAACCCTTTCCGCACAAGCGGAACAGCCCGCCGTGCCCGCCCCGGACGCAGCGCCACAGACATCGCCCGATGCAGCACCCGCGCCTGCCGTTGCGGACAACACGATCCGTGTCGAGGGAGTGCTCGACATCGACATGGCCAAGGGAGGCAACGGCCAGCTCCTCGACCTTTCCAAGAACGGCAAGCGCCGGCCGACGGACACCTTCGTGCCGAAGGAGCTCATCCGCCGCTTCAAGCTCAAGTCGGGCTCCATGATCGGAGGCACGGCGTTCCCCCCGGAGGGGCGCTTCCCCAATCCGAAGATGCGCTTCATCGAGACGGTCGACGGGATGCCGCTCGAGGAGCGCCGCTCGAGGCTCGACTTCGCATCGCTGACGACCGTTTCCCCGGACAAGCACCTGAAGCTGGAGATGAAGGACGGGCGCATGACGACGAGGGCGGTCGACCTCTTCTGCCCGGTCGGGAAGGGCACCCGCGGCCTGATCGTTGCCCCTCCGCGCTCGGGCAAGACCATACTGCTCAGGGACATGGCCTTGGGCATCCTCGAGAACAACCCCGAGTGCCACGTGATGATACTCCTGGTCGACGAGCGCCCCGAGGAGGTCACCGACTTCAAGCGCAGCGTGCCCGCGGAAATCTGGGCCTCGTCCAACGACGAGCAGATCGAAAACCACCTGCGCATCGCCGACCTGTGCATCGAGCGCGCGAAGCGCCTGGTCGAGGCCGGCAAGGCCGTCGTGCTCTTCCTCGACTCGATCACGCGCCTGGCGCGCGCACACAACACCCAGCGCAACTCCGGCCGCACGGGCTCCGGGGGGCTCGACGTGCGCGCCCTTGAGCGGCCGCGCCAGCTCTTCGCCGCCGCCCGCAACACCGAGGAGGCGGGTTCCCTGACGATCGTCGCCTCGGTCCTCGTCGAGACGGGCAGCCGCATGGACGACGTCATCTTCCAGGAGTTCAAGGGCACCGGCAACATGGAGCTCGTCCTCGACCGAAAGTGCGCGGAGATGAGGCTCTGGCCGGCCATCAACATCGCCTCCTCGGGCACCCGCAAGGAGGAGCTCCTGATCGACGCCAAGAAGCTCGAGGGGATCCACTTCTTCCGCCGGGCGCTTGTCCAGCAGAAGATCGAGGAGGCGACCGAGACCATGATCGCGCGCCTCTCCAAGACCAAGACCAACGACGAATTCCTCAAGCTGATCGCCCGGTGAACGCGAACTTAGCTCTTGCCCGCCCTCGCGCGCACTCGGCATCCTCGACGCCCCTATCGCCTACCTGCCGCTGAACCAAACGCATGCATAGTTTCTCCGAGCAATGCCTGGACATGGCCCGCTCGATGCTGGGCCACAACCTGGACTCGATCCAGCCCGACGGCACCGTTGTCCCCGTGCCTGGGGAGCAGTCCCGTCCGGACGAGCCAGGCCACGTCGCATTCGCGCTCGGCGAGTACTACCGCGCGACCGGTGAGACCAGCCTCAAGGGCTTCGACACGATCGACCTGGCCGCGCGCTGCGTCACGGCGCAGATGTTCACCGACCCGCCGGCCGAGAACGGCTTGGCGTACGCGGCGCTGGGGCTCTTGTGCTTCGGGCCCTCCAAGGACCGAAACCCGGTCTGGGAGCGCCTGGTCGAGGAGACCCAGCAGAGGCTCGACAAACAGCTGCTGCACAGGAGCGACTTCGACAACCACTGGCAGGCGTTCAACATCGCCAAGGCGGTCGCCCGCTTCAGCTTCGGCCTGTCCAAGAAGGACGAGACCTCGCGCCTGATCGAGCGCATGGTCGACCGGATAAACCAGACGAGCTCGGCGGGCTTCTTCGACGACTCCGTCGCCGGTCTCGGGGGCAACTTCAACCTCTACGGCGTCATGGCGCTCGTCTTCACGCGCAGCGCCCTGCAGCTGCACGCCAACAGCGGCGTGCGCGACCGCAAGCTGCCGACCCTTCGCACCTACGCCGAGAAGTACATCCGCATGATGCCCGACCTCGTGCGCGCCGACGGCCTCGGCTGGGCGTTCGGGCGCGCCGCCGGGGCGTACGGCCAGTTGCACTGCGTGAGCCTGATCCTGCAGGGCCTTCGCGACGGCTGGATACCCGACGAGCAGAAGCCGCGCTACTTCGACATCCTGCGCCGGCTCTTCCTCTTCTTCTACCAGACGTACCTCGACCAGGAGAACGGGTTCCTCGACCTGAGGGACGACGAGCGCACCGCCTACAAGCCGCACACGACCCGGATGGCCAACTTCGACGCGGCGCGCTACCTCTGCCAGTGGTCGCGCCTCGCCAAGACGGTCGACCTGCCCCCGGGGGCCCCGTGGTCCGAGGCCCCGAGGACCTCGGGGCGCTTCGTCATCTTCGACAAGGGAAACCGCAAGGAGCAGGGCATCTTCCTTTACCGCGACGCCGAGTCGGGCCTGCACGTGACCCTGCCGCTCATCAGCTGCGGGGGCACCCTCTCGAGCGACGCCCTGGCGTTCCCCCACTCGCCCGGGGTCTTCGACTGGCCCAACAACGTGTACCTTCCCGTCATGCTGCCGGAGCTCACCTTCGGCGAGCACGTGACGCTGCCCGCGTTCTACGGGAAGAACTGCGTAACGGGCCTGGGGATGCGCAACAGCTTCTTCTTCCGCTACGAGCAGCCGGACCTGATCACGACCAAGGAGGAGATCGTGCGCAACCTGGGAAGCGTCAAGGTCCAGTGGACCTTCACCGGCCACAAGGTCTCGTGCGAGTTCGCGTACTCGGTGAAGCAGCAGGTGACCCTGGACAAGTTCCGCTTCGTGCTCGTCGTCGCCGCTCCCCACTCGAAGTACCGGGTGCCGGGCTCGCCCATCCTGGGGCCGCTCGGCCACCGCTGCAGCGTCGCCAAGGACGACTTCCAGGCGACGTGGCAGGAGACCGAGGTCGTTTCCGCGGACCCGACCTACAGGACGAACTTCGGCAAGATCCACTACCTGCAGTTCCTCACCAGGAGCCATCCCCTGATCATGAGGCCGGGCCACGTCTACCGGCTGGTCGTCAACTTCGAGCCGGACGTGGTGCGGGAAGAGGGCTGATGCTCTCGAAGCGGATCATCCCTTGCCTGGACGTGACGGCAGGGCGGGTCGTCAAGGGCGTCAGGTTTCAGGAGCTGCGTGACGCGGGCGACCCGGTCGAGTGCGCGGCCGCCTACGATGCCCAGGGCGCGGACGAGCTCGTCTTCTTGGACATAACGGCCTCGAGCGACGGCCGGGGCATCATGCGCGACGTCGTCGCCGCGACAGCCGAGCGCTGCTTCATGCCGCTGACCGTGGGCGGAGGCCTGCGCGACACAGCCGACATCGAGGCCATGCTCAGGTCCGGCGCCGACAAGGTCTCTCTCAACACGGCGGCGATCGCGCAGCCGGGCCTGGTCCTCGAGGCGTCCGACCGCTTCGGCTCCCAGTGCATCGTGGTCGCGATAGACGCGAAGCACGAGCCCGGGCCCGGCCCGTCCTGGCGCGTCTTCTCCCACGGCGGCAGGAGGCCGACCGGCCTGGACGCCGTGGAGTGGGCCAGGAGGGTTGTCGGCCTTGGGGCGGGCGAGATCCTGCTGACCAGCATGGACCGCGACGGCACCCAGGCGGGCTACGACATCGAGCTCACCCGCCGGGTGAGCGAGGCGGTCCCCGTCCCCGTGATCGCGAGCGGCGGGGCGGGCAGCCTGGAGCACTTTGCCGAGGTCCTGGAAACCGGTGGGGCGAGCGCGGCCCTGGCGGCCTCGCTGTTCCACTTCGGGACGCTCACCGTGCCCCGGCTCAAGGGCTACCTGGCGTCCCGCGGCGTCCCCGTGCGCTGCGCCGCCCCCTACTAGCCGGGAGCGGGAATGGCGGGCGGCGGCGGCGCCTTGGGCTCGCCGACGAGGACCGAGAGCTGCTCCCTGACGGCGATGAAGAATTCCTCGGTTATGTCGATGGCCTCGACCTCGAAGACCTGCTTGGTGCGGGCATGCTCGTAGAGCTCGCGCCCGGTCTCGGCGGAGCGGCCCCGGGGCCTCAGGAGCCTCTTCCTCTCCAGAAGCAGCGCGAGCAGGCGAACGAGTCGGGCGGTCTCCGGGGCCGGCTGCGTGGACGCGTCCGCGAGCGTCAGGAAGAGGTTCTCGGCGTTCAGCTTGAGCGTCCGCTCGGCGTTGTCCTCCCTGGGGTGCGCCTTGTAGACCTGCACCCACCGGCAGGCGACGAAGCCCTCGGGGCGGAGCGAGCCCGACTGAGCCTCCAGCGCGTCGTAGCGCACCACCTCGCCCGAGTCTGTGCGCACGAGCAGGCTCGCCACCCGGTCGCCCTCGCGGAACGCGGCGCCGGTGACGGCGCATGCAAGGGCCCTTGGCTGAAGAATCATTTCCATGGTCTTTGAGCCTTTCTTGTTTACTTCCAGGCCCGGCGGACGCTAGCAAATTTGCGCCGCGCCACGACGCAGCACAATGACTGGACGCCTCATAGCGGTCGGCGACATCCACGGATGCCACAATGAATTCGAGGAGCTGCTTGGGCAGCTCGACCTCAAGGACGGCGACCGCCTGGTCCTCCTGGGCGACCTGGTCAACCGGGGCCCGAACAGCACGAGGGTGATCGAGCTTGCGAGGGCAGCGGGCGCGATCTCGCTCCTGGGTAACCACGAGCTGCGCCTCCTCAAGTTCCGAAAGACCGGCGACCGCAAGTTCGTCAGGGAGCACGACCTGGAAACCTTCGAGGCCCTACGTCCCGAGGACTGGGCCTACCTCGAGGCGATGCCTCTCACCTTCGAGGAGCCCGAGTTGAACACCGTCTTTGTCCACGGCGGGTTCCTTCCGAACGAGCCGTGGCAGAAGCAGGGGGCCGAGATCGTCACCCGGATCCAGGTCGTCGACAAGGAGGGGCGAGCGAGGAAGCGCGCCGACGAGCCGGACGCTCCGCCCTGGGCCGACCTGTGGGGCGGCCCGCCCTTCGTCGTGTACGGGCACACGCCCAGGGCCGAGATCTACAAGCTCAAGTGGTCGATCGGGATCGACACGGGCTGCGTGCTTGGCGGCTATCTCTCGGCCTACATTCTGCCGGAGAGGCGCATCGCCCAGGTGAAGGCGCGCCAGAAATATTTCCCATGAACGCCGCCGCGGCCCGGGAGGGGACCCTGCTCCTGTGCGTCGACATGCAGCCCGTCTTCGTGCGCACCGTGGCCGACGGGCCCAAAGTCCTCGAGCGCTGCAAGTTCGCCGTCGCGGCAGCGCAGGGCCTGGGGATCGCGGTCGCGTTCACCGAGCAGGTACCCCAGAAGCTCGGCGGCACCGACCCCGCCCTCCTGGCGCTCGCCGCATCGCCCGAGGTCCATACGAAGTCGCAGTTCTCGGCGCTCGCGCCGGGCGGCCCGGTCGCCGCGGCCGCTGCAAAGAGGAGGGTGTCGCACGTCGTCGTCTGCGGCGTCGAGACCCCGATCTGTGTCTTCCAGACGGGGATGGACGCGCTTCGCGCGGGCCTCTCGGTCACGGTGCTCTCCGACTGCGTCGGGGCCCGCCGGGGGGCGGACGCCGCGGTCTGCCTGGAGCACCTCGCGCTCTCGGGAGCGCAGGTCATTCCGTCCGAGACGTTCTTCTATGGCTTGCTTGGCGACGCGAAGCACCCCTTCTTCAGGGAGTTCACCGAGCTGGTGAAGAAACATGCCTGAATCCACCCTGCCCCTTTCCAACGTGCGCGACCTGCGCAGCGCCGAGGGCGCCTCCGGGCGGCCGTTCGCGAGCCTGCTCGTCCTGCGCAAGCTCACGGTCAGGACCGCCGCGAACGGCAACCCCTTCCTCGGCGTCGAGCTCGGCGACAAGACCGGATCGCTCAGCTGCACGGTTTTCTCCGAGAGCCCAGCGTTCGACGCCCTCAAGGGCGCCGGGGAGGGCGCGGTCGTGCGGGTCGAGGGCAGGACGGAAACCTACCAGGGGCGGCTCTCCCCAAAGCTGACGAAGGCCTCGGTCGTCCCGCCGGAAGAGCTCTCGGGCTCCGAGGTGGTCGCAAACCTGGTCGAGACCGCGCCCGAGGACCCCGACGCCCTGTGGAGGGACTTTGCGGGCTTCGCCGAGTCGATCTCGCTTGCGGAGCTGCGCGCCACCGTGCGCAACGTCCTTGACGACATCGGCGAGGCGTTCCGGACGGCGCCGGCCGCATCCGTGATGCACCATGCCTACCGGCACGGGCTCCTCGAGCACACCGTGCACATGGCGAGGGCCGCCCGGGCCCTGCTTCCCCTGTACCCGGAGGTCGACCCGGACCTGGCGATGGCCGGCGTCCTCCTTCACGACTGCGGTAAGGCGATCGAGTACGAGGGCACGCTCGCCACCAAGAGGGGGCGCCGCGGCATCCTCCAGGGCCACGTGATCCTGGGCTACCAGCTCGTGCGCAAGGCGGCGCTCAAGGCCAAGCTGGACCCGGACCGGATCGAGCGCCTCGAGCACATCATCCTCTCCCATCAAGGCAAGCTCGAGTGGGGCGCCGCGGTGCTCGCGGCGACCCCGGAGGCCGTCTTCGTCTCGAAGGTGGACGAGCTGGACGCGAAGATGGGCATGGTCCAGCGGGCCTTGAGGACCGCGCCCGAGGGCGAGGAGTTCACCGAGAGGGTCCTCGGCCTGGACATGCCCCTGTTCGTCAAGCGGCCCCAGGGCTAGGGGCGGACGTCCGTCGCGGCCTAGACCTCGCGCAGGCGCGCGCCCATCGCGAGCAGCTTCTCGCGCATGAGCACCGGGTCTTGGGCCTTCTCCAGCACCTCGTCTGGCGAGACGAGCTCGCGGTTCACGAGGTTCATCAGGTGCGTGTCCATGGTGATCATGCCCAGGTTCGCCCCCGTCTGGATGTCGGAGTTTATCCTGAAGGTCTTGTTCTCGCGGATGAGCGACGCGATCGAGCTCGTGTTCACCATGATCTCGTAGCCGGCGATGCGCCCGCCGCCGATCTTCTTGCAGAGAACCTGGGAGATGACGGCCACGAGAGAGGAGGCGAGCTGCGTGCGGATCATCTCCTTCATGTTCGCCGGGAACGCGTCAACGATGCGGTCGACGGTCTTCGCGGCGCTGTTCGTGTGCAGGGTGCCGAAGACAAGGTGGCCGGTCTCGGCGGCGCTGATCGCCGCCTCGATGGTCTCAAGGTCGCGCATTTCGCCGACGAGGATGATGTCCGGGTCCTGGCGCAGGGCGCGCCGGATGGCCTCCGAGAAGCTCGGGACATCCACGTGCACCTCGCGCTGGGTGACAACGCAGCGCTTGTGGGGATGGTAGTACTCGATCGGGTCCTCGATCGTGATGATGTGCCCGTCCCGGTTTTCGTTCACGTAGTTGATCATCGACGCGAGCGTCGTCGACTTGCCCGAGCCGGTCGGGCCGGTGACGAGGATGAGGCCGCGAGGCCGGTAGAGCAGCTCCCGGATCTTGTCGGGTATGCCGATGTCGCGAAGGCCGAACATTCGGTTCGGGATCTGCCGCAGCACCATGCCATAGTTGCCCTTCGACTTGAGCACCGAAACGCGGAACCGCGCCTTGTCCATGTACGCGAAGCCGAAGTCCGCGCCCCCGTTCAGCTTGGTGCTCTGCACGTGCACGTCCGGGGTGATTGAGAGCATGAGCCTCTCCGTGTCGATCGGCTCCAGCGGCGGGCCGTCGATCGGCGTCATGCTGCCGCTCAGCCGCAGAGTCGGGGGCTGGCCGACCTGCAGGTGGAGGTCGGACGCGTTTTGCTCGAACACCAGTTCGAGCAGCTCGTTCATCTCGTAGCTCATGGGTCCGTCTGGCTGATTTCTCTATTGCCTGCTGAGGCTCAAGAGGAATTCAGCGTTAGACTTAGTCTTCTTCAAGCGCTGAATCAACATTTCCATGGACTCGATCGGGCCCAGGCCCTGCATCGCCCTCCTCAAGCCGTAGATGCGCTGGAGCTCCTCCGGGTGGTAGATCAGCTCCTCCTTGCGGGTCCCGGAGCGGTCGATGTTGATGGCCGGGAAGATGCGCCGCTCGACGAGGCCGCGGTCCAGGTGCAGCTCCATGTTGCCGGTGCCCTTNNTGCCCTTGAACTCCTCGAAGATGATCTCGTCGGCGCGGCTTCCCGTGTCGACCAGCGCCGTGCCTATGATCGTGAGGCTGCCGGCTCCCTCGATGTTGCGCGCCGCCCCGAAGAAGCGCTTGGGCTTCTGCAGCGCGTTCGACTCGAGGCCGCCCGACATGATCTTGCCCGAGCTCGACGCCAGGGCGTTGTAGGCGCGGGCGAGCCGGGTGATGGAGTCCAGGAGTATGACGACGTGCTCGCCCTGCTCGACCAGGCGCCGCGCCTTCTCGCCCACCATCTCGGCGGCGTGCACATGGCTCTCCGGCGCCTCGTCAAAGGTCGAGGCGACGACCTCGCCCTTCGTGTGGCGCCTGAAGTCCGTCACCTCCTCGGGGCGCTCGTCCACCAGCAGGCAGATCAACTTGGCGAACTTGCTGTTCTGCGAGACCGAGTTGGCGATGTTCTGCAGGAGGATGGTCTTGCCCGTGCGGGGCGGCGCCACGATCAAGCCGCGCTGCCCGAACCCTATGGGGGTGAGGATGTCGACCGTCCTCATGGACACGTCCTTCTGAACCTCGACGTCCTCGAGCAGGATCCTCTTTAGCGGGTAGTACGGGATCAGCTCCTCGAACGGGGTCACCTTCGAGATGTCCTCCGGATCGTTGCCCATCACCTTGTCGATCCTGATGACCGAGGGGCAGCGCTCCTCCTCGCGGGGAGGCTGGATCGTCACCTCGACCTGGTGGCCGCGCTTGAGGCCGTAGCGCCGAATCAGGCTTTCGGGCAGGTACGCGTCCTCAGGGTACAGCCTGTAGTTCATCTGCTCGTGCACGACGAAAGCCCCGCGGTCGGTCATGTCGACATAGCCCCGGTCCGCCAGAGGCCGGCGCGCCTCGGTCGCCGCCGCGAACACCCGGGTGAGCAGCTGCACCCTGTTGGGCGCGCCCTCGAACTCGATCTTGAGCCCGCGCACGAAGGCGGTCAGGTCCGCGAGGTTGAGCGAATAGAGGTGGTCCAGGTACAGGGTCTCGCCCTTGCCCGAGCAGATCTCCTTGGCGAGGGCGTCAAGCGCCGCCGTGTCGGCGAAGCGCGCGGGATCCGGCAGGTCGCCATACACCGGGGGCGGCGACGGCGGCGAAGGCTGCTGCGGGTAGCGCTGCTGCACGCCGGGACCCTGCTGCCACTGGCCTCCGTGGCGGCCCCTCTTGCGCTTGTTGCGCTTCCAGGAATTGCGGTCCTGCCAGTCTCCGTAGCCGCCGCCCTGCTGCCCGCGGCGTTCGCCGCCTCCCTGGCGCTCGCCCCCGTCGGACTGCTGCTCTGTCTCGGGCCCTCGGCCGGCCGGCGCCTGCCCGGGCGCCTCCTGGGCCTGGGCGCCCCCGGCGGAAGCCTCGGGCGCAGCCGGCTCGGGCGCCTTCTCGGGAACGAAGACAGGCGCGGCGGGCGCCTCGTCGCGGGCCTCCTCGGCTTCGGCGTCGGGCTTGCGCGTGCGCGGCCGACCCCGCTTCGCGGGCTTGGCGGATGCGCCGTCAGCCGAGTCGGCGACTTCGTCTTCGGTCTTGGGGGGAAGGGACATCAGAGTTCGTTTAGGGAATGTGCGCCTGCCTTGGCATGTTCCAGGGAGTCCACGATGCGGTCGACCTGCGCCTTCAGGAAGGCGGTTGAACCGTCGTTCCATAGGACGAAATCAGACAGCTCGATCTTCCGAGCCAACGGCAATTGCTTTGATATGCGTTTCCCGGCGAGCGCGCGATCTAGACCGCGCTGCTCCAGGCGGGCGATTTGCAGTGTGGGATCACAGGCTACGCAGACCGTGAAATCAAACCAATTCTCAAGGGACTTCTCAAAGAGGAGCGGAACCTCGACGACCCACCGGTCCCCCTGCCTATCCCGCATCGTCGCCCTCGCTATTTCGAAAAAAATTGGATGCGTAAGCTCCTCAAGCCAAGCTCTTTCTAAATCGTTTGAGAACACGATTTCGGCAAGCGCCGGTCGGTTGACACGTCCATCCGGATCAAACACTCCGTCGCCAAAATGCTTCCTGATCGCCGCCGTGACCTCGCCCACTGTCAGCACCCTCTCGCGTACGATCAAGTCCGAGTCGACATGGCTGTAGCCCCGGTCGACGAAGAGCTTCGCCGTCGTCGATTTGCCGCAGCCAAATCCTCCCGTGAGCCCGATGACCATAACGTTGATTGGCCATAGGATACGGAATCCGCCCCGAATTCAACAGTACGCTGGCCGCCGAATGCCAGCGCCCAAGTCAGCCGGAGGCCACGCTTCGGGATCCGTACTTCCAGATCATCGGCGCCAGGCGCTCAACCCCGCGCAGCTTCGCCGAGAATGCGGCGGGGCTTGAGATGAAGCGCAGGAGCCAGCCCAGGGCCAGCCTGTCAGCCCACACGGGGATCGCTGTCTGGCGCCCGGACAGGAACGCGATCGCCCCTCCGATGCAGAGTATAGAGGGCTTGTAGCCCAGCCTCGCCCGGAGGTCCGCCCCCAACCTCTCCTGCACGCCGCCGCTAAGCGCGATGAACACCCATTTTGGGCGGCGCTTGCCGAGCAGCTCGAGTAGCCCGGGATCCGAGATCGGGCCCTGCCTCGGGTACATGGGAGCAACGTACGCGTCTTCGGCCGAGATATCGAAGCCGTTGGCGCGAAGCCAGGCGATGTTCCCCTCGGCGTCCCCCGCCGAGGGCATGACCCAGAAGGTGTCCCCCCTCCCCCAGAGCCCCCCTCGCGCGAAAAGACCGCGTAGAAGCCTAAGGCCCGAGATGCGCCGCACGCGCTCACCGGTCCGAAGAAGCCAGAGAATCACCATGTATGCGCTGTCCGTAACCGCGATGTCGGCGCTTTCCAGGGCCTCGCGGTGCGCGGGGTCGTCGGCAAGCCTGACCATGACGGGGGCCGACGGAAACACGATCAGGCCTCCGTCTTCCAAAAGGTCCAGGAGCCCCTCGAGTTCGGATATGTAAAACCTCACCCCGAGAATCTTCCTGAATGAGTCCGGCACGGTCCGATTCCATCGAAAGACCAAATGCCGTGAAAGAGCAAAATGCCCCACTCGCGGCTTGACGATGGGGCGCAAATTTGGAGCTATCTCTCCTCCGCCAAACGCCCTCATCGTCTAGCGGCTAGGACGGGGCCCTCTCAAGGCCCAAACAGGGGTTCAATTCCCCTTGAGGGCGCCAGCTAACCTCTTCTAAACAAAGAGATTAGTGTTTCGATGAAGCTAGGTTGCCCACTTGACGGGGCAACCTAGGCATGAATCACACAAAGTTTGCCATCAGCCGCTTCGAAAATCGGAATGGCACTACATCCTGGAGAGTGGAAGGACGTCTGCATGGCATTCGCTTCCGCAAGAACTTCAAGACGCGCGAAGAGGCCGCCGCCGAGCAGGCCGTGCTCGAAATCAAGGCGCTGAATGCCGCCAACGGCCTTCATTCGATTGCGACCGTCTTGACCGCGGAGCAGGTCCGCGAAGCCGAAGCGCTCTTTCTAAGGGTCGGAGACAAAGGGCGCCCCCTCTCCTTCTATGTCGATTTCGCATTGGCAAACTACCGCGAGCCCGAGAAACAGAAGCCGCTCTCGGAAGCCATCGCAGAGTACGTCGCAGCCAAGGAGCATGAGTTCGCGCAGGGCCAGCTCTCGGTCCCGCAGCTCAAGCGGATTCGCTGCGACCTGAACCGGCTGCAAAAGCATTTCGGGAGGGTCACTGTGGCCGGGCTGACTGTCCCCAATCTCCTGGCTTACCTGGAGCAGGGGCAGCCGTCGCTGAAAACTTACAACAACCGGCGGGGCATCGTCTCGACCTTCTTCAAGTTCGCTTTCCATCGAAGCTGGATCGTGGAGAACCCGATTGCGAAGGTGCCGCATCATCGGATTCGGCGGAAGCGCGGGGTGGCCCAGACCCTAAGCGCCGCCAAGGCGGCGAAGTTCATGGAGGAAATGGAGGGCTTCGAGGGCGGTCGATGGGTGCCCTACTTCGCCCTCTGCCTCTTCGCCGCTATCCGCCCGTCCGTCCCTGGCGGCGAAATCACCCGGCTCAAACCCGAGGACGTGAATCTGGAAACGGGCCTAATCTCGATCTCGGCCGAGGTCTCGAAGGTGCGGGAGCCGCGCAAGGTGGCGATTCATCCGAATCTCGCGGCATGGCTCCGGGCTTATCCGCTCAAAAAATTCCGGCTGATCGTCCCGAATGGCCAACAGCGCCGCAGTCGGATCGCCCAGGAACACGGCCTCACCCATGACGTGCTTCGGCATACGTTCATATCCATGTTCGTGGCCAAGTACCGTTCCATTGGTGAAGCCGCGATCCAGGCGGGCAATTCTGAGGGCATCATCCGCCGGCATTACCTCGACCTGAAAACCGCGGCCGAAGCCGAAGAGTTCTTCAGCATTCTGCCTAAGTGGGCCGGACGCGCCAGATTTCTCGCGACGCCATCTTGCGGACTGCCCGTCGCGGTCTGAAAGGCACATCGGCAGGCAGAGGCTTGCCTGCAGGCTCAGACCACCCATCCAAGGGGCGTGCCCCAGATCGACAAAATCCTCTGTTTTGTGAATAACTCGGACCCCATGCTTGCCCCGCTGGCTCATCGGGCGGAGCTTGATCGGCGCTGGACAGCGTATCAGGCGAATCCAGGGATCGCTCTTTCCCGCGAGCGGTTTCGCGCCCAAGTCGCTGCGACGAAGAAACGAGCAGCTGGATGGCTTACCGGCCAGAAATCACCGCGCATACCCGCTCTCGAATCTGGCCAAGCTTGGCAGCGGAAAGCTTTCCCACGCTGCGCCGCACGCAGGTTTCATTAGCCGTGACGACACGATGAGGCAGGACAAAACTATCATGCTTCAGTCCTCCCGATTCGAAATCGCCGACCTTGAGTGCGATGGCTTCCGGATGACCGACGGCCTGGCTCGTTATTTGGCAAAGGATCACATCGCCGCGGCTCAGCGATGCCAGCACCAAAGCCGGACGGACCTTGGAACTGGAAAGGACCGTGAAAGGAAAAGGGACTACGACGACTTCACCGCTTACAAATCGCGCCATGCCGCGTCCTCCTCCGGCTTGTCCCAGTCCTTCGCCCACGCGGACTGAGCCAGCGGCAGGAGGTCCTCCCTAGCGTCATTGTGCCTGCTCTTGAGGAAAAGCAAAAAGTCCCATACCTCCCGCTGCACCGGCTCAGTGGCGGATTTTACCTCGTCGATGATCGACTGTGTAAGGGCAGACATGGCTATTATGCGCTCGCTTGGAACCGATCCTGAAAAATGCCTCCAACCCTTCGCTCCGTCAAGAGGCAAGCCTCCAAACTTGGCGGCCTAGAAGTTACCCGTCGGACGCGGCATTACGTGCGGAGTTGACGTGCAGATAGAGGCATGGAAGCACAAATCTCGTCAAGAGTGGGAAGCCAGCTCACTGACATCACCGGCCTGCGCCTGTGCGGGATATTCCCGGCAGGCAAGGAACCTTCGATACGCACTCTCAGGGAATGGACCAGGCTCAGGCGCATCCCGCACCACCGAATCGGGCACTTCGTCTATTACGATCCAATCGAGATAAGCCTCCACATTCGCGCCAAACTGAAAGTGCCGGCACGGGATTAGAACGGAATGTGCATTGGGCAAGAAACGTCGTGCCGACACGACACTTCTCGGGTCTTTTCAAACAGACGTTAAGAATCGCCCCATATGCAGGCGCCAGGATTTGACCCGCTTCCTGTCAGTTGGCCTGGGAGAAGAAGAAGTGTCACGTCGACATGACACTTCTTTTCTCCGTTACTGCCCGGAAGTGTTGTGCCGGCACAACAGTTGACAGTTCGCCAAGTGACCACACGTCCCTCGTCGCTCCTGTTTTGATCCAAAACGGTAACACCATTAATTGGCATTGGTTTAGGTGGTGACTTAGCCTCCTCGACTACTAGTATTACTCTGTTAAGTTAGT
>PLXS01000034.1 GCA_003151515.1 Opitutaceae bacterium
TTGCGTGGAACCGATAGCCATTGCGGTGAACGACCTCGGAGAGCCGGATGCGGGAAATCCGCCCGTCCGGTTCGATGAGGGGAGGCGACGGGGTGCCTTCTACTCTACAAGCATGGCCCAGTCTCCCCGTACGACACCCTGAAAACGGTTGAGCCCCCTCAAACAGAATTGGGGAGGCTCACCATAGTGCGGGTCGGACCCGCTCGCGCAACATTGGCGCTTATCTTCGTCTTGGTTTTGGCGGAGTCTACTGAGTTTTGAACTTTTGGACTACTACCTAACCTTATCCTGACCTAACCTATCAGCTTTCAATGTGGTCCCGTGACCACGCCGGAAAGGTACACCGCTTCCCAAGACAATTCAAGCCCCGGGCGGGTGCCCTCCTCGTGATATGCTCATACGAATCCTATCCTCTGGTGTCAGCTTCGGCAGATGCGGCCGGCGTTCGAAATGGACCCCTTTTTGAGGGGTAGCCCGTTCGTATTCGCGCAGCTTGCTGCATCTTTTGCGTCTTCCGCGCCCTACCGAGGCGCAAGTTTGCACTGCGGATTTGGCAAGGAATGCTTGCCGGCCGTAAGGAGCCGGAGTACACTTCCTGGCGGGACAGGGAAGGCGAAATGAAGGCCGACGAAAAGCCGGGAGGCGGGATGCCACCGCCAAAGGCGGTGACCCCGCCAGCCAGTGAACAACAGGGCAGGGCGGAGTGGAGGAAGGTCGTCACTCCCTATGAGCATTCGGAGCGCTGGCGGGCGAATTGGCAATTGGCCGATACGCTGATTCCCTACGCCGCGTTGTGGGTCGCATTATATTTCAGCCTCCGGGTCAGCTACTGGCTCACCCTTGCCCTGGCGGTGCTGGCGGCCGGATTCATGGTGCGGCTCTTCATCTTTTTCCACGACTGCGGCCACCGCTCATTCTACTCCTCGCGCAAGGCCAACGCCGCCTTGGGTTACTTCCTCGGCGTGTTGGTGTTCGAGCCCTGTGACCTTTGGTGGGACGAGCACAACATCCATCACGCTTCGGCCGGGAATCTGGACAAGCGCGGGGTTGGCGACATCCCGACACTGACGGCCCAGGAGTACCTCCGCGCTTCCCGATGGACCCGCTTCAAGTACCGCCTGGAACGCCACCCGCTGACCCTTTTTCTCATCGGGGCGCCGTTCGTTTTCATCGTCCTGAACCGGTTTCCTAGCAAGCGTGCGGACAAGAAGGAGCGCAAGAGCGTTCACCTCACCAATCTCGGAATCGCGGTGGTAGCCGCGATCCTGTGCTATCTCATGGGGTGGAAAGCCTACCTCGAGATCCAGCTACCGATCATCGTGTTCGGATCCGCGGCAGGCATGTGGCTCTTTTATGTGCAGCACCAGTTTGAAGGCGTTTACTGGCGGCGCACGAACGAATGGCGCTACGAAGAAGTCGCATTGCTGGGATCGTCCTACTTCCACCTTCCCGCGGTCCTCCGTTGGTTCACCGGCAACATCGGGTTCCACCACGTCCATCACCTCAGCGCGCGAATACCCAACTACCTGCTGCAGCGATGCCACGACGAGAATCCGCTCTTTCACCGGGTGAAGCGTCTCACCATGATCGGAAGCCTGCGCTGCATCCCCTTGCGCGTCTGGGACGAGCAGAACCGGCAGTTGATCGGCTTCCCGGAAATGAAGCGGCGCATGGCAACGGGTTTGATCTCCATCTGACCGGCCAATTTCCCGTGCCGGAGGTGACGAAGCTTTCCGGTCCGCTCTGATTGCGCCGCTTTAGGGTTTCGGCGCATCGCTCCAATATGCGGCAGGTGGAGCTCAACAGCACTCCGAGACGGTTGTTACAAGTGACCCATAACGCGGCACCCGCGAAACGGCGCACAAGTCGGATGCCTCAATTGCGGCAATGGCGGCATTAAGGGAAGCGCGGTCCAAGAAAGCACCCGTTTGGAAACGAACCCCTTGATGAGTTCGTAGGAATTCCCGCCCCAAGATCCCCTGCGATGGGCGGAGGCTGGGTCAGTAATGGATTGAACAGCCGTACGGTCTGCTCGTTGCGACGGCAATCGGCCGGCCCAGCCTCAGCGAATCGAGCGCGGCCCTCACGTAATTGGTGGCGCGGGCGATGTCGGAGGGATCGGAGGAGGCGATGCTGTCAATCGCGCCCGCGTAGACAAGCGTGCCGTCGGCGGCGATCACGAACATGTTGGGCGTCGCCCTGGCCCCGTAGAGACGCCCGACCCGGCCGTCCTGGTCCCGCATGTATGCGGTGGGGGAGGCGCCGGTCGACTTGAGCCATTTTGCTACCATGGCGGGGTCGAAGTCGCCCTGTGAACCCGGGAAGCCCGAGTTTATCGATAGCCATACGACGCCTTCGGCCGTCGCCGACTTCTGGAGGGCGGGCATGTTTCCGCCCAGGTAGTGCTTCCTGACTATGGGGCACTCCGGGTTGGTCCATTCAAGAACGACGATTTTTCCACGGTAGTCGGCGAGGTTGCGGGCCTGCCCGTTGATGTCGGTTAGGCTGAAGTCCGGTGCAAGCTGGCCGACCGTGGCGGCAGCATGCGCGACAAGGGGCGCGAACGCGGCCAAGGCCGGGAGGATGTAGAGCCAGAGGGGGCGGGAGGCGCGGAGCTTCATTTCGGGACTCATGGCCCAAGCTACTCACCTTTTGCGGGCCCGCTAATTCTTTTGCGCGCGAAAAATTCCCGGGACCCCAGTTTTCCCGGGAATGGGGCATTCCCGAATAGCGGGGAAGGCGCGGACCCGCATTCCCCAGGGACTCCCGGTC
The DNA here is from genome assembly GCA_003151515.1 of Opitutaceae bacterium. Classification (GTDB taxonomy): domain Bacteria; phylum Verrucomicrobiota; class Verrucomicrobiia; order Opitutales; family Opitutaceae; genus Palsa-1447. The sequence goes on from PLXS01000034.1 coordinate 2,773, forward strand.
AGTTGGGCGGCTGGAAATCCTTGTGGCCGGTCTGCCAGAGCATGAACGCATACTGTCCGGCGAAGTTCTTGAAGGTGACGGTCTTCTCCTCGGTGAAGTGCCCGTCGTCATAGTTGACCTTCATGAGGACGGGCTTGCCGGAGTCGCTTGCGTTCTGGACGGCCGCCACGAACTTGCCCGGCAGCCAGGCCGGCACGCGCGCGTCGTTCCAGCCGCCCACGCCGAGGAGCGCCGGGTACTTCGACCCGGGCTGGACGTGCTGGACGCCGTCCATCTCGTAGAGGGCGGCGCACTCGACGGGGTTCCTCACGGTCCCGAACTCGGGGACGTTGAGGGGCCCGTTCGGGCGGAACTCAAGGCGCATGGCGTTCGCGTCCCCGACGTTGCAGACCGCTGAGGCGAACAGATCCGGGCGCTCCGTTATGGCGCGGCTTATCAGGATTCCGCCGGCGCTCGTTCCCGTTCCGGCGAGCTTCGATGGGCTCGTGTAGCCCCGCTTGATGAGGTACTCCGCGCAGGAGATGAAATCCATCCACGTGTTGGCCTTCGTGGTCTTGAAGCCGGCCCTGTACCAGGCCTCGCCCTTCTCCCCTCCGCCGCGCACGTGGGCGATTGCGAGCACTACGCCCCGGAGGGCCACGGAGTTCAGGACGCTGAAGGACGGGGAATGGCTTATCCCGTAGGCGCCGTAGCCCGTCAGGATGCAGCTGTTATTGCCGTCGAGCGCCAGACCCTTGAGGTGGATGATTGAGAGCGGCACCATCACGCCGTCGTGCCCGGGAGCCTCGACCTCCTCGCTCACCAGGTTCTCGAACCCGGGATACGACACGGCGGTGTTGAATATGCTCTTTGCGATGGCCCCCGTGTCCCCGTCGTAGTCGTAGAGCGTGGTGGGGAACGTCCAGGAGGTGATGGAGACGATGCACCGGTCGGTGCGCCAGTCGGGGCAGCGCAGCCCGACGATGCCCGAAGCCGGCAGGGCGACGTCCGCCGCCTTCCCGGTGGCGAAGTCGAGCTTCACGACCCGCCCCAGGATCCCGTCCGAATAGGTGACGAACAGGAAGTCCCTGGACTTGGCAATTGCCTGGATCGAGTCCCTGGCCTCCGCGATCACCGTCTCGGCGTGCCTCCAATCGGGGTGCTTCGCGAGGGTGCGCACGAGCCTGTAGTTGGGCGCGCCCTCGTGCGTGACCGTGTAAACGTAGTCCCCGTGGAATTCGATGCCCCGCACCAGGTTGTCCGAGGGCTGGCACAGCACGTCCCATTTCACCGGGGCGCGGCCCATCTCCGAGACGGGGGCGTAGAAGATGCGCATCTCGTTCTGGACGGTGCTCACCTGGCCGAAGACGTATTCGGGGTAGGACTCGTCGATGTACGCCGCGGGCCCCTCCTTTGGCGCGATGCCCAGCTCCGGGTTGCTTTCGTTGCTGAAGAAGTCGGCGTCCGACGAAAAATCCGTGCCGAGGCGGTGCAGGCGGCTCTTGCGGTTCAGCTTGAAGTCGAGGCTCTTGGTGTCCGTGACCTTCCCCGAGTCATAGAAGAAGGCTTTATTGTCCAGGGTCCATCCCGTCGCCCCGCCGGAAGGGTAGATGCTCTCGGGCAGGTACGCGCCCTGGTCCACGTCGAGCACCCTTATCTCCGAGTACTCCGCCCCGCCGGATGTGAACCCCATGGCCACGTAGCGGCCGTCAAACGACGGGACGAAGCTCTGGATCGTGGTGGTGACGCCGGGCTTGTAGGTGCCGGGGTCGACGAGGAGCCTCTCATCGCCGCTCCAACCCTGGCGGTAGTAGAGCTTGCCCACGTTCTCTCCTCCCAGGGTCTTCTTGTAGAAGACCCGGCCGTTCTCATAGGTGATCGACCTGTACGTCGCGGGTTGGAGCTTGTCCAAGGCGGTCCATTCCTGCACCAGCGCGTCCCGCCCGGGTATCTTCGCCAGCACGCCGTCGGTCAGGTCGGCCTGGGCCTTGAACCAAGCCGCAGCGTCCTTGTCCTTCAGGTTCTCCAGCCACCGGTAGGGGTCCCTGTAGGTCCTGCCAAAGTAGGTGTCCGAGACATCGACCGTCTTGGTCGGGGGATAGGCCCACTGCGCCTGGGAGGAGGCCGCGAGAAGGGCCCAAAGGGCGAGGCCGATGGCCCACCGGCCGGCGGACGGGCCCCTGCGCAATGTTCCGAAGCGGGGACGAATCGATTCCGTTGAATTCAGTGTCGTCATGATTGAACCTGTTGCGGGGCGATGGGACGCAACACGCGACCACGGGCGATGTCCACCCCCGTTTACTCAGACCAGGCAACAGGAAAACAGCTTTCGGGCTGCGCATTCCCGCGCACGGGCCGCGCTCCAGCCGCGGCCCGCCATGCGTCTATGGATTCAAGGCAACGGTCAAGGCTGTTTGCGCGCCGTTGCGGATGACAATGAATGTGTCGGTTTGTCCCCGTGTCCCATTGATGACGCTCGAAAGTGTCGCCGATGAGTCGATCACATGATCGTTGACCCTGACGACTATGTCGCCGACCCGCATGCCGGCTTTGGATGCGGGAGTGTCCGGAATCACATGCGTGATCCGGGCCCCGGGATTCCTCCGGATGCTCGGGAACATGGAGTCGGGCAAATTGGAATAACCGAGCCCGCAGACGTAGCCTATCGCCTTTCTGAGATAGATTGCCGTGTAGTCGTAGCGCTTGACCGTGACAGGGACCATTTCCACGGAGCCCATCACGGGCGTCATGGTTGTTGACCTTAATCCGTATCTATCCTCCGTCGTATCGAAGATGCTGGTTTGGGCTTCGGTTCTTGGAAGCATCTCCTTTGCAGAGCCAAGGAACTTGTCCGACCATAGCACGATGTCGGCGCCAACCGCGTTGCCTTGCTTTTTCACCTGGCCCTCTGCCACCCATTGGGCGAGCTCCTCGGTCGTGCGGGCTTGGAATGAAGAGACCCCGAGAGGCACGTACCACCTGTCGGTAAGCGCCGTAAAGTCAGCGGAAAGGTCGCCTGAGTATTGAGCGCGCGTTTCGCCGGAGTACTGGCCAAGCGTCAGGTTCGGGCTGACCAGGACCGCCTTGTAGGAGTCCCTGAACGAGTTCTGGCAGCCCGCGAGAAGCAGGACCGAGGCGAGAAGCGCAAGGCGTAGCGACGGAGGTTTCATCGCGGCATCACTGGAATGGCGCGTGTGCCAATGATAAAGGGTAAGACGAACCGAGGTCGGAAAGGATTCTATGTCTTGCCCATCAAAGGAATCCACAGGCCTTCTCCTGAAGCTGATCGGCGCAGCGCTCATTGACGGCGCCCGACGCTGCAAGGGAGGCAACGCTACAACCATTTGCGCTGGCAACCGTCTGGCTATTATGTACCCCGGGCACGTAACGCCCGCCTCGGACACGTGAAAGCATACCCCGCAATTCCGGTGGTCCTCTCCCTGACCGGCATCCTTGCATTGTCCGCGCCTTCGCGATGCTGGGCCGTGGAGGGCGCCGAGGGCGTAACCGCCGTGGCCTCCAAGGTCAGCAGGGACTACGTCAGGACCAGGCTTCCCGACGGTTCGTTCCAGCCCGAAACCTATGCATTTGGGAACGGCGGAAACTGGCCCGGGCCGTTCAGCGACGACACGATCGACAAGCTGGGATTCATGGACGTCGCGCGAGTCATCGCGTCGCCCTTGGTGGACAGAGACTACATCCCGGCAAAGGATCCCAACAGGACAAGGCTTCTCATCATGGTTTACTGGGGGGCGACGACGGCTCCCCAGCCGATCTCCATGTCGCCGGGCTATCAGGACTACCAGGCCTTGATGACTCGAAGCCTGCCCGTTCGGGGTGGCGCTTCGAATTCGGAGGCGACCATGTTCACCCTGATTGATATGGCGAACAAGCAGCGCGACGACCTCGACTACAGGAATGCCGCGATGCTGGGCTACAACTACGACTCCGAGGCGCTGCTCGGAACCGAATGGGGGGCCATGATTGAGCTCACGGCCCTGAAGGGGCCCTGGCGCGAGTTGCTCTCCGAGATCGAGTACAGCCGGTACTTCGTGGTGCTGATGGCGTACGACTTCCAGATGATGTGGAAGCAGGGGCAGCACAAGCTTCTCTGGGAGACGCGCTTCAGCATAAACCAGCCCCATAATGACTTCGGCAAGGCCCTCCCGGTGATGGCGCAGTTCGCCTCACAGTATTTCGGCCAGGATAGCCATGGGTTGGTCCGCCATCCGATTCCCGAGGGTCGCGTCGAGGTGCATGAGCCGACCCTCATTGAGCTGTTTGAAGGCTCCAGGAAGTAATCTGCGCCGCACGATGCGACCGGAGGCAACGCCTGCCATCGACCCGTGAGACTGGACCCCAGGATTTCCGGCGCGCTTGCATTCGCCATCGCCACGGTTCAGTTCACGCCGGCCTTGTCCCGCGCCGAGGAGGGCGCCGAAGGCATCACGGCGGTGTCTTCAAGAGTGAGCAAGGATTACGTCCGCGTGATGCTTCCGGATGGTTCGTTCCAAGCCGAGGAGTACGCTTTTGGTGAGGGCGGACGCTTGGACGGATCCTTTCGCGACGCCTCGATCGACAAACTCAAATTCCTGGACATTGCGCGAGTGATGGCTGGGCCGCTCGCAGCCCTGCATTACCGACCAGCCAGGGGCCTGGACACCGAGAAGCTCCTCATCATGGTCTATTGGGGAACGACCATAGTGCCGTCGACGTTTTCAAACTCATATGCGTCGCAGAATTATCAGGATACAATGCGAAGCATCGGCGACGCGCATTTGGATGTACAGAGGTCGTACATGCTCGCGGCTGCTGCGGAAATCCCCCTTGAGATGGAGAGCTCGCAGCGCAACCAAGTCGACCTAAGGAATTCACTCCTGCTTGGATACGATTCCGACGTTGTTACTGCGGCCAATTACGGTGCCAATGTCGGCCAGATCGGGGTCGTCGGCGCGCACAACGACGAGCTGCTGGCTGAAGTTGAAGATGCCCGGTACTTTGTGGTGCTTCTGGCGTATGATTTTCAGGTGTTTCGGAAGGAGAACAAGCACAAGCTGCTTTGGGAGACACGCTTCAGCATCGATGAGGCGCACAACGATTTTGCCAAGGCTCTGCCGGTGATGGCACAATATGCCTCGAAGTACTTCGGCCAGGACAGCCACGGACTGCTAAGAACGAAGGTCCCTGAGGGGAAGGTCCTGATGGGCGAGCCAAAGTCTCTGGGCCAGGTCGAGATGCCCGTTAAATGAGCCGTCGGCCTCAACAAGGGCTGGCGTGACTGGCGGGGGCGCTCCGAACGAGATTCCCACGCGCGCCAGTGGCGCACTCAAGTTGTGAGCTGAGCGCAGGATCGTTCTCAAACGAGGGCAGGGGTTCTTTGGACCCGAGGAATGAGTTTGGCATTCGCTGCGGGGACATCCCCGGCTCAGTCCGCCCTCAACAGCTTCACAACGTCTACCCGTGCCGCCCTCCGGGCGGGAATCCAGCATGCGACCGCTCCCGCGCAGATGAGCACCACGGCGACGCTCGCGTACACCAAGGGGTCGAAGGGGTCGTTTCTATCAGCAGGCTGCACATGAAGCGCACCAGCCCGAGGGCGCACGCCGTTCCGATGACCAAGCCGATGGCCGTGGTGGTCAGGCTGCGCACCATCACGAGGCGGTGGAGATCGAAAGGCTGTGCTCCGAGGGCAACCCTGACACCGAATTCCGTCATCCTGCGATCCACTGTATAGGCGATGACCGAGAAACAGCCGACAACCGTCAGACCCAGGGCAATCGAGGCCAGTCCCTTCAGGATCATGAAGGCATACCGCTCGGCCCACATCGAGTTGCTGACCAGTTCATCGATGGAGCCGCCGGAGATCAACGCTTGGGGGCGCTGTCGCGCCACTCGCCCTTGGTCTGATGATAGTGGCCGCCGCTATCCTTGTCCCAGTGCGGAGGGCTCCAATAATGGCCGCGCCCGTGGGGCGGACGGTCCCAATGGCCGCCCACCCAGGTATAATGCCCGGGAGTTCCGTCCCAGTAGCCGCCCACCCACAGGAAATCAGGGCCGGGACTGACACCGATCACCACCTCATGGCGCGGAGGGGGCGGCGGCGCCTCGACCACCGGGATCGCGACTTCTATGGAGATGCCGGCCAGAGCCGGAGAGGCTGGTGCGGAAGGGGTTGAGAACCCCGCAAGGGAGAGAAGGCCAAGCCCCCCGGCGAGCCGAATCGAGGCGCCTGGAGTGCGAAGCAGATAGTTTATGGGCTGTGTCATTGGGGACATTAGACCACCAAAGGGACGCTTCAGCCCGCCAAGGTCCTGTGAACTAGGTGAAGACCCCATCACCTGCGGCGTTGGGCCCGACGGCTGCGCCCCGCGGGCTCGACCGAGGCAAAGTGCTCGCGGTCCCCCTTCCCGTCGCTCCCGAGGACCAGGAGGACGTCCCCGCCGGCGCCCTCCCGGGATTCCGAAGCCAGTTGCTCTGGTGGGGGCAGACCGCCCTTGGAAGGCCCAGGGGCCCCCGTAGAAGTCTATCGCGGCCGCGTCGCCAAAATTGTTGGCGAAGATGGCCGCCTTCGCCCGGTGCGCCGGGGAGAGTCCGTTCAAGGCTGCTGCCATCTTCTGCGCCATCCCGGTCCCATGCGCCCTGCCGTCACTCGTACCGCAGGGCCACCATGGGGTCCACCCGCATGGCCCGGCGCGCGGGAAGCAGGCATGCGGCCGCCGCGATGAGCAGCAGGAGCGCGGCGACCGCCGAGAAGGTGACCGGATCGTACTTGCCCACGTTGAACAGCATGGACGACAGGAACTGGGCCAGGCCGAACGAGGCGCCCATTCCGATGACGAGCCCCGTCGCCGTCAGCATGAGCCCGCTCCGGAGGACGAGCCCGAGAATGCTGGCGGGGCTCGCGCCCAGGACCGAGCGGATCCCGATCTCGCGCGTGCGCTGCAGGACCGAATAGGAGATGACCCCGTAGAGGCCGATCGCGGCGAGGACGAGCGCGACGCCGGCGAAGATCCCCATCAGCGAGGTCCGGAACCGGTCGTAGCCGACGGACTCGTGCTTGATCTGCTCAAGCGTCTTCATGCTGTCGACGATCTGGTCCGGGTTGACCCCGTGGATGGCGCTTCGGATCGACTTCTGCAGCAGGGGCGACTCCGTCTTGCCCCGAACGACGATCGCCTGGCCGGTCTGCGGGCTCTGCTCGTAGGTCACGTAGACGCCGGGGCTGTAGTCGTTGCTCTGGCCCAGGCCGCCGATCTTCTCGTCGGCGATGACGCCGACGACCTCCCAGGGGATCTCCGGGCCGAGCTTCGTCTCGGCAAACGCGATCTCCTCTATTCGGATGCGCTCGCCGATCGGGTTCTTGTTCGGGAAGAACTTCTTGGCCATGGTCTCGTTGATCACGGCGGCGGGCGGCGCCCCCTTGACGTCGCGCTCGCTTAAGAGCCTGCCCTTCACGAGCCGGATCCCCAGCGCGCGGAAGTAGGTCGGCCCCACCATCTTGAAGAAGCAGTCCGGCCTATTGGCCACGTCGACATTCTTGGCCCCCTCGATTTGGAAGGGCATGCCGTAGCCCCAGCCCTGCATCGGGAGCGCCGAGGTGACCGCCACGTCGCGCACGCCGGGAACGGCGCCGACGGCGTCGGTGATCCGGTGCATGTAGGCCTTGAACTCCTCGGCCGTGTGGAACTTCGTGGGCGCTATCGGCAGGTAGGCGGTGACGACCCCGGTCGAGTCGAAGCCGGTCTCCACCACCTGCATCAGCAGGAAGCTTCGGATGAGCAGCCCCGCCCCGGCCAGCAGGACGAAGGCCAGGGCCACCTCCGCCACGACCAGGGCCCCGCGGAATACGTGGCTTGAGGAGCCCGAGCTCATGCCGAGGGCGCCCTCCTTTATCGACTCAGCGAGGTCGCCGCGGGTCGCCTTGAGGGCCGGCACGATCCCGAAGAGGACCCCGGTCAGGAGCGACAGCCCCAGGACGAACAGAAGCACCCTCGCGTCCATCTCCACCTGGACATTGGGCGGAAGCGTGCCGTCGGGCATGGTCGCCTTGAGGGCCGCGAGCCCTGCATAGGCCACGAAGACGCCCAGGGCGCCCCCGCCAAGGGAGAGAAGCAGGCTCTCGGTCAGGAACTGGCGCATCAGCCGCCAGCGGCCTGCGCCGAGCGCGGCCCGGATGGCGACCTCCCGCTGCCGCGAGACCCCGCGCGCCAGCGTCAGGTTGGCGAGGTTCGCGCACCCGATCAGGAGCACCATCCCCACGGCCCCCATGAGGACGAGCACCGAGGTCCTCAGGTACGGGTTCACCGTGACGGAGGGGAAGGTGTCGAGCCCGATGCCCCAGCCCTTGTTCGACTTTGGGTAGTCGTGCGCGATGCGTATCGCGAGGGCGTCCATCTGCGTCTGCGCCTGCTGGAGGCTCACGCCCGGCTTGAGCCGCGCCCACGCGCCGAACCAGTGGAAGTCGCGGGTCATGTTTCCCTTCGGGAAGGCGAGGGGCCTCCAGATCTTCGTCGCCGTCAGGTCGGTCCTTCCCGGGGGCAGGACGCCCACGATGGTGTAGGGCTCGCCGTCGAGTATCATGACCCGGCCGAGGACCTTGGGGTCGGACGCGAACTGGGAGACCCAGAACGCGTTGTTGATCACGGCCACGTGCTCCCTGCCCAGCTGGTCCTCGCCGTCGACGAAGTTCCTACCCAGGGCGGGGCTTACCCCGAAGATGTCCCAGAAATGCACCGACACCTGCTCGCACGGGATCTGCACCGGGTTCTCGACACCCGTCAGGGATGCGGTCCCCCAGGACTGCCCCGCGATGTATTGAAACACCGTGTTCTGGCTCGCCCAGTTCAGGTAGTTGAGCGTCGAGATGCCGTTCCTTCCCCCGCCGGGCGGCTTCTCGAGGACGCGCACGATCCTGTCCGGCTCCTCGTACGGGAGCCTCTTGAGCAGGATGCCGTCCACGAAGCTGAAAATCGCGGCGTTCGCGCCGATCGCGACGCCGATGGTCGACAGCGCAATGAGCGCGAACCCGGGGCTCTTCAGGAGGTTCCTGAGCCCGAACTTCAAGTCTTGCAGGATCTCATTCAATCGGCGGCCCCCCGGGGCTGGTTTCGGATAACATCGCATTGGCGTCCATTGTTACAGAAATAACGGCGGACCGCGGGCCCGGACGGGGAGGCCAGCTCCGGCGGAGGTCAGCCCTTGGAGCACCACCCTGCGGGCCCCGCAGGATGACGCGCACGGCAGCATTGGGGACCTCGTTTCCCGAAACGGCTCCCCCCCGGGGTTTCTTCCAAGGCTAGGGCGCGTCCTGGCGCATCAGCCGCATTTGCTTGATCCGGCCGGAGTTTGCGGCAAACGGACCCTCGCCGACCCGATAGAGCCTGATCTCGGGCTGCAGCGTCTGGGCGTATTCGTGCAGGGCCTCGCGGAAGTCCGCATTGAGCGCGGCAAGGCGGGTGACCATGGCCCCGGCGAACTGATTGACCAGCTGCTCGGTGGGCTCAGCTTCGATCTCAAAAAGGAAGCAGGGGCGCACCTGCGCGCCCTTCTCGCTCAGTGACAGGCAGAACGAGCGCGTGATGCGTGCGAGCTCCGGCTCGCAATAGAGGCATTGCTCCAGGTCCTCGGGGTAAATGTTCGCACCCATGACGCTGATCGTGCTGTCCCTGCGGCCGTAGATCCAAAGAAAGGGCAGGCGGAGCAGGCGCGCGGACCCGGGCACAAGATCCCTCAAATTGTGGCCCAGGGCGCGCAGCGTGGCCTCTAGGCAGTCGTACCGCGCCACGCCGCCCTCGTCGTGGACATTGTAGCGGATACGGGGCGAGAGGACCGAATCGCGGTTGATCGTGAACAGCAGCTCGCGGTCCCGGTTCACCTCGATGTGGTGCATGAGCGGGTTGTACTGGAAGAGCATGGGAAGGCGCGAATCGGGGCCGAAAAGGGCCAGCTTCACCTTGGGATCCTTCCACGCCAGGCGGCGGACGGCGACCGCGAGGGGCGTCTCGCCCGCGATGCCGATCTCCACGTCGGTGGCCCCGTAGCCGCTGAAGACCCGCCGAAAACGCTTGAGCAGGTAGTCGCGCAAACCCTCGGACATGCCCTCGCCCCCGACCAGGGCGTCCAGGCGATACTGCTCGAACGGGAACCCCTCCTGCTCCGCGACATCGATGAAATGCTTCAGGAAGGGCGGGTAGCCGAGAATCAGGTACGGGTACCTTGGCCCGAAGAAGCGCAGCGTGCCCAGGATCTTGGCCAGATCGGGCCCCGTGTTTTTCACGATGCCGTTGGCCTCCATGGCCTGGCCCATGTTGATTCCCGTCGCCCAGGCGCCCATCGAGAAGGCGTTGATGGTTATCCTCCCCTCGGTGCCGTAGCAGTACTTTGCAAAGTAGGAGATGAACCTCTGCGACTCGATACGCTCCCTTCTGCTGCGCACCCAGTTGTAGGGTGTCCCGGTGCTCCCCGAGGACTCGTCTATCATTGTCCTCGCCATTGGAAGGCGCCCGAAGCGGCAGCGGGCTTCCGGCGCGTGCGCCTTGATGTAGCTCTCCTTGTCGGTCTCCGGGAACTCAAGGCCGCCGCCCGGAGACTGGAGCAGGTGCAATGCGTACGCAGGAACCCGCTTCGCGGCGCGGTAGAGCGCGCGGCGCGAACGCAGCTCGCCCGACTTTGCCATCAGCCGGGGCTGCATCATCGAAAAGCCCCAAAGGAACGTCGAATAGCGCCACGAGAAGAGGTTGGAGATCCAGTCTCTTGGACCGACGGTGGCGAACAGCAGCCTGTCAAGGACGCGGGGAGTCGTTTTCATTTGGGGTGGTGGTGTTTGAAGTCGCCGGGATCCCGATTCCGGGGCCGGCCTTAGATCAATTGCGTGCTGCCAAATGCGAGATGTAATTTATAAGTTATTTATTATCAATCTAACGCAGACACTATGATAACTAATTGTTGTAATTGCAAGCATTTTATTTCTAATTATCCCCGTGCACCCCAAGATTCACTCATGCCTTACGGGCGGACTGCTATTCGCCACCCTCTGCCTTCCCGCCCGCGGCAACCTCGATGAACACACCTACAGCGCGGTCGTCGCCAGCAAGCCCGAAGCGGGGGACATCGTCTTTGTGCGGATCGCAGGCCCGATATTCAGCCGGGTGGCCGACACGACGCAGAGCTGGACCTCCCATGTCGGAATAATCGTCGACTATGAAAACGGCGATTGGATCGTGGCGGAAAGCGGCGTACCGTTCGTCCGAAAGACCCCCCTTCGGAGGTTTCTCGACCGATCGGAAGGCCAGAAATTCTCGATTCGACGCCTCAAGACCGAACCCACCGAGAAGCAGAAACATGCGATCCTGATGTTCGCCGACTCACAGTTGAGGAAGCCCTATTCGCTCGGCTTCGACCTCGAATCCAAAAAGACATTCTGCTCCAAATTCGTGCACGATGCCGTCTACGAGGCCACCCGCCAATCGATCGGCGAGGTCGAGACGTTCGACCAGCTGCTGCACAGGAATCCCGGCGCGCCGCTGCAGTTCTGGCGCGCCTGGTTTCTTGGGTTTATTCCATGGCAGAGAACGACCATCACGCCCGCCAGCGAGCTGGCCAGCCCGCTCCTGAGAGTCGTGATCGAAAACAACGCATGAAGGCACTCATCTATCAAATCATCGCCGTAGCGGGGACAATCGAGGCCGCAGGGACCAGAATCCTGAAGCCGTTCGGCCTGACCCCGATGACCTTCAATATCCTAAACGTGCTGAAGGAGGGCCCCCTTTCGCAGAGGGAAATCAGCGACCAGATCATCGTCGCCGCCTCGAGCGTAACATTCCAAGTGAAGCAGCTGCAGAAGAAGGGCCTCATCAAGCGCAGGCGCTCGGATGCGCGCACCTGGCATGTCTCCCTCACGCCCCTTGGCGCGGAGACGCGCCTGAAGGCCGAGAAGCGAATGGACCAGATCATTGACCAAATCCGGATAGATCCCGGCCTGATCGCGAACGCGGGGGCTGCGCTGAAGGCGGTGCAGGAGAGGTTCCCGAGATACGCCCAGGCGGAATGATTTGAACCCTGAAAAGGTCTGCGCGAAGCAGGGAAAGGCTCGGGTATGCCGGCGAACAGGCGGCCGCCGCGCCCCGGTGGCGCGGCATGACGCCGTTTAAGGGGCTTGCCTTCTGCCAAAATAGCGTTCAAATGAACGCCATTCAATTGAACGCTTAGCCTAGGACCCCCATCCCCTCATGGACCAGACAAACAGGATATGCTACGTCGAGTTCCACGCCATAGACCTCGAGAAGACGAGGGCCTTCTTTGAGAAAACCTTCGGATGGTCATTCACGGACTACGGCCCCGACTACACGTCGTTCGTCGACGGGCAGATGGCCGGGGGCTTTGCCCGCTCCGACAAGCGCGCCTTGGCGGCGAAGGGCAGCGCGCTGGTCGTCATCTTCCACCCGCGCCTCGAGGAGGCCCTGGCCAGCGTCGTGGAGCACGGCGGCAGGGTGACGCAGGAGATATTCTCCTACCCGGGCGGGCGCCGGTTCCACTTCACCGAGCCCAGCGGCAACGAGCTGTCCGTGTGCTCTGACCACTAAACCCATGCTTACCGAGCGCCAAGAGCAGATACTCGACTTCATCCGCGATTTCCAGCGGGGCAACGGGGTGCCCCCGTCCTCCCGGGAGATCCAGCGCAAATTCCGCCTCTCGAGCCAGTCGACCGTCATCGGCCACCTGCGCGCACTGGCCAACAAGGGCCAGATCGAGCAGCTGGCCGGCAGGACGTGGGGCCTGAAGGCCTCGGCCGTGCAGGCCCACCTCTTCGAGATCCCCGTCTTCGGCACGATTCCCGCCGGCCTGCCGGCCATGCAGGAGCAGGTTCCCGACGAGACGATCTCGGTCAACCCCGCAATCTTCGGGGTGCGCAGGCCCGGCCCGAGCCAAGTGTGGGCCCTTCGGGTGCACGGCGACTCGATGATCGACGCCCACATCATGGACGGCGACCTGGCCGTCCTCGAGAGGCGCGAGCCCCGCGAGGGCGACATCATCGCCGCGCTCGTCGACGAAACCACCACGACCCTCAAGAGGCTCGTGCACCTGCGGGGGCGCCCCGTGCTGCGGGCCGCCAACAGGCGCTACAGGGACATCGTGCCCGAGCGCCGGCTTGAGTCGCAGGGCGTCCTGGTGGGGCTGATCCGCCGGGAAGGCGCGAACCGCTGAACAATGACTGCCGGTGGCCGACCCGTCACAAACCGTCTCCGCGCTGCGGGCGCTCATCTCCGCGCGCTTCCCGGAAAGGAGGCGCCAGCCCTGGGGCTGCGTCGCCGCCGCGGTCGGGCCGGTCGATGAGGCGCTCGGCGGGGGGCTGCCCGCGGGGCGCCTGACGGAGCTCGTCTCGGCGGTCCCCAGCGGGGGCGGCCAGACGGTGATCGCGGGGCTGCTCGGCGCCACCCAGGCCGCCCGGCAGCGCATGGCGCTTGTGGACGGGGCCGACGGCTTCGACCCCGGGGCGGTCCCGGCCGGGATGCTGCGCCACCTCGTGTGGGTGCGCTGCAGCGGGCCCGAGCAGGCCCTTGCCGCCGCGGACATACTGGTGCGCGACGGCAACTACGCCGCGCTGGTCGTCGACCTGCGCGGGTGCGCGGAGCGCGTGCTCCGCAGGACCCCGCCGTCCGTCTGGTACCGCCTGCAGCGGGCGGCGGAGGGCGCGCCGGCGGCCGTCCTCGTGCAGACGACGCTGGCGCTCGTGCCCGCCGTCCCGTGCAGGCTCGTCCTGCACGCGCCGCTGTCGCTCGGGGACGCCGGCCTTCCGCGGGAGGACGTCGCCGCCCGGCTGGCCGTCAGGACGGAGCGCGGCCTGGGCGGCGCCTCGGGGGAGATGGCGGGGTGAGGTACGCGGTCCTCGCGGTCCCCGACTTCGCCCTGCACGCGCTTCGCAGGGGCGATCCCTCGCTTGGCGGCCGCGCCGTGGCGCTGGTCGCGGGCGATGGCAGCAGGGCCCGCGTCACCGAGGCGTCGCCGGAGGCGCATGGGGTCCTGCGGGGCCTCGCGGCCACGCTCGCGATGTCCCGGTGCCCCGGCATCGTCCTGCGCACGCGCGACCCGGAGGCGGAGACCGAGTCCCACAGGCTCCTTGTCGCCGCGGCGTTCACGCTCTCGCCGCGCGTCGAGTCGACGCGCGCCGGGTGCTGCACCGTCGACCTGCGCGGGGCGGAGCCCGCGCGCACGCAGGCGCTCATGCGCCTGCGCGCGGCCGAGCTCGCGGCCGCCGGGCTGCCGGCGCGGATCGGGGCCGGCGACACCCCGCTTCTCGCCTCGTATGCGGCGAGGTGCGCCGAGCCCGTCCTCGTCGTGGCCGACGCGGCGGCCTTCCTGGCCCCGCTTCCCGTCGACTTCGCCGAGCCGACGCCCGCGCAGGGCGAGATCCTGCGGGGCTGGGGGATAGCGACGCTCGGGGCGCTGACCGCCCTTCCCAAGGCCGAGGTCGGCCGGCGGCTGGGTGCGGATGGCGTGCTGCTCTGGGAGCGCGCCGCGGGGCAGGCGACCCGCGTCCTGCGCCATGTCGAGCCGGCGCGAAGCTTCGCGGCGCAGTGGGCCTACGAGCCGCCGGTCGAGTCGATCGAGCCGCTGTTCTTCAAGCTGCGCCGCTACGCGGAGAGGGTCGCGCTCGAGCTGCGCGGGGCGGCCCTGGTCGCCGAGAGGCTCTCCCTCACGCTGCTGCTCGAGGACGGCGGCGATCACCGCCGCGAGTTCCGCCTGCCCGAGCCCTGCGCGGACGTGGACGGCTGGCTGCGCGTGCTCGGGGACCACCTTGCCACGGTGCGCACCGACGCCCGGGTCGCAGGCGTGCGGCTGGTCGCCGCCCCGGCGCGCCCGCCGCAGAAGCAGGAGGGCCTGTTCGACACGGGCCTGCGCGATCCGGCGTCGTTCTGGGAGAACCTGGCGCGCGTTGCCGCGGTCGTGGGCGACGGCCGCGTCGGCACGCCGCTGCCGGCCGACACGCACCGGCCCGACGCGTTCACCCTGGAGAGGCCCGCCGAGACCGTGGCCCCGTGCGGGGCGGCGCCGGTGCACCCGCCCTGCGGGCCGACCCTGAGGAGGTTCCGGCCGCCCTGGCCCGTGCGCGTCGCCTGCGAGGCGGGCTCGCCCGCCTCGCTCGAGGGGGGGCGGCTTGGGGGCCGGGTGCTCGCCGCCGCCGGCCCCTGGCGCTCCTCGGGCGGCTGGTGGGGGCCCGAGGCGTGGGAGGTCGAGACCTGGCAGGTCGAGCTCGCCGCGGGCGGGGTCTACCAGCTTGCGCGCAGCGGGGACACGTGGTGCGTCGAGGGGATGCTCGACTAGGGCCGCTTTCGACCCATGCCGTACGTCGAGCTCCACGCGCGAAGCGCCTTCTCGTTCCTGCGGGGCGGGTCCCTGCCGGAGGCCCTTGCCGCCGAGGCCGCGCGCCTGGAGATGCCGGCCCTGGCGCTGTGCGACCGAGACGGCCTCTACGGCACGGTCAGGTTGCACATGTCCGGCAGGGAGTGCGGCGTGCGCGCCCTGGTCGGCTGCGAGCTGACCATGGAGGACGGCGTCGTCGTGCCCGTCCTCGTGCAGACGCGCGCCGGCTACCGCGCGCTCTGCGGGCTGCTGACCACGGCGCACCTGAGGGCCGAGAAGGGTGAGGGGCGCGTCGCCTGGGGCGAGCTCGCCGGGGCGGCGGACGGCCTGGTCGCCCTGACGGGGGACGAGGAGGGCCCGGTGCGCCGGGCTTGGTCCGAGCGCGGGCCGGCCGCGGCGGCCGAGGCCGGGGCGAGGCTCGCGTCAATCTTCGGGCGCGGCCGGCTGCACGTCGAGGTCCAGCGCCACCTGGTCGCCGGCGAGGAGAGGTGCAACCGGTTCCTCGTCGACTGGGCGCGGGCCGCGGGCCTGCCTCTCCTCGCGACGAACGGCGTCCTGCACGCGGACCCGCAGGCCCGCGCCGTCGTCGACGTGTTCACGTGCCTTCGCCACCACACGACGCTGGACGCCGCCGGCCGGCGCCTCGCCCCCAACGCGGAGAGGCACCTGAAGGGGGCCCGGGCGATGGGCGAGCTCTTCGCGGACCTGCCGGAGGCCGTCGAGAACACGGAAAGGCTCGCTGCGGGGCTGGAGTTCACGCTCGCGAACCTAGGCTACCGGTTCCCGGACCACCCCGTCCCCGCCGGGGAGACCCAGGACTCGTTCCTGAGGAAGATGACGCTCTTCGGGGCGCAGCAGCGCTACGGCAGCGTGGTCGGGCAGGTGCGCCGCCAGCTCGAGCGCGAGCTCGCCCTCATAGCGAAGCTCGGGTTCAGCGGGTACTTCCTCATCGTCTGGGACCTGTGCTCGTTCGCGCGGGAGCGCGGCTCCCTGGTCCAGGGCAGGGGGAGCGCCGCGAACAGCGCCGTATGCTACGCCCTGGGGATCACCGCGGTGGACCCGATCGAGAGCAAGCTGCTCTTCGAGAGGTTCCTGTCCGAGGGCCGCACGGACTGGCCCGACATCGACCTGGACCTGCCGAGCGGCGAGCGCCGCGAGGAGCTGATCCAGGAGGTGTACCGCAGGTACGGGCGCAGGGGCGCGGCGATGACCGCGAACGTGATCACCTACCGGGGAAAGAGCACGATGCGCGAGGTGGGCAAGGTGCTCGGGTTCGCCGACGACGCCCTCGACCGGTTCTCGAGCCTATTCCACGGGGGGGACCTGCCCCAGACCCTCGAGCTGGGCGAGCAGCTGCGCATGGCCGGGGTCTCGGGCTCGCACCCGAGGCTTGCGGCCCTCCTTGACACCTGCCGGCGGGTGCGCGGCCTGCCGCGCCACCTGGGCCAGCACTCGGGCGGGATGGTCTTGAGCGCCGGGGGCCTGGACCAGTTCGTGCCGCTTGAGAACGCACGGATGCCGGGGCGCTCGGTCCTGCAGTGGGACAAGAGCGACATCGAGGACATGGGGCTGCTGAAGGTGGACCTGCTGGGCCTGGGGATGATGGCCGCCCTCCAGGACGCGGTGGACATTTGCGCCCAGCGGGGCCGGCCGGTCGACCTGGCGCGCCTGCCCAAGGACGACCCCGCGGTCTTTCGGATGATGCAGGAGGCCGACACGGTCGGGGTCTTCCAGGTCGAGAGCCGCGCCCAGATGTCGACCCTGCCGCGGATGAAGCCGCAGAACTTCTACGACCTCGCGGTCGAGGTGGCGATCATCCGGCCCGGCCCGATCCAGGGCGACGCCGTGAACCCGTACCTGAAGAGGCGAAGCGGCGCCGAGCCCGTGACCTACCCCGACGAGCGGGCGAGGCCCATACTCGAGAGGACGCTCGGGGTCGTTCTCTTCCAGGAGCAGATCCTGCGGCTCGCGATGGAGCTGGGGGGCTTCAGCGCGGCCGAGGCCGACGAGCTGCGCAGAGCGATAGGCTTCACGCGCTCCCAGGAGCGCCTCGAGCGGATGAAGGGCAAGCTCGAGGGCGCCTTCAGGAGGAATGCCGTGAGCGAGCCCGCCATCGCCTACCTGATCAAGTCGCTCGCCTCGTTCGCGCTCTACGGCTTCCCCGAGTCGCATGCGATCAGCTTCGCCCTTATCGCCTACGCGAGCGCGTGGATCAAGGTCCACCATCCGGCGGCCTTCTACGCGTCGCTGCTCAACTGCCAGCCGATGGGGTTCTACTCCCCGGCGAGCCTCGTGCAGGACGGCCGCCGCCACGGGATAACATTCCTGCCGGTGTGCGTCCTCTGCTCGGACGCGCGCTGCCGCGTTGAGTCGGACGCGGCCGTGCGCCTGGGGCTAGGGTCCCTGCGCGGAGTGCGCGCGCAAGCCGTCGACTCGATGCTGGCCGAGCGCCGGCTGCGGCCGTTCGACTCCCTTGCCGACTTCCTGCGCCGCGCCCGCTTCAGCCCCGCCGAGCGCCGCGTGCTGGCCGGGGCGGGGGCCCTGAACGCGCTCGCGGGCGACCGCAGGTCGGCGCTGTGGGCGGCGGATGCGTTCCACGACAATGACGAGCTGCTGCGGGGCGCGGGGCAGGAGGGAGAGGAGGCCCTCTCGCCGCTCGAGCGCATGACGCTCCTCGAGCGCCAGCGCGCCGACTACGAGCACCTGTCGCTCACGGCCGGGGCCCACCCGATGAGGCTCGCCCGGCCCATGCTGCAGGGCGTCACAACCGCCGCCGCCCTGAGGGACGCGAGGCCGGGGGGGCGCGTGAGGATCTGCGGGTCGGTCATCACCCGCCAGAGGCCGGGTACCGCGAAGGGCTTCTGCTTCATCACGCTCGAGGACGAGACGGGGTTCGCGAACGCGATCGTGCGCCCGCGCCTCTTCGAGGAGTGCAGGCTCGCCATCAACATGGAGCCCGCGCTCCTGATCACCGGCCGCCTGCAGAACGAGCAGGGGGTGATCCATGTCATGGCGGAGGAGATAACGGGCATGCCCGACCTGGGGTTCCCAGCGCAGGCGTCGCACGACTATCGCTAGGGGCCGTTTGACGCGCACTGTACGAAAATGGGTCCAATTTAGGGCATCACCGCCGCCGCGAGCAGGATTGCGCCCGGGGGCAACCCGGGCATGACTGGGTCGCAGCATGGGATTCCGGCTAGCCTCAGCCGCGTTCATCGCCGTATTCGCGGTCTACCTCTTCCTCGGGGGGATGGGCGTCACCGACCGCGGCAACCCCGAGCCGCGGGAGGCGCCGTACAACCTGCTCGCTCGCGGCCTGCTCTCCGGGCACCTCTATGTCGCCAGGGATGTGCCGCCCGGGCTCGAGGCGCTCAGGGACCCCTACGACCCCGGCGCGAACAGCCCGTTCCGCGACGACCCCAGGTACCGCCTGCACGACTTCAGCTACTACAGGGGCCGGCTCTACCTCTACTTCGGCGCGGCCCCGGCGCTCCTGGTCTTCATCCCTTGGCACCTGCTGACCGGCGGCTGGATGCCCCACTGGGCGGCGGTCGTCCTGTTCTGCTCGGCCGGGGTCCTCGTGAACCTCTCGCTCGTTCGCGCGGTGTGCCGGTCGGTGTTCCCGCAGGCGCCCCCGTGGGCCGACGCGGCCTGCCTTCTTGTCCTGGGGTTCGCCTCCTACGGGCCGCTCCTCACGGCGCGCGCCGACGTGTGGGAGATCCCGATCGCGGCGGCCTACCTCATGGTCTCCGTCGCCCTGAGGTGCCTCTGGCAGGCCATGTCCGGCGGGGCGCGCGCGGCATGGTGGATCGCCGCAGCGAGCGCCGCCCTGGGCGTGGCCTTCGCGTCGCGCCCCACGGCCCTTGTGAACGCGGCCGTGCTCCTGGTTCCGCTGGTCGCGGCCGGGGCGCGCCAGCGGGCCCGGGACTGGGCCGCGGCCGTCGTTCCGATCGGCCTGTGCGGGGCGGCCGTCGGGGCGTACAACGCGCTGCGCTTCGGCAGCGCCCTCGACTTTGGCCAGCACTACCAGATGGCGAGCGTCTACGTGGAGAGGCTCCACACCTTCAGCGCAAGCTACGTGCGGCCGAACCTCTGGCTCTACCTGCTGCAGCCGGTGCGCTGGTCGGCGCCGTTCCCCTTCGCCCACGAGCCCCCGCTCTCGCAGATCCGCGAGATGCTGCCGCCCGGCCACGGGGGCGTGGAGCAGATCTCGGGGCTCTTGCTGTACGCACCCGTCCTGTGGGCCGCGCTCGCCGTGCCGGTGGCTGTCCGCTCGTGGGGTGCGGGCCGCCGCCTGGCTCAGATCGCCGCCGCCGCGGCCTGGGTGGCCTTGAGCTCGTTCTGTCTCCTGTCGTTCTTCTTCGGGACGTGCTCGCGCTACCAGTTCGAGTTCGCCCCCGCCCTGGCCCTGCTGGCCTGCTTTGGGATCGTCGCCATCGAGTCGCGCCCCTCGGGAGCCCCGCGCACCGCGCTGCGCTGCGCCTGGGCGGCGGCCCTGGCCTTCTCGTGCGCCTTCACGGCGCTCTACGGGCTCGACCGCTGCGTGTCGGACCACAACCGCTACGGTGTCGCGCGGCTGGCGCAGCGCGACCTGGACGGGGCGCAGGCGGAGTTCAACACGGCGAGTCTTCTGTCGCCGGGCAACCCCTTCTCCCTCATGGGCTCGTGCCTGGTCATGGAGGCCCAGGGCAGGACGCAGGAGGCCCGCGTTTCCCTCAAGGGGATCGTGCGCGACTTCCCCGGCGACGCGATGTCGCGCTTCGTGCTCGCGAACCTGCTGCTGCGAACCGGCCGGCGGGAGGAGGCGCTGGAGCAGTACCGCGCCGCCCTGAATTTGGACCCGGCTGATGAAGCGTTTGCAAGGGGCCTCGCCGCCGCGTCCAGCCACTAGGCCCCCGGGCACTTGATTTCGGGCGGGGGGCGTCCAACATTCTGGCGACGGCCAGCTTAGGCGGACGACCCGAAGCGGCCCAGCCTTTCAAACCCCCATGAAGCTCAACCGAACGCTTGCATCCATTCTCATCCTGGCCGCGGCCACGGCCGCCCCCGGGGCCGCCGGGGACGCCCCGCAGAGCCTGCCCCGCAGCACGCCCGAGGAGCAGGGTGTCTCCTCGGCCGCGCTCCTCGGTTTCGTGCAGGCGGCCGAGCAGAGGATAGACGCGCTGCACAGCTTCATGCTTGTGCGCCACGGCAGGGTCGTCGCCGAGGGATGGTGGGGGCCCTACGCGGCGCAGGAGCCGCACATGCTCTACTCGCTCAGCAAGAGCTTCACGTCGACCGCGGTGGGCATCGCGGTGGGGGAGGGCAAGCTGAGCGTCTACGATCCCGTGCTCAAGTTCTTCCCCGACGAGGCGCCGGCTGCCCCCTGCAGGAACCTCACCCTCATGAGGGTTCGCGACCTGCTGCGGATGTCGACCGGCCAGCGCGACGAGGACCTGAGGACGTTCCCCTTCCAGTCGGGCAAGGACCTTGTGCGCGTGTTCCTCGAGCTTCCCGTGCCCGACAAGCCGGGCACGCACTTCGTGTACAACACGGCGGCGACATACATGCTCTCGGCCATCGTACAGAAGGCGACCGGCCAGAGCGTCCTGGAGTATCTGCGCCCGCGCCTCTTCGAGCCCCTGGGCATCGCGAACCCGACGTGGGAGGCCAGCGCCCAGGGCATCTCCATGGGCGGATTCGGCTTGAGCATCCGCACCGAGGACATCGCGAAGTTCGGGCAGCTCTACCTGCTGAAGGGCGAGTGGAACGGACGCCAGCTGGTCCCCGCCGACTGGGTGAGCGCCGCGACGTCGCTCCAGACGGCGAACGGCGGGAGCGCCGACAGCGACTGGGACCAGGGCTACGGCTACCAGTTCTGGCGCTGCACGCACGGGTTCTACAGGGGCGACGGGGCATTCGGGCAGTACTGCCTCGTCATGCCCCAGTACGACGCGGTGCTTGCCGTGACAGGGGCGTCCAAGGACCTGCAGGGGGAGCTCAATGTCGTGTGGGACAGCCTGCTGCAGGCGTTCAGCGACCATGCGCTTCCCGCCGATCCCGAGTCGGACCAGAAGCTTGTGCAGCGGCTCGCCGGCCTGACCCTTAAGACGCAGGCTGGCCAGGCGTCCTCGCCGGTTGCGGCCAGGGTTTCCGGCAGGAGGTTTGTCTTCCCTGCGAACAAGGCGGGCATCGAGGCGGTCCAGTTTGATGTTTCCGCTGACGGCTCGCCCATGACGGTCACGGAAAGGATGGGAGACTCCGAATCACGCTTCGGGTGCGGGTGGAGCAAGTGGGTGAAGGGCGAGCTTTCGGGGGGGCCTCCGGTTCCCATCGCGGCCTGCGGGGCGTGGAGCAGCGACGACACCTTCACGCTCATGCTCTGCCGCTACCAGACGCCCTATGTCACGACCTACGACCTTCGCTTCGCCGGCGACCAGCTGATCCTTGAGTCCGAGGACAACGTGGGCCTCGAGGGGACGCCGAGGACCCGGATGGTCGGAGTCATTCAGCCTTGAATGGGCGGTCTCAGGCCCGCCGAGCAGCCCCGGGGGCAACCCCCTGAGGTTTATTGCTGGCCGCGATTTGAGCGCGGACTCGAGCGGACGACGCTCGTTGCGGACATGCGCTGGCCCGGGATGGGATGCGCGCACATCGTCGGGCAAACCGGCCTTGGGGCATTAAGGTAATATTGCTCTAAGATTAAGGTTCAATTCAGCTGGATCCCCAACGATCAATAGACCCATGGTATCCGACCCATACCAGAACAACGCCTCGGGCTGGCTCTCGAGGCCCCTTGCCGCGGTTGCGGCGATTCTTACGGGCTGCGCGACCCACGAGGCGAAGCCAATCGACGGGGCGGCGGTCGATCGCGCGCTTGGCACGCAGGCCGTGGAGTCGGTTAGGGTGGAGGCGGCGCGGATCAGGCACCCTCTCGTGGCTCCGATGGTCATAGACGGCCGAGGCGGATTCACCCCGGACGAGGTCGCCGTCATGGTGGTCATCACGAGCCCCGAGCTGCGCGCATTGCGCGACCAGCGCGGATTGGCGCAGGCTCAGATTGTCCAGGCGGGCATCCTGCCCAACCCGCAGCTGGGGTACTCGGCGGACTGGCCTCACGGAACCTACGATCCCGCGGTCGTCGAGGCCAAGGCCCTGGGCCTGAGTTGGGAGGTCACGTCCCTGCTCACGCACCGCGACCAGGTCGCAGCCGCGAGGGCCGAGGCCAAGGCCGTCGACCTTTCGATTGCGTGGCAGGAATGGCAAGCGGCGCAGGATTCGCGCCTTAGGGCCTTCCGCATCCTGTCGCTTGAGCGCAGGGTTGCGCTGGCGCGGGAGATCGAGGACTCCCACGCCGACACGTATGCGCTGACCAAGAAGGCAACGTCACTCGGGCTGCGGACGTCGGCAGACGTTGCCACCTCTGCCGAGAACTGGACCCAGGCGCAGGCCACCCGCTACGATCTCGAGCAGCAGCTGGGTTCCGAGAGGGCTGCATTGAGCCTGGCCCTTGGCATGGCCCCTTCGTCCCGGGTCCCGCTCAGGTACGCCGCGGCGGCCTCGCCGTCGGCCCGGGACGCGGTCCCGGACGCCGATTCCCTCCTTACCGGACTGGAGGACCGAAGGCTGGACCTGGTTGCCTTGCGGTTTGGATATGAGAGCCAGCAGGATTCGCTGCATGCAGCCGTCTTGGCGCAGTTCCCAAAGATCGGACTGAGCCTGAACAAATCCAACGACACGACGCCCATCTACACGCGCGGCGTCGGCGTCACGGTGGACCTGCCCCTCTTCGACCGCAATCAGGGCCAGGTCGCGATAGCGAAGGCGACCCGCCAGCAGCTCTTCGACGAGTACGTCGAGCGCGTTGCCGAGGCGCGCTCCCAGGTCGCGCAGGTGCTGGCCAGCCTGTCCGTCGCCCGGGCCCAGCTTGCGGCCGTCGAGGCCTCCTTGCCCGACCTGGGCAGGCTGGTCGCTTCGACCGAGATCGCCCTCAGGAGCCGCAACGCGGACGAGCTCGCCTACCGCGACGCCTGGGCGACGCTGGCGGCACGTCAGATCGACCAGATTCTCCTCCAACAGGAGGTGGTGGAGCTGAAAGTGGCCCTCGAAATCGCGACAGGAAGGCCTTCCCTTGACTGAAGCCCAACCCCGGACCCCCATGAAAAAAGGACCCATAATAGTGACGTTGGCGGCGATGGCCGGGCTGGGAGCATGGCTGCTGCTCAGACGTGGCCCGGAGGCCAAGGAAGGGGAGCAAAGGCCCGTGGCCCAGGTCCAGGTGGCCGCCGTAAGGGTCGGCCCGATAATCGAGTCGCTTCCGGCAGCCGGGCTAATCGAGCCCGGCCCGTCGGGATCGCGGGCCGTCGCGCTGGCCTACGATTCCATCGTCACGCGGATCGCCATTTCCCAGGGCGCGACGGTCGCCGAGGGCGACCTGCTCATGGAGGTTGCCGCCACGCCGGACGCGGCGCTGGCGGTGGCGTCGGCCCGCAGCGCCGCCCAGCTGGCCGAGCAGACCCTCGCAAGCACGCGCCAGCGCTTTGACCTCAAGCTGGCAATCAGCCAGGATCTCGCGGTGGCGGAGCAGGCCGCAGCCGACGCGCGCTCGAGGCTCGCGAGCCTCGAAGGCAGAGGCCAGTCCGGAGACGGGCGCATTCTGGCGCCGCAGGCGGGAGTCGTGACGAAACTGGACGTTCAGCCTGGCGCCGTGGTTCCCGTGGGGGCCGCCCTTGTCACCGTGGCCGGGAGGGCGCAGCTCGAGGCCCACCTGGCGATCGAGCTGGCGGACGCTCCAAGGGTCCATGCGGGCCAGTCGGTGGAGGTTTCGGCGGCCGATCGCCCCGCAGCCGCGGGCGCCGTGGGCCCGGTTCGTGAGGTCGGGGCGGCCGTCGACCCGGTCTCGGGCGCCGTCGATGTGCGCGTTACCCTTCCGGTAGGAATGGCGTGGTTCGCCGGCGAGCATGTCCAGGGCGCGATCCACGTCAGCGAAAGGACGGCGCTCGTCGCCCCCCGCTCGGCAATGATGCCCGAGGGCGACCACTGGGTGCTCTACACGGTCAAGGACGGCAAGGCCGTCAGGCACGCGGTGGGGCTCGGCATCGTCGCCGGCGATGATGCCGAGGTGATCGCCAATGACATCCACGCCGGGGACGCCGCCGTCGTCCTCGGAAACTACGAGCTCGAGGACGGAATGGCCGTGGAGGTCTCGGCGGGCGCCGGCAAGCCGGCCTCCGCGGACGACTCCAGGTCCAGACCCGAATAGGCGCCGTGAACCCGACCGCCTGGGCGCAGGCCCACAGGACCTCGGTCCTCTGCGTTCTCGGCCTCCTCGTGGCGGGCGGCCTGGTGGCGGCCTTCTCGCTGCCCGTGGCCCTCTTCCCGCACGCCGACTTCCCTCGCATCGTCATCAATCTCGACGCGGGCGACCGGCCGGCGGAGCGCATGGCGATCGAGGTGACGGTTCCGATCGAGGAGGCCATTCGCTCGGTGCCGGGCCTTCGCAGCGTTCGCTCGACGACGAGCCGGGGCAGCTGCGACATCTCGGTGAACTTCGACTGGGGAGCCGACATGATCGCGGCGATGCTCCAGGTTGAGTCCGCGGTCAACCGCGTGCTTGGGTCGCTGCCCCCCGGGACGACCTTCGAGGTCAGGCGAATGGATCCTACGGTGTTCCCCAGCCTTGCCTACAGCTTGACGTCGGACCGGCTGTCGCCCGTGCGCCTGAGGGACGTGGCGTACTATCAGCTCAGGCCGCTGCTATCCACAGTGAGGGGCGTTGCGAGGGTCAAGGTCCAGGGCGGCCTGGAGGCTGAATACCACGTTCTGGTCGATCCTGCCCGCCTCGAGGCCCACGGGCTCTCGCTTTCCGACATCAGCAAGGCGCTGTCGGGGGCCAACGCGATCAGCGCCGTGGGGCGCCTCGAGGACCACGACAAGCTCTACCTCGTGGTCGTCGACAACCGCCTCCAGGACGAGGACGCGATCGGGCGCACGATCCTGCAGAAGGGCCCGACGGGCGTCCTCCGGGTAGCCGACATCGCGAAGGTCGAGCTCGCGTCGGTGCCGCAATGGATCCGGGTCACGGCCGACGGGCGCGACGCGGTCATCCTCGAGGTGTACCAGCAGCCCGACGGGAACACGGTGCAGATCGCAAGGGACGTTCGGGAGAAGATGCGCCAATTCGAATCCCGCCTGCCGCCGAGCCTCCGGATAGCCAACTGGTATGATCAGAGCCAGCTGATCATGGCGGCCGCGGGAAGCGTTCGGGACGCCGTCCTTGTCGGAATTTTCCTCGCGGGCGGCGTGCTCATGCTGTTCCTGCGCAATGGCAAGGTGACGCTGATCGCGATGGCGTGCGTGCCCGCCGTCCTCGCAGTCACCGTGCTGCTCCTGAAGGTGATTCACAGCAGCTTCAACATAATGACGCTCGGGGGCATGGCTGCCGCCGTCGGGCTGATCATTGACGATGCCATCGTGATGGTGGAGCACGTGATCCGCCGGCTGCGCGGGCACAGGGGCCGCGACACGGGGACCGTCCTCTCCGCCGCAGCGGAGTTCACTCGCCCGCTTGTCGCGTCGTCGCTTTCGACAGTCATCATCTTTGCGCCCCTGGCCTTTCTCTCCGGCGTCACGGGTGCGTTCTTCAAGGCCCTCTCCCTCACAATGGCGGCGAGCCTTGTGGTCTCCTTCCTGGTGGCATGGCTCGCCGTCCCCATTATGGCGGACCGGTTCCTGGGCGAGAGGGACGCAAGCCAGGAGGAGCGGGGAAGGACCACCCAACGGGTGCACGACGCCTATTCGAGGTTCCTTCGCCGCCTGCTTGGGCAGCCCTGGCTTGTCCTGGTCGGCATCGTGCCTCTTCTGGTCGTCGCTTGGCTCGGCTATCGCAATGTCGGCTCCGGGTTCATGCCCTCGATGGACGAGGGCGGATTCATCATCGACTACCGGGCCGATCCAGGCACGTCACTGACGGAGACCGACAGGCTCCTGCGGCAGGTGGAGGAAATCCTTCGGAGCACTCCCGAGGTTGATACCTATTCGCGACGGACAGGCACGCAGCTCGGCGGCGGCGTGACCGAGGCCAACGAGGGCGACTTCTTCGTGAGGCTGAAGCCGCGGCCGCGGCGCGCGATCGACAAGGTGATTGACGAGGTGCGCGGACGGGTGGGGAGGCGTGTCCCGGGCCTCGACATCGAGATGGCGCAGCTCATGGAGGACCTGATCGGAGACCTGACCGCCGTGCCGCAGCCGATCGAGATAAAACTCTTCTCAGACGACGAGTCCCAATTGGATTCTGCGTCGGCGAGCGTCGTCGAGGCCATGGGCCGAATCCGCGGCGTGGTCGATGTAAGGTCTGGCGTCGTGCTGGCGGGCGACGCCCTAACGATCACGGTCGATGCCGCAAAGGCGGCGCTCGAGGGAATGGACGCGACCTCGGTAACCGACGCCATCGACGCGCTGGTTGAGGGCTCTGTTGCGTCGACGAAGATCGAGCGGGATCCGAAACTGATAGGAATCCGCGCCTGGATTCCGGCTGGTTACAGGTGCACGGGCGAGGATGTCGCCGAGCTGCGAATTCGCGCGCCGGACGGACATTTCTTCCCGGTCCGGCGCGTGGCGACCGTGAAGTCCGTGGTCGGCCAGCCGCAGATCAACCGCGACGATCTCAAGCGAATGATCGCGGTCACGGGCCGTATAAGCGGCCGGGACCTCGGCTCGACCATCCGGGACGTCCGGACGGCGCTTGCCTATCCGGGAGTGGTGCCGTCCGGAGTCTATGCCTCCCTTGGCGGGACCTACGCCGAGCAGCAGGACGCGTTTGCCGGCCTCCTTGCTGTCTTCGGCGGCGCTGTCGCCCTTGTGTTCATCCTGCTCCTCTTCCTCTACGAGAGCCTTCGCATCGCGGCGGCCATGCTCGGCACCACGCTCCTGGCGCTGTCCGCCGTCACGATCGGATTGTGGGTCACCCGGACCGAGCTGAACATATCCTCCATGATGGGGATGACGATGATCGTCGGCATCGCGACCGAGGTTGCGATCTTCTACGTCTCGGAGCTCGTCTCGATCCCCGAGACCCGCGATCCCCGCGAGGCGCTGATCGAAGCCGGCGTCAACCGGATGCGGCCGATTGCGATGACGACGTTCGCCGCGATCCTTGCTCTCGCGCCGCTGGCCCTTGGGATTGGCGCCGGGTCCGCGATGCAGCAGCCGCTCGCCATCGCGATAATATCCGGACTGATGCTCCAGATGCCGCTGGTGTTGATATTCCTCCCCGTTCTGCTATCGATCGTTTCCCCGCGCAAGCAACCGGCTGCGAGCGGATAGCCTGACGGCGCTCGCAAAAGCGGGGGCCCACAGCCAGCGAGCGGGCCCGATTCGCTGGCCGCATTCTGTCCGGGCGCGGTGAGCACAAGGCGCCTGCCGCGCGGTCAGGGCCCGATGAAGACCGCCACTGCACCATGGATCGCGCCCGGCAGCCCGTACAGGTCAAGGGCGGTGATCACGATGCATGACGACCACCCCGCGGCCATGAGGAACGGGCCTATCCTGCCTTCGCCCATCCGCCGCCTCGACCCCGCAAAGACGAGCGGCGGCACCATCGCGAGCGGCAGCTGTATCGCCAGGACGACCTGGCTCAGGGTCAGCAGGTCCGTGATGCTGTTGTCGCCGCGCATGCCGATGAGCACGACCGCCGGGGTGATGGCGCGCAGCCGCTTGATGATCCGCCGCAGCCAGGGCCGGATGCGCCAGTGCATGAAACCCTCCATGACGACCTGGCCCGCGAGGGTCTCCGTGATGGCGCTGCTCTGGCCGCTGGCCAGGAGCGCAACCGCGAAGAGGACGCTCGCCGCGGCCTTGCCGACGAGAGGGGCGAGCGTCACGTAGGCGACCTGGATCCAGTCCGAGTCCGGGATGAACGCAACCTGCTGGCCGGAGGCGAGGGTGACCCTGTCGTGCCCGAAGAAGACGACGGCCGCGAGGACCAGGATCGCGGCGTTGACGAAGAACGCGAGGGACAGGGCCACGGTCGTGTCGATCGTGTAATAGCGCACCGAGCGTCGCTGGGACGCGGGATCCCTCCCGAGGCGGCGGGTCTGCACCAGCGCCGAGTGAAGGTAGAGGTTGTGCGGCATGACCGTGGCCCCGATTATGCCGACCGCGAGGTAGACCAGATACGCGCTGCCGACGAACGCCTTCAGGTTGGGCGTGAAGAGCCACCGCGCCATCTCGGGGAAGTTCGGGTGGGTCTGGGGCAGAACGAATATCTCCAGGTAGTAGCAGGCCCCGATCGTGAGTATGAGGGCGAGGACGACCGCCTCGATGAGGCGCATCCCGAAGCGCTGCAGGGAGAGCAGGAGCGGGACGTCGAAGGCCGTTATGATCTCCGACGGCGCGCAAACCCGGCCAAAGCGCAGCTTAGGCCGGGTCTAGCGCCGCCGATCGGTCGGCCCGGGTAACCTCTGGGCCTGGATGTAGCGTTTGACGGTCTTCCGGCTGGCTCCCCCGCAAGAGCCGGCATAGTAGCTCGGGGTCCAAAGATGGCTGCCCCAGAGCCTGCGGCGCACCTCCGGAAAGTCGCGTTTGCGAAGGAGTCGGG
>PLXS01000001.1 GCA_003151515.1 Opitutaceae bacterium
CGCCGCAGGCAAACAATCGAGTGCATCGCCAGGCTTCGGCGCCATCTGGCCAATCGCCGCCGCGATGCAGCCCACAAGCTCTCAACCAGGCTGGCAACGACCCACGGAGCGATCGTGATTGAGGACCTCAGTGTGAGGCGCATGACGGCCTCGGCCGCCGGCACAATCGAGGAGCCTGGTCGCAACGTGCGAAGGAAGTCGCAGCTCAACCGCCGCATGCTGGCCCAGGGCCTGAGCGATTTCCGAAGGATGCTTGCCTACAAGTGCGGGCGATCCGGCGCACGCCTCGTGGCCGTGGACCCTGCCTTCACCTCCCAGACATGCTCGCAGTGCAAGCACTGCGCACAGGGCAACCGCAAGAGCCAAGCGGTATTCCAGTGCGCAGCCTGCGGGTATCACACCAACGCCGACCTCAATGCGGCGCTCAACATCCTGGCGGCCGGACAGGCCGTGACTGCGCAGGGAGGCTCGGGGGTCACCCCGGCCGACGAACTGCGAACCCATCCGAGGAAGCGGCTGCAAGCGCGGCCAGCTCCGACGGGAATCCCGATCAAAGCGGCAGCAGCCGCTTAGATCGGGAGGATGTCAAGGTCGGGAATTCGCGAAATACATGAAAAAGGGCCTAAGTCCGACAAGCTGCTAGGCCTGGGGCGCGGGCGACTCGGCGGCCGATCCCGTCTCCTCCTCGGTCTCGACGATGCGGGCGATGCTGAGAAGCCGGTCGCCCTCCGAGAGGGTGACAAGCTTCACACCCTTGGCCCCCCGGCCGGTCTCCCGGATCTCGCTCACCCGGGTACGGATGCTCTGGCCCTTGGCCGTGAGCAGCATCACCTCGCCGCCGTCGCGCACGCTGAGCGCGCCGGCCACGTTGACCGAGCCGTCCTCGGGCAGGTCGATGGCGATGACGCCCGTGCCGCCGCGGCTTATCAGGCGGTAGTCCTCGAATGGCGTGCGCTTGCCGATCCCGTCCTCGCGCACCACGAGGAGGCGGTCCTGCGGGTTGCAGACCTCGATCGCCTTCACGTGGTCGCCGGCGATCTTGAACCTCATTCCCGTCACGCCGACGGTGTCGCGGCCCTGGTCGCGCAGGTCGCCCTCGTCGAAGCGCACGGCCTGCCCCTTGTGGCTGACGAGGACGATCTCGTTCTGGCCGCTCGTCAGCACGCAGCCCAGGAGCGTGTCGCCCTCCTCAAGCTTGATCCCGCGCAGCCCTCCCTCGCGCGTCGCGTTGGCGTAGTCGGCGAGGTTGGTCTTCTTCGTCACGCCCCCCTTGGTGGCCATCACCAGGTGGAGCGTCCCGACGAAGTCCTTCACGCAGATCATGGCCGCGATCTTCTCTCCCTCTGCGAGGCGCAGGAAGCTCGACACGGACTTTCCCTTGGAGGCGCGAGTCCCCTCCGGGATGTCGTA
Organism: Opitutaceae bacterium; assembly: GCA_003151515.1. Classification (GTDB taxonomy): domain Bacteria; phylum Verrucomicrobiota; class Verrucomicrobiia; order Opitutales; family Opitutaceae; genus Palsa-1447. The sequence continues at coordinate 1,411 of PLXS01000001.1, forward strand.
GACCTTCTTTGCGTGGCACTGGCCTGTGTTCGTTAAGAACAGGATGAAGTCGTGCGTGCTGGCGGTGAAGAGGTGCTCCACGAAGTCCTCGTCGTAGGTCTCCGTCCCGATGATGCCCTTGCCGCCCCGCCGCTGGGAGCGGTAGTCGGCCACGCGCGTGCGCTTGATGAATCCCATATGGGAGACGGTGATGACGCAGCCCTCGTTCGGGATCACGTCCTCCATCCTGAACTCGCCCGTCGCCGCGATGATCTCGGTGCGCCTGGGCGAGGCGTACTTCGCGCGCATCTCCAGGAGCTCGGCCTTGATGAGCGCCGTGAGCTTGGCCTCGTTCTCCAGTATGGCGCGCAGCTCCTCGATGATCTTCATCAGGGACAGGTACTCCGCCTCGATCTTGCCCCGCTCGAGGCCCGTCAGCTGGTAGAGGCGAAGCTCCAGGATCGCGTCGGTCTGGCGCTCCGAGAGCGGGTACTTCGCCATGAGGCGCGCCTTGGCCTCGTCGCGGTTGGCGCTGCCCCGGATGATCTTAACGAAGTCGTCCAGGTTATCCAGGGCGATGATGTAGCCCTCCAGGATGTGGGCCCTGTCCTCGGCCTCGCGCAGGCGGAAGCGCGTGCGCCGCGTGACGACGTCGCGTCGGTGCTCGATGTAGCACTCGATCAGCTCCTTGATGTTCATCTGCTTCGGCCGGTTTCGGTCGAGGGCGAGGAGCGTCACGCCGAACGACGACTCGAGGGCCGTCTTCTGGAAGAGCTGGTTGATGACCACCTTGGCCTGCTCGCCGCGCTTGAGCTCGACGACGATGCGCGTGTTCTCGTCGGACTCGTCGCGCAGGTCGCGGATCCCGTCGAGCGCCTTCTCCGAGACGAGCTCCGCGATGCGCGTCACCAGGTTCGCCCGGTTCACGTTGTAGGGGATCTCGGTGATGACGATCTGCTCGGCGCCCCCCTTGAGCTCCTCGGAGTGGGCCTTGCCGCGGATGCGCACCACGCCCTTGCCGGTGTGCAGGTAGGAGAGGATGGCCTCCCGGCCCGAGATCACGCCGCCGGTGGGGAAGTCGGGCCCCTTGACGATCGAGCAGATGTCATCAAGCGACACGGAGCGGTTCTCCAGGATGGCGCAGGCGGCGTCGATGATCTCGGTTAAGTTGTGCGGGGGGATGTTGGTCGCCATGCCGACCGCGATGCCGGTCGAGCCGTTCATCAGCAGGTTCGGGAGCGCGGCGGGCAGCACGACCGGCTCGGTCGTCGACTCCTTGTAGTTCGGGGCGAAGTCGACCGTCTCCTCCTCGATGTCGCGAAGGAGCTCCTCGGCCGCCTCGTTGAGGCGGCACTCGGTGTAGCGGTAGGCCGCGGGCGGGTCGCCGTCCACCGAGCCGAAATTGCCCTGGGGGTCGATGAGCGGGTAGCGCAGGACCCAGGTCTGCGCGAGGCGCACGAGGGTGTCGTACACCGAGGCGTCGCCGTGCGGGTGGTAGTTCTTGAGCACCTCGCCGACCACGCCCGCGCACTTGTCATAGGGGCGGTTGTGCACGAGGCCCTCGCGCAGCATCGCGTAGAGGATGCGCCGCTGAACGGGCTTCAAGCCGTCGCGGGCGTCGGGCAGGGCGCGCGAGATGATGACCGACATCGAGTAGTCGATGTAGGCCGTCTGCATGATGTCGGTGATGTTCGCCGACAGGAGTTTTTCGGAGCCTGTGTACAAGGGGGGTGCGGGACGGGTGTTCCTTTAGGGGGGGACCGGGGCGCGATCAGACGTCCAGGTACTGCACGTTAAGGGCGTTGTCCTCGATGAACTGCCTGCGCGGGGGAACCTCGTCGCCCATGAGCAGCGTGAACATGGCGTCGGCCTTCGCCCCGTCGTTCACGGCAACGCGCAAGAGCCTGCGCTTCTCGGGGTCCATCGTGGTCTCGAAGAGCTGCTTCGGGTTCATCTCGCCCAGGCCCTTGTAGCGCTGGATCGTGAGCCCCTTGCGGCCGTTGGCGCGGATCTGCGAGACGATCTCCAGGGGGGAGCGCAGCGTCGCCGTCGCCTCGTTCTTCTGCCCGGCGTTCTCGGTTATCGTGTAGCGGGGCGCCTCGGTCGGGCTGAACCGGTTGACCTCGAGGCCGATCCCGGCGACCATCTTCAGGAGCTTCGCCATCTCGGTGCTCTCGAAGATCTCGTGGAGCGTGATCCTCCTGGGGGCCGCGGCGGCGGGCGCCGCCTTGGGCGCCGACGCGTCGGTCTGCTCGAAGAGGTCGGCGTCCAGCCCGTACTCGGCCATGAAGCGGCCGCGGGCCGCCTCGTCCTGCAGGAAGACGTGGGACTCCTTGTTGCCCTCGCGGATCCTGGCGACGTAGCGCGGCAGGGCGTGCGTCGCCTTGTCGTGCTGGTCCAGGTACTCGTCCAGGGGCGCCCCGTAGCGGGTCACGCCCGCGCCCAGCTCCTCGAGCGCCGCGAGGGCCTCGACGATGCGGTCGATCTGCTGGGGCGAGAAGACGTGGCGGTCCGAGAGGCGGGTGAGGACGACGTCCTCGGAGCCCAGCTCGAGGAGGATCCTGTTGAGCTCCTCGTCATTGTCGATGTACTGCTCACGCTTCTTTCGCTTGATCTTGTAGAGGGGCGGCTGGGCTATGTACACGTAGCCGCGGTCCAGGAGGCCGCGCATCTGCCGGTAGAGGAACGTGAGGAGCAGGGTGCGGATGTGCGAGCCGTCCACGTCCGCGTCCGTCATGATGATCACCTTGTGGTAGCGCGCCTTCTCGACGTTGAACCCCCCCTCGCCCTCGGTGTCGCCGATGCCGGTGCCGATGGCGGTGATCAGGGTGCGGATCTCCTCGTTCGAGAGCACCTTGTCCAGGCGGGCCTTCTCCGTGTTGATGAGCTTGCCGCGCAGCGGCAGGATCGCCTGGTAGCGCCGGTCGCGGCCCTGCTTGGCGGAGCCGCCGGCGGAGTCGCCCTCGACAATGTAGAGCTCGCCAAGCGCCGGGTCCCGCTCGGAGCAGTCGGCGAGCTTGCCGGGAAGCCCGCCGCCCGAGAAGGCGCCCTTGCGCACCGTCTCCCGGGCCTTCCTCGCGGCCTCGCGGGCGCGTGCCGCATTGAGAACCTTGTCGATGATACGCTTGGCGACCGCCGTGTTCGACTCCAGGTAGAACTTGAGCTTCTCGCCGACCACCTTCTGCACGATCCCGTCGACCTCGGAGTTGGACAGCTTGGTCTTGGTCTGGCCCTCGAAGCGGGGCTCCGAGACCTTGACCGACACCACGGCCACCAGGCCCTCGCGCACGTCGTCGCCCGAGATCGCCGGATCCTTCTCCTTGATCAGGTTGTTGGCCTTCGCGAAATTGTTGATCACCCGGGTGAGCGCCGTCCTGAAGCCCGAGAGGTGCGTCCCCCCCTCCAGGTTGTAGATCGAGTTCGCGTAGGCGTAGACCTGGTCGTTGTAGCTGTCGTTGTACTGCATCGACACGTCGACCACGGTCGCCGCTTTCGCCGAGTCCTCCTCGTTCTGGACGGCGTCGGTGAAGGTGATCGGCTTGTCGTGGAGGACGACCTTGTTGAGGTTCAGGAACCGGACGAACTCGGTGATCCCTTCCTTGAAGAAGAACACGTCGCCCTTCTGCGAGCGCTCGTCGGCGAGCTCGATGCGGATGCCGGGGTTGAGGAACGCGAGCTCGCGCAGCCTCTTGGCGAGGATCTCATACTGGAACTCGCGCGTCGTCAGGAATATCTCGGGGTCCGGCTTGAACGTGATCTTGGTGCCCGTCTTCCTCGTGGTGCCGATCACCGTCATCTTCTGCGTCGTCTTGCCCTGCTCGAAGCGCATCTGGTAGGCCTTGCCCCCGCGCCGCACCTCGGCCTCGAACCACTCGCTAACCGCGTTCACGCACTTGGCGCCGACGCCGTGCAGGCCGCCCGACACCTTGTAGGCCCCCTTGCCGAACTTGCCGCCGGCGTGCAGGTTCGTGAGCACGAGCTCGAGCGCCGGGATCTTGTAGATGGGGTGGGGGTCGACGGGTATCCCGCGCCCGTCGTCCTCGACGGAGCACGAGCCGTCCAGGTGGATCGTGACCCTGATCACGGTGGCGAATCCGGCGAGCGCCTCGTCGACCGAGTTGTCCACGACCTCGAAAACGCAGTGGTGCAGGCCCCGCTCGTTCGTGTCGCCGATGTACATGTCGGGGCGCTTGCGCACGCCCTCTAGCCCTTCGAGCTTCTGGATCTTGGAGGCGTCGTAGGATTCGGCGCCAACCTGTGACAGGGAGGGTTTTTGCGGGTCGGTGGTGTCGGCCATGTACGGGTCGGGTGGGTGCGGAAATGAAAGGAAAATTCTGCTTCAGAACCCGCGAACACGCGAGGGTTTTTTTGGGGAAAATTAGGGCCTAAATGCCTCGGAAACAGCCCTTTTAGGGCCGCTCGGCCTCCCCCCGCTATCCCCCTGCCTGCCTAGGAGCCCGCCGCGGGCGGATTTTCGCCGTTGTAGACCATCGGAACCCGCACGAAAACGTCGACCGGCCTGCCGCCCTTCAGGGGCTGGGTGTACTGCCAGCGGGCCACGGCCGTGGCCGCCGCCCAGCCAAATTCGGGGCTCGAGGCCGACACGATCCGAGGGAGCTGGGCGTGTCCCGCATGGTCGATGATGAACTCGATGACGGCCTGGCACGGCTGCCTCGCCTTGCGGATCGAGTCGGGGACATCGGGCTCGGGCTGGAATCTACCCTGCAGCTTCTCATCCAAGGCATTGGAATCCAATACGATGGGGCAACGGTTCTTCTTGAGGGGACTGAGGAGGCGGTCGGCCGAGTCGTTCAGCGGGAAATCGGCGGCGTCCCGGTCAAACTCCTGCTCCTTGGAGAGGAGCGCCCAGCAGGGCGCCCCGCCCTTGGTCGCAGGCTCGAACCTCCACGAGGCGATCATCGCCTCGGCGGCGGCTGCGAACTCCGGATGCGAGGCGCCGGACACCTTCGTCACATGCGTCTTACCTCTTGGGTCGACCGCGAAGCTTACCTCGGCCTTGCCCGTCACCTTCGCTTTCAGCAGCTCGAGGGGATAGACCGGCGCACTCGTGAGGATCGGCTTGGGTGGGCTGTCATACTGGAACTCGGCGGGCAGCTTCTTCGACGCGGTGCCCGGAATGGTCCAGATGTCGACGCCGTGACCCGGGTGATAGGGCGTGCTGTTCAGCTGGAAGAGCATCGGCACACGCATGTGCGTGTACACGGGATGCCCGTCCACCATGCCCGGCTTGAACTTCCACTTCAGGAGCGCCTCTACGGCGGGCGCCTCAAAGTCGGGATGCGAGGACTTGAGGACGGCGACCTTGGATACGCTGCCCTCCTTATCGACGATGAAATCGAGCAGAACTTCGCCCTTCTTGCCGTCGAGGCGAAGGGACCAGGGGTATTCGGGCGCCTGCTGGCTTATCGCCTTGGGCTGAGTGAATGCGGCTGGCGCGTCCGCCGCCGGAAGCGCGCCCCATGGCGCGAGGGCGGCCGCCAGGATGGCTGCAAGGCTCCTAAACGTCGGCGGCTTCATGAGATCGACACAGGGTCTGCGCAGGCTGGCGCCTCGCCTGCGGCCAAGCAAACGCAAACGGCCCATCGCTCCCGCTTCGAGGATGGGATTGACCCCCGTTTTCGCAGGTTCACAGTGGCTCGCCCATGCCGAGCCCTACCATCGAACTGCTCCTCATCCTACAGGACCGCGACATGAGGAGGCTTTCGATCGAGGCGCAGCAGAAGGCCGTCCCCAGGGAGATAGCCGCTGTCGAGCAGCGGATCGCAGCCGAGAAGGCGGCCATAGACGCCGCCAAGGGGGAGCTTAGGGAGCTCGAATCCAAGAAGAAGCTCCTGGAGACGGAGATAGGCTCCGCCGAGGAGCTCAGGGCGAAGTACCGCACGCAACAGCTCGCCGTGAAGAAGAACGACGAGTACCAGGCGCTGGGCAACGAGATCGATCACGCGCAGGCGCAGATCGACGAGCTGGAGGGCAGGGAGCTGGAGACCCTCTACGCGATCGACGAGGCGAGGAAGCGCTTCGCGGCCGCAGAGGCCACCCTTAAGCAGAACATCGTGGGCCACGAGGCCCGCATCCGCTCCCTGCAGGAGAAGGGCGTCAGCCTCGCCGAGGAGCACAAGGCGGCCGTGGCGGCCGTGGCGCAGGCCCGCGTCCCGATGCCGCGGGCCGCAGTGGAGGCCTACGATGTCGCGGCCGGCCGGCGGATGCCCGCCGTCGTTCCGATACGCGGCGGAAAGTGCGGGGGCTGCCACCTCAAGGTTTCGAGCGAGGTCGAGTCCGCTGTGCGTGGAAAGACGAGCAACAGCGAGTTCACGCACTGCGACCAGTGCGGGCAGCTGGTCTATTGGGAGTCCTGATCGGGCTTGCCGGCGGCCGCGGGAGCGGGCATGGTGGCCCCCCTTAGCTTTGGGGCCTGGTCGTCGCTCCAAGTTCTTTGATCCCAAGGCGCGGGTAACGCCGCGCCCGATAGAAGTTTGGAGAGGAAAGTCCGGACACCGCAGGGCAGGATGCTGTCCGAGCCGAAAGGCAAGGGCAGGAGCCGCGGGTCAAGCCGCTGCTACGGAGAGTGTCACAGAAAACAAACCGCCCGGCGGCCCCCTCGGGGGCCGGCAGGCAAGGGTGAAAAGGTGGGGCAAGAGCCCACCGCGCCCGCCGCGAGGCGGGCGGCACGAAAAACCCCGTCCGGTGCAAGACAAAATAGGAGACTGGGCGGCCCGCCCGACAGTCTCGGGTATGTCGCATCCGTCCGAATCCGCCCGGTTCGCCGGACGGAGGTCGGACAGGCGCGCCCCGCAAGGGGGGCGAGAGAAATGACGGCCGAAGCCCCGCAAGGGGCGGAACAGAATCCGGCTTACCGGCCCCGAAGCTAAGCAATTTTTCCCGTTCTTAACGGGACAGAGAGACAATCGTCGGCTCCCGGCCGCAGCGTCGGCCAAGGCGACCGGCGGGTTGCCAACCCCAGCTTGAAAAACACCAGCATCATTCTTCTTGGGGCGGCGCTTTGCGCCGCCGCCGGGCCCGCGCTCCGAGCCGACGCGGGAGCGGGGCGCCACGTCGTCGTGATCGTCTTCGACGGCATGAGGCCCGACTTCATATCGGCCGACGCAACGCCCAACCTCTGGGGGCTCGCCTCCCGCGGCGTATTCTTCGCGCACCACCACGCGGTCTACCTGAGCTCGACGGAGGTAAACGGCACGGCGATCGCAACCGGCGCGTACCCCGCGCGCAGCACGGTCGTCGCAAACTACGACTTCCGCCCCGCGATCGACCCCCAGAAGCCCGTCGGGATCGCGGTCCCCGCGGCGGTGCGCCGCGGCGACGAGGTGAGCGGCGGCCGCTACCTGGGCGCCCCGACCGTGGCCGAGGTCCTGCACTCGCACGGGCGGCGCACCGTGGTCGCGGGCACGAAGCAGGTGGCGCTCCTGCACGACCGGGCGGAGCGGAAGCAATCCGCGGGCGTCTCGCCGGTCCTCTTCGAGGGCGCGTTCCTTCCGGCGTCGCTCGGCGACCCCGTGATCCGCGCCCTGGGGCAGTTTCCCCCGATCTCCGAGAGCCGGGACAAGATGAGCCGCGACGCCTGGACGACATCGGCCGTCATCGGGCCCCTGTGGAGTGACGGCGTGCCCGACTACACCCTGCTCTGGCTCGCGGAGCCGGACTTCTCGCAGCACGCGACGGGCCCCGGCTCGGCGCAGTCCCTCGTCGTGATCAGGAACAGCGACGCGCAGCTCGGCCGCGTCCTTGCCGACCTGGAACGGCGCGGCCTGGGCGGCAAGACCGACGTCTTCGTTGTCTCCGACCACGGAATCTCAACGATCGCGTGGAAGGTGGACGTCGCGGCAGAGCTTTCCGCGGCCGGCTTCAGGACGGGGAGGGCCGCCCTCGGCGGCCTGGGGCCCGGAGACGTGCTCGTCGTAAGCAACGGCGGCAGCTCGCTCCTGTACGTCGGCGGGCACGACCCGGACGTCTGCAGGCGCCTGGCCGCGTACCTGCAGGTCCAGCAGTGGGCCGGCGTCGTCCTATCGAGGCGTCCCCTCGAGGGGACATTCCCCCTTGGCGAGGCGCACATCGATTCGCCGGGCGCCCCGGACCTGGTCGTCTCTCTCCACTGGACGGCCGGACGAAGCGCGACCGGCGCCCCGGGCCTGCAGACCTCCGACGCGGCCGCGGCCTCGAAGACGGTGGGCAACCACGCGAGCCTGAGCCCATTCGACATGCACAACACGCTTGTGGCCGCGGGGCCGGACCTGCGGCGCGGCGTCGTCGACACGCTGCCCACGGGCAACGTGGACGTCGCCCCGACCGTGCTCTGGATCCTGGGCTTCAAGCAGGACGCGGCGCGCATGGACGGGCGCGTCCTTGGCGAGGCCCTGGCGGCGGACGCGCAGCCGCTGAACGGCTACGAGATCCGCCGGCTGACTGCGTCGCGGGCGGCCGCCGGAGGGGTCTGGAGCCAGTACCTGCAGGTGAGCGAGGTGAACGGGGTGCGCTACCTCGACGAGGGCAACGGCGCCTTCGAGGCGGGCTCCAGGTAGGCGCCAGCCGGGCCGGGCGGTTCCTGCATGGACAGGGCGCCCGGGATCCTCGATCTCTGTGCCGCAAAAAGCGTCGTGAAAAACGAGACGTGATGCCGATCACCCCAGGCGACCTGAACGACCCGCGTGTGGTCGATCTGCTGCGCATCCACCTGGCAAGCGCACGGGCGCAGACGGCGCCGGGAAGCGCGCATGCCCTGGACTTGGACGGACTGCGATTGCCCGACATCAGCTTCTGGACGATCTGGGAGGACGGGGAGCTGCTCGGGACCGGCGCGCTCAAGCGGCTCTCGCCCGACCATGGCGAGGTCAAGGCGATGCACACCGCGCAGGCCGGGCGGCGAAGGGGGGTGGGGACGGCGATGCTTCGCCACATCATTGCGAGCGCGCGAAACAGCGGGATGTCGCGCCTGAGCCTTGAGACGGGCTCCTGGGCGTATTTCCGGCCCGCGCTGGCGCTCTACAGGAGCCACGGCTTCACGGAGTGCCCGCCCTTCGCCGACTATGCGCCGGACCCGAACAGCGTCTTCCTCTCGCTCGACCTGCAGACAGCCTAATCCAATCACCTCGTGAGAGTGCCGGCCGCGCCGAGCGCCAATTCGAGCCGATCCGCTGGACCCGGGCAACAATACCCTTGACTCCCCCCCCCGCGTTTGAGTCCTTGGCCGACTCCGAGGACACCAACGACCATGGCCAACACGAAATCCGCCATCAAAGCCGCCCGCAAGGCGGTGCGCCTGACCACCCGCAACCGGGGCACCAAGACCCTGATCAAGACCCTGCACAAGGCGTTTGAGGCGGCCGTGGCGTCCGCCGACGCGAAGGCGGCGAAGGATGCGGGCGTCAAGTACGCCTCGGCGATGGACAAGGCCGTGAAATCGGGCGTCGTCCACAGGAACGCCGCGTCGCGCGCGAAGGCGCACGTCGCAAAGTACGTGCTCGCGAAGTGACCGTGAATTTGGGATGGCTGCGTGCCATCCCAAGTTGAGCACGGAACGCAGCGCAGATCTCCTCCTGTCGCGCTTCGCCGAAGGCGAATGGCAGGGAATCGTGCGCCCGTGGCTTGAGGGGCCCCGGGGGAGGCTGGAGCGCTCGCTCGTCGTCGCGCCGACCCGCGGACAGACCCACGCGCTCAAGCGCCGCTGCCTCGCCGAGGGCGTCCCCCTGCTCGGTGTCGAGTTCCTGACACCGGGGCTTGCGAGGAGGAGGAGGGGTGCCGATCCGGGTCTGGCTCGCAGCCTGCAGATTCTCATCCTTCGCGCCGCGATCGAGGCCCGCTCTGGCGCCCTCGGCGCCGACGACCCCGCGCGGCCCTTCTGGAGGAGCCTGGCGAGCGACCTCGAGGCGGCCCTGGACGACTTCGAGGAGCTCCTGGCCGCCGGATTCCGCGCCGAGCACTTCCCGAGGCCCGAGCTCAGGGAGGTTTTCGGCTCCCTGGGGTCGTGGATGGAGCGGCACGGCTACGCGCTCGCGCCACTTGGGGACGAGGCCGCGGGCCTCGCCGAGCCGGGCCCGGGCGAGGGACCGGTGGCGGACAGGCTTCTCCTCCTTGCCGGCGGCGCCGAGTGCCGCCGGGAATTCTTCAGCATGGCGGCCCTGGCGCGCCGCTGCCCCTCGGTGACGGTCGTCGTGCCGGAGCCGGAGCACAGGGGCCGGAGCGCCGAGGACGAGTCGTGGGTCACGATGTGGGGCGCCCTCCTCGGCGTCGAGCACCGCGTTGTCGACGTGCCGGACCCGGTGCATTCGGGCTCGGCGGTCGCCGACCTGTGGAGCGGCGCGAGGGGCCCCGGCGCGAGGGCGAAGGTGCTCGTCGGCCAGTCGAGGCCCGACGAGATGGAGCGCGTCGCCGGCGAGGTGGCGGCGCTCCTTGCCGCGGGCTCGGACAACGTGGCGGTGGTGCTGCCGGGGGCGGGCGCCGCCCACGCGCGCCTCGCCCGCAGCCTCGACTCGCGCGGCATCGCGTTCGCCGACCTGATCGGCGCCTGCGGCGCGGCCCCCATCGAGACGGGGATCCAGGTCGCGATCGCCGACTTCTATGCGGGCGGCTGCCGGCTCGAGGAGCTGCTGGCGCTCTGGCCCCTGCTCGCGGCTCTGAACCTCGTGCGCATACCGCACGGCGCGGCGCGGGAGGTTTGCCGGGCGCTCTTCGACGACTCCCAGTGCCACTCGGTGGAGCCCCATGCCGCCGCGCTCGCGGCCTCCGAGCGCGCGGACCGGCGCGAGGTCGGGCGGGTCGCAGCGCTCCTGCTGCCGGCGTGGCCGGCCGCGCTCACGCTGCGCGACGCACTGGACCGCTTCGAGGCCGCGAGGGACCGGTTCGGCGCCGGCCCGCCCACGGGCTGGGCGGCCCTGACGGAGTTCGCGCGAAGGGCCTCCGAGCCCCTCCCGGCCGGGGCGATCCTCGAGGCGATCCGCTCCTTCCTGCCCGCGAAGGCGCCGCTCGAGGCGGCGCGCCCGGGCAGCGGGTTCGCGCACGTCACGCTCACCACGGCGCGCCGCGCCGTGGGTATCGCGTGGTCCGACGTCATCTTCGCGGCGTCGAACAACGGGGTCTGGCCGGTGCGGCGCGAGGCGAGCTGCTGGCTCGACGACGAGGCCCGGAGCGGGCTGAACGCCTCCTCGAGGTTCTCGGTGGGGCTGGCCACGGCCGAGGCGCGCGAGGCGCTCGAGCGGCGCATGTACTCCTCGATAGCCCGCGACACCCTGGGGCAGGTAGCCTTCAGCGCGTCGCTCTATGACGAGGAGGACCCCGAGGCGCGGCTCGAGCCCAACACTTGGCTTGAGCGCGTGATCTGGGACGCGGGCGACCTTGCGCCGGAGGGCGAGGCCGCAGGCGGATTCGGAAGCCTGGCCGCCGGGCGTCGTCGGGACCGGGCGCAGCAGGAGCCAGCGCCGGGCGCGCTTGCGTCGTGGGCCGGGACCTGGCGGCGCAGGCGCGACCCCCTGGCCCCGTTCGACGAGTGGTTCCTCGCGCACGGTCCGGGGCTTCGCCCCGAGCGGCTCTCCGCGCGCCTGATCGAGGACGGCCTCGAGGATCCGGCGAGGCTCTGGTTCGGCGCGGTCCTCGAGCTCGAGCGCGCCGACTGGAGGCCGTTCGCCCGGTCCAGGGACAAGCTTGTCGGGACGGCCGTGCACCGGGTGCTCGCGCAGTGCCTGCGGGGCACGCCCGAGGGGGGGGCGTTCTTCCGGATGCCCCCGAGGGGCGAGGCCGAGGCGAGGCTCGAGGCCGCCCTGCGGGCGCTTCGCGCGCGCTGGCCCGCCAACCGCTACTGGGACTCGTTCCACATGGACGTGGCCGGAAGCGCCCGCGACCTGCTCGCGCAGGTGTTTCGCCTGCCTGCCGCGCCCTTTGCGGCGGTCGAGGCGCAGATCCCGGACGGCGCGTCGGTTGCGGCGGGCCAGGCCGGGAGCGTTCCGGTTCGGGGGCGAATGGACCTCGTCCTCTCGGACCGTCCATCGTGGGAGGGGGCCGAGGTGCGCATCGTGGACTATAAGACCGGAGGCGACGAGCGCCTGTCGGCCACGAGGATGGCCTCGAAGGGCGCGTCGCTGCAGCTCGGCGTCTATCTGGAGGCCGCCAGGTCCCTGGGCGCGAGCGGCTCGGTCTGGATGCTCAAGCCGGCGCAGGAGCCGTCGGGAATCGGCTCGGGGGAGCTTGCGGGGGCGCTAGCGAGACTCGAGCTCCTAGGCCGCATCCTAGCGGGCGGGGTCTACGGGGCCCTCACCCCGGACCGCGACGAGTACGCTGTGCGCTTTGAGTGGCCGCTTGCGTGCGCGCCGATCAGCAATGCCGTCCTGCGGAGCAAGTTCGAGCGTACCTTCGGCGAGCATGCGGGCCTGGGAGACCCCGGCGATGAGTGACCTTCCCTCCGACCAGTCCGCCCGGGACCGCTTCGCCAACGACTGGGGCACCAACCTCGCCGTGGTTGCCAACGCGGGCTCCGGGAAGACGACGGCCATCGCCCAACGCCTGGCGGCGATCGCGATGTCCCCCGACGGTGCGGACCGGCTCGGGCGCACGGCGGTCGTCACCTACACGAACAAGGCGGCCGGCCAGATACGCCAGACCGCCCGGCGCGTCCTCCTGCGCGGCCTCTCGCGCGCGGACGGCGCGGGCATGGGCCCGCTTTCCCGCCTGGACCAGGCATTCTTCGGTACCATCCACAGCTTCTGCATCCTTCTCGCGCGCCGCCACGGGAGCGACCTGGGCATCCACCTGAACCCGGACATCGTCGAGGAGGACGACGAGCCGTGGGAGGAGTTCATCGAGCAGGACCCGATGCAGTTCGAGTCGCTCGGGCCCGCGCAGGTCGACGCGTTCCTGAGGCATGCCTCGATTGACGACCTGTTCGAGCTCGCCAGGAAGATGGACCTCGCGGCCTGCGAGAGGCTTCTGGGCGCCCGCGTCGCGCCGAGGCCCCCGGCGCCCGCCGCGGATGCGCTTGAGGCCATCCTTTCGGCGGTGCCGCCTAGGAAGGGGGCATCCGCCCAGGCCCTCGAGCGCAACAAGGAGCGGGCCAGGGAATGGGTGCGGCGGTTCGGATCCGAGTCGGGGTGGCTGCCGGTTGCCGAGCCCGTGGGAAAAGCGGCCGGGATCGGGGACCTCTACCAGGCCCTCTTCGCGCCGCTCAAGAGGTGGCTGGCCGGCGCCGGAGGGGTTCTCGCGGCCGAGCTCTCGGGCCGGTACCGGGCGTGGAGGCGCGAGCGCGGGATCCAGACCTACGCGGACCAGGTCGACACGGCCCTGGCGGTGCTGCGCGACGAGCAGCTGCTCGAGCGCATCAGGGCGAAGGAGTGGAGGATCATCCTCGACGAGGCGCAGGACACCGACGCCACCCAGTTTTCGGTCCTCGTGGAGATCACGCGCCCTCCCGGCTCGGCGCTGGGCGAATGGCCGGGGAGGGGAGGGGCTGGCCCGCGGCCCGGGCACTTCTGCATGGTGGGCGACCCCCAGCAGGGGATCTACTCGTCGCGGGCCGACCTGCGCAACTTCCAGGAGCATGTGAGGGCCTTCGCAAGGGACGACCGCTGCGAGTGCCTGACCTTTGGGGTCACCTTCCGAGCGCCGCGCCGGGTTGTCGGGCTCCTCAACGGTTCGCTTCCTGCCGCCTTCGGGGCCGGCCGGGACTACAACTACGGCCTGCCGCCGGCCGGCGCCGAGAGGGGGGCCTTCCTGCAGGCCGACTACGAGCCCTTGGTGCCGGGCCCGTCGAACGCCGAGGGGGGCGCCTGGGTCCTGCCGCTCGAGCCGGCCAAGGTGGCGGGCACGCAGCAGGTGGGCGACCGCAAGGTCGCCGACGAGGCGCGCCAGCTGGCGCGCAGGCTCGCGGATGGGGGACCGGCCGCGGTCGGGGCCCGCAACTGGGGCGAGGTCTGCGTGCTCGCCCCGCGCAGGGCCTGGCTTCCCATCATCAGGGGCGAGCTCGAGGCAGCGCGGATCAAGACGGCGCTGCAGATGCGCCGCAACCGCAACGGCGACAATCCGGTCTTTGCGTGGCTCTGCGGGCTCCTGGCCGTCCTCTGCGACCCCGACAACACCTTCGAGTGGGTCGGCGTGCTCCGGGAGGTCTTCGGCGTAAGCGACGCCGTGATCGCGCAGGCGCTGCGCGGCCCGGTCCCCCTGCGCTGGGATGAGCCGGGCGACTACCCGGGGCCCATTCGGCAGGCCCTGGAGACCCTGGGGCCGCTGATCGGCAGGGTCGACTCCGAGGGGGCGGACCTCGGGAGCTTCGCGTCCGACCTTGCGCGGGCCTGCGCGCTGGGCGAGAAGGCGCGCCTCGCCGACCCCGACGGGGGCCTTGAGGACGAGCTGGCCCGCCTTCTCTCCCATGCCGAGGAGCTGGGCTCCTCGGGCGCAGGCCCGCGCTCCTGGCGGCGCGGCCTCCTCGACTCGATCGACGAGCTCAGGGCCTCGGGCCGGCCGGCGGACGACGCCGTCAACCTCATCACGGCGCACTCCGCGAAGGGCCTCGAGTGGCCGGTCGTGATCCCGATCGGCGTGTGGCGCAGGATCAAGCGGCGGGACCCGCACGGCCTGAGGCTGATTTCCGAGCGCGGCGGCGCCCAGCGCGTCGTCTTTGACAACGCCGACATGGGGCCCGAGGCGCGCGAGTCCAGGGACCGGGAGTGGCGGCGCGAGCAGGTCCGCCTGCTCTACGTGGTGCTCACGCGCGCGAAGCAGGCTCTCGTCGTGCCGTGGCCCAATGGCCAAGTCGCTGAACACGAGAGCTTTGCAGAGTTCTGGGGATTGGACCCGGCGGGGATGGAGCCGCTTCCCGCCTCCCCCGTCCGGGCGGAGGCTCCGGTCGCCGCGCAGCCGGAGCGGGCAGGGGCGGGGCCGGACGCGGCCGGGGAGGCGCCGGCGCGGGGGGCCGCCGCCCCGGCGGCCGCCTTTCCCGAGAGGATCCTTCCGCACCAGCTTGCCCGGGCGCCCGACCTGGCGCGCTCCGCGATGCACGAGTCGTCGGCCGATGAACCGGGTCCCGCCAGGGACGGCGCGGATCCCCTCGACTACGGCATCTGGTGGCATGAGATGCTGCAGTTCGTGCCCTGGAAGGGCAGCGACGCCTCGGTGGCCGCGCACGGCGCCTCCTGCGTGGGCGCGGCGGCCGACCGGGTCTTCCAGGCCCGCGGAGCCGAGGAATGGGGGAGGCTCCTGGGGAGCGCCGCCTGGGCCCGCATGCGCGATCCCCGGTGGACCGCCCTGTCCGAGGTGGGCATATTCGCGCCGCTCGATCCGCAGAGGTGGATCGACGGCGTCATGGACCTCGTTCTGCATGACCCCCGCTCAGGCGAGGTCTGGATCGTCGACTGGAAGACCAACCAGAGGAGGGCGGGTGAGGACGAGGCGCAGCTTCTCGGGAGGCTCGCCCGGGAGTACGAGGGCCAGCTCAGGGCGTACGGCTCCTGCGCGTCCGCCTTCTTCCCGGGCTGCGCCGTGCGGCTGTGGGTCTATTCGACGGTGGCGGGCGAATGGGCCGAGGTATCCGCCGCGGACTGACGCCGCCGGGCGTCCCCCGGGGAAGAATTCACTCGACAGGGCATCCGCGCGACCGCACCTTACGCCCACCTACATCCTATGGGAAATCTCAAGAAGAAGCGCCGCCTTAAGATGAACAAGCACAAGCGCCGCAAACGCTTGAAGGCCAATCGCCATAAGAAGCGCACATGGCAGAAGTGAGCAAGACCCGCCGCATTCGCGGCGGGTTTTTTGTTTCAATAAATGGTAAATGGCTACAGGCGCGATAGTAATGCCGGGATTCGCCTTGTAAGGCCCTATGAAATCTGCTGTCCTTTCGCTCCCTCACACGCCGGCCGGTCCCGGGGCCAGCCGGTGAGCATCGATACGAACCTGATACTACCCTAGCACCCTCATGCTCTTTTCAAGAAAGACAAAGGGTTTCTTTGTCGAATTTAACGAGAATTCGGTGCTTTTGGCGCGCACGACATCGACGGTGCCGCCGATGGAGGTCGAGGAGTTCAGGGAGTGCCCGCTCGGCGACGAGGCGGCGATCACCAACGCGCTTAAGCATCTCCAGACCAAGAAGCCGCCGAGCGGCTACATGCACGCCGTCGTCGGCGTCTACCCGCCCAGGCGCCTGGTTCGCCGCCACACCCTGGAGCTGAAGAAGATGAAGGAGGCGGGCTACATGGCCGACGTCTTCTCGCAGCAGCTGCGCGTCGAGCAGGACAAGTACACGCTAGCGATGCTCAACGCCGGGGACGGAGCCGACTACGACCTGTCGAAGGCGACCCAGAAGGAGGTCATCTTCTGCGGCGCCCCGAACGAGGAGATAGCCGCGGTCCAGGAGACCCTGCTCAACTTCGGGATCTACCCGGAGCGCCTCGAGCTCGGCAGCGTGGCGACGCTCGGGGCCCTGGTCGACTACTTCGCCTTCGAGAAGTCGAAGACCCCCACGCTCGTCCTGGACGTGGGCAACGATACCACCCACAGCTTCATCCTGTCGTCTGCTGGGGTCGAGGCCTCGCGGCCGATCCCCCAGGGCCTCGAGGCCATGGTTCCCGTGGTGCAGAAGGAGCTCGGACTCAAGGACGAGGAGTCGGCCCGGAAGCTCTTTCGCTCGAACACGTTTGATTTCACCGGGATGGGGCCGCTCCTGATCAAGCGCCTCCTCAAGGAGCTCCAGTCATCGATCGGGTTCTACGAGGTGCAGACAGGCCAGTCGGTGGGCCAGGTCGTCTGCATCCAGCTCTCGCCGAAGCTCTCGTGGCTCGAGGGGGCCTTGGCCTCGTCGCTGGGAATCTCCACCCCGAAGGTGAACACGGTTCCGTGGCTGCGCACGCGCAATGTCGTCGTCCCCGACGCCCTGGCGCCCACGGTCGGAGACTTCCGCTGGTTTGGCCTGACGGGCCTGATGGTGAGGTACGAAACGCACAATGGCTCCCCCCGCGACGAAAAAAAGTGAGGCGAGTGCGCCTGAGGCGCCCGCGTGGCACCCGAACCTTCGGATCGCTTCGAGCCTTCCCGACACGAAGGTCGTGCGCACGGCGTTCTTCGTCAACGGCGCCACCATGCTGGTCGCGATCGCCCTCCTCCTCGTGCTAGGCCACCAGGAGTGGTCCCTGCACGAGGTGCACAAGCAGATCGCCGACCTGCAGCGCGACATCGACAGGGACACCAAGGCGAGCGCGGCGGCGGTGGCGCTCTACGGCGACTTCAAGGTCGAGGAGTCCAAGACGCTCGAGGTCGCGGATTTCATGACCTCGAAGCCGATCCTCTCGGAGATCATCTTGAGGCTCGGGGCGATCACCCCGAAGAAGATCGCGTTCGACGCCCTGGACTTCAGGACCAACGGCCTGACGATCCGCGCGACGGTCAAGGGCGCCCCGGACCGGGCCAGCGGCGACGCCTCGGCCTACGAGAAGCAGCTGCGGGCCGACAAGGTCCTCGGGCCGATGTTCAGCGACGTGAACCTGCTCACGATGAAGAAGAACGCCCTCAACGGGCGCCTCGTCATCGACATACTCTGCGAGTTCAACCGTGGGGCGAAGAAGAAATGAGCAACGAGGAGCTCATCGCTTTCCTGAAGAAGAACCTGGTCGCCGTCGGCTGCGTCGTCGCGAGCCTCGCGATCGGCGTCACAGTCTACCTGCGAAGCGACCTGCTCCCGGAGGCGGAGAAGGTCTTCGCGCAGAATTCCCAGAAGGCCGCGCTCCTGGCCGCGAACATCGAGGACTCCGAGCAGCTCAAGGACCAGCATGCGGCGCTCGCCGCATCCAACCAGACGATCACGGACCGCATGATCCGCGTGGGCCAGCTTGCCGAGAACCTCCAGTACTTCTACAGGCTCGAGAGCGACACGGGGGCCAAGCTGACGGACCTGCGCCAGGTGCCCCAGCCGGTCGCGCTCACTAAGAACGCTCCCAAGACGGCGTTCATCCCCGTGGGATTCGCGGTGACGGCCCAGGGGAGCTACGCGCAGCTGATGGACATGCTGCGCCGGCTTGAGGGCGGCGAGCACTACTGCCGCGTGCTCACCTGCAGCCTGCGCCCCGTGGCGGAGCAGCGCGGCGGCGCGATCCAGATGGCGATCTCGCTGGAGCTCCTCGGAATCCAATGAGCCCGGCAAAGCGAAATATCCCCCTGGGCCTTTGGGTGCTCGCCGTCCTTTGCGGGCTGCTCGCGCCCGCGGCGCGGGCGCGAATCGAGTCCGAGCTCGCCCCGCCCGACAAGCGCAAGGCGTCCGTCGAGAAGGCCACAGCCCTCGCCAAGCGCGTGAGGGTCGCGCCCCTTCCCGCGGACCTGCAGGATCCCTACGCCCCGCCCGGCTTCGACCGGACGGACGCCGAGGAGGCGGCCGCGGCGGCCGCGGCGGCCAGGCAGGCCGCCCTTCTCAACCCCGGCGCGACCGGCCCGGTGGCCCCCCCGACCGACCGCCAGCTCCTCGAATCGATCGTTGCGAAGATCGTCCCGTCGGGCAGCCTCAACGTCGGCGGGAATCCCATGCTGATGTTTGGCAAAAGATTCGTGAAAATTGGGTCTCACTTCACCGTAACGTATAAGGGAACTGACTACGACCTTGTGTTAACTGACATAGACGGCTCAAACTACACTCTCCGCTACAATCGCGAAGAGATCACCCGACCCATCAAACCAGGAAAGTAACCATGAGATCCCGCCTTTTCATCCTGACAGCCACGTCGGTACTTCTTGCAGCGTCGGCCCGTGCGCAGACCAAGGCGGCGGCGAAGCCGACGCCCCCGCCGGACACGGCGGCATCGGTGGCCCCTGCCGCGACGCCCCAGGCCCCCGAGGTCGAGGTCAAGGACGCCGCGGCGGCCGCGCCCACCGCGACCAAGGGCAAGGACACCCTCTCAGTCGACTTCCCCGACGAGGAGATCCGCAACATCCTGCGGAACGTCGCGGAGCTTTTCGACCTCAACCTCGTCATTCCGGACACGCTCCAGGGCAAGACCTCCGTCAAGCTGCACGACGTCACCTGGCGCCAGATCTTCCAGGTCGTGCTGACGCCCGTGGGCTACACCTTCATCGAGGACGGCAACATCATCAAGGTGGTGAGCAACGAGAGCCTCACCCAGGAGCCGGTCTCGACCGAGATCTTCGTCATCAACTACGCCAAGGCGGCCGACATCAAGCCGGTGATCGTCCCCCTGGTGGACAAGGCGGTCGGCGGCAACATCATCGAGGATCCGCGCACGAACAGCCTCATCATCACCGAACGCCCGACGCGCATGAAGCGCATCCGCCCGGTCATCGATCAGCTCGACCGCCCGACCGACCAGGTGATGATCGAGTCGAAGTTCGTCGAGATCACGAACAACGACGTCCGCAACCTCGGTGTCAACTGGAGCTCGCTGAGCAGCTACAGCCTGACGGCGACGCCCGGCAGCGGCGGCATCTACACCTACACGAACACGTACGGCTCAGGGTTGAGCAATTCGAACTCGGTGCAGAACGGCACGAACAGCAGCAACGGAACCAACGCCAACAACACGACGACCACCAACCCGGGGTCCACGTCCATCTCGAACACGTCGACGATCACGTCGGGCAGCGCGCCCACGACGACCACGACCATCGGGAGCAACTCGGGAACCACGATCTCGAACGTCATGGGGCAGGTGGTCAGCAACCAGCTGACGGGCGTCACGAGCGCCCTTGCGAGCTCCAGCGCCACGGGGGCGTCGCAGAACGTCCTCTCCGCGGTGTTCTCGGCCGACCAGTTCAAGCTCGTCCTCGCGGCCCTCACGCAGCTCAACAACACGAAGATCGTCTCCAACCCGACGGTCGTGACGCTCAACAACACGGAGGCCCAGATCAACGTCGGCCAGCAGTACCCGATCCCGAGCTACTCGTTCAACCAGCAGACGGGCACGTTCCAGGTCGACGGATTCATCTACAAGGACATCGGCATCATCCTGAAGGTGACGCCGCAGGTCAACGCGCGCGGGTTCATCAAGCTGACGCTCGCCCCAGAGGTGAGCGAGAACCAGGGCACGACGACGTTCGGCGGCGCGAGCGGCGCGTCAATCCCGATCATCGGGACGCGCAAGGCGACCACCCAGGTCTCGATCAAGGACGGCTACACGATGGGCATCGGCGGCCTGATCAGCACGAACTTCAACAAGGGCGTCACCAAGGTGCCGTTCCTCGGGGACATCCCGCTCATCGGCTACCTCTTCAAGCAGGACTCGACGAACAACACGGTGGACAACCTGGTCATCTTCATAACGGCGAAGACGATCAGCGCCGAGGGCGCCCCGACCGAGCAAATCTACGATTCCAGGGAGGTGCGCAAGTTCGGAATGAAGCGCAGCGACCTTCCGGGCTACCGCGACGGCACCGATCCGTTCGTCGACGAAAACGCGAAGAAGAAAGGCGACCAGTGAGCCGCCTACGCCGAATGGCAGGAATTAACGAGGTGAAATCATGAAAATGAGATTAGCATCCCTCTTAGCGGTGGCGCTCGCGGCGGCGGCCCCGGCCGTGCTCGCACAGCAGCAGCCCATCCTCTCGGTCAGCATGACCGAGATCGACGTGGCCGGCGGATTCACCTACGGAGAAAACCCGATCTATAGCACGGGCGGCGTACTGCCGCTCAACGGCGGCAACGGCCCTTACACGGATCAGGTCACGATGTGGGCCCTGGCGACGGGAACCTCTCCCGAGAGCGGCTTCACCTACACGTTCTACGTGAACGGCAATGTCATCGGCAACGCGACAACGACCGTGCCCACGGTTGTGTCGCCTGCCACGCCGCCACCGTCGTACCCGTACCCGCAGGCCGTCTCGTGGACGCCGCCGCAGCCGGGCACGTACTACTTCTCGGTGGTGGCCACCGACGGCTCGCACACGGCGACCTCCCTCGCCGTCGAGTACTTCGCGACAGGCATAACGATCGTCAGCCCCGTCCAGAACGCCATACTTCCCCTGGGCTCCTCCGTCGTCATCCAGGCCGCCGCGGCGGTCCCCTCCGGCGCTGTGTCCCATGTGGCCTTTTACGCCGATGGTGTGCTTCTCGGCACGGCCAACAACTACCCGTACTCCATAATCTACACTCCCGACCCGACTCTGCCTGCCGGAACCGTGCATTTCATCAAGGCGGTCTCGTACCTGGCGGACGGGGTGACGGTGGCGTCCACCTCGCCGCTGCAGGGCATAGTCTCGGTGGCCGCGGTTCAGCCGCTCCCTGCCTGCTCGATTGGTTCGCCCGCACAGACCTATCCGCCGACAACTGTACCTATTCCTGACTACAATGCGGGCGCCGACGCGTACGTCCCGGTGACGGTTAATGCCTCGAGTTCCGGCACTATCGAGAAGGTGGAGCTGTACATCAACGGAGTGCTCTATGGCACGCAAACAGCGCTTCCTTACAATTTCGAATGGACGCCGTCAGTCGCTGGAACCTACTACCTAACAGCCCTCGCCTACGACGCGAAGAACAACGTGATCGCTTCGACGACCAGCACGGCGGCCAGTCTCACACCTGCGCCCACTACGGTCGTCATCGGTTCGCTTCCATCCTGCGTAATTACCTCTCCCACGAACGGGTCTCAGATAAGCGGCGGATCCACCAGTGCGATTACTGCTAGCGCAACGGACAACAACGTGTATTCAGCCGGCTCTCTGAATCCCAAAGACGCAAGCGGTAATCCTCTTCCGGATGGCACCCCGGTACCGATTCATCAGGTGCAATTCTACCAGGACGGCAGCATTGTAGGCACGGCCCTGGGTGTCGTCGGGGTGAGCGTCTACACGATCAGTTTTACGCCCGTCCAAAAGGTCAACGCCTCGACCGGGGCTGCGGAGGACAGCGTACTCACTGCCGTCGCAACAGACGCGCTAGGCTTCCAGGGCGTGTCGCCCACCGTGTCAGTGTCAGTGACCGCGGGCGGCTCCAGCGGAAGCGTGATCACCGGGGTGCCCCCGACGGTCTCCCTCACTTCGCCGGCCAACTCGGCGAACGTCTACGTGAACACCAACGTGACGCTTTCCGCGTCCGCGATCGCCCCGAACGGCAACGTGGCCTCGGTCTCCTTCCTGGTGGACAGCGTGGTCCTCGAGACGGCGTCCAAGTACCCGTACTCCGTCGTCTGGACGCCGACGAACCTCGGCTTCTACACGATCACGGCCCAGGTGATCGACAACGACGGCGACAAGTCGAACAGCACGCCGGTCACGGTCTACGTCGTCGCGCCCCCGGCGCCCACCGTGAGCGTCACCTCGCCGAGCCCCGGCGGCATCCTGACCGTGGGCTCGCCGGTCACGATAACGGCAAGCGCCGCGTCGCCGACGGGCACGATCGCGCAGGTCCAGTTCTACGAGAACGGCGTGTCGATCGGCACGGTCACATCCTCGCCCTATTCGATCTCGTTCACGCCGACGTCGACGGGCCTTTACACCCTGACCGCGGTGACCACCGACAACTCGGGCTTGGTGACGAACTCCAATTCCGTTGTCGTCGAGGCGGCGCCCTCGACGGGCGGCGTCAACACGTCGGTGTACTTCGGAAACTACGTGGGCGTGTCGAGCACCGACGAGGGTATCTTCGCATTCGTTGTGTCGGACGGAGTCTCAGGGACGTACATAAGCTTCCCGACCTTGGGCACGTCGAGGACCGCCACGTTCATACCCGACATCAAGATCAGCTCCGAGGGCTCGTTCACGACGACAAGCATCTACGGAACCGCCGCGGCGCAGGGCGTTAGCGGAAGTCTCCTGCCCGGCAACGAGGACTTCATAGGTGGTGTTTCGATACCGGCTACCTGGGCCGTTGCGTCTGGCTACTACATGGGAGATATCGCCGGCCAGGCGAACACCGAAGTGGCCGCCATTGTTGGCGTAGACGGCAGGATCATGGTCTACGTCGCCAACGGCTCCTTCACCGACGCCGGATTCGGCGATGTCGGCACGGTCGGATCAGATGGGTCATTCACCATCGGCACGGCTGGCAACAACACGATCACGGGCACCGTCGACCCCACGAGGGCCCTCATCAACGCGACGATGTCTGGCTCCGCGGGCGGCACGATCCTCGCCGGCAAGGTCTCGGGCGGGGTGTTCAGCGACGGCACGCTCAGGAACATCTCCACGCGAGGCGACGTCGGCGCGGGGGCCGACGAGATGATCGCGGGCTTCGTCGTCGGCGGCACGGCGTCAAAGAACCTGCTCATCCGCGCCATTGGGTCGGGCCTGACTGCCTTCGGGGTTTCGGGCGCGCTCGCGACAACGCAGCTCTCGATCTACCAGGGCTCGTCGCTCATCGCCACGAACACCGGCTGGAGCTCGACGACGGCGAACGCCTATGCCGTCGCGTCAGCCGAGATCTCCTCCGGCGCATTCGCGCTGGGCAACGGGAGCGGGGACTCGGCGATCGTGGCATCGTTCGCGCCTGGCGCCTACACCGCGACGGTCAACGGGACGGGCGGCAACACGGGCATAGCGCTCGTCGAGGCGTACGACCTCGACACGTACATGCCATTCACCGCCAACAAGCTCATCAACGTGTCGACGCGCGGCAACGTCGGCCCGGGGGGCGACGTTCTCATAGGGGGGCTCATCATCAACGGGAGCACGCCCAAGAAGCTGCTCATCCGCGGCGCGGGCCCGAGCCTGGGGCCCCTGGGAGTGGCGAACTTCCTCGCCACGCCGCGCCTGCAGCTGTTCGACAGCACCGCGACCGTGATACGCGAGAACTTCGAGTGGCAGACGGGCAACGACCCGGGCCTCATCTCGGCGGCCGAGAAGGCCACCGGGGCGTTCCCATTCGCCTCGGGAAGCGCCGACTCGGCGATCCTCATCGTGCTCAACCCCGGCGCGTACACTGTGCAGGTGTCGGGCCCCGGCAGCGCCACGGGCATCGCCCTGGTCGAGGTCTACGAGGTCCCCTGACCCGTACGTGTTCATTTCGGACAGGGTGACGTCGCTCAAGTTGGCTGATACGCTGTCGGGATGAATCCGACAATCAGCACGAGAACGACCAAGAAAGCAGGTGGCCCGAAAGGGCCACCGCGGAGCAAGGAGTAGAAGACGGAGTACCTGGCGCAATTCGAGAGGAGCGGGAAGCCCGTGGCGGCGTTTTGCCGGGAGCATGGGCTGTGCGAGCAGACTTTTCACTATTGGCGCAACCGGTTGCAAATGGCCGCCAGTTCCTTCGGCCCTCAGGATATCTTGCCGCGCCAACATTCATTCCGGCAGTCCATCTCGAACGGGGCGTCACAATCGACCGCACAGCGCAAGCCGATCAGCCACTGTGCGCTTGAGGCCCGTCCCCGGAGGCCACATGAATCCGCAATCCGAAACTTGAACACATACGGCGGAGTCACATCAGCCAAAGCAAATTGAGCAGACCGTTGAGCCGCAAAAAGCAGAACTTGGCATCAGATGAAATGGGATGTGAGATGATTCGGGAATTCTATGGAGGCCCTTAGTCAACTTCCAAAGAAGATCCCGGCTGCGCTAGCTCAGCCGGCAGTTTCCATGTCCCGTTGGATGAGAGTGCTAGCTGAGGTTGTCGTTGTGGCGGCCGCAGTGGCCGCGTATCATAATAGCCTGTCTGGGCCGTTCATTTTGGACGACCTTAAGTCGATAGCTGAAAACCCAACAATTCGGCATTTTGGGAGTGCGTTTTCCCCGCCCAACAACCTCGGAGTCGGCGGCCGGCCGGTAATCAATCTCTCTTTTGCTCTGAACTACGCCCTTGGAGGGCCAAACGTGTGGGGCTACCACGCCTTCAATCTGCTCATTCACATGTTGGCCGGCCTGACTCTTCTTGGCATTTTGAGGCGGACGTTGCAGAGCCCAGCCCTCAACAGTCGTTTCGGTGCTTCCGCGCTGTCGCTTTCGCTCGCCGTGGCCGTCATTTGGATCGTGCATCCGCTTCAAACCGAGGCAGTGACATACATCACGCAACGGTGCGAGTCCCTCATGGGTTTGTTCTATTTGCTAACGCTATACAGCTTCATTCGGAGTGCCGAATCCAATATGCCAGGAGGGTGGCGGACGCTTTCGGTCCTAGCATGCCTGCTGGGTGTGTTGTGCAAGGAGATTATCGTAAGCGCGCCGGTGATGATCCTGCTTTATGATCGGACCTTTGTCGCTGGATCATTTCTCCAAGCGTGGCGCCTGCGTTGGCGCTACTATCTTGGACTGGCGTGCACGTGGCTGGTGCTTGTGCCTGTTTTGGCAAGCTCAAGTCAGCGAGCCGCGGGATTCGACGTAGGCGTAACGTCATGGACCTATGCATTGACCTCTCTCCGGTCAGTTGTGCTGTACCTAAGGCTGGCAATTTGGCCGCACCCACTCGTATTCGACTACGGCCAGCTTTTTATTCGTCACGCCAGCGACGTCATCCTACCTGCAATAATTCTCGCTGTGCTTGTATCGGGGACAATAGTTGCTTTGTGGCGTTGGCCGGCAGTTGGATTTGTAGGTGCATGGTTTTTCGGGATTCTGGCCCCGGCATCAAGTGTGGTGCCTCTAGTTGGCCAGCCGATGGCCGAGCAT
Source organism: Opitutaceae bacterium (assembly GCA_003151515.1). Lineage (GTDB taxonomy): Bacteria > Verrucomicrobiota > Verrucomicrobiia > Opitutales > Opitutaceae > Palsa-1447. The sequence goes on from PLXS01000001.1 coordinate 26,932, forward strand.
CGTATGTACCTGCCGCTGGTTTCCATGATCGTATTGATAGTGATCGGGATCCACCGATGGTTGGGCCGCGGAGCGCTGTTGTTCTGCTTGGTGCTGATTGCGGCGCTGTCAGGGGTCACATGGCAGCGAAACGAGGTCTATCATAGTGCCCTAAACCTCTGGAGCGACACGGTTGCCAAGCGCCCGGACAATCCTCGGGCACATAACAACCTCGGGAGTGCCTTGGACAAGATACCGGGCCGATTGAACGAGGCGATTGCTCAATATCAGGAGGCGCTGCGCCTGAATCCCAATTACGTTGAGGCGCACTACAACCTGGGGCGAGCGCTGGCCATGTTGGACCGAACACCCGAGGCGATCGCCCAGTATGAGGAGGCGCTGCGCCTGAATCCCGGCTATGTCAACGCGCATTACAACCTGGGGCTTACCCTGGAAAAGATGCCCGGCCGGATGAATGAGGCGATCGCCCAGTACGAGGAGACGCTGCGATTGAAGCCCGATTTCGCCGAGGCCCATTTTGCCCTGGGCAGTGACCTGCAGGCGATGCCCGGCCGGTTGAACGACGCGATCGTCCAATATAGGGAAGGGCTGCTGCTGAAACCCGACTACGCCGATGCGCATTACAATCTGGCCTGCGCCCTGCAGGCGGATCCAAGCCGGTTGGGAGAGGCAGCCACCCAGTATGAGGAGGCGCTGCGCCTCAAGCCTGATTTTCCCGATGCTCACTACAACCTGGGCTGCATCCTGCAGATGAATCCTGGCCGCCTGGACGAGGCGATCGCCCAGTATAAGGAGGCCCTGCGCCTCAGGCCCGATTTCCCGGAGGCGCACGATTCCTTGGGCAGCGCCCTTGTGGCAAAACCGGACCGCATGAATGAAGCTATTGCCGAGTTTGAGGAGGCTCTGCGCCTGAAACCCGATTTTGCGGAGGCGCACAGCAACCTCGGGAATGCCCTTAGCTCCCTGGGCCAGACACCGGAGGCGATCGTAGAATACCAGGAGGCGCTGCGCCTGAAGCCGGACGATGCTTTGGCCCATTTTAACCTCGCAATCGCATTGCTCAAGACGCCCGACCGGGACAACGATGCGATCGCCCAACTCCGAGAAACATTGCGCCTCCAGCCCGAAAACGACATCGCCCGGCAGATCCTGGCCAAGATTCATGAATCCCAACCATGAATATGCTGGGATCGGTTTCACCTGGTAAACTCACCTGCCGCTAGAGTGTAAGCGTTCTATTCCCGCATCGACCCCCCCCAAATTGAACGCTTACCCTGACCCAGAGCAGGTGCCTCGCGGGCCGCGACAAGTGATTGCCGAATTGGCCATTTGCGGGTAGGTTCCACTCGTCCATGGCTAGGACCCAATCCCCCGCCGCCCCCGTTGCCGGGACGACGCACGCGTTTGCGGGCGTCTTCGTCATGCTGGGCCCGCACATGGCGGCGCTCGACCGCTACCTCCAGGCGCAGCTCGAGGCGTTCGAGCCCGAGATCAGGGCCATGGTCAACTACTGCATCGACACCTCTGGCAAGAGGATCCGGCCGGCCCTTGTCTTCCTGAGCGGATGGAGCGGCGAGGGGGCCGTCAGCGACGACTTGGTCCGCGTGGCGGCGGTCGTGGAGCTCGTGCACCTTGCGACTCTGGTCCACGACGACATCATGGACTCCGCGGACGTGCGCCGGGGCCGCAGGACGGCCGTGCTCGAGTACGGGCCCACGGCCGCGGTGCTCCTTGGCGACGCCCTCTTCGCGCACGCCCTGCACCTGGCGACCGAGTTCCCCACGACGGAGGTGTGCGCGGCGGTGTCGGAGTCGACCCGGCGCGTCTGCGCGGGCGAGATCGTCCAGACGCTCAGGAGGCGATCGGTCGACCTCACGCCTGCGGACTACCGGCGGATCATCGACCTGAAGACGGCGGAGCTCTTCCGCGTCTCGTGCCACCTGGGCGCAAGGCTTGCCGGCTCGCAGCCCGGCTACGTGGAGGCGTGCGGCCGGTACGGGCGCCACCTGGGCGTCGCCTACCAAATCTACGACGACCTGGCAGACTTCTTCGGGCGCGAGGACAGGATCGGCAAGACCCTGGGCACGGACCTCGCGAGCGGCAAGCTGACGCTGCCGCTGTTCGCCCTCATGGACCGGCTCCCGCAGAACGAGCGCGAGGCGCTTGCCGAGGAGATCGCCGGGCGCCAGCCGCCGAGGCCCTCCCTGCACCTCAAGCAGATGCTCGAGTCGGGGGTCTTTGACGCCGTGGAACAGGCCGTCCATCGGGAGCTTGCGGCGGCCCGCCTGGAGCTCGGCGAATGGCCGGGCCAGCCGCCGACCAGGCACCTTCTCTCCCTGGGCGACGTCCTCCTGGCGCAAGTGGCGGCGCTCCGCCCGACGGCGTGAGGGCGTCCGCGTCGCCCCATCCGATGATTGGATTTGCCATGCAACAGGGCGTGGACTTGCCTGTCCTCGCGCCATGAACGCCAGCCGAGCCCTCGATAAGTCCCTGGTCGCGTCGCCCGAGCGCAAGCTCGAGGCGGATGCGGACCTGGAGGTCGTCAGGCGGATCCAGGGAGGCGACGTGGCGGCTTACGACATCCTTGTGCGCAAGTACCGCGAGCGGGTCCTGGGGATCATCTACAACATGACGTCCAACCGGGAGGACGCCGCGGACCTCGCCCAGGACGCGTTCATCAAGGCCTTCCAGTCCATCCAGCGTTTCCAGGGGCAGGCCTCGTTTTTCACGTGGCTGTACCGCATCGCTGTCAATTCCGCGCTGAGCCACCTGAGGAAGAACAGGCTCAGGTCCTTCTTCAGCCTTGAGGCCATCCGGGAGGAGGACCCCATGTCGAGGGAAGTGATTGATGCGCTTACCGATAAGACAGGTGTGAACCGCGATGCCTTCGTTCGTGAACTTCAGGAAAAATTGAACGATGCGATGCAAAAACTGTCTATCAATCATCGCACTGTGGTGACTTTATTCGAGATAGATGGGCTCAGCCATCAGGAGATAGCTGAAGTTGTCGGCTGTTCGGTCGGCACCGTCCGCTCGAGGCTTCATTATGCAAAGCAGTTGCTTCAATCCGAGCTGCAGGCGTATTTGCCAAGATGAACCGGGACCCAGAGCGAAAGATCACCGTAGAGGACCTGATCCGGCTTAAGAGGGCCGAGCGTCCCCCCGTGGAGTATTGGTCGGGATTCGAGACTCAGATGCGCGCGAAGCAGCTTGCCGCGATCGTTGTGAAGAGGCCGTGGTGGGACGGCCCCGCGAGAATCCTTTCGGCCGTGTGGCGCCATCCGATGCCCATCGGGGCGGCCGCCGCTCTCGCCCTTGCCTTTGTCGGGGTGCGCTACGTGGGCGGCGCGGGACACGTGAGCACTCAGGCCGTTGTACGCGAGGCGGGTGGGGCGCCGGCTCCTGCCGTCTCGGCTCAGCTCGCCCGCCAGGAGGCCGTCTCCAGGGCGCAGCCCGTCGTCGTGGCGGCCGCCGAGGCGCCGCGCGCGATGCCGGTTGCGGAAACCGCGTCTGTCGGCGCGGCCCACGCCGAGCAGGTCGCCGTGTCCGGGGCCTCCGACAGGACGCCCATTGCCGAGGGTATATACGTGACTCTCGCGGACCTTCGCGACACGACTCCGGTGCTTCCGCAGCGCGATGTCTTCGGCTCGGACAGGGACTTTGAGGCGACGTTCTCCCCGCGCCAGCAGGTCCCGGAGCCCCTCGCGCGCATGGATCCCGCGGCCGAACGCCGCGCCAGGCTCCTCGCCCCGGCGCTGCCGGCCTACGCCTCGTCGAGTCCGCGGCCGGTGTCGGGATCGCTCATTAGGGAGCGCCTGAACGACGACCGGATATACGAGTCGATGGACCTGTACGGCTCGAGCGAGCGCACGATGGTCGGCTTCAGGTTCTAGGCGCCTTTGGCGGCCGCGGGGGCAGGCAGGCCCCGCACCCGTTCGCGAAGAAGTCGTTGCCCTTGTCGTCGACGAGGATGAATGCCGGGAAGTCGTGGACGTGGATCTTGAAGACTGCCTCCATGCCCAGCTCGGGGTACTCGAGGACCTCGACCTTCGAGATGTTCTCCTTGGCGAGTATCGCCGCCGGCCCCCCGACGCTGCCGAGGTAGAATCCCCCGTGCTTGCTGCAGGAGGCAGTCACCTGGGCGCTGCGGTTGCCCTTTGCGAGCATGACGAGCGATCCGCCAAGCGCCTGGAACTGGTCCACGTAGGCGTCCATGCGCCCGGCGGTCGTCGGGCCGAACGAGCCCGACGCGTAGCCCGTGGGCGTCTTGGCCGGCCCAGCGTAATAGACGGGGTGCCTCTTGAAGTAGTCGGGGAGGCCCTTGCCGGCGTCGACGCGCTCCTTGAGCTTCGCGTGGGCGGCGTCCCGGGCGACGACCATCGTGCCGCTCAGGGAGACGCGCGTCGTCACCGGGTGCTTCGATAGCTCGGCGAGGATCTCCTGCATCGGGCTGTCGAGGTTGATCCTCACGGACCCCGTGTCCTTGAGGGCGCGCTCCCCGGTCGGGATGAAGCGCCCCGGGTCCGTGTCGAGCGTCTCTAGGAAGATCCCGTCGCGCGTGATCTTGGCCCTGATGTTGCGGTCGGCGGAGCAAGACACGCCCATGCCGACGGGGCAACTCGCGCCGTGGCGTGCGAGCCTGATCACGCGCGCGTCCAGGGCGAAGTACTTGCCGCCGAACTGGGCCCCGATGCCCGTCTGGCGGGCGATCTCCAGCACCTTCTGCTCCCATTGCAGGTCGCGGAACGGCCGGCCGAGCTCGTTGCCCGTGGTCGGCAGCGAGTCGAGGTAGCGGCTGGAGGCGAGCTTGAGCGTCTTCATGCACGCCTCGGCGCTCGTCCCGCCGATGACGAAGACGAGGTGGTAGGGCGGGCAGGCCGAGGTGCCGAGCAGGGGCAGCTTGTCGGCGATGAACTTCTCCAGGCTCCTCGGGTTGAGGAGGGCCTTGGTCTCCTGGAAGAAGAGCATCTTGTTCGCGGAGCCGCCCCCCTTTGCGATGAAGAGGAACTCGTAGGCCGCCCCCGTCGTGGCGTGAATGTCTATCTGGGCCGGGAGGTTCGTGCCGGTGTTGACCTCTTTCCACATGTCGAGCGGGGCGACCTGGGAGTAGCGCAGGTTCTCCTTGGTGAAGCAGTCGTAGATGCCGCGGCTGAGCCACTCGGCGTCGTTGGCGCCGGTGAAGACCTGCTCGCCCTTCTTGGCGTAGACGGCGGCGGTGCCGGTGTCCTGGCACATGGGCAGGATGCCCTCCGCCGAGATCTCGGCGTTCTTTAGCAGCGTAAGCGCCACGTAATGGTCGTTGGCCGACGCCTCCGGGTCGTCGAGGATCGCGGCTAGCTGCCTCAGGTGGTCCGTTCGAAGCAGGAACGCACTGTCGCGGAAGGCGTTCTGCGCTAAGTACGCAAGCACCTTGGGGTCCACCTTGAGGACTTCCCGCCCCTCGAACTGCGCCGTGGACACCCCCTCCCTCGAAAGAGGGCGGTATTCGGTGCTGTCGCCGGAGAGCGGGAACGGGTCCTGGAATGCGAAGGGCGGCGTGGCCATGCGCAAAGCATGCCCCAAAAGCGCCGGCAAGTAAAGCTGCCGAGGCGCCTACGGCGCCGCGGCGGCCTCCTCGGCCATGGCGCGCACCGTCGGCTGGAAGCGGTCCAGGTCGGACGGGGCGAGCACCTCGCCGTTGTCGCGGCGCCAGCCCTCGTAGCCGGGCCAGACGCCCCGGCACAGGAACCTCTCGACGACCTTGGCCATCCCGGCGACGCTCAGGTATTCCTTCTGCTCCTTCTCGTCCCGCGAGCGGGATACCAGGCGCGCGGGAATGGGCAGGATCCTTCCGCTCGAGACGTGGGCCAGGTCGTTGAGGACGACGAGCGGCCGCGAATCCTCGAGGGTCGTCGCCGGCCTCGGGACGTCGCCTCGCAGGTACCGGCAGTACTCGATGTGGTTCTCCTTGAGGCCGTCAAAGGGGCTGCTCGGGATGCGCTCGCTCGTGCCATCCTTCCATGAGACCTCGACCTGGCCGCCCACGGCGTACCTGAGGATGGCCTTCTCGCAGATCACAATCTCGGAGCTGGTGCTCGCCCCGGCGCAGGCGTGCGAGAGGGCGAACCTGAGCATGCAACCCGTGGCCAGGTCGGCCTCCACGAAGAAGGTGTCCGCGCCCTCGATCGCATGGGCCCTGTAGAGCTCGGCCCGAACCGCAGCGATTTCGGCCCAGCTGAAGAGCCCCTTCGTCCCCGTCCAGAAGAGCATGTTGTGGACGAAGTGGGCCATCGCGTTTCCGAAGCAGGAGTCGAGGACCACATGGCCGTCGATGATCAGCCGGCCCGACCACCCGTTGCGCGCGAAGTAGCCCGAGGGCCGGGGCCAGAGGGCGCTCAGGGTGCCCCCGCGGATCGCGCCGAACTCGCCCGAGAGGAGCCGCCCCTTCGGCCGCAGCCGGCTCTTCTCCACGATGAAATTGAATCCGACCACCGAGGAGAGCCGCGCGCGGGCGTCCGCGGCGATCATCCTGTCGAGCTCCCCGTGGTCGAGGGTGGGGGGTTTCTCCACGTAGGCGGGAAGGCCGTGGGCCGTGATGGCGTCGTGGGTCTCGGCGTGCATCCGGATCGGCGTCGGGGTGGCGACGTAGTCAAGGTCGCGGTGGCAGGCGTCGAGCATCTCGCGGTAGTCCGAGAACACCCTCACGCCGCGCTGCGCGAACCTCCAGGCCTGCCGCTCGTCGGCGAAGTCGACCATGCGCGGGTCGCAGGCGCACACGAGCCTCACGATCCCCCTCTCCTCGAGCCGCGCCACCGTGTTGCGGTGAGAGCCGGCGAATCCCCCCATCCCTATGATTCAGACTCTAACCGGTGCGCTCACACGATCTTGAACTTCGGAAGGTCCTGCCCGTCGATGAGCCCGACAGGCCTGCCCGACGAGTCCACCACGATCAGGTCGTCAATCTTGTGCGCCTCGAAGACCCGCAGCGCGTCCACGGCGAGGGCGTCGTCGCGGATGACCTTGGGCCGGCGAGTCATGAACGCCGAAACGGGCCTCCACAGGAAGCCCGGCCCGGAGAGGGCCGAGCGCCGGAAGTCCCCGTCGGTCAGGATGCCCGAGAGCTTGCCGCCCCGGCCCCGCACCAGCGCTATGCTCCCGCTCTTGGCCTTGGTCATGGCGAGAATGGCCTCCTGGAGGCTCACGGTGTCCCTGGCCACCGGGAGGCGGTCTCCGCTGCGCATGATGTCGCGCGCGCGCAGCAGGAGCACGCGGCCGAGGTTGCCCGCCGGGTGGTACTTCGCGAAGTCGTCCCTCGTCAGGCCGCGCGACTCCAAGAGCACCATGGCAAGGGCGTCGCCCAGGGCGAGCGCTGCCGTCGTGCTCGCCGTCGGGGCGAGCTTGAGCGGGCACGCCTCCCTGCGCACCCTGTAGAAGAGCCCGTAGTCCGCGTCCCTGGCGAGGTCCGAGCGCGGGTTGCCCGTGAAGGCGACGATCTTGAGGCCGAAGCGCTTGAGCAGGGGCACGAGCCGCAGGATCTCGTCGGACTGGCCGCTGTTGCTCAGGAGTATCGCGAGGTCGCCCTCGTCGCACAGGCCCAGGTCGCCGTGGAGCGCCTGCGTCGGATCCAGGAAGCACGACGAGACGCCCGTGCTGTTGAAGGTTGCCGCTATCTTGCCCGCGACGTGCGCGGACTTGCCGACGCCGCTGAAGACGAGCTTTCCCCCGGCCCCGATCACGGACTCGACGGCGCGGGCCGTGCTCACGAATTCGCCTCCGAGCCCTCGCGAGGTGTCCTGCAGGGCGTCGCGCTCGATGCGGATGCAGTGCCTGGCGCGGGCGAGCGCGGATTTCGGTGAGATAGGCATCAACGCGTGTTGTTGTCGGTTCGGATTTAGGTTTGAGTCGGGGGCGGAGAAGGGGAAATTTATCCGCCCACTCCGCTCATTCAATCCCTTTCGCCGCAAGATGCACACGCGCTCCATCGTCATCGCCGCCCTGGCGCTCGCCGTCCTTGCCGCCGGCCCCGGGTGCGGCGGCGACAACCCGGCGCTCACCGCCGAGGTTGACGACTCAAGCTACAGGCTGGGCCAGCAGCTCGAGCGCGAGGGAAGGTGGGACGAGGCGCTTGCCGCGTATCTGAGGGTGATCAGCCGCCGCGGCGACGCCGCGCCAGAGTCGAACCTCGACGCGGGCCTGATATGCCTCAACCACACGCAGAACCCGATATTCGCGATCTACCACTTCAGCAAGTACCTCGAGCTCGAGCCCAACTCCAAGAAGGCGGGGATGGTGCGCGGGATGATCGACTCGGCGAAGCGGGAGTTCGCCCGCACGCTTCCGGGCCAGCCCATGGAGAGCGTGACGGCGCACCTGGGCCTGGAGGACCAGGTCTCGCGCCTGCAGCGCGAGAACGACGAGCTGCGGGCGGAGAACGCGGCGCTTCGCGCCGGGGTCACGGTGCCGGTCACCCACTCAAGCACGATAACCCTCGGCGCGATCCCGAAGGAGGAGAGCGCGGCGGAGGCGCCCCAGGCGGCTCAGCCGCAGGACGCGTCCTCGGCGATATCGCTCGCGCCGGTCGCGCCGGGCGAGGGCGCGGCGGCCTCCGCGATCACGGACGCCCCGCAGGAGGAGCCTCCCTCGCAGCAGCCGGCGCCCAAGGCGGCTTCGCCCGCGGCTGGGCGCCACCACACGGTCATGCGGGGCGACACCCTCTTCAGCCTGTCGCTCAGGTATTACGGGACGCGCTCCAAGTGGCGCGACATCTTCGCCGCCAACAGGGGCGTCCTCGCGAGCGAGAACTCGCCCCTGAAGATCGGCGTCGAGCTGAAGATCCCCTAGACCGAGGCGAGGGCCTCGTCGAGGACCGCGAGCAGGAAGTCCGCGTCGCTCGCCGAGAAGATCATCGGCGGCTTGATCCGCAGCGTGTTCCCCATGAACCCGCCCTTGCCGACCAGCAGTCCCATGTCCTTGCACGCCTCGAACACGGCCGCGCACTCCTCCTTGGCGGGCTCCTTGGTCCTGCGGTCCCTGACGAGCTCAACGCCCAGCATGAGCCCCAGGCCCCGGATGTCGCCGATCAGGCTGTGCTTGGCGGCCAGCCGCTCGAAGCCCGCCTTGAGGTAGTTGCCGACCCTTAGCGAGTTGGCCTGCAGGTGCTCCCGCTCGATCACCTCGAGGACTGCCCGGCCCTGGGCGCAGACGACCGGGTTTCCGCCGAAGGTGTTGAAGTGGATGCGCTGCGCGAGCGCCTGGGCAACCGTCGGCGTCGTCACCACCGCGGCCAGGGCGCAACCGTTTCCGATTCCCTTCGCCATCGTGACGATGTCGGGGATCACCCCCTGCGTCTCGAAGCCCCAGAAGTGGGTGCCCGTCCTGCCGAAGCCGGTCTGGACCTCGTCGGCGACGCAAAGGCCCCCGGCCGCGCGCACGTGGGCGTAGGCGTGCTTCAGGTAGCCGTCGGGGTACACGACCGTCCCTCCGACCCCCTGGATCGACTCGGCGATGAACCCGGCAATCTTCCCCGACGTTCCGAACTGCACGAGGTCCTTGACGTCGTCCGCGTACTTGCGGCCGGCCTCGGGGTCGTCCTTGCCGTGGGGGCCGCGGTACAAGTCGGGGAACAATGCGTGCTGGACTCCGAAGCTGTGCGGCACATTGAACTTCCAGGTCGAGTGCGACGTGAGGCCCATCGTGGACTGGCTGCCCCCGTGATAGCCGTTTCTAAGGGCGATGAAATCGTAGCAGCCCGTGTACGCCCTGGCCATCAGCAGGGCGAGGTCGTTGGCCTCGGAGCCCGAGTTGACGAGGTAGACGACCCTGAGCTCCCCCGGCATGCGGTCCGCCAGCTCCTGCGCGTACAGGGCGATGTTGGGGTTGAGGTAGATGGTAGTCGTGTGCTGGAGCGTCTCGTTCTGCAGGTTCGCCGCGGCGACGACATGGGGGTGGCAGTGCCCGCAGCTGACGGTGACAATCCCACCGATGGCGTCTAGGTAGCGCCTGCCCTTCTCGTCAAAGAGCCACTGCGCCTTGCCCTCGACGATCATCAGCGGCTTCTTGTAGTAGTGGAAGATCGCCGGGTTGAGGTACTTCTTGCGAAGCGAGAGGACCTCCTCGGCCGAGGGCCCGCGGTAGGGCTTCGGCAGGTGGGTGGACGGCGGCAGGGGGATGTTTTTCATGGGCTAGGTCTTGGGAGCCAGTTTGCGCAGAATCAGGTACACGACAAACGCTATCGCAAAGCCCGAGAACCACGCGTAGCTGTACACGCCCAGCAGGAGGGGCGGGACACGCCCGGCCGCGAGCCACTTCGACTGCACGAGGAACCCCGGCAGGCTGGGGAGGACGGCGAGGACGAAGGCCAGGATGGCCACGAGGCTCCAGCCGCCCGTGTAGCGGTAGCGCCCGTTCGGGTCGTAGAGGGCGGGGACGTCGAGCTTGGTCCCGTGGACGACGAAGTAGTCGGCAATCATGATGCCGCCCACGGGCCCTAGCAGCGCGCTGTAGCCCACGAGCCACGAGAAGATGTAGCCCGTCGGGTCGGCCACGAGCTTCCAGGGCATCATGACGATCCCGATCAGCCCGGTGATGAGTCCCCCGGTGCGGAACGAGATCCTGCGGGGAGCGAGGTGGGAGAAGTCGTTCGCCGGGGAGACCACGTTCGCCGCGATGTTCGTCGCCAGGGTCGCGATGCAGAGGGCCACCATCGACAGGATGAGGACGGCCGGGCTCTTGAAGCGCACGAGCACCTCCAGGGGATCCCAGATGGTCTCTCCGAAGATGACCGAGGTGGCGGAGGTCACCGCGACGCCTATGAACGAGTAGAAAGCCATCGCCAGAGGAAGGCCCAGGGCCTGGCCCACGATCTGGTCGCGCTGGGAGGCTGCGTACCTCGAGAAGTCGGGTATGTTCAGGGAGAGCGTCGCCCAGAACCCGATCATCCCCGTGAGCCCCGGCACGAAGAAGGCCCAGAACTCTCCGGCCCTGGGCTGGCCCGGGTCGAAGGCCGAGGGGCGCGCGAGCATCGGCCCGAACCCTCCCGCGCTCCTGTAGGCCCACGCGAGCAGGAGGACGCCCAGGATGATCAGGAGGGGGGCCTTGATGCTCAGCAGCACCCTGATCGAGTCTATCCCCTTGTAGACGACCCACATGTTTATGGCCCAGAAGGCCATGAAGCAGGCGAACTGCAAGGGGGTTATCCCCAGGAAGTTGTGCGCGACGCCCTCTGCGAGCGACGGCCACAGGACGTCCGCAATCTTGTGGATCGCCTCGCCGCCGATCCAAGCCTGGATCCCGAACCAGCCGCAGGCGACCAGGGCGCGCATGAGCGCGGGAATGTTCGCGCCCACCGTCCCGAAGGACGCCCGGCAGAACACGGGGAAGGGTATCCCGTAGCGCGTGCCGGCGTGCGCGTTGAGCAATATCGGCACGAGCACGATCGAGTTCCCGAGGAATATCGTGAGGATCGCCTCCCACCAGTTCATGCCCCCCCCGACCAGCGACGAGGCGAGCATGTAGGTCGGGACGCACGCCGCCATGGAGACCCACAGGGCCGCATAGCTTGCCACGCGCCAGTTGCGCCGCGCCTTCGGAACCGGGAGCAGGTCGGGGTTCTCGAGCGGTCCCTGGGTCATGTCACGAGGATCCGATGAGCATCCCTGCCGCGAACACCAGCAGCCCCCCAACGATGACCTGGAAGGCCGCCGAGAGGAAGCGCGTGTCCATGTAGTGGTGCCTTATCCAGGAGATGATCACGAGCTCCACGAGGACGACCGCGACCGCGATGGTGAAGGCGATGTGGAAGTCGCCGACGATGAACGGAAGCGTGTGGCCGAGGCCTCCCAGGGCCGTCATCAGGCCGCAGACGGCGCCTCGGATTAGCGGGTGGCCGCGCCCGCTCAGGGCGCCGTCGTCGGAGAGGGCCTCGGCGAAGCCCATGCTGATCCCGGCGCCCACCGACGAGGCGAGGCCCACGAGGAGGGCGTCGCGGCTGCTGTGCGTCGCGAACGCTGCGGCGAAGAGCGGCGCCAGCGTGGACACCGAGCCGTCCATGAGGCCCGCGAGGCCGGGCTGGACCACCTGCAGCACGAACATGCGCTGCTGGCTGCGGTCCTCCTCGGCGCGCGCGCCGCTCGCGACCTGCTCGGACTCGAGCCTGTTGGCGACCGCGGAGTGCTCGATCTCGGCGTGGGCCAGGTCGCCCAGGAGCCGGCGGGTCTCGGCGTCGGCCGTTCGCGCGGCCGCGGCCTCGTAGAACGTCCTCGACTCGAGTTCCATGACGCCGATCTGGCGGCGGGCCTGGGCGACCGAGAGGGCCTTCATGAGCCACACCGGCTTCCTGCGTATGAAGCCCGTGACGTCGGAGCGCTGGATCAGCGGGATGTGCTCGCCAAAGCGCGCCCGGAACCGGTCGATGAGCCTCTGGCGGTGCTCGGACTCCTCGCGCTCCATCTTGAGGATCGCCTGCGCGCTCGCGGGGAAGTCGACCTTGAACCGCTCGGCGAGGTCGGCGTAGATCCGCGCATCCTCCTCCTCGAGGGCGATCGCCAGGGCGAGTATCTCTTTCTCGGTGAGGTCTGAGAAGGGCTTGGCCATCTTCTTGTCGGGGACGGCGCGGATGCTAAACGCGGCGTTTGCCGTGCGCCAGCAGCAAATTGGTGCGGAAGCCGTTGGAAGGAAGATTTTTAGGTGCGTTCGCGGCTGCGGCGCGCCCGCGCGAATTGCGTGTAACTTTTGGGCGGCCGGCGTGTTATAGGTGCTATCACCCCCAAATACACCATGCGCTGCCTAAACAGTGTACTCATCGCCTGCGCGCTCGTCTCGGGCGCCTGCAACTCCGCCTGCGCGAAGGTCGACCGCGTCGTCGAAAAATCGTTCCAGGTTCAGCCCGGCTCCCACCTGACGGTGTCGACCTCCGGCGGCGACATCCGGGTGGACCCCTCCGACGGCTCCACCGTGAAGGTGGTCGCAAAGGAGCACATCCACGCGTCGAGCGACGAGGAGGCGGACACGATCCTCAAGGACCTTGAGCTCACGATCGAGCTGCGCGGCAACGAGGTCGTGGCGACCGCGCACTACGCCAAGTCGTCCGGGTTTCATTTCGGATCCTGGCCCCCGGTGCAGGTCGACTTCGTGGTGACGGCGCCCAGGGACGCCTCGGGCGACCTGAAGACCTCGGGGGGTGACATTGTGGTCGGCGACCTTGGCGGGCGCCTCAGGGCCCGCACCTCGGGCGGCGGGATCAAGCTTGGCAAGATGGGCTCCGAAGTCGACGCGTCGACCTCCGGCGGGGACGTCTCCCTGGAGGAGGCGGCCGGCGCCACGCGGCTGGGAACCTCGGGCGGAAACGTCTACGTGGGCCGCGTCGCGGGACCCGCGGAGCTGAGGACGTCGGGCGGCGACATCAAGGTCGAGGCCGTCGAGAACACCCTTAGCGCCGACACGAGCGGAGGCAACGTGCGGGCCGGCTTCAAGGGCCCGCTGAAGGGCGACTGCTCGCTCTCGACCTCCGGCGGGGAGGTCAAGGCCACGATAGGCCGCGCCGTGGGCCTGCACCTGGACGCAAGGACCAGCGGGGGCGATGTGAACGCCGAAGGCCTCACCATCACGATTGACCACGGAGGGGTGGGCAAGAGCTCGCTCTCCGGGGACGTGAACGGGGGCGGCCCCCTCCTGAAGCTGAGGACGAGCGGCGGCAACATCGAAATCGCCGAGAAGAGCTAGCCGCGGCCGCCCCGAATCGGGGCCGGCTACTCCGGGACCATCCGCACGAATGGCCTCGGGTGGATGCTGGGAACCACCTGGTCCTCGAACCGGTCGTCGGGGTTGGACTTGATGTAGGAGAAGACCCAGTTGCCGGGCTTCCTCTCCCCGCTGGGGGGACGGGCCCGCACGACGACGACCTTCGGCTCGAAGTACTGCAGGCCGGACTCCAGGTCGATGTCCAGGGGAGGGACGAGATAGATGTGGTCGATGGGAGGGGCGGCCGGGTCGTGCACGATCTGGTTAATCTTGGCGAACGCCTCGTCATAGTCGTCAATCACCGCCAGGCCGAAGAAGCTGCGAACCAGAACGGTCGTGAAGATGCTCGTGAAGACCAAGTACGTCATGGACGCCGCGGCGAAGAGCCTGACGACGCGCACGGTCGCCTCGGGGTTCGGGGACTGGGACAAGTGCCGCCAGAGCAGGTACACCATCGAGACCACCAGGGGAGGGATAATTATCATCGCGCGGTGGATGTCGTGGTTCGGGAAGTTGAGGTTCGAGCCCACGAGCGTCAGGCTCACGTATCCGATGGCGACGGACCACGCGCAGATCGCCGCAAACCTGAGGTCACGCTGGCGCCAGGCAAGGTAGGCGGCGGCGAAGACGCCCAGGGCCAGCGGCGCCGGCAGGAGCGCGAAGTCGGAGCCCACGACCGAGCGGACGCCGTGGGCGTAGCGGAAGATCCAGTCGGAGGTCGTGAACCTGTCGATGCCGAACCTGAACTTCACGCCGAGCGTTCCCTTGTCCTCGGTGTTGACGACCAGGTACGCCACCCACACGGCCAGGGCCCCGTAGAAGAGCACCGGGATCAGGAAGAGCCTGCGGTAGCGGACGATGACGTACAGTAACGCCGCGAGCGCCAGACCCCACGCGCCCATCGCGGGTGTGTAGGCCTCGGGAAAGAAACCGAAGCCCCAGGCCACCCAGAGGAAGTTGAGGGGGTTCGGGCGGGTGACGTAGAGAAGGATGGCGGCGGTGAAGAAGAGGGTGATCGCTATCGGCATGGTGGTCTGCTCGAACTTGCGAGCGTTGATCAGCACGTAGTGGCCGAGCGCGATAGACATCCCGCAGAACCCGGCGAACAGCATGGGGTCCGGCATCCGGATGCGCCGCAGCCAGGTGAGGATCGCGGCCAAGAAGAAGAGGTACGATCCCGTGAAGAACATGGTCGTGCCGACGCGCGACGCCCAGATGCTTGGCCCCAGGAAGATCGAGGGGAGGGCCATGAGGACGTACTGGCGGGCCAGGTAAGTGAAGTAGCCCATCCTGTAGACGCCGTAGGACGGGTCGTGCGTCGCCAGGTACGTGCCGGTGGCGAGCTGCTGCAGGCCCTCGGAGTCGATGTGCGAGAAGCGGATCCCGCCGCCGTCAAAGAGGATGAGCGCCGGCGGAAGGAAGAAGGCGGCCAGGTACCAGGCCTTCCCGGGGAGTTTCCAGAAGCCCGGTTCCAGGAAGGCGGCGAAGGCGTATATCCACGTGGAGACGACGACGGCGACCGAGCAGACGATCCAGAAAAGGGCCGCATAGCGCCTGAGCGGCGAAAACTCATCAAGGTAGAACGCCGCCTCGACCAGGACAAGCGCGGCGAATATCGCCGCGGTGGTGATCCATCCGAGCCTTCGCATGTTCCGTGTGGGTTGTCTTCTTCGGTTGAGGTGCTGGGGGCCCGCCGGGACGGGCGCCCTGGCGCGGTTCGCTTGCTCTCGGCGTGCCTAGCCGGCCCGGCTCGGCGCGCGCTTCAGGAAACGGCCCCTGGCCGGGTCCCCGACGAACGCCCCGTCGCGCACGGCGACCTGGCCCCGGACGGTGACGGCGCTCGGGCGCCCCTCGATCTTCCAGCCCTCGAACGCGCTGTAGTCGAGGTTCATGTGCTGCGTGGCTTGGGAGATCACGCCGCGGTAGCCCGGGTCGTAGACGACTAGGTCGGCGTCGGCCCCCGGCTGGATCGAGCCCTTGCGCGGGAACAGGTCGAACGTCTTCGCGACCTGGGTGCTCGCGGCGTTCACGAGCGTGTGCAGGTCGATCCTGCCGGCCTTCACGCCGCGCGTGTACAGGAGGTTGATGCGCTCCTCGAGCGACGGGATACCGTTCGGGATCTTCGTGAAGTCGGCGCGACCCATATCCTTCTGGCCCTTGAAGTCGAACGGCGCGTGGTCCGTCGCTACGGTCTGGATGAGGCCGTCGCGGATCCCGTTCCAGAGGTGCTCCTGGTTCGACGCGTCCCGCAGCGGCGGGGACATCACATACTTCGCGCCCTCGAATCCGGGCAGCTCGGCCCATGTCTTGTCGAGGACGAGGTACTGGATCAGGGTCTCGATGCCGACGCGAACGCCCCTGCGCCGGGCGGCCAGCGCCTCGTCAAGCGCGCGCTTGCAGCTCAGGTGCACGATGTAGGTGTGGGCTCCCGTGAGCTCCGCGAAGGTCATCAGGTGATGGACGCCCTCCGCCTCGACCGCGGGCGGCCTGCTCTCATGGTGCTGTCCGGGGTCCGTCTTGCCGGCCGCAAGGAGGCGCCTCTGCAGCTCGTAGACCAGGGTCTCATTCTCGCAGTGGGCCGTGACGACGACGCCCAGCTCCCGGGCGAGGCCCAGGATGCCGAAGAGCTCGGTGTCATCGACCCCGAAGGCTCCCTTGTAGGCCAGGAACACCTTGAACGAGCTTATCCCCCGGCTGACGATCTCGCGCAGCTGCGACTGGGTCTTGGCGTCGAACTTGGCCGCCCCCATGTGGAACGTGAAGTCGCACGCCGAGCGGCCCTGCGCCTGGGCCATCCAGTGCTCGAAGCCGCCGAGCGCGTCCTCGTTTTTCGCCGGGCAGCACATCTCGATCAGGGTCGTCGTGCCGCCGACCAGGGCCGCCTTGCTCGCCGTGTCGTAGGTGTCCTTGGCGAACGTCCC
The DNA here is from genome assembly GCA_003151515.1 of Opitutaceae bacterium. Lineage (GTDB taxonomy): Bacteria > Verrucomicrobiota > Verrucomicrobiia > Opitutales > Opitutaceae > Palsa-1447. Next base: position 43,569 of record PLXS01000001.1, read on the forward strand.
CATGAACGGGAGCGTGATGTGGACGTGCGGATCGATGAACCCCGGGAAGACGTACTTGCCGGTGGCGTCGATTACCTGGGCGCCCGCTGGGGCCTCGAGCCCCGCGCCGATTCGCGTGACGGTCTCCCCCTCGCAGTAGATGTCGGCCCGCGATCTCGAGTCGGCCGTGATGATTTCCCCGTTCCTTATGAGCAGTGGCATGGTAGATTCATTTCTTCCAGACGTCGTCGACCGTGCCGCCGAACCATCGCGTGGTGACGACCTTCTGCTGGGTGTAGAACTGCACGGCCTCGCGCCCCTGGATGTGCAGGTCGCCGTAGAAGGAGGCGTCCCATCCCGTGAACGGGAACATGGCCATCGTGGCGGGCACGCCCACGTTGATCCCGACCATGCCGGCCTTCACCCGGTGCTTGAACTCGCGCGCGGCGGGGCCCGAGGAGGTGAAGATGGAGGCTCCGTTTCCGTAGGACGAGCGGTTGGCGGCGTCGATGGCCTGGTCCAGGTCGTCCATCCGCATGACATTGAGCACCGGGCCGAAGACCTCCTCGCGCGCGATATTCATGCTCTCGCGCACGCCGTCGACGATGGTCGCCCCGAGATAGAAGCCGTTGGGGGCGTCGGGCACCGATACGCCGCGTCCGTCGCACGCGACCGTGGCGCCTTCCTTCTCACCGCTCGCCACGAGGCCCGCGACGCGGTCGCGGTGGGCGCCCGTTATGAGCGGGCCCATGTCCGGCTGCGACATCGGGGTGTCCGTCCGGCCGACCTTGATCGACCGGGCGGCGTCCACGAGCTGCGGGAGGATCCTCTCGGCGGCGCTGCCCACCGCGATCGCGGTCGAGCCCGCCATGCAGCGCTCGCCCGCGCAGCCGAAGGCCGCCGTCGCGAGGGCCTCGACCGAGCGCGCCGGATCGGCGTCCGGCATGACGACCACGTAGTTCTTCGCGCCGCCGTTCGCCTGCACCCGCTTGCCGTTCCGAGTCGCCGTGTCGTAGATGTGCTTCGCCACGGGTGAGGAGCCCACGAACGAGACGGCCCTCACCTTGGGGTGGGCGAGGAGGGCGTCGACGCACTCGCGCCCGCCGTGGACGACGTTTAGCACGCCCTTCGGCAGGCCCGCCTTCTCGAGGAGCTCGACCAGGATGAGCGACGTGAGGGGCACCTTCTCGCTGGGCTTCAGGACGAAGGTGTTCCCGCAGGCTATGGCCAGCGGGTACATCCAGAGCGGCACCATCGCGGGGAAGTTGAAGGGGGTTATCCCGACGCAGACCCCGAGCGGCTGCAGGACGGACTCGCAGTCGACGTTGCGGGCGATGTTCTCCAGGGTGTCGCCGAAAAGGTGCGACGGGGTGCCGCAGGCGTACTCGATGTTCTCTATCCCCCGGTAGATGCTCCCGCGCGACTCGACGAGCGTCTTGCCGTGCTCGCGCGATACGCTCGCGCAGAGCCTGTCGAAATCCTCCTCCACCAGGTGGCGGTAGCGGAAGAGCAGGCGCGCGCGCTCCACGACGGGAGTGTCCCTCCACGCGGGGAAGGCCGCCGCGGCGGCCTCGACGGCGGCGTCGACCTCCGCGGCGCCGCCCACCGGGCATTCTGCGATCACGTCGCCCGTCGACGGGTTGTAGACCGGCGACCCGTAGCCCGACGGGCGAATCCATTCGCCGCCGATGAAAAGCGGGCAGGGGGTTAGGTTTGCCGATTTCATAAGCTCATTTGCGCCAGGTGGGCGGGAGGCCCCGGCTCCAGGGGGGCGCCGTCCTCGGGCCGGAGAGCAAGCTGCCACCATCCGACGTCCCGCCACGCCCCGAGCTTGTACCCAATCTTCTTGTAGATGCCGACGAGGGTGAAGCCCATCGACTCGTGGAAGGCCTGGCTCGCCGGGTTGGGCACCAGGATCCCCGCGTTGGCCCTGTAGAGCCCCTGCTCGCGCAGCCTGCCGAACAGGTCGGCGTAGAGCGCGCGGCCGACGCCCTCCCCGCGGTGGCTCTCGTGCACGTAGACGGTCACCTCGACGGCCCACCGGTACGCGGCCCGCTCGCGGTGCGGCGACGCGTAGGCGTAGCCCCTGATGATCCCGCCCGCGTCGTCCACGAGCCAGGCGTACCTGCGGTTGATCCTGCCGACTCTCGCCGCCATCTCCGCGGCGTCCGGGGCCCCGGTCTCGAACGAGACGCAGTTGTCCAGGCAGAAGGGACGGTAGATGGCCGCAATCTGCGGGGCGTCGTCGGCGTTGGCCAGGCGTATCATTCGCGCGCAGCGCCTACTGCTTCGAGAGCGCGTCGGACTGTTTTACGAATTCGTCGCCACTCCATTCGCCGTCGGACTTCACGACCTTGCTGGCCGCCTTCTGCGCGGCCTTCCTGTCCGCCTGGCGCCGGACGAGGTCCGCGTGCGTGGTGAAGTACTCCAGGCTCTTGCCCTTGAAGTCGGAGAGCGTCTCGAATTTGTGCTTCTCCATGAAGGCGAGGAGCTCGTCGCACATGGGTTTCACGCACTCGTACCCGAACTTCATGACACCCGTGCAGACCTGCACGGTGTCGGCTCCCAGAAGGATGAACTGCGCCGCGTCACCCCCGGTCTCGATGCCCCCGAGGCCCGAGAGCGTGCGCCCCGGGAACTCCTTGCGGATCATCGTGGCGATTTCCATCACCATGCGCAGGGCTATCGGCTTCACCGCCTTGGACGAGTACCCTCCCGGTGTCGTCCATCCCTCGACGGTGGGCTCCGGGCGTAGCGTGTCCAGGTTAACACCCATGACGCTGCGGATCGTGTTTATCGCGCTCAGTCCGTTGCATCCGGCGCGCAGCGCGGCCCGGCTCGGGTCCTCGATGTGCGTCACGTTCGGGGTCATCTTGGCCCAGACGGGGAGCTTCGCGGCGCCCATCACCCATCCGCATACCTCGCCGAGGATCTCGGGGTCCTGGCCCATCGCCGCACCCATCTTGCGCTCGGGCAGCCCGTGCGGGCACGAGAAGTTGAGCTCAAAGGCGTCGACGCCGACGCCCTGGCAGCGCTCGATGATCTCGACCCACGCGTCCTTGCGGTACTCCTCCATGACGGACGCGATCAGGACGCCGTTCGGGTTCGTGTCCTTGCACCTCTTGAACTCGTCGAGCCAGATGTTGAAGGGCCTGTCGCTGATCAGCTCGATATTCTCCCAGCCGAGGACCTCGCTCCCGTCGCGGGAGTGCAGCTTGGCATAGCGCGGCGTGACATTAACGACCTTGGAGGAGTCCAGGCTTATCGTCTTGGCAATGACGGCGCCCCAGCCCTCGCGGAACGCCCTGTTTATGACGCTCAGATTCGTTCCGGGCGGCCCTGATCCTATGATGAACGGATTCGGAAGCCTCAGGCCATCGACGATGGTTGCGAGTGTCGGCATAGGCGTTTCGGGGCTGCGCGGATAGTCGTCCAGAATTCGCTCGTTTCCAAGCAGGAATTGAACCATGGTGCCGGCTTGCGGTAGCCCAATGAACGCAAGCGTCGACCCGAAGCGAACGATCGCAGAATTGAAGGATCTGCGCCAGCTGACTGCGGATGACAACGGGGCCCAGCGGGTCGCCTTCACGCCCATGTGGCTCGCGACGCGGGCGTGGCTGCGAAAGAAGCTCGAGGCGCTCCCGGTGGAGGTCCACGCCGACGAGGCCGGCAACCTCTGGTCGACCCTCGCCGGCCAAGGCGAGCGGGCGCTGCTCATCGGCGGGCACATGGACTCCGTTCCCAACGGCGGATGGCTTGACGGGTGCCTAAACGTGCTCGCCGGGCTGGAGGTCCTGCGCCGCATAAGCGCGCAGCACGGCGGCCGGCCGCCGGTGACCGTGCGCCTTGTCGACTGGGCGGACGAGGAGGGGGCGCGCTTCGGCAAGAGCCTCTTCGGCTCCTCGGCGTGCGCCGGCACGCTCGACATGGCGGAGGCGCGCGGGCTCAGGGACCGTGAGGGGGTCTCGCTCCCCGACGCGCTCGCAAAGGTCGGCATCGACTTCGAGAGGGTAAAGGAGAGCGGCCGCGAGCTCGCCAAGGCGGCCGCGTACCTCGAACTGCACATCGAGCAGGGGCCCGTGCTGCTCGACTTGGGCCTACCGCTGGGCGCCGTCCTGGGCACCTTCGGCGTCGAGAGGCACGCGATCACGTTCCGGGGCCAGGCGGCGCATTCGGGAAGCACGCCCATGAACCGGCGCAGGGACGCATTTCTCGCGGCGGGCCGGATGGCCTCGGAGATCTACGGGATCGCCGCGCGAAACGGGGGCGTCTGCACGATCGGCTCCTGCACGACCAAGCCCGGGATCGTAACGAGCGTCGTCGAGGAGTGCCGGATCACCCTCGACCAGCGCCACCTCGACCCGGCCGCGCTTGCCAGGATGCTCGAGGAGGCGAGAGGCGCCGCGGAGCGCTTCGCCGCCGAGGGCGGTGTGGGCGTTTCCTGGGAGCGCCTGTGGAGGATCGAGCCCATCGCTTTCAACGCCGACCTGATCGGCATGTGCAACGAGGCGATACGGGAGACGTGCGGCAGGTCGCACCGGCTGCCGTCAGGGCCGCTTCACGACGCGGCCGAGGTCTCAAGGTCGGGCGTTCCCACCGTGATGATGTTCGTCCAGAGCCTTCGGGGCATAAGCCACAACAAGATCGAGGACACGCTCGAGGAGCACCTCGAACTCTGCGTCAGGGCGTTCGACCGCCTCGCCGACAAGGCGATGGCGTGGGTGGGCTCCCGGTGAGGGGGCCAGGCGCGGGCGTCAGCCCTGCAGCCCGAAGAACTTGAGCGTGCGCCGAAGCGAGGCCACGAGCGCGTCGACCTCCCGCTCCTCGTTGTACACGTAGAAGCTCGCGCGGGCCGTGCTGGTGAGGCCCAGCCTCCGCATAAGGGGCTGGTTGCAGTGGTGGCCCCCGCGCAGGGCGATCCCGTCTTCGTCGGCGAAGGTGACGACATCGTGGGCGTGGAGGGACTCAAACGCGAAGCTCACGAGCCCGCCGCGCTCGCCCTTCGGGCCCAGGACCCGGATGCCCGGGAGCGCCGAGAGCCGCTCATACGCCAGGCGCGCGAGCGCGCCGTCGTGCCTGCGGATCTCCTCGCGACCGAGCGTGTCGAGGAAGTCGCACGCGGCCCCGAGCGCCACCGCGTCGCCGAAGTTTGGGGTGCCGGCCTCGAAGCGCTCGGGCGTCGGCTTCCAGCGGCTCTCGAAGAAGTCCACGTTCGAAATCATCCCCCCGCCCCCCTGCCACGGCGGCATCGCGTCCAGGAGCGCCTTGCGCCCGTAAAGGGCGCCGATTCCCGTGACGCTCGCCATCTTGTGGCCCGAGAAGGCGAGGAAGTCGCACCCGATCGCCCGGACGTCGACTGGCATGTGGCCGATGGATTGCGCGGCGTCGATGACGGTGACGGCCCCGACCCTGCGCGCCCGGGCGCAGAGATCGGCGACCGGGTTGATTGTGCCCAGGGTGTTAGAGACGTGGGTAAAGGCGAAGACCCGCACCTCCGGCGTGAGGACGCGGTCGAGCTGGGAAAGGTCGAGGAGACCGTCGTCGCCGGTCACGGGCAGGTACCGCAGGGTGGCGCCCGTCCTCTGGGCGACGAGCTGCCAGGGCACGAGGTTGCTATGGTGCTCCATCTCGGTCAGCAGGATGACGTCGCCCTTCCTCAGGTTGGCGCCGCCCCAGCTCGACGCGACCAGGTTGATCGACTCCGTCGTTCCTCGCGTGAAGACGATCTCCTCGGGCGCCTCGGCGTTCACGAACGTGGCGACCCGGGACCGGGCGCCCTCGTAGGCGTCGGTGGCGCGCATTGAAAGCGCGTGCAGGCCGCGGTGCACGTTGGCGTTGTCCCGCTCGTAGAACCGGTCCAGCGCGGCCATGACCGCGCGGGGCTTCTGGGTGGTTGCCGCGTTGTCCAGGTAGACGAGCGGATGCCCGTTCACTTCCTGGTGGAGGATGGGGAACTCGTCCCTGATGCGCAGCCAGGGTGAGGGCATCGCGCTCAATCCTTGTGGCTCTCCGTGGTGGCGGCCACGGTGTCGCCGCGCAGCGCGTTGAGCGCCGCGTGCCACGACAGGGTCGCGCACTTGATCCGGGCCGGAAAGGCGTGCACGCCGGCGAATGCCGCGAGGTCGCTTATCACCTCGGGCTCCTTGCCCGTGGTCACGATCTCGTGGAACTCCTTGAAGAGCTTCTGGGCCTCGGCCGAGGTCTTGCCCTTGAGCTGCGTCGTCATGAGGGAAGCGCTCGCCTGGGAGATCGCGCAGCCGGAGCCCTCGAACGAGATCTCGGCGATCCTGTCGCCCTCGAGGCGAAGGAAGACGTCGCATTGGTCGCCGCACGACGGGTTGTCTCCGTGCGCCGAACGGTTGGCCGTCGGCAGCCGGCCGCGGTTGCGCGGCCTTCTGTTGTGGTCAAGGATGACCTGCTGGTAGAGATCGCTTAGTTCCGCCGACATGGTGAAAGGTAACAGGTATCCACCGGTGAACGCGCGTCAAGGGTGCGGCTTGGGGGAGGGCCGCGCGGACGGCGCGCGGCATGCTCTCGGCGCGGGATTCGAACACCGGCCTCAATTTGGAGGTCGCCGAGCCGCCCGTCGGCGGCGATAGTCGAATGGTGGAGCGCTGGCGACACACGACTCTGAACGGGATGGCGTGGCGGCCCGGCAAGGGATCCGCCGGCGGCCGGCCCGTTTATTTGAAGGGCGCAGTGGCGGTTTTTGGGGCGCCGGGTGTCACGGATGCCAGGAGTGAAACTGAGTCCTGTCTCCATATCTCGATTTGTGAGCCCGATGCCTGAGGAACCCACTGGCCAACGGGACTTTGCGGAACTGTACCGGGCGACGATTGCGCCCCTGAGGCGCTACCTGACCCGGCTCTTGGGCAGCTCCACCGAGGCGCAGGACGTGGCCCACGACGCCTACATGCGGGTGTATCCGGTGATGAAGGAGAAGCCCGCCAGGTACCCGGCAGCGCTGCTTTACACGGCCGCACGCAGGCTCGCCATCAACCGCCTCCGGCGCCGCAGCATTTCGCCGGTTGTGCGGGAACCCTTTAGCCCTGAGCTCTCGGCGTCCCAGGCGCCCGGGGTCGAGCAGCAGGTCATCGCGCGCCAGGAGCTCGAGCTCCTGGAGCAGGCGATCGCCGACCTGCCTGACGGGTGCCGCACCGTGCTCCTGCTGCGCAAGGTCGAGTGCCTTTCGCACCGCGAGATCTCGGAGCGGCTAGGGATCGCGGTCAGCACCGTGGAAAAACAGCATGCGCGCGCGCTTAGGCTGCTGCGCAGCGCGCTCGAAGGGAGGCTTGACCCATGAGCCCTGCAGACAAGTTTTCGATTCCGGCCGAGGATGAGGCGTCCCTGTGGGCGGCCCGCCTCGACGGGGGGGAGCTGAGCGAATCCGACAGGGCTGACCTCGAGGGATGGCTGGCCGGCGACCCCGGCCGGCGCGAACTCCTCGATAATTTCCGGAGGCTTTCGGCGGGCCTTGACCGCCTGCTGCCCGCGCTTGCCGCACAGGGCCGCGTCGAGATGCCAGCTCAGCGGGCGCCGGCCCGCCCGAGCTGGCGGCCCAGCTGGATCACCGCCGGCGCGTTCGCCGTGGCGGCCGTCGTCGCGGGAACCGTCTGGATCGAGTGGTCGGGCCGGCCCGAGCGGATGACCGCCCCGGTGGCCCAGAGAAGGTCCTTCACGCTATCCGATGGCACGCGTGTGGAGCTGAACGCCAACACGAGCATCTCCGTCAAGAGCAGCCGGGGGGAGCGCCGTGTCGGCCTTGCCGACGGCGAAGCCTACTTCGAGGTGACCAAGGACAGGTCGCGCCCGTTCATCGTGGAGACGCCGATGGGATCCGTGCGCGTCACGGGGACGCAGTTCAACGTGAGGGAGCTGGGGAAGTCGGAACTCGTCGTCACGGTCGTCGAGGGCTCGGTGCAGGTGCGCAGCGACGATTCCGCGGCGGCCCACGCCGCGGGGCCCGTGGCGCTCGGCGCCGGCGACCGCCTGGTTGCCGACGAGACCGGTGTCACGGTGACCGCCCTGCCCAAGGCCTCCCTCGACGACGCCCTCGCGTGGCGCGACGGCTGGATCGTGTTTAGGGGCACGCCGCTGTCGAAGGCCCTGGCCGAGCTCACCCGCTACTACGGCCGCACGATCGCGGTGACGGACAGCGCCGCCGGCGTTAAGCTCAACACGCGCTTCCACCTCGAGGACGACCTCGACGGGGTCCTGGCCTCTCTGGAGGTTTCGCTGCCCGAGGTGCGGGTCGAGCGTGAGGCGGACGGTGGAGCAAAGGTAAGCCTGCGCGCCGAGAGGTAAGAAGCGCCTTTCGTTGAAGAGAGCTCACCCTTCAAGCAACCTAGGATCCTTACTCATCAATCGTCTGGCGCTGGCGGCGGCCCTGTTCATGGCCCCCGCCGCGGCACTGGCTGAGCCGGTCGAGTTCAACCTCCCGGCCCAGTCGGCGGACGACGCGTTGATGGCTTTCTCGCGCCAGGCCGGAGTCGAGATCTTCTTCTCGTTCGACCGCCTGCACGCCAAGCAGTCGACGGAGGTGAAGGGCCTCATGGAGCCCGAGGAGGCGCTCGGACTGCTCCTCAAGGGCACCGGTTTCGAGGCCCAGCCCAGCGGGAAGGGGCGCTTTGTCGTCACGGCGATCCGGCAGAGGACGGGCTCCGTCAGGGGCCGCCTGCTCACGCCCCGCGGCACGGCCGCGGGCGGCATCCATGTCATGGTTCCCGACACGCGTATCAAGTCGGTTACCGACAAGCTTGGAGGGTTCTACCTGGATTCGGTGCCGACGGGCACGCGCCAGATCGTCGCCACCGGGGGCGGCTTCCAGCCGCTGATCATAGAGAACGTCGAGATCGTGGCGGACGAGGTCCTGACGCTCGAGACGCAGTCGATGAACGCGGTGCGCGACCCGACGCTCCTTGAGCCCTTCATCGTCGAGGCGAAGGCGGCCATACCGGGCCCTCTGGGCGACGATGGGGCGCCGCCGGCGCCCCGCACCGCCGCTGGCAACGTGGACATGCCTAGGACCGAAAACGACGCCCTCGACTACGAGATTTTCACGCGAGACCAGATACAGAGAAGCGGGCTGATCGACCTGAATAGGTTCCTCCAGAGGGAGCTGCTGAACAGCGACGCCACGACGCTGCCGCCCGAGATGAACTCGACAACCCCCGCCTTCGCGTCCGCGAGCACCAACCTGAACCTGGGCGGGTATGCCCCTCAGGACGACGCCACCGTCGTCCTGATCAACGGCAGGAGGCTGCCCGAGACCGTGACGGCGCTCCCTCCGAACTTCATGCAGCCCTCAGCTCCGCAGCCGGACGTGAACGTGGTTCCACTTAACCTGATCGACCGGATCGAGGTGCTTCCGGTCTCGGCATCCGCGCTCTACAGCGACAGCCCCGTGGGGGGGGTGATCAACATCGTCCTTCGGCCCAACGTCAACACGACGGAGATCACGACAACCTACTCAAACGCGACGGCCGGGTACCACGCGCCGCAGTCGACGACGTCGCTGCTAAACGGCGAGACGCTCCTGGGCGGGCGCCTCCAGCTGAGGCTCAACCTGACGCTGACCGAGGTCATCCCGCCGACGGAGGCGGACCTGGGGTACATCCGAGCGAACCTGCCTTTCCTCTCGGTGCCTCAGGACGAGCTGTACCGGGCGACCCCCAACGTCAGCAGCGCCAACGGCGCGCCGCTCTTCGGCCCAGGGACGCCCTCGTTCACGTCGGTGGCCCCGGGTTCGGATGGCTCGGGCGGGATCGGGGCGTTTGGCGGCCGCCAGGGAGTGCAGAGCCTGTCGCTCTTCCAGCCCCCCGGGGGCGGCCTCGCGGACTCGCCCAACAGCATCGACTTCGCCTACGGCAGGAAGGAGCAGGACACCTCCATATACGGCTCTGTGACCTTCGACATGTTTCCATGGCTTCAGTTCGGGGTGGACGCCACGGCGAGGCGCACGATCAACAACACCGGATACGGGGTCTTCACGGGCAACCTGGTCCTGCCGGCGAGCTCGGCGTTCAACCCCTTCGGCCAGGATGTGAATGTCTCGCTGAACGAGACGGCGCCGGCGCTCGGCGCCGACTACGACGAGGCGCGCATCGACTACTACTCCGTCGTGGGCGGAATCCTCCTCAAGCTCGGGGGCGGCTGGGAGGTGTCGGGGGACGCCCAATACGGGCTGAACATAACGAAGTTTCGCGGGATCGAGGGCGTCGACAGCGGGCGCTGGCAGCAGCTTGTCGACGAGGGGATCTACAATCCGCTGCGCGACACCCAGGTCTACGGGCCGCCGCAGCAGTTCTACGACCAGGTCCTTGTCTTCTTCGGGCCCAAGGACCAGTTCGCAACGCTTGGCGACTACGACACGCTCGACATGTCGCTGCGCATAGCGAACGCGTCGCTTGCGCTGCCGACGGGCAGGGGCGCAGCAACCATCGGAGCCGACTACCAGTATGGCCGCCTCTCGACGTACACCGAGTCCCTGAGATACGGCGACGACACCCTTGTCGCCTCCCCCGACATCTGGGTCGGGCGCTCGCTCGTCAGGTACAGCGGCTTCGGCGAGGTTCAGGCGCCCCTTCTGCCGTCCAAGTGGCTCCCCGCATGGCTGCTCAAGGTCGAGGCCGACGTGTCGGCCCGGTACACGGCGTCGGACCTGGCAAACGAGGCGAACCTGGCGCCCACGGGCGCCCTCAAGGTCGACTTCGCCGGCGGGCTCACTCTCAGGGCGACATACGCCACCTCGAACCGCTTCCCGCCGGACTTCTTCAGCCACCTGGTGGTGGGCGCGGGGGCGCAGATCGGGGGAATAGGCCAGTCGACCGGCGCAATCGTCTACGACCCGCTGCGGGGAAACGAACCCGAGACCATCCAGGCGAGCGATGTCGTGAATCCCAACCTGCAGCCCGAGGCGGCGGTGACGCAGACCTTCGGGTTCATCTACCAGCGGGGTAGCGTGCATCGGTTCCGCCTCTCGGTGGACTTCATAAACGCCAACACATCCGGGGAGGAGCAGTACTTCGGCCCGCAGCAGATCGTGGACCTCGAGGCGCTCCTGCCCCAGCGGATCATCCGGGCGCCCGCCGCGCCCGGCGACCCGTACGGCGTGGGCGAGATCACTTCCGTGCTCGCGGGAGACTTCAACTCCGCATGGCGCCACTCGCAGAATTGGAACGCCTCGTTCGACTACGCCTGGACGGATTGCGCGGGCGGCACGCTGGAGGCGTACTGCCGCTGCGTCTACTACCAGCTCTACGAGCTAGAGATCCTGCCCGGCACGCCGCCTGTCGACGAGCTCTCGCACCCCGACGGCGCCACCCCGGGCCTGCTCAGGCAGCGGATGAACTTTGGGGCAAGCTGGTCAGGGAAGCACTACGGGTTCGGCCTGGATGGGCACTATTTCCACTCGCGGATCCTGCCAGAGACCTATTGGGCGAACCAGGGCAGCGACCAGATCGACCCCTTCTGGCAGTTCGACGGGTTCGTGCAGGCGGACATCGGAAGGTGGCTTCCATGGAATAGCAAACACTACAGCCTTCGCGGCCAGGTGCGCGTCGACAACCTGCTCGACAAGGGGCCTCCGCGCAACGCCGAGGATCCCACGGGCGCAGGAGTCCAGCCCTACGGGGACTGGCGCGGGCGCGTGTACTCGGTGTCCGCCACGCTGACTTTTTGAAATCTGGGTGCGGACCCGCGTAGCGGATTTGACGGGTCCGGCTGTCATACAGGATGGTCCCGGCGCATGCCAAAGGGGCCTAAACGGAAACCCAATTAAGCTCCCGTGCGTCAATTAAGCGTGACACCAACCCTGCCCAATCGATGCCCCGGCGGGATTTCCCTAGGGCAGCGGGAACTGACATGGGCTACGGGGAGTCAGTGATGTGCCGCAGAGACATGATCCATTGTAAAAAAATCTTTGAAATTGAATCCGCTCGATTTGCTGCTCCCCAAAAGAACCGGGAGCCGTTAAACGGGTCAGTCTTCGGAGGCAAACCATGAGAGAGGCAGCTCAGACACGGCTGGCAGGCCACGGCTTCGAGCTCGGCCAGGGCGCTGGCATTAGCCAGGGCGAAGACCCGATTGTGCGCGACGTTCTGCGTCGCTGCTCGCCCGAGACGCGCCTCGCGGCCAGGGAGTTCCGCAGGACCGGGTGCGTCGATCATCTTCCCGCCATCATCGACGGGGTGATTGAGCACTACGCGGACCCGGACGTTCGCGCGAAGCTCAAGGGCGGCGACGGGACGCTGCGGCTGGTCGAGGACCTGGCGATCGACTCGCTGACGCTCCTGGAGATCATCTTCATCGCGGAGGAGGTGCTCGGGATCACGATCGACAACGATGAGGTGCGGCCTTTCAGGACGGTCGACGACGTGAGGGGCTTCATTATCGCCAAGGTTCAGGCGGCGCGGGAGAGGGAGATGCCGCGGGCGCCGGCCGGGAGCCGCTAGGGGGCGGCAAGACGAACGCTTTCAGCGGGTTGCCGAATTCCGCCGCCGAACCCAGGGGCCCCAAACCCGGCCCGCGAGCGATTTCCACTGACAAGGTCGCGTAACGGCGTGTTGAGTCGTCGGCTATCACTCCGATGCCGCCGCCGATGAGACCAACGATCGCGACACTGCTGCTGGTCGCGTTCCTTATCCCTTCGTTCGCATCAGCCGGGCCGGCATTCCGCCAGGAGCGGGTCGTGGTCTTCGGCACCGGGCACACCACGACGCGCAAGGAGGGGAATGCGAACGGGGTCGACGAACAGGCCTACTCGAGGGACCTGATCGATATCGTGGCGAAGGCGGCCAACATCAGGTACCGGACGGTCGAACTGGGCTCCTGGAACGAGATGGTGGCCGCGCTGGCGAACGGCCAGATCGACGTGATACCGACGGTCGCCCGGCTCCCGGAGCGAGCGAGCACGATGCTCTTCACGGTCCCCCATGTCCGGGGCGCCCTGGTCCTCGTCGTCCGCTCCGACTCCCCGTTGCCGGCGACGATCGCGGACCTGGCGGGCAAGCGCCTCGTCGTCAGGAAGGATTCGGTCAACTACGACTACGCCGAGAGGCACGGGCTGCTCAGGAACGCTCTCATCTTCGAATCGGGGCCGGCGAGCGAGGAACTTCTGCGCGTCGCCGACGGAAGCGCTGACGCCACCATCCTCAATGAGTTCTCCGCGCTCGGCCAGATGGAGCGCCTGGGCCTGGGCGGCAAACTGTCGGTTGCGATGACCCTTCCCGAATCGATCAGCGACTTCTGCATGGCCGTTCGCCCGAACGACGGCGAGCTTCTGGCCCAGCTGAACGAGGGGCTCTTCCTCGCCGAGCAGCGCGGCGAGCTTCGCCGCAACTATGAGAAGTGGTTCCGTGGCTTTGAGTCGTCCGGCGCCCTTCAGGCCAGCATCAAGCGATGGATACTGTTCGGCAGCGAGGCCGCCCTGCTTGTCGCGATCGCGGCATGGGGCTGGTTCCGCTATCACCTGCGCAACGCCAGGCTGCGCACCGCCGAGATCGCGCGCCTCGTAGAGGCGCGCACGGCGGAGCTTGCCGCCGCGAACGGCCAGCTGCGCAACTCGGAGGAGAAGTTCTCGAAGGCGTTTCTTGCGAGCCCCGACGGCATATGCATTACGCGGACCTCGGACGACACGTTCATCGACGTGAACGGCGGCTTCACCGGGTTGTTCGGGTACGGCCGCGAGGAGATCCTGGGAAAGACTGCGATCGGCCTTGGAATGTGGATCTCGAGCAAGGAGCGGCTGAGGCTGATGGACGTGCTGCGCAGGGGCGAGAGCGTGCGCAACACCCCGCACCTCTTCCGCAGGAAGGACGGCGAGGTGCGCACCGGGTCCGTTTCGATGGACCGCATCAGGGTGGGCGACGAGGACTGCACGGTGTCCATAATCAGGGACATCACCGACAGCGAGAGGGCCAGCGCGGCCCTGCGCGAGAGCGAGGTCCGCTTCCGAACGCTCGTCGAGTCGGCGCCCGAGGCGATCGTCGTGTTCGACGGCGACACCCGGCAGGTCACCGACGCCAATGAGAACGCCCTTCAGATGTTCGAGGCCACGAGGGAGGAGCTCCTCGCGTCGGACATCGAGAGGCTGGCCCCCACACTGCAGCCGGACGGGCGGCCGACGGACGCGGTCATCCGCGAGCTGACGCACCGCACCCTCGTCGGGGACGCCCCCACCGTCGAGTGGGCGATCCAGGGCATGAAGGGCAAGCGCATGACCGTTGAGCTGCGGCTGGTCAGGCTGCCCTCGGCCAGCCGAAACCTGCTCAGGGGCTCCCTGATAGACATCAGCGAGCGCAGGCGCCTCGAGGAGCAGCTGCGCCAGGCCCAGCGCATGGAGGCGATAGGGCACCTCGCCGGGGGGATCGCCCACGACTTCAACAACATCCTGACCGTGATCCAGTGCAACACCTCGCTGCTGCTGAGCGACGACGCGTTCCCGAAGGAGTTCCGAGACGCGATCGAGCAGATCGAGCAGAGCAGCACCTTTGCCGCGGGGCTGACGCGCCAGCTCCTCGTCTTCAGCCGCAAGCAGGTGATCCAGAGGACGAGCGTCGACGTGAAGTCCGTGATCCAGCAGACCACGCGCCTGCTCGGTCGCGTGATAGGCGAGAACATCGCCCTGAGCGTCCAGGTCCCGGGCGACCTGCCGCCCGCGTTTGCGGACACCGGCATGATCGAGCAGGTGCTGCTTAACCTTGCGATTAACTCCCGCGACGCGATGCCCTCCGGCGGCCGCCTCACCATCGCCGCCGGCGTGGTGGACCGCGACGCCGCCTACATCAAGAGGGTTCCCCAGGCCCTGCCCGGGCGCCACATCTGCATCGCCGTTACCGACACCGGGACCGGCATCGCCCCGGAGATACGCAACCGGATATTCGATCCGTTCTTCACCACCAAGGAATTGGGAAAGGGCACGGGCCTGGGCCTGGCCACAGTCTACGGGATCGTGCAGCAGCACAAGGGATGGATCGAGGTCGACTCGACGCCTGGCGTGGGCACGGAGTTCAGGATCCATTTCCCGTGCGTCGTCGAGTCGGCGCGGGACTCGAGCCTGGCGAGCTCCCCGAGCCGCCACCCCTGGTCCACCACGGGGACAATCCTCGTCGTCGAGGACGAGGCGCTGGTGCGCCTCACGGCGTGCTCGATCCTGCAGAACAGCGGGTACAGGGTGCTGGACGCGCCCTCGCCCCAGGCGGCGCTCACGCTCTGGAAGACGGAGAAGGACTCTATCAACCTTGTCCTGTCCGACGTCGTCATGCCCGGCGGCATGTCCGGGCGCGACATGGTCGATAGGCTGAGGCGCGACCGGCCCGACCTGAAGGTGGTGTACACCAGCGGCTACAGCTCGGATTTCCTCGGAAGGGACTTCAACCGCTCTTCCTCGGATCACTTCCTGCAGAAGCCGTTCGGCGCGGCCGAACTGAGGCGCGCCATCGTCGACTGCCTCAGGGCGGTCTAGCGCCCGCGCCGACGATAACGGTTGAAACGCTGCCGGGGTCTTTGCCACCCTGCAGCCATGCGCGCAAACCCCATGCTGCTCCTTCGCACGCTCGTCATAGCCGGAACCTTCGCGCTCCTTGCGGCCCCCGTGCCCGCCGAGCCCGCGGCCACGCCGCAGTCGCCGGCGAAGGCCCCGGAGAACCCCCTCGCAATCCCCGCGACCGACGACGGCCTCCCGGGCGCGGGCCCGATCCGGCGCTTTGACTGGTTCAGGAACCTGTGGCTTGAGCGACGCACGGCATGGGCCGCCGAGGTCGGAAAGGACCAGGGGGCGCTCGTCTTCCTGGGCGACTCGATCACCCAGGGCTGGGGCGACGTCGGGAGCAGCTTTCCGGGCATCAAGG
This sequence comes from Opitutaceae bacterium, assembly GCA_003151515.1. Lineage (GTDB taxonomy): Bacteria > Verrucomicrobiota > Verrucomicrobiia > Opitutales > Opitutaceae > Palsa-1447. The sequence goes on from PLXS01000001.1 coordinate 59,396, forward strand.
TGGCCAACCGGGGCATTAGCGGGGACACGACGCGCGGCGTGCTCATCCGCCTCGAGGGCGACGTCCTGGCGCTCAATCCCGCCGGGGTCGTGCTGCTGATCGGCACCAACGACCTGGAGGAGAAGGCCGAGCCGGAGGTGGTGGCCTCGAACATGCGCCTCATCATAGCGGCGCTGCGCAAGCGCAGCCCCACGATGCCCGTCGTGCTATGCCTCGTCTTCCCAAGCTCGGACGCAAAGTCCAGGCCGGCGGCCAAGATCCGCCAGGTGAACGCCCTCTACAGGGAGGCGGTCGCCGACGACCCGCAGGTAACGGTCCTCGACACCTGGTCGCTTTTTGCCGACGTGCATGGCGACGCCAAGGAGGCCGAGATGCCCGACCTCCTGCACCCGGACATCCTAGGCTACGCCAGGTGGGCCGCGGCGCTTCGGCCCGTGCTTGAGACCGCCGGGCTCGCGCCCGCGTGGCCCGACGACTTTGTTCCCGAGCCTGGATTCGAGAGCCTGTTCAACGGCAGGGACCTGACAGGGTGGGGGTACGAGGCAGGCGCCCCCATGGACGGCAAGACGGCGAGTGGCGACGGCCGCTACATCGTTCGCAACGGCCGGCTGGTCGTCACCGTCTCCCGTGCCGGCCAGCGATACGTGAAGCTTTGGACGACGAGGCGGTTCCCGAAAGACTTCACCCTGAAGCTCGAGTTCCGGGCGAGCCCGAACGCCGACAGCGGCATCTTCGTGCGTGAGCCCCAGCTTCAGTGCCGCGACTTCACGATCGCCGGGCCGTTCGCCCTGCTGCGCCACTACCGGCCGCTCGACTGGAACGAGATCGTCGTGACGGTCAGGGGAGGCCTGGCCCACTGCACATGCAACGGCGAGGTGCTTGTCGACGCGATGCCTGTTCCGGCCACCGGGTCGATTGGCCTCGAAAGCGACCGTGGGCAGATGGAGTACCGCAGGATCCGCGTCCAGGAGGCGCCCTGACGGGCGGACCCCGTTGTCGCGCCGCGGTCGTGCATGAGCGTCCAGGGACACCTTAGGGGCCGCGGAACCGTCAGGTGGGGCATCATCGGCTGCGGCGATGTCACCGAGGTGAAGAGCGGGCCCGGCTTGCGCAAGGCGGCGGGCTCGCGGCTCGTGGCGGTCATGCGGCGAAACGGGGCGCTCGCTGCGGACTACGCGAGGCGCCACGGCGTCCCGCGCTGGTACGACAGGGCCGACGCCCTGATCTCCGACCCGGAGGTCGACGCGGTCTACATCGCGACGCCCCCGGACGCGCACGAGCAGTATGCCCTGGCGGTGGCCGCCGCGGGCAAGCCCGCGTACGTGGAGAAGCCGATGGCGCGGTGCGCGGTCGAGTGCGACCGGATGGTCGCCGCGTTCGCGGCCGCCCGTCTGCCTCTCTTCGTGGCCTACTACAGGCGGCGCCTTCCCGGCTTCGTCAGGGTGAAGGAGCTAATCGACTCGGGCGCCCTGGGCCGCTTGACCGGCGCGACCTGGCGCCTGGCGGAACCTTTCCACAGGAAAGGGCCCACGTGGCGGGTCGACGCCCGGATCGCGGGCGCCGGGCACTTCCTGGACCTGGGTTCGCATGCCCTGGACCTGCTGGACCACTTCCTGGGGCCGCTCTCGGAGGTCCGGGGGGCGGCTTCCAACGTGGCGTCGGATTACGCGGTCGAGGACCTGGTCTCGATGGGCTTTCGCGCCGCAGGCGGCCTCTTGGGGACGGTCTCCTGCAACTTCGCGAGCGCGACAAGGGACGACATGATGCAGATCACGGGAACAGACGGGGAGGTTTCCTTTCCCGTCTTCAGGTCGGAGCCGATCCGCTGCGAGGGTCCCGCGGGGGTCCAGCTGATGGACCTGCCTTACCCGGCCCATGTGGCACAGCCGCTCATCCAAACCGTGGTCGACGACCTGCTCGGCCTCGGCACGTGCCCGAGCACGGGCGAGTCCGCGCGAAGGACCTCCAGAGTAATGGACCAGGTCCTCGAGGATTACTACGGCGGCCGGTCCGATGCCTTCTGGGAGCGTCCCGAGACCTGGCCGGGCCGCCGGGCCTAGGGCCCCGCAGGGGGACGCGCCCATCCTGCCGCCGCGTTGCCGCGGTTGCCTGCGCTCCCGGAATCGCGCAATGTCCCCGTCCGCATGACCTCAAGGGCGGCTGCCGCATCCGGCCCGATGGAACCGGCGCGCGCAGGGCGCTCCGGCCGCTGGACCACGCTGGCATGCGCCGCGACCCTTGCCGCAGCGCCGGCCTTGGCCTACTGGCGGACCTTCGGGGTCCCTCTGGTCTTCGACGACATCCCCTCGATCGCGTCTAATCCCACGATCCGCCACCTGGGCACCTCCCTTTTTCCCCCGGCCGGCTCAACCGTGGGGGGCCGGCCCGTCCTCAACCTTTCCCTGGCCGTCAACTACGCGATAAGCGGCACGGCGGTGTGGAGCTACCACGCCCTGAACCTGCTGATCCACATCCTCTCTGGGCTCGCGCTCTTCGGCATCGTGAGGCGAACGCCGTCGCCGCGCCTGGCCGGGGCGCCCACGCTTGCCGCGCTTTCGGTCGCCCTCCTTTGGGTCCTGCATCCCCTGGACACCGAGTCGGTCACCTACATCGCGCAGAGGGCCGAGTCGCTCATGGGCCTCTTCTACCTCGTGACGCTTTACAGCTTTATCCGCGGTTCAGGCGATGGCGGGTGGCGGGGGTGCGCATGGCAATTCGTCGCTGTGGCGGCCTGCGCCCTAGGGATGGCGACCAAGGAGGTGATGGTGACGGCGCCGGTCATTGTCCTTCTTTACGACCGCGCCTTTCTCTCTGGCAGCTTCCGCGATGCGCTTCGGCTGCGCAGCTGGGCCTACGCCGGGCTTGCGGCCTCGTGGCTCGTCCTGGTCCTGCTGGTTCTGCCGGCGCACGGCCGCGCCAACACGGCCGGATTCGGAAGCGCCGTGCCTTGGCACGGCTACGCCCTGACCCAGCTGGCCGCCGTCTCGAGGTACCTCGGCCTTTGTTTCTGGCCAAGCCCCCTTGTCTTCGACTACGGCACGGATGTCGTCGCGCTGTCGCAGGGGCTGCTCCCTTGCGGCCTGCTCGTTTCGTCCCTGCTCGCCCTGACGGCATGGGCCCTCGTTCGGCGGCCGGCGCTGGGCTTCCTCGGCGCATGCTTCTTTCTGATTCTCGCGCCAAGCTCCAGCATCGTCCCGGTCGCGACCCAGACGATGGCCGAGCACCGGATGTATCTTCCGCTGATTCCGCTCGTGGTCCTTGCTGTGGTCGGGATCCGCGGCGCCTTCGGCAGGGCCGCGTGGGCCGCCGTCTCCGCCATTGCTCTCGCCCTGCTTGGGGCGACCTGGCAGCGCAACGAAACCTACCGGAGCGCGGAGAGCCTCTGGAGCGACACGGTGAGAAAGCGGCCGGGCAACGAGCGGGCGCACCTCAACCTCGCCCTCGAGCTGCAGAAATCCCCCGGGCACCAGCACGAAGCAATCGCCCAGCTCGAGGAGGCCGTGCGCCTGAACCCGGGCTACGCCGAGGCCCACAACGACCTCGGCTGCGTCCTTGAGGCTATCCCCGGCCGCGCGAACGAGGCGGTCAACCAATGCGAACAGGCCCTTCGGCTGGATCCGGAGTACGCCGACGCCCATTACAACCTGGGCAACGCGCTTTGCGACCAGGGCCGCACCCAGGAGGCGACCGCGCATTACAGGGAGGCCCTGAGAATCAGGCCGGATTTTCCGGAGGCCCATTGCAATCTGGCGAGCGCCCTGGGCTCGCTGGGCCGGAGGGCGGACGCCATCGCGCAGTATGAGGAGGCGCTGCGGCTGCTGCCGGACGACCCCACGATCCACTATGACCTCGCCCTGGAGCTCCTCAGGGACCCGGGCCGAAAGGGCGAGGCGATGTGGCACCTTGCGAAGGTCGTGCGGCTGCAGCCTGACAACGCCTCGGCGCGCCGGTTGCTCGAGCAGGCGAAAGCGCAGTGACCGCCCCCGGATGCGGCGCAGCCGGTTGGGGCGACGGTGTCTGTCGTGTTACAAAAGACTTTGAATTGCAATGCGTTGGCTGCAATTGACACCCGGTGGCTGGTGTTTCAGCCTTACAGCATACCCAGTTCCGGCGATGGCCGTCGCCGGCATGACCAACATGAAACTCACGAGAATCCTCATTGGCTTATTCCTTGCGGGCGCGGCGGGCCTTTTCACCCAGGGCTGCGCGGGCGACATGCGCGCGACCAACAGCGGCGTCACGACCCTTGAGAACTACATGGAAGGGCGTTTTGTCCCGATGCAGGTGTTCACGACACAGGACGTCATCTGCTTCTACGTCAGCGTCACCTGGCAGGATGTCACGCAGGAGGCGGGCTACCGGTACGTGGTGTGGAACTGGTACAAGGGCGGGAATCTCGTCGTTCACCAGGAAAACGATCGCGCCTACTTCAAGGGCGCCCCGAACACGCGCGTGCTCAAGCGGCCCGCTTCGGCCCTGGGCACCGGGCACTTCAGGGCCGAATGCCTGATCGGCGGCGAGAAGATGGCCGAGGCCGAGTTCGACATCAGGTGACGCCGGCCCACGGCGGCCGCACGGGGTCCAATTGGAAAAGGCCAGGGGCGGGCGCGGGGATCTGGGGCGCCACGGGACGCCTCGGCGCCGCGGGCACGTGGCCCGCATCGGCAGTCTAGACGGGCACCAGGCAGCAGCCGTTGCTTGCGGCCTGGTGCGGCCGAGAAACTCGAATCCCTATTTGATCATCAGCTCCCGGATGAGTTCGCTTCCGAGAACGTCGCAGTCGCTCGTCATGCCGTGTTTTTTCGGTTGCTTCGTGGTTACCTCGATCCTGTCCATTCCGTACTCATACTGGAGATCCAGGTCCGCGAGTTCGGCGCGCACCCCGCCGGGTACCAATTCAATTTAGGCTAAAGCCGCGTGGCCAAGCCGGTTCGAGCAGCAGATTGGCCGCGGAAACGAGGTGTGGACAAAGCGGATCGCCGTGGATGCGGGTGGCTACGTCGGGGGTGATTCGAATAATCCCCATGGCCTGATCGATGAATTGCATCGGATCCGGCAGATTGCCGAGCTTGCACGCCTCGCCGTCCGGCACAGACGGCCGCAAGCCGGCGAATAGGCATAGCGCGAAGTAGGGAACAAGGAACCCGGCCGGCTGCTTGCTCCGCGGGCCGCCGGCGTATGTCTCGACAAAAGACATGAGCCGAGCCGCCGTGTCGGCGCTAATCACCTGGGGAATGCCTCGGGCAATCCGGTACTTCTCGATCGGTTTGACGGGGTTCTCATGGGTCCACTCGCGGGGCGCTGCCTGGCAGAACACGAAAAAGGCGTTTAGATCGCCCCGGAGGTTGTTCAGCCGCTTCTTTCCGACGCCGCGATTTGCAAGGAAGCTCTGAATGTCGGCCGTCGTTATGGTGTGGACCTCGCGGCCCGGAAACGCCGACTGGAGGGCCGTAAGAGTGCGCCGGTAGTCCCGCAGAGCGAGCGGCCGGACGTGCGACGCCTTGGCCCCCAGGAAGGCCGCGACGGCTGTTTCTATGGCCAAGGCGGTAACAGGCGCCCGGTAGGTGGTAAGGAACCACTCGACCGCCAGGGCTAAGGATTTCGGGCCAAGCCGGGCCATTGCAGCCTCGGCCTCGGCAAGCTGCTCGGAGCTAACCCGACTTCCGCTACTGGAGCATTT
>PLXS01000010.1 GCA_003151515.1 Opitutaceae bacterium
GCCTCGATATCGATCAAATGCAGGGAGCCCGTCTCGCAGCCTGACCCTTGCATCCTATCACGAACCCGGCACTCTCAAGTTACTTAGAAAATGGCCAAAAAAATGACCCAACCTGTTGTGGTTGAGTAAAATGGTCGGGCCGGAGAGATTCGAACTCTCGACCTCTTGCACCCCATGCAAGCGCGCTACCAGGCTACGCTACGGCCCGAACAAGAGAAAGGTCAGCTAGACCCGCGCCTCGGACTGAAGCAAGAGCAAATCGCGCAGGTGTGCCCGTCGCAGCCCCTCGCGGTGCAGTGCTCCCTGCCGTAGTATATCATCCTCAGGTGCAGCTTGTTCCAGCGCGCCTGCGGGAATAGCCTCTTCAGGTCGCGCTCGGTCTCGGCCACGTTGCGGCCCCGCGACAGGCCCCAGCGCTTGGCGAGCCTGTGGATGTGGGTGTCCACGGGGAAGGCGGGGACCCCGAACGCCTGCGCCATGACGACGCTCGCCGTCTTGTGCCCCACCCCGGGGAGCGCCTCCAATTCCTCGAACGTGCACGGGACCCAACCCTGGTGGTCCCTGACGATCAGGCGCGAGAGGCCCGACAGGGCCTTCGCCTTCTGCGGCGCCAGGCCGCAGGGCCGGATGATCTCGCGGATCTCGGAGAGCGGCATGCGCATCATCTCCTGCGGCGTGCCCGCCCGCTCGAACAGGCGCGGGGTCACCGCGTTCACCCGCTTGTCGGTGCACTGCGCGGAGAGGACGACCGAGACCAGGAGGGTGAAGGCGTCGCGGTGCGCGAGCGGGATCGGCGTCTCGGGGTACATCTCCGCGAGCTTCCTGTCGACGTAGGCGGCCCGGGATTCCCTGCTCCTATATGCCTTCTTCCTCATGCAAGGCCCCTGCATACGGCAATCCTCCGCGGTAAGCAACCGCGCGCGGGTTCGGGCAAAACACGGTTGCGCGTTCGGGGAGCGCACCTACCCTTTCCTCGCATGCCTTCGCAAAGCGAAACCGGGGTCCCGATCGATACATTCGCTCGCCGCCACCTGGGCGACGACCTGGCCGGCACGGCCGCCATGCTGGCTGAGCTGGGCTACGGGAGCGTCGACGCCCTGGTCGACGCCGCCGTCCCGGCGCAGATCCGCTGCGCCCCGCTGCAGCTGCCGGCCGCCGCGGGCGAGGCGGCAGCGCTCGCGGAGCTGCGCGAGATCGCCGGGGACAACAGGGTCTACCGCAACTTCATAGGGATGGGATACTGCGACGCGGTCGTGCCCGCGGTCATCCAGCGCACCATCCTCGAGAACCCCGCCTGGTACACGGCCTACACGCCCTACCAGTCCGAGATATCGCAGGGCCGCCTTGAGGCGCTCCTCAACTACCAGACGATGGTGTGCGACCTGACGGGCCTGGAGATCGCCAACGCCTCCATGCTCGACGAGGGAACCGCCGCCGCCGAGGCCATGATGATGTGCCAGAGGCTCAAGGAGGGCGAGGAGCCCGGGCGGCGCCTCTTCTTCGTGTCGGAGGCCTGCCACCCGCAGACGATCGACATCGTCAGGACCCGGGCGAGGCCCGTCGGGATCGAGGTCGTGACGGGCGATCACCGCGCCTTCAAGCCGGGCCCCGGGTGCTTCGGCGTCCTCGTGCAGTACCCCGACACCTGGGGCGCGGTCCACGACTACGGCGCCCTCTTCTGCGAGGCGCACGCCGCGGGCGCCTACTGCATCGTCGCCGCCGACCTCCTGGCCCTCGCCCTCCTGCGGGCGCCCGGCGAGTTCGGGGCCGACGCGGCGGTGGGCTCGTCCCAGCGCTTCGGCGTCCCGCCGGGGTTCGGCGGGCCCCACGCGGGCTTCCTAGCGACTCGCGACGCCTTCAAGCGCCAGATGCCCGGGCGCCTCGTGGGCGTCTCCAGGGACGCGCAGGGGGACCATGCGCTGCGCCTGGCGCTCGGCACCCGCGAGCAGCACATCAGGCGCGACAAGGCCACGTCCAACATCTGCACGGCGCAGGTCCTGCTCGCCGTCATGGCGTCGATGTACGCGGTCTACCACGGCCCCGAGGGCATAAGGAGGATCGCGCGCCGCACGAAGATCCTGGCGGAGCTTCTCGCGGCCGCTCTTCGCGCCACGGGGGCGACGATCGGCGCCGAGCCGTTCTTCGACACCCTGAAGGTCGGCAACGTCTCGCCCGAGCGCGTCCACGCGGCGGCCCAGGCGAAGGGCTTCAACCTGCGAAGGATCGACGGCTCGCACGTGGGGATCTCCCTCGACGAGGCGACGACTCTCGACGAGGTGAAGGCGCTGGTCGCGATCTTCGGGAGCGCCGCGGTGCCCGCTGAGGCGCAGGCGGCCGGGGGCTTCGCGGCGCCCCACGCCCGAACGACGCCGTTCCTCACGGCGCCCGTCTTCAGCCGGTACCACACCGAGCACGAGATGCTGCGCTACATCAAGCGCCTCGAGGCCAGGGACCTGACGCTCTGCCAGTCGATGATCTCGCTGGGCTCATGCACGATGAAGTTGAACGCCGCGAGCGAGCTCATCCCCGTATCATGGCCCCAGTTCTCGGGTCTCCACCCCTTCGCCCCCGAGGAGCAGACCCGCGGCTACCGCAGGATGTTCCGCGACCTCGAGGCGTGGCTGTGCGAGATCACGGGCTTCGCCGCGGTGTCGCTGCAACCCAACGCGGGCTCCCAGGGGGAGTACGCCGGCCTCCTCGTGATCCGCGCCTATCACGAGTCGCGCGGCGAAGGCGCGCGCAACGTGTGCTTGATCCCCACGAGCGCGCACGGCACCAACCCCGCGAGCGCCGCCATGTGCGGCTACAGGGTCGTGCCCGTCCAATGCGACGCCCAGGGCAACGTCGACCTGGCGGACCTGGGCGCGAAGGCGAAGGAGCATGCCGCGCATCTGGCCGCGCTCATGATCACCTACCCCTCGACCCACGGGGTCTTCGAGTCCGCGATCCGGGACATCTGCTCCCTCGTGCACGGCAACGGCGGCCAGGTGTACATGGACGGCGCCAACATGAACGCCCAGGTCGGGCTGACCTCGCCCGGCCACATCGGGGCCGACGTGTGCCACCTCAACCTCCACAAGACCTTCTGCATCCCGCATGGCGGCGGCGGCCCGGGCGCGGGGCCGATCGGCGTCGCTGCCCACCTCGCCCCCTTCCTTCCGGGCCACGCGGTCGTGCCGCTCTTCGGCAAGGATGGCGGCCGCTCACACCTGGGAGCGGTGAGCGCGGCCCCGTGGGGCAGCGCCGGGATCCTCTGCATCCCGTGGATGTACATCCGCATGATGGGCCCCGACGGCCTCACCGCGGCCACCAAGGCCGCGATACTGAACGCCAACTACGTCGCCCGGCGCCTCGAGAAGTACTTCCCCATCCTCTACAAGGGCGCCTGCGGCCTGGTCGGGCATGAGTGCATCGTCGACCTGAGGGCCTGGAAGAAGCACGGAATCGAGGCCGAGGACGCCGCGAAGCGTCTCATGGACTATGGCTTCCACGCGCCGACCCTCTCCTTCCCGGTGCCCGGGACGTTCATGGTCGAGCCGACCGAGAGCGAGACCAAGGCCGAGCTGGACCGCTTCTGCGACGCGATGATCGCGATCCACGGGGAGATGCAGGCGGTCGCGAACGGGGAGTCGGACCGGGCGAACAACCCGCTCAAGCACGCGCCGCATACGGCGAAGGCCGTCTGCTCCGACGAATGGGACCGGCCCTACTCGCGCGAGCTGGCCGCCTTCCCGGCGCCGTGGACGCGTGCCTCGAAGTTCTGGCCCGCCGTCGGCCGCGTCGACAACGTGTACGGCGACAGGAACCTCGCCTGCACCTGCGCCGGCATGGACGCGTACGCCGAGGAGGAGGCCCCGGCCGTCGCCCACAAATGAGGATCATCCGCCACCTGGGCCCCACGGGACCCGCCTGCGCGGCCCTGATGCCCGACGGAAGCGCCCGGGAGATCTCGGGCGACCTCTTCGGCGCCTACCGGGTCACAAACCGCACGGTCGTCCCCGGCAAGATCCTGGCGCCCGTCGCGCCGCCGAACATCCTCGCCATCGGCCTCAACTACCGCAGGCACGCCGAGGAGGGCGGCAAGGGGGTCCCGGAGAGGCCGATGCTCTTTCTGAAGAGCACGGGGTGCGTCCAGAACCCGGGAGACCCGATAGAGCTCCCGCGCAAGCTCGCGAGCAGCGAGGTCGACTACGAGTGCGAGCTCGCGGTCGTGATCGGCAGGACGTGCAAGAACGCGACCCGGGAGCGGGCGCTCGACTTCGTCCTGGGCTACACGGCGGCGAACGACGTCTCGGCCCGGGACTGGCAGATGAGGCTCGGCGGCGGCCAGTTCTGCCAGGGCAAGAGCTTCGACACCTTCTGCCCGCTGGGCCCCGTGCTGGTCACCAGGGACGAGATCGACGACCCGAACAAGCTTTCGATACGCACGATCCTCAATGGCCAGGTCATGCAGGACTGGAACACGAGCGACATGGTCTTCGACGTGCCGGCGCTGATTGAGTTCCTGAGCGCGAGCAAGACACTGCTGCCCGGCACCGTGATCCTCACGGGAACGCCCCACGGCGTGGGTGTGGCCCGAAAGCCGCCCGTGTTCCTCAAGGCCGGGGACACGGTGACCATCGAAATCGAGGGGATAGGCGCGCTGACAAACCCGGTCGTCGAGGAGCGGCCCTAGGGGCGGGGCCCTTCGGCGCCGCGCCTCGCCGAAAGCAGGCTCTCCCTGCCCACGAGGTAGAGGAAGCCGCACAGGACGAGGAACAGGATCATCGAGAGCGCGTCGGAGTACGGGCCGTTGAACAGCGGGTTGTGTGCGGTGGCCCATTCGTTCAGGCTGTTGTCGATCGGGGCGAGGAGCGGGACGCCGGCCAGGATCGCGATCAGGATCCCGGCTATCGCCCCGCCGGCGATGTAGCCCGAGGCCAGCAGGACGCCCGGGCTCTTGTCCCCCTCGGCCGTCAGCTGGTCCTCGCTCAGGTTCTTGCCCTCGTGCTTGCGGCGCGTGTACGCATTGACGAGCCAGCGCACGAGGCCTCCCGCCCAGATCGGGCTCGAGGACGAGAGCGGCAGGTAAACCCCGACCGCGAAGGCCAGGGACGGCACCCCGCAAAGCTCCAGGGTGAGGGCAATCATGACCCCGAGGAGCACGAGCGACCAGGGCAGCTTGTGGCCGAGGATCCCCTTGATGATGTAGGAGATCAGCGTCGCCTTGGGCGCCGTGAACTTCGGGACCGACGAGCCGTCCGGCCGGTGGGTGTGCGTCCCGTTTATGCCCGGGTCGACAAGCCACACGGCGTCGCCCCTCGCGTCCACCAAGTACTTCTCCGACGCGCCGCCCGACGGGTCGCTCTTGTGCCAGACGAGGTAGGTCTTCGCGTCGCCCGCGGCCTGCGGCCCCTTGAGCTTCTCGGACGTCGTGAGCTCCCTCGGGTCCACGTGGAGCCCCCCGGGGGCGACCTCCGCCACGGGCACGTAGACCACCTTGGCGTCATTGAGCGCGAGCAGCAGCGGCCCCAGGGTAAGCGCCGAGGCGAACGACCCGAAGAGGATAGCCACCTGGAGGTACTTGGGCGTCGCGCCAAGGATGTAGCCCGTCTTCAGGTCCTGCGAGGTGCTCCCGCCGTTCGAGGCGGCGATGCAGACGATCGCGCCGATCGAGAGCGCCGTCACGTAGTAGGTGCTGCCCGTCCATCCCACGATGATGAAGATGAGGCAGGTCAAAAGCAGCGTCGCGATCGTCATCCCGGAGATCGGGTTCGAGGAGGAGCCTATCTCCCCGGTGAGCCTCGAGGAGACGGTGACGAAGAGGAACCCGAAGATGACGATGAGGAGCGCCGCGACCAGCTTCACCGCGAAGCCGGCGTCGAGGATCATGGGGGCCGCGATGATGGCCGCTATCAGCAGCACGATGCCGATCCCCACGAACTTCATCGAGAGGTCCCTCTCGGTTCGCGGCGCCCGCGACCCCGTTTCGCCGCCGCCCGAGCCGAGTCCGAAGAGCCCGACGTCGCGCAGCCCCTCCTTCAGGCCGTGCCAGATGGTCGGGAAGGAGCGCAGCAGGCTCACGATCCCGCCGGCGGCCACGGCGCCGGAGCCGATGTACAGAACATAGGCGCCGCGCACGTCGTCCGGCTGCATGTCCGAGATCGGGATCTTGCCGGGCGCGAGTGGCGCCGGCAGGTTCTGCCCGAAGAACTTGATCATCGGGATGAGCACCAGGTACGAGAGCACGCCGCCCCCGCACATGAGGGCCGCGATCCTGGGGCCGATGATGTAGCCAATCCCGAGCAGCTCCGGGGAGATCTCCGCGCTCACCGACGCCCCGTCGAACGGGGCCCCGAAGACCTTCTCGGGCGTGTCCTTCCATAGGCGAAAGGCCCTGTTGAGGACGTTGTAGACCACCCCGATCCCCAGTCCGGTGAAGATCGACTTGGCCCCCGGGGCCTTGCCCAGGCCCGCCGCCTCCGCGGCGCGCATCTCCGCCACCGCCGCGGGCGAGGCGTGCAGCCGGTCCTCGGCCGAGGCCCCCGCCGTCAGGACGGCCGCGCACGCGGTGCCCTCGGGGTACTTGAGGACTCCGTGCTCCTTCACGATCAGGGCGCGCCTGAGCGGGATCATCATGAGGATCCCCAGGAGGCCGCCCAGCACCGAGACGAGGAGGACCCGGGTCAACTCCAGGTCGAAGCCCAGGATCATGATCGCCGGCATCGTCACCCCGACGCCGAACGCGATCGACTCGCCGGCGGAGCCCGCCGTCTGGCTGATGTTGTTCTCCAGTATCGTCGCGTCTCGAAGGCCCGCCTTGGAGAGCATCCGGAAGAGGGCGAGGGAGAGGACCGCCACGGGTATCGAGGCGCTGACCGTGAGGCCGACCTTGAGGACAAGGTAGAGCGACGACGCGCCGAACATGACGCCCAGGATCGTGCCGACCACGAGGGCGCGCACGGTAAACTCCCGCATCAGGGTCCCGGGAAGGATGAATGGCTCGTGGCTCGGCTTCGCGCGCTTCGGGGGTGCCATGGCTAGGGATGCAAAATCCGCCCACTTTGGCGGTTCGCCGGCGACTTGCGACGCATTTTCCCTTTGATCGCGCCGGGCCGCATCACCAGATCACCACCTGCTGCGCCGCCGGCCGGCGCATCGGCGAACCCTCCGGGACGCCGAAAGCGGCCGCGAACTCGTCGAGGTTCGAAAGCGGCCCGTTCACGCGGAAGCGCTCCGGCGAGTGCGGGTCGGTGTTGACGAGGAGCCGTATCGTCTCCGGGCGGGTGCTCGAGCGCCAGATGCTGGCGAAGCTGATGAAGAAGCGCTGCTGGGGCGTGAAGCCGCCGACGGCGCCCGCGGGCCTTGCGGCGAGCGCCTCCATGTAGGCGGCGTAGGCGATCTTCAAGCCCCCGAGGTCCGCGATGTTCTCCCCCTGAGTGAGCTCCCCGTTGATGTGCAGGTCGTCGACCGCGACGTAGGCGCCGAACTGCCTCACGATCGCCCCCGAGCGCTCCCTGAAGCGCTTCGCGCTCTCCGCGCTCCACCAGTCGGACAAGTTGCCCTTCCCGTCGTACTGCCTGCCCTCGTCGTCGAAGCCGTGCGTCATCTCGTGGCCGATCACGGCGCCGATCGCCCCGTAGTTCACGGCGTCGTCGGCGCCCTGAGTGAAGAAGGGCGGCTGTAGGATGCCCGCCGCGATGACTATCTCGTTCATGCTTGGGTCGTAGTAGGCGTTGACGGACTGCGGCGGCATGCCCCACAGCGTGCGGTCGACCGGCTTTCCGATCTTCGCGAGATCCCTCCTCACGTTGAACTCGCTCGCGCGCAGCACGTTGAGCACATAAGGCCCCCGGTCGATCCGCAGCGCCCCGTAGTCGATCCACTTGTCGGGGTAGCCGACCTTGACGCCAAGCATGTCCAGCTTCGCGAGGGCCGCGGCCCGCGTCGGGGCGTCCATCCACTCGAGGCGCTCGATGCGCGCGCGAAGGGCCGAGCGGATGCTCGAGACCAGCGCCTGGGCCCTAGCCTTGGCCTGCGGCGGGAAGGCCCGGGCGACGAAGAGCTGGCCCAGCTCCTCGCCCACCGCGCCGTTCTCCGTGTCCAGGACCCGCCTCCAGCGGTCCGTGATCCTCGGCGTGCCGGAGAGCGCGTTGCCGAAGAACGCGAAGTTCTCGTTCACGAAGGGCTCGCTCAGGTACGGGGCGTTGTCGTGGATCAGGTGCCAGCGAAGGTACGCCCTCCAGTCCGCGGCCGGCGCCTGCGCGATCAGCGCGTCGAGCACCTTCAGGAACTCGGGCTGGCCGATGTCGATCGCGGACGGCTCCGGCAGGCCGATGCCCGATAGGTAGGCCCTCCAGTCGAAGCTCGGCGTCAGGCGCTGGATCTCGGCCAGGGGCATCAGGTGGTAGTTGGCCACGGGGTCGCGAAGGTCGACCTGCGAGCTCGACCCCTTCGCGAGGCCGGTCTCCAGGCGCATCACCGCCTTCGCGCCGGCCTCGGCGTCGGCCCGCGCGTCCCCGGCGAGCTCGAGCATCCTGGCGACATGGGAGACGTACTGCCCGCGCAGTTTCCCCGAGTCCGCGTCCTCGCGCAGGTAGTAGTCGCGGTCGGGAAGCCCGAGCCCGCCCTGGACCTCGCCGGCGATCACCCTCTCGCTGTTCCTCGGGTCCTGCTCCGAGCCGAGGCTGAAGCACGCGTCCATGCCGAGGCGGTGCAGCCTCGCGACCTCCGCCCCCACGTCGGCGGCCGTGCGGATGGCGCCGATGCGGCCGAGCTCGCCGGCCAGCGGGGACGCGCCGAGCGTATCCACGGCGGGGATGTCCATGCCGCTGTGGTAGAAGTCGCCGACCATCCGCTCGATCGGGCCGGGGTCCTTCATGAGCTCGGCCTTCTCGAGGATCGAGCGCAGGACGGTCTCGTTCCTGTTCTCGAGCTCGTCGAATGCCCCCCAGCTGCTGTGGTCGGCGGGGATGGGGTTCCTGGCGATCCAACCGCCGTTCACGTAGCGGAAGAAGTCGTCCTGGGGCCTGACCGACGTGTCGAAGCTCGACGTGTCGACGGACGCGCGCAGGGCGCCGGCGAGAAGGAGCGAGGCGAGGACCGCCGCGGCGCGGGGTTTTGGCATGGCCCGTAGTGAACCTCGCGTCCGCGCAACCGCAAGCGGGATGGGAGGAGGCGGCGGCCCTAGGCGCGCCTCTGGCAGCGCTCGAGGAGCCTCTGGTACAGGCTCTCGAGCCTCGGCATCTCGATCCCGATCGCCCTGGCGCGGCGCAGGGGCTCGCCCCAGATCGCCTCGACCTCCACCTCGCGCCCGGCCAGGAAGTCGATGAGGCTCGAGGGCTGGTAGGCGCCCATGGACGGCGTCACGTCGAACTGCCTCCTCAGGTACTCGTCCGGGATCCGGAAGCCGAAGCCCTGCGCCGCCCGCTGCACCTCGAGCATGAGGGCGCGCACCTCGGCCGCCAGGCGCGGGTCGGCGCAGATGTGGTCCGTGGAAACGCCCCCCTCGGCGATCGAAAGCCCGTTGAACGGGATGTTCCAGACGAGCTTTATCCAGCGCGCCTCGAGCAGGTTGTCGACGATGCGAGCCTTGATGCCGGCCGCGCCGATGAGTTTCGCGAGCGCCTGCGTGCGCGGCCCGCTCCCGCCCTGGTATTCGCCGATCGTCACCTTGCCCGGGTGGAAGCACGTCACCTCGCCTGGGCCCGTGCGCGTTATCGCCATGAACGCGAGCCCCCCGATGACGCGGCCGGCCCCGAAGAGCCCGGCCAGGAACTCGTCGGCGCCCAGGCCGTTCTGGAGCGTGAGGACCGCGGTCTCGGGTCCGAGGAGCGGCCCCACGAGCCCGCGCGTCTCGCCGCCCGACGTCGTCTTCAGGGCCACGACCACCAAGTCAACGGGCCCCATCTCCGCGGGGCTTGCGAAGGCGCCGGCCGGCCTGAACTCGGAGAGGCGGCCCTCCTCGATGATCCGCACCGAGCCGCGGGCCCGCACGGCCGCCAAATCCCCCCGCATGAGGAAGCGGACCTCGGTGCCGGCCAGGGCCAGCTTCGTGCCGAAGTAGAGGCCGACGGCGCCCGAGCCGACGACGCCTATCCTCTGGATGTGCGTGGGCATTCCGACGCGGCGCCAGATCAGAGCAGCGCGTTGTCGGTGAGCCTGACCTCGTTCACCCATGCGGCGATGCTCAGCATCGACCTGCCGGGCACCGCCTCGCGGACGGCCTCCATCGTGTCGCGGTCGACCACGGAGGCGTAGATCAGGCGCACGCGGTTGTGCTGCCCGAGAAGGTGCGTGACCTCGGCGACTAGCCGGTCGCTGTTCCTGACGCCCGAGTCCACCATCTCCTTCGCCCGGCGCAGGGAGGCGCTGACCGCGAGGGCCTCGTGCCTTAGCGGCGGCGTCAGGTCGCCGTTGCGCACCGCCACGGCGAGGCCGTCGGACTCGCGCACGGTGGGGACGACGAAGAAGCTCACCCCGTAGTTCAGGTCCGCCGCCATCTTGCGCATGACCGCCACGTGCTGGGCGTCCTTCTGGCCGAGGAACACGCGGTCCGGGTGGATGATGTTGAAGAGCTTGGCCGTCACCGTCGTAACCCCCCTGAAGTGCGTCGGGCGCGAGATGCCGCAGAGCGGCTTGCTGTAGGCCTCCTCGGCCACGAAGGTCGAGTAGCCCTTGGGGTACATCTCCTCCGCGCTCGGGGCGAACACCGCGTCGACCTCAAGCCTCTCGCAGACGGCCAGGTCCGCCTCGAGCCTGCGCGGGTAGCCCCCGTAGTTCTCGTTAGAGCCGAAGGAGAGCGGGTTTACGAATATGGAGACCACGACGCGATCCCCCGCCCCCTTGGCGGCCCTGATGACGGCCTCGTGGCCCGCGTGCAGAGCCCCCATCGTCGGAACGAGCGAAATGGCTCCCCCGTCGGCCCTGAACCGGGACGACAGAGTCCTCATTTGGCTAACGGTATCAACCCTCTCCATGTGCAACCAAGGGCTTGATCAAACACCCCCCGGGCGATTTGTTCAAGGTTTTCGGCCGGCGGGAGTTTCGCTTCACGCACCCCTTACCGGCCAGCCCATGATCCGAATCAACGAGAACTACACGAAGCTCAAGGCCTCGTACCTGTTCGCCGACATCGCGCGGCGGGTGGCCGCGTTCACCGAGGCGAACCCGGGCAAGCCCGTGATACGGCTCGGGATAGGTGACGTGACCGAGCCGCTGCCGCCCGCCTGCGTGGCCGCGCTCCACGCGGCAGCCGATGAGATGGCGAGTCGGGCGACGTTCAGGGGCTACGGCCCCGAGCAGGGCTACCCCTTCCTGCGCGAGCTTGTCGCGCAGCGCGACTACGCGCAGCGCGGCTGCCGGATCGAGCCCGACGAGGTCTTCATCTCGGACGGCTCGAAGTGCGACTGCGGCAACATCCAGGAGATCTTCGCGGACGACATCCGCCTCGCGATCCCGGACCCGGTGTACCCCGTCTACGTGGACACGAACGTCATGGCCGGAAGGACGGGCCCTAGCGAGGGCGGCCGCTACCAGGGGATCCTCTACCTGGACTCGACGGCCTTGAACGGCTACGTCCCCGACGTTCCCGCGGAGCCGGCGGACCTTGTCTACCTCTGCTTCCCCAACAACCCCACGGGGGCCGTGGCGACGCGAGCCCAGCTCGCGGCGTGGGTCGACTACGCCAGGCGCAACAGGGCCGTCATCCTCTTCGACTCGGCCTACGAGGCGTACATCCGCGACCCGTCGGTCCCGCGCTCGATCTACGAGATCGAGGGCGCGCGCGACGTCGCAATCGAGTTCCGCAGCTTCTCGAAGACCGCCGGGTTCACGGGGATGCGCTGCGCCTACACGGTGGTGCCTAAGAGCCTCGTCGCGTGGGACCGCGCCGGGGACGCGCACCCGCTGCACGCGCTCTGGAACCGCCGCCACACGACCAAGTTCAACGGCGTCTCGTACCCCGTGCAGAGGGCGGCGGCGGCCGTGTACTCGGACGAGGGCCGCATCCAGACCCGGGCGCTCACGGACTTCTACCTGGAGAACGCCCGCCTGGTGCGCGCCGAGATGGGAAGGCTGGGCTTCGCCTGCGTCGGCGGCGACAACGCCCCCTACATCTGGGTGGACGTCGGCCGGGACTCCTGGCAGTTCTTCGACCTGCTCCTCGAGCGGGCCCAGGTCGTCTGCACGCCGGGCGCGGGGTTCGGGAGGTGCGGCGAGGGCCACGTGCGGATCAGCGCGTTCAACAGCCGCGAGAACGTGGAGAAGGCGCTCGGGCGAATCGGCGCCGCGCTGCGGCAGGCCTAGCCCCTAGGGGGCAGCTGCGCCACGATCTCGCCGGCAAGCGCGGCCACGTCGCGCGAGAGGAGGGAGGCCAGCTGGTCGTAGTTGCTGCCGTCCCAGGCGGCTGCGGGCGCCACGAAGACCTTGCGCGCGACGACATGCGGGCTGTCGCCCACCGTCGACACCTCGACCACGGCCGCCAGGCTGGCCGCGAACCGGCCCGCCAAGGCGTCGCCCTCGAACCTCGTGATCTCCACGGACACGTCGTAGTCGCGCTCCTGTCCCGAGAGGAAGGGCTCGACGTACACCTGCGCCACCGAAGGCGAGGAGAGCAGGCCCGCCTTGAGCTCGCGGGCGATCGCCGAATCGAGCGGCTCGGCCCAGCGCCTGTAGTCCTTGAATGCGACCTCGTTGGCCCCCGTCCGAACGACCATCTCCCTGCGGCGCAGGTAGCCCTCGAGCCTCACGGCCTTGAGCCCGACCCGCGCCGCCCCCTGGGCGGGGCTCGCCGCCGGGGCCGCGCCGCCGCCCGAAAGGACGTAGTAGCGCGTCGCGTCGTCCTGGGGCGGCGGGATGATGTCGCAGGCGGCGAGGATCGCGAGGAGGCCGGCGGCCGCCAGGCGGCCGAAGGGGGGCGTGCGGGATTCGGTTGGGGGGTTCATTTCACTTGGGCTCCTTGCGTCCGGAGACGACGGCGTTCGGGTTTCGCTCCAGGAAGTCCGCCAGCCGCTGGATCGACTCCGCCGCGTCGGCGACCTTCTCCAGGGCGCGGCTCGTGTCGGCGCCGAAGGTCTGCTGGGCGTCGATGAACGCGCGGGCGGACTTGGCGGCCGCGTTGAAGGACTCCAGGGACGCCTTGGCCTGGATGAGCGTCGCCTGCAGGTCCTTGCCGTTCGAGTCGACCTGGGTGTCCAGGCGGGCGATCGCGGCGCGCAGGACGTCCAGCGTCTTGTTCAGGTTCTCGAAGGCGCGAAGCGCCTCTGGAGAGCGGGCGAGCGTGTCGACGCTCTCGCCGGTCCTCTTCCACTGCTCGGCCAGGCCCTTCAGGTCCACGCCCTGGAGCCGGCCCCGAGTGTCGGCGATCAGCGCCTTCAGCTCGACGGAGAGCCCCTGGAAGTCGACCTGCCCCATCTTGGCCAGGACCTCGGTCGCGTTGGCCATGAGCGTCGTCGCGCTCGCGCGAAGCTCAGAGATCGCCGAGGGCATCGGCGGGACGGTAACGTACTTGGTCTCGGTGTCCCTGGCGCGGTCCCGGAACTTGGCCGGGTCCGCGAAGTCGAGCTCCACGTAGAGAAGGCCCGTCGCCAGGCCCGCGATCTCGAGCTGCGCGCGCAGGCCGCGGTCGACCAGCTCCTGCAGGGCGGCGCGGTCGGCGACGTCGAAGCTTCCGCCCTTCTCGTCCGTGATCGCCCCCTGGTTGAGCTCGCAGAGCACGGCGGCCAGCGACTTGCCCGTCGCCCGGTCGTAGCGGATCGACGTGTCGACCACGTGGCCGACGCGCACGCCGCGCAGCTTCACGGGCGAGCCCTGGTCCAGGCCGCTCACGGACTCGTCGAAGTACACCATGAATCGCTGCGGCTTCGAGAAGAGGCTCAGCGAGCCCAGCGCGAGCAGCGTTATGATCCCGATCGCGAAGGCCCCCAGGACGAAGGCCCCCACAACCGCCGGGCTTAGCTTTGTTCTCATCGTGTGACGCTGCTTGGCATCGCGCTTATCCTGACCGAATGGTCCGGCGTGTCAAAAATTCTACGACCTTGGCTTCCGGCGGGCCCTTCGCGAGCTCCGCCGGCGGGCCCTCGGCGACGATCCCCCTCGTGGCGGTGTCGAGCATGATCAGCCGGTCGGCGATGCCGAGGATCGAGTCCACGTCGTGCGAGACGATGACGATCGTCGTCCTGAAGGTGTCGCGGATGTCGAGGATCAGCCGGTCGAGGTTGCGCGCGGTCACCGGGTCGAGCCCCGCCGACGGCTCGTCGAAGAACACGATCTTCGGGTCGAGGGCCAGGGCCCTCGCGAGGCCGGCCCTCTTTCGCATGCCGCCGCTTATCTCCGAGGGGTAGTAGTTCTCGAAGCCGGCGAGCCCCACCTGGGAGAGCCGGAAGGCGGCGATGTGGCTTATCTCGTCGCGCGGCAGCGGGGTGTACTCCTCCAGGGGAAGGGCGATGTTCTCGCTTAAGGTGAGCGAGGTCCAAAGGGCGCCCCCCTGAAACGAGAGGCCGAAGGTCTTGAGCATCTCGCGCCTCTGGGCCGGGTCGGCGCCCGTGAATGAGCGCCCGTGGAAGTGGACGTCGCCGTGGACGGGGGTAGCGAGCCCGACGATGTTGCGAAGCAGCGTCGTCTTTCCGACCCCGGTCCCGCCGACGATGAAGAAGATCTCGGCGTCTCGGACGCTGAACGTGACGTTCTCGAGCACCTTGCGATCGTCGTAGGCGCAGGCGAGCGAGGTGACCTCAATTGCGTTCTGTGCTTGGGCGCTCACAGGCCTATGGCGTTGAAGAGGACGGCGAAGACCGCGTCCGCCAGGATGATGAAGAGGATCGCGGTGACGACGGCCGACGTCGCGGCCTTCCCCACCCCGGCCGCGTTGTTCTCCGCCTGGAGCCCCCGGCGGCAGCCCGCGAGGCCCACGATGAGGCCGTAGACGACCGACTTGATGAGGCCCACGGTGACGTCGGGCAGGTCGACGATCGTCAGCATCTCCACCCAGTAGGCCGCGAATGGGATCTCGAGGGTGGAGTAGGCGACGGCCATGCCGCCGATGATCCCGAGGCAGTTGGCGTACAGGGCGAGGAGCGGCATCATGAGCCCAACCGCGAGCACCCTCGGAAGGACGAGGAATCGCACGGGGGAGATCCCTAGCACCGTCAGGGCGTCGATCTCCTCGTTGGCCTTCATGCTGCCTATCTCCGCGGCGAAGGCCGCGCCCGTGCGGCCGGCCAGCACGACGCCCACCATCATGGCGCCCATCTCGCGCGTCATCGCGACGCCGATCAGGTCCGCCACCCAGATGTCGCCCCCGAAGCGGCGCAGCACGATAGCCCCGGAGTAGGCGAGCGTCACGCCGACCAGGAAGCTGATGAGGCTCACGATCGGCAGCGCCATGGCCCCGCACTTCTGCATCTCGCTCAGGCAGTCGTTCCAGCGGAAGCCGGCCTGCCCCACCGCGAGGCGCTTCGCCCCGAGCCAGCACTCCCCGATGAAGCCCAGGAGGTCGCGGCCCTGCCTGAGCGCGTCCTCCGTGGCGAGGCCCACCTCCACGAAGAGGCTTCGCGAGTGCTCCGGCCGGGTCCCGGAGACCAGCGACTGCGCGAACTGGCCCCCGAGCATGCGCATCTTCTCCGGCAGGGGGTCCAGGTCGCAGCCGACCCCGGCCGCGTCGCACCAGCTCTTGGCCTCGCCCAGGAAGACGACGAGCGAGGTGTCCCAGTGCGTGACGCCGTCGGCCCGAAGGCGCACGCCGCCCTTGGGGCCCGCGCGGGCCACCATGGACGCCCACCGGGGCGTCCCCCCCTGCAGCCTCCAGTCGCCCTCCAGCAGGACCTCCGTCACCGGGCCGTCGTCGCGGACGGAGGCGCGGGCGCTCATGGTCTCTGGGCTCGCCGACATCGTGCCATCCTCTGAAAGACCCGCCGGGGCCGCCAGTTCATTCTGGGGGCGGGACGACCCTCGTCCACTGCACCCAGACGATCTGCCACCTCGAGTCGCGCCGCACGTACACGGCCGAGTAGCGGGTGCGCACGCCCGCGCCGTCCGCCCTGCGGTAGGCCACCAGGCTCGCCACGAGGGCCGTGTCCCCGAAGACGCGGACCGTCACCTTTCCCTGGCGCAGGTCGCGGGCGTCGGGCTGCTGGGCCGCCTGCAGGAGGAACTGCGCGCGGTCGATGACGCGCCCGTCGGCGAGTATCCCGGAGAAATCGTCCGCGAGGAGCGCCCTGAAGCGGGCCACGTCGCAGGCCAGGTACGCCCTCACGTAGTCGTCGTTGAGCTGCCGGATCGCGTCCTCGTCGGACGGCGCCGCCGCCGCGCCGCCCCCCGCCAGGCAGGCCAGGGCCAGGGCGGCGGCAAGGGCGCACACTCGGCGTGTCATGGCGCCAGGATGGCCCGCGCCCCGCGGCGGATCAACGCCGGAAGAACATGCGCCATTGAATTTTTACTGGATATTCTCCATCGCTCGGGGCAGCCCATGCCGCAAGAGCCCCAGTCAACCCAGCCCAAGGCCCTAACGGGCGTCGTCGAGCGGATCATCTTCCTAAACGAGGAGAACCACTACACGATCGCGGAGTTCCGGCCCGACGGCGGCGACGGGGCGGCGAGGCCCGAGCCGGTGACGATCGTGGGCGCGCTCCCGGGCGTCGAGTGCGGCGAGACCCTGCACCTCACGGGCGAATGGACCCGCCACTCGCAGCACGGGGCGCAGTTCAAGGTCCTGGCCTTCAAGAGCGAGCTGCCGGCGAGCGTCTACGGCATCCGCAAGTACCTGGGCAGCGGGCTCGTCCCGGGAATCGGCAGGGTCTACGCGAACAAGATAGTCGACGCCTTCGGGACGGACACCTTCCGGGTCTTGAGCGAGGAGTCCGCCAAGCTGCGAACCGTCGAAGGCATAGGCAGGAAGCGGGCCGCCGCGATCAAGGAGGCCTGGGAGGGCAAGCGCACCGAGCGCGAGCTGTACATCTTCCTTCAGACCTACGGCGTGAGCCCGAGCCAGTGCGTGAAGCTCGTCAAGCAGTACGGGGCCCAGGCGAAGGCGGTCCTCACGGCGGAGCCCTACCGGGTGGCCAGGGAGATCGAGGGCATCGGGTTTCGGACCGCGGACCGGATCGCGATAAACCTGGGCTTCGCCAACGACGCGCCGCCGAGGCTCGACGCCGGGATCCTCTTCGCGATGGAGTCGCTCCAGGAGGAGGGGCACACCGCGTTCGGCGAGCAGAGGCTGCGTGACTACGCGGCCGAGCTTCTGGAGACCTCGGCGGCGCTTGTCTCCGCCCGCATCGAGGCCCTGGTCGCCTCGCGCCAGCTAGCGAGGCATTACCCGCCGTCGCAGGGGACGCCCCTTCCCGGCTCGGGCCTGGTTCAGCTTCCGGTCAACGACCGGGCCGAGCGCAAGATCGCCGAGGTCGTCTCGCGGCTCACGCGCGTCGAGAGCGGCCTGCCGCCGATCAAGCTCGACGCGGCGATGCAGTGGGCCGAGGCGAGGGCGGGCTTCGCCTTCCACGAGCTGCAGTCGAGCGCGGTGCGAAGCGCCCTGCAGAGCAAGGTGTCCATCCTCACGGGCGGGCCGGGGACCGGCAAGACCTCCACCCTGCGGGCCCTGGTGAGCATCCTCAAGGCGAAGGGGGTGCGCATCCACCTGGCCGCGCCGACGGGCCGGGCGGCCCAGCGCCTTTCCGAGACGACCGGGGGCTACGCGTCGACGATCCACCGGCTCCTCAAGTACGACCCGGCGGGAGGCTTCACCTCCAACGAGTCCCACCCCCTGGCGACGGACTTCCTGGTCGTCGACGAGGCGTCGATGCTCGACACCCGCCTTGCCTCGGCCCTCCTGCAGGCCGTGCCGTCGCGCGCCCACCTGCTCCTAGTCGGCGACACCGACCAGCTGCCGAGCGTCGGGGCCGGGAACGTGCTCCAGGACATGATAACGGCGTCGCGCGCCCCGGTGACGCGCCTGTCGGTCATTTTCCGCCAGACGGGGCACAGCGGCATCGTGACGACCGCCCACGCCATCAACTCGGGCGACGCCTCCCCCCCGTTCGTGGCGCGCGACCTCGCGGCCCTGCGCCCGGCAAGCGACCTCGCGTTCCTGGCCGCCGACTCGGCCGAGGACTGCGTGGCGAAGGTGATCGCGCTGTGCACGGAGCACATCCCGCGCAGCCACCCGGGCTTCGACCCGATAGCCGACGTGCAGGTCATGGCGCCGATGCACAAGGGGCTCGCGGGGGTGGCGAACCTCAACCTCCAGCTGCAGGCGGCCCTGAACGGCAGCGCCCGCGGGATCAAGACGCAGGCCGGCGAGTTGCGGCCCGGCGACAAGGTGATCCAGCTGCGCAACAACTACGAGAAGAACCTGTTCAACGGCGACATCGGCACCGTGCTCTCGGCCGACGCGCAGTCGGGCGGGATCTCGGCCGAATTCGACGGCGAGCGCCACGCCTTCGGGCGCGGGGAGATGGGCGACCTGGCGCTCGCCTACGCGATCAGCATCCACAAGTCCCAGGGCAGCGAGTACCCGGTGGTCATCGTGCCGCTCCTCAAGGCCCACTTCATGATGCTCCAGCGCAACCTCCTCTACACGGCGATCACCCGCGGCCGCAGGAAGGTCTTCATCGTGGGCGAGCCGGCGGCGTACTCGATGGCGGTGCGAAACAGCGAGTCGAAGCAGAGGATCACCCACCTTCGCGAGAAGCTGGCCGCGGCTCTCCCCGGCTAGGGCGGCCCCCTGACCCCGGGGCCTACTTCCCCAGCCTGCGCAGCGCCAGGTTCACCTTCTCGAAGTCGAAGTCGGCCGGGTCGTACTCGGGCCCGAGCCAGGCGATCCACTCCTTGCCGAGGTCGGACTCCGGCTCCTTCAGGCACGCGAGCATGTCGTGGAAGGCCTCGAGGCCCCCGCAGTCCTCCGGGGGCCCCGAGCGCTCTCCGGCGACGCAGGAGGGCACCTGGACGCCCTTGGACGCCACCACCGTCTTCTCAACGCGGATGTCGACCTTCCAGCCCTCGCCGAACTGGTACTCGTAGGTCATCCTGTCGCGGTTCGCGAGGTTCAGGTCGGCCAGGGTGACGTCGCGGTCGTCCTCGACGACCAGGTCGTCGCGCTTCACGGGGTTGCCGAACTTGAGGTCGTCCAGGGCGAAGACGTGGGTCTGGTAGTCGAACCAGTCGAAGGCGACCTGGATCGCGTCGTGCAGGCGCGACAGCCACATCGTCTCTCGCACGAGGAGCCTCCTCCAGACCCGCGGCTGGGTGCCGACGACCGCGAGCCGCAGGCAGAGCACGCGGGCCGCCCGCCTCTTGGCGGCCTTGGACCCCCTGCCCTCCTGTAAGGAAATCATCGCGGGGGATTTGAACGCCCCGCAACGCGCCGGGCAAAGGGAAACGTGGCGGCCATCCCCGCGGGCGGCCCTAGCGGTCCGTGACCCGCCGGTCGCCCGAGGGCAGTGTGATGATGCGAAGGCCGGGCTGCGGCAGGGCCGCCGCGGCCGACGCCGCGCCGATCTCGACCTTGGAGAACACCGCCGTCTCGAACGCCGCGTTGTCGTGGGCGCTGACCGCGAGGCCGACGTAGAAGGGCTCGGCGAAGTGCAGGCGGAAGCCTGCGCCCGAGGGTTGCAGGGGCTCGCCGGCCCCGGCGACCGAGAGGTAGACAAAGTCGCCGATCTTGTCCAGGCGCACGACCTCGGGCTTGGCGGTCATGGACTGGATCTCCGCCGCATTGGCGCCCTGGGCCGCCCTGAACTGGAGCGAGGTGAGCCCGTCGCCGTGCACGGCGACGTCCACCATGGGCGAGCCCGGGTCGAGGCTCTGGCGGATCATGAGGCAGCCCTTGCGGTGGCCCTGCTTGCTCTCGCCCCGGAAGGCGACGCTGGCCGCGATCGACACGTCGCCGGTGACCTTCTTCCAGACGAAGTGCATGTCGTCCTCGGCGAACCACATGTTCGCGCCGCTCGAGCCGATCGTGTACGTGTCCCGGGCCGCGTCGTACGCCGCCGTCCCCGGCCTGCTCAGCTTGCCGACGTCGGACTGGCCGGTGAAGATCCCGGGCCCCGAGGAGCCTGTCAGGCACGCGCACGCCGCGAGGAGCGCGGCTGGAAGCAGGGTCGCAATTGGGATCGCTTTCATCTTGGTGGAGCCCCGACTCCAGCACTTCGGCGGGCGCATAGGAAGCCGATTCACGGCGCGGACGGCCGCAGGGCAGGAATGGCTTGTCTGGCGCCCGCGCAGCGCTACCTTGCCGCTGCCCCCCGGCCGAAGGCGTCTTCCCGCCGGTCAAACCATGCCCCTAACCTTCGATGCCGTCGTTGTCGGCTCCGGGATAAGCGGCGGATGGGCCGCCAAGGAGCTCACGGAGGCGGGGCTCAGGGTGCTCCTTCTCGAGCGGGGAAGGAACATCGAGCACATCACGGGATACGTGAACGCCCTCAAGGCGCCCTGGCAGCTGGCGCACCGCGACAGGATGACGAACGCGATCCGGCGGGAGCACCCGCTCGCGGCCCGCGACCCGTTCATCCGCGAGGCGAACGCCGACTACTGGGTCAAGGACGCCGAGTGCCCCTACGTCGAGGAGAAGCCCTTCGACTGGGTGCGCGGATACCATGTCGGGGGCCGCTCGCTCATGTGGGGGCGCCAGAGCTACCGCTGGAGCGACCTCGATTTCGAGGCCAACCTGAAGGAGGGGGTCGGCGCCGACTGGCCCATCCGCTACGCGGATGTGGCTCCGTGGTACGACCACGTGGAGGGCTTCGCCGGGGTCAGCGGCTCCCTGGAGGGCCTGCCGCAGCTTCCCGACGGCAGGTTCCAGCCGCCGATGGAGCTCAACTGCGTGGAGAAGATGGTCGCCGCCCGGATCCGCGAGCGCTACCGGGACGCGCGAAGGCTCATCATCGGGCGGGTCGCCAACCTGACGCAGGCCAAGGAGGGCCGAAGCTCCTGCCAGTACCGCAACAAGTGCGACCTCGGCTGCCCGTTCGGCGCCTACTTCAGCACGCAGTCCTCGACCCTGCCCGCCGCGGCCAAGACCGGCAACCTGACGCTTCGGCCCTTCTCGATCGCGACCCGCGTCCTCTACGACAGGGACCGCCGGAGGGCGCTCGGCGTCGAGGTCCTGGACGCCGAGACGCGCCAGACGACCGAGTTCCGCTCGAGGGTCGTCTTCCTGTGCGCGTCCACGTTCAACACGGCGTGGGTCCTCATGAACTCGGCGACCGAGGTCTGGCCGGACGGCCTCGGCAGCAGCTGCGGGGAGCTCGGCCACAACGTCATGGACCACCACTTCCTGGTCGGGGCCACCGGCGACGCCGAGGGGTTCGAGGACAGGTACTACTTCGGCAGGCGGGCGAACGGCTTCTACATCCCGAGGTTCCGGAATCTCCTCGGCGAGAGGCGCCGCTACAGCCGCGGCTTCGGCTACCAAGGCGGCGCGAGCCGCCTCGGCTGGGAGCGAGACGTAGCCGAGATCGGGGTCGGCGCCGCGATGAAGGAGAAGCTCATGGAGCCCGGCCCCTGGTCGATCGGCATGAGCGCGTTCGGCGAGACCCTCCCCAACCACCGCAACCGGGCGAGGCTCGACCGGAGCAGGAGGGACGCCTGGGGCCTGCCCGTCCTCGCCATGGAGTGCGAGATCGGGGAGAACGAGCGGCTGATGCGCGTCGACATGGCGAACGACGCGGCCGAGATGTTCGAGGCCGCGGGCCTTAGGAACGTGAAGCCCCTGGACCTGGGGTACACCTTCGGCCAGTGCATCCACGAGATGGGCACGGCTCGCATGGGGCGCGACCCCGCGACGTCGGTCGTGAACGCCCACAACCAGGTCTGGGACGCGAAGAACGTGTTCGTCACGGACGGCGCCTGCATGACCTCTTCATCGTGCGTCAACCCGTCGCTCACCTACATGGCGATGACCGCGCGGGCGGCGCACTTCGCGGTGGAGTCCATGAAGCGGGGTGACCTGTGAGCGCCGCCCCCTTGGACATGAGCCGCAGGGAGGCCGTGCGGCGCATCGCGCTCCTTCTGGGCGGCGCCATGGTGGCCTCCGAGGCGATCCTGCGCGGGCAGTCCGCGCCCGGCAAGGCGTCCGCCGAGGCCTTCACGCAGGCCGACCGGGAGCTTCTGGACGAGATCGGCGAGGCGATCATCCCGGCGACCGACATCCCCGGGGCCAAGGCGGCGGGCATCGGGGCCTTCATGGCCATGATGGTCGCCGACTGCTACAGCGAGCGCGAGCACGCCGTCTTCAGGGAGGGCCTCGCGAAGGTGGAGCAAGCCTGCGTGTCCAGGTTCGGCAGGCCCTTCCTCGCCGCGACGCCCGAGGAGCGGGGCGCGCTCGCGGCCGAGCTCGACTCCCAGCGTGGCGCGTACGAGGCGAAGAAGGGCAAGGACGAGCCCGCCCACTACTTCCGCATGATGAAGGAGCTGACGGTCCTGGGCTACTTCTCATCGGAAATCGGCTGCACGAGGGCGGTTCGCTACGTCGAGGTCCCCGGAAGGTTCGACGCGGACATCCCGTACCGGAAGGGCGACCCGGCCTGGTTCTGAAGCGGCCCCCCCGGGGGGGCGCGCGGGGATTCTTCTCTCGTCAATTCCCGGGACGGCCCGCAGATTCCCCGGCTGCGCACCCCGATGTCGACAGATGACCCCCAGTCAACGGCGCCATGGCCCGAGGGCCCCGCGTGGAGCGCACGGGCGCGGGCGGCGCTGGTCTGCGCGATCGTGCTGGCCGGGCTCGCCCTCAGGTGGTGCTACCTGGGCGCCCCCACGTTCCATCCCGACGAGGCGTTCCCCGTGGCGTTGATCGGGCGCTACCACGCGACGGGCGACCTGGACACGAACCTGGCCAAGGTGCCCCTGCCCGGATTCCCCATCGGCGACCAGTACGCGGGCTCGGCCTATCACCACCTCGTCATCGCCTGGGACGCCCTGGTGCGAGAGACCGGATGGCCCGACGGCGCGGCCCCCGACGCCGTTCTCATCCGCGTGCGCGCGTTCTCGGCGCTCATGGCGTCGCTTGCCCTCGTGCTCTTCGCGCGGATCGCCTGGCTCGAGCTCGGCTTCGCCGGGGCGGCCGCCGCCGCGGCGCTGGCCGCCGTGAACCCGGTACTCGTGCAGGACGCCCATTTCGCGAGGCCCGACTCGCTCCTGCTGGTGCTGGCGATCGCCTTCATGGGCCTGTGCCGGGCGCACGGCGCCCTGTCGCTTCGCCGCGCGGCGGCCATGGGGGCCATCCTCGGCGTCCTCGTGGCGTGCAAGAACACGATGGGGCTGCTAGCAGCGCTGCCGTTCGTGGCCGCCGCGGTGGGCGGCGCGCCGTTGAGGAGCTCGGCGGGGCCGCTCGCGCTCTTCGCCGCCGTCGCGGCCGGCGCCTTCCTCGCGGCCGAGCCCGAATCGTGGCTGCATTTCCCGCAGTTCATGGCCGGACTGCGGACGCTCAGCGCGCAGTACTCGCAGCCCTTCCCGGCGCAGGGCCCGATCGGCGGCGGCACCACGTTCGCCATGGCGGGCCGCTATTTCTACGCGACCCTGGGGATCTCCACGGCGACCCTCGTCGTCCTGGGGGCGTACGCGTGGTTCCGCGCCAGGGCTTGGCTTCTCTTCGTGGCCTGGCTCGTGCCCGTGGCGGTCTTTGCCGCGCTCTTCGGCAGCCGCACGAACTTCTTCGAGCGCTCATACGGCACGTTCCTTCCCGGCGTCTTCCTCGCCGCCGGGGCCGGGGCGGCGCTCCTCGCCCGAGGCAAGAGCCCGGGCCCGATCCTGGCGCTGTTTTTCTCGGTCGTGGCGGCATACCGGGGAGGCAAGGTGACCGCCACCCTGGTCACGCAGTCCCTCTCGGGGCGGGCGGAGGCGATCCACCAGGCCTACGCCCACCGTCTGCGGGCCGCGGCGGCGCCGGTGCCGGTCGTGAACACGTGGCTGTGCGCCCCCGCGCAGCTCGACGAGTGCCTGCGCCTCGCGGCGCAGGTTCAGGGGCCTCTCATCCTCGCCGTCGGGGACTTTGGCGACGACTGGACGGCGCGCTCGATCCGCCAGCTCAAGGCCGCGCTTCCGGTGCGCGAGATCGCGGTCATCAAGGGGCCGTTCTCCGACCTTCCGATGTCCTCCCTGCAATGCTACAACGGCCCGACTTTCAGGTACCTGTGGGTCGGCAAGGAGCCCCCTCCCCCCCTGCCGGTGCCCTGACGGCCCCGTCGGGGCCGCCCCCAAACGACACCGCGCTCCATGTCCATCAACATAAAGTCGCTCATCCGCACCATTCCCGACTGGCCGAACCCGCCCGTGCGCTTCAGGGACGTGGGCTCGCTCCTGCGCCACCCGGAAGGCTTCAAGGCCGCGATGGACCTGCTGATCGCCAGGTACCGCGACGCGGCGATCGACGCCGTCGCCGGCCTCGACGCGCGAGGCTTCATCCCGGCGGGGGTTATCGCCTACGCGCTCGGCAAGCCCCTGGTCATGGTGAGGAAGAAGGGCAAGCTGCCGGGCGAGACCATCCACGCCGCGTACCAGCTCGAGTACGGCCAGAGCATCCTCGAGATCCAGGTCGACGCGGCGCCGAAGGGCGCGAACGTCCTGCTCTTGGACGACCTGATCGCGACGGGGGGAACGCTCTGCGCCGCCGTGCACCTCTTCAGGAACATCGGCTGCGCGGTGACGGACGTGGGCGCCATCGTCGACCTGCCAGAGCTGAACGGCTCAAGCCGGCTCGAGCGGCTCGGCGTGCGCGTCTACACGCTGTGCGAGTTCAACGAGACCGAGTGAGGCGACCAAAGGACCCGTACAAACACAAGAGCCGCTCCTTGCGAAGCGGCCCGTGTGACCTAACACCAAGCAAACCGTAAGAACTACAAACATACACCATTCTTTCGAACAGTGCTGACTACACGGAGTAAGACGCCTCCAGGGCAAAAACATTCAATTTGCTGGCGATTTTTCCTCAATTATTTACGAATCGCACAACCCGCTTCCCTGCAATGACTAATAGACGACTATTGGGGGGGCCGCCTCGGGCATCCCGGCGCCCAAGGGAACCGTTGCCGTGCTCTTGAGGGGGTATTGGAACCGCTTCCCCTCGTAGTTGCGGAAGATGACGGCTTCGTCGGTGATGCTCTCGACGTAGTCGGGATTGACGGGGACCTTCCCGCCGCCTCCCGGGGCGTCGATCGTGTACTGCGGGACGGCGTAGCCGGTCGTGTTGCCGCGCAGCGCGCGTATGATCTCGATCCCCTTGCGGACGTCGACCTTGAAGTGGCTCCCGCCGGTGATGAGGTCCATCTGGTAGAGGTAGTACGGGCGCACGCGCATTCTCAGGAGCCTGTGGACCAGGGCCCGCATGACGTCGGCGTCGTCGTTCACGCCGCGCAGGAGCACGCTCTGGTTGCCGAGCGGCACGCCCGCCAGCGACAGGCGCTCGCACGCATCCCTGAGCTCCGCGGTGCACTCCCTCGGGTGGTTCACGTGGATGCTCATCCAGACGGGGCCGTAGCGCCTGAAGATGTCGCAGAGCTCGGGCGTTATCCTCTGGGGCAGGAACACCGGGATGCGCGAGCCGATGCGGATGAACTCCACGTGCTTTATCTCGCGCAGCCGGCTGATGATGTGCTCGAGCTTCTTGTCGGAGAGCAGCAGCGGGTCCCCGCCCGAGAGCAGCACGTCGCGGACCTCGGGATGGGACTCGATGTAGCGCAGCCCCTGCTCGTACTCCGGGTGGAAGTTGTAGTCCTGGGCGTTGGAGACCAGGCGGCTGCGGGTGCAGTAGCGGCAGTACGCGGCGCACCGGTCGGTGACGAGGAAGAGCACCCGGTCGGGATAGCGGTGGACCAGGCCGGCGACGGGTGAATGGGAGTCCTCGCCCAGGGAATCCAGGGTCTCCTCCGCGCTCACGACCATCTCCGCGGCGCGGGGCACCACCTGCTTGCGGATCGGGCAGTCCGGGTCGCTGCGGTCGATCAGGTTGAAGAAGTAGGGGGTGATGGCCAGGGCCAGCTTCTTGTTCGCGAACTCGCAGCCCGCCTTCTCCTCGTCCGTGAGCTCCATGTACCTCTCCAACTGCTCCTTGGACGTTATCCGGTTCTTGAGCTGCCATGGCCAGCTGCGCCACTCCTCCTGCGGAACGTGCTGCCAAAGCCCCTGGCCTTCGAACCATGAAGAGCGGTCTTCAGTGTAGGGCATCTTGGGTAACAAGCACCGTTAGGTACCTAATGACTCTTGTCAAACGGGGGCTTTCGTTTGCCGAAAGGGCCATTTTCCTTGGCAGTGGCCCCCGGGGAGCGCTTTGCTCGACCCCCGATGCCGACATACAAGCCAGCAATCCTAGCCCTGGAGGACGGCAGCGTCTTCCGCGGCGTGGCATTCGGGGCCGATGCCACCATCGCCGGCGAGTGCGTGTTCAACACCTCGATGACCGGCTACCAGGAGATCCTGACGGACCCCTCCTACTTCGGGCAGATCGTCACCATGACCGCCTCCCAGATCGGCAACTACGGCGTCAACGACCAGGACGCCGAGGCGGCGGTGCCCAAGGCCAGCGGGTTCGTCGTGCGCGAGCTCTCCCCGGTCGTCAGCAACTGGCGCTCGAAGCGCTCCCTGGGCGATTACCTGCGCGACAACGGCATCCCCGGCATCAGCGAGGTCGACACGCGCGCGCTGACGAAGAAGCTGCGCGTGGACGGGGCGATGAAGAGCTGCCTGAGCACGCTGCCCATCGACGAGGCGCGGGCCGTGGCCCTCGCGCGGGGCTGGATGGACATGGCCGGGGCGGATTACGTGAAGGACGTCACCTGCCGCGAGCCCTTCATCTGGAGCGGCTCCGACGCGGCGAACTTCAACGAGCCCTACGTGCCCGTGGGGACGAGCTTCGGCGCGTCCACGCCCCCAACCAGGCGCTTCAGGGTCGCGGCGTTCGACTACGGGGCCAAGCGCTCGATCTACCGCAAGCTCGTTCGCCACGGATTCGAGGTGCTCGTGTTACCGGCCGGCTCGCCGGCCGCGCAGGTGGACGAGCACCGCCCCGACTGCGTCTTCCTCTCGAACGGCCCCGGGGATCCGGCGGCCCTGGGCTACCTCCACAAGACGGTGGCGGACCTGCTGCCGAGGTACCCCGTCTTCGGCATCTGCCTCGGCCACCAGATGATCACCCACGCCCTCGGCGGGACGACCTTCAAGCTCAAGTTCGGCCACCGCGGGGGCAACCAGCCCGTGAAGAACGTCGAGACGCAGCGGGTGTCCATCACCGCGCAGAACCACGGCTTCGCGACCGACCCCAAGAGCGTGTCGAAGGGCGGCGCGCTCGTCACCGAGGTCAACCTGAACGACGACACGGTCGAGGGGCTGCGCCACCGGGACCTTCCGGTCTTCAGCGTGCAGTACCATCCCGAGGCGGCCCCCGGACCCAGCGACGCGGACCCCCTGTTCGTGGACTTCTACCGGATGGTCGAGGCGCGCAAGGCCGGCAAGATCTAGGCGGCCAGGAAGGCCTCGAACTTCGCGGCGTCCCCGGGCGTATCCACGCCGATCGTCTGGTCCTGCGACACGCCGACGACGATCTCCCGCCCGTTTTCCAGGATGCGAAGCTGCTCCAGCTTCTCGATCTGCTCGAGCGTGCCCGGGGCCATCCGGGTGAATTCCTCGAGGGTCGCAGCCTTGTACGAATAGAGCCCCAGGTGCTTGTAGCACGGATGGGAGGCGACCCACGCGTCATCGAGCTTTCCGGCCGAGTCGCGCGGATAGGGAACGGGCGCCCTCGAGAAGTACAGGGCCCGGCCCTTGGAGTCGCATACGACCTTGACCTGGTTCGGGTTGCAGAAGTCCTCGGCCGTCGTGAAGCGGCACCCCAGGGTCGCCATGTCCGCCGGGCCCTGGATCAGATCCGCAAGCATCCGAACCTGCCCCGCGCTCACCAGGGGCTCGTCCGCCTGCACGTTGATGACGTGCCCCGCCTTCACCGTCCGGTTGGCCTCGGCGAGCCTGTCCGTTCCGCTCGCATGCTCGACGCCCGTCATCACCGTCCTGTAGCCCGCGGGCGCGAGGCAGTCCGCGAGCCTCTCGTCGTCGACCGCGAACCACAGGTCAAACTGCGGCGCCACGCGCGAGATTCGGTCGGCCACCCAGAGGATTAGCTCCCTTCCCCTTATCTTGTGCAAGAGCTTCCTGGGGAAACGCTTGGATTCAAGGCGGCACGGTACGATTATTGCTACCCCTGGCATCTCCTCCAATCCTGCCGTCTGGTTTTTGAGTTGCAAGCCGAGCCTAGCTAGGGAGCGTAGGCGGTTCGCCACCTCCATTCGTGCCAGACAACAAACCCATGAATCCCACCGAGACCACCGCAGGAGGCCAATCCGTGGTGCGGGAGCTGGTCGTCCAGAACAAGCTCGGGATTCACGCGCGTCCGGCCGCGATGATCGTGCGCATTACCAACAAGTTCAAGTCGGAGATCCTCGTCGAGAAGGACGAGGAGCAGGTGAACGGCAAGAGCATCATGGGCCTCATGATGCTGGCCGCCGGCAAGGGCTCCAAGGTGAAGTTCGTGGTGACCGGCGACGACGCCGAGCAGATGCTCGCCGAGTTGGAGCAGCTCTTCGCGCGCAAGTTTGACGAGGCCTGAAGGGCCTCCGTCGCCTAGAACCCGAAGAAGGCCCTCGCGTTCGCAGTCGTGACTGCGGCGAGCTCCTCTAGGCCGACCCCGAAGAGCCCCGCGGCGAACTCGGCCGTGTGGTGCAGGTACGCCGGCTCGTTGGGCTTGCCCCTGTGGGGCGCCGGCGCGAGGTACGGCGCGTCGGTCTCGATCATCAGGCGCGCGAGGCCCTGGGCCTTTGCGGCG
The DNA here is from genome assembly GCA_003151515.1 of Opitutaceae bacterium. Classification (GTDB taxonomy): domain Bacteria; phylum Verrucomicrobiota; class Verrucomicrobiia; order Opitutales; family Opitutaceae; genus Palsa-1447. The sequence continues at coordinate 28,775 of PLXS01000010.1, forward strand.
GCCCGCACCGCGTCCGCGTTCTTGTAGGTGAGGATGCCCGTGAAGGAGCCGCGCGAGCCGCGTCCGGCGAGTTCGCGCATCTCGGCCTCGCCCTCCGAGAAGCAGTGGAAGACCACCCGGGCCCAGTCGACCCCGCTTGCGTCAATCATCTCCACGCATTCGCGAAACGCGTTCCTTGAATGGATGACGAGCGGGCAGCCGAGGCCCCTGGCGATGCTCAGCTGCGCCTCGAAGGCCGCCCTCTGCGCCGCGAATGCCATCGCGGCGGCTGCGGGCTCCTTCGGAAGGTGGAACCGGTCGAGGCCGCACTCGCCCAGGGCCACCGGGCGGTCCGCGGGGCCGCCCTCCCAGTACCGCGGGATCCCGCCGGCCCAGCCCTCCCACCCCTGCGCGACCGAGCACGGATGGATGCCCACGGTGTACCTGACGCTGTCCCGGTTGGCGGCGGCCGCGTCCCTGTTCAGGTCCCAGTCGTCGGGCGCCGTCCCGATGGCCACCATCCATTCGACGCCCGCGGCCTTAGCCCGCGAAATGAGGCCGGGCAGCGCCCCGCCCCTGGCGGCCGAGTCAATGTGGGTGTGGGTGTCGACAAGGGTCATGGCTGGTTCGCGCGGGCGCCCGGGGCGTCAACACATGGGGCATGCGGGCCTTCCGTTCAAGACCCGGTTGAATTCGGGCCCGGCCTGCCCCAACCTGCGGGAAATGGAAGAGATCCTAGAGGTGTCGCGCCTGCGCGTCGCGCGCGGGCGCACGGAGATCCTGCGGGGCGTCGACTGGCGGATGCGCCGTGGCGAGCACTGGGTCATCCTGGGGCCCAACGGCTGCGGCAAGACGTCGCTTTTGCAGGCCGTCACCGGATACCTGTCGCCCTCGGACGGGCAGGTCGCCCTGCTCGGCCAGGTCTACGGCGAGTCGGACTGGCGCGACCTGCGCCTGAAGGTCGGCATCGTCACAAGCGCCCTGCAGGCCTCGATCCCCGCGGCCGAGACCGCGCTTGAGACGATCGTGAGCGGGCGCTACGCGCAGCTCGACCTTTGGGCGCGCCCGACCCGCGCGGACGCGGCCCGGGCGCGAAGGCTCCTTCGCTTCGTCGGGGCTTCCCGCCTGGCGCGGCGCGAGTGGGCGTTCCTTTCGCAGGGCGAGCGCCAGAGGATACTCATCGCCCGCGCGCTCATGGCGAGGCCGCGGCTCCTCATCCTAGACGAGCCCTGCGCGGGCCTGGATCCCGTGTCGCGGGAGGAGTTCCTCTGGTTCGTCGAGAGCCTTGCCTCGCGAAGGGCCGGCCCCTCCCTCGTCCTCGTGACGCACCACCCCGAGGAGATCATGCCCGCCTTCACGCACGCCCTCCTCCTCAGGGAGGGCCGCGTCTTCGCCTCCGGCCCCATGGCGCGCGTCGTGACGACGCGCGGCCTCTCCGGCGCCTTCGGCGCCAGGATAAGGGTGCGCAAGGTCCGCGGCCGATTCCTGGCGCTGGCCGCCCACCACCGGGGGCCCGGCGCAGGGCTGTAGCGGGCGCGCCGCGCCGGCCCCGGGACGGCTTTTCGCTTGCAATATTCCTCTCATGGTATATACGCTTGAAGGAATATATTCCCAAACGCGACACCCCCTGAACCCATGAGACTGGTAAAGATCTACGAGTGCCTTTGCGATCCGACGCGCCTTCGGATATTGAACCTGCTCGCCGGCGGCGCCCTCTGCGTGTGCGACATCCAGGCCGTCCTTGGGGAGCCCCAGGTCAAGGTCTCCAAGCACCTCGCCTACCTGCGCGCCCACCGGCTGGTCGAGGCCCGCCGGAAGTCCAACTGGATGATCTATGGGCTCCCCAGCCGCAGGCCGCGGGAGTTGTCGGCGAACCTGGCCTGCCTGCAGGACTGCGCGCGGGAGGACCCGGTGTTTGCCCGGGACGCAGCCGGTCTTCGCAGGCTTCAGAGGAACCCGGGAAAGGGCAGCCCCGCCTGCTGCGGCCCGAGGCCGCGCGCCGGGGCGGCCGGCGCCCCATGAGCGCCGTCCCCTTCAAGGTCCTCATCCTGTGCACGGGCAATTCCGCCCGCAGCATCATCGGCGAGTACCTCTTGAACCCAAAGGGCAAGGGGCGCTTCGAGGCCTTCAGCGCCGGGGCCGGGCCCGCCGGCGCCGTGAACCCGCTGGCCCTCTGGGTCCTGAAGGACCGCTACGGCATCGACGCGTCCGGCGCCCGCAGCAAGTCGTGGGATGAGTTCAGGGACGTCAAATTCGACTTCGTGATCACGGTCTGCGACAGCGCGAGGGAGGCCTGCCCGGTCTGGCCCGGGCAGCCGGTCCTGGCGCACTGGGGCTCGCCGGATCCGGCGGCCTTCGAGGGCGCCGACAAGGAGAGGCGGTGGATGTTCGTGCAGGTCGCCTCGCAGATCGCGAGGCGGATCGACCTGCTGTGCGCCCTGCCCGACCACGAGCTCAGAAAGCTGCAGATCGAGCGGATCGCCGCGCAAACCCCCTTTCGGACTTGAGCAACGGGCGGCAGGCACCGGTCCGCAAGCGCCTCGGCTTCTTCGAGCGCTACCTCTCGGTCTGGGTGCTGCTGTGCATGGTGGCCGGGGTGTCCGCAGGCGCGCTGCTGCCGGGCCTCACCTCCGCGCTAAGCCGCATGGACTTCGGCCGGGACTCGCACGTCAACGTGCCGATCAGCGTCCTGCTCTGGCTCATGATCTACCCGATGATGCTCAAGGTGGACTTCGGCTCCATCGGCGGCATCGCCAGGCGGCCCAAGGGGCTCGTGGTGACCCTGTTCATAAACTGGCTTGTCAAGCCGCTCGGGATGGCGGCCCTAGCCACGATCTTCATGCGGCACGTCTTCGCGGCGTGGATCGACCCGGAGACGGCAAAGGGCTTCACGGCGGGCCTCATCATACTCGCGGCGGCGCCCTGCACGGCCATGGTCTTCGTCTGGTCGTACCTGACCGACGGCGACCCCGCCTACACGCTCGTCCAGGTGGCATTGAACGACCTGATCATGCTCGTCGCCTTCGCGCCCATCGTGATGCTCCTGTGCGGGGTGGCGCACGTCGTCGTTCCCGCGCAGGTGCTCGTGACCTCGGTCGTCGTGTTCATCGTGATTCCCCTGGCCGCGGGCTGGCTGACGAGGGTCGCTCTCCTCAGGGCGCGCGGCAGGCCGTGGTTCGAGGAGCGGTTCCTGCCGCGCTTTCATCCCGTTATGGTGGGCGCCCTGCTGCTCACGCTGGTGCTCATATTCGCCTTCCAGTCGCACAATCTGATCAGCCGCTGGTTCATGGTCGCCCTCATCGCGGTGCCGATCGTCCTGCAGGTCTATTTCAATTCCGGGCTGACCTACCTGCTCATGCGGCTCTGGGGGGTGGAGCACAGCGTGGCGGCGCCCGGCTCGCTGATCGGGGCAAGCAACTTCTTCGAGCTGGCCGTGGCGGTCGCGATCGCCCTCTTCGGGCCGGGCTCGCCCGCGGCTCTGGCGACCGTCGTCGGCGTCCTCGTCGAGGTGCCTGTGATGCTGTCCATCTGCCGCGCGTGCAACGCGACGCGCCCGTGGTACGAGCGGCGGTTCGCCGGGCGCCCGCAGGGCGCCCGATGACACCCGGTCCGCGGCCGCCCTAGGAGCCCGACGAGACGAAGAGCTCGGCGAAGAAGGCCTTCATGTCCTCCCATGAGCGCTTGTCGGCCGAAGGGCTGTAGCCCACGAACCCCTTCATCCCGGGGTTCGCCTGCGCGATCGCGTCCACGGCCGGGTTCGTGAAGGCGTGCAGCGCCCCGGCGTACTGTACGAAGCGGTAGTCGATCTTCGTGTCGTTGAGCGACTTCAGGTAGGCGTCGAGCTGCTCGGGCTTGACCGAGGGGTCGATGCCCCCGTTGCAGATGAGGAACTTGGCCTTGTTCCTTGCGGCGGACTCCGGCGTCGCGGGTATGAGGCCGCCGTGGAAGCTCACGATCCCAACGAGCGGGGCCCCCGAGTACGCGAGGGCCTGCACCGTCGAGCCCCCGAAGCAGTAGCCGATCGCCGCGATCCTCGCGGGATCAGCCAGGCCCGTGGCAAGCAGCTGGTCCAGGCCCGCCTGCGCGCGCTGGGCCATGAGCGGCTTGCCGTAGAACTGGCCAGCGAGCCCCCCTGCCGTCTGCGGGTCCGTGGCGACCACGCCCTTTCCGTACATGTCCAGGGCGAACGCGACGTAGCCCATCTTCGCAAGCTGCACGGCGCGGCCCTTCACGTAGTCGTTCAGGCCCCACCACTCGTGCACGATCAGGATGCCCGGGGGCTTGGCTCCCTTGGTCTTGGCGTCGTCGTACGCGAGGAACCCGCGCAGCTTCACGCCATCGTGTTCGTAGTCGACGTCGCGCGTCACGACGGAGGCAAGGGAGGAGGTGGCCGCAAGGCCCGCTGCGAGGGTTGCAATGAGTGGTTTCATGGGTCGGGGATCCCATAGCAATACCCGACCCCGGCCCGCCGTCAAATCCGCCGGGGGCGCCTCAGGTGTGCAGGCCGCCCGTGATGTAGTTCTTCAGGTGGTCCGCCTCGGCCCTGCTGGTGTCAGCGACCCACCTCGAGATGTCGCCTATCGAGATGAGCCCCGTGAGCCTGCCCGCGTCCACGACCGGGATGTGCCGGCAGCTCTTCTCGGCGAACAGGATCATCGTCTGCTCCACGGTCGTGTCGGGCGGGATCGTGATGACGTCCGCCGTCATGACGTCGGCCACCCTCGTGGTCTTCGGGTCGACTCCGTCGCCGACTATCCGGCGAAGGACGTCGCGCTCGGTGAATATCCCCACGATGCGGCCCGAGTCGATGATGACCACGCAGCCGATCCGGTTCTTGTTCATCTCGGCCACGGCGTCGGCGACTGTGATCGTCGAGGCCACGGCGTGCACTACTGACCCTTTCCTCTCAATCAGCGCCGAAACTGGGGTGTCCATGGGGTGTAGGGGATTCTTGGGGTACGCGCAAATATCGCCGCGCCCGTCCCGATCGCAACTCCCAAAACGCGGTAGTTCGGGCGCGCCGGCGCCAGGGGCGCGAAGATTGGGATTCACTCGCGCCCCCGCACCGGCAACCCTTCCCCCACGGATGAAACCGCCCCCCCTGCCCGAGGAGATCCTGCGCCGGGTCCTGCGCGTCGCTTCTTTCGACGGGACCTGCGTCCTTGTGATCGCGGCCGCGGGCGCGCTGGTCTCCGCCTCGTGGAGGGACGTCGCGGGCGCGGTGGTCGGCCTGCTCGTCGCGGGGGCGGCCTCCATGGAGCTGCACGGCGCCGGACTTCTGCGCTCGGGCGACGCTCGCGGGATGCGCTGGCTCGTCTCGAGCCAGCTCTGCATCCTGGCCTCGATCCTGGCCTACGTCGGCTACCGCATCTCCAACCCGGACATCTCCGCGCTTCGCAAGCTCGTGACGCCCGAGTTGGCCGAGCAGATCCAGCAGGCCGGCCTTTCGGTGGACCAGTTTCTCACCGAGCTTCCGCGCCTCTTCGCGTTCGCGGTCGCCGTCGCTACGATCCTCTTCCAGGGCGGCATGGCCATCTACTACCTGCGCAGGGGCGCGGCGGTCGAGGCGGCGCTGCGCGAGGAGGACTAGCCCCCCGGGCCGGGGGCGCCACCGGGGCTGAAATCAAGGTTCAGGGCGACCATGGACCTGCGGGGGATCCCGTTCACGAGCTTCGGCATGAAGAGCCAGCCCCCAACGGTGCGCTGAATTGCGTACGCGACGGCCGGGGGGACGACGGCCGCAGGGGTCACGTCCTCGACCGTGCCGTCCTCCGTCACGGCGAAGTCGACCCTGAGCAGGGCCGGGACGCCGGAAAGGTCCGCGTGCTCCGGCAGTATCGGCGGGAACTTGAGGTACGGGGACGCCGCGAGCGTGTCGGCGGCGTGCTTCTGGCGGTAGAGGGCGAGGACCTTCTCATGGCGCAGCATCTCCACGCGTCGGAAGAGCAGCCCAAGCGTGTCGGACATGTTGGTCCGGATCTCGCGGCCGCGCGAGAAGAAGATCGGAAGGTAGTACATGGGGCGCCCGCCGAAGTCCACGTACACGAAGCTGGCGTCCACCTTCGTCTCCGCGCCCGCCCGCAGGTCGCCCAGCCGGTCGAAGGCCACAGCCATGTGCGGGTCGTCGGTCTCCCCTCTCAGGTACCCAACTCCGTAGAAGAGGAGCGCCACGTAGCACTCGGGGTAGTCTCGCGACGCGACGACCGTCGCCTTGTACTCGCTTCCCGTGGACACGACGCCCCCGTCGGCCTGCGCCCCGTTTGTGAACCTCCACACGCGGGTGATCTTGTTGGAGGACTCCGCCTGCCTCCTCACCTCGAGGCTTCCGGGGAGGAACGCGTTCACCCTCGCCGTCTGGAATCCGGAGGAAGCCGTCACGCGCGCCCTCTTCCCGTCCCTGTCAATCACGGCGATGTTTCCGTCGACGCCCACCACCGGGTAGGGGTGGTCCTTGTAGTAACCTAGTAGCGCCGTCGGGTGGGGGGCCGCCGGCACGGCCTGGGAGGCCCCGAACTGCAGCCAGTCGTCGGGCTCGGCTGCCCCCAGGCACGGCCCCGCCGCCGCGAGGCAGAGGAGGACTGCGGATGCCGCTCGGACGCCCATGCGTAGATCCATCCGCGCGCAGCCTCCGGGTGCAAGCCGCTTCGCTCCCTACGCCAGAGCGCTCTTGCCAGCCCCGGCGGCCTGCGCCACGGTCCCCGCGTGCTTCGCCGTGCAACCGCGACTCTCGTGGCCGGCCTGGGGCTCGCGGCCTCGTGCCCGGCGGCCCCTCCCGACCTTGGCGGACGCGAGGTCATCGTCGCCGTGGAGGACGATTACCCCCCCTTCAACTACGTCGACCCCGGCACGGGCCGCGCCGTGGGCTGGGACTACGACGCCTTGAGGGAAATCGGGCGGCGGCTCAACTTCCGCCCCGTTTTCAGGGAGATCTCCTGGGACAGCATGATCCAGGGGGTGGCGACCGGGCAGTTCGACATGGCGGCGAACGGGATCACCGTCACTCCCGAGCGCGCTCGCGTGGTCGACTTCTCCTCGAGCTATGCGCAGGTGCACCAGCGCCTGCTCGTGCGCAAGGATGAGCGGCGCTTCGGCTCGCTTGAGGAGTTCGCGCGGGCCGCGGGCGCGCGCCTCGGCGCCCAGAAGGGCAACACCAACTACACGCGGGCCGAGGAGCTCGCCGGCAGCTCCCGGGTCGTCGCCTACGACGGATTCGGAGAGCTCGTCCAGGCCCTGCTCAACGCCGACCTGGACGCGGTCATCATAGACGACGTCGGCGGCCAGGGCTACGTGGGCGCCAACGCGCAGCGCCTGCGCCTGCTGGACGGAGCGCTTGCGGCGCAGGACCTGGCCATCGTCTTCACCCGAGACTCGGCGCTGCGGCCCGCGGTGGACGCCGCGCTCCTGGCGATGAGGTCCGACGGGACGCTCGGGCGGCTCAACTCCGCCTGGTTCTCGCCGGCCTTCCGGGTCGGCGCCCAGCCCAAGCCGTGAGGCGCCTCGCTTCATGATCGGGCCGGACGGCCACCTCTACTCGGGCCCCTCGGGCCGCCTTGCCCGGGCGCCCTGGTGGGCGCTCGCCCTGGCGCTCGCGGCCACGGTGTTCGCCTGGCGCACGGCGACAAGCGCCCTGTACGCGGACATCTTCTGGCGGATCCTCTCGGGCCTGGGGGTGACGCTGGCCGTGACGGCGGCCGCGTTCCCGCTCGCGGTCGCCCTGGGGCTCGCGACCGCGCTCGGCCTCGTGTCCGGCCACCCGGTGCGCCGCAACGCCGCGGCGCTCTACGTCCAGGTGGCGCGGGGCGTGCCGATCCTCGTGCAGATCTTCATCGTGGCGTTCGTCGCCGTGCCGCTTGGCGTGGACGCGCTGCGCTGGGCCGGCCACGGCAGCGCCGCCCTCGGTGGGCTCCGCGCCTCGGACGTCCCCATGGGGGCGCGGGTCGTCGCCGCCCTCGTCTGCGCGTACGGGGCGTTCGAGGCCGAAACCATCCGCGGGGGCCTTACGTCGCTGCACCGCGGCCAGGCCGAGGCCGCGCGCGCCCTCGGGCTCTCGCAGAGGCAGGCGCTCTGGCACGTGCTCCTGCCGCAGACGGTGCGCAGGATCCTCCCCACCCTGGGCAACGACCTGATCTCGCTCCTCAAGGACTCCTCGCTCGTCTCCGTCCTGGGCGTGCGCGACATGACGCAGGAGGCGCGCCTGTACGCGAGCGCCACCTTCCGCTACACCGAGAGCCTGACGCTCCTCGCCCTCTTCTACCTCGCGCTCACGCTCGTCCTGGCCATGGGGGTCAAGGCGCTCGAGCACCGCTACCGCCGCCATGCCGCCTGAGCGCGCCAACGCGGCCGTGATCGAGGCCCGATCCATCGTGAAGCGCTTCGGCCCCGTCCGGGCCGTGGACGGGATCTCGCTCGAGATCGCCGCCGGCAGGGTGACGGCCATCCTGGGCCCGAGCGGCTCCGGCAAGTCGACGCTGCTGCGCTGCCTCAACTTCATGGAGATACCGGACTCGGGCGAGGTGCTCTTCCTGGGGAGCCCCGTGCGGGTGAGGGACCGGGCCCTGGACGGCCTGCGGGCCCGCGTCGGGATGGTCTTCCAGCAGTTCAACCTCTTCCCCCACCTGCGCGTCTGGGAGAACGTCGCCCTGGCGCCGCGCGTCGTTCGCGGGGCCCCGTCGCCGGTCGCGCGAAGCTTCGCGCTGGCGCTCCTTGACAGGGTCGGGCTCGCCGACAAGGCCCAAGCCCACCCCTCGGAGCTCTCGGGCGGCCAGCAGCAGCGAGCCGCGATAGCGCGGGCGCTCGCCATGGAGCCCGTCGCCCTCCTCTTCGACGAGCCGACGTCCGCCCTTGACCCCGAGCTGCGGGGCGAGGTGCTGGAGGTCATGCGATCCCTGGCGGCCGAGGGCAGGACGATGGCCGTCGTCACCCACGAGGTGGCGTTCGCCCGCGCCGTCGCGCACGAGGTCGTCTTCATGGACGCGGGCCGCGTCGTCGAGCGCGGCGCCCCGGCCCAGGTGATCGACGCCCCCGCCAACGAGCGCACCCGGCGCTTCTTCGCGAGCTAGGGCGCTGGTGCGCCCTTGCGCCTGCGCGCCGCAGGCCCCACTGTGCCGCCCATGCTCAAGGAGCGCTACATCGAGGCGAAGCGCAGGTGGGCGCAGAAGCAGCGGGCCGCGGGCGCAGCGCCGCGGCCCGTGCGCTCCACCGACCGGCTTCCCCCCGGCCAGAGGCTGACGGAGGGCTTCCCCGTGCTCGACCTGGGCGTGCGCCCCGAGATCCCGCTGTCCGAGTGGACGCTGACCCTGGACGGGCTGGTCGAGAGTCCGACCGTGCTCTCGTGGGAGCAGTTCGGCGCCCTGCCGCAGGTCGAGGACGTGAGCGACTTCCACTGCGTGACGACTTGGAGCAAGTACGACTGCCGCTGGGGCGGCGTCGCCCTGACGACCCTCTACGAGCTCGCGAAGCCGCGGCCCGAGGCCCGCTTCGCCTACTTCTCATCCTACGACGGCTACTCGACCAACGTCGCCCTGGAGCGCTGCCTCGACGACGACACCCTGGTCGCAACGTCGTTCGACGGGGCGCCCCTGCCCCTCGAGCACGGCGGGCCGGCCCGCGCCATCATCCCCAAGCTCTACGCCTGGAAGGGCGCGAAGTTCGTCAAGGCGATCACGTTCCTCGCCGAGGACAAGCTCGGCTTCTGGGAGGTGCGGGGGTACTCGAACACCGCCGATCCCTGGACCGAGGACCGCTACGCCTGAGCCGGCCCCCCCGGGGCGGGGTCGATCCGCTTCACGTCCTTGATCGCCCACTTGGTCACCTTCAGGCCCTTGGCCGCTCGGCTTCCGACCGACACCGCCTCCAGGTCGAAATCGAACTCGCGCACGCGCGCCTTGCTCCTGCCGTCCAGGGAGACGTGCACCTTCCCGGGCATCGCCTTCTGCGTGGGGCTGACATCGAAGTAGACGACCTTGGAGCCGTCGGACTTCGCCAGCGGGTAGAGCTTGTCGCGGGTGACGCCGCCCACCTGGAAGCGCTTGGCGTAGGCCTTCCCGCTCGCGCCGTCCTGGTAGATCATCGTGTAGAACGCCGTGTCGCCGTCCTTCGGGAACACCGCGCAGTGCACGATCCCCAGGCCCATGAACACCTTGTCGCCGACCCTTGAAACCTTCATCGAGCCGTCGGCCATGAAGCACAGGACGCTGTCCAGGATGGTGCAGTCCTGCACGTACTCGTGCTGGCGCCAGTTGAGGCCTATGAAGCCCTCCTCCCTGTTCACGTAGAGGCGCTGGTTCGCCGAGACGACCTCGGCGGCGCTGATCTGCTCGATCTCGTCGTAGGTCGTGCGCCGTTTGGCGCCCTTGCCGTACTTCTCCTGAAGCATCTCGAACCAGCGCACCGCGTGCGCCACCAGGTGCCTCAGGCTCTGGCGCACCTCCTTGATGGCGTCCTCGATCCCCTTCAACTTCTCGTCGGCCTCGAAGCGGTTGTAGGCCGAGATCCTCTTGATGCGTATCTCCGTCAGCCGAACGATGTCCTCGTCGGTGATCGCCCGGCGAAGCCTCTTTGCGAAGGGCTTGAGCCCCTCGCGGATCTCGGAGAGGACGTTCTCCCAGGTCCTCGACTTCTCGATCCGCCTGTAGATGCGCTCCTCGATGAAGATGCGCTCGAGGGAGTCCCAGTGCCACTGCTGCTCGAGCTCGCCCTGGCGGATCTCGAGCTCGCGCTTGAGCAGCGAGAGCGTCTTGTCGACGCTCCTCTTCAGGATCTCGCGCACCCCTATGAAGACGGGCTTGTCGTCGTCAATCACGCACGCCGAGGGCGATATCGCCACCTGGCAGCCCGTGAAGACGTAGAGCTGCTGGATCACCTTCTCGGGCTCGGATCCCTGAGGCAGGTGCACGATGATCTCGACCTTGTCCGCCGTGTTGTCGTCCACGCGCCGCACCTTGATCTTGCCCTTCGCGTTCGCCGCGAGGATCGACTCGATGACCGACTCGGTCGTGGCCCCGTAGGGCAGCTCCGTTATCGCCAGCACGGCCTTGCCCTGCTGCTCGATTCGGGCCCGGATCTTCACCTTGCCGCCCCGCTCGCCGTCGTTGTACTCCGAGAAGTCGGCGATGCCGCCCGTCGGGAAGTCCGGATAGATCCGGAACGTCTTCCCCTGCAGATGGTTGATGGCCGCCCGGCACAGGTCGTTGAAGTTGTGGGGCAGGATCCGCGTCGACAGGCCGACCGCTATCCCCTCCGCGCCCTCAAGCAGCACGACCGGGAACTTGGCCGGCAGCGTCACGGGCTCCCTCGCGCGGCCGTCGTAGCTTAGCTGCCAGGTCGTCGTCTTCGGGTTGAAGAGCACCTCGCGCGCGAAGGGCGTGAGCCGCGCCTCGATGTAGCGGGGCGCGGCGGCCTCGTCGCCCGTGAGCACGTTGCCGTAGTTGCCCTGCGGCTCGATGAGCCAGCCCCTCTGGCCGATCCCGACCAGCGCCGCCCCGATGGAGGCGTCGCCGTGGGGGTGGTAGCGCATCGTGGCGCCCACCACGTTCGCGACCTTGTGGAAGCGCCCGTCGTCCATCTCCCAGAGCGTGTGCAGCACGCGTCGCTGCACGGGCTTCAGGCCGTCGTCGATGTGGGGGACGGCGCGGTCGAGGATGACGTAGCTCGCGTAGTCGAGGAACCAGTCCCTGTAGCTCTTCTCGAGCGGCGCGTCACCCGCCCTTGCCGACTTGGATTCCTTCGCCATGGTCCGCGCTTCGCCGGGCGCTACGCCCCGACGACGTCCTTCTCGACCCTCAGGTTCTCGATGATGAAGTCCTGCCTGTCGGGCGTGTTCTTGCCCATGTAGAACTCCAGGAGCCTCCCGGTGTCGCGCACGTGGTTGAGCGACAGGGGCTCCAGGCGGATGTCGTCGCCTATGAAGCCCTTGAACTCGCCCGCGGAGATCTCGCCCAGCCCCTTGAACCGCGTGATCTCGGCCGCGGCGCCCAGCTTCGCCACGGCGGCCTGCTTCTCGGCCTCCGAGTAGCAGTAGTGCGTCTCCTTCTTGTTGCGCACCCGGAAGAGCGGCGTCTCCAGGATGTAGAGGTGGCCGCCCGCGATCACCTCGGGGAAGTACTGCAGGAAGAACGAGATCAGCAGCAGGCGGATGTGCATGCCGTCGACGTCGGCGTCCGTCGCGATGACGATCTTCGCGTAGCGCAGCCCGTCCAGGCCCTCCTCGATGTTGAGGGCCGACTGCAGCAGGTGGAACTCCTCGTTCTCGTAGATCACCTTCTTCGAGAGCCCGTAGGTGTTGAGCGGCTTTCCCTTGAGAGCGAAGACGGCCTGAGTCTGGACGTCGCGGCACGCCGTCAGGGAGCCCGCCGCCGAGTCGCCCTCGACGACGAAGATGGCGCTCTCCTCCGCCCTCTCGTCCTTGTCGCCCAGGTGCAGCCGGCAGTCGCGCAGCTTGCGGTTGTGCAGCGACGCCTTCTTCGCGCGCTCGCGGGCGAGGCCGCGGATCCCGGCCAGCTCCTTCCTCTCGTGCTCGCTCTCCTGGATGCGCCTGATCAGCGCGTCCGCGGTCTCCGGGTTCTTGTGGAGGTAGACGTCGAGCGTCTGCTGGACGAACTTGCCAACGAACTCCTTGACGGAGGGCCCCCCGGGGCCGACGGCCGCGGAGCCGAGCTTGGTCTTCGTCTGCGACTCGAAGACGGGCTCTATCATGCGGATGGAGACCGCCGCCACGATCGACTGGCGCACGTCGGCCCCGTCCAGGTCCCTCTTGTAGAAGTTGCGCAGCGTGTCGACCACGGCCTCGCGGAACGCCTGCAGGTGCGCCCCGCCCATGGTCGTGTGCTGGCCGTTGACGAACGAGAAGTACTCCTCGCCGTAGTGGGAGCCGTGGGTCATCGCGATCTCGATGTCGTCGCCCTCCAGGTGGATCACCGGGTAGAGGGGCTCCCCGGTCAGGTTCTTCTGCAGCAGGTCCTTCAGTCCGTTCTCCGACCTGAAGGGCTTCCCGTTCAGGGTCAGCGTGAGGCCGCGGTTCAGGAACGCGTAGTTCCAGAGCATGTCCTCGATGAACTCCGTGCGGAAGCGGAAGTTGGCCCCGAAGAGCTGCTCGTCGGGCACGAACTCAATGATGGTCCCGTTCCTCTCGGTCGTCTTCCTGACGCGGTTGTCCTTCCTGAGCTTTCCCCGGGCGAACTCGACGACCTTCGACTCGCCCTCGCGCACGGCCTCGGCTCGGTACTCGAGCGAGAGCGCGTTCACGGCCTTCTGCCCCACCCCGTTCAGGCCCACCGCCTTCTTGAAGGCCTCGCTGTCGTACTTGGCGCCCGTGTTGATGACCGAGACGCACTCCAGCAGCTTGCCGAGCGGAATGCCGCGCCCGTAGTCGCGCACGCGCACCCTGCGCTCCTCGACCTCGATCTCGATCTTGCGGCCCTGGCCCATCGTGAACTCGTCGACCGAGTTGTCTATGGTCTCCTTCAGGAGCACGTAGATCCCGTCCTCGGCGTGGGAGCCGTTGCCGAGCCTGCCGATGTACATGCCCGGGCGCAGCCGGATGTGCTCGGTCGACGAGAGTGTCTTGATGCTCGCTTCGGTGTAGCCGGACGCCATTCGCCAGTATCGTTCAGGATTTCGGCAGCAAGTCCAAGGCGGCGGCGGTCATGGCCGCAACACCCGTCTTGATCGTCGGCTCGGCCACGGGCGCGAACCGGCTCGAGTGCAGCGACGGGAGCGCGACCCCCGTCCTCCTGCTCTCCGCGAGCCTGGCGGGGTCCGAGGCCCCGAGCATGAAGAAGCAGATCGGCACCCTCTCAACCGTGCGCCCGTACTGGCTGAAGTCCTCGCTCGTCATGACGGGCTCGACCGAGCGCACCTGAGCCTGCCCGAGCCAGCCGGCCACGGCGGCGCGCACGCGCCTCGTGAGCGCCGGGTCGTTGTAGATCGCGTCCGCCGACGACCCGGACACCGTCACCACGGGCATGAGGTCCTCGGGGATTCCCGCGGCGATCGCCTCGCCGCGGCAGATCCGCCGGATCGAGTTGACCAGGTGCTCGCGCACGGCGGCGTCGTACGAGCGCAGGGTCAGCTGCAGCTTAACCTCGTCGGGGATGATGTTGTTCTTGGTCCCGCCGTGGATGGTGCCGACCGTGACCACCGCGCGCTCGCCGGGATGCAGCTCGCGGCTGACGATTGTCTGCAGGGCGAGCACGATCTGGGAGGCGAGGACGATCGGGTCCTTCGTGTTCTCGGGGGCCGCCCCGTGCCCGCCTATCCCACGCACCGTGATGTCGACCGAATCCGAGTTGGAGGAGAAGTAGCCCTCGGCGAAGCCCACCGAGCCCGTCGGAAGCGCCGGCTCGTCGTGCAGCCCGATCGCGAAGTCGGGCTTGGGGAAGCTGCGGTAGAGGCCCGCCGAGAGCATGTTGCGGGCCCCGACCACGAACTCCTCGGCGGGCTGGCCGACCATGACGAGCGTGCCGCTCCACCGGTCCCTGATGGCCGCGAGCACGCGGGCCGTGCCGACGAACACCGTCATGTGCAGGTCATGGCCGCACGCGTGCATGACGGGAACCTCCGCGCCGGACAGGTTCACGGCCCGAACGGTGCTCGCGAAAGGCAGGCCCGTGTCCTCCTTCACCGGCAGGGCGTCCATGTCGGTTCGGATGAGGAGCACCGGGCCCGGGCCGTTTCTCAAGACTCCCACGACGCCCGTGCCGCCGAACCTCTCCGTCACCTCGAGGCCCGCCGAGCGCAGCTCGGCGGCCACCCTGGCCGACGTCTTCTCCTCCTGGAGCGAGAGCTCCGGGTGGGCGTGCAGGTCCCTGTAGAGCGCCTCAAGCGAGGGGTACTGCGCCGCGATGCGCTGCGTCACGTCGGCCTGCGCGGCATCGGCCGCCCGCAGCGCCGGGGCTCCTAGGAGAAGGGCCGCGGCTAGCGCGCGGCGCAGGGAAGGCTTCGACATCCCGCTGACAGAAACGCTTTGGGCCCCCAGTTCAAGAACTTCGCACGGCCCGGCTCGGGGAGGGACCGTTGCCCGGCGCCTCCCGTGCGCAGGATCCGATGAGGCCCGTCCCGATTTTGGGAATGCTGGATTTCGCTTCCGACACCTCGGGGGCTCGCGATCGCAGAAAGCAAATCGCGCAGGGCATTAGCGCATAATCACATGCCAACGTTGGACGCGGTTGGCACGGCGGATGCAATCATGGAAATGGAAAGCAAAATGTACTCAGAACTCACATACACAAGCAGCCGGCCGGCTCCCACAAGCACACACCGCATACCGCGGGCCAGCTTCACAGCAACTTTTCGGTCCACCCAGTGTTCTCGTCAGTAACCAAACTAGAAATCAAACAAATGAAAACAAACGTCATTCAGATCAGCTCGTTCCCGGTCGCCGCCGCGGCCTTCGCCTTGATACCCGTGAGCCCGTTCGCAGCCTGCCTCGCAGTCACCGTAGCGGGAGTACTCGCGGTCCTCATGCTCGACTACGGCCACGCTCGGATGCCGATCGCCGTCCCCGCGGAGGTCATCCCGTTCGCCGCCGGCCACCCCGCATTGGACGCATCGCGCGAGGCCGCGTGAGTCGCTGCCTTGACCCCCAACCCCGGCCCACGATGTACCCCGCGCCAGCATGGAGAACCTACGCCGCGACCGCGGCCGCTCCGCGCCGCGCGTCGCCGCTCCCGGCCTTCCGGGGGAGCCCGTTCGATCCTCCGCCCTACACGCCCTTTGCACGCCATTCGGTCGTGCCCGCCCGCTTCAGGAACCCGGGGTCGCTGCGTGCGCTCCTGGACACGTTCCCGGCAGAACGGCCGCCGCGCCGCTTTGCAGTCCGGCGCCTGTCGCTGGGACTGAACCGCCTCTTTCGCATCGGCCTGCGCTGACGGCCGCGTGCCTACGGGGGCACTTCGCGCGCGGGATGCCACCGCCCGCCTGGCAGCCTAAACGGAGGCTTATTCCCGCAGGACGTAAAGGGACTGTCAGGCATTCGCACCCCAGCCGTCCCGTGCCTCCCGGCGCCGCGCATCGCGAGCGGGTATAACCGAATGCAATTGCGCCCAGAAGGATTCGTATCATCTTGCTCATAAACATCTTGTGATGACACAGCCGCCTCAGCTCCAAACGCAACTCCGGAGACATGGAGTCTCGCGTCGCGGGGCGGTCCCGGTCCGATACGCTTTGTTGCCGTGATGGAACCGCTCATAGGGAACCATGATAGCTGACCTGAGGTTTGCCATCCGCCAGCTCTGCAGATCGCCCGGGTTTACCGTTGTGGTTGTGCTCTCGCTGGCCCTCGGCATAGCCGCCAACGCAACCGTGATGTGCTGGCTGAGGGGCCTTGTGCTTCACCCTCTGCCCGGAGTGGCGAACCAGGAGCGGATTGCCGTGCTCGTCTCAAACACGGGCGGCGGCTGCGCGTCCCTTCCCGACCTTCGGGATTTTGGCCACTACCGCCAGGTCTTCGTCGGCACCGAGGCGTCAATGCCCACGCCCGCCTGCCTCACGGTCGATAAGCAGCCTCAATGGATCCAAGCTGAGATCGTTTCGGCCAACTTCTTTGAATTGCTCGGGGTCCGCCCGATCGTGGGCCGCACGTTTCTGCCAGACGAGGACCGGAAGCCGGGAGGAAACCCCGTGCTCGTGATCAGCGAGCGCCTTTGGCGCGGGAGATTCGGCGCGGACCCGTCGATCGTCGGCCGTGTCGTTGATCTGAACCGGCGCAGTTTCACCGTGGTGGGGGTCGCGCCCGACGCCTTTCACGGCTCCGTGAACCCAATGGAGACCGACGCATGGGCGCCGCTGTCCATGATCTGGGAGGTCAGAAACCAGGGCACCTTCTTCCTGTCGGCCCGCGACGCGCGCGGATGGCTTGATCTCGCACGGCTGCAGCCCGGGGTGAGCTTCGCCCAGGCGCAGGCCGCCGTAGCCACGATGGACGCCCAGCTCGCCAAGGCCTATCCCAACAGCAACCTGGAGGCGCACCACCGGGTCGTGCCGCTGTCAAAATGCCCCTGGGGAGCGCAGTCGGTCATGGGGCCGACGCTTCAGCTCCTGCTGGCGGTCAGCCTCGGCGTGCAGCTAATCGTGGCGGCGAACGTCGGGAACCTGCTGCTTGCCAGGGCCGCCCGCCGCCAAAAGGAAGTCGCCATCCGCCAAGCCGCCGGCGCGAGCCGCTGGCAGCTCACGCGGCTTGCGCTGGCGGAGAGCATGTTGCTCGCGCTGCTGGGCGGCGGCGCCGGCGTTCTTTTGGCGGCCTGGGCGGCAAACGCGGTCGCGCTGTTCATTCCCAGTGAATTGGCGGCCAACATGCGGCTGGAGTTCCCGCTGGACGGGATATCCCTGGGCTTCGCGCTGCTGCTCTCCCTCGCGACGGGGATCTTCTTCGGGATGCTGCCCACGCTGCACACCTCGCACATGAACCTGCAGGCGGTCCTCAAGGAAGGCGGGCGCTCGTCGCAGGGCGGCGCGTCCCATCACCGCCTGCGCAGCGGGCTTGTCGTCGCGGAGGTGGCGATCGCCCTCGTGCTCCTCATCGGCGCGGGACTGTGCATCAAGGGCCTGCGGCAGGCGCGCCGGATCGACTTCGGATTCAGCCCGGACCACGTGCTCGTCGGCGGAATGAGGATCGGAATGAACGGATACGACGAGGACACAGGAAGGGTGTTCTACCGTCAGGTCCTGCAGCGCGTCGCGGGCCTGCCCGGTGTGGACAGCGCCGCCCTCGCAAGCTGGCTCCCCCTCGGACTGACCGGCTGCAAGGGCTGGGATGTCACGGTCGACGGGTACGAGCGCCCGCTCGGCGAGGACAACACCTACACCTTCGCCATCGTCTCGCCGGGGTACTTCTCGACATTGCGGATTCCGATCGTCGCCGGGCGCGGGTTCGCCGACTCCGACAACGCGGGCGCGCCCAAGGTCGCGATCGTCAACGAGGCCTTCGCCAAGCGCTTCTGGCCGGGCGGGGATCCGATCGGCCGCCAATTCCGCACAGGGAGCGCCGTGCGCACGGTCGTGGGCGTCGCCAAGACGGGAAAGTACAACCAGCTCAGCGAGGCCCCCTGGTGCTTCTTCTACCTCCCCTACCTTCAGGGGGTGCCGGACCTGGATCTGAGCCTGTGCGTGCGCACCCGCGCGGACCCCTCGGCATTCGCGGGGCCGCTCAGCAGGGCCGTCCACGAGATCGATCCAAGCGTGGAGCTGTCGCAGACGATTCCGCTGTCCGTGCATTCTGGAATGGTCCTCCTGCCCCAGCGGATGGCGTCCAGCCTCCTGCTGATGCTGGGCGCGGTGGCCCTAATTCTGGCCGCGATGGGCGTCTACGCCGTCCTGGCGTACGCCGTTACCCAGAGGACGCAGGAGTTCGGCGTGCGGATTGCGCTGGGCGCGTCCGCGCGCGACATCCTGGGGCTCGTCGTCGGCCGCGGCATGCTGCCCGCAGCCGCCGGCGTGGGGGTCGGCCTCGGGTGCGCCCTGGCCGTCACGCGGCTGATGTCGGGCTTCCTGTATGGCGTCAGCCCGTTCGACTTGGGCACCTTCGTGGGCGCGCCAGCGCTTCTCGGGGCTGTTGCGCTGCTCGCGTGCTACATGCCCGCCCGAAGGGCCACCAAGGTCGATCCAATAGAGGCGTTGCGCGCCGAGTAGGGCCCGAGGGAAACCCTAAGCCGGGAAGTTCCCAATAGCGGGACGGCCGGGTCTCGTTTTCGGTCAACAACCGACATAGCCGCCCGAACCTGAGCTCCCTAGTGCCTGAATCGCAGCAAGAAACACAAGTTAGGACGATTGGCACGCTTCGTGCCACTCTAAGGCCAGCCATGATGATTGAATCCTTCCTAAAGGACCTGCGCATCGGCCTGCGGATGCTGGCCCGCAGGCCGGCGTTCACGGTCCTGGCGGCCGCGTCCCTGGCCCTCGGGATCGGCCTCGTCTCCACGCAGTTCAGCCTGATCGACGGCGTCCTCCTGCGCGGCCTTCCGTTCGCCGACGCCGAGCGCCTGATGCACGTCGCCCGCGTCGACCCGCAGAACGCGCAGCTCAACTCGTGGCAGCCCGTGCCGTACCGCGACTACCTCGTGTTCAGGGAGCGCCAGACGGCGTTCGATTCACTGGCCGCCATCAACGAGTTCGTGTCCTTCAACGTGAGCGGACCGGGCCGGATGCCCTCGAGCCGCTACGGCGCCTACTGCACCGCGGACCTCCCCTCGGTCCTGGGCGTGCGGCCGATGCTCGGCCGCTGGTTCACGCCCGAGGAGGACAAGCCGGGCCGGCCGCTCCTCATCGTCCTCTCCTATCCCATCTGGCAGGAGGAGTTTCACGCGGAGCCGGGCGTCATAGGCCAGCCGCTGTCCGTCAACGGCGAGTCCGGCACCGTGATCGGCGTCATGCCCCCTCGCTTCTCCTTCCCGCAGGTGCAGCAGCTCTGGGCGAACCTGCGGGCCTCGCCCGGGGACCCGAGACTGCGCCTGGTCGACCGGGTCGAGATGGTGGGCAGGCTGCGCCCCGGCGTCTCGCGCGCCCAGGCAATCGCCGAGTTCGACTCCCTGGCCGCGGGCCTCGTGAAGACGTGGCCGGAGACCAACAAGGGCTTCGACCGGATGACGGTGCAGAAGCTCAGCTACGCGTACGCGGGCGGCGGCACGCAGCCGGTCCTCTATCTGATGCTCGCGATGACGGTCTTCATCCTGGCGCTCGCGTGCGTAAACGTCGCCAGCATGCTGCTCGGCCGCGCCTCCCAGCGCACCCGCGAGCTCGCGGTGCGCGCCGCGGTCGGCGCCGACCGCGGCCGCCTCGTGCGCCAGCTGCTCGCCGAGTCGCTGCTGATCGCGGGCCTGGGGCTTGGCGGCGGCCTGCTGCTCACCGCGGAGGGCGTCGGCCTCCTCCAGCGCCACCTGGTGGAGGAGATGACGGTCCCGAGCTGGTTCGACTTCCGCGTCGACGAGCGGGTGGTCGCCATCGCGGTGCTCGCCACGGTCGCGGCGGGGTTCCTCGCCGGGATCGTGCCCGCCTGGCAGGCGTCGCGGATCGACCTGAACACGGCGCTCAAGGACGACTCCCGCACGGCCGCGGGCCTCAGGGGCGGCCCGCTGGGGCGCTGGCTGATGGGCGCCCAGATCGCCTTCTCGACCATGCTGCTGGTCGCGGCCGGCGTCATGGCCCTGACCATCATCGAGGCGCGCAAGGCCAACCTGCGCTACGATCCCGACCGGCTGCTCACCGGGCGGATCGACGTCCAGGACGCCACGCGGCCGACCAAGGAGGCGAGGGCGCTGTTCTTCCGCACGCTCACCGAGCGCCTGCAGGCCGAGCCCGGCGTGGAGTCGGTCGCGGTCACGAGCCGCAACTTCATCAACTCGGGGGTGGGCACCCAGGTGGCTCCCGAGGGCGTGGTCTACGCCCACGACAACGACCGGCCCACGGTGTGGCTTGACGTCGTGTCGAGCGACTACTTCCGCCTCATCTCGGTGAAGCCCGTGTCGGGGCGGCTCTTCGACACGCGCGAGCAGGGCAAGGGCGGCCTCTCCGCGGTCGTGAACGAGTCGTTCGCGCGCAAGTTCTGGCCCGGCGCGGACCCGCTCGGGAAGCGCTTCCGCAGCAACCAGACCTACGAGGCCTGGGCCACGGTGATCGGCGTCGTGCCGGACCTGCAGATGGAGGGGATCTTCGCGCCCCAGGGCCGCGACGAGGCCGGCTTCTACCTGGTCGAGGACCAGATGGGCTGGGGATGGCTCGACCTGTTCATCCGCACGAAGTTCGACCCCCTCCAGCTCGAGGGCGCGGTGCGCAAGGCCATCGCCAGCATCGACCCCAACCAGCCGATCCATTCCGTCGGAACGCTCACGAGCCAGACCGCCCAGGCGATGCGCGGATTCAACATCGTAGGCACGATGACCGCCGTGTTCGCGGGCATCACGGTCTTCCTGGGCGCGCTCGGCGTCTACGGAGTCACCTCGCAGGCCGTCAGCCGGCGCACCCGCGAATTCGGCACCCGCATGGCCCTCGGCGCGACGGTCGGCCAGGTCCTCGGCCTCGTGCTCGTGCAGGGCGGCCGCCAGATCGTGGCCGGGGTCCTCGTCGGCCTGGGCTGCGGCTACCTCCTCACCCGGCCGCTCGAGAATTTCTTCGGCTCCCAGATGACCAACAACCCCGGGATCTACCTGTTCGTCTCGGCCGTGGTCTGCCTGGTGGGCGCCGCGGCACTCTGGGTGCCCGCCCGGCGGGCCGCGCGCATCGACCCGATGGCCGCCCTGCGCGCCGAGTAGGGGCCGCCCTAGTTCAGAAACATCGCCTCGTCGGTCTGGAAGAGGCCGTGGGCGAGCTTGGTCCAGGCGTCCAGGGGGGCGCGGCTCCTGAACGCCGCCGCGCCCGGCTCGACCTGCGGCGCGTTCTTTCACCTCAGGTTTCGCTCGGCGTTCTCGGCCACCAGCGCCTGGCAGCCTCGTCCGCCTTCTGCGACTGCGCCGTCGAGGCCGGCCCCTCGAGCGACGCGCCCCCGGGGTTCGACTCGACGTACCTGAGGCACAGGCGCGTCTCCTCTTGGCTGGGCGGCCGCTGGAAGAGCGCCAGGTAGAGGGTCGCCACCCGCAGCTCGTCCGAGGTCTGGGACAGGAACTCCTCGCTGTGCGTCAGCTTGCGGGCCGTCTCGATGACGAGCGGGCTGTTCATGAGGAAGAGCTGCTGCTGGGGCACCTGCGTCTCGAAGCGCCTGCCCGTGGGAACGCTCGGGTTGGGGAAGTTGAACTGCGTCAGGATCTCGGCCGGGTTTCGCCGGTCGATGAAGGCGTAGACGGCGCGCCGGGTGGCGAAGCCCTCGCTGCCGATCGGCACCGACCTGCCCCCCATCGTCAGCCGCCACGCCCAGGGCCCCCAGGCCCATCCCCACCCTGTTTCAGGAACCTCCGGCGCGTGAGGAAGTAGTCCTCAATGTTCGACGAGACTCCGCAGCAGTGGGGCTCGTTTGGCATCGGCATGTTTTCCATAGGGGCGGGCGCGGCTCTTGCAACCAAATGACGCGCAGGGACCCCCCGGGGTTTCAGCGATCGGCGCGCCGATTCCAGTTGATACGCGGGGGCATACGCGTACGTTGCCCGCATCCTCGTTTAGGAGAGCCCGGGGCGCTGGGCTGAGACGGCGGCGCGATCAGCCGCCAAATCCTTCGAACCTGATGCGTCTAACTAACGCCGTAGGGAAAACAGGGCCATCCGCAGCCAGCGGAGGGATCTGTGACCCGACTGCGTTGCCGGGCGCGGCCAAAACACATCCCTCCCATGTCCCAAACAAGCACCGAGGCCGCGCACCGCCTCTTCCCCTCCTCGCGCAAGGTCTTCATCGCCGGCTCGCGCCCCGACATCCGGGTGCCGATGCGCGAGATCGCGCTCTCGCCCACGCGGATGCCGAACGGGACGCAGGTGCAGAACGACCCGGTGCGCGTGTACGACACCTCGGGGCCCTGGGGCGACCCGGCCTTCCACGCCGACGCCTCGAGGGGGCTTCCGCCCCTTCGCGCCGCGTGGATCCTCGGGCGCGGCGACGTCGAGGAGGTCCCGGGGCGCTGCGTGCGGCCGATCGACGACGGGTATCTCTCCGAGTCTCACCGCGAGCAGGCCGAGGCCGAGGGGCGGCGCAACCCGATCAAGTTCTTCGACAGGAGCGAGCGGCGGGCGCTGCGGGCCAGGCCCGGCTCGCGCGTCTCGCAGCTCGCCTACGCCAGGCGCGGGATCGTGACGCCGGAGATGGAGTTTGTAGCGATCCGCGAGAACGCGAAGCTGCAGAGCGCCGCGGAGTTGATGGAGCTCACGGCCGCGGGCCCGCGCAACTCGCTGTGGCGCCAGCACCCAGGACAGGGCCTGGGCGCCGAGATCCCCCGGGAGATCACCCCGCAGCTCGTGCGCGACGAGGTCGCCCGCGGCCGTGCCATCATCCCGGCCAACGTCAACCACCCCGAGCTCGAGCCCATGGTGATCGGGCGCAACTTCCTCGTCAAAATCAACACCAACATCGGCAACTCCGCGGTCGCCTCGTCGATCGACGAGGAGGTCGAGAAGATGCGCTGGTCGGTCAAGTGGGGCGGCGACACGCTCATGGACCTTTCCACGGGGCGCAACATCCACCAGACGCGCGAGTGGATCCTGCGCAACTGCCCGGTGCCCGTGGGCACCGTGCCCATCTACCAGGCCCTGGAGAAGGCCGGCGGCCGCCCCGAGGAGCTCACCTGGGAGATCTTCCGCGACACGCTCGTCGAGCAGGCCGAGCAGGGCGTCGACTACTTCACGATCCACGCGGGCGTGCGCCTGCGCGCGATCCCCTCGACCGCCCGCAGGATGACGGGGATCGTGAGCCGCGGCGGCTCGATCATGGCCAAGTGGTGCCTCTCCCACCACCGGGAGAACTTCCTGTACGAGCGCTGGGACGAGATCTGCGAGATCATGGCGGCCTACGACGTCTCCTTCTCGATCGGCGACGGGCTGCGCCCGGGCTCCATCGCGGACGCGAACGACGAGGCGCAGTTCGCGGAGCTAAGGACCCAGGGCGAGCTGACCTCGCGCGCCTGGGAGCTCGGAGTCCAGGTCATGTGCGAGGGCCCGGGCCACGTGCCGATGCACATGATCGCCGAGAACATGGACAAGCAGCTCGACTGGTGCCGCGAGGCGCCCTTCTACACGCTCGGGCCTCTGACCACCGACATCGCCCCGGGCTACGACCACATCACGAGCGCCATCGGCGCCGCCATCATCGGCTGGCACGGGACGGCGATGCTCTGCTACGTGACCCCGAAGGAGCACCTCGGCCTTCCGGACAAGGACGACGTGCGCGCCGGCGTGATCGCCTACAAGATCGCCGCGCACGCGGCCGACCTCGCCAAGGGCCACCCGGCCGCCCAGTACCGCGACAATGCGCTCTCCAAGGCGCGCTTCGAGTTCCGCTGGGAGGACCAGTTCAACCTCTCGCTCGACCCGGAGAGGGCCCGCGAGTTCCACGACGCCACGCTGCCGCAGGAGGGCGCGAAGACGGCGCACTTCTGCTCGATGTGCGGGCCCCAGTTCTGCTCGATGAGGATAACGGAGGACGTGCGCCGCTATGCGGAGGAGCAGGGCCTGACGACCGAGGCAGCGATCGAGGCCGGCATGCGCGCCAAGGCCGGCGAGTTCCGCGAGCAGGGCGGCGAGATCTACGTGCAGGCGCTGCCATGAGCGAGCCGCGCCAGACCCTCTCGGTCTTCGTGAACGACCGGCCCCGCGCGCTTGGGCAACCGGCGACGCTCCTTGGCCTCATGGCCGAGATGGGCCTCTCCGGGACGAAGGGCGTCGCGGCGGCGGTGAACGGCGAGGTCGTGCCGAGGGACGCCTGGGACGCCCGCGGCCTCGCGGAGCGCGACCGCGTCCTCGTCATCCGCGCGACGCAGGGAGGCTAGAGCGGCCGCCCGGGAAGGCTTTCATGAGGATCGTCGTCATATCGCCCGAGGGGTCCGACCCCCGCGAGGTCCCCGCCCTGGGCGGAATGCTTGCCGCCGGGCTCGAGCGCTACCACGTGCGCAAGCCCAGCTGGGGCGCCGGGGAGCTCGAGGACTGGCTCCTCGCCCTGCCCGCCGCCTGGCGGGGCGCGCTCATCCTGCACCAGCACCACGAGCTCGTGCCGGTCCTAGGCCTCGGCGGCCGCCACGACCGCGACGCCGACCCGGCCTCCGCCGGCGCCGAGAGCAGGTCCTGCCACGACCTCGCCTCCCTGAGGCGGGCCATGGGCTCCTATCCCCAGGTCCTCTTCGGCCCGATCTTCCCCTCGATATCCAAGCCGGGCCACGGGCCCGCGCCGGATTTCCCGTGGCTTGAGCTCAAGGGGATCCTCGCGGGGCCGCGGCCGGGGCCCTGCCGGGTGCTCGCCGTGGGCGGCATCACGGCCGAGCGCCTCGGCCGCTGCCTTGAGGCCGGGTTCGACGGCGCCGCCTTGAAGGGCGCCGTGTGGGGCTGCGGCGACCCCGTGCTGGCCTACCGCAGGGTCCGCGACGCCGCGCACATGCTGGAGGCCTCCCGTCATGCCGCTTGAGCCCGACGCTATCTTCCCGGTGATGTGCATCACCATGGACGGGACCGGCATGACCCACGCGCAGCAGGCCGCGCGCCTCTGCGCGGCCGGGGCCCGCTGGGTGCAGCTTCGCATGAAGGGCGCCCCAAGGGCGCTGTGGCTCGCCGAGGCGCGCGCCGCCGCGCAGATCTGCCGCGGGCACGGCGCCGTCTTGATCGTGAACGACGACATCGCAATCGCGCTCGAGTCGGGCGCCGACGGGGTGCACCTCGGCGCGCTCGACGCGGGCTGGGCCGAGGCGCGCGCGGCGCTCGGGCCGGGGCGGTTGGTCGGGGGCACCGTCAACAGCCTTGCCGACGCCGATCGCGCCGCCGCCCTGGGCTGCCTTGACTACGCCGGCGTCGGGCCGCTTCGATTCACGGGGACCAAGAGGAACCTCGCCCCGGTGCTGGGGATCGGGGGCGTTGGCCGCCTGGTCGCGCGCCTGGGCGGCCTGCCCGCCTGGGTTATCGGCGGGGTCGAGCCCGCTGACCTGCCGCAAATCGAGCGGGCCGGGGCGGCGGGGGCGGCCGTGTCCTCGGCGCTCTTCCGCGGCGGCAGGGTCGAGGAGAACTTCCGGGCGTTCCTCGGCGCCTGGCGCGGGCGCGGCGCGCCCGCGCGGGCCGGCCCCCACAATTCATGAGCAACACACCCCTGGTCATAGCGGGCGTCTCCTTCACCTCGCGTCTCTTCCTCGGGACCGGCAAGTTCAGCTCCGGCGAGGCGATGGCGAGGAGCCTCGAGGCGTCGGGCACCGAGATGGTGACGGTGGCGCTCGGGCGCATCCGCACGGACGGCGAGAGCGACGACATCCTGGGCCACCTGGACAGGCGCCGCTACAGGCTGCTGCCGAACACCTCCGGCACGCGCAACGCGCGCGAGGCCGTGCTCGCGGCGCAGCTCGCGCGGGAGGCCCTGGAGACCAACTGGCTCAAGCTCGAGATCCACCCCGACCCCAAGTACCTGATGCCCGACCCGGTGGAGACGCTCGAGGCCACGGCGCTCCTCGCCGCGCGGGGCTTCGTCGTCCTGGCGTACGTCCACGCAGACCCGGTCCTGTGCAAGCGTCTCGAGGAGGCGGGCGCCGCCGCGGTCATGCCGCTCGGCTCGCCGATCGGGAGCGGCCTGGGGCTCGAATCGCGCGCCTTCCTGCAGATCATCATCGCGCAGAGCCGCGTCCCCGTGGTCGTCGACGCCGGCCTGGGCGCCCCCTCGCACGCGGCCGCCGCGCTCGAGATGGGCGCCGACGCCGTCCTCGTGAACACGGCGATCGCGGCCGCCGAGGACCCGGTGGGGATGGCGGCGGCGTTCCGGCTCGGGGTCGAGGCGGGCCGGGCGGCGCGCGAGGCCGGGCTCGCGGCGGGGCGCGAGTCCGCCCGCGCGGACGCGACGTCGCCCCTGACCGCGTTCCTCGGGGAGGAGGCGCGATGAGCTTCGTCGACACCTGGCGCCGCCACGACTTCGGGGCGGTGGCGGCGCGCATCCTGGCGAAGACGCCGTCGGACGTCAGGCGGGCCCTGTCGCGGCCCCGGGGCTCCCTCGACCTCGAGGACTTCGCGGCGCTCCTGTCGCCCGCCGCGTCGGCGCGCCTGGAGGAGATGGCGCAGCTCTCCCACCGCTACACGCTCGAGCGCTTCGGGCGCACCATGCGCCTGTACGCCCCGCTCTACCTGTCGAACGCGTGCGCGAACGTCTGCACGTACTGCGGGTTCAGTGCGCACAACCGCATCAAGCGCAAGGTGCTGAGCGACCCCGAGATCCTGGCCGAGGCCGGGGTGCTGCGCTCGCACGGCTTCGGCAGCGTGCTGCTCGTCACGGGGGAGACCGGCAGGGTCGGCCGCGAGTACCTTTCGAGCTCGCTGCGGCTGCTGCGGCCCCACTTCGCGGGCCTGTGGATGGAGGTGCAGCCCATGGCCGAGGAGGACTACGCCGCGCTTGCCGAAGAAGGCCTGAGCACGGTCCTCGTCTACCAGGAGACCTACGACGCGGCGGCCTACGCGAGGCATCACCTGAGCGGCCCGAAAGCGGACATGCAGTTCCGCCTCGCGACGCCGGACCGCCTGGGCCGGGCCGGAATGAAGCGGATCGGGCTCGGGGCTCTCTTCGGCCTGAGCGACTGGAGGGCGGACGCGTGGTTCACGGGGCTTCACCTGCGCCACGTCGAGACGGCCTACTGGCGCTCGCGCACCTCGGTGTCTTTCCCGCGGCTGCGGCCCCACGAGGGCGACGAGATCCCGGTGACGCTCTTCGGCGAGCGCGACCTGGTCCAGGCCGCCTGCGCCTTCAGGCTCCTCTCCACCGAGACGGAGCTCTCGCTCTCGACGCGCGAGAGCTCGCGGTTCCGCGACCGCGCGGTGCGGCTCGGCTTCACCTCGATGAGCGCCGGCTCGCGCACGAACCCGGGCGGCTACTCGGTCGAGCCCGAGTCGCTCGAGCAGTTCGCGGTCGACGACAGCCGCAGCCCCGCGCAGATGGCCGCCTTCCTGCGCTCGGTAGGCTACGAGCCCGTGTGGAAGGACTGGGACCGCACCTACGACGGGTTCGGGGGCTCGCCGGGCGCCCCGGCCGCGCAGGGCGCCCTGGCCTCCTAGGGGGGACCGCCATGCCGCTGACACCCGAGGAAACCTCGCGCTACCAGCGCCACCTCTCGCTCGCGGGCTTCGGGCCGGCGGCGCAGGAGAGGCTCAAGGCGGGCTCGGTGCTCGTGGTCGGCGCGGGAGGCCTGGGCTGCCCCGCCCTCCTCTACCTCGCCGCGGCGGGCGTCGGCAGGATCGTCATCGTCGACCCGGACACGGTGGACGCCTCGAACCTCCAGCGGCAGGTCCTCTACACGACCGCCGACCAGGGCGCGGGCAAGGCGCACGCCGCCGCCCGGCGCCTGCTGGCGCTCAACCCGCTGGTGCGCGTCGAGGCCCTGCCGGTGCGCCTCGGCCGCTCCAACGCCCTGGAGCTCGTGCGCTCCTGCGACCTCGTGCTCGACGGCTCCGACAACTTCGAGACGCGCTACCTCGTCAACGACGCCTGCGTCATCGCCGGCCGGCCCTTCGTCTACGGGGCGATCCAGGGCTTCGAGGGCCACGTGAGCGTGTTCAACTGGCGCGGCGGGCCCACCTACCGCTGCCTCTTCGCCGAGCCCCCGGCCCCCGGTGCGGCGCCCAGCTGCGCCGAGGCCGGCGTCCTCGGCGCGGTCACGGGGCTCGTCGGCACGGCCCAGGCCTGCGAGGCGATCAAGATCCTGGCCGGCGTCGGCGAGCCGCTCTCCGGCCGCCTCCTGGTCTTGAACGCCCTGACGATGACCTCGACCGTGGTGGGCCTGCGCAGGGATCCCTCGATACGGGTCACGGAGCTTCCGCCCGAGGGATACGGGGCGGCAGCGTGCGAGGCGGCGGCGGGCGCCGAGGAGATCGGGCCGCAGGAGCTGCGCCGGATGCTCGGGGCCGGCGCCAGAGTCCAGCTGCTCGACGTGCGCGAGCCGTGGGAGCGGGCCCTGGGCTCGATCGAGCCCTCGGAGCACGTCCCCCTGAGGCGCCTGGAGGCCGGGCAGGCCCCGGAGATCTCCGCCCTGGACCCGGCGGTTCCCACGGTCGCGTACTGCGCCGCGGGGGCGCGAAGCCTTCGCGCGGCGCGCCTGCTGCGCGAGCGCCACGGCTTCCGGTCGGCTTTGAGCCTGCGCGGCGGGATGAGGGGCTGGTCGGCGTGAAGGCACCCTTCTGCATCCTCTCGGTCGCGGGCTCGGACAGCGGCGGCGGCGCCGGCATCCAGGCCGACCAGCGCACGATCCGCGCGATCGGGGGCCACGCCCTGACGGCCGTGACCGCCGTGACGGCGCAGGACACGCGCCGGGTGAGCGCCTGGAGGGCCGTCCCCAACTCCCTGATAGCGGCCCAGGTCTCGGCGGCCCTCGCGGGCTTCCCGGTCGCCGCCGTGAAGACCGGGCTCCTTCCCGGCGCGGGCGCCGTCCGCGCCGTGGCGCGGGTGCTTCGCGCCCATCCCCTTCTGCCGCTTGTCGTCGACCCCCTGATCTCCTCGACGAGCGGCACGCGGTTCCTCTCGAGGTCCGCGGTGAGCGTGCTAAGGAGCGAGCTCCTGCCCAGGGCGTCGCTCGTCACCCCGAACTGGCCCGAGGCCTCGGCGCTCTCGGGCCTGCGGGTCGCCTCGCACGCCCAGGCCGCAAGGGCCGCCGCGGTGATGGCCGCGCGCGCCGGCACGCCCGTTCTCGTCAAGGGGGGCCACGCGCGGGGCGGCCCCTGCCGGGACTGCCTGTGCATGCCCGACGGCGAAACCCAGTGGTTCGAGCACCCGCGCGTCGACACGCGCAACACCCACGGCACCGGCTGCGTCCTCGCCACGGCGATCGCCGCGTGGCTCGGCCGCGGCGCCGACATCGTGACGGCGGTCGGTCTCGCGGAATCGTTCCTGCAGAGGGCGCTCCTGCGCGGCCGCGGAATCGACTGGGGGCGCGGGCGCGGCCCGGCCTTCTTCGACGGCCGCTAGCCGCGCCGGCGGGAATTTCTGGCTCGCGGGGCCGGCGGCCAAACCCCCAAAATCAGGGCGACGCGGCCCGCGACACGCAGCCCGCGCCAATCCCGATGAAACGGCTCCTTCTTGCAACAGCCCTGCTCGCGGCGGCGGGCGCCCTGCGCGGCGTCGACAAGGTCCCCGAATTCGCGATCACGGACCGGTACGTGACCAGCCCGACCATGCTCGTGCGCGCGGGCGCCGACGGGGAGCTTAGGGAGGTGTGGAGCGGGATGGGCCCGAAGAGGATGCTTCACGTGCCGCTCTTCCTCGAAACCTCGATCTTCGGGCAGGTCTTGAGGGACGGGGCCTGGGCGGACCTGCGCAAGCTCAAGTACGGGGGCGAGGGCACGCTGCCGGGGCACATCCTGCTCGCGACCGAGGACGGGACCGTGCGGATCGAGGTGGCCTCGCGCCGGTCCGCGGGCGACGGCCCGGTCTTCGTGCGGTACGCGTTCGACAACCCGGTCGACTTCCGGCTGACGGCCAGGTTCAAGTACCCGGAGTTCACCAGGGCCTTCGAGAAGGACGACCGCGCCGGAACGGACTCGTTCACGACCGTGTGGAGGGACGTGAACGCCGTCATCCACACGACCCAGGGCCCGGGGCTCGTCCTGGCGACCCGGCCCACGGGCGCCACGCTGTCGCTCGACGCGACGGGGTTCGTCAAGGAGATCAAGGGCGCGCGCGAGGTGATCCTTTGCGTCGACGCCACGGAGCCCGCCTTCGCGCCGGCGCCGCATGAGGACTACGTCACCTCGTGGATCGGCCGCTTGGGGGGCGTCCGCGACGCGGACGCCGACTACGCGGCCAGCCGCGTCTCCCTGGCGAGCGAGAACCGCAAGCTCGACAGGCTCTTCAAGAGCTCGATCGACGCCATCGTGACCCACCAGTTCGCCTCCGGCGACGTGATGGCCGACGTGTTCTTCTACAGGGACTCCTGGCTGCGGGACGGCACCTACACGATGATCGGCCTCGCGCTGGCCGGGGACTACGCCGCGGTCGAGCGCTACTTCGCCTTCTGGGACGCCCAGAGGGACTTCTCCGTCGGGGGGGAGCGGGAGGCGCAGCAGGCCGCGATCGCCATCACCGGCATGTGGCTCTACTCGAGGGTGAGCCCGGACCCCCGCGCGTTCCTCGGCGCCGTGTGGCCCTACGCGAGTTACTACGCGGACTACTTCGCGGGGCGCGTCGAGAGGGAGGGGATGCTCAACCTGGCCGAGGAGTGGATCTGCTTCATACCGGCCCCGTCGAGCTGGCCCAACGCCGAGGTCTACAGCGGCCTGCGCGCCGCGGCCAAGATGGCGTCCGAGCTGGGCCGGCAGGCCGAGGCCGCCCGCTGGAGCGCCGCGGCCGACCGCCTGAGGGAGCGCTTCGTGGCCCAGGCCTACGACGCGCAGAAGGGCCGCATCATCCCGATGGCCGGCCCCCCGGGCAGGGCCTTCACGGACCCCGAGTACCCGAAGGCCGAGAACCGCAACGGCCCGCTGCGCGACGAGCGCGTCGACGCCGGGATGCTCATCATCGGGCGGTTGGACGCCCTGGGCCGCGGCCAGTCGGTCATCCCCGTCGACGACCCCATGTTCGCCTCGACCCAGGACCAGGTGCGCCGCGACCTCGAGAACCCCGACCACTCCATATTCCGGTTCGGGCCGAACCCGGCGAGCCCCCACGCCCCGCAGGGCGAGCTGGACACCTGGCCGATCATCATGTCCTGGGCCGCCCAGGACGAGTGGCTCCTCGGAAGGACGGACCTCGCCTGGACGTACCTGCTCTCGGGCATCGTCAACAAGCGCGGGTACGATGCCGACGCCTGCGCGTACTACCTGCCGGAGTTCTGGGACAGGAACGGCGTCCCGGACAAGCCGCTCATCGTCTGGTCCCACGGCGACTTCGTGACCTCGGTCCTGCTCCTCTTCCTGGGGGTCGACCTCGAGCCGCAGGGCGCCGACCTTGGGCTCGCCCCGAGCCTGCCCCCCGGCATGGGCCACGCCCGCCTCGACAACTTCCGCTTCCGCAACTGGCACCTCGACTTCGAGCTCAACCGGGCGGGCGAGCAGGTCGACGTCAAGGTGCGCGCCGCGTGCTCGGACGCGAACCCGGCTCCCCTCGTGGTGCGCCTGCCGTTCGGCAAGCTGATGACCGTCCTGGCGGGCCAGAACGTGAGGTTCACCGTCGACCCGACGCAGTACTACTTGGCGTTCGGGAGGTCGCGCAACGCGGCCGAGCGAGCCGCGATCGCTTCGAGGATCCTCGCCGGCAGGGAGCCCCCCGCGGGCCTGGCCGGCATGAGCTCCTCAGAGCTCGAGGACTTCACGGCGGGAATCGAGTCGGCGTACGCGCCGCCCGCCCGCTGAACGGCGCGCCGGCCCCAAGGCGGGCCGCTCACTGCAGCAGGTATACCTCGACAAGCCCGATCCCTGGCGCTGCGCCGGGCCCGGACAGTTCCAGCGTGTAGCTTCCCGCCGGCAGGGTCGCCACCATCGCGCTGTCGGCGGAGCTGGCGGGAATCGAGAACGCGCCGGCGCCCGACATGTCCGACGCCGTGGCCGGCCGCACGGTGACGGCGGCCGTCGAGGTGCCCGGGACCGTGTTGTTGCCCCAGCCCGTGTTGCTCGCGATAAGGACGCTCGTCGAGTCGTACAGGCCGATCGAGGTCGCGGTCAGCGCGTCCGAGACGCTAAACGGCGCCTGGGACAGCGTCGGGCCGACGCCGCGCAGAAGCACCGTGACCGGCTGGTCGCCGGCGACCACGAACCCCGCGATCAGGATGTTGCCGCCTGTCCCCACATTGGCCCGCGCCGAGAGGTTGGCGAGGTACGCGGTCGACGAACCGGTGTCGGCGTCGTAGATCTCCGCCAAGGCGATACCCGTCGTAGAGTTCAGGCCGGCGATCTCGGATGTGTACGAGCCTGCGGACAGGCTCTCGTCGATTGCACAGTCTGCGGAACCCGCGGGCAACCCGAAGGCCCCGACCTGGGAGAACAGGCTGGCGAGCGCCGAGCTGCCGCCCCAGGCAGTCGCCGTCGTTATGGTCGCGTTGCTGGACGTGTTCGTGAGCGTGAGCTGCGGGGTTGAAAGCACCCCCGAGACGTCGAAGGGCGCCTGCGCGAGCGTCGGGCCGACGCCGCGCAGGAGCACGCCCTTCGTGCCCGAGCCGCTGATGACGAAGCCCGCTATTAGGACGCCGCCGCCCGTTTGGACGTCGGCGCGCGCCGACAGGTTGACGATCCGGCCGGCGCTCGCCGGGGACGGAGCGGCCACGGTCACGACCGCCGCCGCGCTCGTGAGAGTCGTGCCGCCGCCCGTCAGGGTCACCGTGTACGTCCCGGCGTTCGACGCGCCGGCCGACGTGACCGAGTAGGTCGAGTTCGCAGCCCCAGCTATTGCCGAGCCGTTCAGGTTCCACTGGTAGGTGATCCCGCCGGGCCCCGCGGCGTCGACCGAGAGCGTGAACGGCGACCCGGGCGCGACCGAGACCGACTGCGGCTGGACCGTGATCTGCAGGGCAGAAGACACGGCACGGCCCGGCCTCTGGGCGTCGAACTGGTACATGGGCCAGTCCGCGGCGGCCTGGCTCGCGCCGATGTTGAACGCGTAGACCCTGTGGTCCTCGCTGCCGAAGTACAGCGAGGTGCCGCTGATCACGGGCGAGGAGCGCACGACGTCGTCCGTGGCGTAGACGCGCACGAGCGAGCCGGAGCCGCTGACCGCGTACACGTTGTGGTCGTAGCAGCCGACGTAGACGACGCCGTTCGCGTCGACCGCCGGGGCGCTGGCCCGCACCTGAGTGCCGAGGTTGTACCTCCAGTTGAGGGCGCCGCCCGCGCTCGAGAGCGAGTAGAGGTAGCCGTCGTAGCCCGCGAAGTACACGGCGCCGTTCGCGAGCGCGGGCGCGGACGTGATGCCGTCGCCGACCGCGTAGGTCCAGCGCAGGCTGGAGGCCGGTGTCAGCGAGTAGAAGTTGCCGCTGAGCGTCCCGAAGTAGATGTTGCCCGCGGAGTCGACCGCGGCCGCCGTGTAGATCTCCTCCCCGGAGACGGGCGCCGTGTAGGTCCACTTGGTCGAGCCGTCGGCGTTGAACGCGTAGAGGACGCCGCCGTCGGTGCCTATGTAGATCGTGCCGTCCGGAGCCACCGTCGGCGCCGCGTACGAGAACCCGGCCACCGGCTCCTTCCACTTGAGGGTGCCGGCGGGATTGAGGGCGTAGAGGTTGCCGTCGTCCGCCTTGATGTAGATCGTCCCGTCCGACGCGATCGCCGGGGAGGACGACAGGCCGTTGTCCAGGCCCGTGCTCGCGGCCGGGGCGGGCACCGGGAACGTCCACTTGGGCGTCCCGCCCGCGGAGAACGCGTAGACGTTGCCGTCGGTGCACCCGGCGTAGACGGTCCCGTCGGAGCCGATCGCCGCCGAGCTCGTGTCGAAGATGTTCCCGGCCGCGTGGCTCCAGCGAAGCGTCCCGTCGGCGTTGAAGGCGTAGAAGCTGTTGTCGTTGCTGCCGACGTAGACCGTCCCGTCCGGGCCGACCGCCGGGGAGCACGTGACGGCGTCGCCCGTCGACGCCTGCCACGCCGCGTCGTCGATCGACAGCGTGAACTCGCCCACGTCGCTCGAGGTGACGCCGTCGACCTTGATCATGTAGGTCGTTCCCGCCGTCGCGCCGAAGGCGCAGACGCAACCGCTCGCGACCGTGGTCGTGCCAGAGGGGGCCGCCCCCTGCGCCACGTCGAGCGCCGTCAGGCTGGAGATGGAGTCTCCCGTGTACACGCTGGCCTCGACCGTGAAGTCGTAGCTATAGGCCGCGACCTGGGCCGGCCCCGTGAAGGGCGACGTCCAGGAGTACCACAGGGAGTGCCCCCCGGCGTTACCGAGGATCTCGGGCTCCCCGGACTGCAGCGACGCGTTCACATTGGCGTCCAGGACCGACACGCTGCGGCCGCTCAAGACCTCCGGCGCCGAGAACGAGTCGTTGTCCGGGGTCGTGTTGATCGCCAGGACCGTCTGGCCGCTCTGGCTGCCCTGGCCCTGGACGTTGATCTGGTAGGTCGCCCCGGCCGTGGTGTGGAACGTGACCTCGCTGTACGACACCAGGGCGCCGCTTCCCTCCATGGGCTCGGTCGCGTAGTTGGCGTTGGTGGCGACGGGGCTGAGCGAGGCGAGGCTGGTGCCCGTGTAGACGCCCAGGAGCGTCGCATACGTGCTCCCGCCCGGGATCTGCCCGCCGTCGGTGCCGCTCGTGTCAACCTCCACGGTCGCGTCCTGCGGCGCGGTCCACTGCCACCAGAGCGAATGCGAGCCGTCCATCCCGCTGATCTGGGGCGTGCCCGACTCGAGGGCCGCGGGCGAGTCGGCGTTGTTCGTGACCGTGTAGGGGTCCAGGCCCACGAGCGTGGTCCTGTTCTTGAAGAGCGCGTTGGGCGGCGTGCTGGCAGCCGTCCCGTTGAGCGCCTTCGCGAGGTCGAGCCTTCCCCCGGTCATGCACTTGCCGGCGAGGCCCGCGTTCGTGTCGGCCGAGTTGAGCACCCTGTTTATGGTCTCCCGGTACGTGTCGCCCGGGAACTGCGCCCGCAAGAGGGCGACCGTGCCCGTGACAAAGGGCGCGGCCATGGACGTCCCGCTCAGGTACTCGTACGAGGAGTTGCTCGAGTAGTAGGTCGAGAGGATGTTCTCGCCCGGCGCGAATATGGCGACCGAGCCCGAGCCGTAGTTGGAGAAGTAGACGGGAAGATCGCGGTTGTCGCTCGCGCCTACGACGACGATGTTGTCGAGCGGGTAGTCGGCGGGGAAGAAGCCCGAGATGTCGTTGTTCTCGGAGGCGTTGCCCGCAGAGCAGACGAAGATGATGCCCGCCTGGCCGGCCTGGTAGATGGCGTCCATCTCGGCCTGCGACAAGCCCTGACTGCCGTAGCTGGCGTTCATGACGGAGACCTTGTGCTCGGTCGCGTACTCGATGCAGGGCAGTTCGGCCGATGTGGCCCCGTTGCCCGAGCTGTCGATGAACTCGAGCTCCATCAGCTGGACCTGCCACGCCACTCCCGCGACCCCGATGCCGTTGTTGCCGACGGCTCCCACGATGCCGGAGACATGGGTGCCGTGGCCGGCGTCGTCGGTCGGGGGTCCGGACTGCAGCACGGCGTTTAGCCCGTTGGCGCTGTCGGTCTCGGTGATCGTCTCCGAGCGCCCCGTCGTGTCGCTCACGGACGAGAAGGAGGCCTTCGTGCCCGGCGTGGGGTTGACCCACAGGTTCGCGGCGAGGTCCTGGTGCGTCAGGAGGGCGCCGGAGTCGACGATCCCCACGATGACGGTCGGCGCCGTCGAGCGCACCGACCAGCCGGCTTCGGCGTTGATGTCCGCCCCGGCGATGCCCCCGCCCGAGCCGTCGTTGTGCAGCCCCCACTGGCTCGCGAAGTCGGGGTCGTTGGGGGTCGTCGTCACGTGCCGGATGTAGTCGGGCTCGACGTACGCGTAGCGGCCGGTGGCCTTGAGCCTCCTGATTGCGGCGGGAACCGTGTCGCCCGCGACGAGGCCCAGCACCCGCACGTACCCGAGGCGCTTGAAGCGGGCCTGCAGGCTAAGGCCCTCGGCAAGCTCGGCCGCGTCGACCGTCGCGAGCGTCGCCGCCCTGGGCTTCGCGATCACGACCCCGTCGCGGTAGCCCTGGGCCAGCTCCTTCGCGCTGTATCGGCCGCCCCGGGTCGGGGCGCAGACGGCCTCGCCCGCGAAAGCCGCCATCACGATGAGAGGCGCCGTCAGGCGCAGGAGCCGGACCGCGTTCCGGACGATCCCTAGGTGGCGTTGGCCAGGTTGGGTAATCACAGGTGCTTGTGCTGGACAAGAGACGCAACGGAAGGTGCCATCGTTTCGGGAAAGCGGAGACTGCTTTCCCGGCGGGCCGTCCGCGAGCGCGGGCGCGCGCTACGTCTCCTGCCTAAGAACTTGGAGAGGAGGATGATCCGTGATGCCTCGGCTGACTATGAAGCCGGTGGCCACGGTCAGCAGGGCGACGGCCGCGACCGCCCCCGCCACCTGCCCGGCCGGCGCCGAGGGCGCGACGTGGAAGACGAAGCGGGCGAGGAGCGCGTTGGCCGCCACGGCAAGCAGCCCGCCGACAACGGCGGCCTGGACGCCGAGCACGGCGTACTCGACCAGCTGGATCTCGGTCACCTGGCGCCTCGACGCGCCCAGCGTGCGCAGGAGCACGGTCTCGCGTATCCTCTGGTGGCGGCCCGTGACGATCGTGCCCACGAGCACGATCAGCCCGGTGGCCACCGTGAAGAGCGCCATGAACTCGATCGCGAACTCCACCTTCGAGAAGATGCCGTCAAGGGTATCGATCACGAGCGCGAGGTCGATCGCCGTCACGTTCGGGAACGCGTCGACGACCGCCCGCTGTACCGCGGCCGACTGGGCAGGGCTGGCTGCGCGCACCGCGACGACGTAGGTCTTCGGCGCCTCCTCGAGGACGCCCTCGGGGAAGACCACGAAGAAGTTGGGCTCGAGGCGGCGCCATTCAACCGAGCGGATGCTCCCCACCCGCGTCCTGACGGGCAGGCCCTGGACATCCCAGTCCACCTCGTCCCCGATCTTGAGCTGCATGTCCCGCGCGAGGCCCTCCTCGACGGAAACGGCCGCCGGGCCCGCGCCGGGAGAGGCGCGGCCGCTGAAGGCGCCCTGGACCACCTTCTCCGTCCCTGAGAGCGAGCCGCGGAATGTCGAGCGGTACTCCCGGCGAAGCGCCCACGCCGGCATCCGGGAGTGCGGGTCGGCGAGGAGCTTCTCGACCCCCAGGCCTCTCACCGAAACGATCTTCATCGTGACGATGGGCGCGCTCTCGGCGACAGACGCCCCCGCCCCGGCGACCACGGACTTGAGCGGGCCGATCTGGTCGTCCTGGATGTCGAAGAGGACGAGGTTCGGCCTTCCCGCCGACCCCGCGCCCCGTATCTCGGCCACGAGGGTCGTTCGCACAAGCAGGAGGGTGAGGACCTGGAACGTGCCGAGCCCGAGCGATAGCAGAAGGAGGACGGTGCGGTTGTTCGGCCGGTGCAGGTTCGCGAAACCCTGGCGCACAACGTAGGGGAGGCCCCGGGGCACGAACCTGCGGGCCGCCCACGAGACCCCGGCGGCAAGCCCCCCAAGGCTCAGGAACCCGACGCCCAGCATCCCCGTGAAGCCCAGGCCCACGGCCACGCTGCCGGTTTGCCAAACGGCGAATCCGGCGACGGCGGCCGCGATCGCTCCCACGACGGCGAACCGCAGCGGGTCCTTCGCCGCCGCCGCCCCCTCGACGACCGCCGAGCGCAGCGCCGCGAGCGGCGGGATCCTCCTCACCGAGATCAGGGGCAGGAGCGAGAAGAGGAGGCTTATGGCGATCCCGGCCCCGGTCCCGCGCAGGACGTCCGGCCAGGAGACGAAGAAATCCACGTCGATCGGCAGAAGCCCCTTCGCCAGCGCAGGCAGGAGCCGCTGAACGGCGATGCCCGCCGCCGCTCCGGCGCCGGCGCCGAGGAGCCCCAGCCCCAGGCCCTGGACCAGGTAGACCGCGAGGCCCTGGCCCGAGCTGGCGCCCAGGCAGCGCAGCACGGCCACGGTCGAGAGCTTCCCCCTGATGTGCGCGTGAAGCGCGCTTGCGACGCCGATCCCGCCCAGGACGAGCGCGACGAACCCGACGAGGCTCAGGAAGCCGTCGAGGTGGCGCAGCGCGTCTCCCAGGTTGCGCTTGCGCTCCTCAACTGTCTCGAACGAGAGCCTCATCTGCCCGAACTTATCCCGCATCTGCCGGACGACGCCGGCGGCGTCCCGGCCCGGGGGAAGCTTCACCATGGCCCTGTAGCGCGCCAGGGCCTCGTTTCCCATGAGGCCCGTCCCCTCGAGGGCCGCCAGGGGGATGTAGGCGCGGGGCGCCATCATGGCCACGCCGGGGGATTCCCCGGGAATCTTCCTCAGGGCCGCGGCTATGGTGAAGAGCTTGGTCCCCAGCTTCACCCTGTCCCCCACCCCGACGCCGAACTGCGCGAGGAGCGTCGGCTCCAGGAGCACGATGTCCCCGCCCGCCGCGAGGAGCGACGACGCCCCGGCCGGATCCGTCTCGAACCTCCCGTAGAAGGGGAACGGGCCCTGTATCGCGTGAACCTGCACGAGCCTCAGGCGACGCGCGGCCGTGAAAGTCATCATCGAGGAGAACATCCTCTCGGTCGCGATCTCCCCCCCGAGGCCCCGAAGGTAGTCCATGAGCGGGGCCGCCAGCGGCGCGGGCGCCGTCACGAAGAGGTCGGCGCCCAGGAGGCTGTCCGCCTCGGCGTCGATCGCGCGCCGCACGTTCGCCGTGAACGAGCCTATGGAGACCAGGGCGGCTATCCCCAGGACGATCGACAGCGAGTAGAGCGCCAGCCGGCGCCTTGAGGCGCGCGAGTCGCGCCACGCCATCATGAGGACGAATCGCATGGGCCGCCTAGGACCGGGCCGCGGGCTCGTCGGAGGCGACCCTCCCGCCCTTCAGGCGCAGCACGCGCCGGCACCTCCCGGCAAGCTCAAGGTTGTGCGTCACGAGGACCAGCGTCGTCGCGTGCTCCCGGTTGAGGCCGAAGATGAGCTCCACCATGGATTCGGCGGTGACGGAGTCCAGGTCGCCGGTCGGCTCGTCGCAGAAGAGGATCTTCGGGCGGTTGATGAACGCCCGGGCGAGGGCCACGCGCTGCTGCTCGCCGCCCGACAGCTGCACCGGGTAGTGGCTGGCGCGGTCGCCGAGGCCCACCCGCTCAAGGAGCGCCCTGGCCTGCGGCTCGCACCCGCGATCCCCGCGCAGCTCGAGGGGCACGAGGACGTTCTCAAGGGCGGTCAGGGTCGGGATGAGCTGGAAGTTCTGGAAGACGAATCCGACGCTCGAGTTTCGCACCCTCGCGCGGGCGTCCTCGTCGAGCGCGTCGAGGGACTCGCCAGCGAGCTCCACCGATCCGCTTGTCGCCCGGTCAAGGCCGGCGCAGAGCCCGAGGAGCGTCGTCTTGCCGCTCCCGCTCGGGCCCACGACGGCGATGCTGGACCCCCCCTCCAGGCCAAAGCTCGTGTCGTGGAGCACGGTCAGCGGGCCGGCCGCCGTCCAGTAGGTCTTCGTGAGCCGCTCGACCCGGAGCATCGTTTGGGATGGCATGGCCGGGATGAAAGCCCGCCGGGACCCCAAGCGCAAACGGGATCAGTCCGCGCGGGCCTCCCCTGCCAGAAAACTCTGGAACCGCGGGCCGACCTCTCCCATGCCGTGTTGGATGAATCCTCCCCCAGGAACCCGGCTTCGGGCTCCCCGACGGACTGCCAGGCTCGCCGCCGCCCTGCTCCTCTGGGCTGCGCACTGCGCGGCCCAGCCGGCCGGGGATTCGCCCGGGCGGACGATCGTCTTCTTCGGGAACAGCTTGACGGCCGGTTACGGCCTCGCTGATCCCGCGATCCAGTCGTTCCCCGCCCTGATCCAGAGGAAGATCGACGCGCAGCACCTTCGCTGGCGGGTGGTCAACGCCGGCCTGAGCGGCGAGACCAGCGCGGGGGGGCTGCGGCGGGTCGACTGGGTCCTTCGCCAGGGCGCCGACGCGTTCGTCCTGGAGCTTGGCGGCAACGACGGGCTGCGCGGGATCGCCCCGGAGGTGACCAGGCAGAACCTCCAGGCCATCATTGACCGGGTCCGATCGGCGTATCCGAAGGCCCGCGTCATTCTCTTAGGCATGCGGATGCCGGCAAGCATGGGGCCGGAATACTCGGCGGCGTTCCAGTCCGTCTATCCCGAGCTTGCCCGGAAAAACGGGCTCACTCTCGTTCCGTTTCTCCTGGAGGGTGTCGCCGGGAAGCCCGAGCTGAACCAGCCGGATGGCATCCATCCGACGGCTGCCGGAGACCTAATTGTAGCGGATTTGCTTTGGGACACCCTTCTTCCAATCCTTAGAAACTGACATATTGCATTACTGTTAAGTAACTTGAGTCATTCTCGCAAAAGGCGGTTTGTTAATAATTCAGCCTTGCCGATGCAATCCACTTGTATCAGCGTTCGCGCATGCCTCAGGTCAAAAGGTGTGCAGCAGTCGCTGCTTTGTCCGCACTTTTGTTCTGCGGAAGGGTGGCGGCACAGACGCTCACTTGGTCTAACGGAGACGTAAACGGAATTTGGTCGGACGAGGCGAATTTTTCCGTGGTGAACCCCACCGGCCCATATGAAGTCGACTTCAACCTCGGCAATTTCGAGTCCGGCCCGGTGACGTCGTCGGTCGACAGCTCGACCTACAGCATCAGCACGCTCTCGATCTACGGGAGCGTGACGAATGGGTTGAATCTGAATAGCGCCTCCGAGGGCTCGCTGAACATTGCGTCGTCATTGATCGATAGCAGCCCCAGCCCCGTAAACATCAGCGTTTCCATAGCTGGGACCGGGAGCGTGGCCAACAGCGGCAGTGGGAACCTCACCCTGTCCGGCGCCAACACCTATTCGGGCGGGACCAGCATAACCAACGGGGGCGAGCTCGTGATCGGGTCCAGCAGCACGGGAGTGAACTCATGCGTGTCCGTGGGGCCCGTGGGGACCGGCACGCTGATGCTCGGCAGCGGTGTGAACCTGACCACGGCCGATTCCAGCTGCTACACCCTCGGCAACACCATCAACCTCTGCGGAGGCGGCACGGTGTACCTGCTCTATGGGACCGACAACCCGATGCTCACCCTCAGGGGAACGATCACCGGGTCCGCGGGGCTTGAGGTGGCCAGCACCGGGATCGACAGCGATTTTTCGGACTACCTCGCGCTCACGTCGCGCTGCAGCACCTTCAGCGGGGGCGTCTACGTCGACGAGGGCTGGACGACCCTCGCAGTCGGAGCCAGCAGCACGGGAACCGGCGACAATGTGACCGCGGGCCCTCTTGGCACCAGCACGCTGATGCTCAGCAACGGCAACAATTTCACGACCACGGGGAGCAGGTGCATCACGATCGGCAACAACATAACGCTCTGCGGCAACAGCGAGGACTGGGTC
The DNA here is from genome assembly GCA_003151515.1 of Opitutaceae bacterium. Taxonomy (GTDB): domain Bacteria; phylum Verrucomicrobiota; class Verrucomicrobiia; order Opitutales; family Opitutaceae; genus Palsa-1447. The sequence continues at coordinate 70,311 of PLXS01000010.1, forward strand.
TACCTCCTGTACAGCAACAACAACCCGATGCTGACCCTGAGCGGCATGATCAGCGGAAACCCGGCGCTTGAGGTGGCCAGCACCGGTATCGACAGCGATTATTCGGACTACCTCGCGCTCACGTCGCGCTGCAGCACCTTCAGCGGGGGCGTCTACGTCGACGAGGGCTGGACGACCCTCGCAGTCGGAGCCAGCAGCACGGGAACGGGCGACAATGTGACCGCGGGCCCTCTTGGCACCGGCATGCTGATGCTCAGCAACGGCAACAATTTCACGACCGTCGACAGCAACTGCTACACGATCGGCAACGACATCACCCTCTGCGGGGGCGGCACCGTTTACCTGCTGTCGGGGACCAACACGGACACGATGCTCACGCTCACCGGCATGATCAGCGGCGCCTCCACGCTCCAGGTCGGGGGCAACGAATACAACAACTACCTGGCGCTGACCTCGGGCTGCAGCACTTTCACCGGAGGCCTAAGAGTGGAGTCGGACACGACAGTCGCCGTCGGCGCGAGCAGCACGGCGTCCGAGGGAATCGTGTCCCAGGGCCCGCTCGGCAAAGGGACCCTCATGCTGAGCGAAGGCAGCAACTTCACGACCACGGGCGGCGGCTGCTATACGATTGATAATGCGATCACGCTCTGCGGTGGAGGCACGGTCACCCTCCTCGGCGGGAGCATGGGAACCATGCTGACTCTAAACGGCGCGATCAATGGATCGTCGATGATCGAGGTCGCGGCGCCGGGCTGCAGTCCCACGAACACACTCACCCTGACGAATCCATTGAGCACGTTTGGCGGAGGCATCCTCGTCGATTCCGGCAACACGACGCTCGTGGTCGGGGCCAGCGGCATGAGCATGGCCGGTTCGATAACCTCAAGCCCCTTGGGAACCGGCACCCTCGCGCTCGGCAGCGGCACCACTCTGACCACGCCCAACGCCACGCCCATCACCGTGCTGAACGCCATCCAGCTTTGCGGGTGCGTCACCTTCGGCGGGAGCTCGAGCGGGATCCTTTCAATCCTGGGCACCATCAGCAACTACTACGGCCCTGGAATGCTGGTCATCGACGGCCCGACCGACCTGGAGGGGGCCAATACCTACACGGGCGGGACGACGGTAAACAACGACGCGACGGTCACGGTCGGAAGCAACACGGGACTGGGCTCGGGCGCGGTGACCGTGAATGCCGGCACGCTTAATTTCAGCAGCATGAGCCCGACGCTCAACGACCTAACCCTCGAGAGCGCCTCGACGATCAATTTTGCGGCGGGCTCTACGCCCACGATCGTCGACATGACGAGTGACTCGTCGGGCTCCGGCAACGTGATCAACCTTGGGAGCGGCCCCGGCAGCTCGCAGCTCACGATCCAGGTCGACAGCGACCCGAATTACTATGGCACGATCGCAGGCACCGGCAGGCTGGTCGTGACGACGGGCTCGAACGGCACGCTGGATCTCTTTGGCGCCAATACATACAACGGCGGAACGACGGTCGGCGACCACACCCTTCTGGTGGCCAGCAACAACAGCGCGTTCGGCACGGGAGCCGTGACAGTCAATTCGGGCGGCGTCCTGGGAGTGGACAACGGGATAACGATCGCGAATCAGATCACCGTGAACAACGGGGCGTCCATCGGCGGCTACGGCACCATCGCGCCAAGCTCGCCGGATACCATCAAGATCGCGGGTGGATCCGGGATCACGGGCGGACGCGGATCGTTCATCGGGAACGGGGACGTGAACCACCCGGTGGTCGGCACCCTGAGCTTCGGTTTGAACGCGTCGCTGGTGTTCGGCTGCGCTGGCGGCATGCAGTTCTCGATCATGAACGCCGGCGGGACGGCGGGGACGGACTACAGCCAGGTCGACACGGTGGGCACGCTCAATGTCAGCGCGACCTCCGGCGATCCGTTCAACATCCAGCTCGTGGGAGTGGCTTCCGACGGCCAAACCATCCGGACCGCCAACACGTTCAACTCTGGCCAAACCTACCAGTGGACGCTCCTCGCTGCCACAGGGGGAATAACGGGCTTCACGGGCTCGAACCAGTTTTTTGTGGACAGCTCCAGTTACTTCTTGAACGGGACTAGCGGCGGCATTTTCTCCGTCTCGGTGAGCGGAAACGACCTGATGCTCAATTTCACTCCGGTGCCCGAGCCGTCGACCTGGGCGATGATGGCGAGCGGACTCTGCGCCCTGGCGGCCGCAGTGCGCCGGCGCAGGCGTTGACTTTTCGCCCCGCCCTCATTGCCGCGGCCGCGCTGCTGGCGGCCTCGGGGTGCGCCCGCCGGGAGACGCCGGCCGAGGCGGCCGTCCGCTCCCAGACGCTGCTCCTCGGCAACGGCGCGGAGCCCGAGGACCTGGATCCCCAGGTCGTGACGGCGTACACGGACCAGAACATCCTCCTGGCGCTCTTCGAGGGCCTGACGGCTGTCGACGAGAAGACCTCGCGCGCCGTCCCCGCCGCCGCGCAGAGCTGGGAAGTGTCCGCGGACGGGCTTGCCTGGACGTTCCACCTGCGCGACGGCCTTCGCTGGTCGAACGGCGAGGCGCTGACCGCGGACGACTTCGTGCAGTCCTGGCGGCGGATGCTGACGCCGGCCTTCGCCGCCGAGTACGCCTACATCCTCTACCCCATAAGGAACGCCCGGGCGTTCAACGAGGGGGCGGTCTCCGACCCGTCGTCGCTCGGGCTGAGCGCGCCGGACGCGCGCACGGTGCGGATCCTTCTCGCGCAGCGCACGCCCTACCTGCCCGAGCTTGTCGCCCAGCCCCCCTGGTTTCCGGTGAACCCCCGGGTCCTCGGGCGCTTCGGGGCGCTCACCAGGCGTGGGACCCCGTGGACCCGCGAGGGCAACCTCGTGGGCAACGGGCCCTTCACGCTTGAGCAATGGGTCCCCAACTCGAGGATCGTTGTGGCGAGGAGCGCCACCTACTGGGACGCCGGAGCGGTGACCCTGCGCCAGATCGTCTTCCTGCCTACCGAGAGCGCGGACGTGGAGGAGCGGGACTTCCGCGCGGGCCAGGTCCACGTGACCTACGCGCTGCCCGTGGCGAAGATCCAGCAGTACCGCAGGAACGCGCCGCAGCGGCTGCGGGTCGACCCCTTCCTGCAGACCTTCTTCTTGAGGTTCAACGTGGGGCGGGCGCCCCTCGGGGACCCGAGGATCCGCAGGGCCCTGTCCCTGGCGATCGACAGGGACGCGATCGCGCGCCGCGTCCTCTTCGGGGCCTATCCCGCGGCGCACTCGTTCACCCCGCCCGACTGCGGCGGCTACAGCGCCAGGGCGGCCGTCGCGTTCGACCCGGCCCTCGCGCGAAGGCTCCTGTCGGAGGCGGGCCACCCCGGCGGGGCGGGCCTGCCGCCGATCGAGGTCCAGGCGCGAAATGACGAGGTGCAGCCCGTCGTCATGGAGGCCGTGCAGGAGATGTGGCGAAGCGAGCTCGGCGTTCGCGTCACGCTGGCGACGCTCGAGCAAAAGACCTGGCTGCAGAACCAGCAGACGCTCAACTACTCGGTATCGACCGCGGGCTGGGCCGGCGACTTCATGGACCCGGTCACCTTCCTCGACCTCTTCGTCACGGGCGGCGGCAACAACTGGACGGGATGGGGTGACGGAGCCTACGACCGCATGATCGCCGCCGCCGCCGAGGCGCGCGAGCCCCCCGCTCGGATGGAGGCCTTCCAGGGCGCGGAGGCCTACCTCCTTGAGGAGGGCCCCGTCGCGCCCCTCTACTTCGGCGCCCACTCCTACCTGATCCAGCCCTATGTCAAGGGGTGGACCCCCGCCCTTCTCGGCTTCCACCGCTACGCGTACGTGCGCCTTGAACAGTGACGTATCGAGTTGTCGGCGGCGGTTTCTGCGCCTAGATGGTGCACCGATGCGACAGATCCTCGCCCCGCTCGCCCTCCTCGCCCTGGCTGCGGCCCCCTGCCGCGCCGACACCATAACGTTCGCGAGGGTCTGGCCGCAGTGGCACGACAGCGGCTCGTTCGAGAGCTACCACGAGTACAGGACGGGCAAGGAGCTGGTCCAGGACTGGATCGTGATGCGCACCCAGCCCAAGAGCCGCAGCGGACTCTACTTCCTGACGCGGGTCCTAAACCACGGGCCGGCCCTCGCCTCCGCCACCTTCACGGTGCGCGTGATCAAGCCCGACTCGGTCGAGACCCGCGTCTACAGCTTCCCGGCCACCGTGCCCGCCGGCAGCCGCCTCTTCGAGATCGGGCTCACGGGCACGGACTGGGCCTCGTCGCACGTCCTGCCGGTCGCATGGGAGGTGGAGCTGCGCTCGGCGGACGGCACGCTCCTCGCCGAGACCTCGAACTTCCTCTGGGAAAAGCCCGGCCCGCAGGCGCGGGGACCGGGGCCCGATGATCGACCCTAGCAACGTCACCGACACGTCGAGGGCACCCGCCGCGCTCGAGGAGTTCCTGCTCTTCTGCATCGTCGTGGCGGGCAAGAACGCCGACCAGCAGTCGGCGAAGCTCGAGGGGTTCCTGCGCGGCCGAAGCCCATTCGTGTTCATCCGCGAGTGCGCCGGGAACGGGAGCCTCGGCCGGCGCCTGAGGGAGGTGCGCCTGGGCAAGTACACGCTCCTCGGCCGCAGCTTCCGCCAGCTCGCCGAGTCGAACGTCGACCTGCGCTCCTGCCCCTGGGAGACGCTCACGCGCTTCCCGGGCATCGGGATAAAGACCGCGAAGTTCTTCGTCCTTCACTCCCGCCCGGGGCAGATGCACGGCGTCCTGGACACCCATGTGCTCTCCTGGATGCGCGAGCACTGGGCCGGCGCCGGTAAGAGGGCCCTAGCCGTGCCCAGGCATTCGCCGCAGGACCCCGGCGCGTACCGGTTCTGGGAGACCGTCTACTTCGGGATGGTCGCCGGGATGCACCACGGGGCACCCGGGGCGCGGGCCGTGGACTGGGCCCGCTTCGACCTCGACCTCTGGAAGGAGCGGCGCGGGGGCCCCGCCGCCTAGCCGCGCTGGATCAGCTCGACCTCGTAGCCCTCCGGGGCGTCGATGAACGCGATCACGGAGCCTGAGCCGGTCTGCGTCGGGCCGTCGCTCAGGCGGTAGCCCTTCTTCTCAAGGTCGGCCGCGAAGGCGGCCAGGTTGTCCACCTCGAACGCGAGGTGCATGAGGTCCGGCTGGACCTGGACCGGGGGGCCGTCCGGCAGCTGGCAGATCTCGATCTCCTCGTCGCTGTTCGGCGTCCGGATGAAGGCGAGCTGCGCGCCGCGAGGCGACTTGTGCCTGCGGCTGACCTTGAGCCCCAGGGCTTCCTCGTAGAATTTGACGGTGCGCTCGAGGTCGTTCACGCGCATACGGGTGTGGAGGAGTTTCTTGACCATGGGCAGACGATAGACCGCGCCCCCCTCGTCCGCAAGCGCCGCCTCCCGGACCCGAGGGCATTTGTCGCAATCGCGTTGGACATCGGGGCCTGCCCGGGGCACGCTTCCTTCCGACAATCCCCATGAAAACCCCCGCCGTCAGAGCGCTTGGCATACTAATCGCGGCCTCGGCCGCAGCGGTCGCCGCCCCCGACCCGAACTGGCTGGACCACGACCGGGACCGGCCCCAGCCGGCGCTCGTCGACCCCGGCACGTTCAGCTCGCAGGAGCAGCCCGGAAGGCCGCCCTCGGACGCGGTCGTGCTCTTCGACGGCAGGGACATCTCGCAGTGGGTCGCGATGGACGGAAGCCCGACCAAGTGGGTCGTGAAGAACGGCCTCATGGAGTGCGTCCCCGGAAGCGGCTACGTGCGCACGCTCGAGTCCTTCGGCGACTGCCAGCTTCACGTGGAGTGGGCCTCGCCCACCCCGCCGCACGGCGACAGCCAGGGCCGCGGCAACAGCGGCGTCTTCTTCGGCTACGACCGCTACGAGTGCCAGGTGCTCGACTCCTACCAGAACAAGTCCTACGCCGACGGCTCCGCGGCGGCGATCTACGGGCAGTACCCGCCCCTGGTGAACGTCATGCTCCCGCCCGGCCAGTGGGAGGTCTACGACATCATCTGGACCGCCCCCCGCTTTGACGAGGACGGCAAGCTCCTAAAGAAGGCGCATGAGACCGTGTTCCACAACGGAGTCCTCGTGCAGAACAACGTGGCGCTCACCGGGCCCACGGGCTGGATCGGCCGGGCGCCCTACAAGGCGCACCCGGAGCGCCTCCCGATCGCGCTCCAGGACCACGGCAACCCGGTGCGCTTCCGCAACATATGGGTGCGCGAGCTCGGCAACCCGCGCCACAAGGAGTTCATGCTGCCGGACGCCCTGCTTGCCACCTATGCCGGGGACTACGGGCAGGATCCCAGGAACACGGTGCACGTGCGCCGTCTCGCCGACGGGCTCCTCACGATGAACCTCGGCGGCGCCGACATCGTGCTTCACGCAATGTCCATGACCCGGTTCTACTGCCCGACGACCGACGTGCAGTGCGAGTTCAACTTCTCCGGCCCGAAGAAGGAGATGGATGTCAGCGTGGGCGACGAGCACGTCATGCGGATGGAGAGGCTGGAGCCCTAGGCCCCAGGCCCCCCGGCCGCCGCGGGCTAGAAATCGTAGCTCAGGTTCAGCCGGAACAGGTTCCGGGCGACCAGCTGGTCGCCCCTGACGTGCACGTAGAGCGGCAGCTCCACGTCGGCGTAGACCTTGAAGGGGCGCAGGTCGAACTCGAGTCCGGGGGCGGCGAACAGGCGGGCGAATCCCGAAGCCACGGGATCGGCCGCGTTCGCGCCCGTGTCGCGGGTTCGCAGCGAGACCTTGAGCTGGCCGATCGGGACAACGGCTAGCCGGCCGATCCTGAAGCCGGTGTAGTAGGCCCCGAGCGAGAGGTCGAGCTCCGTGCCTGGCCGGTACTGGACCTGGCTCAGCACGGGCACGTCCAGCATCCCCTGCACGAGCCCCTGCCAGCCCGAGTCCCCCAGGCCAAAGCGGTCGAATCCCCCGAAGAGGAGGTCGGTGCTGCCGGTGCCTATCTCGGAGTCCCTGTCGACGTCGTCCCAGGCGTCCTCGGCCGTGTAGCTTCCGGTGGGAAGCTTCAGCCCGAACATGAGGCCCTGCGACATGTCCGGGGAGAAGCCCGTGTACATGCCCTCGATGCGGACGTCGCCGATGCCGCTGAAGTTTACCGTGACGATGTCCGTTCCGGTGGCGCCCCCCGTGGTCACGAAATGGCGCACCTCATACGGAAGCTCGAGGCGCAGGCCCCAGGAGTTCGTGTACATCTGCTCGTAGCCGAATGTCAGGAAACTCGTCCGGATGTTCTTGTCCGGGTTGTCGGCACCAGGCGCCTCCGAGCTGCCGCTCCAGTCGGTTGTCTGGTCCTGGTAGTCGTAGTCAATGTACGTCTCGGCGCCCATTCCGGTCGGAAGCGTTGAGCTCGTTCCGACCTCGTAGATGCCGCAGCCGCAGGCGCATGCCAGGGCCAGGGACGGCGCAAGAGCGAGCGCGGCGCCGAGAAAGAGGCGCGTTTGGGCCGCGGTCGCTCCGGATGCGCCGGTTGATTTTGCCGGGGGCGCGTCGCCCCCGCCGCTTATTTCGGGAGGATTCTGATGACAAGAGATTTGCATGATTGTTACGCGTGTTTGTGATGCGGAGTCCACGCGGATTGCGCAGTCGCCCTCTGGCGGATCCGCCGCGGGCAGGTTCAGGCGCGCGGTCCCAGGCCAAACAAGGGGCGGGCGCGTGCGCGATCGACACTCAGGCGAGCGCGGCCCTTGGCGGCGGGACAGGCACGTCGGCGTCGCGTGCCAGCTCCGCGGCGGGGGTCCACTCGGGCCAGCCCCGCCCAGAGTCCAGCGCAATGAAGCGGGCCGGATTCTCGAGGATGAGGATCACCTTGTCCGGGCCCGAAGGCGCCAGCACGGGCGCATGCTGTCCCTGAGCCTGCCGGGCCCTGCTCACGGCCCGGCAGATCGCGCAGGGGCGCCCCGGGTCGAACGTGTCCTTGGCGGCCGAGACGACCGATTCCATCCTCGCGTATTCGGCGAACATGCGCGCCCACGCTAACACCTGCGCGACGTCCAGCATCGCCCCGCTGGCGCAGAGCCAAGCAACGAGGAGAAAGACGGCGGATGAGCGGCGCTTCAAGGGCGGCTAGGCTTGGTCGGCGGGTCGACGCCGCGCAAGACTTTACAGCTCCAAGAACCCCGGCCCCCGGGCGCTCGACAAGTGGCGGCGATCGATGCAAGGTGTCCCCTTGGATTGGCGCCCCCGCCGAAGCGGCGGACCATCGGGGGGCCCGCACCCCGTCGTTAAACCCCAACACATGCCATGGACGAGATTCTCGTGACCCGCCGAGAGGCGTTAGCAAAGACCGCGATGGCGGGCCTCATGCTCCCCCTGGCCGGGGCGGCCCGCGCATTCGGCGCCCTGGAGGCCGCCGGCCCCGCGGCGGCGCCCCAGGCCGCCGCGCGGCTCAACCTGGGCCTCGCCACCTACTCGTTCCGCAAGCTTCCGGTCGACGCGGCGATCGCCGCGTGCAAGCTATTGGGTGTCACCTCCGTGTCCGTCTTCCGCGTGCACGTGCCCATCCTCCTCGGGAGCCCGGACGACTGCCGCGACGCCGCGAAGAGGTTCCGGGACGCTGGGCTATCGATCGCCTCGACGGGCGTCGTGACCCTGAAGGACAGCGAAAGCGTGATGAGGAAGGCCTTCGAGTGCGGGAAGGCCGCGGGCCTGAGGACCATGACGGCCAGCTACGCCGAGCCGCCCGACCGGGACACCCTCCTCATGACGGAGCGCTTCGTGCGCGAGTACGACATTCGGCTCGCGTTCCACAACCACGGGCCGGAGGACAAGATCTTCCCGTCGCCGCTCGACGTGTGGAACGCCGTGCAGCCCTACGACGAGCGCCTGGGGCTTTGCATCGACGTGGGGCACTCGGCCCGCGCGGGCACCGACCCCGTCGAGGCGATCATGAAGTGCCGCAGCCGGCTCTACGACGTCCACCTGAAGGACACGCTCGCCGGCGCCGGCGACAGGAAGGACGTCCCCGTCGAGATGGGTTTCGGCCGCCTGGACACAAAGGGGATCATCGCGGCCCTCGTGCGGGTGGGCTTCGCGGGCCAGGCCGGGCTCGAGGACGAGACCGACGCGGCCGACCCGGTCCCCGGGGTCGCGCAGTCGTTCGGCTACATGCGCGGCGTCCTTGCCGCGACGCCCCCGGCCGCCTCCTGACACTTATGAGCAACCTGACCAACCGCCGGGAATTCCTTAGGAAGAGCACAGCCGCCGGCCTGAGCCTCGGCCTCGCGGCCTCCACGCCCTCGTGGCTGCGGGCCGCGCAGGGCGCCTCCGCGCCGTCCAACCGGCTCCGCGTGGCCGTCATGGGCACGAACAACCGGGGCTTGGACCACATCGAGGCGATTTCCGGCATCGAGGGCGTGGAGATAGCCTACCTCTGCGACGTGGACGAGCGGGCCCTCGCCAAGGGGGTCAAGCAGGCGGCGACCCTGGGGCTTGAGCCGAAGGCATTAAGGGACTTCCGCAGGGCGCTCGACGACAAGTCGGTCGACGCGATCACGATCGCGGCGCCCGACCACTGGCACACGCCGATGGCGATCCTCGCCCTGGCGGCGGGCAAGCACGTCTACGTAGAGAAGCCCTGCAGCCAGAATCCCCACGAGGGCGAGCTGCTCCTCAAGGCGATCGAGCGCTACGGCCGGCTGGTGCAGATGGGCAACCAGCGCCGCTCGTTCCCCAACATGCAGGCCGCGGTCAGGGAGATCCAGGGCGGGGTGATCGGCAAGGCCTACTTCGCCAAGTGCTGGTACGACAACAACCGCGGGAGCATCGGCCACGGCGCCGAGGCGGCGGTGCCGCCCGAGCTCGACTACGAGCTCTGGCAGGGACCGGCGCCGCGCAGGCCCTACAGGAGCAACGTCATCCCGTACAACTGGCACTGGTTCTGGCACTGGGGGACGGGCGAGGCCCTCAACAACGGGACGCACGAGTTCGACGTCTGCCGCTGGGTCCTGGGGGTCGACTTCGCGACCAAGGTGACCTCGAGCGGCGGCCGCTACGCCTTCAGCGACGACTGGGAGACCCCGGACACGCAGGTGATCGGCTGGGAGTTCGGCGCCGAGAAGGCCATCACCTGGGAGGGGCGCAGCTGCAACGGCTTCCCGACCGAGGGACTCTCGCGCGGTGCCTACATCTACGGCACCGAGGGGACAGCGCTGCTCGAGAACGACAACTACACCGCCTTTGACAGGAAGAAGAAGGTGGTGCGCTCGCTCCAGGACAAGCCCGAGGGCAACGGCACCGACCTGAGGAGCGCCTCGGGGATCCGCCTGGACAGGCTGCACGTGAAGAATTTCGTGGATGCGATAAGGACGGGCTCGGCGCTCAACTCGCCCATCTCCGAGGGCCACAAGAGCGTGACGCTGCTGCACCTGGGAAACATCGCGCAGCGGGTCGGGCGCGTCCTCAACTGCAACCCCTCGGACGGGCACATCCTGGGCGACGACGCGGCGATGGGGCTCTGGCAGCGGCAGTACGAGCCGGGCTGGGCCCCCGCCGCCTGAGGATGCCGGCGAGCGCCGCCTCCGCACGGGCCCCCCTGCTCCTCGCGCTGGCACTCTGCGGCGCGGCGGGCGCGCCCGCGCCGGGCTCCGGGGACTTCCACGGCTGGGCAACGACGCCCCCGATGGGCTGGAACAGCTGGGACTGCTTCGCCACCACGCTCACGGAGGCGCAGGCCCGAGCGCAGGCGGACGTCATGGTGGACAAGCTGGCGGCGCACGGCTGGCAGTACGTGGTCGTGGACGTCCAATGGTACGAGCCGGGCGCCACCGGATATGGGTACCACGCCGGGGCGCGTCTGACCCTTGACGGAAACGGCCGGCTCCTGCCGGCGCCAAACAAGTTTCCCGGCGCCCACGGCGGGGCCGGCTTCAGGCCGCTTGCGGACTACGTGCACGCGAAGGGCCTCAAGCTTGGCATCCACCTCATGCGGGGCATCCCCCGCCAGGCGGTCAGCGAGAACCTCCCCATCGCCGGCACCCCGTACCACGCGGCCGACATCGCCGACCGCCTCGACGTGTGCGAGTGGAACAGCGACATGTACGGCGTCGACATGTCGAGGCCGGGGGCGCAGGCGTACTACGACTCGGTGTTCGCGCTCATCGCATCGTGGGGCGTGGACTTCGTGAAGATGGACGACATCGCCCGCCCCACCATCCGAAACGAGCCCGAGATCGAGGCGGTGCGCGCGGCCATAGACCGCTGCGGCCGGGCCATGGTACTTAGCCTGTCCCCGGGCGAGACGGACATCAGCGCCGCCGCCCATGTCGCCGCCCATGCCAACATGTGGCGCATCTCCGATGACTTCTGGGACCACTGGTCGCTGCTGCGCGACCAGTTCGAGCGCCTCAACCAGTGGAGCAGGTGGCGCGCCCCCGGGGCATGGCCCGACGCCGACATGATCCCCATGGGCACGATCGACATGGGGCGAAAGACATGGTTCAGCCATGACGAGCAGGTCACGCTGATGACGCTCTGGTGCGTCGCCCGCTCTCCCCTCATGGTCGGAGCCGACCTGACGCGGCTGGACGGCCCGACGCTCGCGCTCCTCACCAACGACGAGGTCCTCCAGGTGAACCAGGCGAGCGCCAACAACCGGCAGCTCTTTCGGGACGGCGCCGGCGGCGTGGGCTGGATCGCGGACGCGCCGGGCGGTCGCGACAGGTATGTCGCCCTTTTCAACACGCGCGACCCCTGGATCCTGGATGACTCGAGGCGAATCTGGCTTAGCGCGACCGTCGACGAGGCCACGCCCGGGCAGGCCGTCCCGTTCGACCTCCCCGTCGCCGGCCTCGCCAAGGTCGTCCTGGCCGCAGATGCCGGAAAGTCCCCCCGGTTCTGGTGGCCTTCGATTTTCCGGGAGGTGCGCTGGGTGTACCCGGACGGCCGCGAGGCGCCCGCCGACCGCGAATACGGCAGCCACGGGGAGAAGGTGAACGGCATCGATGTGCCCCCGGGCGCCGCGAGGCTGCGGGGCGTCGCGCGCCTCGACGACGAGGCGCGGCGCGACCGCATGGGCGATGGCCTTGTCTTCTCGGCGTACGGCTTCACCGCGGCCGACCTGGCCGCGCCATCGCGGCCCGTCGACCTCGACCTTGAGAACCTGGGCCTCGGCCGCAGGGTGCGCATCCGCGACCTGTGGGCCCACAGGGACCTCGGCGCCTTCTCGGGGACATTCTCGCCCGAGATTGAGTGGCACGGGGCGCGCCTCTACCGCGCCTCGGCGGCTCCCTAGGGGCCGTCGCCGGCGGCTACCTGGGAAGCGCGAACGCCACGTAGCTGTCGCCCGCCGGCGTGCCGAGCTTCGAGCCGCCGCAGGCCACGGCGACGAATTGGCGCCCGCCGGCCATGTAAGTGCACGGCGTCGCGAACGCCGCAGCCGGCAGCTCGAACTCCCAAAGGAGCGCCCCGTTTCGCCTGTCGAACGCCCGGATCATGCCGTCCTTCGTGGCCGCTATGAAGAGGAGCCCGCCGGCCGTGGCGACGGGCCCGCCGTAGTTCTCCGTCCCGGTCGGCGGGATGCTCCTGGCCTTGAGCTCCTTGAACTCCCCGAGCGGGACCCTCCACACCTGCCTGCCGCTGTTCATGTCGATCGCCGTCAGCGAGCCCCACGGGGGCGATATCGCAGGGTAGCCCTTGCTGTCGACCCACCTGTCGTAGCCGTTGAACCTGTAGGGGATCCTCGGCGGCATGCTCGCGTCCGCGGCCGGCGCGGACTGTCCGGCGGCGGCCGCCTGCTCGGTGCCCAGCAGATAGGACACAATGGTCTCCCTGTCCTCCTTTGAAAGGATCGGGAAGCCGGGCATCATCCTGCGGCCCGTCGCGACCAGGGTGACGATCTCGTCCTTCGGGCGGCGCGAGCCCACGTCGACGAGCGAAGGGATGCCCCCGGCGGGCAGGCCCTTGCGCTCCAGCCCGTGGCAGGCGACGCAGTACTGCGTGTAGAGGCGCCTGCCCGGGCTCATCCCCTCGAGCTCCGCCTCCTTCGGCGTGTCGCTTAGCGACGCGACCCAGGCCATCTCGTTCGCGTTCACGTAGAGGATCCCGTCCGGGTCCATGGCGGGGCCGCCCCACTCCCCGCCGCCGTCGAACCCGGGGAAGAGGATCGTCTCCTGCTTCCCGAAGGGCTGGAAGAGGCCGGTGCGCGCCCTGCGGAAGCGCTCCAGGAGCTCAGCGCGGTTCTCGGCGTAGGGGCTTATGTCGGCCTCGGTGAGCGACTGCCTCGCGTACGGCAGGGGGACCGCCGGCACGGGCTGCGTCGGCCACGCCTGCTCGCCGACGAGGTCCGACGCCGGGAAGGGCCTCTCCTCGATGGGGAAGAGCGGCTCGCCGCTCACCCGGTCGAAGGCGAAGGTGAATCCCGTCTTGGTGGTCTGCACGACGGCGTCCACCCGTCGGCCGCCGTGCACAAGCGTCGCCAGCACCGGGGGCGACGGCAGGTCGCGGTCCCACATGTCGTGGTGGACCGACTGGCGCCACCACAGGAGCTTGCCCGTCGCCGCGTCGAGCGCCAGCAGGCAGTTCGCATAAAGGTCCTGCCCGATGCGGTGGCCGCCCCAGAAATCGGGGGCCGCGGAGCCGGTCGGCACGTAAAGGATGCCCCTCCTTCGGTCAACGGCCATCCCGGCCCAGCAGTTGGCCGAGCCGACGGTGATGTTGCGGTACGCGTCCTTGGACCAGGTCTCGTAGCCCGGGTCCGATGGATAGGGCATCGTCCTGAAGGTCCAGGCGAGGGTCCCCGTGCGCACGTTGAACGACTGGATGAAGCCCGGCGCCGCGTCCTGGTCCTCGGACACGCGGGTCGGCATGGCGATCAGGTCGCCGAAAAGCGTCCCCGGCGTCGTCGATGCCACGTACTTGTCCTGGGCCTGGGGGCCCAGCCCCGCCTTGAGGCTCGCCCTGCCCCCAAAGCCGAAGCCCGGGATCATCGCCCCCGTCCTCGCGTCAAGCGCGTAGAGCCACGGGCCGACCGTGCACAGGATCCTCCTGTCGCTGCCGTGCGACCAGTAGGTAACCCCCCGGTTGTTCTCGGAGGTGGGCGGGTTCCTCGGGTCGAGGAAGCGCCAGAGCTGCCTTCCCGAGGCCGCGTCCAGGGCGAAGACCTGGCTGCCCGCCGTGACCCCGTAGAGCACGCCGCCGACCACGATCGGGTTGCACTGCATCTGGCCCGGGTCGGAGGTATGGTATTCCCAGGCGACCTTGAGGCGGCGCACGTTGGCCGTGTCGATCTGCTCCAGAGGCGAGTAGTGGCTTCGCCCCGGCCCGCCGAGGTACTCGGGCCACTCCCGACCGGCGTCGTCCTGCGTGCTGGAGAGGCCGTGCGGCAGGGCGACGGCGGATGCTATAAGCGCAAGCGCGGCTGCTCGGGGTCTCATGATGAAATCCGGGGTTGAAGGGTCGGTCGCCGTCGGCTTCCGGGGTAGAGACGGATCGGCAGCACCGAACCTTTACGCGGGTGAATTCAATGGGCGCACGGGCGAAGTCAACCGTTCAGGCGGCCGGCGCCGCCACCGCGGGCCGAAAGTTCGGGTTTTTCCCGGGGAACCTGCTAAAGGTGGAGCCCAATTGACGGGCGCCCCAGCCGCCGCAGAACCGATGAAGCACATCTACAGGACAGTCCTCTTCGACATGGACGGCACGCTTGTGGACGCGTTCAAGACGCTCCACCGCGCCTACAGCCACACGCTGCCGCTCCTCGGGTATCCCGCTCCGACCGCGGAGGAGGTTCGCAGCAGCGTGGGCGGGGGCCTCGAGAACGCCATGGGCCACTTCGTCTCCCCGGAGCTGGTCGCCGAGGCCTGCAGGATCCATGTCGCCTACACCGAGAAGATCCTGACCGACGACCCCATCCTCTACGACGGCGCCTCCGAGCTGGTCGACGCCCTGCGCGCACACGGCGCCAAGGTCGGGGTCCTCACGAACAAGATAGGCGACCATGCCCGCAGGGTCCTCGCCCACCTGGGCCTCGCCTCCCGCCTCGACCTGGTCCTCGGCGCCCGCGACTGCCCCTGGCGCAAGCCCGCCGCCGAGTTCACCGCGGAGGCCCTGCGCCGGATCGGGGCGGACGGGGACAGCTGCCTCGTGGGCGATTCCCCGTTCGACGTCAAGACGGCCCAAAACGCCGGGATCCCCAGCCTTTGCGTCACGACGGGGACGCATGGCGAGGCGGCGCTTCGCGCCGCAGGCGCGACCGCCGTCCACCCGAACTTGCGCGCCCTCTCCAAGGCGGAGTTCGGGCTCGCCATTTAGCCGGCAGCCGGGGCCCGCGTCACCGAACCACGCGCGCCCCGCCCCCGGTGATCAGCTTCTCGACCTCGCCTCGCGTCGCCATCGACGTGTCCCCGGGTGTCGTCGAGGCCAGCGCTCCGTGAGCCGCGCCGTAGTCGACCGCCCTCTGGGGGTCGTTGAACTCGAGGAAGGCGAACTGCAGGCCCGAGGCGAAGGAGTCGCCGCCGCCGACGCGGTCGAGGATCTCCAGGTCCGGATACTTGCGGCTCTCGTGGAACCTCCCGTCGTGCCACAGGATGGCGCTCCAGTCGTTCCTGGTCGCCGTGATCACCCGGCGCAGCGTCGTGGCCGCCACCTTGAAGTTGGGGTAGGCCCTTGTGGCCTCGGCGATCATCGCCTTGAAGGCCCCGGTCTCGATCGAGGAGAGGCTCTTGTCCGCTCCCCTGACCTCGAAGCCCAGGGACGCGGTGAAGTCCTCCTCGTTGCCGATCATGACGTCGACATGCCGCGCGATTTCGCGGTTGACCTCCCGGGCCCTGTCCAGGCCCCCGATGGACTTCCAGAGCGAGGGGCGGTAGTTCAGGTCGTACGAGACGACCGTTCCGTGGCGGCGCGCGGCCCCGACGGCCTCCACCGCGAGGGCGGCCGTCGTCTCGGACAGCGCCGCGAAGATGCCCCCGGTGTGGAACCAGCGAACGCCCAGCTTCCCGAAGATGTGCTCCCAGTCGAAGTCGCCCGGCTTGAGCTGCGACGCGGCCGTGTGGCCCCGGTCGGGGACCCCCACCGCCCCGCGCACCCCAAAGCCGCGCTCGGTGAAGTTGAGCCCGTTGCGCACGGTGCGTCCTATCCCGTCGTCGGACCTCCAGCGGATGAAGTCAGTCGAGACGCCGCCCTGCATGATGAAGTCCTCGATCAGGCGGCCGACCTCGTTGTCAACGAGGGCGGTGCAGACCGCCGTCCTCATGCCGAAGCACTTGCGCAGCCCCCGGGACGTATTGTACTCGCCGCCCCCCTCCCACGCCGCGAATGAGCGCGCGGTGCGGATCCTGCCCTCGCCCGGGTCCAGGCGCAGCATGACCTCGCCAAGCGAGAGCTGCTCAAAGGCGCATTCGGCGGGGGGGCGTATGTTCAGGGCCATGGTGCCTGGGAGGATAAGGCGGTTCTGCGGGTCTCGTCAAAGCCGGGAGCGGCGCCCTACGCCGCCCCGCCCACCCCCGGATTCGCCTGGGCGACGGGCGGCTTCCCTGCGAAGAAGCGCGTCAGGTTCTCGACGGCGCACGACGCCTGCCTCTGGACGCTCTCGTAGGTGCGCGAGCCTATGTGGGGGGTGATGATGACGTTCGGAAGGCCGAGCAGCGGGTGGTCGGGCGGGGGCGGCTCCTGGTCCAGAACGTCCGCGGCGTAGGCGAGGAGCCTGCCCTCCCCCAAGGCCGCGACGAGCGCCTCGAGCTCGACCAGCTCGCCGCGCCCCGTGTTCACGATCAGCGCCCCCTTTCGGATGAGCGGGAAGTTGCGGGCGTTTATCAGGTGGCGGGTGGCGGGAGTCAGCTTGGTGTGGAGCGTAATTATGTCTGCCCGCCTCAGGGCCTCCTCAAGCTCCGCGACGCGCTCGACGCCGTGCTGGCGCGCAAATTCCTCGTCCCAGTGGTGGCCGAAGCCGATCACCTTGAGGCCGAACGCCCCAGCCCGGATCGCGACCTCCCGGCCGACCCGCCCGAGGCCGATGATGGCAAGCGTCTTTCCAAAGAGCTCGTGGCCCGTGATCCGCGTCCAGCGGCCCGCGGCGGTGTGGTTCGCCTCGACGACCAGGTTTCGCGCGGCGGCCAGCATGAGCGCGAATGTGTGCTCGGCGACCGTGGTGTGGTTGACGCCCGGGGTGAAAAGGACGGGAACCCCAAGCTCGGTCGCCGCGCGAAGGTCGATCTTGTCCAAGCCTATCCCGTACTTGGAGATGACCTTCAGCCGTGGAAGCGACTTCATGATCACGCCCCGCGTCAGGGCGTCGTCCCCGCATATGAGGCCGTCGAAACCGCCTGCAAGCTCGAGCATGCGCGCCTCGGAAAGCGGCCCGCGCTCCCTCACGACCTCGAAGCCCGCGGCCGCAAGCATCTCGTGGTGGGCGCCCGGCGTGTCCTGGAATGACGTGGTGGTAAGGAGGATCCTCTTCATGGGTGGAAGCGACTGCGGTCATAGCCTAGGGGGAGCCCGCCCGCCGGGCAACACGGCAAAGGCCCCTGAGGGCACCGGCAAGGCCGCGGCCCAGCGGGAGCCGCGGGGCGCGCCGCAACATTGCTCCCGCCATCCCCCGGTTCACGCCGCCCGTGTGGCCTCGAACAAATTCCTTACATGTCGCCGCCTGATTGGGTACCTTCGGCGCCGCACCCCGCATGAGCATGCTGGCCTCAAGGCGGTTCCTTCCGCTCTTCATCACGCAGTTCATAGGCGCGTTCTGCGACAATGTCTTCAAGAACGCGTTCGTGCTGCTGGCCACCTTCGGACTCGCCCTCGCGCACGGATGGAACCCGGCGTACGCCGTGTACCTGATCGGCGGCCTTTTCATCCTGCCCTTCGTCCTCGTCTCGGGCTGGGCGGGCTATGTGTCGGACATCTGGCCCAGGCACACGATCGTGCGGGGGCTCAAGACGTTCGAGGTCCTCGTCATGCTGGGGGCGGCCGCCGCGCTCCATGCCGACAGCTTCTACGGGATGTGGGCCATCATCGTCTGCCTCGGGCTGATCTCCGCCCTATTCGGCCCTCTCAAGTACGGGCTTTTGCCGGTATACCTGAGGCTCGAGGAGCTCGTGAAGGGCAACGCTTGGTTCGAGGCCGGATCCTTCATCGCGATAGTGACCGGGACGCTCGTCGGGGCGCGGGCGTCCTCGGGGAGCGCAGGCCGCAGCGAAGTCGGCATCCTCCTGGTGGCCCTCGGGCTCATCGGCTGCGTCTCGACCTACTTCCTGCCAAAGGCCCCGCCGGCCGCCGCCCAGACAGTCTCGCCGTGGAGCCCGAGGGCGCTCTACGTCTGCGCAGCCGGCGCCGTCGGCACGATCAGGAGGAACCCCTCCCTGTGGCAGAGTATATTCGGGGTGTCCTGGTTTTGGTGCCTCGGCGCCGTCCTCCTCTCGTTCCTGCCGACCTATGTGAAGGACACCCTCCATCAGGACGCCAACGGCGTGACACGCTTCCTTCTCTGCTTCGCGATCGGCGTCGGCGCGGGCTCGTTCCTGGGCCTCCTCCTCAACGGGGGCCGAATTCGCGCCACCTTCGTCCCGCCGGCCGGCGCCGCCATCAGCGGCTTCCTTATCCTGTGGGTGATCGCGGACGCGTGCGCGGGCGCCCGACTCAACGCCTTCCTCGCAGTCATCACGTCCGGGATCGGCATCGCCGGCGGGGTCTACTCGGTGCCCCTGTACGCGCTCATGCAGCACCGCAGCCCCGAGGACCAGCGCGGCCGCGTCATCTCGGCCAACAACATCATGAACGCGCTGTTCATGGTCGCGGGGGCGGTCGGGGCGATCGGCATCTCGGCGCTGGACCCGAGGCCCGCCGCGCTCCTCCTCGTCCTAGCGGCCGGAAACCTCGCGGTGTCCTCGTACATGGTCTGGCTCCTGCCGGACTCGGTCCAGAAAAGGGCGGTGCTTCGGGCGCTTAAGATCGTGTTCCGAATCCCGGCACACGCCCCGGGGAATTCCGGCGCGCAGGAACCCGATCCGTGATCCGAACCGCACGGAGCGCAAGAAGCCGCTTTACGGGTTTTCAATCGTCCGCTACGGTCCCGGTTCTTTCGGGCCTATAGCTCAACGGTTAGAGCAGAGGACTCATAATCCTTTGGTTCAGGGTTCGAATCCCTGTGGGCCCACCATTTATCAGCAGTTCGGCCACCAAATCCCTTTTTTAGGAGCGCGAGCGCTGGGCGAGTTCCATCCGCATATTTTCACGGCTCTCCATCGCACTTTGACTTTACCTCATTGTTCCTGTTTCGAGTCTTTCGTCGCAGGGAGTAAAGCGCTCTCAGCCGGACCACCGAGCCCGGCGGAGATCCTTCCAGGGACCGCCATCTACGTAGCGCTCAGGATACAGGACCTTCGAACGTGGGTCTTCCGCGGTGTCAAGCTGAAGGACCATCCACTTCGGATACGGAACGCCCGGATCCGACGCCGCATCCAGTAGCCGGACGTCTTCGTCCGAGAGCCGAAGGTCTACGGCACAGATGTTATCTTCCAGTTGCTCAGCCTTCCGTGCAGCGACGATCACACTGCTGACGGCCGGCCGGCTCAGCACCCACGACAGCGCCGCACGGGCCGGGCTTACGCCATGCCGACCAGCCACCTCCTTCAGCGCTTCCACGACGCGGTAGCCCATCTCCTTGTCGAAGGGCACGAACGAACCTGCCTCTGCGAATCGAGTGCCGGCTGGAGCAGAGTTGGCGCGGCTGTACTTGCCCGTGAGGAAGCCACCGGCAAGCGGGCTCCAAACCAGGATACCGATGTTGTGGTACTCGGCGAACGACTGGAATTCGTATTCGAGACCTCGGCCGACGAGGCTGTAGTACATCTGTGCCGTCACGTATTTTTCCAACCCCAGCCGCTCCTGAAGCATAACCGCAGTGGCTGCCTGCCATGACATTAAGTTGGAGAGCCCGATATAGCGGACCTTCCCCTGGCGCACAACATCGTCGAGCGTCCGCAGTGTCTCCTCGAGCGGCGTGTTGCTGTCCCATCCATGCACCTGATAAAGGTCGATGTAATCGGTCTGCAGCCTTTGGAGACTGCCCTCCACTTCGCGCATGATGTTCACTCGGGTCGCGCCGCTCCGATTGAGATTTTCGCTCATGGGGAGCCGGACTTTGGTGGCCAGGACGATCTCCGCCCTCACGCCCTTCAAGGCATTACCCACCAGAGTTTCGCTCTCCCCGAGGCTGTACACATCCGCGGTATCAATGAAGTTGATGCCCCTGTCTAGGGCTAGCTTCACCATTCGCGTTGTGTCCTCCTGACCGAGGTTGCCCATGTCCATCTTGCCGCCGAACTGCATCGTGCCAAGCGCCACCTCGCTCACGATGAGTCCGGTATTCCCCAGTTTCCTATACTTCATATCCCATACTCCTTCCGCTGCAAACGAGGATTGCAACGGCAAATCGAGAATCTGCCCCAATTCAGACAGAGGCTTCGAAACAGCGCCAGCTCTCTGAGAGCAAAAACCTTCGGTTCATCCTCGATTTGTCTCCACTGCATGACGTCACCTTTTCCTGAAACCATCTGAGATCTACAGAAAACAAGAAAAGAGCTACAAACCTACTACTTCAAGGTCGGATCGATCAGCATGAGATCCGTTTCCGGATCAAAACGCTTCCGCATCGATACGGGATCGACTGTAACCATTACTTCCAGGGTCGGGGACACATACGCTGCGAGAACATGGCCGGCACGCGTTGTTCCGTCCGGACTCCCCACCACCATGTGAGCATGGACTACGGGCTTTCCTTGATAGAGCGCAATATCGCCGCTCATCCCAATCACCTCGTGCTGACCATTGATGGGAATCTTTTTGTACATTTTGCGCTGTGGATCGAACCACCCCAACGTTGCTCCATTCAGTGCTCCAATAGCGGTGAAATGTGCACTCGTAACGTGATACTTCTCCGCAAACTCCAGAAGTCCGGAAAAAGCCTCGTCTCCCTGGTAGAAGATGACCGCATATTGTTTCGTCGGTTCTCCAGGGTTCAGCAATTGAACCTGCATCCTGGGAGCTTTGTTCCTCGGAGCGGCTTCCGACGGAGACACATATTCGCTCACCTTCTCCTGCGAATACCCCACCGAGCCGGCGATCCCAATCAATACCAATACGCAACCCAGTCGTTTTATTTTGATCATAGTTTTGCTCTCCCATGTCCGAGAATCTTCACAAATGGCCTTCTCGGTCAGCGTCGCCGCTAAAGGGCTGTTCAATTCCGTTAACTTTCAGTTGAACCATTTTCAAGCATTGCAACGGACGTATGCAGAAGCGGCAAACTTCATCCACCTAGCCTGAGATTGCCTCGATTTGATGGACACAAGACATACGCGTAAAGGGTGCTCCCGGGTTCCTTTAGCGGCGCCCGAGGAGGCGGTATGAAGCGGCCGCGTCGAACATCGCGGTGACGTTCTCCGGGGGCGTCCCAGACTGTATCCAGTGGGACGGACCGAAGATGTACCCGCCGCCGCGTGCGAGCACCCGGATGCGGTCGGCGACCTCCCGCCGAACGTCGGCCACGGTGCCAAAGGGAAGAGTCTTCTGGACGCTGACGCCTCCCTGGAAGCTAAGCCTGTCCCCAAACTTCTCCTTCAGCTCCAAGGGATCCATGCCCTTCGCGTCGAACTGGAGAGCCTGGAGGACGTCGATGCCCATATCGATGAGCCCGGGGACGGCGGGCATAACGCTGCCGTCGGTGTGGTAGATAACCCTCGTCCCGAACTCGTGGATCACGCGGTTGAGCCGAGCGTGGAACGGCTTGATCCGCTCCTCCCAGGTCGCGGGCGACATCAGGAGGCCTTCCTGCCCCCCGATGTCGTCCGCCGTGAAGACCAGGTCGACCCGGCCGCGGGCGCGCTCGAGGATCCTCCTGAAGTGCTCCACGAAGAAGTCGGTAACCCGCCCGAGGATCGCATCCGCGAGCTCCGGGTTGACCACCAAGTCCATCAGCATTCGTTCGAAGCCCCGCATGTACCACGAGGTCTCGAAGATGTTGCCATTCTCGACCATCAGGCAGTAGTCGCCCTCGCGCCCGATGGCCGCTATGCGCTCCGGGAGCACCGAGTAGTCGAACCAGTCCGTCGTGGGCCAGCGGTGCCGCTCCAGGTCGGCCGGCGTTTCGGCCTCGGCCAGCGGCCCGAACTCGATCTCGTCGTACTCTCCCGCCCCGTAACTTACCGGCCGCCGCCGGACGCCCCAGGCGTCCGTCCGCGGCTCGAGTCGGGGGCCGGCGTAGGCCGGTCCCACCGTCCTGATGTCGATCAGCGGCTGCAGGTAGGCCTCGACCGAGAGGCCGCGTTCCCGCCCCAGGAACTCGGAGAGCGCTCGGTAGGCCGGCGGGTTGATGCCGGAGCAGACCATCGCGATCGGCACGCGGTCCGTCTCCTGGTGCTCGAGCGCCAGAAGGACGCGTTCGCGGTGGGTCAGCGCCGGTTTGGAGGTCATGGATCGCGCCCTGAAGCAACCTGCGGACCAGCCGGGTGGTCCCTGCTCACCGGACCGCGCGTGCCCCGTCCGCGCCCATGCTGATGCGGTCCAGCGTCGGGACATTGGGGGAAACAGTAGTCCTCCCGGATGCTCTCGCGAGCGCGGTAACGAGGAGGCTCAAGGAGATCGCCAGCGAGGCGATACGGTGCGTCGTCATGGGAAGGAGTCGCCTGGCATGGGCCGCGCCCCGCCAGTCCATGTCAGACTACCCGGGCCCCCCCGCGGCTCAAAGCCTAATCGACCCCAGTTCCGCCAGCCCGGCGCCGTCCAGGCTCCATCGGGATGGAAGCCGTCTCAGCCTGTTAGCCGCATTGAGGTCCGTGCCGCTGCAGGACCGAGCGGCTCTTCTCCGCCGCCTCGGCACATCAACACCCAAAGTCCACTTTCCGTGGCGCTCAGGAGCAGCGTGACAGCGCATTATTTCAAGTACTACGTCGGCTCTCAGACACTGACCCTGCCCTCGTGCCTACCCAGGTCAGCCGCGGGGACGCAGACCTGGTCCTGGGAAAGCCTCGTCTCCGTGTTCAACACCAGCAACCAGATCGCGTCCCTGGTCGGCGTCGTGAGCATCCCGTTCATTGCGCGGATCGCGGGCCGAAAGCCGGCGGTCGTCGTCATGTTCATCATCGCGATCGCCTCGAACGCCTCATTCTTCTTCCTCAAGCCTGGCCAGCTCCTGCTGATCTTTGGGATCAATCTGATTGGCTCCGTCACCAGCGGCCCGCTGACCGCCCTGCTCTGGGCCATGTATGCCGACACGGCGGACTTCGCGGAATGGAAGAGGGGCCGCCGCGCCACGGGCCTTATCTTCTCGGCGTCCATTTTTTCCCAGAAGCAGGGTTGGGCAATCGGGGCCTGGGTGGCCCTTGCCCTGATGCAGAGCGTTGGCTTCGTCGCCAACACGGTCCAGACTCCGAGTTCGCTTCACGGACTGGTGCTGCTTATGAGCGTGCTTCCGGCGTCGCTCAGCATCCTGTCGGTCGTATTCGTTCTCTTCTATCCGCTGAACGAGGCTAGAATGTCGCAGATCGCATCCGACCTGCGGGTTCGCCGCGCTCTTGAGGCCTCAGAAAACAGTGGGCTGGCGTGCACGGAATTGTAGGCAAGCGGAGGAGCGCGCCACTTTGGCCTCGTATTGCTGAAGTCGCTGGAGAATCTGCCTCCCATCGACGCGGAATTCTTCCGAGCGCTTGTGACGCTTATGTTGCTGCCCGGCCGACTAGGGCCGGGAGTCGGGCGGGACGGTTCGGAGCAGGAACGCGGCCACCGTCTGGAAGTATCCGATCCTCGATTCCTGGTCTGGGTATCCGTGGATGCTCACGACGTCCGAGACGAGCTGCACCGGCTTGCCTGCCTTCCTGAGCGCATCGGCCATGGCCAGGGACTGGTCGAGATTGACGCGCCTGTCATCGTCACCGTGGATGAGGAGGACGGGCGCTCGGACCCTGCCGGCGCCGTTGACCGGGGAGAGCTCCCGGTACTCGTCGGCGTGGGCGCTCACGCTTGGGTAGAACTTGACGTGCCCGCCGACGGTTATCGCGGCCTCCTGGCGCCCATCGAGGACCTGCTCATACCAGTCGTACACTCCGGCGAGGCCGACAACAGCCGCGATCAGCTCCGGATAACGCTCGGCCAGAGCCATCGAGACGTATCCGCCGTAGCTTCCACCTGCGGCGACGAGCCGCCTTGGGTCCGCGTATCCCTGCTCAACGCTCCAACTGAGCCCATCCGCAACGTCGTCAACGGAGCGGCGATTGATCGCGATGATGTCCTCGAGGCCGTATTCCTTGCCGTAGCCGGACGAGCCCCGGTAGTTGACCTGCAGGACGCCGTAGCCTAGCGCCGCGTAGAACTGGACCTGCGTGTCGAATCCCCAGTCGTCCCGCGCGCGGGGCCCCCCGTGCGTGAGGGCTATCAGGGGCACCCGCTGGCCGTCCTTGCGCGCCAGCGGCAGCGTCAGGTAGGCGTGGATCGCGTGGTTGTCCCGGGACTTGAAGGTCACCTCGCGCATGGCTGCCCAGGAACGGCCTACCGCCTCCGGGTGCCTGGAGAGGAGCGGGCTCACCTTCCCGTCCTTCAGATTGAGGAGGCACAGCGCCAGCGGCCTCGTGTCCGAGGCTACCGCGAAGAGGACACGGCCGTCGTAGGCGACCCCCCAGGGCCTCGCCACCGCGCCTGGAATGGCCGCGCTCAGGTACGCCTGGATCTTCCCGTAGCCCGGATCGAGCCAGAGCGCGGCGGGCCGCGCGGCGTCATAGAAGAGGCCGATGGGAACGCCGCCTTTCGGATCGATGAACACATTCGGATCAACGTCGTAAGTCGGGTCGGACAGTTGCGCTCCCTCGAACTGGCGGCTCTTTGTGTTGAACGTGCCCACCCGCAGAAGCCCGTCGTCCCCGCGGTACCGAAGGAGCAGAAACGTGCCCGTCTGGTCAAGGGAGAGGGGAACGGGGTCCTTCACGAATGGGATCTCCTTCCAGGCGGTCTTGTCCGCGGAGCGCTCAAGCAGTTCGTAGGAATTGTCTTTGAGCCGGCGGATAGCGTAACGGACGCGTCCATCGGCGTCCGCCAGCCAGTGGACGACGCGGCCCGGGTTCTCCTCGGCAACGTCCACGCGGTTCTTCTCGATATCGAGGCGGTAGAGAGGCGAGAAGCCCTCACCGCCTTCCTCCGCCGTCGGGAACGCGTTTGTCAGGAACACGTAGTTCGGGCGCACCGAATAGGCCACGAGAACCTTTCCCCTCACCGGCACACCGCGGATGTTCTGGAACTTCGGATCCGAAAGGAAGAGCCCCTCGTAATGATTGACGTCGTCCCGCCCGACCTGGAACAGGAGCGTCTCGGGCCCGCACCAGTAGAACGCGACGACGTTCTGCTTCCACCATCCCGCCGCGGCGTGCACCTCCTTGTTCCTGAGGTCGATGGTCGCCAGCACCTTGTGGCCCTCCGCCTCGCGGATGAACGCAAGGTGGGTGCCACCCGGGGAAAGCGCGATCCCTTCAAACGCCGGGCGCCCGAACAGTGTTGTGATAAGCCTCGCGACATGGTCCGGCACGGGCGGGGCGTCCGCGCGGGCATTTGCGGCCAGGCCGAGCGAAACCACGAGGCTCAGAAGAATGCGGAATGAGTTGAGCATGGCGTTCGGTTCCTTGCGCACAGGCGCACCAAGGCAAGGACGCCTATTAAATGGCCACCGGCTGGTCAATCGCAGCGCGGCCCTTCGCGAGTCAGCCCCGTGCTGGAGCCCAGGCACGGGAGGCCGGGGCCTTTGTCGGCCGCGCTCGTTGCATGGTTCCCGTTCCCGTCCCGCAACTGGACCGTGAAGTCGTTTGCGTTCTTCGAGATCGGGGCGTTTGCCATCTGCAGGTACGGACTTTCCGAGCCCGGGACGGTGCTGCAGCCCGTCCGCCAGCGCCGCCCCGCTTTCGAACCTCCGGGCCGTGAGCCCTGGTCCCCCGTTTGTGCCCGCTCCGAAGTCTGCCTTCATGCCCGCCATGGCCGTCTGGTTCGGCGGCCCGCATGTGATTGCTATGGATTGCCGGATGAATCCGCATAGCGATGGCGCCCAGGGGGTTGGAGGTGCCATTAGCCGTCCTCCATTGGGCATTAGGAATTTACTGCGTAGATACGCCCAGGACCCGTGTTTTTCGTCGAGGAAGCTGGCAGATGTGGCGATGATTGCGTCGTGGCGCGAAGCGTTGCCCCAAAAACCCTTACGGTAAGTTTGATCCTACGAATATCTCCGTGAAAGCCGGCGCCGAAAATCGCGCGCGCACTCGCCTCCTCACGCGGGTTGACAGCGGGCTATGCTCGATGGAGAAGCCGATTGGCCGCGGGATGGGTGCGCGGCGCATGATCGCAGTGTGCCTTTCGGTTGCAATGGCGTGCCTGTCGGCCGTGGCCGCGCGCGCACAGGTCGTCGACAACTGGACCAGCCCGTCCTCCAGCCTCTGGGGCGCAGCTGGCAATTGGAGCATGGGTGTCCCAACGAACACCAGCATCGCGACGTTCAACAATGCCCCGGGCCTGGAGACCTCCTTCAATCTGCTGCCCTCCTCGACGGCATACTCGCTCGTGTTCGCAAGCGCGGGCGGGGCGAATCCCTACACATTCGACACGGCGGGAAACCAGAACGCCAACACGCTGACGCTCGCATCCGGGATCACGAACTCGGACACGGCCGCGATCACGTTCTACAACACGACCACCTTGGGGGGCAGCCAGACGTGGACGAACAACGGCGGCCCCCTGATCTTCTACGGCAACGTGAACCTCGGCTCGGGCTCCACCGGAAACACGCTCACGGTCGCAGGGAGCGGGGCGGTGGACGCAGGCAGCGTGATCGCGGACGGGGGGACCTCCCCGGGCAGCCTCACCTACGCGGGATCGGGCACCCTCTCGCTGACGGCGGCCAACACCTACACCGGTGCGACAACCGTAAGCTCCGGCACGCTCAATATCCAGAACGCGGGCGCGCTGGGCACGGCTTCAAACACCTCGAACACAACGGTCGCCAACGGCGCCGTGCTCCAGATCGAGGGCAACATCACGACGACCAACGCAGGCACCCTGGTTCTTAACGGAACCGGGGCAGGCGCCGGAGCGCTCCAGAACATCAGCGCCAACAACACGTGGAACAGCAATGTCCTGCTGGCGTCCAACGCGACGATTTCCAACGCAACGGCGGGCAACGTCCTTTACATCGGCAACTCAGGGGGAAGCAGCCTGTTCACCCTGGGCAGCAACACCCTCACCGTCGACGGCGCCGGCGACACGTTCATCAACTCCACCCTCGGCGTGGTCGGAGACACGGGGGGGCTCACCAAGAACGGCACGGGAACCCTCACCCTGTGGGGCTACAACTCCTACTACACGGGCGCCACGGTGGTGAATTCCGGCTACCTGGAGCTCGTGGTGGGGCCGATGAACAGCGGATGGTACGGAGTCAACGGGTCGCTGACGATCGGCACCGGCTCGCTGACAAACAGCGCCACGGTCGACATCTGGGGGGCCGGCAACCCCGTCGGGCAAAGCTACGCCAACCAGATCTCGCCCAGCTCCGCGGTCACGCTGAACGCCGGCGGCACGCTCAACGTGGGCGTCTCCACCGACACGGGCTCGTACACGATGAACGGAGGCACCGTCAACATCGCGAGCGGCCAGACCGTGACCCTGACCAACGGGATCACCTCGAACACGAACAGCGCGCACCAGACATCCCAGATACTCGGGGGCGCGCTGAGCATGACCTCGCCCACCACGACCTTCAGCGTGGCCCAGGACCCCACGCTGTCCAGCGACCTGACCATCTCGAGCTCCATCAGCGGCAGCAATCTCACCAAGACCGGCAACGGCACGCTGACGCTCACGGGGGCAAACACCTACACGGGGACGACAACGCTGTCCGCGGGGACCATCGAGGCCAATAGCAGCACGGCCCTTGGCACGGGCGCGGTCGCGATCACGGCCGGCACGCTCGGGTCGACCAACTCGAGCTCGATCACGAACGCGATCACGCTGCAGGGCAACGCCACCCTGTCCGGCATCACGACGGGCGGCACGCTCACGCAGTCGGGGGGAAGCTACAACCTCATCATGGCGAATGCCACGCAGTCCGGAGCCGTGAGCCTCTCCGCCAACAGCACGGGCTACACCCTGACGGCGGAGGTCGACAGCGGAACGTCCACAATCTCCGGCGCCGTCTCCAACGGCGGCACCGGGGCGGGCGGCCTGACGAAGACGGGCGCCGGGACGCTCGTGCTTGGCGCCGCTAGCACCTACACCGGCGCGACGACCGTGAGCGCCGGCACCCTGCAGCTTGCGGCAAACAACGCGATCGGCTCGTCCTCGGCCGTCGCCCTGAACAACAGCACGCTCAACCTGAACGGCTACTCGGACAAGGTTGGGAACCTCTCGTTCAACAACGCGACGATCAATTTCGGAAGCGGCTCGCCCACGAACACGCTCGTGTTCGCCAACCTGACGTCCGGCACCGGCGTCCTAACCATCAACGGGTGGACCAGCGGCAGCACGGTGCTGGGGGCCACCAACTCCGGGATCGCCGCCTCGCTCCTGAACGAGATCTACTTCACGGGCAGCGGCTCGGGCTCGGTGGAGGCGGGCTCGCTTGCTATCGCGGGCAACGGGGAGGGCAACGCATACTTCATCACGCCGAACAACACGTTCCTGACCTGGACCGGCGGCGGGGCCGGCAGCAACTGGAGCACGGCGGCAAACTGGGGAGGAACGGCCCCGAGCACAACCGCGGGAAGCGTCCAGAAGCTCGACTTCACGGGGACAACTAAACTGTCGCCCGTCATGAACAACAGCTATTCCGTCAACGCGCTCAAGTTCGACTCTGCCGCGGGCGCGTTCAGCGTCGGATTGGGCAACAACACGCTCACCCTCGACGGGGCGGTTCCGAGCATCATGCAGCAGTCCGCGAGCAACGAGACGATAACGACGGCGGGCACCGGATCGGTGGCCTTCTCGACAAACGGCGTCATCGACGTGAGCGGGGCCGGGACGCTGACGATCAGCGCGCCGCTGACCGGCACGGGATCCATCACGAAGCTGAGCGCGGGCACCCTGGCGCTGAGCGGCGCCAACAGCGGCTTCAGCGGGGCGATTGCCGTCGACGCCGGGACGCTCCAGGTGTCCGGAAGCAACCGCGTGCTTGGAACGGGGTCGACCACGGTCTACTCCGGGGGCACGCTCCAGGTGAACGGGGCGCTCTCGCTCTCCAACGCGATCAACCTCTCGGGCACGGGCGCAGGGGGGGTAGGCGCGCTCGACGCGACGCCAGGCGCCGGCAATACCGCTACGATCTCCGGGGCGGTCACCCTTGGCGGCAACGCAACCGTGGACGCCGGCTCGGGCACGCTCGTCATGAGCGGGGGCGTCACCGGATCGGGCAACGGCCTCACGCTGACGGGCGCGGGGAACACCACCGTCAGCGGCGCCATCGCCACGGGAGCCGGCGCCGTGACCCTGAACGGAACGGGCGCGACGACCTTCTCGGGGGCGAACACCTACACGGGGATGACGACGGTCAACTCTGGCACGCTCAATCTGAACACGACCGCAATCGACGGGGGCCTCACGGTCAACGGCGGCACGGTCAACGACAACGCCTCAAACCAGTTCGCCTCTGCGTCGAGCCTCACGGTCAACGCCGGGGCGTTCAACCTCGGCAGCCATTCGGAAAGCGTGTCGAGCCTCGGCGGAACGTCCGGCGGCACGCTGGCCATCGGCACCGGGACGCTGACGATAAGCGGGACGGCCGCGACGACGTACGCCGGGGCCATAACCGGCAGCGGGACCCTCGCCAACACGAACACCGGCCAACTCACCCTCACCGGGGCGAGCGCGGGCTTCACGGGGA
Source organism: Opitutaceae bacterium (assembly GCA_003151515.1). GTDB lineage: Bacteria > Verrucomicrobiota > Verrucomicrobiia > Opitutales > Opitutaceae > Palsa-1447. Next base: position 100,179 of record PLXS01000010.1, read on the forward strand.
CCGTGAACCTGACCAACGGCGAGATCGTCGCCGGGACCACCAACGCGACGGGCACGGCGGCCGTCAACGTCTCCGGCACGGGCAACTTTGAGGTGCAGGGCGGCTCCACGATCGCGAGCAACTTCAACCTTTCGACCAACGGGGCCGCCACGAACAACGGGGCGATCGAGAACACTTCTGGAAACAACACGCTGACCGGGTCGGTGACGACCTCGGCCAACTCGCGCCTCCAATCGGATTCGGGCACGCTGACCGCGAGCGGAGCCGTCGGGATCGCGAGCGGAACGACCCTCAACGTGGGAGGTGCTGGAAACACGACGATAAACGGCGCGATCACGGGAACCAGCACGAGCGCCCTCACGAAGGATGGGACAGGGACGCTTGCCCTCGGCGCGGCCAACACGGGATTCCAGGGCTCCGCGACGGTGACGGTCGGCACGCTCCAGTCCAACGTCGCAAACGCGCTTTCAAACGCCAAGTCGATCACGGTCAACTCGGGCGGCACGCTCCTGTCGAACGCCGCCAACTCCCTCGCGACCAGCGGAGCAATCACGGTCAACTCCGGCGGAACCCTGGCGCTGAACGGCACGAGTGACGCGCTCACCGGAGTTTTCAACAACGCGGGCACCCTGTCCTTTGGATCGGCGGGGGCCCTAACGCTGACGGGAAGCTCCGCCGTTCTCAGCGGCACGATCACCGGGACCGGCACCCTGACTCTGGGCGCGGGCGAGACCCTGACGCTCGGCGCGAACTTCAGCGACTCGGGCCTCAACATCGTGCTCGCGGGCGGCACGCTCAGGCTCAACGGGACCACGGACACCTTCGGAAGCCTGAGCGTCACGTCCTCCTCGATAGTCGACTTTGCCAGCCCAGCCGCCTCGATTTTCGCGGTGAGCGGCGTGACCCTCTCCGCGGGCGCCCAGCTCTCGGTTGGCGACTGGACCTACGGGACCGACTACTTCTACAGCAACAGCAGCCCGGGAACCATGGGATCGGCGCCGATCAACCAGATCGTGTTCAGCGGATTCTCCGGCAACCAGACCTACTGGAACACCAACACGGACGGGCCCGAGAACCTGCATGAGATCATGCCGATCCCGGAGCCCGCCACTTACGGGGCCATTCTTGCAGGCGTATCCCTGGCCGGCATCATCCTGCGCCGCCGCCGGCGCGCCGCGGGTTAGGGCATGATCCGGGCGCCGCGTGACCCGGAGTCCGGCGCGCCAGTCCTGAGGTTGAGCCAAGGGGTCGCGGGCGCCCTCCTGGGCCTGGAAGAACCGGCTCTTGGCGCGTCTCGGCGGCCGGGGGCGTCGCCCGCGTCTCTCAACCCGAAGCCTGCGTGGCCCGGCGGTGGCGCTCCAGCACCGAGATGCCTTCCGCGTCCTCAAGGGCCAGCAGCTCCTCGGTCTTTAGGAACCTCGGCAGCGTCAGCAGGTAGCCGCCTCGCGCCGAAAGGTGCAGCGGGGTGTCCCCCGCCCGGTTGCGCGAACCCGCGAGCCTCGTCAGGGCCTCCTCGCTGATGTTGTGCAGGGCATGCCTCTTTGCCGCCATTTCGAACGGGGTCTCGTTGCGCGCGTTTGCCTGAAGCATTGCATCCGCCGTCAGCGCCGACTCCGGGAGCGCGTACCACGCGTTGTTCTCCGCCGCCCAGTGCAGGGGGGAGTATCCCTCGTCGTCGGTCAGCGCAATGGCGCCGGCCGTGCTAACCAGAAGCCCCCACGGCCTCAGTCCCGACTCCTCTCGAAACTCCTCCGACCGCAGCCTCAATTCGGCGGCGCGCACCTGCGCACGGCACTCGCTCGCCCTCCATTCGTCCGCCAGGGCGTCGGCCTCATTCAGCCGATAGGCCGCGATCTCCTGCTCGACGGCGTTAAGCACGTGTGTTCCTCCGGCTCCCCACGGATCACCCTGGCTCAGCGCCAGCACGGCATCCACGATGCGCTGGGTGCTCGTCAGTTCGTGGTCCCTGTGGGTCTGGGGTAGCTGGGACGTTTGCATTGCTACCCCGTATTATAGCAGGAGTTTCTATAATAATTTTGTAAAACCCGCCTCCCCTATATCTGCCCCGTTTTTCCCCTCGCTTGAGCCTGTCCTTTGCGGCCGCCTGCGCCTTTCTTGCCTTCCTCCGGCGGGCGGGGGGCAGCGAGAGCCGGAACAGGATCTCAACCTGGCACGCCGCGATCCCGAGCCGTGCGACGCTGCGGCGATCGAACAGGCGCCGCGCGCACCCAGTCGTTCAGTTTGACCTAAGAATCGACAACGCCCCGGCCCGCCTGGGCGGGCGGCGGATCCCGATGACGCCGCATGCGAAGTCGATGACCCCCTCGCGGTAGCCGATGAACTCAAGCACGCGAGACAAGAACCGCCTCTTTGTCGCAGTGTCGATGTTCATGATCGCCCAGTAGTGCGTGCTGGGGATCTGCCGGGCCTGATTGTGCCGGCACTGCTCGACGATCTCCTCGCGCGTCATCCCAAGGAAGCGCCGGCCGCTCGGACTGCCGGACAACGACAGGATGAATCCCTTGAATTCCGATGAGTGCCTGGCCGCGATCCAGCCGAGGATTGCCAGGTACTTGTCTGCGTCGGAGAACTTCGTGCGGAACTCGGCGCTAAGCAGGTATCCGACGAGCGGCTCATCAGCTGAATCAGGCAGGGAGCGCACGTTGAGCAAATCCGCGAGCACGTCATTCGGGCTCTGGTGGAAACCGGACGTCAGCTTCTTGAGCTCCTCATAGACTTCGTCGCTGATCTCGATCTTTTTCACTAAGACAGGTTAAACCGGTTTAATGTGTTTATAAACTCCGAAGTTAGCGTCACCGCAATGAATTGACTCCCTCGCGCTGGAAGGCTGATTACATCTTTACTGTTGTATTATGGACCAATATTACATCTTTTAGATTGTCTTTTTAGCTATCATCACATCTCTTACGTTGTATGGGTGAACCCAGAAAAGTCCTCGTTCAGGCCCTCGACGTTGCCATCTCAGGCAACATCTCAACGGCGCCCGCGTCAAAGCCCACCAGGGGATGGCTGCGCGCCGCGCGAAAGGCGCTGCACATGACCCAGAGCCAGATGGCCAAGAGGCTGGGCATGAAGCAGCAGGCGTATGCGAACATCGAGGTGCGCGAACAGACCGAGAGGGTTTCCCTGGAGACCTTGCGGCGGGCGGCCGGCGCGCTCGACTGCGACCTGATCTACGCGCTCGTACCGAAGAAGGCGATCGCCGCGACCTTCACGGAACTGTCGGCCAAGTACGATCCCGACCTGGGACTGCGCAAGGCCACGGAGCACTCGATGGCCCTCGAGGGCCAGGTGCCGCGCCTTCCGGCGCCTAAGAGCGAACCCGAATGAGCCACGCGATCATCGCCAGGGATGGCCGCACGTCGCTTACGCCGGACGAGCAGCTTGGCCTAAAGCTGAGCATCCTGACGCACGCGGAACTCGACGCGAACGAGCGGCTGAACATCGACACGGCGAGGAAATGGGCGATGAACCCGAGGGTGCTTCGCCGGGCAAAGGCGCTGCGCGACGACTTCGCCCGGGAGCTCCACAAGAGGATGTTCAACAAGGTCTGGAAATGGGCCGGGAAATACCGGACCACGGAACGCAACCTGGGATGGGAGCCTTACCGGATCATCGAGGGCGTCCACAATGCCCTCATGGACGCCCATTATCAGTTCGTCCACCACGTCTACCCTCCCCAGGAAACGGCGATCCGGATGCACTACCGCATGGTCGTCATCCATCCGTGGGTCAATGGAAACGGCCGCCATGCGCGGCTCCTTGCGGACTCCGCCCTGGCCGCATGGGGCGGACCCGCCCTCTCATGGGGCGTGAAGGCCAGCTCAGCCAAGCCGGGGATGGCGCGACGCCTCTATATTGATGCGCTGCGGCGCGCGGACGCCGGCGACATCGCGCCTCTGATCAAGTTCTGCCGCTAGGCAGCATGGCGCGGGCCTGCGCGCCGTGCAAAGGGATCGGCGCCCGGGATTCGTGCGCTAGGGCTGCGGTGCTCAGCCGCAAACCCTGTGCAGGCCGGCCACTGGGTCCGTAACATTCCTGTAACCATTTCGAATTTCGGGCGTCCGTATCACTTATGTACCGGTGACCATGCACTGCCACCCGTCCAGTCCATGGGTGACGGCCGCCCCTTGCGCGAGAGGGCGGCTAGGTGGACGGTTTCTCTCGTTGCTCGTGTGGGTGGCATCTCTTGGAGCGGCCGGCGCCGCTTCGGCCCAGAGCACGACCCCGCCCCCCATCTCGATAAGCCAGAACAGCACCCAGGTTGCTGCCGGGATGATTTTTCTGACGCCCTCCCCTCTCGGTGCACTCCCGCCTGACGAGGTCGCGAGCACCGGCCCCGAGATCGTCGACAGCCAGGGCAGGGCCGTCTGGTTCCTTCCGCTTCCCGCCGGCCAGGTGTCGTCTGACCTCAGGGTGCAGACCTACATGGGAAAGACCGTCCTTACCTGGGGGCAGGGAACCGGTTTCCAGGTGACCGTGCCGGGGTCGACCACGGATTACATCTGCGACACGTCCTACAACGTCATCGCGAGCTTCCAGGCGGGCAACGGATACAACGCCGACCTCCACGAGTTCCTCGTTACGCCGCAGAACACCGCCCTGATCACGGTGTATGCCAACGTGCCAATGGACCTCTCCTCCATGGGCGGCCCGGCGAACGGGACGGTGGTCGAGGGCATAGTCCAGGAGATAGACATCGCCACAGGGGCGGTCGTCTTCGAATGGCACAGCCTGGACCACGTCCCCCTGTCCGACAGCTACGTGGGGGCGCCGTCGTCGGGCGCATACGACTACTTCCACATCAACTCGGTGAACCTGGACACCGACGGCAACCTGCTGGTCTCGTCGCGCCACACGTGGACCGTATACAAGGTTAACCGGACCACGGGCGCGGTCATATGGAGGCTCGGCGGAAAGAGCACCGACTTCACCCTTGGCCCCGGTCTGCCGTTCGCCTGGCAGCACAACGCGGTGGCGGTCGATTCGCAGACGATCCGCATCTTTGACAACGAGTCGGACGGAGTCCCCGTCCTGCCGGCATCCCGGGTCATCTGGGTGCAGCACGACGACACCACGATGACGGCGACGCTCGTGAGGTCGATCCAGCACCCGGACGGGCTATCCGTCCCGGCGGAGGGCGACGGGCAGGCCCTCTCGAACGGGGACACGTTCGTCGGCTGGGGCATCCTCGGCCGGTACTCGGAGTTCGACCCGAACGGCAACCTGATCTACGATGCAAGCCTTCCCCCGGGCTACAACGACTACAGGTCCTACCGATTCCCGTGGGCCGCCACGCCCACCGGCAGCCCATCGGTGTTGGCCCAGACGAATGGCGCCGGGACGACCGCGGTCCATGCGGTGTGGAACGGCGCGACCCAGGTCGCCACCTGGACCATCCTCGGCGGATCGGCCCCGGGCGCGCTCAGCGAGGTCGGCACCATGGCATGGAACGGACTCGACACATCGACGACCGTCCAGGGCCTGTACAGCTACGTGGAGGTGGTCGCGACCGATGCTTCGGGCGCGGCGGTGGGCACGAGCCAGGCGCAGGGGGTCGCTCCCGCTTTCGCCACGCAGCCCGCCTCGCAGACCATAGCCCCGGGGACGACGGTCGTATTCAGCGCCACCCTGGCCGGGGGCTCGGCCGCGTACCAGTGGTATCTCAACGGGGCCGCCCTGTCGGACGGCCCCAGCGGCAGCGCCACCGTCTCCGGCTCGGCCGCCGACACCCTCGTCGTGACCGCCGCAGGAACCGCGAACGCGGGTTCGTACGCCTGCGTCCTGACGAGCGCCACCGAGGCGACGACCTCGGCGCCGGCCGTGCTGACGGTGCTCGACACGACGGACGTCGGCCGACTCACCAATGTCTCGGCCAGGGCCATAGTGGGCATGGGAAGCAACGTCCTGATCGCGGGGTTTGTCGTCGGCGGCCAGCAGGCCTCGGGAGCCCAGGACCTGCTGATCCGGGCCTCCGGCCCGGCGCTGCAGGCCTTCGGGATCACCGATGCGCTTGCTGACCCCGAGCTGCAGCTGACGTTCGTCGGATCCCCCGCCCCGGCGACCCGGCTCGTCACAAACTGGAACGGGAACGCGACGATCGCGCAGACCGCCGCCGCGGTTGGGGCGTTCCCATGGACGAACCCCGCGAGCCTCGACTCCGCGTTCGTGCACGAATTCCACATGGGCTCGCACACCGTCGAGGTGCTTGGCGCGAGCGGCGACACCGGCGTGGCCCTCGCTGAGGTCTACGACGCGACCCCGCAGGGAAGCTACACCTCCTCCATCCCGCACCTCACCAACGTCTCGGCGAGGGCCTGGGTGGGCACGGGCGCCAATATCCTGATCGCGGGATTTGTCGTGGGAGGCTCCACCTCGAAGACCGTCCTCATCCGGGCATCCGGGCCGGCCCTCTCGCCATTTGGCGTGGCCGGCGCCCTGCCCGATCCCCAGATCCAGGTCTTCAGCGGCGCTTCGCCAAGCCCCTTCGCGTCAAACAGCGGATGGAACGGCAACCCCGCCATCGCGGCCGCCGCCGCCTCGGTGGGGGCCTTCCCGTGGCAGGACCCCTCGAGCCACGACTCCGCGGTTCTTGTGACGCTCCCCCCGGGCGCCTACACGGCCCAGGTGCAGGGCCAGGGCGCAGACTCGGGCGTCGCCCTGGTCGAGGTCTACGAGGTCCAGTAAAGGGGCCCCCGCCCTTTTCGCGGTCCCGCTTGCGCCGCGCGGCAATCAGGCAGACTCTTAAAGATCATGAAACGCTCCGCATCCGCAGTCTGGAAGGGCTCCCTCAAGGCAGGCGTCGGCACGCTGACGGCGCCGGGCGGCGCCCTCAGCAACACCGAGTATTCGTTCGGCTCGCGCTTCGCCTCGGGGGCGGGCACCAATCCCGAGGAACTGATAGCGGCGGCGCACGCGGGCTGCTTCGCGATGGCTCTGTCGGGCGCCCTGGGCGAGGCGGGCTTCACGCCCGAGCGTCTCGACGCGACGGCCGAGGTGAACTTCGACAACGTCCCGCCGAAGGGTTGGACCATAACGGCCTCGCACCTCGCGCTTCAGGCGAAGGTGCCCGGCATCGACGCGGCGACGTTCGCCGAGATTGCCGCCAAGGCGAAGGCCAACTGCCCCATATCGCGCGCGCTGAACGCGACGATCACGCTCGACGCGAAGCTGGCCTAGCCAGCCCGCAGGAGGTCCTCAAGGTCCAGGGGGTCGGTGACCATGGAGAGTTCGCCCGAGGCGGTGCGGGGCCACTGCTCGGGAGGCCTGTCCCGGTAGAGCTCCACGCCATTGCCGTCGGGATCGCGCAGGTAGACCGCCTCGCTCACGCCGTGGTCCGCGGCGCCCTCCAGGGCGACGCCGGCCCGCACGAGCCGACGCAAGGCGTCGGCCAGCTCCGCGCGCGTCGGATACAGGATCGCCACGTGGTAGAGCCCGGTTGAGCCATGCGCCGGCGGCTTCCCGCCCCCGCTCTCCCAGGTATTGAGCCCAAGGTGGTGGTGGTAGCCCCCCGCCGACAGGAACGCGGCCTGCGATCCGATGCGCTGCGTGACGGAGAAGCCCAGAACATCGCGGTAGAAGGCCAGGGACCGCTCCAGGTCGGACACCTTCAGGTGGACGTGGCCGATCCTGACCCTCGAGTCCGCTGGCAGCGGCTTGAAGGCGCCCTTCGCGGCGCCCGCGCCGCCGGCCTGCCCGGGCCTGGAGGCATCCCGTGTGGGTTGTGCCTCACTCACCGCAGGCCCTCCTGGCCACGAACCCGTCGAGCGAGGCCCTTCCGCCGCCGCTGACAAGGACGATGAGCGCGAGGCCGAGGGCGAGGATGTGGTACTCGATGCCCTCGCCCTTCTGGTTTCCGAACCAGTTCATGAAAAAGCCGTTTGCGGCGTGCGTGGTCAGCACGGCCACGACCATGTTCGTCCCGATCCCGAGCGCCGCGACGCGGCTGAACAGGCCCAGCACGAGCGCAACCGAGCCCGCGAACTCGGCCGCGATAGCGAGGAATGCGAACGGCGCCGGGATGTGCATGGTGCCCGTGAAGAAGCCCATGGTGCCGCTAAAGCCGTAGCCGCCAAACCAGCCTAGAGCCTTCTGCGCGCCGTGGGGGAACATGACGAGGCCGAGCGCGAGCCGCGCCACGAGGGGCGCGACGCCCTCATCGGTGTTGCAAAGGAGTCTGAGTGTTTTCATGGATCTTATTGGGTTGGGAAAACAGGTTCAGGGTTCACCCGCGAAGCCTCGCCGCGAGCGTCGCCACGCGCCGCCCGAGCACCTCGCCGGTCGCCTTGTCCTCGGCATTCGGGGCGATCTCCGGGGAATCGAAACCGGCCTGCGCCATCGCGCCCATGAAGCTTCCGAGGCGGTTGGTCCCATTGGGCTGCATCGGCAATTCTCCGAGACCAACCCATACCATGCCGTGCTGCATGGCCAGCGCGAAGAGGTACTGGAGCGTGCTCAGCTTGTCGCCGCTCGGGCTGTTTGAGACGGTGAAGCCGGCGGCAAGCTTGTCGCGCCAGGCGGACGCGAACCATTTTCCCCCCGTCGCGTCGGCGAACGCCTTGAACTGCGCCGCGGGGCCGCCCATGTAGGTTGGGCTTCCGAAAATGATCGCGTCGCTTGCGTCCAGCTGCGTGAGGACGGCCTCGTTCTCGTAGCGGCCCTTCGCAATGTGCTCCCCCGAAAGGGGGATGAGTTTAGCCGCCGTGCCGGCGATGGAGGAGGCGCCCTTGGCTACGGCCTCGGCCAGCTTGGTCGTGTGGCCCGAGCCGGAGAAATAGACGATGGATACGGTTGTGGTGGTGCTCATTTTTTTCTGGTCAGTTAAGGTCGAAGAGGAGGATCTGCGCCGGCTTCCTGGCGCCCAGGTCCAGCGCCGTCCCGGGTCCCAGGGCGGCGCCGTCGCCCGCTCCCAGGGCCGTGCCGTTCATCGTCACGTCGCCTTCGGCAACGTGCAGCCATCCGTGCCGGCCCGCGGCCAGGCGCTTCGCGATGCTCTGGCCCGCGCCGAGCTTCGCCAGCCAAAGGTCGGCGTCCTGGTTGATGGCGATCGATCCGTCGCGCCCCGACTTGCTTGCGACAAGGTGCAGGGCGCCTTGCGCGGCCTGGGCGAACGACTTGTCCGCATAGCGCGGCGCCATCCCCATGCGGTCGGGCTGGATCCAGATCTGCAGCAGGTGGACGGCCTCGTCGCCGGACGGATTGACCTCGCTGTGCCTGATGCCCGTGCCGGCGGCCATGTACTGGACGTCGCCCGCGCGGATCAAGCGGCCATTGCCCATCGAGTCCCTGTGCTCGAGGGCCCCGCTCAGAATGTAGGTCACTATCTCCATGTCGCGGTGCGGGTGCATCGCGAAGCCCTTGCCGGGCATTACGAGGTCGTCGTTGATCACCCGCAGGCTGCGGAAGCCCATCCATCGGGGCTCGTGGTAGTCGCCGAAACTGAACGTGCGGTAGGTGTCGAGCCAGCCGTGGTTCGCGTGGCCCCGGTCATCGGCTCTTCGGATGTTTGTCATGGCCACAGTGTGCCACAGGGGCCCGCGATTGGGGAAAGACCATGATTCTTGCCTCAGCATAGCCGGAAGGTATGCTCGGTGCGATCCATGGAACTGCGCCACCTGCGCTACTTTGTCGCCGCCGCCGAGCTGGAGAACGTCTCGCGCGCGGCGCTCAGGCTGCACGTGTCGCAGCCGGCCCTGAGCCGGCAGATCCGCGACCTCGAGGACGAGCTCGGGTTCCCGCTCCTCAGCAGAGGCGCCAAGTCCGTGCGCCTTACCGAGGCCGGCCGCACCTTCCTGGCCGAGGCCCGCGCCGTCCTGCTGCGGGCGGAGGATGCGGTCAAGGCGGCGAGGTCCGTCGCGACCGGCCTGCGCGGCGAGCTCCACGTGGGCTACGCCCCGACTCCAACGGTGCGGATCCTGCCGCCCGCCCTGCGCGCATTCCAGGCTGAGCTGCCCGAGGTGCGCGTCAGGCTCCACGACCTGTCCACCGAGGAGCTGCTCGCCGGGCTGCGGAAGGGGTCGCTGCAGATCGCGTTTCTCGTGCGCCCAACGAAGGCGATGCTTCGCGGGCTGCAGTTCGAGGAACTGGTCAGGGACGCCATATGCCTCGCGGTGCCCCCCGGCCATCCCTTCGCGCGCCTGCGCTCGATCTCCGTCGAGCGCGTCGCACGGGAGCCGCTAGTCGCGTACAGCCGGCGCGACTATCCCGAGTACCACGAGTACCTGGCGCGCCTTTTCGCCAAGGTGAAGGGCCGCCCGCACATCGTCGAGGAGCACGAGGGGGGCGCCAGCATGGTCGCGGCGGTGGAGGCTGGCTACGGCCTGGCTCTGACGACCCAATCGCTCGCATGCTCGGTCGGGGCGCGCCTCAGGCTGATCCCGCTGTCGCCCGCGCAGGAGCCGCTCGTGGTGGGCGCCGCCTGGTCGCGCGAGGGGCTGACGGCCGCGGCGGAGCGCTTCCTGCGCTGCGCCCGGCAGATTCCAGCCCAGCCGGCCCTTCGTCGCGCCAAGGCTCCGGCGTCAGCGGGCTGACGGCGCGCCGCGCTCACTCATTGCCCAGCTCGAATGACCCCGTGAGGCGGATGTCCGCGGAGGAGGATCCGACCAGGACGTCGAACGAGCCCGGCTCGGCGACCCAGCCGTTCCTCGACGGATCGAAGTACGACATCGCCCCCTGGTCCAGGTCCACGGCCACGCGGCGGGACTCTCCCGGGGCCAGCTCGACCCTGCAGAAGCCCTTCAGCTCCTTTTGCGGCCGGTCCACGCTCGAGCGCGCCTGGTGGAGGTAGACCTGCACGACCTCAGCGCCCGCGCGCGCGCCGCTGTTGCGCACCGTAAGGGCCACCTGGACCGTTCCCCCCTTCGCGACCCTTGCCGGGCCGACCGAGAGGTCGCCGTAGCTGAACGTCGTGTACGAGAGGCCGTGGCCGAAGGGGAAGAGCGGCTGGACGCCGCGTTTCTCAAAGCCGCGGTATCCCACGTAGATGCCCTCGGAGTACGCCACGTGGAGGTTCTCTCCGGGGTAGCTTCCGTAGGCCGTCGCGTCCTCGAGGCGCACGGGGAAGGTGACCGGCGTCTTGCCCGACGGGTTCTGCAGGCCGAGCAGGATGTCGGCGATGGCGTGGCCCTCCTCCTGGCCGCCGTACCACGCGCATACGACGGCGGGGACGCGCTCGACCCACCTTGTCATCGTGACCGGCGCACCGGCGACGATCACGACGACGACTCTCGGGTTAGCCGCGGCCACCGCCTCAATGAGCGCGTCCTGGTTTGCCGGAAGGTCCATCGAGGTGCGGTCGAACCCCTCGGACTCGATCTTGCTCGAGTTGCCGACAACCACGACCGCGGCGTCGCAGCTTGCGGCGAGCGCCGCGGCCTCGGCGCGCAGCGACGCGCAGGCCTCGGGCGTCTGAGCGGCGGCGTCCTCGCCCTGCATGGCCGCCCCAAGGGCGTAGCGCACCTGTACCTGCGGGCCGGCCGCCTCCCGGATTCCGTCCAGCGCCGTGACGACGTAGCTCGACGTGACGAACGAGCTGCCCCCCCCGCCCGTGCGGGCGACCGCCGCGCTGGGGCCGATGACGGCCAGCGAGCGCACGCCGGGGCCGCCCAGGGGAAGCAGCCCGCCGGCATTCTTGAGCAGGACCACGCCCTCGGTCGCGGCACGCCGGGCGACGGCGCGCTGCTCCTGGGTGTCGATGGCGCCGCCGCGGTGCGGCGCGTCGAACAGGCCGGCGCTGAACATGACCCTGAGCAGGCGGCGCACCGAGTCGTCCACGGCCTCCTGCTTCACCTGCCCGGCGGCGACCGCCGCGAGCACCTTGCCCGCCTCGAGCCAGCCGGCGCCGTTGCCGTCCTTCTGGGCCTGGGGCTGCGCGAGCCATGAGCGCATCGGCTCGCCCCCCGGCATCTCCAGGTTCATCCCAGCGTTGATGGTGCCCGCTGTACTGTACGTGCTGCCCCAGTCCGATATCACGAAGCCCTTGAAGCCCCAGGCCCTCTGAAGGGTTTCCGTGAGCAGGTGGCGGTTCGCCGCGCACGACTGCCCGTTCACCTTGTTGTACGCGGACATGACCGCCCAGGCGCCGGCCTCCTGCACGGCCGCCTTGAACGCCGGGAAGTAGATCTCGTTCAGTGCGCGCTCGTCCACCTTCTCGTCGATGCGGTGCCTCTCGAACTCCTGGTTGTTCGCAGCGAAATGCTTGACCGCCGGTATCACGCCCTCGGCCTGCACCGCCCTGACCCACGCCACGGCCAGGCGGGCGGCCAGGTACGGGTCCTCTCCAAATCCCTCGAAATTCCTTCCCCAGAGCGGCACGCGGTTGATGTTGACCGTGGGCCCGAGGATCATGTCGCGGCCCAGGGCCTTCACCTCCTGCGCGATCGCCCTGCCCTGCCTGCCCGCAAGCTCAACGTCCCAGCTCGAGGCGAGCGTTATGCCCGCGGGGAAGGCGGTCGAGGCGAACTTGGCCTTGGGGTCGTTCGTCACCGCCGATGGCCCGGACCAGTTGCGCACCCCGGCGGGGCCGTCGGCCATCCTGATCTCCGGGATGCCGAGCCTTGCGACGGGCTGGCTTTCCATCCACCCGGAGCCCGCCAGCATGCCCGCCTTCTCCTGCGGGGTCATCCGGCCCAGCAGGTCGGACACGCGGTCCTCCACGGGGCGGGACGGGTCCCGGTAGGGGGCCGCCTTAAGGTCGGCGGACTGCTGCGCGGATAGCTGGGGCGATGTGAACGGGAGGGCGGCCATAAGTGCGAGCGGCGCGATGACTCGTTTCATGATTGGACGGGGCTGCCTTCCATGGGGTTGCGGACGCACGGAAGGCGGCAGCGTGCGCCAAAATGAAATAGGCGGCGCGCAGAGCCGAGAACAATCTGTCGCGCAAGGACACTGAGAAGTCCCGCTGATTCCGGCCAAAACCGACGGTTTTCCCGGCAAAGCTTCTCCCAGATCGGAAGTTGACGCGCCCCGCCAAATCTCGGGGAGTGGGAGCCATGGCAATCCCGACCAGCCCCGCCACCCCGAGCCATTCCCGCCAGACGTACCGCGGCCCCTTCGCCGTGATGACGGTCCTCTTCTTCATGTGGGGGTTCATGACCGTGTGGAACGACATCCTGATCCCGCGTTTCAAGGAGGCGTTCGAGCTCGATTATTTCCGGGCGATGCTCGTGCAGTTCGCCTTCTTCGGGGCCTATGCCGCAGGCGCCCTGGCCTACTACATCGTCTCGATGGTGTCCGGCGACCCGATAAACCGCATCGGCTACAAGAACGGCGTCATCATCGGGCTCGTGGCCTCCGCGGTCGGCAGCGCGCTCTTCTACCCGGCGGCGGTCATGACCTCGTACCCCTTCTTCCTGTGCGCCCTGTTCATCGTGGGCCTGGGCTTCGCCATGCTCCAGATCGCGGCCAACCCCTACGTGACGATTCTGGGGCCCGAGCGCACGGCCTCGAGCCGGCTCAACCTGTCTCAGGCGTTCAACTCCTTCGGCACAACGATCGGCCCGATAATCGGCGGCTGGATGATATTCAGCCTGTTCAACAGGCCCGGAGCGAACGGCGCCGATTCGGTGAAGGTCCCCTACCTGTGCTTCGCCGCCGTGTTCGTCCTCCTGGCCGTCGCCTTCAAGGCCGCCCACCTGCCCGACTTCGCAAACCCCGAGCGGGTGGGACGCGACCTGGGCGCGCTCAGGTACCCCCACACCGTGCTGGGGATGCTCGCGATCTTCATGTACGTGGGCGGGGAGGTCTCGGTGGGCAGCGCGGTCATCAATTTCCTGGGCACGCCCAAGATGGGGGGCATACCCCATGAGGCCGCGAGCAAGTATCTGGCCTTCTTCTGGGGTGGACTGATGATCGGGCGCTTCATGGGCGCCATCGCCATGAGCGAGCTGCGGGGCTGGCTCAGAAACCTGCTTGTCGTGTGCGTGCCGGTCGCCGCGACCGGGGTCGTCGCCTACTACGCCGGCGTGCCGCCCGCGAGGCACTACGGCGTGTACCTCGTGCTTCTGCTCGTCGCCTTCTTCGCCGTTTCCGCGAGCCCCAACCGGATGCTCACCCTGTTCGGGATCATAAACATCGCACTTCTTGCGGCGGGCATGTTCGCCTCGCGCGGTCTCGCGATGTGGTCCGTCCTGGGGATCGGGCTGTTCTGCTCGGTCATGTGGTCCAACATCTTCTCGCTCGCGATCGAGGGCCTGGGGGCCCTGAAGAGCCAGGCGTCGTCGCTCCTCGTCATGGCGATCCTCGGCGGCGCCGTTCTGCCGCCGCTGCAGGGCGCCCTGGCGGACCGCTTCGGCATCCAGCACTCGTTCGTGGTCCCGATGGTGGCGTTCGCCTACGTCGCGTTCTACGGCGCCTACGGGTACCGGGCCGGCCGGGCGACGGACGCCCCTCCGCCGCCAATACCCGCGTGACCGCCTTATCACCATGAAACCTCTCCTTTCCCATGTCCGGGCCCTTGGCCTGGCAGTGTTCGCGGCCGCGGCCGCCTCCTTTACCGCAGAGGCCCGGGGCGGGCCGCCCGCCGCCATGCCGGGCCCGGTCGAGGTGGGCGGCTGGCAGCTGAGCGATGCGGCGCGGATCACCGAGCCCGGCGACTCCCTGTCCCAGGCCTCGTACGTCCCGACGGGCTGGCACCGCGCCACGGTGCCAGGGACCGTGCTTACGTCGCTCGTGGACGACGGCGTCTACCCGGAGCCGCTCTACGGGGAGAACAACCGGCCGGACAGGATCCCGGACAGCCTGTGCCGCACGTCCTACTGGTACCGGGCGCAGGTGGCCGTGCCCGCGGACTATGCGGGGCGCCAGGTGTGGCTCAACTTCGAGGGGATCAACTACGTGGCCGAGGTCTGGGTGAACGGCCAGCGGGTCGGCGAGGTCAAGGGCGCCTTCTCCCGCGGAACCTTCAATGTCACGCCGGTCTTGGCCGCGGGCCGTGATGCGACCATCGCCGTCCACGTGTTCCCGCAGCCCAACCCGGGCTACACGCACGAGAAGACGGTCTACTCCGGCACCGGAAGCAACGGGGGCAACAGCGCGCTCGATGGCCCGACCTTCCTGTGCAGCATCGGCTGGGACTGGATTCCGGGCATCCGCGACCGGGACACCGGGATCTGGCAGAAGGTGACCCTCTCCTCGACCGGCCCCGTGGCCATCCGGGACCCCTACGTCGTCTCGGACCTGCCCCTTCCGCGCACGGACTCCGCCGACCTGACGCTCGAGGCGACCGTCCGAAACGTGACCGCCGAACCGCAGTCGGGCTTCCTTGTCGGCCGGTGCGGGGGCATCTCTTTCCGGGAGCCGGTCAGCCTGCGGCCCAACGAGGCGCGCTTGGTCAGGCTCTCCCCCGCCGGCACGCCCCAGCTGCACGTGCTCAATCCCCGGCTCTGGTGGCCCAACGGTTACGGCGCCCAGGAGCTCTACACGCTCAGCCTCAGGTTCGAGACGGACTCGGGCGTGTCCGACTCCGCCGACGTGACCTTCGGCATCCGCAAGATCACCTACCATGTCCCGGGCAGCGAGAACCTGACCCTGTCCGTGAACGGAGTCCCCGTCATGGCCAAGGGCGGGGACTGGGGCATGGACGAGGCGATGAAGCGCATCCCGCGGTCCCGCCTGGAGGCGCAGATCCGGATGCACCAGCTCGCCAACTACACGATGATCCGCAACTGGGTCGGGCAGAGCACGGGCGAGGACTTCTACGAGCTGTGCGACAAGTACGGGATCCTCCTCTGGGACGAGTTCTTCCAGCCGAACCCCTTCGACGGGCCGGACCCGGAGGACACGGGCCTGTATATGGCGAACGTGCGCGAGAAGATCCTGAGGTTCCGCCAGCACCCGTCCATCGCCCTCTGGTGCGCGCGCAACGAGGGCTTCGCCCCGCCGGTGATCGACAAGGCGATCCAGGAGCAGATGGGCGAGCTGGACCCCACCAGGCTCTACCAGCCGAGCTCCACGTCGGGCAGGGGCGTCAACTCCGGCGGGCCGTACTTCTACCGGCCTCCGCGCCAGTACTACGTCTTCAAGGAGGCGTTCAAGACCGAGGTCGGGAGCGTCTCGGTGCCCACGCTCGAGGCCGTCCGCGCGATGATGCCCCAGCGGGACTGGGAGAGCATCAACGACGACTGGGCGGAGCACGACCTGTGCCGCGGCGCCCAGGACGGGCTGCGCTACCCGGCGGTGCTGGCCTCGCGCTTCGGGGAGCTCGTCAACCTACCCGACTTCGTCCGGAAGGCCCAGCTCGCCAACTTCGAGGCCTTCCGCGCCATGTACGAGGGGCGAAACGCCAAGCTCTTCCACCCCTGCACGGGCGTGCTCACCTGGATGAGCAACCCCGCGCAGCCAAGCTTCGTCTGGCAGCTGTACAGCTACGACCTCGAGCCCAACTCGTCCCTCTTCGCGTCCCGCCTCGCCTGCGAGCCGGTGCACATCCAGATGAACGAGGACGACTGGCACGTGATGGTGGTCAACAACCTGCCGACGCCCCTGAAGGGAGCGCGGGCGACCATCTTGGTCGTGAACCTGGACGGCACGGTCAACTCCCGCGGCGAGGCCTCACTGACGGCCGCGCCCTGCGCCGCGACGGACATCGGGGCTGTCGCGTGGAAGCCGGGCCTCTCCCCCGTCCATTTCGTGAGGCTCGAGCTGCGCGACTCCCAGAATAGGCTCGTCTCCGAGAACTTCTACTGGCGGTCGCTTCCCGAGCATCCGGACGATTTCCAGGACCTGAACAGGCTCAAGGAAGTCACCCTCGACGCCAGCGTGGCCAGGCACGACGCGGGCGGGCTCTGCCTGCTCGAGTTGACCCTGGCCAATCCGACGAAGGGCGTGGCGCTCATGGCCCACGTCCAGCTCCGGGGCGCGCGCTCGGGCCAGCGCATCCTTCCCGTCTACTACACGGGCAACTACGTGTCGCTGCTGCCCGGCGAGAGCAGGTCGGTCGGCATCGAGGCCTCCCAGGCCGACCTGAAGGGCGACGACCCGCTGGTCGTCGTCGACGGCTGGAACACGACCGTCGCGGCCCGGCCGGCCCAGGCAAACGGGGCGGCCGTCGCCCCGAACACGGACGCCATGGTCGACCCATCGGCGCCGCACACGTTCAGGTACGTGCATTTGAAGGTGCCCGGAGGCGAGGACTGACCGCGAAAGGCGCCAGCCAGCCCGGGCGCCGCCAAAAAGTTTGTGAAAGGCGCAAGCCTTGGCACCCTTTGGGCCCGCATCATTCATGAATGTCCGAGGAGTCCTTGAGCGCTACCAGCATCTTCCCAGGCGCACGCGCGCCGTCCTCCTGACGTGCCTGTATGGCCTCGCGGCGGGCTTTGCTGCGGTGGTCTTCCAGCTCGCGATGAACGGGGTCTACCAGCGGGGCATCGTCGCCCTGTCGCACAGGTCATTCACCACATTCCTCATAGGCAGCTTCCTCGTGATCACCGCCGCCTCCCTGACCGTGGGCTGGCTTCTGAGCTCCTTCTGCCCCGAGGCGGCGGGCAGCGGCATTCCGCAGCTCAAGGCGGCGTTCTGGAAGGACTTCGGCTTCGTCCCATGGAACGTCGTCTGGGTGAAATTCATCGCGGGCGTCGTGAGCATCGGCGGAGGCTGCAGCCTGGGGAGGGAGGGGCCGTCGGTGCAGCTGGCCGGCGCCCTCGCCTCGAACCTGAGCGGGCTGGCCGGCGAGCCCAAGCAGAACCGGCGCTTCGGCGCCGCGGCGGGCGCCGCCGCGGGCCTCGCAGCCGCATTCAACACGCCCATGGCCGCCATCGCGTTCGTCCTTGAGGAGATCATCGGCGACCTGAACAGCCGCTACATGGGAGGCCTGCTGCTGGCGTCGGTCCTCGGCGCCTTCATGGTGCACGGGATCATAGGGAGCCAGCCGTCCTTCCTGATTCCCCACGTGGAGAGCCCGACATGGATCGGATACGTGTTCACCCCGCTGGTGGCGGCGCTCGCCGCGCTGGCCGGCGTGTATTTCCAAAGGGCCTCGATCGGACTGCGCGGCCAGTGCAAGCGCAGGCGCTTCCTGCCCGCTTGGGCCCTGCCCGTCCTGGGCGGGCTGATCACATGGGGCCTCGGGGTCCTCGTGTTCCGCCGAACGGGCAGGCTCGGGGTGTTCGCCCTGGGGTATGGCGACC
The DNA here is from genome assembly GCA_003151515.1 of Opitutaceae bacterium. Lineage (GTDB taxonomy): Bacteria > Verrucomicrobiota > Verrucomicrobiia > Opitutales > Opitutaceae > Palsa-1447. Next base: position 118,322 of record PLXS01000010.1, read on the forward strand.
TGTCCGACGCGCTGGCGGGCGGCATCGGCTGGAAGATCGCAGCGATCCTGCTTGCGGCGAAGTTCATAGCCACGTTCACGTGCTACGGCTTCGGCGGCTGCGGGGGCATCTTCTCGCCCACCCTCTTTTTCGGCGGGATGGTCGGGGTGGTTGTCGCCGGGCTTGTCGGATTGTATTCGCACATGCCGCAGGCCGACCTCCTCACGCTCGCGGTCGTGGGCATGAGCGCCACCCTCGGAGCGGTGGTTCGGGCCCCCGTGACCGGAGTCCTCATCGTGTTCGAGATGACGCACGAGTTCGGGCTCGTGCCCGCCCTGATGCTGGGCGCCCTGGTAAGCCAGACCATAAGCCGGCGCATGCTCAAGCACAGCTTCTACGACGAGCTCCTGAGGCAGGACGGGGTCAACCTGGAGCAGGTGCAGCCGCCGCGCGACCTGCGAAGCTGGCAGCAGCTGCCTGCGTCCGCCATCGCGAACTTTGAGCCGACGATCGTGCGCAGCCTCGCCCCGGTGGACCTCGCGAAGCTGCTCAAGGAGTCGGCGTACGCCCGGTTTCCCGTCGTGGAGGGGGAGCGTCTCGTGGGCGTCCTCGCCAGGGACGAGGCGCTGCGCGCCCTGAGGGAGGGGGTCGCGCCGAAACTATCGCCCGCTGTGACGGTCCTGCCATCGCACAGCGTGGAGAAGCTCCAGGCCAGGCTCATCGAGTCGGATGTCGGCATCGTCGTCCTGGTCGACCAGCCCAACGGGAAGGTGCTGGGCCTTGTCACGCTGCACGACATCCTGCGCGCCCAGACGGCCATGGCGAAGGACAGCGACCCGTGAGGCGCACCGGCGGGCGCACCAGGCATGAAGACCGCACTCCTCATCATAGAGCTCCAGCGGGGATTCTTCGAGTCGAACCCGGCCCCGTGAGACGCCGAGGCCGTTATCGGCCGCATCAACCGGCTTGCGGCGCGCGCGCAGCCGCGGGGCCCCGGTCTTCATCCTGCAGCACGAGGGGGAGGATCCGGTCCTGGTCCGCGGCTCGCCGGCCTGGGAGCTCGACCCCAGGCTGCGGGCCACGCCCCAAGACACAAGGGTGCGCTAGACGACGACGGACTCGTTCCTCGGGACCCCGCTGCACGATCTCCTCGCACGGAAGGAAATCGGAGAGGTCGTCGTCTGCGGCTGCGCCTCCGAGTTCCGCATAGACACGACGGTGCGCCGCGCGGCGTCGCTCGGATTCGCGGTCACGATCGCCGGCGACGCCCACACGACCAACGACCGGCCCAGGATGAGCGCCGAGGCGATCCGGGACCACCACAACGAGATCCTCCCGCAGATATCGAGCTTCGGGCCCGCGATCCGGACGGTTCCCTCCGGCACCCTCTGGGCCTAGCCGGGCCGGCTCGCGCACCCCGCCTGGCGCGGGGCGGCCGCCTCAGATCCGCTCCTTCAGCACGACCTTGAAGTCCCTCACGCTGAAGGTGACCTGCCTGCTGTCCACCCCTCCGGCGGCTGTCGGCGGCCGGTCGCTCTGGAACAGAAGGACGGTGTCGCCGGGCTTGAGCACGACTCCGGAAAAGGCGGCCCAGTTTTCGGCCGCATGCTTCAGTTTCCCGGACCAGGCCGTCTTGCCACCCAGCGTCACGATGGCGGAGCGCTCGTCGTCGCCCGAGAGCGCGAGCCCGAAGCTTATGTCGGCCCGGATCGCGAAGCGCTGCGGGTTGTGGATCGCGATCGTGCAATCGCCCCGGCTCCAGCGCCAGTAGTGCGGCCCGTACCTTTCGGGCGTCCACCAGTTGCGCGGGCCGTAGGTGATGTCGACCCGGGTGCCCTCGACTTTATTGCGAATGAGCTCCTTCGGGCCCTCCAGGGTGAAGCATTGCGATTCGCTTTCCGGCGCCTTGAGGAGATTCGCCGAGCCAACGACTCCGATGTTGCCCGCGACCAGCAGCAGCGCCCACCAGCGGCTCCGGGGGACGAGGACGTTGAAGGCCAGCGTCATCGGCAGGAGCACGCGGGCGGCGGCCGAAGGATAGTCCCGCCAGACCGCGTCCCCAAGGAAGAGCAGCAGGAACGCGTAGCCCGCGCCCAGGCGCCACCACGGCTCGCGCCAGCGTATCCGGGAGGCGAAGAAGAGGAACTGCACGAGCAGGCCCGCAAGCACCAGGGCGTCCAGCTTCGCGTCGGTGGGGAAACCGGGCAGGTCGGCCACGAGGCTCGAGGCCGTGTCGACAAGCTTGTTGCGCAGCCCGACGAACGGGGCCGCGAAGTTGTCGAGCCCGGCGTCGCTGCCGCGCCCCAGCCAGGCGCGAAGGCAAAGCATCCACAGGGCGAGGGGAAGAAGGACGAGCGCCACCTGCCCGAGCCAGGACCTCCACGCCGCGGGCGCCGGGGTGCCGGGGGGCTTCAGGGCGCATGCGCCAAGGACATTCGTTTCCTTACCAAGCCCCCCGATCCCCATGACGAGCGCGCCCGCCCAGGTCCGCCCGGACTCAAGGAGCGCCATCGCGGCGGCGATCAAGAGCAGGCTCGGGCCCTCGAGGAGCGAGCGCCTCACGCTGAATATCAGGCCGAAAGAGAACAGCACGGCCGCCCACCTCAGGCAGTTGCCCCAGGACAAGGGCGGAAACCACCGGAACAGGAGCACGGCCAGCACGAGCCAGCAGGCCACGTTCTGCAACGCATAGACGTTCATGGCGCGCTCCGGGTCGCCCAAGCCGACCGCCCATGCGGTCCACTCGAACAGGATGCGCCGGGCCCGGTAGGGCAGCCTGTCAACCGCCCGCCGCAGCGAAGGATCCCCAAGGCGGGGGTGCATCGCGATCTGGGCGTACCACTGCGCGTCGTAGCCGAAGGACCTCGGCATCTCGACGTGGTCCGCCGCCTTGAGCTCGGGAAGCGACACCGCGCGTTTCTGGTCCCCGAACTCGATCAGGTATGTGAAACCCCTGCCCGGGATGTAGAAGCGCGCGATGCTCCAGACGAAGAGCGCCGCGCAGGCGAGGCACGCGAGCCACCGGAGCGCCCGGGCCCACCCGCCGGCGGCCTGTTTGAATCCAGGGGTCAAAGGCGCACGATCCCACCGGCCTCGGCGCTGAAGCAAGTGCCGATTTGCATCTGCGCGGCGCTCAGACCGCCAGGTGCCTGCGCTTCACGCACAGGACCAGGTCCTGGTGGTCGGCGACGCCCGCGGGCAGGTGCGCCGCGATGTGAAAGTACCTGGACCACACCCTGTCGATGTAGGCGCGCGTATGCCACGCCGCCTGGTAGTACTCGGGCAGACCCTCGGTGCCCCCGTAGGGGTGGTAGAAGAACCCGTGCCCGTCCAGGGTGCGGCGGTCCTCGGCGCCCAGCTGGTCCCGGATCAGGCCGCCGCCCTGGGTCGAGAGCACGAGGAGCCCGTCGGGCTTCGCCAACCTCCTCAACTCCGCGAGCCACTTGAGCTGGAGGTCCTCGGGCAGGTGCGTGAAAACCGAGATGCCGTAGACCAGGTCGAAGGAGTCGGACTTGAACGGCGTGGGCGGAAGGTCCCCGTTTCGGGCAAAGGCGAACCGGGCCCGCCTCACCTCGTGCGGATAGCTCGCCAGGCACCAGGATATGGCCTCCCCGTCGATGTCGCAGCCCTGGAACCTGGACGTCGGGGCGAGCTCCGCCATGAAACGCAGGACGCGGGCGCAGCCGCAGCCAAAGTCCAGGATGCTGAGCCTATTCTCGAGGCTGATCCGCTCGTCGACCGCCGCGAAGATGTCCAGGGCCGCGGCCCGGCCCACCTGCTCGAAGCCGGCGGCGTCGCTGCTCCCGTGAACGCGCGCAATCAGCCTTGACGGAGGGATCTTCGCCGAGGCCGCCATGACCGCGCCAACCTTGCGCCGGACGGCCTCGGGCACGCCGGGCCTGTTCTCCGCGTGCCCGAACTGGACGTAGTGCCTCCAGGCCGAGGTCATCCGCCCCTCGTCGACGGCCCGGGCCACGTCCGGGTTGGCCCTGAGGTACGCGAGCGGGTCGAAGTTCTGCGACATCGCGCCAAAAATGGCGGCCGCCGCTACCGCGCGCAACAGGTTCGTTGCGCCGGTGCGAGTGATTTGCAAAGGGGCGCGAAGCCCCCATCCTGTCGCATGACAGCATCACCATTGGAGCAGCTCGCTCCCGGGCAGGCCGATGAGGCCCTGCTGGATGCCTATTCTGGCGCCGTCTCGGCCGCGGTTGCCGCGGCGCGCCCCGCGGTCGTCCACATCGAGGTCGGCGCCGCGGGGTCGCCGGCGGGCGCAGGGTCCGGATTCTTCATATCGCCCGATGGGTACCTGCTGACCAACAGCCACGTCGTGCATGGCGCTGGCGCGCCTCGCGTGCTCCTGGCCGACGGCAGGAGTCTCTCCGCGGACCTGGTGGGCGACGACCCGGACAGCGATCTTGCGGTTCTTCGCGTGAGCGCCGACGAGATCTCGCACCTTGTCCTCGCCGACAGCGGCGCCGTGCGGCTGGGACAGGTTGCCATTGCGATCGGCTCCCCCATGGGCTTCCAGCAGACGGCGACCGCGGGGATCGTGAGCGGGCTCGGCCGCTCGCTGCGCGGCGCCTCCGGGAGGCTCATCGACAACGTGATCCAGACCGACGCCGCGCTCAATCCCGGCAATTCCGGGGGACCGCTTGTCGACTCGCGCGGCGAGGTCATCGGCGTCAACACGGCCATCATCCGCCCCGCGCAGGGCATCTGCTTCGCGATAGCGAGCAACACCGCGCGCTGGGTGGCCGCGTGGCTCATCAAGGAGGGGCGCATCCGGCGCAGCTTCATCGGCGTCGCGGGCCAGACCGTGCCGCTTCTGCGCAAGCTCGTGCACCACCATCGACTCGCCCAGGAGGCCGGCGTTCTGGTCGCCGGCATCGAGCCCGGGAGCCCCGCGGCGCTCGCCGGTCTCGCCGAGGGGGACATCGTGCTTGCCCTCGACGGCTCGCCGACGCCGGGCGTGGACGCCCTCCACAAGCTGCTCACGGGGGAGCGCGTCGGCGAGAGGGCGATCGTCACCTTCCTGCGGGGCGTCGAGCTGCGCCGCCATGCCATCATCCCCCTTGAGATCCCGGGCAGCCGCTAAGGCGCGCGCGGGGCGCCTAGTGCAGGCGCGTCAGCAGGAAGAACAGGCCGACAAGGGCAAGGAGCGAGCCGGCGCCTATCAGGACGCCCGCGGCAATCGGCGTCCCAAGCAGGCTCAGCCGCCAGCGCGGCGCCTTGAGCCGGTCGCTGAGCCCGGTCACCCGGACCTGCTCCGGCGAATCCAGGTCCTTCTTCATTTCCCACGCGCCCTGGTAGCGCTCCCGCGGGTCGCGCCTCATGGCGCGAAGGACGATCTCCTCGGCCTGCGGCGATATCGAGGGGTTGAGCGAGCGCGGGGCGGCGGGGTCCCCGCTGACCCTTAGCTGGGCGGCCTCCCACGGGTCCTCGTGCGCGAACGGAAGGACGCCGGTCAACATCTGGTAGAGGATGACACCGACGCAGTAGATGTCGGTGCGAGCGTCGCAGCGCTTGTTGCGCACCTGCTCGGGCGCCATGTACTCCGGTGTGCCGAAGAGCGGCATGAGGCTGCCGAGGAACCCGCTTCCGGAGCTGATCTCCGAGGCGAGCCCGAAGTCCATGAGGCAGAGCGTGTGATCGCGGCAGATCATGACGTTGGCCGGCTTCAGGTCGCCGTGGACAATGTCCGCCTCGTGCATGGGGCCCAGCGCCTGACACAGGGCGCTCGCGATCGCGAGCGCGTCGCGCTCCGGGATCGGTCTGGAGCGGTGGATGACCAGGGCAAGCGTGCAGCCGTCGAGGTACTCCGTCACGAAGTAGGGGCGGCTCCTGCCCTGCGGCGCCGCGACGAACCGGAGCACGCCGGGGCCGCCCAGCGAGGAGACGATCCGCTCCTCGCGCTGGAAGCGCCCAAACTGGGCCGGGTCGCTCTCCACCCTGGCTAGCGGCACCTTGACCGCGACGCTGGCGCCGCGGGCCTCCCGGTCCTCGGCCCTGTAGATGGTCGCCATTGCGCTGCGCCCGATCGCCTCCCGTATGATGAAGCGCCCGTCAAGGACGTGGCCTTCGGGCAGCTCCTCCTCCAACGGAGGCCCGAGCCCCTCGCGCTCCAGAAGGTCCTCGCAGCACGGGATGCCCGAAAGGGGCGTAGCGGCTGCTGGCCGCCCGTCGACTGCTGGAATGTCTGGCATCCGGCCATCCTAAGGGCGCGGACGGCCCGCCTGTGAGCCAAATAAACGGGAAAACGCGCTAAGAATTCATTAAGAGGGCGCCCGCCGGCCCCGTCCCAAAACCGGCGGGATCGCGAGAGATGAATTGCGCAATTGGCGCGCGCGGATTTCGTTAGGGATCTCGCAGCCGCAGGCGTCGCCCCCGAGGCGGCGCCCGCACCACCCACCTAACCGCCCAGAACATGAGCTCCGCGCCGGCCCCGCTGCAACTGAGCGGCCTAAAGAAGTCCTTCACGGTCCCCGACGGGGGCCGCAGAACGATCATCGACGTGCCGGGCTTCGCGCTGGGGTCCGGCGAGCACCTGGCGCTCAGGGGGGAGAGCGGCTCGGGCAAGACCACCTTCCTCAACCTTATCGCAGGGATCCTCGCCCCCGACGCGGGCTCGATCCTGGTCGGCGGAAGCGACATGGCGGCGCTCGGGGAGCACCGCCGCGACCTCCTGCGCGCGTCGGCCATAGGCTACATCTTCCAGACATTCAACCTGCTCCAGGGCTACTCTTGCCTTGAAAACGTCATGCTGGGCATGACGTTCGGGGCGCGGGCGGACAGGGCGCGGGCGCTGGAGCTCCTGGACCGCGTCGGCTTATCCGACCGGCTCCGCCACCGCCCGAGGCAGCTCTCCTCGGGCCAGCAGCAGCGAGTGGCCGTCGCCCGGGCCCTGGCGAAGCGCCCCAAGCTCGTCCTTGCTGACGAGCCGACGGGCAACCTCGACCGGCGCAACTCGAGGGAGGCCCTTGAACTCATACGCGAGACCTGCCTCGAGAGCGGCGCGGCCCTGCTGGTCGTGAGCCACGACCCGGAAGTCCTGGGCGCGTTCCAGAACGTGCGCGACTTCGCCGAGCTGAACGTGTGCCTGAAGGAGGCCGCGCCATGACCCTGCTCCTCATCGTCCGGCGTAGCCTGCGCCAGCACGCCCTCTCGACCATCATAACGGCGCTCTCGATCGCCCTGGCCGGCGGCCTGCTCATGTCCGTATGGGTCGTCAAGGAGCAGTCCCAGAGGACGTTCACGCAGGTGAACACGGGCTTTGACGCGGTCCTCGGGGCCCGCGGCTCGAAGCTGCAGCTCGTTCTCAACTCGATCTTCCACCTCGAGGCCTCTCCAGGGAACATGCCGGCGTCGGACTATGAGTACATCAGGCGCCACCCCGCGGTGAAGATGGCGATACCCATCGCCGTCGGGGACAACCTGAGGGGCTACAGGATCGTGGGCACGATCCCGGAGCTGTTCACCAGGGTCGAGTATACGCCGGGGCGGCACTTCGCGCTCGCGTCGGGCAGGTTCTTCGATCCCGCGGAGAAGGAGGCCGTGGTCGGAAGCTTCGCCGCCCGAAAGCTGGGCCTTTCCGTGGGCGACTCCTTCCACCCCTTCCACGGCCTCATCTACGATGCGGCCAACCAGCACCCGGAAACCTACCATGTGGTCGGCGTCCTTGCCCCGTCAAACACGCCCGCTGACAAGGTGGTTTGGATACCGATCCACGGCCTTCAGACGATGACCGGCCACGACCCGCGCGCCGCCACAGACGTGAGCGCCGTCCTTGTCCAGCTGCGGTCCCCCTCGGCGGGCTTCATGCTCGACATCATGTACAACAAGCAGGGCAACCGGCTCACGTTCGCCTACCCCATCGGAGCGATCATGGCCGAGCTTTTCCAGAAGATCGGCTGGTTCGACAGGGTGCTGTCGCTGGTCGCGTACCTTGTCGCTCTCGTCTCCGCCGCCGGCGTCCTCGTCGCGATCTACAACTCGATGGAGTCGAGGCGGCGCGACATCGCAATCCTGCGGGCCCTCGGCGCTGGCCGCTTCTTCATCTCCGGCGCGATCGTCTTCGAGGCGGCGCTCATCGGGGCGATCGGCATGGCGCTGGCATTCGGCGCGTACGTCGCGATCGTCTCGGTCGTGGCGGCGATCATCCAGGCCCAGACGGGCGTTCTCATCGAGACCTTCGCCTACAGCGCGGTGATGCTCTGGGCTCCTCTGGGGATGGTCGCCCTCTGCGGCCTCTCCGGCCTGCTTCCCGCGTGGAAGGCCTACCGCACCGACGTGGCCGAGAACCTTGCGCCGATATCCTGAGCCGCCGGAGGGCCGCGCGATGAGACGCCGCCTGACACGATGCGCCGCCATAATCCTCGCGGCCGTCGCGGCCGCGGGCGGTTGCTCCAAGGCGCCTGCGCCGGCGTCCGCCCCCGCCCCCGCCCGCCACCACGAGCACCATCCGCCGCATGGGGGCACGCCCATGGTGCTGGGGGACGAGGTCTACCACCTGGAGCTCGTGCTCGACGCCCAGGCAGGGGTGCTTCAGGCCTATGTCCTGGACGGCGAGATGGAGAATTTCGTCCGGTGCGCCGCGCCCTCGATTGTCGTCGACGCGATGGTCGGCGGCAAGCCCGAGTCGGTCGCCCTCGAGCCGGTGGCCAACGCCGCCACGGGCGAGACGGCCGGCGACACCGCGCTCTTCGAGGGCCGCGCCGACTGGCTTGTGGGCGCAAGGGACTTTGACGGGGCCGTGCGCAGCGTGACGGTGCGCGGCACCACCTTCTCCGGCGTCACGTTCAACTTCCCCAGGGGCAACGACTCCGATTGAGCGGGCGCCTAGCGCGCCAGGGCGTCCACGATCGCGCTCAGGTTGTGCCTGTACATGGACGCGTAATCCTCCGCGCCGCTGCCCGCGGGCCCGAGGCCGTCGGCGTAGAGCGTCCCCCCGAGGCGGACTCCGGTCTCGGCGATGAGGCTCTCGACGAGCCTTGGGCTGGCGCTGCTCTCGACGAAGACGGCCCCCACCCGCTCGGCGCGCACGAAGTCGACCAGCTGCGCAAGGCGCCGCGCGTCCGGCTCGCTCTCGGTGGACAGCCCGCTGACCGGCCGAACCGTGAAACCGTAGTCATGGGCGAGGTAGGCGAACGCGTCGTGCGAGGTCACGAGGATGCGCCGGCCGGCGGGGAGCCTAGCCGCCTCCAGCGAGGCCCAGGACTGAAGCGCCTCGAGCTTGCGGCGGTACCGGCCGGCGTTCGCCGCGAACGCCTGCGCTGAAGCTGGGCGCAGCCTGGCAAGCTCCGAGCGGACAAGGTCCGTTGCGAAGATAACGTTGCCGATGCTGTGCCACCAGTGGGGGTCCTTCTCGGCTGCCCCGGACGTGCCGTCGGCCATGGTCAGGACGAGGGGCACCCGGTCGCCCACGGCGACGACCAGGCCCGAGGGGGCGGAGCTCGCAACCACGCGCTCCAGGTACGGCTCCAGCCTCAAGCCCGAGGCGAGAACGAGGTCGGCGTCCACGAGCATGCGGATGTCCGCAGGGGAAGGGTTGAACACATGGGGGTCGACGCCCGGTCGCACGAGCCCCGAGACAACCACCTCGCTTCCGCCGACCTCGCGAGCGATCTCGGTGAGGACGGTGCTCAGGGTGACGACCCGAATCGGGGCGCCCACTGCCCGGCCGGCCGCGACCGCGAAGGCCGCTGCAAGCACCAGCAGCGCTCGGGTCGGTTTCATGGCAATCCCTATCCCTTACCGCCGGCGCGCAGCGTCCGGATGGCCCCGTAGCGGGGGCTGAAGAGCGCCGAGGCCACGAACACCGCGCCAAGGCAGAGGACCACGGCCGCGCCGCTCGCAAGGCCCGCGTGGAAGCTGATGAGTATGCCGACAAGCGAGCCAAGGAGCGCCAGGCACACCGATGTTACGAGCATCGTGACGAACCGGTCGCACCAGAGGTAGGCGCTCACCGCCGGCAGCAGGAAGAGCCCGAGCGCCAGCACGACCCCCATCGTCTGCATCGCCGCGACGAGGTTTAGCACCGTCAGCGTGAGGAATCCCAGGTGGACTAGCCCGCCGCGGCCGCCCGTGGCGCGGTGGAACACGGGATCGAAGGTCTCCAGCAGGATGCTGCGGTAGAACAGGACGAACACCGCCACCGTGACCGCGCTGACGACGAGCGCGAGGCGCAGGTCCGATGGGCTGACTCCAAGCACGTTGCCGAAGAGGAAGTCCGCCAGGTTGACCCGCGTCGGCAGCTTGCTGATGAGCGCGACGCCGGCGGCGAAGAACACAATGAACAGGGACCCGAAGGCCGCATCCTCCTTTACGCGCGTCAGGCGGCTAAGGAGCGCGCTGCCGAGGGCCGTGAGGAGGCCCGCGGCAAGCCCGCCGAAGAACAGCGCCGCGGTGCTTGTCCCGAAGAGGAGCCACGCCGCGGCGATCCCGGGCAAGAGCGAATGCGAGAGGGCGTCGCCCATGAGCGCCAGCCGGCGAAGGACGAGGACGCAGCCCAGCAGGCCCCCGCTCACCCCGAGGAGGAACGCCGAGAGCAGTCCGCGGCGCATGAACTCGTATGAGAACGGCGCCAGGAGAAGGTCGTGCAGGGCGCTCATCGTGGCTCCCCCGCCTGCGCGCCCCGCAGCGCCTCCGCGTGCACGCAGCGGCCGTGGCGATACGCCCGGTCGATGTTTGCGGCCGTGAGTACCTCGCCGATGGGACCGCTGGCGACCAGGGTCGTGTCCAGGAGGACGCCCCGGGTGAAGCTTCGCCGGGCGATGTCCAGGTCGTGGACGGCGGCGAGGACCGTCCGGCCCTGCTCCTCCCACTCGCGAAGGATGTGCCCGAGCTCCTCCGCGGCGAACAGGTCGAGGCCCGCGAAGGGCTCGTCCAGGAGGAAGATGTCGCCGCCGTGCGCGACCGCCCTCGCCAGGAAGACCCGCTGCTGCTGGCCCCCGGAAAGCCGCCTGATCTGCCGGTCCGCCAGGTCGGCGATCCCCAGCTCCTCCAGGGCGCCGTCGACCATCCTGCGGTCGTCCAAGCCCAGCCTTGCGAACACCCCGACATGGGGATAGCGCCCCTGCTCCACCACCCCGCGCACCGTTATTGGAAAGTCCCAGTCGACGGCGTGGCGCTGCGGGACATAGGAGAGCCGGGGCCTGGCGTGCCTGGGATGGGCGTCGCCGATGCGGATCTCGCCGCCCGCCAGGGACTGCCAGCCGAGCACAGCCCTGAGCAGCGTGCTCTTGCCGGCCCCGTTGCCCCCCAGGATGGCCGTCGAGCTGCCGCAGGGGATCTCAAGCGAGATGTCGCGCAGCGCGGTCAGGCGCCCGTAGCGGACGGTTACGGAGCGGAAAAGGACGATGTTCTGGTCGGAGGACACCTGAGGGGCAGTCTAGCAAGCCCGTCAACGCCCCCCGGGGCGCGAGGCCGGCTTCACTTGGGGGAAATCCTCTCCGGCGGCTCCTTGACGTTCGGGCAGGAGTCGACCCAGGCGCCACGCGGCCTCGCCCACTCGGCCGCGTTGGCGATCACGCGAAGCACGTTTGGGTCGTGGAAGGTCGGGTACGCCTCGTGGCCAGGACGGAAGTAGAAGATGGAGCCGTTGCCGCGGCGCCAGCAGCAGCCGCTCCTGAAGACGTCGCCCCCCTCGAACCAGGAGACGAAGACCTGCTCCTCGGGCGCCGGGATCGCGAACGGCTCGCCGTACATCTCCTCCCTCGGAAGCTCGAAGTAGCGGCCGAGCCCGCGGGCGATCGGGTGGCCCGGGTTGCACACCCAGAGCCGCTCGCGCTCGTCGGCCTCCCGCCACGTGAGCGAGCAGGTGGTGCCCATCAGCTGCCTGAAGACCTTGGAGTAGTGGCCCGAGTGAAGGACGATGAGCCCCATCCCCTCAAGCACCCGCGCCTGGACGCGCCGCACGACCTCGTCGGCGACCTGCTCGTGCGCAAGGTGCCCCCACCAGGTGAGGACATCCGTCTCCGCGAGCCTCTGCGCCGTCAGGCCGTGCTCCGGCTCCTGGAGCGTCGCCGTCGTCACCTCGGCCGAGGGCAGCAACCCCGCGATTCCCCGGGCGATCGCCGCGTGCATGCCCTGCGGGTAGATCTCTTTTACCTTGGAACTCCTGTGCTCGTGGACATTTTCGCCCCAGACGGTTATCCTCAGTGAATTCATGATGGGTTTGACCGGTTCCCATCATTCCCGAACCCCCGCCGCGAGGCAATGATATGAGCGCAAAAAAGCACCTCCTCCCCACTCTCATTCTGGCCGCATCGACCCTCGGACTGCTGGACGGCTGCGTCGCGCCGGCCGCGACCCCGGGCCCGCGCGCCGAAGTCTCGCTTGCGCCGCTCTTCTCCGACCACGCCGTCCTGCAGCGGGACAAGTCCGTGCCGGTCTGGGGCCGGGCGGGAGCCGGCGACACCGTGACCGTGTCCTTTCACGGCCAGACGGTGCGCGCCGTCGCGGGGGCCGACGGGCGCTGGGTGGCGAGCCTCGCCCCCATGCCCGCCAGCGCCGAGCCCGCCGACCTGGTCGTCCAGGGGCAGAACACGCTCACGATCCACGACGTCGTGGTGGGCGAGGTCTGGCTCTGCTCAGGCCAGTCCAACATGGAGTTCACGGTGGACGACGGCACCTTCTACAGGGTGCGCAACCACGAGCTGGAGGTCGCCGCGGCCAGCTATCCCCTTATCCGCCAGCTCAAGGTGGAGCGCACGGTGGCCCTGGCGCCCGCGGACAGCGTGAAGACGAGCGGCTGGAAGGCCGCCCTGCCCGCGAACGTCGGGGGCTTCACGGCCGTGGGGTATTTCTTCGCGCGCGACGTCTACCATGCGATCGGGGTCCCCGTCGGGATCATCAACAGCCCCTGGGGAGGAACGCCGATCGAGTCCTGGATGAGCGATGAGGCGCGAAACTCGACCTCGCTGGCCGCCGTCCTCGCCGCGCGCTGGAAGAAGGCGCTCAGCGAATGGCCCCCGGAGCGCGTGGCGCAGTACCCGGCCGCGATGGAGGCCTGGAGGAAGTCCGAGGAGAACGCCCGGGCGACCCACACAAAGAACCCGCTGCCCTGGCCCCAGCCCCCGGCGAGCAACGACTCGCCAATCCTGCCCGGAGGCCTCTACAACGCGATGATCGCCCCGCTGCAGCCGGGCGCGATGCGCGGGATACTCTGGTACCAGGGCGAGTCAAACATCGGGCACGCCGAGGAGTACGCCGAGTTGTTCAAGGCCATGATCACGAGCTGGCGGGCCGGGTTCCGCCAGGGCAACCTTCCGTTCTACTTCGTGCAGATCGCGAACTTCGGGGACGAGGAGGAGCGCGCGGACCGGGGCTGGGCGCGCCTGCGCGAGGCACAGGCCGCGGCCCTGTCGCTTCCCAACACCGGCATGGCGGTGACAATCGACATCGGCGAGGCGCAGGACGTCCACCCGAAGAACAAGCAGGAGCTCGGGCGGCGCCTTGCCCTGATCGCAAGGTCGCAGGTCTACGGCATCCTGCCGGACTTCCAGGGGCCCATCTTCGCGGGCGCCGCCCGCGAGGGCGCGGCCATGAGGGTGCGTTTCACGCACGCCGGCAACGAACTCGAGGCGCGCGGCGGGACCGTCGGGGCGCTGGAGGTTGCCGGCGCCGACAGGGCATTCCATGAGGCGACGGGGGTGATCGACGTGGACACGCTCCTCGTCTCCTCGCCCGACGTGCCGGAGCCCGTGGCGGTAAGGTACGCCTGGACCAACGCCCCCAGGGCGAACCTCTACGGCGACAACGGGCTTCCGGCGGCGCCTTTTCGGTCGGATTCCTGGTGAGGTCCCGCTCGCGTGTAACTGCTTGCCTCCAAATGCATTTGCCTTGCGTTTCGACCGGAATTCTACAATTCGGCAACAGTCGGATTCCGTCCTGGCCCGTAACAGCTGCTTATCCGCCGACCGGCAGTATTAACAGGTGACGCGTCGCAAGGCATCTCACGCATCCGAAACCCGCGCGCACGCACACCTGACAAATCCTTAAGAATGAGCGGAAAACCCACACGCGGAAGCGACGCGCTCAAGGCGTCGGAGGAGCAAGCCCCGCACGCCGCGGAGCCCGTCGACCCGCAGGCGCAGCCCGCGATTCCCCAGGTGTCCGTGGCGGGAGGGACGCTCGCGATCGACAGTGCGCTGCTGCGGGCCCTGATCGACACGGTGCCCGACCAGATCTTCGTCAGGGACCGCGCGGACCGCCACGTGCTCAACAACCACGCCCAGCTCAAACTGCTTGGCGCGCGATGCCTCGAGGACACGATCGGCAAGACCGATTTCGACTTCTACCCCCCCGAGATGGCTGGGATATTCCATGAGGACGACGAGCGCGTCATGTCGACCGGGTTCGCGCTGGTAGACCACGAGGAGCTGATCCAGCCCAAGAACGGACGGGTCCTGTGGCTGTCCACGACGAAGGTTCCCCTCCGGGACAACGACGGGAACATCGTCGGCCTGCTCGGTATCGCGCGGGACATCACGGAGCGAAGGCAGGCCAGCGAGAAGGTGCAGCAGCAGGCGGCGATCATAGACCAGGCGCACGACGCCATCCTCCTCCTGGACCTTGAAAGCCGGATCACGTACGTGAACGCCGCGAGCGAGAAGATGCTCGGCAGGACGGCCGCGGAACTGATCGGAAAGACGTTTTTTGAGGTCACCCCCCCGACCGACCACGAGCAGTACAGGGCCGCCCTTCGCGACACGATTACCAAGGGCTCCTGGAAGGGTGAGGTCCTCATCCACTCGAAGGACGGCAGGGAAGTTTCGATGGACGTCCGCCGCAGCCTCATCCGCGACGCTAACGGCGCCCCCGCCGCCATACTGAGCATCAATTCCGACATCACCGAGGCGAAGAAGGCCGCCGCCCTCGCCCTGCGCAACCAGCGGCTCGAGAGCCTGGGAACGCTCGCGGGCGGCATTGCCCACGACCTGAACAACGTACTGGCGCCGATCCTCATGTCCATCGCCCTGCTCAGGCTCAAGGTGCCCGACGCAGGCGGCCAGCGCCTGCTCGGCCTGCTCGAGCAGAACGCGGAGCGCGGGGCGCAGCTCGTGCGCCAGGTGCTGGCGTTTGGGCGCGGCGTCGAGGGGGAGAAGACCCTGATCCAGGTCAGTCACATCGCCCGCGAGATAGAGCAGATCGTCAAGGACACCTTCCCCAAGACGGTCACCTTCGAGATCTGCGGCGAGAAGAGCCCGTGGCCCGTGACCGGGGACGCGACCCAGATCCACCAGGTGCTCCTCAACCTCTGCGTCAATTCCCGCGACGCGATGGCGAACGGGGGGAAGATCACGCTCAAGCTCGAGAACCGCCTCCTCGACGAAACGCTCGCCAGCATGAACGCGGGCTCCAAGCCGGGACCCTACCTCGCCATCTCCGTTTCCGACACGGGCTCGGGGATACCTGCCAAGGTGCGCGACCGCATCTTCGAGCCGTTCTTCACGACCAAGGACCTCGGCAAGGGCACCGGGCTCGGCCTGTCGACGTCACTCGGCATCGTGCAGAACCACGGGGGCTTCATGAACGTCGCGAGCGAGCTGGGCGTCGGGACGACGTTCACCATCTACCTGCCCGCAAGCATGGACAAGGAGGCCAAGGAGACAGCCGCCGCGGCGGGCGCCAAGAAGCTCATAATGGGCAACAACGAGCTCCTGCTCGTCGTCGACGACGAGGAGCCCATCCTCGACGCGGCGACGTCGACGCTGCAGCGCTTCGGCTACAGGGTCCTCGTCGCGAGCAACGGCGCGACGGCCGTCTCGCTTTACGCGCTCAACCGGACGTCGATCGCGGCCGTGCTCACGGACATGGCGATGCCGATCATGGACGGACCCGCGCTTGCCATCGCGCTCAGGTCGATCAACCCCAACGTGGTCATCATAGGCTCGAGCGGCCTCGGCGGGGTCTCGAGCTTGACGCGCAGCTCGAACGCGGGGTTCACCTACTTCATTCCCAAGCCCTACTCGGCGGAGACGCTTCTCTCGGTGATCGCCCGGGCCCTCGGGAAGGCGCCCGCGGGCAAGGAGCCCAGGAAGCCCGCCAGACGCGGCGCCTAGGGGCGCCGCGCCGACCATGCCGCCGAGCTACAACCAGGTCGCGGGGCAGAGCGTGGAGAGGCTCGCGGCTATGAGCGACGGGATTTTCAGCGTGGGGATGACCCTGCTCGTCCTCGACCTGCGCGCTCCAGCGATGGAGGTCATCCACAGCGGACGCGAGCTGTCCGCGGCGCTGCTGGCCGTCCTGCCCCAGCTTGTCATGTACCTCATGAGCTTCCTGACCCTGGTCATCTTCTGGGTCGGGCAGCAGATCCAGCTCAATCACCTGGGGCGCTCCGACCGCCACCTCGCCTGGATAAACATCGCCTTTCTCTTCGCGGTCACGGTCACGCCCCTCTCCATCAAGCTGCTCGCCCAGTTCTACCTGTACGGCCCGGCGCTCCTCGCCAACTGGTTCAACCTGGTCCTGCTCGGGGGCTGCCTGTACTTCACCTGGGGCTACGCGAACAGGAGGGGCTCATCCGGGACGGGACGCCCGCCGATGTCCCGGCGGCCGTCTGCCGCCGCATCATCTTCGCCCAGGGCCTGTACGCTTTGGGCGCGCTCCTTTGCGTCCTCGACACGCGTTTGAGCATCGCGTTCATCATCCTCACACAGCTATATTATGCGATCGCCCCCGGGTTTGGCCGGCGCGCCTGAGCGCGCCCCCAGGGCCGGGGACCCGAGCGATGCCATCCCATTTCCAGATCCAGGAGAGGCGGCCGCCGCGCCCAGGCCGGGCGGACGTCGGCGCTGAATGCGCGCGGGTTGCGATGGCGCCCGAGGCGTGCCAGGATTTCCCCAGCACACGGGCCCCCTCCACACTCCCATGAAGACGTTGTTCGGCTCAAAGCCGCCGCGCCGGTTCGCCATGATCCTGCGCGTGCGCCCCGAGCGCTTCGAGGAGTACAAGCGCCAGCACCAGGCCGTGTGGCCGGGGGTGCTCGCGCGCATCAGCGCCTCCAAGATGCACAACTACTCGATCTTCCACCGGGACGGCTGGCTGTTCTCGTACTTCGAGTACTCGGGTGACGATTTCGAGGCCGATATGAAGCTCATGGCGGCGGACGTGGAGATGCGCCGCTGGTGGTCGATCATGGAGCCCATGCAGATCCCCCTCGCCTCGCGCGAGCCGGGCGAGTGGTGGGCGCGCATGGAGGAGATCTTCCACCACGACTGAGCCGCTCCCGATGGGCCGGACCTGCCAGATCCCCGGTGCCCCCATGCCCACGCGCGCCCCCTTCGGGCGCGCGGCGCCCTGACCTCGCCGGACCCATGACGGCGCAGCGCTGGATCGGCTTCGACGCGGACGACACGCTCTGGCACAACGAGAACATCTTCGAGCGCGTCCACGAGCGCTACTATGAGCTGCTCGCCCGCCACCACGACGCGGCAACCGTGAAGGACGCGCTGTACGCGACCGAGATGCGCAACCTCGATCTCTACGGCTACGGGATCAAGGGGTTCATGCTCTCATCGATCGAGACGGCGATCGAGCTGACGGACGGCAAGTTCAGCCCGGCCGAGGTCCGCGAGCTGCTGTCGCTCGGCCGCGAGATGCTCAACCACCCGGTCGAGCTCCTCGACGGCGCCCGGGAGGCCCTCGAGTGCCTGGCTCCCGATTTTCGCCTCGCGCTCATCACCAAGGGCGACCTGAGGGACCAGGAGCGCAAGCTCAGGAAGTCGGGCGTGGCGGGGTTTTTCCAGGCCGTTGAGATCGTCTCGGAAAAGGACAAGCCGACCTACGCCGCCATCCTCCGGCGCCACGGGATCGAGCCCGGGTCGTTCCTCATGGTCGGCAACTCGGTAAGGTCCGACATCCTTCCCGTGCTCGAACTCGGGGGCGCCGGGATCCACATCCCCTACAGGATCACCTGGGACCACGAGCACGCCGATGTCCCCGGGGGCAGCGAGGGGCGGCTCTTCCGGGCCGCGTCGCTGCGCGAGCTGCCGGAAATCGTGCGCCGCTGGCGCTAGGCCCGACGGTGGCAGGCATCGCAGGCTTAGAGGGTTGCGAATCCGCGATTTGTGGCTCCCAATGCGTCAATGCCAACGATCTACGAACAGCTGCGCGCCGACGTTGTGATCTCGATGAAGGCCCGGGACAGCGCGACGACCGTCTCCCTGCGAACGGCCGACGCCACGATCCAGCGCGCCTCGATGGACCAGTCCAAGCCGATCGACGACGCGCTCGTCGTCGCGACGCTGCGCAAGGCCGTGAAGAACCTTTCGGACGCGAAGGCCGAGTTCGAGAAGGGCGGCCGGGCCGACCTGGTCCTCGCGAACGAGGTGGAGATCAGGCTCCTGGAAAAGTACCTGCCCAAGGGGGTCGACGGCGCGAGGCTTGAGGCGATGATCGCGGAGGCGATCCGCGAGTCCGGGGCGCAGTCGCGCAAGGACATGGGCAAGGTGATGGGAGTGCTCAAGAGGACACCGGATGCGGCCCTCATCGACTTTGCCGCGGCAAGCAAGCTGATCCAAGCCAAGCTCCCCTAGCCCGGACTGGACTTGGGCGGGCGCTGGGGCGAGGATAAGCGATTCAGCGGGCCCGCGTGCTGGCCCCAAACACCAACCCCAATAGATTCAGGATGAAAGCTATCCCCTGCCTCCTAGCGTGCGTCGCCCTGGCCACCGCATCCGCCCGCGCGGACAAGTTCGAGGGCCTCGCCCTCACCCCCCCCATGGGCTGGAACACCTGGAATACCTTTGCCGGAAACTGCAACGAGTCCCTGGTCAAGGAAACAGCCAAGGCAATGATAACCAATGGGATGAGGGACGCCGGCTACGTGTGCATCGTGATCGACGACTGCTGGGCGCTCAAGGAGCGCGACCCGAACGGCCAGCTCGTGCCCGACCCCGCCAAATTCCCGGGCGGGATGAAGGCGCTCGGCGACTACCTCCATGCGAACGGCTTCAAGTTCGGCATGTATGGCTGCGCAGGCAAGACCACCTGCGGCGGATACCCGGGCGGCCGCGGCCACGAGTTCCAGGACGCGCGCCAGTACGCGTCGTGGGGCGTCGACTACTTCAAGTACGACTGGTGCGACCACGGCACGGCCAACGGCCCCGAGACCTACCGCATCATGAGCGACGCGATCCGCGCCGCGGGCCGCCCCATCGTCTTTAGCCTATGCGAGTGGGGCCAGAACAAGCCGTGGCTCTGGGCCGAGCCCGTGGGCCACCTCTGGCGCACGACGGGCGACATCGGCTCGACCTACGCGAGCGGCGGAAAGAACAAGTGGGAGCACGGCTGGAAGGAGCTTCTCGACATGAACGTCGGCCTCGAGAAATACGCGGGCCCGGGCCACTGGAACGACCCCGACATGCTCGAGGTCGGCAACGGCTCGATGACGCTCGCCGAGAACCGCTCCCACTTCAGCCTCTGGTGCATGCTGGCCGCCCCCCTCATCGCGGGCAACGACGTGCGCAGCATGAAGCCCGAGATCCACGCCATCCTGACGAACCGGGACGTGATCGCCATCGACCAGGACAAGCTCGGGCACGAGGGCTTTCGCTACAGCGCCGACAAGGAGAAGGAGATCTGGGCGAAGGAGCTCTCCAACAAGGGGTGGGCCGTCTGCATCCTGAACACCGGCGCCGCGCCGGCGAAGATCACCGTGGACCTGCGCGAGCTCACGTTCCTGACGGAGCAGTACTACGACGTGAAGGACGTCTGGTCGGGCAAGGCGCTCAGCAACTCCGTCGAGCCGAAGACCGCGGTCATCGACTCCCACGACGTGATGCTGCTGCGGCTCACACCCGGCTCCTAAGGCCGAGCCCGTGAGTATAACGCGCCGGACCGCTATCGGCATCATCGCCGGGGGCATCCCCGCGCTCGGCCTCAGGGGCCTTCCGTCCCCCGGGGCCGCCGGGCCGGCACCGGGGCTTCCTCCAGGCATAGGCGGCGAGGAGGGGCCTTTCCTGCCCACCCGCGCCTCCCTCGCCACGTACCGGGTCCCGGAGTGGTTCCGGGACGCCAAGTTCGGCATGTGGGCCCACTGGGGGCCCCAGTCGGCCGTCGAGGCGGGCGACTGGTACGCCCGGCACATGTACATCCAGGGCTCCGAGCAGTACGCCCACCACCTGGAGCACTACGGCCACCCGTCCCGGTTCGGGTTCAAGGATACGATCCCCCTTTGGAAGGCGGAGCGCTTCGAGCCGGTCTCCCTCATCCGGCTCTACAAGCGGGCGGGCGCCAGGTACTTCATGTCCATGGGGGTCCACCACGACAACTTCGACCTCTGGGACTCCAGGCACACCCGCTGGAATTCCGCGCGCATGGGGCCGCGAATCGACATCGTGGGAGCCTGGCGCACGGCCGCGCGCCAGGAGGGCCTGCGCTTCGGCGTGAGCGAGCACCTGTGGATCACCTACAAGTGGTACTCCACCGCCCACGGCTCGGACCGGACGGGCCCGCTCGCCGGCGTCCCCTATGACGGCGCGCAGCCCGCCTCAAAGGACCTCTACGTCGACTCGGACGAGGTCTGGGGCAGCGACGCCGACTTCCCCTGGACCGAGGACCAGATTCCGGACTGGTGGAGGCGCCATTGGCACGCGCGGATAACGGACCTGATCGACCAGCACGAGCCGGACCTGCTCTACACCGACGGCCACCTGCCCTTCGAGGAGTACGGCTACTCGGTCGTCTCGCACCTCTACAACGTGAGCGCCCGCCGGGCCGGCGGCGCGACCGAGGCCGTCTACTTCTCTAAGAGGGACCGCGACAGCGAGGACGGCCTGTGCGTGCTCGACCGCGAGCGCGGCGTCCTGGACGAGATCAGGCCGCAGCCGTGGCAGACCGACACATGCCTCGGCGACTGGCACTACAAGCGCGGCATCCGCTACAAGACGCCGAAGGCCGTCATCGACATGCTGGTCGACATCGTGAGCAAGAACGGGAACCTCATGCTCAACGTCCCCCTGCCGGCGAGCGGCATGCCCGACGACCGCGAGCTGGCGATCGTCGGGGAGATCGCCGACTGGATGGCCGTCAACTCCGAGGGGATCCACGGGACGAGGCCCTGGAAGGTCTTCGGCGAGGGGGCGGCCGTCTCGCCCGCGGACCAGAGCTCGAAGTCGTTCAACGAGGGCTCGCGCCGGGAGCTGGGCCCCGGGGACATCCGCTTCACCGTCAAGGGGGACGTTCTCTATGCCTTCGCCATGGGCCGGCCGGGGCCGCGCGTCCTCATCCACTCGCTCGGCACCGACTCGGCACCGCATGCAGGGAGGATCTCGTCGGTGGAGCTCCTGGGCCACGGCGCTCCCCTCGCCTGGGACCAGGGCCGGGACGCCCTGTCGGTGAGCGTGCCCGAGGCCCTGCCGTCGAGGCACGCGGTCGCCTTCAGGATCCGGGGCGCCCTATCCTAGGGGGAGCCCGCCGCCGTCCGAGCCCTGTAGATGCCTCTCACGGTCTCGAAGACCCGGTCGACCGTGATGCTCTTCATGCACACGTTGTCCCGGCAGGCGCTCTGGCGGTTGTTGAACGCGCTTATGCAGGGGCTGCACGCGATGCCGGCCCAGAGGGGATGGCTCCTGGGCCCCTGCGCCGCGTAGAGCAGCGGCGTCTCGGGCCCGAAGAGCGAGACCACGTCGATGCCCGTCAGCGCGGCGAAGTGCGCGGGGCCGCTGTCGTTCGTGACCAGGACCTCGGAAAGCCCGAAGACGACGAGGAGCTGCCGCAGAGTCGTCCGCCCGGCGAGGCAGACGATCCTCGGCGAGCCAGCGGCCCTTGCGATCTCCTCGGCGGCTGGCGCCTCGCCGGATGAGCCCGTGAACGCTATCCATGCGTCGGGAAACTCCCGGGCGAGCCTGGCGGCCAGGACCCCGTAGCTCGCCGGGTCCCACCTGCGGAGCGGCATCAGGTCGCTCGCGTTGGCGTTCAGGATGATGAGCCGGCCGCCCGGCGGCACGCCGAGAGCGCCGAGCAGGCGCGAGACCTCGGCAACCTCGGAGGCATCCGGGGTGAACCGGGGAAGCGGCGGGCTCTCCGGGGGCACGAACCCGAGCGTCGGCAGGTCCCCGGGGCGCGCGTCCATGGCGAGCACGAGCGCCGTGAACGTCCGGCTTGTGTGCAGGTGGGGGTTGTAGAGCACCCGGTGGGTCATCAGGTCGCCCCGGTAGGGCCCCTCGCCAAAGTAGGCGTGGAACCCCACCCGCCGGCGGGCCCCCGTCAGGTAGGCCAAGGCCGCCGAGGACCGCGCGAAGAACTCCATGTCGATGCAGGCGTCGATCCTTCGCCTCCGGATCTCGCGCAGGATCCCCAGGGCGCTTGTCGCCATGGCCCATGCCGATGTGGTGCGCACCGCGAGCACGTTCTGCGGGGGCACGAGGCCGATCAGGTCGACGATGAAGCGGTTCTCCTCAAACACCATGAAATACACGTTCTGCCGGCCGACGCGGGCGACTGCCCGGCTGACGGCCTCGTGGGCGAGGACCGTGGAGCCCTGCTCGGCCAGCTTGAGGAAGAGGATGCTCGTCGCCGGGCCCTCGCCGCCTCGCGCCCCGAGCGCCTCCGCGATGCGGCGAACGGCCGTGAGCGCAAGGCACACCAAGACGCCGACCCGCCGGTCTAGCCACTGGAGAGCGCGAGCGTCGCTGCTGAATCTTTTCAAGGGTTGGGGCCCGTGTTCGGGAGGTCTTCACTAGCCCACGCCCAGCGCCAGAGGCGAGTGAAATGCTCGCCCTGGGCCCGTGGCACGACGCATGCTCGGGTGCGACGATGAGACCCGCCCATACCGCCCGGCTGCGAAACAAGGCGCTGGCCCTGCTGGCGCTCCTGGCCGCCGCGGCCGGCGCGAGGGCCTCCGAGCGCATCCCGGTCAAGGTGATCGTGCTTTCCGGCTTCGAGGTCGGCGACGACACCGGAGACGCCCCCGGGGAGTTCCAATTCTGGGTCGAACGCGAGAAGCTCTTCGACAGGATCGAGGTGCCCGGGGCGCCCCACCCCCTCTGCAGGAACTCGCAGGGCCTGTACGCCGACGTCGGGGGCAACACCCGCGACCCCCAGCTGACCCCGGTGACGACGAGCGAGCTCGTGATGGCGCTCTGCCTTGACCCGCGGTTCGACCTGCGCCGCACGTACTGGCTCGTGAACGGCATATCCGGGATCGACCCGTCAAGCGGCTCAATCGGGAGTGCGGTCTGGTCGGAGTACGTTGTCGACGGCGACGCCCTGCGCGAGGTTGACGAGGCCGAGATGCCGGCGGGCTGGCCCTACGGCCTCTTCGCCATCGACGCGGACGCCCCGGGCAGGCTCCCCACGGAGGGCGGCCACGCCGGCGGGTGGAACGGCGCCAAGCTCGAATACACGATGGCCTACCACCTGAACGGGGCCCTGGCCCGCTGGGCCCTCGGCGTCTCGGGCTCCGTCAGGCTCCCGGACTCCCCGCAGCTCAAGGCCTGGCGCGAGAAGTACACCGGCTATCCCCTGGCGCAGCTCCCGCCCAGGGTCATGATGGGGGACTCCCTGGGCTCGGCCCGCTACTGGCACGGGGCCAGGCGCACGCAGTGGGCGCGCGACTGGGTCAGGGCCTGGACCGGGGGCAAGGGGACGTTCTCGACGACCTCCATGGAGCAGCAGGACTACATCGGCACCCTGACCCGCATGGCGGCGAAGGGATTTCTGGACATGAACAGGGTCATGCTCATGCGCACGGCGAGCAACTATTGCATGCCGCCTCCGGGCCAGGGCGTCGAGACGACCATAGGCGACGAGTCCGTGGGGACCGACGCCGCGCTCGAGTCCGCCTATCTGGCGGGCTCGGCGGTCGCGCACGAGATCCTGCGCCACTGGGACCAGTACGAATCCCGGGTGCCGGGCGGCTAGGGCCCCGGCCGAAGTGTTTGACGCACCGCGCGCCGCGGGCGATCCTTGCGCCCGGTCGTGAAGGAGCCAACAAGACATGAGCGGCAGCTGCGCTGCTTCCGCAAGCGCAGGTACCGCAGCCAGGGTGATGCGCTGGATGCGGCCCTTGTCGCCGGCGTGGAACGCCAGCGCAGGGCCTACCTCTGCCCCGACTGCAGGATGTGGCACCTGACGTCGGTCGAGGCCGGCCCCCGGGGCCGCGGCCTTAGCCGGATGCGGGCGCCCTAGGCCATGGAGATCACGCGCCGAGACGCCATCAGGACCCTTGCCGGCACGGCCGCGCTGGCCGCGCTCCCGCGGGCCGGGGCCCAGGCCGGCGCGCCAACGCCGGCGCCCTCCGGGGGCTCCTTCAGCCACTCGGCCTGCCGTTGGTGCTACCAGAAGATGCCGCTTGAGGACCTCGCGCGCGAGGGCAAGAGGGTCGGGCTTGCGTCCGTCGAGCTCCTGGACCCGGCGGATTGGCCCGCCGTCCAGAGGCACGGCCTCACCTGCGCCATGGCCAACGGCGCCACGAGGATCCCCGAGGGCCTGAACCGCCTCGAGCACCACGCCGCCATGGTGCCGGGCATGATCGAGCGCGTGCGGGAATGCGCCGAGGCCGGCGTCCCCAACGTCATATGCTTCTCGGGCAGCCGCGGCGGCATGGACGACGAGCAGGGCCTGGAGAACTGCGCGGCAGCCCTGCGCCGGATCGTGGGCGAGGCCGAGAGGCGCCGCGTCACGGTCTGCATGGAGCTGCTAAACAGCAAGGTCGACCACAGGGACTACATGTGCGACCACACCCTATGGGGCGTCGAGCTCGTCAGGAGGGTCGGATCCGAGCGATTCAAGCTCCTCTACGACATCTACCACATGCAGATCATGGAGGGCGACGTGATCCGCACGATCCGGGAGCACCACGACGTGATCGCGCACTACCACACGGGCGGCGTGCCCGGCCGCCACGAGATTGACGGCTCCCAGGAGCTCAACTACGCCGCGATCGCCCGCGCGATCCGGGACACCGGCCACCGCGGGTACGTGGCGCAGGAGTTCATCCCGACCCGGGACCCCATGGCGTCGCTCGCCGAGGCGATCACCATCTGCACGGTTTGACCCGGCGGGAATCGCGCTTCAGATTGCGGGCGGCCTGCCGCCACGCCCATGCTCCTGGATTTCGCCACCCTACCCGCGCCGGTCGCCTACCATTGGATGACGACGACCATCCTTCCCCGGCCGATCGCGTGGGTCTCGACCATCTCGCCCGACGGCCGCACCAACCTCGCCCCGTTCAGCTTCTTCCAGGGCGTCACCGCCAACCCGCCGACCCTCATGTTCGTGCCGGTCAACAACCGCGATGGGCGCAAGAAGGACACCGTTCGCAACATAGAGCTGGTGCCGGAGTTCGTCGTGAACCTGGTCTCCCACGGGCTTGCCGAGACCATGAACGCCACGGCGTCGCTCCTGCCGTACGGCGAGAGCGAGTTCGAGAGGTTCGGGGTGGCCTCGGCCCCGTCCGTGAAGGTCCGGCCCCCGCGCGTCGCCGGGGCCCCCGTGGCCTACGAGTGCACGCTCCAGCAGATCGTCACCATCGGCTCGGGCCCCCTAGCCGCCAACGTGGTCTTCGGCAGGATAATCGCGGCCCACGTGGACGACGGCGTCCTCGGGGCCGACGGCTACCCGGATTCCCGCAAGCTTGACCTCGTCGGCCGCATGGGCCGGGAGGACTATGCGACGACGAGGGACACCTTCTCCCTCAAGCGGCCCGACCGCCGATAGGCGGCTCGCCCCGGTAAAACCGTGTCGCCCGCCTTCTCAGGCGGGCGACGCTTCAGACAACACAACCAACTAACAGGGGTTTTCCGGGTCAGAGCGCGTAGGTGAGCGAAACGTACACCAGCGGTCCGCGATAATTCGTGAAGGATCCGGTCGTGTCGTCCGTGCGGCGCAGGTATCCCGCCTTGAGCTCGCCAAGCAGCTTGTCGTTGAACTTGTGCTTCACGCCCGCCGTGACGTTCTCCTCGAGGAAGCCGGCCCCGTAGGGCTCGCCCCCGGCCGCGATCTGCGGGTTGTAGTCGTCCGCCCGGCAGTAGGTCCCCCTGATCTGCAGGTCGTCCGTCTTGTCGAGCACGAAGCCGCACACGACGCTCCCCGTCACGTAGTTGTTGTTCGCGTTCTGGATCGGGGGCGGAATGTAGGTGCTCGTCGACACGACCACGATCGGATACGCGGTCTGCATCTGGTTGTAGACGACGTTCGCGTTGGCCTGGACGTAGACCTGCTGGTTGGGCGTCCAGTTTGCGGTCTCGCTCAGCATCTCGCCGCTGACCTTGCCCGAGGTGATCTCGTTGTAGCCCGTGCCGCCGTTAACGACGTTCGCCAAGACGGACATGGTTCCGCTCTGCGGCTGGTAGCGCGTGACAAACGAGATCGTCGGGGCGGGCCGGAAGGTGACCGTAAGCTTGGCGCCGGTGAGCGAATAGCCCGTCGCGTAGAGGCCGCCGTAGCTGCCCGTGCCCACGAGAGCGTCTGCGCCGACGAACTGGTTCTCGTCCTCCTTGTGGAAGACCTCGGCCCTGATGGTGAAGTACCGGCTCAGGTTCCAGTTGGCGCCCAGCTTCGCGTAGTCGTTGGTCTGGTCGGCCTCCTGGAAGAATACGGATCCGATCGGCGCCCCCGCGTTCGTGATGACACCGGTGCCCGAGGTGGAGACCGCCGCATAGGGGTTGATCCAGTGCTGGTTGTCATGGTCGACCCGCTCGTCGATCGAGAAGTAGAGGTCGAGGTCCTTTATGCCCGAGAAGTTGGCCTCGAACTCCGGGGTCGCCGCCCGCTCGGTGAAGTTGGAGTACGTTTGGTCCTCCGCCGTCGTGATATTGGTGATGGCGATCGTCTTGGCAGTCGACGACAGGCTGGTCGTCGTGAAGCCGCCGTCGCTCGCGGTCACGTTCACCTCCTGCCTGTAGCCGAGCTTGAACAGCCAGTCCTTGGTCGGCGTGTAGTCGAAGGAGATGTTGCCCACGTAGTCGTCGACCTTGGAGATCCCGTAGATGTCGGCGGCCGTGTCGGCCACGTAGACCGCGTTCGCCGTCGAGCTGTACGTCGGGGTAAGCCAGCTGCCGCCGTCCGTGCTCGACTCGTGCATGTAGCTTAGGCCCGTGTCTATGGACCAGCGCTCGTTCAGCTTGCTCTCGGTCTGGTTGATGAGCCTGAAGCTGGTCGACTTGCGCGTCTCCTCGTCGTCCGTCACGGTGACCGTCGGGTCGGCCAGCACGTTTGAGTTCGGGTACTTGACGTAGTCGCGCGAGTCGTCGTTGTTGACCGTGTCGACCGTGGCCTTGAGCGTCTCTGTGGTGTTGCCGATCTCGGCGACCATGCCCGCATCGAAGATGTTGTGGTGCTCGTCGAGCAGCATCACGCTGGGGCCGATTTCGGGCGTGTTCGTCGGGACGGCCGTCCCGACCAGCGCCCCCTTGCTGTTGACCACCGCGGTCGGGTTGATGACCGGCGCCCAGATCGTCGAATCCTTCATCCCAGTGCGCGCCTCGTTGTGGTAGCTGAACGTGAAGACCGGGCGGTTGGGCAGGGCCAGCTTCATGTCTATCCAGGCCTTGGCGCGGTCGACGTGGAGCTCCTGGGGGTCCCAGCTGTAGAACGTGTCGCTCATCGGGAAGAACCCGCCGATGCCGTCGTAGAACGTGCGGAAGCGGCTGTAGCCCGCGTCGATGCTGCCGATCTTGTCCGTCTCCACCTTGAAGTCCGCGAGGTAGTCGTCGGATCCGGCGAGCGCGTGCCCGTTGATCGTGAGCGTCGTCGTGTCGTTGAGGTCCCTCGTGTACAAGAGGTCCTCGATGCCCGCCGCGCCGGAGCTCGGCATGCTGTTGCGCGTGGCGAAAGCCGCCGTGTCGCCCGTGATCCACGGCGTCTGCCCGGAGATCTTGATGTAGCTCTCAAAGTCCGGGAACGCGTCTGCCTGGCCCGACGTGTCGCTGCCGGCCCGCAGTGTCGGGGCCGCGAGGATGGCACTGGCGCATATCAGCCCGGCGCTGCGCCTGAGGGTGGCAAGGAGTGTTTGCATGGTGACGATGTTCTTGGGTTCGTTAGGGGCGGAGTGAGGCGTTCACGTTCGAGCCGTGGACGTCCTCGTGGCAACCGGCGGACCAACAGGTTCCCTCGGAGAGCCTTGAACCGAGCGAGTTGGCGTGGGTCGCGCCCGCCTTGAAGCCGCCCAGGTTGAAGCCGGCCGTGACCTCGGCCAGGTGGCAGCGCAGGCACAGGTTGGCGTCGCGGGCTAGCAGCATCTTGTCGTTCACGGTGCCGTGCGGGTTGTGGCAGCCCGTGCAGCCCTCCTCGCGTATCGCGCCGTGCGGGTAGATGAAGGGGCCGGCCTGCTGCGTGTGGCACCTGAGGCAGGTCTCCGTCTGGCTGGCGAGCGCCGAGCCGTGGCCGCGCACCGAGTTGCCCTTGTGCACGTCGTGGCAGTCGACGCAGCTCACCTTGCCGGCGATGACCGGGTGCGTGTGCGGCAGGCTGAACTCGCCGCGCTTGTCCAGGTGGCACTGGAAGCAGACCTCGGGGTTCTTGCTCGGGTTGACGATGGTTCCGGCCTTGCCGCCCGACTGGATGTGCAGGCTTCCGGGCCCGTGGCAGGCCTCGCAGGCCGTGTCGCCGACCTTCGCGTCGGAGACCATGAGCCTCGCGTGGGTCGACCCCGCGAAGTGGTCCGTGTGGCACTGCACGCATTCCTTGCTGCCCGCGAAGGTGGCGCCCGGCGTGCCCGTCCCGGGGGCGACCACGATTCGCTCCGTGGCCACGCAGGAGATCAGGAGCAGCGACCAGATCACGCATCCGCCGAAGAGGACTTTGTTAGAGAGCCAGCGGTGTGGAATTTTCATTGCGTAGGTCTTGAGTGTGTGTGCCTCGGTGGGCCTTTTACGGTTTGTCAGTTCATTTTGCCAAGTTCTCGCGTTAATCTCTGCGTATTCCTTGCCCTATAGTGCGCATTAATTGGTTCCGAGGTGGTCGCAGCCCACCGGACCGGGCCCCGTCTCCATGAAGCGGCTCGTCGAGATCTCGTCGGCCAGCGAGCACAGCGCCGCGTAGTACTCCTCGCGAGGCATCCCCAGGACGGCGCAGCCGAAGATCTCGGCGTCGTCGGGCGACGCGAACGCCCCGTAGTTGACGGCGACAAGCTGGTAGAGCGCGAGCAGCGGCACGCGGCTCGGGTCCACCGAGAAGTAGGGGTGCACGCACAGCCTGAAGCCGTCCTCGGGGCGGTCTCCCAGGGGCACCGGGAACGCGCACTCGTCGGGCAGAAGCGGTCCGGCGTCGAATGCGAGCTCGCACGGGTAGCGCACGCACTCGCGGTCCGCAAGGATCGACTGCAGCTGCCTCCAACCGATGTGCGGGCCGTACTTCGCGCGGATCTCGGCCCCCTTTGCCGCGACGTGCTCGGACAGGGATTCGCGCGCGTCCTCGGGCCTGGGCTGGTGGGGCGCGTCCGTCGTCTTCATGCGGGTCACTGCGGCTCGTTGGCCCGGACGAGCTCGCCCTGGAGGATGGGGACCGCCATGCGAAGGAAGACCGTGAAGCAGAGGAGCCCGAACGCCCAGATCCCGATGCACACGAAGGTCTCGTTCATCGTCGGCAGGTACTCGACCATCTCGCCCAGCGGGGACGGTATGAAGCCCGGGACGACCAGGCCCATCCCCTTCTCTATCCAGATGCCAAAGATGCACAGGATGCACGCCAGATTCAGCCAGCCGATCCTGCGGCTGAGCGGGAGCATGAGCACCACCATGGCCGTGATGTTCAGGCCCGTGGCCGTCCAGAACCACGGGACGAGCGCATGGCGGCCGTTCAGGCCGAGGATCAGGTAGCGCCAGGAGACGTCGTGGCTGTTGCTGTTGTAGAACTCGCTGAAGATCTCGTTCGCGAGCAGGAAGACGTTTATGATCATGGACACCTGCACGATCGCGCGCAGGATGAGCAGGCTGCGGTTGGAGATCATGAGGCGCTCGCCCATCCGCCAGGTGATGATCTCGTCCATCTTCGGGCTGCGCATGAGCCGCCTTAGCGACTCCTCGGGGACGCAGATGGCCTCGGTCGGCGTCGCCGCGAAGGCGGTCGCCGCCCGCGGCGTGCCGGCGATCGCGGAGACCTCGCCGAACTGCTCGCCCGGCCCGACGTTGCGCGTTGTGCGCACGCGCCCCTTCTCCTCGCGCCTGACGACGACCCTTCCGCTGACGACGAAGAAGGCCTCCTCGTTGGTCTCGCCCTGGCGAAGCAGGACCTCGCCGGGCGCGGCCAAGAGGAACGTGGCGCCCGCGAGGCACGCGCGCCGCTCCTCGGCGCTCACGGATTGAAGCTCGGGGAGGTGCTCGGCAAGTCGCTCCAGGTCGGCCAGGGTCGCCGCGCGCTTGACCTTCGCCCGTGGCGCCTCGCCAGCGGGCTCCTGGGGGCAGTTCGCTCCTTTGACCGAGGTCGTCGTCGACCAGCGGATCACCTGCAGGGCGAGGATGATGAAGGCCGGGCCCGCGGTGAAGGCCGAGGCGAGGAAGCGCGGCCCGACGATGGAGGAGTTCCAGAAGGGGCGCCCGCCCAGGCCGACGTAGAGGAAGGCCGTGACGGTGTGGATGGAGATGGCCCAGACGATGGCGACAAAGACAAAGGGTATGTAGAACCAGGTCGCGGGCTTGCGGTTCTGGTAGCGGCAGTAGAGCAGGTAGCCGCAGATGTAGATGTTTAAGACCAGGTAGCCGTTCAGCACGAGGACGTCCCAGCTGAGCATTGACCCCGGGAAGTGGAAGATGCCTATGAAGGGGATCAGGTGCCAGAAGCGGTCCGGCCTGCCGAGGTCCACGGTCACGAAGGCGAGGCACATGAGTATCGCGGCCACCGCGAGGAGCTCCCCGAAGATGACGAGGTCGTGGAGGTCCTCGTTCTTGTAGATGTAGACCGGGATCACCAGCATGACCGCCGCCGCTGCCATGCCCACGAGGAACGTGAAGTTCGCGATGTAGACGCCCCAGGAGACCTGGTCGCTCATCCCGGTGATCTCGAGGCCCTCCACGAGCTGCTTGGCGTAGGCGTTGAGCCCCACGACCACGAGCGCGGCGAGGGTCCCTATCCACGCGTAGTAGCGCCAGTCCCCGACGAATGCGACG
Organism: Opitutaceae bacterium; assembly: GCA_003151515.1. GTDB lineage: Bacteria > Verrucomicrobiota > Verrucomicrobiia > Opitutales > Opitutaceae > Palsa-1447. The sequence continues at coordinate 149,350 of PLXS01000010.1, forward strand.
CCGGCGCAGCGGCCCAGAAATCGGAAATATCCTCTCATGGCTGGTTCATACGTCGAAGTAGTAGAAGAACCTGGGGAGGGTCCCCAGCTCGGCCTTGAGCACGTAGACGCGCTTGTGCTTGAGGATGTACGAGACCGAGCTCTTCGGGTCCAGGATGTTGCCGAACTGGCGCGAGCCGGTCGGGCAGGCTTCGACGCACGCGGGGTAGAGCCCGGCGCGCGTGCGCTGCGTGCAGAAGTGGCACTTCTCCATCACGCCCTTGTAGCGGGGCCTATTGCCCAGGTAGGACATGTTGGTGTTGATCTGGTCCTGGGGGATGGACGGGGTCGTGAAGTTGAAGCGCCTGGCGAAGTAGGGGCAGGCCGCCTCGCAGTAGCGGCAGCCAATGCACCAGTTGTAGTCGACCACCGTGATCCCGTCGTCCTCCTGCCAGGTCGCCTTGACCGGGCATACCTTGACGCAGGGCGGGTTCTTGCACTGGTGGCATTGGACAGGCATGTAGAAGAAGCCCGCCTCGGGGACCGACTTCGGCTGGTAGTTGTGGTCCGCCTTGTCCATGTCGAACGTGCCGTCGTTCGGAAGCTTGAGAACGCGGATGTACTGGATCTCGGGGTTGCGCGACTGGTTGTTCTCGGCGACGCAGGCGTAGACGCACTTGCGGCAGCCCACGCAGCGCGTCAGGTTGAGCGTATACACGAACTCGACGCCGTTCATCGGCTTGTAGTCGCGCACATGGGGGCGCACACCGTACTGGCGCTGGACCTCGTCCTCGATGCGGGCGAGGACCTTCTTCATCTCCTCGGGCGTCAGCTCCTTGTAGTATTTCTGGAGGAACTCGTCGACCGAGCCCACCTCCCCGAGCTTGCGAAGCGGGGCGAGGCCAGCGGCCACCGCCGCGACCCCCGCGGAGAGCACGGTTGTGGCTCGAAGGAAGCTTCGCCTGGACATGCCCTGCTCTGTGTGTTCGTCGGCCATCTTAGTCGGTGGTCGGGGGCGGGGGGTTGGCTACGCCCTTGGGCAGCGGGTGCAGCAGGTGCGGGCCCGGCAGCGGGATCAGCCCCGTGAACCGCGGGGCGTGCGGGTCGTGGCAGGACGTGCATTCCTGCCTGTCGAACGGGCCCGCGAAGCGCAGCCAGTGGCCGCCGGTGCGGCCATGGGCGCCCGCCTGCCAGTCGCGGTAGGTCGTGCCGTGGCAGGAGGCGCACAGGAGCGTCGCCTGCTCGAACGTCAGCTTGACGCCCTCGGGCGTATGGAGCTGGTTCAGCTGCTCGCGGTCGTGGCAGTTGAAGCAGGCGTTGTTGCGGCCGTGGGCCATCCGCAGCAGCCCCTCGTGTCCCTTGGGGACGACGACCACCCCGGCGGCGTCATAGTCGAGCTTCACCGGGTCGTCCGGCGGATGGCACTCGGCGCAGTTGCGCATGCTGATGATCAGGTCCGTGTGCTCCTTCGGAAGGACGATCTGGTGGTCCGCGTCGTAGGTGATCACAGGCGGGCTCTCCTGGTGGTGGCAGGCGTAGCAGTCCAGGCCGGAGGCGTCGCCCCCGCCGTGGATCAGCTGGCTAGCGGAGACGCGGATCGTGCCCGGCGCGAAGTCGAGGGTGTCCTGCGCCACCAGGGGGGCGCGCTTGATGAACCCGGGGCGCGCCGGGACAAGGACGAACGAGAACGCGAGCGATGCGTATACCAGGGCCAGCAGGGCCAGGACTATCGTTGTGTTCCGGTTTGGGGTCATCCCGTTGCGGCCGCACTTTAGAGGGCGCGGCGGATTGCGGCTGGTCGTATTTTGTGTCTCACCGTGCAATTCTTGCGAAACTTGGCGCCCCCCCCGGCAAGCTCTGCGCAATCTTTGGCAAGCCCTGCGCACGCTTTGGGTTCGACGGGCGCCGCCCGCGGCCGACCATGGATGCGCGCCCTGTAAGAGAGGCGCGCAAACACACAATACCATGAAAATGCTAGTCATACCCACGATCGCCGCCGCGGCCCTCCTCGCCGGGGCCGCCCCGCGGCTCGCAGCAGCCGACGCCAAAGACAACTGGACCAAGAACTGCGCATCCTGTCACGGGCCCGACGGGGCCGGGCACACCAAGGCCGGCAGGATGGCCCAGGTGAAGGACATGACCGACGCCAAGTACCAGGGCGCGTTCACCGACGAGCAGGCCGTGAAGCAGATCAAGGAGGGCTTCAAGGACTCCACGGGCAAGGAGAGGATGAAGGCCTTCGCCGACAAGTTCACCGATGACGAGGTCAAGGGCCTCGTGGCTTACGTCCGCTCGCTCAAGCATTAACGCAAACTCGCTGCAAACCCGGGGGGGCCCAAAATGGCCTGCTTCTGTTGCGGGCCCCGGCATTCTGAACAAGGTCCTAGCCTGACCCTCCCCCCGAGCATGACCCGCCCGACCCCCAGCCGGCGCCTCGCCGCAAGCCTCGCCCTGGGGCTCGCGGCCCTCGGCCTTGGCGGGTGCCGGGAGAGGAACATCACAGCCTACCGCATCCCCAAGGACGCCGACGTCCAGGAGCCCGCGCCCTCCCCTGAGCAGCCCGCCGAGGCGCCGCAGATGCGATTCATAGCGCCCGCGGGCTGGCAGACCCAGCCCGCAAGCGGGATGCGCGAGGCAAGCTTCCTCATAGCGGGGCCGGGGGGTTCGACGGCCGACGTCTCGGTCGTCTCGTTCCCCGGTTCCGGGGGCGACGACCTGGCCAACATCAACCGCTGGCGCGGCCAGCTCAAGCTGCCGCCCGTCGCGGCCGCGGAGCTGCCGGGCCAGATCAAGTCCCTGGCGGCGGCTGCCGGGGAGTTCGTCGTGGCGGACATGGCGGGAACCACCGACAAGGGCGAGGCGCGCATCCTGGGCGCATGGCTGCGGCGCTCCGACCGCGTGTGGTTCTTCAAGGTGATGGGCCCGTCCGACCTGGTCGAGGGCCAGAAGGAGGCGTTCACGGCCTTCCTGAAGTCGGTGTCCCTGGGAGCGGGGCCGGCGACCATCGCCCAGGAGGGCCCCGGGCCCTCGAACACCAACGACCTTCCGCGCAACCCGCCCGGGGCTGTGTTGCCCGCCCCGGCCCCGGGCCAGGCGCCGATGGACTCGGTCCCGGTGCAGGCGGCGGCGGGGGCCTCGCTCCTGTGGACGGCGCCCGCCGAATGGCAGGTAAAGCCTGGAAGCGCCTTTCGCAAGGGCAGCTACTCCGCCGCGGGCGCCGAGGTCGCCATCACGGCGTTCCCCGGGGACGTCGGCGGCATGCTGGCCAACGTGAACCGCTGGCGCGGCCAGGCCGGCCTCGACCCGGTCGACGAGGCCGGGCTTTCCCGCGTCACCTCATCCTTCGACAGCAACGGGCTGCACTTCGTCGTCCTCGACGCGTCGGACGGCCCGCAGCCGTTGGTCGCCGCCGCGGTCCCGTGGGGCGGCGCCACGTGGTTCTTCAAGCTGACGGGGCCCGCCGCCGCGATGGCCCAGGCAAAGCCCGCCTTCCTTTCCTTCCTCAAGACGGTCCGAGCCCCCTAGAGACGCCATGGAACCGCGCCGCTCCAAACCGCTCCTGCTCTTCACGTCGCTGCGCCTGACCGTCTTCCTGCTCGTCCTCTCGATCGTGCTCGTCTTCGCCGCGACGCTCGACCAGGTCCACCTCGGAGTCTGGGGGGTCCAGGAGAAGTATTTCCGCTCGTTTTTCGTGTTCAGCCAGATCAGGGGAACGGTGATAACCCTGCCTGTGTTCCCGGGAGGCTACCTTCTCGGCGGGGCCCTGATCATCAACCTGCTGGCGGCGCATTTCTACCGCTTCCGCCTGTCGTGGAGGCAGTCGGGCATCTGGCTCACTCACGCGGGACTCATCCTTCTTTTGGCCGGTGAGGGCTTTTCGGGCATCCTTCAGCAGGACAACCAGATGCGGATCGATGTCGGCCAGACGCGCCGCTACACGGAAAGCTTCCGCGACACGGAGCTGGCGATCATCGAGACGACCAACCCGGGTTACGACGACGTGGTCTCGATCCCGGCCACTCTGCTCACCGACACTGCCCCGATCCAGCACCCGAGGCTGCCGTTCGTCGTCAAGCCCGTCGCCTACTTCGCCAATGCGATGTTGCGCACGAGGTCCCAGGCCCCGGACGCCCCGCCGAGCATGGCGACGGTCGGGGAGGGCACGGAGGTGACCGCCATACCGATCGCCGTCACGACCAAGCCCGACGAGGCGAACTGGCCGACGGGATACGTCGAGCTTGTGGGGACCGAGGGCTCGCTCGGGACCTTCCTCGTCTCGACCATGCTCACGCAGCCCGACGAGTTCACGTACCAGAAGCGCACGTGGCGCATCGTCCTGCGGGCGCGCCGCGACTACCTGCCGTTCACGATAACGCTCGAGAAGTTCACCCACGACATCTACCCCGGCACCGACATACCGAGGGACTTCGCCAGCACCATTCACCTGAGGAGCGACGACGGCCGCGACGACCGCCAGGTGCGCATATTCATGAACAACCCGCTGCGGTTCGGCGGCAGGGCGTTCTACCAGGCGGGATACGCGAACAACGACCACACCTCGGTGCTCCAGGTCGTGCGAAACCCCAGCTGGCAGCTGCCGTACTATGCGTGCGCGCTGATCGCCCTCGGGCTCGTCGTGCAGTTCGGGATCCACCTGTTCCCCTTCCTCTTTCGGCGCCGCTCGCCGTCCCCGGCCGCCGCCAAGGCCCGGCCCGCGGCGCCCGCCGCCCAGGCCTCCCCACCCCCCTCGGCGCTTCGCAGGCACTTCGCCCTGGGCGTTTTCCTCCTCTCGCTCGCCTGGGTGTGCTCGACGCCCCTCCCCCCGGGCAGCTCGACCAGCTTCAACCTCGCGGGCTTCGGCAGGCTGCCGGTCCTGGCCGACGGCCGCCTGAAGCCCCTGGACACCATCGCCCGCACGAGCCTCCTCATGCTCCAGGGGCGCCAGCGCGTCGAGCTCGAGGGCGGACGCAGCCTGAGCCCGGAGGAGTGGCTGCTTGACGTCCTCTTCCGGCCCGACGAGGCCGACGGATACCGCATCTTCCGCATCGACAACTCCGAGGTCCTCTCGCTCTTCGGCATCACCTCCGGCGAGCGGGTGCGCTTCTCGTTCTCCGAGCTGGGCTCCGGCATCGCGGAGCTCGAGCGCCAGGCCCAGCTCGCGGAGCCCGTGGACGCGGCCTCGCGCACGGCCTTCCAGAGGAGCGTCGTCGACCTGCGCAACCACCTCGAGTACTACAACCGGCTCAAGTACGGCGTGCAGACTCCGGACGGCCTCGACCTCGCCGCCGACCTTGCGGACCCCGCGCGCCTTGAGGCCGACAGGTCCCGCTTCGAGTCCATGGAGACCTTCAGCCTGATGCGCGCCATAGCCCCCGCGGCCCCGTCGACCCGCCTGGAGGCCTGGATGAGCGCCGGCCAGTCCGCGCTCCTCGCCGCGTCCGGCAGCCCGGTCAATCCCTCGCTCAAGTCCTACGCCCTTCTCGGCTCCGCGTGGCGCCACGGCCAGCCCGAGGACTTCAACTCTGCGCTGCGCGATTACAGGGGCGACCTGGCGGCCCGCTTCCCGAGGGAGGTCGCCCGCTGCGGCTGGGAGGACGTCTTCAACAGGTCCGGCCCCTTCTACACGAGCCTCGTCCTGTATGTGGCGGCGTTTCTGCTGGCGGTGTTCTCATGGCTCAAGTGGCCGGCCGAGCTCGGACGCGCGGCCTTCTGGCTCATGGGCCTCGCGTTCGCCGTGGCGACGGTCGGGATCCTCGCCCGCATGTGGCTCGAGGCCCGCCCGCCCGTGACGAACCTCTACTCCTCCGCGCTCTTCATCGGCTGGGGGGCGGTGGCGCTCTGCCTGCTCCTTGAGCGCATCAACCGAAACGGCGTCGCGAGCTCCGCGGGCTCCCTCATCGGCTTCGGCACGCTCGTCATCGCGCACAACCTTTCGCTCTCCGGCGACACCCTCGAGATGATGCGCGCCGTCCTCGACTCGAACTTCTGGCTCTCGACCCACGTCGTCACGGTGACGACGGGCTACGCCTCGACCTTCCTCGCGGGGTTCCTGGCGATGATCTACATCGCCCGCGGCGTGCTCACCCGCACCCTCGACCGCGACACGGCGGATTCCCTGGCGCGCATGGTGTACGGGATCGTCTGCTTCGCCACGTTCTTCAGCTTCGTCGGCACCGTGCTTGGAGGCATCTGGGCCGACCAGTCCTGGGGCCGCTTCTGGGGCTGGGACCCCAAGGAGAACGGGGCGCTGATCATCGTGATCTGGAACTCGGTGATCCTGCACGCCCGCTGGGGGGGGCTCGTCAGGCAGCGCGGCCTCATGTGCCTCGCGGTCTTCGGCAACATCGTGACGGCCTGGAGCTGGTTCGGCACGAACATGCTCGGCATCGGGCTTCACAGCTACGGGTTCACGAGCGCCGCCTTCGAGGGCCTGATCGCCTGGGTGGCCCTCCAGCTGGCCGTGGTCGCGATGGCCCTCATCTCGCCGCAGAGGTGGCGCAGCGCGGGGATCATCGGCCCCGCCGCCGCCAAGGCCTGACGCGTCGGCTTGGCAACCGCCTGCGGGCCCCCTAGCTTGGTCTGCCCGCGACCCCGGGGCCACCCCATGAAGAGATCCGAGATCAACACGCTCATGAGCGACGCGAAGGACCTGCTTGCTAGGCACGGCATGCGCCTTCCCCCCTTCGGGTACTGGACGCCGTCCGACTGGAGGAGAATGGGCCCGGAGTGCGACGAGATCCGCCGGTGCGGCCTCGGCTGGGACGTCACCGACTTCGGCCTGGGCGAATTCGGGCGGGTCGGGCTCGTCATCTTCACCGTGCGAAACGGCCACAAGAGCCTCAAAGCCTACGCGGGTAAGACCTACTGCGAGAAGATCCTCATCGTGCGCGAGAACCAGCGGACGCCGATGCACTACCACGCCTCGAAGCAGGAGGACATCATCTGCCGCTGCGGCGGCGACCTCGTGTGCCAGGTCTACAACAGGGGCGGCGACGGGAAGCTCGACGGCGGCGACGTCGAGGTTTCCCTGGACGGCCTGCGGCGCACCGTGAAGGCCGGCACCGAACTTGTCATAAAGCCCGGCGAGTCGATCACGCTCACGCCCTTCATGTACCACGAGTTCTGGGCCAGGGAGGGCACGGGGACCTCTATCCTGGGCGAGGTCTCGACCGTCAACGACGACGCAACGGACAACTTCTTCCTCAATGCCCTCGGCCGGTTCCCGAAGATTGAGGAGGACGAGGCGCCGGCGCACCTCCTGTGCACCGAATACCAGTAGCCCGCCCTATGTAGGCGACCGCCGCTGGGTGCGGGGCATTCCGCGGACGCAGCCGGCCCCATTGACAAGCAGCCCGCTATTGTAAGGCTTTGTTTGATGAAAAGTACGTACAGCATCAAGGAGGCCCAGAGCCAGTTTCCAAGCCTTGTGCGCGAGGCAGAGATTGGAGGCATGGCCACCATCACTCGGCATGAGAAGGCGGTCGCCTACGTGTTGGGCGCGGACGAACTTGCCGCCTTGATTGAGACGACCGAGATCCTCGCCAATCCCGCGGCGCAGAAGGCTATCGCCGACGCCGAGGCGGGACGCGGCCGCGTCTACACGCTCGACGACCTCGGGGAGTGAAGCACCGTGTCCAGCTGCGGGAGCAGGTGAGGCGGTTCGTCGAAACCCTGGCACCGGAATCCCGGAGGAAATTAAGGCTCGCGCTGCGCGGACTCGAGCAGGAACGCGGGGATTGCCTGCCGCTTCGCGAGAGGCTGGCTGGCTATCATCGCCTGCGGGTGGGCGGTTACCGCATAGTCTTCCGCTATCTGCCCGGCCGTGTCGTCGAATGCGTGTTCGCCGAGGAGCGCAGCCTGATCTACCATCTGTTCGAGCGGGAATTCATGGCGCATCTTCGCCACGAAAAAAAGTAGGCAAATTGCTCCTGGCGCCGGGATAGGAATCCGGTGTCCGCCGGTTGGGGTCCGAGGAAAGTGTTGAGCTGGCCGCAAGCCTCATCTGCTATTTCCCCACGAACCGAGATCGCATAACCCTGATCCTGTGGCTGTGGCTTGCTCCGCTGGCCTTGGGCGACGGCGCCCCGCCAACCGTGCATGTTTTCGAAAAGCAGGAGCTTACGTTTGCGGCGCGGCGCGCCTATTCAAACCCGTACACCGAGGCGACCCTCTGGGTGGACCTGAGCGGCCCGGGTTTCAGCAGGCGCGTGTTCGGCTTCTGGGACGGGGGACGGCAATTCCGCGTCCGTCTGCTGGCGCCGACGCCGGGAACCTGGCGGTGGACCAGCGGCTCGTCGCCGTCGGACCCGGGGCTCGCCGGCAAGTCGGGCTCCTTCGAGGCCGTGCCGTGGACCGCCGCCGAGCTGGAGGCGAATCCGCTGCGCCGCGGGATGATCCAGCCCACGCCAAACGGCCACGCCCTCCGGTTTGCCGACGGCACGCCCTTCATCGCCATCGGCGACACCTGGTACGCCACGGCCTCGAACCGGTTCAGGTGGTACGACGACGACGCGCAGCGCCCGATAGGGCCGGATGCGGGGTTCAAGGACTACGTCCGGTTCCGGAAGGCCCAGGGGTTCAACTGGGTCAACATCATCGCGGCCTTTCCCAACTGGAAGACCGACGGAAAGCCGTGGCACCTGGTGATGGACGACCCCGAGAAGACGACGATCCGCTCCGCCTGGCTCGAGTATGGCACGGGCAGCGCGAAGAACATGGACAACGAGGGGGGCCGGCCCTTCCTCTACCCCGGCAGGGTTCCCGGCCACGGTGAGGACTTCCCCGACGTGGACCGGATCAACCCAGATTACTTCCGGTACCTCGACCGCAAGATCGACTACCTGAACGCCAACGGATTCGTCCCCTTCATCGAGGTCTCGCGAAGGGACTCGGGGCTGTGCTGGCACAAGTATTACAAGTGGCCGGACTCCTATTCGCGCTTCATCCAGTACATCTGGTCGCGCTACCAGGCCAACATAGCGGTTCTAAGCCCCGTCCACCTCGACATCATCGACGAGACGGTGAGCCCGGCCGATTACTCAAGCGCGATCCGCATGGTCATGGACAGGTACGGGCCGCCGCCGTTCGGCACCCTGCTATCCGCCAACGCAAACCCCTCCACGCTCGAGAACTGGGGCGAGCACTCATGGGTGACGCTCCACCAGATCGGCAACATGCGCGAGCACGACAACTACTGGTACCTAACCGAGATCTATGGGTCGCTCCCTGCGCATCCGGCGCTCAACGGCGAGCCCTACTACGCGGGCTACCGGGACGCCCGCGGCCCGGGGTCCGCCAACTACACCCGCGGCGCCGTCGGCGGCACCGACCGCGACGACGCCTTCTGCCGTTCGGGGCTCTACGGCAGCTTCCTGTCGGGCGGACTGGCGGGCCATGTCTACGGGGCCGAGGGAATCTGGGGCGCCGACATCGAGTCCACTGCGCCGGTGAAGATGTGGGACGCGTTCAGGTGGACATCCGGCGCCCAGATGCATTTCCTGCGCGACTTCGCCCTCTCGGTCGGAGGACGGTACCAGGACCTCGTTCCGCTGCCCGACCTCGTGTCGCCCAACAAGTCCGCCGACACGCTAAGCTATGAGGGCTGGGCGTACTGCGCGCGCACCCCGGACAAGGCCATCTTCCTCGCCTATTTCGAGAAGGGGTGCCCGCGCGCGCGCATCCGCGGGGCGCGGCTGAACGCGGACTACCGCGCGCAGTGGTTCAACCCGCGCGACGGCAGCTGGCTGGACGCCGGCGCCGGGACGCTCCGCGCGAACAAGATAGGCATCATCGAGCTGCCCGACCGTCCGAACGACTCCGACTGGGGCCTGCGGCTCTCGCTCGCGGGGCCCTGAGCGGCAACGGCCCCGGCGCCCGGCTCACCCGCCGGCGATCGCCCCGATTATCAGGAAGGGCTCCCTGCCCTGCGCCACGGGCTCGGGCAGCGGCTGGTCATCGGGCTCGTGCGACAGGTCCTGCCCGCACGCAAAGAACCTCACGAAGGGGCGCCGCCGCCCTGTGGCCGGGTCGCGAATCGTGCCTCGCAGCATGGGATAGGCCCCCTCTATCGCGTCGATGATCGAGCGCCGGGTCGCGGCGCAATCGAGCTCGACGGCCGGCAGGGCGCCGACGCCGGCAAGGTTTCTGAGGTGGGTCGGGAGAACCACCCTGATCATGGGAGCGTCTGCACCTCGACGGACAGCACCGCAGGGAGGTCCCTCACGATGGGCGCCCAAGTGTCCCCGCTGTCGGCAGACGCGTAGACCTGGCCGCCCGTCGTGCCGAAATACACCCCGCAGTCGTCGAGCGTGTCGACGGCCATCGCGTCGCGGAGGATGTTGACGTAGCAGTCCTTCTGCGGGAGGCCCCTGGTGAGCGCCTCCCACTCGCCCCCGCCCGTGCGGCTGCGGTAGACCCGCAGCCTCCCGTCGGGCGGGAAGTGCTCCGAGTCGCTCTTGATCGGGACGACGTAGACCGTCTCCGGCTCGTGGGCATGGACCTCGATCGGGAAGCCGAAGTCGCTCGGCAGGTTCCCGCTGACCTCGCGCCACGAGTCGCCGGCGTCGTCGCTTCGCATGATGTCCCAGTGCTTCTGCATGAAGAGCACCTTTGGGCGCGACGGGTGCATCGCCAAGCGGTGGACGCAGTGGCCCACCTCGGCCGTCGGGTCGGGGATGTGCTGGGACCTGAGGCCCTTGTTGATTGGGCGCCAGGTCGCGCCCCCGTCGTCGGTGCGGAAGGCCCCCGCCGCCGAGATCGCGATGAACATGCGCGCCTCGTCCACGGGGTCCAGGAGGATCGTGTGCAGGCACATCCCGCCCGCGCCCGGCTGCCAGCGCGGCCCGGAACCGTGCCTGCGCAGCCCCGAGAGCTCGCTCCAGGTGCGGCCGCCATCCGCCGAGCGGAACATCGCCGCGTCCTCGACCCCCGCGTAGACGACGTCCGGGTCCCTGAGCGACGGCTCAAGGTGCCAGACCCTCTTGAATTCCCACGGGTGCGCGGTGCCGTCGTACCACTGGTGGGTGCCGGCTACCCCGTCGTAGGTGAATGTGTTTCCCACGGGCTCCCACGTCCTGCCCCCGTCGTTGGACCGTTGGATAAGCTGCCCGAACCATCCAGTGGACTGGGACGCGTAGAGCCTGGACGGGTCCGCGGGCGAGCCCTTCAGGTGGTAGATCTCCCAGCCCCCGAAGAACGGCCCCTCAACCGACCACCGGCTCCTCTTGCCGTCGGACGTCAGTATGAAGGCCCCCTTGCGTGTTCCCACCAGGACGCGGACTCGGCTCATTTTGGCATCCCTCCAGTTGTTGCGATCGTTTTTGGACGTTGGCTGGGCCGCTAAGTAACGGTCTCTTTGCACGAATGTCTACCGCGAACTGCCCTGCGCGGCGTCCTGGCCGACCGCCGCTGGGTCCGGGCCCAAGATGCCACCGGGGACTCTCGCAGGACGCCGTCAGTCAGGCACTTGCGGCATCGGACGGTGCCGTCACCCCCCGGACTCCGGGAGCGCCAACGTCCGCACCCTCTGCACGCCGGGAAAAATGCTTCTCACCATCTCCAGCGTCAGGCGCACGTTCCACACCGAACTGCGCACATGGAAGGTGATGGTTCCCGTCTCGGGCGAATACACGCACATGCGCCCTCCGAAGACAAAGACAATGGCCTCGGATGTCCTGGTCTCCCCGTCCTTGAGGCGGATTATCTCGATCAGGTTGACCGGGCGGTGCCTGGACAGGCGCGCGGCGGCCTGCTGCGCGTCCTGCCGGCCACTCGCCTCGCCCGCCGGCTCGGCCCCGGGAGGCGGCGCCTCCGGAGCCTGCCCGCCGTCGTCCCACAGCATCGGATAGAGCGCGGTGACGCGCGGGTAGTTGGCGACAACCGGAGCCGCCACGGCGGCGGCGTCACCGCGCCTGGCCTCGGGGACGGGAAGGCGCATCCACCCGTGGTTGACATCCCAGCACCAGAGCGCATCCGCCGCCACCAGGACGGCGACGGCGTGGCCCGCCACCATCACCTCCTCCTCGCGCGCCCCCCACAGGAGAACGCGGCCCCAGCCATCCCCTCCGATCGCCTCGTGGAAGGCGTCAAGGCAGGCGACGGACTCCACAAAGCAGCCGTTTGCTACCCCCATGGGGCTGTAGTTGCACGGCGGCGGCTGCGCCACGACGGAAGCCGCGACCGCGAGGGCGGCACACGCCGCAGCAATGGTCCGCGCCGCTAGGAACGGCGCCCTTGTTTCAGCAATGTTCATCAGGCGTTGGGTGGCGCGCCAATCCTGCCCTGGATTTGGACTGGCGCGATTTGAATAAGCGTATACCCCGGTGTGCCGATTCCAGATGAGCAAGCACAAGACGCGGAGCGCCCCACGCGGCCCGAGTATCCGGAGGGACGCCCGAGCCGAATCCCGCCCTCAAGAGCCTGCGAAAATTTGAGGGATCTTGGAATCTGTCGGGGCCGGAGGTGACGGGTGCCGTAACGTTCGAGTGGTTTGAGGGTGTCTTCTTTCTGGTGCAGCGGGGCCGGATTCGGATCTGGGGCCGAAGGATAAGGTTCATCGAATTCATCCGCTACGACGAGGCGCGCAAGGCGTGCACGTCCCGCCTCTTCGGCAACTTTGGCGACCGGTTCACCTTCGAATGGGAGGTCGACGGGAACGACATCCGCATTTCATTCGGCCGGAAGGGCTCCGGGAACGCATTTACCGGAAAATTCTCTGCGTGTGGTGGCCGTTACTCAGGCGCCTGGAAATGGCCGCGCGGCGGATATGGCGTGGTCGCCAAGAGAGTGCCGCGTACCTAGGCGTTCAAACTGCCATAACCTCGTGAGGCTTGCAGCTTCGTGCTCGGGACAGGACTTGAACCGTACCGGTTATTCAGAGCGCCTACCTCTGCCACAGCGATTTCGCTCTGCTGGTATTTCATGGGACTGCGCAACAAAAAGTATGACCTGGCATCCAAAACAAGGCGTATGGCACGAATCTGGCACGAGTGCCAGCGACCTCACGGTTAACATTTGGAACGCTCAAGGCGCTAGGACGGATCAATCCCATCCGGACATAATATCCGATATGGCAGACATTACTTGACAGAGTGTCAGCTATGTCAGACCTTATCTATCGTGCTACAAGCTTCCTCCATTCCACTGCCAGCAGCCCACTCGCTACGCAAACTAGGCCGTGATCTCGCGCTCGCACGCCGCAAGCGCGGTATCTCCACCGCCGACATGGCTGCGCGCCTTTTCGTGAGCCGTGACACACTTTGGCGCCTCGAACGAGGTGACCCCACCGTTTCGTTGGGTACCCTCGCGACTGCGGCGTTTGTCCTCCAGACACACGACCGCTTAGCCAATCTCGCTTCGCCGGCTGCCGATGCGCTCGCCCTCGACTTGGATGAACGCCGCGTACCCAAACGAATCCGTCGCAGTAAGAAATGAGCGTGGAGCTTCACATCGAGTGGAAAGACCAGACTCTTCTTGTCGGGCGTCTCCACACCGCGGAGCACAGCCCGGCAGTATCATTTGAATATGCAGCCGAATGGCTGGCCCGCGATGACGTGTTTGCCATCGATCCCACGTGTCTTCCTCTTCGGTCGGGAATACACCATGCTCAAGCGCTCTTTGGCGCCATCCACGACTGCGGGCCGGACCGGTGGGGACGGATGCTGGTAGAGCGCGCCGTCCGAAAGGGCGTTCTCCAAAGTAGGCCCTACCAGGACCTCGACTACGTTCTCGCCCTCGACGACTTTATGCGAATCGGGGCGCTTCGTCTCCGGGCAGACGCTGCCAGCCCGTTTCTCGCCGCCGGCAGCGGAAAACTTCCGCCCCTCGTAAGTCTCGCTGCCCTGCTGCGCGCAACGGACGCCATCCATGATGAGACCGAGACTGCCGCGGACCTGCGTTTCTTGCTCGGGGCCGGCTCTCCCCTCGGCGGCGCGCGGCCCAAAGCGGCCGTCAGCCTGACTCGTGGCAGATTGGCCATCGCAAAGTTTCCCAAGCCTGACGACATTCGAGATATCGCCGCTGGTGAAATTCTTGCCCTCACGCTAGCACGCCAAGCGGGCATCACCGTGGCAGAACACCGACTAGTCACGGCAGGCGGCAGGGGCGTATCGGTGATCACCCGATTCGACCGCGACGGCACCCGCCGCATCCCCTTTCTTTCCGCGAATAGCCTACTTGGCTTGCCGCCGGGCGATCTCGGTGCGTACACGATGTTGGCCGATGGCATCCGTCAATTCGGCGATGATGTTGTAGCCGATCTGCACGAGCTTTGGCGTCGGCTTGTCTTCTCCCTTCTAGCCAGCAACCTCGACGACCATCTCCGCAATCACGGTTTCCTCATGCGCAAGCCAGGACGGTGGGCGCTCTCTCCCGCCTACGACCTCAATCCAGTACCGGAAATCGACCGCACGCAGACACCAAAGACAGCCATCTCGGAGAATCAGGAAAGTCCCTCCGTCGAAGCAGCGCTCGCCGCAGCGCCTCGCTTCGACCTTGAGGCTTCTGAAGCCAATGCCACTCTCCGCGAGGTGCTCGCCGCAGTATCCGGATGGCGCAAGACAGGCAAGAAGCTCCGGATCAAGGCCACCTCCCTCGATGCCTACGCCACAGCCTTCGAGCATCCGCTCATGGACGAGGCAAGGCATCTGAACTTGGGCGCTTGAACGAATTAGGCCCTATGGGCTGGACTGAGCGTGGTGCTCGGGACAGGACTTGAACCTGCACGCCTTTCGGCAATGGCTTCTAAGGCCATCGTGTATGCCATTCCACCACCCGAGCAATTGACCAAATCCTCATTTTCTGAACACCCACAGGGCTGGCCTAGTCGTTAGCCGATGTTGATACGACTGATGCTAGTTGTCGATCCCATCCATCCAGACTGACTTAGGGTGGGCCGAAGCGACGGATCCGTTCCGTCTGCCGAGTTCCTATCGAAGGCAAAGGCCTTTAGAAGACCATCATAACGACAAGGGATTTTGACCTTGTGGAATTTCGCACCAATCGCAAACTACTAGCATGGGCAGAACCTCAACATTGAGGCCAATTGTAGTTTTTTTGGCCCTTTGCGTATTGCTGGGAACGAGCCGATCCCTTGGGCAGACCGCAGTTTGGACCGGCGGGGGGTCCGACCAGAATTACACGACACCGGGCAATTGGTCGGGAGGCGTCGTGCCCCCCAACACGGGCGCGTATTCAGCACAGTTCCAGCCGACGTCGTATTCTGAAATATATGTCAACACCCCCGCCAATCTTTCCGGCCTGGTTTTTAACACCGCTGGATATGCCGATTATGATTTTTACGCGAGCTCCGGCGGAACTCTTACGATCGGAAACGGCGGAATCACGGCGACTGGCGGAAGTAACTATTCGTACGTCTTTTTAAATCTCCCGGTTGTTCTGTCGGCAAGCCAGACCTGGGGAGTGCCATCAGGCTCGTCGTTTATTGAATACTACGGTTCTGGAATCTCCGAAACCGGCGGCTCGCAATCGCTGACGACAAATGGGTATGTCTACATGTACGCGTCGAACACATTTAGCGGCGGCCTCATGGTCGCTTCTGGAACCTTCTATGCAGGGACCAGTTCGGCAGCCGGGACGGGAACAATCACATTTAATAACGGTTCAACGCTGGCGGGTTACGATGTGATCCTTTCAAACGCAGTCACTCTTGGAAGCAATGTAAGTTTGGGATCGTATGGGCAATATGGGTATGGACTCACCCTTTCAGGTCCCGTCACGGCCACAAGCAGCGCGACCACTGTAAATATTCTCCCATCTTCTTCGGTGTCCGTGACTGGAGCCGTTAGCGGGCCATCATCGACCATGCTGACGATCACCGGCAACGGTGCCCAATTACCCTACGATGGCGGATCCCAACTCGTATTCCAGGGAACTCTGAACAATGTAACCGGGCTCGATGTCGAGAACGCAGCCCTGATCCTGGCTCCAACGGGCTCCGTGGCCAGTTCCTTCTCGGGCCTTACGGCCTTGCAGGTAGGCAACGGTCCGCTCGGCGAGTCTGCCTACCTTGGGCTGGATGGCACATTTGCGACCACAAGTGGTGCGGTTTCAGGGTTTCTCACAGCATATGGGCCATCACTGGGTCCAGTCTTCAAGGGTACGCTAGGATTTGATACCGTCGCATTTTCCAGCAGTTCTCCGAATTCCTTCAGCGACCCAATTGATCTGAGCAATTTTACCAGCCCCCATTTTCTCGGCCTGGGTTCAGAGACGACCGCCATTCTGGCGGGGACGATCACACCCGCGGGCAACAATTACGTTTTTGGCGGAGGGGGTGGCACACTAACGGTCCAGAGCGCGCTCAGCAACAATGGCACGATCCCTCGAACTTTGACCATGAGCATGGCACCGGAGCCGCTAACACTGTATCTCGACGGCTCCAATACCTACATGGGAGGAACCCAAGTAAACGGCGGCATCCTGATTTTTGCCTCACCCCCGCCGACTAGCGGCATGATTTCACTATACAACGGCTACGTCGGCTACACGGAGGGAGCCAATATCACATCGGCGCAAACTTTCGTTAACCTGTTCCAGTCGAATACGACGAGCGGGGTGATTGGTTTTGATTCAGGGAATCCTTCGTCGCCGCGAACGATCGCCGATTCCATCAACCTCTCGGGCTTCAGCTCCGGCAACAATCCCTTCATCGGGACGGCGACCGAGGTGACACTCGACGGGACGATCACGCCCGTTGCCAATCAATATCAATTCACTGGGGTGAAGGGCGGACAACTTACGATCAACTCGCAGCTGAGTGACCTACTTACCACGGGAAGCAACTCCGTCGTCGTAGGGCTTTCGACTCCGATCGAGGCCAATGGGACCGTATCAGTTGTTACGCTCGGGGGAAGCAACACCTACAGCGGGGGAACGACATTAAACAGTGGGATATTGTACGTTACCAATCCGAACTCCTTGGGGACGGGTGCGTTGACGGTGCAAAACAGCTACAGCAGCGTCTTGGCCCCTTTGGGCGGTTCCGTGACGCTGGGAAACAATATCTTCATTAATTCTCGGCTGCAACTAGGACAACAAAACGGAAATTCAAATCTTTTAACGTTAAATGGAATCATCAGCGGATCCGGTAGCCTGGATATCGAGAGCAATGTCGCATTGAATGGGGCAAACACGTCATTCACGGGGTCCACCGAAATTGGCAACTATGAATACGCTGTGAGTGTGGCGATTGGGAATCTCAACGCCCTGGGAACTGGTCCGGTGACTCTAGATAATAATTCTACACTGACTGAAAACATACCAAATCCAACGATCGTGGATTTGACCAGCGATGACAACTATTACGCGCCCACGATCAATCTCGCTCCGAGTTCAACACTCACCCTATACACAGACTCGAATTACACCTCCAACAACTGGGCAAATTATTCGGGCTCAATCAATGGGGACGCCAGTAGCCAGGTGATAAAGACGGGACCGGGAGTCGCGTTTCTTAATGGGACCTCGACCTACGGCGGAGGCACTTCAGTGGGCGCGGGCGTCTTGATCGCAGGGGGAAGCGCAGCGCTAGGCACGGGCACCGTTACCGTAGCGAACGGGGCCGAGCTGGATGCGTACAATGGCGTCTTGTTCCCCAACAGCCTGAATCTCGCTGCGGGTTCCATATTGGGCGGTACGGGCACGTTTTCCTCGGCGGGAGGTGCGACTTTTGCCAGTGGAGCCACTGTGGCACCCGGCTACCTGTACGCCGGGCAATACATAGGCGCACTGTCGTTTGCTAATGTGACATTTGGAACCGGCGGGATATTCGACTTCGATATCCAGAACGCTGGAGGCATTGCCGGCGCAGATTATTCCACGCTTAATGCTTCGGGAACGCTGACCATCAGCGCGACGCAGGGTTCTCCCTTCCAGATCTCGGTCACGTCTATAGATCCTTCCACCGGGGCTCCAGGCATGGCGACCTTCAATCCAAACCGGGCATATTCCTGGACCCTGGTCAACGCCGGGTCGATCTCGGGGTTCAACTCGCTTGATTTTTCCGTCAACGCGAGCGGCTTCCAAAATTCCCTTAACGGAGGAAGCTTCCTCATTTCGGAGAATGGAGGCGCGCTCGACCTCAACTTCACTCCTGTTCCCGAGCCTTCGACATTTATCCTCATGCTTGCGGGAATAGCGGCCATCGGCACGCGAATCCGCAGATCCAAACGGCTCTAGTCTTCGAGAACACCTCGAAGGCCGTCATGTCCGCTGGGCCGGAGATTAATTCCGGGCTGATCGATTGTTCCCTCAGCCCTTATGCCGATCGTTCCTGGCGCCATTTGGACCTGGAGCTGAATTATTAGTAACGTCAATCCGTTTCGCAGAGCCTGAACGCGCACGAGTGCCGCGCCAAAATTCGAATTTCCATTGCTATTTTA
>PLXS01000038.1 GCA_003151515.1 Opitutaceae bacterium
GCTCCACCATTGCGCAACACCGTCGCAAGTGCTGTCTCCAGCACATCGCGACGGCATAGATCGCCGAACAGGCTCCAAGCCCGCCAGCGAGGATCTTCCTTCGCCTTGCGGTAAAGTGTCCGTTGAAGCGATTGAACCTTTGTGGGTGTGGGTACTTCCTTTTCAGGAATCATCACCAGTCCTCCGCTTCGCTGTTCACTTCGACCAAGTGAGGCTCCTTCGCTCCACGGTGATTAGCCGCTTCATCGCTACTACGGGCCTCTCCGACCTCTGCCCCGGCCAAACGGGCCTCGCGGGATTCCCCGCTTGGGCCCGCCGTTGGACCATAAAGTCCACCGGCGCAGATCTCCTCCCTTAACACCCCAACCTTTTCAGACATCCCGTGCCCGCAGACCACGCCATGGCGATGACTGGACAAGCCGTCATTATGGTCTCTCCCGCTTGCCGCAGGGTTTACCAGCGTCCAGCCCTGATAGCCTTCGCCCTTTTTCGACGGGCTCGGCTCCATGGATTTTTTGGACTTCTCGGGGCTCATTTGATGGGCTTCACTTTCGTTACGGGCTGCCTGCCTTGCTTGCGGCTGCTCCCCACGCCCCCTCACGGGAGCGCAGTTACCGGGCATTCCCCGCTAAATGACATAATTGGCGGAGACGTTGTTTTCATACGTGGGTTGTGGTTTTCAGGAGCGCGACAATTAATGACCCTTTTTGCGAACACCTCCGATTTCTCCGGAATACGCTACCAGATTGCAGAGATCTCCGAGGAAGCGCCAATGTTCGCGTCCCTTGTAATGAGAGGTAACCGGCGGATTTTCGCGGTGGCTGTGATGATCCGATCGAATTGATCGCCATGAGGGAGGCCCAGCTCTGGCGCTGTGATGGCGATCTCCAGATTAATGGGAAACACGGTCAAGCAATTGAGCATGCTCCCAAGGATGGTCGCCGGAGACCCCTTGAACACGATGCGCCCGGAATTAAGCAGGAGACCCATTTCTTGCAGAGTCACGTCAGTGATGGCCAGTTGTTCGTGAGGCGTAGTGCCGATCGCGCGCGAGGCCTTGTTGCTCAAGCGCTCCTCGTCTGTGGCGGCCCAAAGAAAAGCGTGAGTATCCAGCAGGTATTTGAAGCGAGCCATCAAAGTGAGGGCTTCCAGCCTTCGTTCTGGAGTGTCGGCTTGGTTAGGTCATCTCGGAATTCGATCTTGCCCTTCGCAGAGCCAACCAAGGACTTTCGGGGCGCCGCGGCCAATAGGGATTGCGCCGCCCGCGGCCGGATGGAAGGATGACGCTGGCCCTCCGCGTCACGTCCGCTTCCCCTTCGCAATGGCCTCCGACATCCGCTACGCGATCCGCTCGCTGGGCCGGGCTAAGGGATTCACGTCGGTCACGATCCTCACCCTGGCCCTCGGCATCGGCTCGGCTGCCGCGATTTTCAGCGTGGTCGACTGGGTTCTTTTCCGCTCCAGCGGCTTTCCGGCCGACGTCTACGTGATCGGCTCGACGAGCAAGTGGGCCCAGTTCAGCCCGGGCGTGATGGACCCACAGTTTCAGGCCTACCGCACCCAGACAAATGTCTTCTCTGACCTCGTGCTGAATTCCAGCCAGGCGCTCAACGTCGCCCTGGGCGCCGAGCCGGTGGATACGCACGTCAACGCCGTCTCGGTAAACTTCTTTCCGGTCTTCGGCATCACGCCCGCGCTTGGGCGCGGGTTCCTGCCGGGCGAGGATGTCGAGGGCCGCAACGACGTCGTCGTCATAAGCAACGATTTCTGGAAGAACCATTTTGCGGGGTCGGCGGATGTGCTGGGCCGGAAGATGCGGGTCGCCCAGAAAGTCTGCACGATTGTCGGCGTGCTGGGGGCGGGACAGAGGCTCCCTCCCTACGGCTACGCCAGGGTCTTCATGCCGCTCGCCTACAGGCCCAATCCGATGCGGCCGTGGGAACCGTACCTCATTCTATTTGGGAAATTGCGCCCGGGCGTACCCCGCAAGCAGGCCGAGGCCGCCCTTGCCAATGCAAAGCCGGACTGGGACCCGCGCTTTGCACACATGCGCGACGGATTTAGGCCGGTCATCTCCACGGTCGCCGAGCAGCAGAGGTCGGACCGGCCTGAGGTGTACTGGGTGATGGTGGGCGCGGTCGGCTTCCTGTACATGATCGCCTGCCTAAACGCCGCGAATCTAATGATGGTCCGCATGTTCGGAAAACGGCGGGAGGTCAGCGTGCGCCTTGCGCTCGGTGGCGGCCCCTGGAGCATAGTAAGGCTGTTCCTCGCCGAGGGCGTCGGCCTGTCGCTCGCGGCCTGCGCTGCCGGGCTTCTGATCGCGAACTGGCTCATCCCGCTTTTCAACCTTGTGGCCGGAGACTCCCCGGAACGGGTCAACTGGTCCAGGTGGGCCCTTAACTGCAGGGCACTGACCGCCCTGGCCTGCCTGACCCTCGTCAGCTCGGCGGTGATTGTGATCGTGCCGTCCATGCGGATACTTCGCACGGGCATTCAGGCGGGCCTGAAGGAGGGCGGCGCCGCCCTCGGCGAAAGCCGCCGGCTCGCCCGTCTTCGCGGCACGTTCGTCGTGCTTCAGGCCTCGTTCGCAGTCGTCCTCCTGACCGGGGCGGGCCTCATGGTTCGAACGCTCCACAGGCTGCAGGACGTCGACCTCGGCTTCGATCCAGGCCGGCGCGTCAAGGTGAACCTCTATTTCCCAATCGGCTACACCGAAGTGCCGGCGGACCGCCTCTCCCTCATGGAGCGAATGAGGGACCGGTTCCAGCGCGTCCCCGGCGTTGCCGCCGCCGCCTTCGCCTCGGACTGCGTGCTTGCCGGATACAACCAGAGCGGCAACTCCCTCGCGCTCCCCGACGGCTCCACCGTCGACACGGGGCTGGCCTGGGTGACGCCGGAATTCCAGAAGGTGGCGGGACTCGTGATCAAGCGGGGCCGTTGGGTTGCCTGGGACTTCAATAACGAAGTCGACCTCAACGAGACGCTCGCGAAGGCCCTTTTCGGCCAGGAGGATCCCATTGGGCAGGTCGTTCGGATGAAGGGGGCGCCCGTCAAGGGGCCCGGGGGATACACCGTGGTGGGCGTCATCCGCGACATCCGCGAATCAGTGAGGTCGCCTCCGGCGAACCTGATGCTCTGGCCGGGATCCCAGTACCCGCCGACGATGACGAGCTTCGTCGTGCAGATGACCCGCGATCCGGGCCGCGAGATCGCCGGCCTGTTCCGGAAGGCGGCCTACGAGATCGACCCCAGGGTCGTCATGGCGCAGGCCGTGTCGATGATCGAGGCCCGCGACAGCCAGCTCTACTTTGAGCGCTTTGCGATGTCCGTGCTCAAGGTGCTCTCGGCCATCGCGACCCTGCTCACGGTCAGCGGGATGTTCTCCATGCCGGCGTACACCGTCGACCAGCGAAGGGGCGAATTTGGGGTCCGGGTCGCCGTTGGCGCCACGCCCGGCAGCCTGATGATGCTTGTGATGCGCCGCGCCATGTTCTTCGCCGGAATCGGGCTCGTCCTCGACGTGGGCGGCGCCCTGGCGATGACGCGCTACCTGCAGAGCCTTCTCTACGAGACCCCGCCCTACGACCCCGTGGTGCTCGCCCTGGTCGTCCTCGCGCTCGCATCCGCGGCGCTCGGCGCGAGCGCGATTCCCGCCTACCGCGCGGCGCGCGTCGACGTGTCGCTCCTGCTTAAGTCCGAATGACCCGCCCTAGGGGGCAGGCGCCGCCGGCGCCGCCCCCGCAGAGGCGCAAAGCTCGTCGACCAGCCCGACCACGCGGGCCGCGGCGTCCTGCACAGCCGCCTCCACGGCGGCGGTCATCCCCTTTCCCAGGGTGAAGGGATCCTCGACCTCGACCGCCACGACCCGGACCCTTCGCGGCATAGGCAGCCCCAGCCTTCCGCCCAGGAAAAGCGTCTCTCCCACCCCGAGGAAGTGCGGCGCCGACAGCCGGCGCCCCTCGAGCTCGCCGGAGCCGAACTCGTGGATGCGCCCGGCCGGCGCTCGGCCGGTCTGGATCGCGTCCACGACCACGAGGGACTCAAAGCCCACGATCTCGTCCAGGAGCGCGAGCCCCATCTCCATTGTCTCACGCACCACGGCGTCCGTGCGGCCGGCCAGCCGGGCGCCCGCCGCCCGCGCCACGTGAAGGCCGACGGCGTCGTCCGTCAGCATGTCGTTGCCGAGGCCTAGGACGAGGACCCTGCTAAGCTCCCGCATCGGCGTGGCCCCCTTTGTCCCGGCTACTCCTGGGTCAGCTCGCGCACGAGCCGCCCGTCATGGCCGAGGATGCTCACCTTGAGCGGAAGGTGCCCGGGCAGCGAGTGCGTGGCGCAGCCGAAGCACGGGTCGTAGGCACGAAACGCCATCTCGACCATGTTCAGCAGGCCCTCGGAAACCTGGTTCGCCCTGATCAGGCCCTTCGCAGCCTTCTCCACGCTCATGGCGATGCGGGCGGCGTTGTTCTGGGTGGCCACGATCAGGTTCGCCTTGGTGATCAGCCCGCGGGCATCGGTCTCGAAATGGTGGAACAGGGTGCCGCGCGGCGCCTCGACGACGCCGATGCCGACCGAGGGCTTGCCCAGGGGCAGCGTGCGCAGGTCGCTCCCGGCAATCCCGGGGTCTTCGAGCAGGGCCACCATGCTCTCCGCCGCCTGGATCATCTCCACGACGCGCGCCCAGTGGTTGGCCAGCGTGTGGTGGACGGGCTTACCCCCCAGCGTGGCGAAGAACTCCTCGTAGGCCCGCTGGGCCCGCGGCGTCGCCATGCCGTCCGAGGCGTTGAGCCTGGCGAGCGGAGCGACCGAGTACACGCTCGTCTGGCGCTCCTCGGAGAAGCCCTGCCAGCCCAGGGGCTTCAGGTAGCAGAACTTCATGTAGCTCCAGGGCTCCACGTGCTCGGCGATGAATTCCCTGTAGCGCTGCGCCGGGAACTTCGCGTACTGGCTGCCGGTCGCGTCGACGACGCGCAGCTCGCCGTCGTAGAAGTTCACCCGGTTCGACTCGTCGACGAGGCCCATGTAGCAGGTGCGGTGCGTGAACGTGTCCGAGGTGATGAGCTTCATGTAGTCGGGGTTCTTGAGCACGATGTCGTGGAACACCTGGTCGGTGAAGAGCGCGAACTCCAGGGCGTCCCTGGCCGTCTCCCGCAGCCTCGGCAGGTCGGCCGGGTTGAGCCCCTTGGCGACGCCGCCCGGAAGGCCGAGCACGGGGTGTATGACCTTGCCCCCGAAATAGCTGATCAGCTCGCGCACGCGCCGGCGCATCGAGATGACGCGCATCGCGACGTCCGCCCCCACCTTGGCGATGACGCCCGTGATGTTGCGCTCGGCCGCCGGGGCCTGCGGCCCCACGATGAAGTCGGGCCCGCCCAGGATGAAGACGTGCAGCGCGTGGTCCTCGAGTATGAAGGCGTTGTAGACGAGCTCGCGGATCTTGCGCGCCGTGGGCGTCGGCTTCACCTGGTAGAGGTCGTCGAGCGCCTTGGTGGCGGCCATGTGGTGCGCGGTCGGGCAGACCCCGCAGATGCGGCTCGTGATCTGGGGCATGTCCTCCGCCGGCCGGCCGATGCTGAACACCTCGAAGCCGCGCAGCTCGGGGATCTGCAGGTAGGCGCGCTCGACGTTGCCGGCCGCGTCCAGGTAGATGTCGATCTTGCCGTGGCCCTCGAGGCGCGTGACGGGATCGATGGTGATGCGGCGGCGCTCGGCCAGCGCCCCGGCGGCCGACCGCCTCTGGGCCTCGTTCCAGACGCTCTCCGTGGCGGCGTTCACGGGACGGCGGCCTCCTGCGCCGGCAGGTCGGCCTTTCGGCGGATCAGGGACTTCGGCAGGCCGTAGCGGTAGAAGGTGCCGACCGGGTCGGGAATGCCGTCAAGCACGCTGCCTATCGCCGCGTCGTCCCTTGCCGAGATGCTGGCGCACAGCGATGAGAGCATCTTCGCCCCCTGGTCCCTCACGCGCGACGTCGGCCCCATGCATCCGGTGCAGGGCATGTTGCCGGCGGGGCACGCGGCGTCGCAGCCCGCGCGGGTCGCCGGGCCCATGCACACGACGCCCTGCGCCAGGAGGCACTTCTGCGGGTCGATCAGGGCCTCGTGCGGCCTCCTGAACGCCTTGAAGGCCAGGTCCGTCGGCTTGCTCGAGCGCCGGGGGCACTCGGAGCAGAGCGCCATGTCCGGGGCGAGGACCGCGCCCCTCGCGGGAAGCTTGCCCGAGAGCAGCGCGCCTATCGCCTCCTGCGTCATCTTCGGCGTCGGCGGGCAGCCCGGCACGTAGTAGTCGACCTCGACGACCTGGTCCAGGGTCCGCACGACGTTGCGCAGCTCGGGCAGCTCGAGCTCCCTGCCGTCGTCCATGCAGGCGGTCTGCGGCCGCGTCTTCGCCGCGTTCGAGACGGTCGGCGCATCCTCGTAGACGAAGCGCAGCAGCTGCTCCCGCGTGAACAGGTTGGCGAGCCCCGGGATGCCCCCGCTGCAGGCGCACGCCCCGTAGGCGATCAGGTGGCGGCTCTTGCGGCGCAGCAGGCGGGCCATCTCCTCCTGCTCGCTCGTGCGCACCGCGCCGTTCACGAAGGCCGCGAAGAGGCCCTTGTCGGGGAGGGCCCGCACGTCGCTCTTCTTGAAGTCCAGGGCCACCGGCCAGAACGCGATGTCCACCGCCTCGAGGACCCCTACGATCCCCTCGGCCATGTCCACGAACGCCTCCTCGCACCCGCCGCAGGACGCGCACCAGTAGATCGCAATCCGGGGCTTAGGCATGCGCGGCCTCCTCCCTCGCCTCCGAGCCGGCGGCCTCGGCCTCGGTCCGGCCCGCCTCCCGGTCCCACTCCTCGAAGCGGCCGGGCAGGCCGAGCGGCCCCAGGGCGCGCAGCTGCTCGGTCATCTCGTTGACGATGACGCGCACCTTGTCGCCCTCGGCGGCGGAGATCCACTCCAGGCGCAGGCGCCGCTCGTCGATCCCGAGCCCGCGCAGCAGGCGCCTGAGCATCTGGAAGCGCCGCAGCGTCTTCAGGTTGCCCTCGGAGTAGTGGCAGTCGCCGATGTGGCAGCCGCCGATGAGCACCCCGTCGGCGCCCTGCGAGAACGCGGAGAGGATGAACTGCGGGTCGACCCTGCCCGAGCACATGAGCCGCACGACCCGCACGTTCGGCGCGTACTTGAAGCGCGAGACGCCGGCCAGGTCCGCGGCGGTGTACGTGCACCAGTTGCAGAAGAAGGCCACGATGCGGGGCTGGAAGGCGGCGTCAGGCATGGCTTAGGACCCCCTCTATCTCGCTCATGATCTCCTCGTCCTCGAACAGGTGCTGGCGGATAGAGCCCGACGGGCACGCGGCGACGCACGTGCCGCAGCCCTTGCACAGCGCGGGGTTGATGCAGGCCTTGGCCTTCGCCTCGTCGAACGTGATCGCCGTGTACGGGCAGATGGGGATGCACGACTTGCACCCGGAGCAGTCCTCCTCGACGACGTAGGCCGTGTTCGGCTCCTGCTCAATGTAGCCGCGGTCGATGAGCGCCATGGCCTCCGCCGCCGCGGCGCCCGCCTGGGCGATGCTGTCCGGGATGTCCTTGGGGCCCTGGCAGCAGCCCGCGATGAAGACGCCGTCGGTGAACGTGCTTACCGGGGCCAGCTTGGGGTGCTTCTCGAGGAACCAGCCCTCCGTGCCGCAGCTCATGTTGAAGAGCCGGCGCAGGTCCTGGGCGTCCGACTGCGGCTCCATGCCGACCGCCAGGACGATCATGTCCACCGGGATCCTGCGCACGAGGCCGGCCAGCGTGTCCTCGGCCCGGATGACGAGCTTGCCCTCCTCCTCCGGCGTCACCGCCCAGTCCGTGACCTCGGCCACGCGGCCGCGCACGAACTGGATCCCGTCCTTGAGCGACTTGTCGTAGAACTCCTCGCACCCCTTGCCGGGGGCGCGGATGTCCAGGTAGAAGACGGTCACGTCGGCGCCCGTGTGCTCGCGCACCAGCTGGGCGAGCTTCATCGAGTGCATGCAGCAGGTGCGCGAGCACCACCGGTTGGTCCTGTAGTCGCGCGAGCCCACGCACAGGATGAACGCCACGGACTGCGGCGTGCGCCCGTCGCGCAGCAGGAGCTCCCCGCCGGTCGGCCCCGAACTCGTGACCAGCCTCTCCAGCTCAATCGAGGTGACCACGTTCGGGTAGACGCCGTAGCCGTACTGGGGGATCCGCTTCGCGTCGAAGAGCTTGAAGCCGGTGGTGACGATGATGTTGCCCACCTTGATCTGGACCAGCTCCTCGCGCTGGGTGAAGTCTATCGCGCGGCGGTCGGCGCAGGCCTCGACGCAGGTCTGCTTGCACTTGCCCGACTTCACCTGCAGGCAGCGCGCCGGGTCGATGACGACGACCTGGGGGACCGCCTGCGGGAACGGGATGTAGATCGGCTTCCTCTTGCCCATGCCGACGTTGAACTCGTCCGGGAACTTCGCCTCCTTGTAAACGCACGCCCGGATGCACTCCTGGCAGCCGATGCACAGCTCCTCGTTAACGTAGCGCGGCTTGCGCTTGACCGTGACCTGGTAGTTGCCGACGTAGCCCTCGACCTTCACGACCTCGGAGTAGCTCCACAGCGTGATGTTCTCGTGGGCGCCGACGGCCGACATCTTCGGGGTGAGGATGCACGCCGCGCAGTCGAGTGTCGGGAAGGTCTTGTCGAACTTCGCCATGTGCCCGCCGATGCTGGGCTCGCGCTCGACCAGGAAGACCTTCTTGCCCGCGTTCGCGAGAGTCAGCGACGCGTGGATGCCGGCGATGCCGCCGCCGACCACGAGGACGTCGGGGTGGACGCTCACGCGCTTCGTCTCGAGCGCGGTGTGGAACCGCACCCGCCTGACGGCGGCGTAGGCGAGCGCCTTCGCCTTCTCCGTGGCCGCGGCGTGGTCGGTGTGCACCCACGAGTCGTGCTCGCGGATGTTGACCATCTGGAAGAGGAAGGGGTTCAGGCCCCCGGCCTCGACGGCGTGGCGAAACGTGTGCTCGTGAAGCAGCGGCGAGCACGAGGCCACCACGATGCGGTTCAGGTTGTGCTCCCTGATGTCCTGCTTGATCAGCTCCTGGCCCGGGTCGGAGCACATGTACTTGTAGTCGCGCGAGACCACGACGCTCGGCAGCCGGGCGACGTACTCGGCGACCGCCGGGCAGTCGACGACGCCGGCGATGTTCTGGCCGCAGTGGCAGATGTAGAACCCGGTCCGGATCTCGGTGCCCGCGCCCGCGTTCATGTTCTTGGCGCCACGGCCTCGCCGGCCTTGGCAGACGGCATCCTGAACGGTATGAAGCTCCTGCCGAGCGCGAGCTGCTTCGCGGGCAGGCCGAAGGCGATGCCCATCAGCTGCGTGAAGTACACGGTCGGGATGCGCACCGGGCCCCAGCGCTGCTCGATCTGGTGGTGGTAGGCGTCCAGGTTGAACTGGCACAGGGGGCAGATGGTCGCGATCACGTCGGCGCCTCGCCGCACGGCCTCCTTGAGCAGGATGTAGGTCAGGCGAAGCCCGATCTCGGGGAGCGTCCCCGTGAGGCTCGCCCCGCAGCACTTGGTCTTCAGGGGGTAATGGACGACCTCGGCGCCCAGCGTCGTGAGCAGCCGGTCCATCGTGGTCGGGTTCCACGCGTCGTCGAAGGTCGCGTAGGGCCGCACGACCTGGCAGCCGTAGTAGGGGGCCACCTTGAGCCCCTTCAGGGGGCGCACCACCTTCTCCTTGATGACGTCCAGGCCGATGTCGTTGACCAGCACGTCGAGCGGGTGGCGCACGCTCGTCGTGCCCTCGCACTTGAGGCCCGCGGCGCCGAGGCCCCGCTCGACGGCGGCGCGGATAGCCGGCGAATCCTCGATGTAGTGCTTGGTCTTGTTGAGGACCAGGTAGCACGCGCTGCAGGGCGTGATGAGGTCGCGGGCCCCCGCCTTCTCCGCGAGGGCGAGGTTGCGGGCGGCGAGCACGCAGGCGAGCTGCTCGTCCACCGACATGTACGCAGTCGCCCCGCAGCAGTTCCAGTCGTCGAGCTCGTTCATCTCGGCGCCCAGGTGCCTCATGACGGGCAGGAGCGACTCCTCGTAGGCGCGGCCCAGCCCCTTGAGCGAACATCCGGGGAAATAGCTGTACTTCATGACCCCTCCTTGTCGCGGGCCGCGGCCGCGAGCATCGTTTCAAGTTCGCCGCGCCGCTGGATGCGCTCATGCTTGAGGACAAAGCGCCCGGTGCGGATGAGCCCGATCCCCTGCCGCCAGGAGCTGAGTACGGCCATCAGGTTGGCCTTCATGAAGAGCCGCATCACGAGCAGGGTCTCGGTGACGCGCCCCTTGGAGCGCACCATCGCCGTGAATTCCTTGGCGAGGATCGGGATCGGGAACCTCTTGGGGTAGACGCCGTCCCTGATGGCCCGCTGCTTGAGGGCGTACATGATGTCCGTGATCCGGATCTCGCGGGGGCATTCGACCGTGCAGCCGTAGCACGAGGCGCACAGCCAGATGCTGTTGCTGCGCAGCACCTCGTCCTTGAAGTCCGCGCGCACGAGCGCCATCACCTGCCGGGGCGAGAGCTCCATGTAGACGCTCAGCGGGCACGTGCCCGAGCAGGTGCCGCACTGGATGCAGGAGAGCAGCGTCTCGCAGCCGGGCACCGCCATGATCTCCCTTCCGAAGCCACGCACCCGCTCCGCCTCGTACTTGACCGTGCGTGTGATTCTCATCGGTCGAGCCTCCTTTGACCGGCTTTGCTTTTTTGGGGGTTGCCGCTCCGCTCGCGGCGTATTTGCACGATAGGCTTACCCCCTCCACAAACCTTCCTATCGTTTGGCCAAGTTCGCGCATTTCTTGCGTTTTGGCCCGGGGGGCGATTAACGCGCTTGTCGTCCGACTGCTCGCCATTCAGAAGGAAGTCCAGGTGGCGACATTGACCCGGTCAAAGTCCAACGGCCCCATGGCCGCACAGGCATGTACTTTGCGCTGATCCCCTTGCATATGCTTCCCTGCCACAACATTGCGCGCCGCGGGGACAGGGGGCAGGGAGGAGAGAGCGCGGCGGCCGAATGCGGATATTCCTGGGGCGCCCGCCGAATCCGTTGTCGCCTCCGGCGGCCCTTTTTGTCTCTGATTCGGCCCTGGCCCCAGTCACCCCCGGCCCCCTACCCCTTATGAAGGAATCTTACCAAACCTCAGACCTGAGGAATTTCGCCGTGGTCGGGCACGCCTCAGCGGGCAAGACCATGCTCTGCGAGGCGATGCTCATGTGCAGCGGGCGCATCGGGCGCATGGGCAGCATCGCCGCCGGCACGACGGCGTCCGACTACCATGCGAGCGAGCAGCAGCACAAGATCTCGGTCCAGGCCTCGCTGCTGAACACCGAGTGGCTCGACAAGAAGTTCAACATCATCGACACGCCCGGATACGCCGACTTCATAAGCGAGGGGATCGGCGCCCTGCGCGTGGGAGACTTCGCGCTCGTGGTCGTGAACGCCGCGCACGGCCTGGGGGTCGGCACCGACGCGGTCTGGGACTACGCGAACCACTACGGCCTGCCGAAGATGATCGCCGTCAACGCGCTCGACAAGCCGAACACCGACTTTGACCTGATCGTGGAGGAAGCCCGGGACCACTTCGGAAAGAACGTCTTCCCGATGACCCTTCCCCTGGACGCCGGCCCCTCCTTCAGCCGCGTCCTCGACGTCCTGCGCAACGAGGTCGTCACCTACAAGCCGGGCGGCAACGGCCGCTACAGCGAGGAGCCCGCCCAGGGCGGGCTGGCCGACCGCGTCCACGAGTTGCACCGCCAGTTGGTCGAGTACGTGGCCGAGTCCGACGACTCGCTCATGGAGAAGTTCTTCGACAAGGGGATCCTCGGCGAGGAGGAGGTGCGCGCGGGGCTGCACAAGGCGGTCCAGAAGCAGGTGTTCGTCCCCCTCTTCGCCGTCTCGGCGGAGCGCAACGTCGGCGTCGCGCGCATGATGGACTTCATAGCCAAGTACGGCTCGGCGCCCACGGACAGGGCCGACGTGCCCGCGCGCGACGCGGGCGGGCTGCCGGGGATCGTCTCGCTCACCCGGCCGGAGCCCGTCGTCTACGTGTTCAAGACGATGAACGAGCCCGGTGTCGGCGAGCTCTCCCTTTTCAGGGTCTACTCGGGCTCCGTCCACAGCGCCGAGGAGCTCTTCAACAAGAACAGGCAGGTGAACGAGCGCCTGGGGCAGATCTACGTCCTAAACGGCCACGATAGGGTCACGGTGCCCGCCCTGGTCGCCGGCGACATCGGGGCGACGGTCAAGCTGCGCGAGACGCGCACCGGCGACACGCTCTGCAGCCCGCGCTTCACCGTGGAGCTGCCCAAGGTCGAGTACCCCAACCCCAACATCCACGTCGCCGTGAAGCTGCGCGCCAAGGGCGACGAGGACAAGCTCGCGGTCGGCCTGGCGACGCTCCAGCAGGAGGACCCCACGTTCCGCTACAGGGTCGACGACGAGGTGCACCAGACGATCATCTCCGGCCAGGGCGAGATACACCTCCAGGTCATCATCGAGCGGCTGGCGCGCAGGTTCGGCGTCAGCGTCGAGCAGGAGGAGCCACGGGTTCCCTACCGCGAGACGATCCGGGCGCGGGCCGAGTCGCGCTACCGCCACAAGAAGCAGACCGGCGGCGCCGGCCAGTTCGCGGAGGTGTGGATGCGGATCGCCCCCGGGCCGCGCGACAGCGGCATCGTGTTCACGGAGTCCCTCGTCGGCAACGACGTCGACCGCGTGTTCGTGCCCTCCGTCGAGAAGGGCGTGCGCAGCGTGGGCAACGAGGGCGCCTACGCCGGCTACCGGATCACCGACGTGAAGGTCGACTTCTACGGGGGCAAGATGCACCCCGTGGACTCGAAGGACATCGCCTTCCAGGTGGCGGGCTACCACGCCTTCAAGGAGTCCTTCATGAACGCCTCGCCGTGCCTGCTGGAGCCGCTGTACACGGTCGCCATCACGACGCCCGGGGACTACGTCGGCGCGGTGCTGGGCGACCTGTCGTCGCGCAGGGGGCGAATCCTAGGCGTCGACTCCGAGGGCCACTTCCAGGTCATCCGGGCCACGGTCCCCTACAAGCAGCTCTACCACTACAGCACGATCCTGCGCTCGCTGACAAGCGGCCGGGGCCGCCATTCCGAGAACTTCAGCCACTACGAGGAGGTGCCCATCGACCAGGTGGCGGGCATCGTCGCCGAGGCCAAGGCGCGCAAGGACGCACTGGCGGCCGAGAAGTGACCCCCCCGGCCGCCGGGGACGGCTTATTCGGGCTCGATCCGGGCCGCGCCGGCGCATAGGGTCGCTCCTCCGCTTCATGGACATCCCCGACAGCGACCTCGACGAGGCGCCAGCGCCCGGAGCACCGCGCACCGCCGCCCTGGCGGTGGTTTCGGTTGCGATTCCGCTCTTCATCCTCCTTGCGGCTGCCGCGCACGCCCGCGCGGTCCGGGAGGCCATCGCCTCGTTGCTCGGCCTCGGCTATTACGGGGACTCCAGTTGGAAGCTGGGGCCGGCGGCGTCCGCCGCGCTGGTGTTCGTCCCCGTGGCCGTCGTGGCGCTGGCGATCTTCGTGGCGGCATGGCGAAAGGGGCTGCACACCTGGAAGGTCGTCGGCCCTTGCCTCCTCGCGGTCGCCGGGATCCTAGCGTACCTGGCGGCCGACGACCCGGCCATCCGGCGCCCCATGACCATGGAGACGCTCTCCCCGGTGTTTCCGGGGGCCGAGGACAGCTTCAAGATCCTGATGCGCTATGGCATGCGCGCGCCGCTTGGGAAGAATTTCAAGGCCCCCGTCTTCAAGGGCGCCTACCCCGACTGGAAGGACATCCAGTCGATTGTCGCCGTGCGCCCCGAGATCGAGGCTCACTGGCAGGCGCTGCTGCCGGAGAGGGCCTGGTGGGTTGAGATAAACGCCTTCGAGCGGATAGGCGACCTGACGCCGGTGGACGGCGACCTGATCGCCTTCCAGGTCCTGCGCACCGTGACGCAGCACGGCACGGCGATCGCCCGCCTGCAGGCGTTCGACGGCAACGGGGACGGGGCCATGGCGACGGTGATCCCGATCATCCAGGTCGGACGCAAGCTGCAGCCGACATCCCGTACGCTCGTGCGCGCCATGATGGGCGTGGTCATCGAGCGCATGGGCATCGAGGCCGCGGACTATGTGCTCAAGACGGCGCCCGTCTCGCCGAACGCTCGCGCAAGGCTGGCCGCGGCCCTGGAGGGCGGCGACGCCGAGGCCGGCGCGCGCCACCTGATCGCCATGAGCTATGCCTATGACGTGAGCGCCTGGATGCGGCCGGTCGGCGACGTGGTCGCGTCCGCCCGAAGCGGGGACGAGCCCCGCTGGATGAGGTTCCTCTTGGACGCGGCGGGCCCGTTCATATTCAATCCCCGCGCCACGTTGAACTCCTATGGCGACCTCTGCGCCGACATGCAGGATCTCGCGGCCCAGAGGGATTTCGCGAAGATGGGCCCCCGGGCCCAGAGGTACAACGACGTCGACGCGCGCCCCCGCTTCAAGAACATGCTGGCAGATTTGCTGACGAGTTCGAATGCCGCCTATGCGAAGGTCGTCGAAAACTACTGGAAGGCCGAGGACGAGCGCGTTGCGCTCCTTGCCCAGCTGAAGGAGCCGTGAGGGGCGGGGCCCGCGCGCCGGGCCTGGCAGGGACGATGATGACAAAGCGATTCCGCAACAGGACCCAGGCCGGCGAGCTCCTAGCGGAGAAACTCGCGGGGTACGCCGGCGCCGGGGGCATCCTCGTGCTGGCGCTGCCCCGCGGGGGCGTGCCGGTCGCCGTCCCCGTGGCCCTGCGCCTGCGGGCCCAGCTCGACGTGCTCACCGTGCGCAAGCTGGGGGTGCCCGGGCACGAGGAGCTCGCGATGGGCGCCATCGCCTCGGGCGGAGTGCGCGTCCTGAACCTCGAGGTCGTGGGCGCGCTGCAGATTCCCGACGACATCGTCGAGCGCGTCGCCTCCCGCGAGCAGAGGGAGCTCGAGCGGCGCGAGCGCGCCTACCGGGGCGACCGCCCCGCCCCCGCCCTGGCGGGCCGCGACGTGGTCCTCATCGACGACGGCATCGCCACCGGATCGACGATGCGCTCGGCGATCGGTGTGGCGCGCGGCGGGCACGCGCGGCGGGTGATCGTCGCCGCGCCCGTCATCGCGGCCTCGACCGTCCACGAGATGAGGAAGGTGGCGGACGACGTCGTGTTCGTCCTCGACCCCGACGATTTCGTGGGGGTCGGAAAGTGGTACGACGACTTCACCCAGACGACGGACGAGGAGGTGAAGCTTCTCCTCGCCTCGGCGCAGCCGCGCCCCGCGGGCTAGGCGGTCTGGCCCAGCTTGGCGGCCAGCTCGCAGATCCCCGAGACGACGCTTCGCACGTCGAGAACCCTGGCCTTTCGCCGGGTCTCCGAGGGGGGTGCACCCGGACGCGATGACGACGGGCGTGCCCGCGCGGACCTCCGCGATCTCCAGCCGGGTCAGCTCAGCTTAACCGGCATTCGGCGGGCGCCCCAGCTCCCGGTCTGGTGCCCAAACCGCCCGGGGATGCGCCGCCCGCATCCCTTGCAGCGGTTCGACTCAAGGTTGTAGGCGCCAAGCTCGTAGCCCTCGCGCTCTATCAGGAGGGTCCCGCACCAGGGGCACCAGGTGCTTCCGCCCGCGCGGTCGCGCACGTTGCCCGTGTAGACGTAGCGAAGGCCCTTGGAGCGCGCGATCTCGCGCGCCCTCTGGAGCGTCTCCGGCGGCGTCCGCGGCGTGGCGAGCATCTTGAAGTCCGGGTGGAACGCCGTGAAGTGCCACGGCACGTCGGCACCCAGATGCTGCGCGAACCAGTCGGAGGCCCGGTCGATCTCATCGGAGCTGTCGTTCGCCCCCGGGATCAGCAGCGTGGTGACCTCGAGCCACACGCCGGTCTCGCGGCGCAGGTACGTGAGCGTGTCGAGCACCGGCTGCAGCCGGGCGAAGCACAGCCGCCTGTAGAAGTCGTCGCTGAACGCCTTCAGGTCCACGTTCGCCGCGTCCATCTCCCGGAAGAACTCGGGCCTCGCCTCGCCGGTGATGTAACCCGCGGTCACGGCCACGGTCTTGATCCCCCTCTCCCGGCACACCCTCGCGACGTCCAGCGCGTACTCGGCGAAGACGACCGGGTCGTTGTAGGTGAAGGCGACGGAGTGGCAGCCCAGCCGCGCGGCCGCCTTGGCAACCTGCTCAGGCGACGCCTCGTCCGCGAGCCGGTCGGACTCCCGGGCCTTGCTGATGTCCCAGTTCTGGCAGAAGCGGCACCCGAGGTTGCAGCCTGCCGTGCCGAACGACAGCACGCTCGTGCGCGGCAGGAAGTGGTACAGCGGCTTCTTCTCGATCGGGTCGATGCAGAACCCGCTGCTGCGCCCGTACGCCGTCAGGACCACCTCGTCGCCGATGCGCTGCCTTGCGAAGCAGAAGCCCCGCTGGCCCCGCTGCAGCTTGCAGTAGCGCGGGCACAGCCTGCACTCGATGCGGCCGTCGGCGAGCGTCGTCCACCACCTGCCGGGGTGCGCGGACAGCCTGGGTGCCTCAACCATCATCGCCCTGCCCTCCCTTCTGGCCGGCGGGCTTCTCCCCGTAGGCCGTCGCCGTGAACCGCTCGATCCTGAAGGGCTCGTCCGGCGCGATCCCCGCCTTGCGCAGCGCCACCGAAAGCTGCTCCTGGGCCGTGTCGATCCCCTCCAGCGCCGGAAGGAGCACGCCGCTTCGCCCGTCGCGGGCCGTCACCAGCACGCCGTACGCGGCCGGGTCGAGCTGCTGCGCCGAGGCCACCTCCTCGCGCTTCCCGATCAGCGTCACCGTGTAGCGCAGGTGCGCCAGCTCGTCGGCCGAAACGGGCGCAAAGCGCGGGTCCCTGAGCACGGCGGACGCCGCGTTTCGCCGGGTCTCCGCCACAAGGTCCGTCTCGCGCCCCACCATGGCTCCCACGCAGCCGCGCAGGAGTCCAGCGTCCGTCTCGACCGTGACGAACACGGCCCCCTTTTGCGCCAGCACGCCGGCGGCGCGCCATGGCGGCGAGCTCCGGCCGTTGCGAATGCAGGCCTCGGCCGCGCACCGCGCGACCTCCGGCAGCTCCTCGGGGCGCGAGACCGCCCTGGCGGCTTCCTCCGCCTTGGCGCCCCGGGGGGCGCCCGCCGACCCCCGCTCAAAGAGTATCGCCACGCAATAGCCCACGCCGAAGGGACCCTCGTAGCTGAGCACCTCGTGGTGCCCCGCGGCCGTCAGGCCGGATGCTGCCAGGGCGACCCGGGTCGGGTCCATCACGTCCTCGGCCGCCCTCTCCTGCAGTATCGGGTTGATGTGCCGCAGCTCCCCGAACTCGCCCCTCCTCAGCAGGCCGACGAACTCCTCGTCGAAGCGGTGCGCCTCGGGGTCGTAGCCCGCGGGCGCGGCCGGGACCAGCCTGTGGCTCATGTCGCCGCTCGCGATGACCGCGGTGCGCCTGCGAAGGCCGGCCGCCGTCGCCGCTATCGCCTGGCCGAGCTCGTCCAGGCCCCCCTCGTCGGGATAGTCCAGCCCGACCACGACGGTCGGGCCGTCCCAGCCCTGCGACGCGAGGTAGCAGAGGGGCACGAGCGCCCCGTGGTCGAGCTCCTCGTCGGTGATCCCCCAGGTCTTCAGGCCGCGCAGGCCGGCCTCCACCTCGAGCCTGTCGGCAAACTTCCTGTCGAAGGGCAGGTCCACGCCCTCCTGCGGCGACCCGAACTGGCTCATCGATCCGCGCACGCGCGCCAGCCTCCAGATGCCGAAGGAGCCCGACCGGCGCGGCGAATGCGGCGATATCACCACGATGGACTCCGGGCGCGCGGCGAGCGCGTGGCGGGCGACCGTCTTCATGGCCCGTGCCGTGGCCTCGACCTTCGCGAGGTTATCGCCGCCAACCCCCGGCACGAGGATCGGCGCGTGCGGCATCAGTCCGGCAAATGCAATCCGCTTCTCCATTGCTTATGAATCTCCTTCCCTTGGCCGGGAGTGTACCCCCAAAACGGACGAACGACAACTCTAAGTTGGTCGGGGCTCCCCGGCCCGCGGGGCCGCCGTCCCTGCGGCGAACCCAAGGGCTAGGCCCGAAGCAAAGCCGGCCGCGTGGGCGCCCACGTCTATGTTCAGCCCGCCCGCCCCGTACAGCCCCAGGAGCGCCATCCCCGCCGCGAGGGGGCCAAGAAGCGCGCGCCAGCTGCGCGCCGTGCCCTCGCGCAGGACGGCGCGGACGGCTCGCCCGGTCAAGAGCCCCAGCCCGGCGAAGATCGCCGTGGAGGCGCCGAGGGACCGGTACGGCCCGGGGTAGTTGACCGCCGCGATTGCCAGGTTCCCGGCCACCCCGGCGAGCGCCAGGCCGATCCAGCCCCTGGCGCGGCCAAACGTCGAGATGACCGCTGAAAAGGCGAATATCCCGGTCAGGGCGTTGGACACCAGGTGGCCGACGTCCGCATGGAGAAACA
Source organism: Opitutaceae bacterium (assembly GCA_003151515.1). Taxonomy (GTDB): domain Bacteria; phylum Verrucomicrobiota; class Verrucomicrobiia; order Opitutales; family Opitutaceae; genus Palsa-1447. The sequence continues at coordinate 18,491 of PLXS01000038.1, forward strand.
GCGCCGTGGCGGCGCGCCACCACTCCCCGCGCCCGAAGACCGCCTCGGAGTCCAGCTCGCCGGCATCCTCCAGGCTGCCGGGCCAAAGGCACTGGCAGCAGTAGACCCCGACCACCAAGGCAGCCCAGAGCAGGGGCGTGGCGAGCTCGAAGCCGCGCACCGGCGCCCTCTCGCGGGGCCGCGGCGGCCAGCCGACGCTCTCGCGCTCATAGCACGCGAGCTCCTCCCTCACCTCCCCGGCGCCCCGCGCCTCCACGAGGAGCCGGAATGCATCCCCGGCGCGCACCAGCCAGTAGGGCCGCCCCATGGCGAGGACGACCAGCCCGTGCTCGAAGCCCTCCGCGGCCGTGGCGTAAACGCCCGCCTCGGCGAGATCCTCCGTGGAGGGATCGCCGACGCCTTCCGCGGGCGGGTCGTTTTGAGGCATGGGATGGACACCGGCCGCCCGAGAGGCACCCGGGCCGGGCACAGGATCGCGCCGATCCCGCGCACCCGCAACTGCGCAGCGGCGCGCCCGTCAATGCCCTCCGAGGGCTTCGCTACCGCACGCAGGCGTGGCTGCGCGCCCGGGCGCGGCGTATCAGCGGGCGGCAGGCCCTGAGGCGGCCGGCATTCTCGGACTGCATCTGCGCGCTGAACGGCTGCGCGGCTTCGGCGCCAAGCCTGCCCTGGGACACGAGGCGGGCGATCCTGCTGATGAGCAGGTCGCGGTCGTGGACCTGCCCTATGACGCCCTGGCACGCGCTCAGGCTTTGGGAGAGCTTGCCGTCGCGGTTGCCGTGCCAGACCGGGCCCAGAGCCTCCAGGATGATGTGCAGCCTGCGCAGCTGCACCCTCGCGCGGTGGCGTTCCCGGGGCCCCGGGGGCGGGTCGGAGGCAAGCGTGGCCAGGGACCCCGCCGCGCGCCGAAGCCGCTGCTCGATGTACTCGCGAAGCCGCATGGCCGCCCGCCCGCCCCCCGGGCCGGGCCCGGGCACAAACCCCTCAAGCCGGCGCGAGGCCCTGTCTCGCCCGAGCTCGCGCGCGGCCCCGCGCGCCTGGCGCTTCCTGAGCTTCTTCAGGCGTGCGACAAGGGGCTCCATCTCCCGCGCATGAAGGGCATCGCCCCTGATCATCCGCAGCTGCACCTGGGTGTCGCGCAGCGCCCCGAGCGCGGCCAGCTGCGCCCTGAGCTGGCGCCGGACCGCCGGGTGCCTTCCTCCCGCGGCCCGCATGAGCTCCACGCAGGCCAGCAGCCTACGGATCGAAACGCGCAGGTCATGGACCGCGGGGCGGGAAAGCCGGCGCCTGCATTGCGAGAGCCACCGCCGGTATTCCCTCGCGCAGGCGCCGTAGCGCCGGCACAGGTGCGGCCATACCAGGTCGCCCGGCAGGGCGCCGCGGCCGGCCTTAGTCCACATCGATCGCCTTGCCACCCTCCCGCTTGTCGTAGCTGCGGAAGGCGAACATCGTCTCGCTCTCGACGATGCCGTCCGTCTTGAGAAGGTGGTCCGTGATCACGCACTCGATCATCTCGACCGTGTCGCACTTGACGATCACCAGGAGGTCGAACCTCCCCGAGATTGAGTACACGTCGGTGACGGCCGGGATGTCCAGGAGCCTCTCGGCCGTGCCGGTGATCTTCTTGGGGTCGTTCTTTAGCAGTACAATAGCTGTGGCCATGCGCCTTCCTCCGTTGGTTATTCTTGGAAATGGGGTGTCTCTTTGGGGGGCCAATAATGATGTCTCAGGCGCCGGTTGTCGAACCGCGCGGGGTGAAAGAAGGCCCCCGAATGCCCGCGGGACAGGCGCCTAATCCGGGCGCAGCGGCAGCGGGCCTCACGGCCAGACGGCCGGCGGCGCCCCTGCGGGCTTTGCCTTGGCGCCCTCCATGAGCCTCTTGTCGGCCTTGGCGAAGGCCCTCACGGCATCGTCCTTCGGCTTCAAGTCCATCGTGCCCTTGAGGCACGCGTAGAGGGCGCTCACGCGCGCGCCGGCGTCGGACACCGCCGCCAGCTTCGTCTCCGGGTGCCTAACGAACACCTTCTGGAGCACCTCCTTCTTTGCGTCCCTCTCGCACAGGAACACGGTGGCCTCGCTGTCGTTCTCGGAGCAGTAGAGCTCCATGATCGTCGTCTCGGTGCCCTTCTGCGGGTCGTAGACCTTCGACCACACGGTCGCGTAGCTTTCCGACATGTCGAGCCTCGCGTCCGTCACGAAGGCGAAGGCCCCGGGCCTGCCTTCGTCGACCCAGTACAGGTACCAGGTGGCGCCGGGGCCGGGCTGCTTGGGCCCCTGGTCCTGGCCCCGCAGGAGCGGGGCGCAGCAGGCAAGCGCCGCCGCCAGAAGTGCCCGGAACGCGGCCTTGGCTTTCATCTCGGTTGCCTTCTTTGTGCCTGCGTTCACCTGGGTTGATTTTGGGCCGTCGCGGCTTCGCTATCGCGTCATCCTAGGATCGCCAAAAACGCCCGGATCACTCGCCATTTATTGGCAAAGATGCGTCATCGTTTGCCGCCGCGCCGCGCCGCCCTAAACCTCGAAGGTGATCGCCGGGCGAAGCGCGCACACGCTGCCGGTCGACTCCACCGCGATGGCGCAGATGTCGTCGTCAAACTCGTTGCGGCCCGTGAAGGCCCGGATCTCGGCGATCAGCCGGTCTATCATCTCGCCCCCGGACGACGAGAAGTCGCGGCCGACCGACTCCCTCAGCCTCGCCTCGCCGAACATCAAGCCGTCGGCGTTGCTGGCCTCGAAGAGGCCGTCGGTGTAGAGCAGCAGGCAGTCCCCCGGGTCGAAGGAGGTCGTCGAGCTCGTGTAGGCGAAGTTCTCGACCAGGCCCGCGGCCGGCTCGGGGTCGGGGCTCACGAGCGCGTCGACGCAGGCTCGGGCGCCCCGGCGCACGAGCGGCCAGGGGTGCCCCGCGTTGCTGTAGGAGAGCGTCCCGGACTCTATGTCGATGACGGCAAAGCAGGCCGTGGCAAACACGAGCTCGCCCGTCTGCTCCATGATGGGCATGAGTCCCCGGTTGATCTCCCCGATCACGTGCGCGGGGTCCGACGCCCTCTCCTCGAGCTCCTCGACGACCCCCCGGATGAGCGCGGTGAGCAGGCCCGCGCGCACGCCGTGGCCCATCACGTCGCACACGAGCACCCCGCACCTCGAGTCCGAGATCGGCAGGATGTGGACGAAGTCGCCCCCGAGCGTCGTCGCCGGGATGTAGCGGTGCGCGAACCTGAGCGTGCTCGCCTCCGCGGGCACCCCGCGGGGGAACACCGGGTACGCGCGCGGCAGGAAGGCCTCCTGGATGCGGCACGCCATCCTGAGGTCGGCCTCCATCGCCTCCGAGGCACGCCGCAGCTCGTCCTCCGCCTGCTTGCGCCGGGTGATGTCGTGGCTGACGCCCACTATCCCGCTGATGCCGCCCTGGGAGTCGCGCAGGGGCACCTTGGTCGTGAGCGACCAGTGGACGTTGGCGCCGGACCCGAAGTCGGAGCGCTCGAGGTTGAGGATCGGAGCCCCGCCTCCGAGCACCTGCCGGTCGTCGTCCTCGGCCTGCTGCCCCCGCTCGCCCGGGTGGAAATCCTTGATGGAGCGGCCGAGCGCGTCCTTCTGCTCCTTGACCCCGAGCGAGTCCAGGTGGGCGCGGTTGTTCAGGACGTACCGGCAGTCCGCGTCCTTGACGAACACGCGGCTGGGGAGGTGGTCGATGATCGTTCGCAGGAGGTTGCGCTCGCGCGTGAGCAGGCCCTCCGTGTTCTTGAGCTCCGTGATGTCGCGCGTGAGCCCGAAGGTCCCGATGATCTCCCCGGCGGCGTTTCGCCAGGGCATCTTCGTCGCCGAGCCCCAGAAGACGGTCCCGTTGTGCCTCGTGATGCGCTCGAGCATCCCGATCATGGGCATGCCCGTCTCCATGATCCGCTTTTCATCCCTGAGGGCGCGGTCGGCGTGCTCGTCCGTGAAGAAGTCCTTGTCGGTCTTGCCGACGCACGCCTCGGACGACGCGGCGCCCAGGGCCCTCGCGTGGGCCGGGTTGTTCCTCACGAACCGGCTCTGCCTGTCCTTGAAGTAGATGTGATCCGGTATCGAATCCATCAGCAGCCTGAGGATCGTCGAGTCGAGCGCGTCGCCCCTGGGCAGCGGATCTGTCTGGGTGGAGTCCATCGGATCGGGTATTCGGTCAGCTGCCGGCGCAGGTGCGCCGGTCGGCCGGGAGGGTGCGGATTTCACACAAAGGAAGCACGTTTGGCAACGCTTCGCGGCCGACCGCGTGCGCGGCGGGAGCGGGCGCGCCGCGCCGGCGTTGTCGCATCTCGTTGATGCGCCAACTGGTGCGCCTAGTGGGTCAGCCGCGACACCATCGCGTATATGATCAGCGCCAGCAGGACCAGGCCCAGGCCGAAGAACAGGAAGCCGAACGAGCGTGCGATCTTCTTGCTGCTCTCCCAGGAGTCCCTCACGCGGTGCTCCTCGAGGCGGTTGCCGGCAACCAGCCGGTCGTACCAGCGCTTGCGGTCGTGGATCAGCTCGGTCTTCGAGATGCGCCCGGAGAAGATGACCGTGTCCATCGGGAACTTCTCAATGCGGAAGTGGGTGTTGAAGAAGTGGACGGTGAAGATGAACCCGGCGGCGAGGAGCGCCTCGTCCGAGTGCAGGAGCAGCGCGATGTTGATCACCCAGCCCGGCAGGAAGCGGGTGAAGAAGCCCGGGTACCACATGACGAGCCCCGATGAGCCGATGATGAAGATGCCCCAGAACACCGCGAAGTAGTCAAAGCGCTCCCAGTAGGTCCAGCGGTCGAACTGCGGCTTGGCCCCCTTGCCGAAGAACCACTTCTGGTGGGCGACGAAGTCGCGCCAGTCCTGCAGGGACGGCACCATCGAGTCGGGGCCGAACGCCGCGCCCCAGGCGCGCCTGAGCGAGAACCGCCCGGTCGCCGGGTCGCGCACGCTGGCTCGGTTGCGCCACAGGCACGCCACGAGGTCGAACAGGTGCAGGCCGAAGTACGTGAAGGTGATGATGGCCCCGAAGCGGTGGAGCGCCCGGGCGACCTCGGCGCCTCCCAGGATGCTGAAGATGAACTGCGCCCAGCCGGTGTAGTAGAACTTGAGCGGCATGCCCGTCAGGACGAGCAGCAGGAAGCTCGTGACGACGAGCAGGTGCAGGAACCTCTCGAAGACCGTGAAGCGGGTGTAGACGTCGTCGTCGGCGGTCGCGCTCACCTTGGCCTCCCGGAACGTCTTGGTGTCGTTCAGGTACAGGTAGACCGAGCGAACGACCCACAGGAGCGTGTGCAGCCCGAAGAAGGCGAAGACCCCGATCAGCAGCGCCGTCATCCCCACGTAGACCGCGTGCAGGCCCGGGTAGTGGGCCGCGTCGCGGGGGTCCGCGTGCGGCTGGAACAGCGTGAACTTCGGGCCGACGCCCGGGTGGCACTGCTGGCAGGTGGCGAGTATCCGGCCCTTGGACAGGTGCGAGCGCGGGTCGGAGACCGGGAACACGTCGTGGTGGCCGTGGCAGTCGTAGCAGGCGGCGACGTCCGAGGCGACGTTCGGGCGGCCGAGCGCCATGGCCTTGCCGTGGTAGGTCTCTCGGTAGTGGACCAGGCGGTCCTCGTGGCACTTGCCGCAGACCTCGTCGCTGGCCGCCTTGAACGACTGGCCCGCGGGCGCCTCGATCTGGTGGGCGCTGTGGCAGTCGGTGCACACGGGCCCCTTCGAGTCGCCCTTGGCCAGCAGCTGCCCGTGCACGCTCTGGTTGTAGGTCGCCTCGATCCCCAGGTGGCACTGGCCGCAGGTCTTCGCGATGTTGGCGTGGTTCGTGCGGGAGCTCTGGTCGACGTTGCGCTTGATGTCGTGCACGCCGTGGCAGTCGTCGCACGAGGGGGCGACGATGAGCCTCATCTTGATGAGCGCCTGACCGTGGATGCTGTCCTTGTAGTAGTCGGCCGTGTGCGCATTCATCCGGTACGCGGCGATGAGCTTCGGGTCGCTGTGGCACGTCGCGCACGTCTGCGGCAGGTTGAGCTTGAAGACCGGCGAATCGAGCTGCTTGACGGGCACGATCTCGTGGGCGTTGCCGTGGCAGCTTATGCAGGTCGCCGCCGCGGAGGCCCCCATGGCGTGGCTCATCCCGTGGATGCTCCTGGCGTACGCTTGCGCCTCCTTGCCGTGGCAGGACGCGCACTGCGCGGACGGAAGCTTGTCGTCGTGAGGCACCGACGCGACCGTCGCGTGGCAGTCCACGCACATGAGCTTGCCGTGCACCGACGCCGTGAAGGAGGCCGCCTTGATGACCTGGATCTCGGGGTTGGACTCGGTGTCCGCGTCCTTGGGGTGGCCCGGCGGCAGCGCCTCGTGGCAGTCCATGCAGTCCTCGTTCGGCACCCTCTTGGCCGGCGCGGCCTGGGCGGGCGCGGCCACCGCCGGGGCCGCGCGAAGCCCGGCCGCGGGCAGCGCGGCGATGCAGGCGGCCGCGAGGAGGCGGTGCAGGGTTCGGAGGCTCATGCGATGGGTGAACGAGGGCCGCGACCCTCATCTTCACCCATCATCGCCGTTCCGGGCCGCACAATCGTCGCATATTTTGGCCATCCCTGTGCGAATCTTGTGGAACTGCCCAGATTGCAGGGACAAGCCAAAGCCCCCGCGGGCCGTCACTTGGGCGGCGTGTCGTCCATCACCTCGTTCGCGGGCTTTACGAGGCTGTCGTCGTGCTTCGCGGCGTTGACCTCCGCCTTCTTGACGGCGTTACCGTAGAAGCTCTGGGGCTGGTCGGCGATGACCGGCTTCGGGGCCGCCGGCTTAGCGGCCGCGCCGCCCAGGCTCGCCAGGGGCACCGTCCCGGTCTGGCCCTTGTAGAGGACGGACGCCGTCTTGTCGGTTCGCCCCAGGACCTCGACCACCGTCCCCGCCTTGAGCGAGACGAGGCTCCTGTCCGCCTTCATGACCGTGCCCTTCGCGACCACGGCGTCCTCGGCGAGGCATGTGCCCGCCGCCAGGAGAAGGGCCAGGATGCGCAGGACCTTGTGCGCCATTGGCCCATTCCTTGACGCCGCGCCCCGGCGTGTCAACCGGGCTCGCCCGCCCCCCTCCTAGTAGAGCTCGGGCACGATCATCTCCGGCCGGATGGGCTCGCGCCTGTAGTCCGGGTGGTGCACGCGCGGCGGCAGCACGATCTGCTCGTGCTTCACCTCGGAGTACTTCACCTGGGAGAGGAGGTGGTGGATGCAGTTGAGGCGGGCCTTCTTCTTGTCCGCGCCCTGGACCACCCACCAGGGGGACTCCGGCCGGTGCGTGCGCTCGAACATGACCTCCTTCGCCTTGGTGTAGAGCTCCCAGCGCTTGCGCGACTCAAGGTCCATCGGGCTCAGCTTCCACTGCTTGAGCGGGTCGTTGATCCTGCAGCGGAACCGGAACTCCTGCTCCTCGTCGGGGATCGAGAACCAGTACTTGATCAGCTGGATCCCGGAGCGGATCAGCATCTGCTCGAAGTCGGGCACCGAGCGGAAGAACTCCTCGTACTCGGCGTCCGTGCAGAAGCCCATGACGCGCTCCACGCCGGCCCTGTTGTACCAGCTGCGGTCGAAGAGGACCATCTCGCCGGCCGCGGGAAGGTGCGCCACGTAGCGCTGGAAGTACCACTGGGTCTTCTCGCGGCTGGAGGGCGCCGGCAGCGCGGCCACCCGCGCGACGCGCGGGTTCAGGCGCTGGGTGATGCGCTTGATGACGCCCCCCTTGCCCGCCGCGTCCCGGCCCTCGCAGACGATGACCAGGCGGTGGTTCGTCTCGACGATCCAGTCGTGCATCTTCACGAGCTCGCCCTGCAGGCGGAACAGCTCCTTGAAGTAGTGGTTCCTGGCCTCGCGGTCCCTGTCGTGGGCGAGCGGCCTGAGCGGGGCGTTAGGCGTCAGCTTCTCCCAGTCCTCGCGCTCCATCTCGAGCTCCTCGTCGTAGTCGTCGATCAGCTCGCGGTGCACCCGCTTCATGAGCTCGCTTTCCGCCATTGTTGGGTCGTCGGGCATTGGGATGGATTAACGTGCGCCCGCTACCCAAGTAGCTATTGAGCGCCGTCGCAAGCGGCCACTGGCCGCCGGCAGCCCCGGCGGGCCATAAGTAACGTATTCGCAACAATCTAAACCCTGCGCCCGCGCGCCCTCATCCGGGCCCCGGGCCTCCGGGCGGCCCCTCGTTCGGGCCGCTCGCGCCCTCCCCCTCGCCCTTCAGGCGCTCGAGCTCCAGCGGGTGGTCCTCCATCATCTCCTTCTCCGAGAGCCACCCCGTGAGCCACGAGAGGTTCATCGGATAGATGTCAGGGTTGAAGATGACGAAGTAGAAGTGCCAGACGATGATGGCCAGCGTGGCGAGGATCGCCTCGTAGAGGTGGATGGTGCGCGAGACGTCGTAGCCGAGCTTGGTGAAGAGGTGGATCGAGGTGTTCTCGAACCAGAGGAGCGCCCCGGTGATGCCCATGACGATCGAGCCCCACATCATGGCCCAGTACTCTGTCTTCTCGATGTAGCTGAAGCGCCCGAACTTGGGCTTCTGCGGCGCAAGCCCGGTGTTGTAGCGAAGGATGCCCCAGGCGTCCGTCAGGTCCTTCGGCTGCGGCAGCAGGTCCAGGAAAAGCCTGCGGCCGCGCGCGGTGAAGGCCAGGTACGCGAAGTGCCACGCTCCCGCGGCGACCAGGGTCACGCCCGCGATCCTGTGGATCGCGCTTCGCCACTGGAACACGTTGGCGAACCTCTCGCGGATGTGGATCACCCACCACGCGTCCGGGAAGCGCAGCATGAAGCCGGTGACGACCAGCGTCACGAAGCTTATGACCAGCGTCCCGTGCTGTAGGCGCTCGTTCACGGTCATGCGCAGGTACAGCCGATGGGGGATCGCCTCCTCGACGATCGTCCCCTTCTGGATGCCGATCTTGCGGCGTATCTTGCGAATGATGTCCAGCCCGTTGTGCAAGATCATCCCCCCCAGGACGACCCCGATCAGCCAGACGTAGATGGTCGCGATCCAGTACACCGCGGGCTCCTGCCGGTTGTCCCTGCTCGCGTTGACGTGGACGGGGGTGGTCGCGAAGCGCTTGTCCGCGCCGGCGTGGCACTGGCCGCAGGTCTGGGCCAGGTTGGCGCGGTTGACCGGCGAGAGCGGGTCCGAGGACGGGCGGATGGCGTGCGCGCCGTGGCAGCTCGCGCAGTTGACCGCGACCACGGAGCCGCCGCGGGCGGCGAGGCCGTGGTAGCTGTCGGCGAAGGTCTCGACGCGGTCCGTCGCGAGCCCGTAGCGCTCGCCCAGCTTCACCGAGCCGTGGCAGGTCCCGCACACCATCTCGGAAACGTTGCGCAGGGAGACCGGCGAATTCGGGTCCTTGGCGTGGAGGATCTGGTGCTCGCCGTGGCAGGTCGTGCACGCGGGCGCGTCGGAGAGGCCCTTGCGAAGCGCCGCGCCGTGGGCGCTCATCGCGTACTCCCGCGCCTCGTCCCTGTGGCAGCGGGCGCAGGTCGCTATGATGTTGCGCAGGCTCACCCGGGAGCCCGCCGAGAGCGCCCCCGCGGTCTCGTGGCTTCCGTGGCAGTCGACGCACGTGGCCGCGTTGGCGTTGCCGCCCGCCAGGCTCATGCCGTGGACGCTCTTGTCGTAGGAGACGATGAAGCCGCGGCTGACGGCGGAGTCCGCCAGCACCTTGCTCTGGTCGCGGTGGCAGGAGAGGCACAGGCGCGTCTGCTCGCGCTTCATCGCGAGCTTGTCGCCGGACGTTATCGGGTGCGCGTGGCACGTGAGGCAGTTCGGGGCCTCGGCCCTTCCGGCGGCAAGGGCCGCGCCGTGGGCCGAGCCCTGGAACCTCTCGACATCCCTCGCGTGGCACGCGGCGCACGAGGCGGCGAGCTTGGGCCCGGCGAAGACGGACTTGGCCCCCGAGGCATCCATGGTGTCGTGCGAGCTGTGGCAGGCGACGCAGTCCGTCGAGCTCGAGCCCGCCTTGGGCGGCAGGGCGAACGCCGCATGGAAGGGGTGCGTCTTCGCGGTGTCCTCGTGGCAGCTGCGGCAGTCGACCGGCGCGACGCGCCCGTGGCTCGGCCGAGCCTTCGCGTCCACGCCGTCGTGGCAGTCGGTGCAGCCGAGGGATCCGTGAACGGACGCCGCGACCACGTGCGCGTCGGCGTAGAGCGGCAGGGTGCGGCCGTCGCGAGTCACCGTCAGCCGGCGGTCGGAATGGCACACCAGGCAGTCCCGGTCGCCGGCGCCTGCCTCGGCGCGCAGGATGGTTGCGCACGCATAGGCCGCGGCAGCGGCGAGGGCGAGCCGGATGAGGACGCCTTGTGGGGTCGGAGCGCGCATGGAGTGTGGGCGGACGTGTCCGCCTGGAGTCGCAGGGGATACTGCCACGGCGCCCGGGAGCGCGCTGCGCGCTTTTTGGCAAAAGCGCTGCGTCTTTGCGCGGCGGGAACCGGGCCGTTCCTCCTTGCGCGATTTTCGCCCGGGGCCAAGGATGGCACGTGGAGAAATCCCATGAAAAAACTTACGGCGACTGCCGTCACGGCGCTGCTCCTAATTGGCCCGTCCGCCCTCGCGGCGACGGCCTCCGAGAACTGGACGCACCACTGCGCGTCCTGCCACGGCGCGGACGGTGCCGGCAAGACGAAGATGGGCAAGAAGTCGGGCGCCAAGGACCTCACGAGCGCCGACTACCAAAAGAGCTTCACGGACGACCAGCTCTTCACGCACCTGAAGGCGGGCGAGAAGGACGCCGACGGCAACGTGAAGATGAAGGCGTACGCCGACTCGATGTCCGAAGACGAGCTCAAGGGGCTCGTCGGGTTCGTGCGCGCGCTCGCCAAGTAGCGCGGCCTCAGTCGGCCTCGCTTCGCACCCGCCACGGGTGCCTGTAGGGTCCCATCTCGCCAAGCGGGATCGGGTCGAGGAGCAGCCGCCTGAGCACAGGGTCCGCGCGCAGGGCGGCCTCGTCGGAGAGCACCCTGGGGCCCATCTCCGCGCGTGTCACGGCGTCCAGGGCCGCCCGGCAGCCGCCCTGATCGTTTAGGAGCGGCTCCCCGCACCGGGAGAACACGTTGCGGCAGGCGTAGTTCACGTCGACGTCCTCCCTTATCCTCAAGAGCGCCGGGTAGCGCGCCAGGTACAGGGGCGAGGCGGCCTGGGCGAGGAACGGGCCCATCGAGTCCAGCCAGCGCTTGGGCCCGAACGGGCTGAACGAGATCCCCGCCCGGCAGCCGACGAAGAGGTTCCCGTCGACCAGGTTCGCCTGCCCTCCGTTCACCTGCACGGCCCCGAAGAGGCGGGCGCCGCAGTCCTCGAACACGTTGCCGTAGACCGCGGTTCCCGAGACCAGGTCGTCCAGGCGCACGGCCGCGGCGCCGACGCGCGTGCCGCCGTCAATGTCTGCGAAATAGTTCCAGCGGTAGACGTTGCCGCGGTAGAGCGGGTTCCCCCACATGTCGACCCCGCCCTGGTCGTCGGACTCCTGGACGACGTGCCTGACCACGTTGAGCTCCACCAGGTGATCGTTTCCATCGACCCGCATCGCCGACGAGGGCATGCCCTCGAACAGGTTGTGGGCGATCCTGCCGCCGCATCCGCTCAGGTGCACGGCCGGCGTGTAGGTGCGCTTGGCCCGCGAGATGTCCCGCACCGTGCAGTCCTCGACGAAGAGGTGGCCGGACTCGAGAGTCGAGCGGTCCCCGCATGACGCGTCGACCCCTCCGCATCCCATGGTGTGGATCAGGCACCCGAAGACGCCGTGGCCAACGCCCCCGCGGATGACGACCGCGTCGCCTCCGAAGCGGCGGATGGTGCAGCCTGCGACCAGGCAGTCCGCCCCGCCGTCCACGTGGATGGCGTCCCCGCGGCCCTCCTGCATGACCAGGCCGAGGAGGATGACGTCATGGGCGCCCGAGATTGCGACAAAGGGGCGCGCGAAGCAGCTTAACTCGGCGGCGGCGCGCACGGGGTCCGCCCCGGCGGGGGGAAGCCAGTAGAGCCTGCCGCTCCTGCGGTCCAGGTACCACTCGCCGGGGTCGTGGATCTCGCTTCGCACGTTCACGGCGCGGTAGCGCTGGCCGCTGCGGTAGCCGTAGGCTGCGTAGGGGCGCGCGAGGGTCATCACCCTTGTCTGCGGGTCGATCGACTCGACCCTCTGGAATTCATCGGACCAGTCCCAGTACCAGTAGCCGAGGAGCCTCACGTCCGGCTCGTGCGTCCAGAGCGACTCGCGCTCGTCCCCGTAGCGGAACCTGCCGTCCAGGCAGCCGTCGGCGGCTCCGTTGCTCATCACGGGCTGCGAGCCAAGGGTCTGCACGATGGTCATGAAGCCGCGCTTCGGCCAGCGCGCGAGCGGCTGGGGCTCCCCGCGAAAGTACAGCTGCGGGCTTGCGCGAAGCGCGGTCGGGTCGCCCCAGTCGGCGACGCCCTGCGCCGCGAGGTCGCACTCGAGCACGCGGGCTCGAACCGCCGGGTCCCACTCGGCCCGCGCCGCGGGATCCGAGACCGGCCCCCACCCCCGCAGGCGCACGCCTCCCGTGAGGACCGCCGCCTCCCCTTCGGCGGCCTCATAAACCACGGGCGCGCCCGGCGCGCCCGAGTCCCCGGCTGAAAGCTCGAGCGTCTGCGTGACCGGGTACGGGCCGCCATGGACCACCACCCTCACGCCGCCGCCCGGAAGCCGCCCCCCGCCGGAGCGCCTGAGCGCGCGGACGCCGTCCCGGGCCTCGCGCAGCGTCGCAAACGGGCTTGCCTCGGATCCGTCGCCCGCCGCGCCCCGCCGGGCGGCGACGTGGAACACGGCTCCCGGCTCCCCGAGCACCGGCAACGGGGCCCTGTATGCCGCCGGATCGCGGGCCGGCAGGCCCCTTTGCGCGCGCTCGACCTCGCCGGCCAGCCGCCGCGCCATGTCCCGGTGGGCCTGCTCGAGATCCCCCCGGGCTGCCATACGAGCGAGGATGTCCAGGGCTCCGGCCCTGTCGCCCTTCTCCAGGGCCACCCGGGAAAGCCCGAATAGCGCGAGCCCCCGTGCGAAGGCGGGCGAGGCGGCGTCTGCCGCCGCCACCCGGAAGTCCCGGGCCGCCTCGTCCAGCCTGCCCCCGGCATAGGCGTCGCAGGCGGCCTCGAGCGACGGGGAGCACATGGGCGCAGGCGGGGCGGGCGGCGCCCCGCCGGCCGCCCCGGGCGCCGCGAGGCCCAGCGCAAGCCGCAGCACGCGGTAGATCGCAAGCGCCCCCGCGCCGCGACCCGCGTCGGGCTTGTCCGGCTTCGTCTCGCTTGTCGTGCGGCCTCTGGGCATGGATGGGTTTTCCGGCGCTTTCCCGGAGTCGCCCTTGGGGCCCACGATGAAGGGCGGATCGGACGCGCTCTGCAATCCCAGGCTCGCGCGCGGCGCCGGTGTGGACAAAGGCGGCGGGCCCCGGCAACTTCGCGCCAACCCCTCCCGCGCCCTGCCCCAGGCCGCCGCGCGGCCCGCCCCCCCATGAACCCCGTTGACCTTGTCGGCGCCTCCCTGCGCGACCCCGACGCATTCTGGTCCGAGCAGGCCCGCGCCGTCGACTGGCGCGAGCCCTTCGGGCGGATCTGCGACTACTCGCGGCCGCCCTTCGCCCGGTGGTTCGTCGGGGGCCGCCTGAACCTCTGCCACAACGCGGTCGACCGCCACCTGCCCGCCCGCGCGGGCCAGCCCGCCATCCATTTCGTCTCCACGGAGACGGGCGAGTCGCGGGTCATCACCTACGCCCAGCTGCACCGCGAGGTCGTCCTCATGGCGGCGACCCTGCGGTCTCTCGGCCTTCGCAGGGGCGACCGCGCCGTCCTCTACCTGCCCATGGTGCCCGAGGCCGCCGTCGCGATGCTGGCCTGCGCGCGCCTCGGCGCCGTCCACTCGGCGGTGTTCGCGGGCTTCGCGCCGCCAAGCCTCGCGAGCCGCATCGACGACGCCGGCGCGCGCGTCGTCATCACCTGCGACGCGGCCATGCGCGGCGGGAAACTGGTGCCGCTCAAGCGGATGGTGGACGAGGCGGTCGCGCTCGCCCAGACGAAGGTCGAGCACGTGCTTGTCGTCAACCGCGGCCTCGACAGGGAGGGCGCGGCAACGTCGCCGCGCGACCTGGACTACGCCGCGGCGTCGGCCCGGCACGCGGGCGAGGACGTGCCCTGCGAGTGGCTCGAGTCGGGCGAGCCGAGCTACCTCCTCTACACGAGCGGGACGACCGCGAAGCCGAAGGGGATCCAGCGGGACACGGGAGGCTACGCCGTGGCCCTCGCGGCGTCGATGCGCCACATCTTCGACGGAAGGCCCGGCGAGACCTATTTCTCGACAGCGGACGTCGGGTGGGTGGTCGGCCACTCCTACACCATATACGGCCCGCTCATCGCGGGCATGACGACCGTCATATACGAGGGCCTGCCGACGAGGCCCGACGGGGCCATCTGGTGGAAGATAGCCTCGGAGAGCGGGGCCACGGTCATGTTCTCGTCCCCGACGGCGATACGCGTGCTCAAGAAGGAGGACCCCGCGCTCATCCACAGACATGACCTCGGCAGGCTGCGCAACCTGTTCCTTGCGGGCGAGCCTCTGGACAAGCCGACCTCCGAGTGGATCCGCGACGCGCTCGGCCACGTGTCGGTCATCGACAACTACTGGCAGACCGAGACGGGCTGGCCGATCCTCACCCTCATGCCCGGGGCGGGCCCCGTGCACGTGCGTCCGGGATCCCCGGGGTTCCCCGCCTTCGGATACCGGGCGGCGATCGTCGACCCGGTCGACGGCGAGCCGGTGGAGCGCGGGCAGAAGGGCGTGCTCGCCATCGGGCTGCCGCTGCCGCCGGGCTGCATGAGCACCGTCTGGAGGAACGACGACGTGTTCTCGAGGCACTACTGCGGGCAGTTCCCGGGAAAGCTGCTCTACTCGACCTTCGACTACGCCGTTCAGGACGAGGACGGCTACTACTACATCCTCGGACGGTCGGACGACGTCATCAACGTGGCCGGCCACCGCCTCGGGACCCGCGAGATCGAGGAGGCCGTATCCTCGCACCCTGCCGTCGCGGAGGCGGCGACCGTCGGGAAATCCGACGAGATCAAGGGGCAGGCCATCGCGTGCTTCGTCGTGCTGAAGCAGCCGGAAAGGTACGCGGGCGCACAGGCGCAGGAGGCGATCAAGCGCGAGATCGAGGAGACGGTGGTCAGGAGCGTCGGGGCGCTTGCGCGACCGTCGCTCATCGCGATCGTGCCGGCGCTCCCCAAGACCCGCTCCGGCAAGATCGTTCGCCGCGCCATCCTCGCGATCGCCGAGGGGCGGCCCGCCGGCGACCTGAGCACCATGGAGGACGCCTCGACCCTGGACGGGATCCGCCGTGGGGTCGCGGCCCAGCCCGGCGGCCTTGGGGGCTAGGTTTTCTCGGGGCAAAAGAGGAATCCGCCGCGCCTCGCCCTTTGCGCCCGCAGACCGCCCGGGCGAGATTCGGGCGGCCAAGAACCCCCACCCATGCGCCTATCGCCCGTTCTCATCGCCCTTGGCGCCGCCTCCATCGCCTGCGCCTCGCAGCCCTCCGGCCGCCTCGAGCGCCACCCCGATTTCCCGTCGGCAGTCGTGCCGCCGCGCGAGGTCGACGTCTGGCTTCCTCCCGGCTACGACACGAGCCCGGCCGAGCGCTATCCGGTCATCTACATGACCGACGGCCAGAACATCTTCGAGCCGTCCACCTCCTACGGGGGCACATCCTGGGAGGTCGACAAGGCCCTGGAGCGGATGATCGCCGCCGGCACGACCCGGGGCGCCATCGTGGTCGGCATCTGGAACACGGGAATGGGGCGCATGGCCGAGTACATGCCGAGGAAGGCCGCGCCCACGGATGACATCAAGGACGTCACCGACATCTTTGACCAGCCCTCGCGGCCGATCATCTCGGACCAGTTCCTCAAGTTCGTCGTGGACGAGCTCAAGCCGCACGTCGACCGCGCCTACCGAACGCTTCCCAGGGCGGACCACACCTTCATGATGGGCTCCAGCATGGGCGGCCTCATCTCGGCCTACGCGATTGCCGAGTACCCCGGCGTCTTCGGCGGCGCCGCCTGCCTTTCGACGCACTGGCCGGCGGGCGGCGGCTCGGTGATCGAGTACCTGAAGGGCCACCTGCCCGACCCCGCCACGCACCGGATCTATTTCGACCACGGGACCGGGACCCTCGACTCGCACTACGCGCCTTTCCAGGCGCGCATGGACGGGGCCATGCGCTCCCGAGGGTACCAGGAGGGGGTCAACTGGGTCACCCGGGTGTTCCCCGGGGCGGAGCACTCGGAGAAGTCCTGGAGGGCGCGCGTCGAGATCCCCTTGGCGTTTCTTCTGCAGGCTGCTAAGCCGGGCAATTCCGCGCAGAGCCTGGTTCACTGAAGGCGCCTTGGGGGAAGCCCGGGACCGCAATCGAGCGCGCCCTGGCCTAATGTAGCGGGTTGCCCGGCCCTGCGCGCATGGCCGGCGGCCTCATCCCCTGGGACTGCTTCCGTCCATGCTAGGGCCTGGATCCGTCTCCATCGCCCGCGAGGTCCATCCGGCAGCTGCTCAGATGCCCGATCTCCTCGGCCAGCCGGGGCGCCGCGGTCGGCGCCTGGCTCAGCGAGCCTTCCAGGGCGGTCAACTCGTCGCTGGCGCAATCCCAGACCCGCTCGACAAGCGCATCGATCTCGGCGGCCACGCTATCGCGCCAGGCGGCGGCCAAGCGGAAAAGGTTTTTCTCCGCCTCATAGCGCGACTTGAGAAAGAGCGAATGCTCGATCAGCGGACGCAGCGGCGCAAGCGGCAGTATCGGCGCAAGCATTTCGAACGCGGCATCGAATGCGAAGCCGACGTCCACGGGGGGTGCTCCCGGCGCACGCGACTCGAGCACGACCTCGCGTGGCGCGAGCTTGACGCCGAGCGCCGCCTGCACGTGGCCGGCAAGCCGGCCGTGAAACGCCTCCAGGGTCCGCTCGAGGTGGTCCCGGGTCTTTTCGAGCGGCGCGCAGAACAGTGCGGACTCCCTGCTGGATATGTCGCTCAGCTCCCGCAGCAGAAATGCCCCCAGCCACTCCCGCCAACGGCGCAGGAACTCGGGCAGCGGCACGCGCCACTCGGCGAACCGCGAGGCTAGCTCCTCCGCCAGGCGGGCCTCGAGTGCCCGCTGCGCCGGAAGGAGCGCGGCAAGCGAATCGTCGATAGTGCCCCCAATCCACTGGCGCGCGAGGTCGCGCATCTCGACGCGCATGATCTTAAGTTGGCGCCGTTCCAAGGCGAGCCGCTGGGCCAGGGCTCTGCGGGCGGATTCGACCTGGGTCGCCGCAACAAGTGCGATCCGGGCGTGCTCAATGGCCTGGGCCGCAAGCGAATCGAGCTTGTGCCGGAGTATCCTCCTCAAGGTACTCCCGCGCTGGCGCAGAAGGGGAAGCAGGACGTCCCTTTCAAACTCCACCTTGTATTCAGCGTGCGCCGGCAGCACAGAGTAGAAATGAACGCGCGGCGCCTGTCCGCCCTGGCGGCCGAGCTGTTCATCGACAAACGCCCGAACCTCGATGCGCTGCGCGTCATCCAACAGGTCGGCCTTGGTCAGGAGCAGCGTGATAGCGGGCGTGTGGCGCCTCAGCTCGGCAAGCAGCGCAAGGTCGCGCTCGGAGAGCGGCGCGTCGACGCTTACGGTAACGATCGCGGCCCCAACGTTGGGCAGCCATTCGAGCGCGGCGGCTGTGTTGTGGGCGAAGGCGCTGCCGAGTCCCGGTGTGTCCACGAATTGAAGCGGCGCAAACCTTTCCAGCGACGGCAGTTCGATGTCCACCGCGGCGACGCGGCGCACGTTGTCGGGATTCTCCTTCTCGCTGACGTAACGGCCGATTTCCTCGAGGCCTATGGCGCGCGAGGCGCCGTCCAGGAATAGCGCCCTGGCGCGCTCGATGGCCCCGTAGCGCAGCTTCGTGATGACGGCGGTCAGCGGCACGACGCCAATCGGAAGCGCGTCGCGGCCGGCGATGTGATTGAGCAACGAGCTCTTGCCCGACTTGAATCGGCCAAGCACCGCAACATCAAGGCTGTCGTCGCCGCGGAGCATCGTGCGGCAAGCGCCAATTTTCGACTGCAGATTGGGCAGCCCCAGCTCGTCCGCCAGGCGGGCGATTCGGTCCAGGAGGTTGTCGTCGGGCGTCATTGCCGCGCGCGGGGGGGTCAGCTCGTCTGGCGGCCACCCGCCAGCGGGGCGCTCTCCTTTTCGCGGAATGCCCGTCCGACGACTTCCTGAATGGTCGCACGGCACATGGACGGGAACTCAATCAGGAGCCTCTCGGTCGCGCCAAACGCGCCTATTGAAAGCTCGAGAGCGCCAAGCGGCCCCTCGTTCTGGATGAAGCGGTGGTCGCGCAGCCGCGAACGCGGCAGAAACGTCGCGACCTCGCCGTACTTGTTTTCACGCCCCACGTGCAGCAGGCCGTTCGCCCTTTCCTCGGCGATGAGGACCAGCCCGTGTCCGCCGAGCGCAAGCGCCGCCTCGGGCGCCAATTCATGCTGAAACCAACGGCTCTCGTCCGTGGTGGCAGCAGGCCAGTGGGCAACGGCGCACACCCGATCGCCGGGCAACAGCGCGCTCCGAGCAGAGCTTCGGAATTTCACCGGCAGCGCGTCCAACGCCGGGGGATCCGCTCCATGGTCAGCTTGCGCGCCGGGCGGAATGCCGATGATCCCGCGAAGCAGGAGCTGAAACGCCTCCAGATATATCGGCTTCCTGACCGTGTTGAACGCCAGCGTGACGGACCGCGCCCGCGTGCCCTCGGCATATAGGATCCTGAGGGCGCCCGAGAGCAGGATTTCGGCGAGTTCGAGGCTGATCGTTCCTGAAAAATCGCATCGGGCGACCGCGACGCCGCCGCCCGGGGTGCGCTCGATGCAGGTCCATCCGGCGCCTGTCACGGCCAGCACGCTTGGGCCGCTCGCGCATCGGGCGGATTCACACCCGGGGGTGTAGACCAGCAGCTGAGCGGCGCTGCCTTGAAGCGCCCGGCGAAGCGGCGAACGAAACGCCTCCGGCGCGTCAGCAGCCTCCCTCAGCCGGCACGGGGGCTGTTGGAGATCGCTCTCGGCTCGATCGGGCGGCGGCATGGTCATGGGGCTGTCAGCTGGGCCGTGACGCTCGTGATGCGGGCGTGCACAGAGAGCAGGCGCAATCCCGAGGCCTTCCCCAGGTCATACCTGCGGACGCGCAGCTCGTCGACGAGTGCCGCAAGGGTGCCGGGATGGCCCGCGGCCAGCCGGTGCAAGCGGGTGGACGAAGCCAGGAGTGCGGAGCGGTTGCCGGGATAATACGCGGCCGCGAGGAACGCCCTTGTCTCCTGCAGACTGAACGGGGGGACGGTGAGGCGCTCGAAGTGGAACAAAAAGGGCCAGGCGTGTCCGATGGCGAGCGGCTGGGTGGAAGAGGCGACCAACCACACCGGCTGGCGCGTGAGCATGAACCGCACGAAGTGGGCGACCTTGGGCGGAACTCGCTGCACGCTCTCAAGCGCCAGCGGCCGGCCCAAGGCGGGCAGTCGAGCGGTAAGCCTGTGGACTCGGGCGGCAAGTCTCAGCCCGTCCGACTCAAGGCCGGCCAACGGCTCAAGGACGCCGAGCAGGTCGCCAAGACATCGCGATCGGGGCACGACGAGGAAGGGATGGTCCTGCGACAGCTCCCCCAGGAGCCGGCTCTTCCCGACGCCCGGCGGTCCGACCAGGAGCACATGGCGCCCGGCGCGGTAGCTGGCTGCAAGGCGGTCCAGCAGGGCCCGCCTGCCGACAAACGGGGGTTCGTGGGTCTGCGTGCTCACCGGGCGGGCTGGGAACCCCAGTTCCTCAGCAATTCAATGTCCCGCGCCGTCTCCGGCGGCATGGGGCCAGCGGGGGCTGCAGCGCAGGCTCCCGCAGCCTCTTTGAGTCCCGCCTGGGCATCAAAGTGCGACGCGAGATCGTCCAGATAGCGTCGGCTCCAGCCGACGAGGGCGTGGCCGTAGTGGCGCAAGGCGTCGTCGAGGGCCCTCGAGAACCGCGCCCGGAGGTGCCGGCGAAGCGCGGCCCGCCGGGTCGCCGCGGTCGGCCATCGCCGCCACCCTGCCCGCACGCACCCGGCGTCGACGACCGGCGCGGGATCGAACAGGGGGCGCGACCCCGGCTGGGGGAACGCGAACCCGGGGAGCGCGCGCCCCGCCTCCTCCCGCGCATCCCTGAGCAGCGATTCGAAGCACTCGGCGTACAGCGCCGCCGATCGACCCAGCTCCCGGGCCAGCGCAGCCCGCAGCTCGTCCCCGGTCTCGAGGACGGCCAGGGGCGCCGCAGCCGCATCGAGGGCGCTGCCCGGACGGGGAGCCGCCGAGAACGGCAGGTTGGAGGCGCGCCGACGCGCCTCCTCGATGGCGGCCCGCGCGGCGCCAAGCTGGGCGTGGACTTGCGATGCGGACTGTATGGCGACGCATCCGCCGCCACGGCGCGAGAGCGCGGCGGCGACCGCGTCGCGCAGGGCGCCGATCTTGCGCCGAAGCGTTGCGGCAGCGAGTTCGCGGTGCCGAGACCGGCGCGGCCCCAGGGCCTCGTCCCACCAGTCTTGCGCAAGCGCGGCGTGGCCGGCGGCCACGCTGACCAGGGATACGGGGACTTCGCTCCCCAGGGCGCCGGAGAACTGGCTGGCGACGTAGGCGCGCATCTTCTCCCTGTCGGGAGCCACCAGCAGGTCGGCCTTGCTGACGACAACCAGCACCTCGGCTCCCCCTTGGGCCAGCGAGCTCGCGACCTCGATGTCCTCCTCGCAAGGAGCGGCCGAGGCATCGATGAGAAGCACTCCCGCGTCGCATCGGGGCAGGAAGGCGAGGGTCTGCGCCGCGCCCGCAGTTGCAAGCGACCCGAGGCCGGGCGTGTCGACAAAGCAAACGTCGCCCTCCAGGCGCCGCGAAGGCAGCTCAAGCAGAATTTCGGCGACGTGCCTGCAGTTGCCGGGGTTGCTCTCCTCGGACGCAAACTCGCCGATCGCCGCGGCGTCGATGCGCTCGGGCCTGCCGGTCGCGAACGAGATCGTCGCCGACGCTGCGCCGCCGCCGACTATGCGAATGGGCACCGCGGTCACGGGGGTGACGCCGGTCGGCAGCACGTCGGTCGCAAGCAGATGGTTCAGCAGTGAGGACTTGCCGCAGCTCACCCGGCCGACAAACGCGACGGTCCACCAGCTCTTCTCCAGCCGGCCGATGAGATGGCTTAAGGCCGGGCGGAACTCGACGAAATCGTGCGCCGTGACGATGCGTTCAAGTTCGCGCAGAAGCCGCGCCTCATCCGTTGTCTGGTCCAATCGGGCGAGCGCTGCGGCGAGGTCGGCGCCGACGCCGACCGCCGCATAGCGTCCAAGCGCGTCCAGGCTGGCGCGGATCTCGGCCTGAATGGCGGCCATGCGGGAGGCGGTTGCGTCGTCAAGCGCGCCGTAGCCCCTGAGGTATTCCGGGCCGAGTTCCTCGAGCGATACCGCGGCCGCGGTGAGCGAGCTGCGCATGCTCCGCATGGCGCTGATCTCGGGCGCCCCGATTGGAATCTCGCAAGACTCCAGCGCGGCGCGAATCGTGCGCCGTATGCGGGCAACCTGGGCCGCGATGACCTTGCGCTGAATTGGCGTGGCGTCGGGCACCACGGGCGCGAACACGGCATCGGCGCCCGCCTCCGCGGGGGCCACGGCACTCAGGCCGTCGCCAAGGAGCCGGTCGATATACTTGAGCCCGGCCAGGAGCGCGTTCCGGTGGTAGTCGTTGAGGTTGGGCGCCGTGCTGGACATGGCGATGCTAGGTGCTTGCCGGCGTGGGATCGCCGCCGGTCGCCAGAATCCGCGCCAGCTTGAGCGCTGCCTCCGGCGGCGCGCACGCGGCGAGATCGGCGGCGGTTGACTGGAAGTCATAGTCCACGCGCCGAAGCTCCACCCCCCCCTCGCGCCACAGGGCATAGCAGGAACGCGGATCGCCATGCTTCGGCTGTCCGACGCTGCCGGGATTGACGATGGTGGTGCGGCCGATCCGGAGGGCGAAGGGCAGGTGCGTATGCCCTGCCAGGAGGAAGTCGGGCCACCCCGCGAGCGCGCATTCGCGCTCCCATTGCCTGATGTCGTCCGGAGCAACGTACCCGTACAGAGGATCGGACGGGGCCGCATGGCACATAAAGATGACGGCGCCTTCGAACGGCTGCGTGGCGCGGATCGGCAGGCGCGCGAGGTAGTCCTTTGCGTCGGGGCTGATGCGCCCCTCCGTGTAGCGCTGCATGTCAAAGGCCAGCGCTCGGTAGGCTGCCGAGCATCGGGGGCTTTCGCCGCAGCCGAGCGCCCGGTCGTGGTTGCCCTGCACGACCCATCCGGCGGTTGCATTCTCGCGCACCCAATCTATGCAGGCCGTCGGGTGCGGGCCGTAGTTGACGATGTCACCCAGGCAGGCGACGGCATCCACCCGCGGCTCGGCAGCGATCACGGCCCGCAGCGCGGGCCAGTTGGCGTGAATGTCCGAGAGGATAAGTAAGCTCATGACTCGCTACCGATTCAGTGAAGCACTGCTTGGTAGGAGTCATCATCCCGGAGGCGTTTTCCCGCATTAGCGGTGGGCAAACTCCATTGCCGCTGCGTAAATCTAGCCGGTAATCGTTGAGTGTAAAGTTCGGGGTGGCAGAATTGTGCTGTCGAGTGGAGGACTTGCTCGAGGCCGAGGGCGCTATGAGCCGTTAGGCCTGCTTGGCCGGGATTCCCGACTTCACAACTAGGACGCTGCAATGGGCATGATCCGCGATCCGGTCGGCGGTATCGCCGAGCAGCCTGCCCCACAGGGCAGAATGGTCGCTGTGGCCTACGACAATGAGGTCATAGTTGCCTTCGGCGGCGAACTTGATGATCGCCTTGGCCGGATGGCCGCGGGCGACCTCGCAGCGTATGGATTGGCCTAGTTGCTTGGCAATCTCGGCTACCTCCTTCTGGCGCTCGGCAAAATACTCATCAGCCGCCTCGGACTCCTCCTCATACTCCCCAGGCAGGTCCGAATGCCGCGGAAGCGGCTCGCGAACCCAGAGCGCGGTAACATGCCCTTCGAATCTGTCAGCCAGCTCGGCGCCGGCGGAGAGAGCGGCCTTGCCGCCCTTTGAACCATCGTAACCTACGAGGATTTGCTTGTACATTGGGCTCCTGATGTTTCCGGCTAGCGCCCTTCTGCGCTAGGTTTTGCTGTTATTCGCGCGGCATAGATGCGCCCCCACTCGTGCATGGCCTCGAGTGTAGGCTGAAAAAAGCGCTGTGCAATGAATGTCGGCACGAACGCGCTAAGGATCACGACGGTGACCAATATGGTGTACTGTCTCTCGTCGATGATCTTGTTCTGCAGGCCGAACAGCGCGGAGATCGTGCCGAAGGTTAGGCCCGTGGACATGAGCAGCGTCGTGTAGTTCGCCTCCCGGCGGCCCATGTAAAACAGCCTCGTCAGCGGCCACACGCCGACGAACTTTGTCAGCAGCTTGAGCGCGAGCAGGACGGTGATCGCGCCAAGGGCGGCCCACAGGGCGGGAATGGACACGAACAGCCCGGCCTTGATGAAGTAGAACGGCGTGAAGATCGTGAACGCTATGGTCCGCATCCGGTGCACAAGCGTCTTGTCGCGCAGGAAGACGCCGGCGACGACAAGGCCCACGAGGTACGCGGGCAACACGGCCTCGCTCTTGGCCGTGGACGCAAGCCCTCCGAGGAAGAACAGGATGAAGAAGATGAACTTCACCTCCGGCTCGCTCACCCGCGTGGCGCCGAGGTGGGTGATTATGAATCTTGTCCACCTCGGCATGTACCAGAGCATGACGCACATCACCGTGACGAAAACGAGCATCCACAGGTTGAAGTCGGCGAACAGCGTGCCGAGGGCCAGCACGGTGCCGAAGTCGGTGATGAAGCAGGCGGCCAGGATCGTCTTCCCCAGGGCGGTTTCGCTCTGCTTGCCCTCGATCATCACCGCGAACACCACGGCGACAGAGGTGGTCGATAGCGCGATTCCCGCTATCTGGGCCTGGTGCATCGGCCATCCGAGGACGAACTGGGCAAACGCCCAAACGGCCGCGAACGGCAGCAGGAAGGAAAGGATGCCGATCGACAGGCTGGCCCGCAGGTTTGCGCGCAGCGAGGCCGGGTCGATCTCGGCACCGGCCAGGAACGTGAGAACGCCGCTGCCGAGAAGGGCCAGGAAGTTGGTCCACTCGGTCGTCTTCAGGATGTGGTGTCCGCCGCCGAAGTTGATGTTGCCCGCGACCACCCCGACCACGATCTCGACAAGCGCAACGGAGATGCCGGTTCGGATGGAGATCAGGCTAGCCGCAAACGCCAGGCCCATCCAGATCGCCGCCACATACCAGACGTTTTCGAGATTCATGGTATTCGGGCTTAAGGGTCAGCCCGCGCAGGCCGGTCCATCGTGCAGAGGCGGCTGGGCCTTGCCACCGCGATAGAAGATGACGCGCGCCTTTTCCAGGGTCACCAGGCCGCTGTGCATCATCTCCTCCAGCGCGGGGAGGAACGCGTTTATCTTCTCATCGCTGTCCACGATCTCGATCACGAGCGGCAGGTCGTCGGACAAGCGCAGGATCTTTGTCGCGTGGATGCGGCTCGATTTTCCGTATCCCAGGTTCGCGCGAAGCACGGTCGCTCCCGCAAGGTGCATCTCGCGAGCCTTGAGCACGATCGCCTCGTAGAGCGGCCGGTGGTGCCAGCGGGCGGTTTCGCCAACGAAGACGCGCAGAAGGAGGGATTCCTGGGGTATTTCCACGGCTGGGTCGGGCGGGCTCGCTTCCCGTCAATGGCCGGCGATTCGGCTCTGGCAAGCCCCGCATTGGACGAGCGCCGGGCGCGCTTCGGGTTCGGTCCGCAGTGAGGGAGTCATGGTTTGATTGTTTCCTGTGAAGATGCCCGCATTCACAGGAATCATTAGCGCTGACCAAAAGTCAGGCGGTTCTCCCACCCGGGGATGGGACGGCAGAGTCCATTGCCAAGCGCAGGGGTAGCATCAAGCCGCGCAACCGCAAACAAAAATCGACTCCCTTGGGCGGCCCTTGCGCCGCAAGGGAATCGGGCGCGTCCGCGCTATCGCCACAGGTACCTCCAGCCGCGCGCCTCGATGGTCATGGGCTCGCCGTTCAACTCCACCGAGGCAGGCTGGTCGTTGAAGTTCTCCACAACCCAGCTGTTCGAATTAAAGAGATAGAGCGCCACGCCGTTGGGCGCGCGGAAGGTCGCATGGAGCGCCGCCAGCAGTGGGCGGCGCATGGCGTCCAGCGCGGGCTGGTCCCATTGCAGCAGGGAGCGCGGCTTGCCGTTCACCGCGAGCACCTGGACGTTCGGCGCGTCCAGGTCGACCGTGCCCTTCAGCCTGTCCTTCAGGCCGTCGGTCACGAGCGTCGGCCTGCCGCTGCGGACGAATTCGGCCAGCTCGCCCGCGAGGTTCGGGTCCGACAGCGCCTGCTCGGAGAACATGGCCGCCGGCTCGTTCGCGGGAAACCGATGGCACGGGGCGAGCGGCAGGCCGAGCATGCCGGCAAAGTCAAACACCAGGGCCTCGTCCAGCGGCTGGCTGTTGGGCGGGTTGTAGGCCGCAACGCCGACAGGGCGATGGCTCGCGACCTGGGCGGCGACATCGAGCAGCTCGGGCATGGCGGCCCTCAGGGCCGCCACATCATCCGGCCCCGGCCCCCTGTGCAGGCCGCTGTAGTTGAAGAGCATCGACTCGCGCGCCCCGCCAAGGACGGTCTGGCGCGCCTGCTCGACGTAGGTGTGCGGCGTCGTCCCCAGGGAGTCGAACCAGCCTCCGCCGCACTTGTCCCCGCCGATGCCCCCCAGCCAGCGCATGATGAAGTAGCCCCCGTACGCAGGCAGGCCGCCCCAGCGCGGGTCGTTGAAATCCCGGGTCTCCGTCCCCACCCAGATGCGGTCGAACGCCGCCGTCTCGCTCGCCACATCGTAGCCGCGCTGCGCGAATCTGTCGTGCCAGTTCGGATACTTGATGATGATCCGGACACGGGGATTGACCCGCCGGGCCGGGCCCAGGACGCGGCCCATCGACACGCGCAGCATCAGCTCCCGGCGGTAGTCGCTCCACGTGTCGCCGTCGACCGGATAGCGCCCGTCGCCGACCACCGCCACGCGGGCCTTGCGGGCCGCGTCGCACTCGGGGCAGGCGCACTCGGTGAAGTAGAAGTCGTCGATCATTATCTCATCGAAGAGGCCGGCGGCGTACTCGAAGATCGACTGCAGCTTCTCCTGCGTCGGCTGGTCCGTGTAGCAGGAGATCTCCTCGCTCCAGCCCGTCGAGCGCTTGCCCACCTGGGTGGTCGTCACGCAGCCGGAGACCAGGAAGCCCCTCGCCAGGAAGCGCTCCTTCGCGCGCAGCAGGGTGGCGCGCTCGGCCCAGTAGGCGCCGCGGTAGGCCTCGATGTAGACGCGCGTCACGCCGTTCTCGAGGCACCAGCCGATGGCGCGGTCAATGTCCGCCTCCGAGGAGAGCGAATCGCGCACGTCCTGCGCGGTGAAGAGGACCGAGAAACGGTGGGCGTCGGCCCGGCTCTGGGCCAGCGCCCAGAGAGGCTGCTGGGCGCCCGCGGCCGCGTCCGCCGCCGGACAGGACCAGGCGCAGAGTTGCATCGCCATGACTGCCGCCAGGCATCTTTTCATCACCCGAAACTGGCGCCGGTCGCGCGCCAAAGACAAACAAAATGCCCCGGCGCGCCCCATCTGCCAGCCCGTCAGCCGTGCCGCCCGGAGGGCTTGGCACGGGGGAACGGCTACATCACTTCGGCGCCGGGACCGGGAGCAGGCGGAAAGAGTCGAGGAATCCCTGGGCGTCCTTGCCCGCCTCGGAGTTGGGTCGGCCCGTGAATGTCACCTGGAAGAGGCGGTCGCCGACGACGTACAGCCTCATGCGCTCCACCGACACCCGGTTGGGGCCGTCGATCAGGACCTCGAGGCCCGCGACATCGCCGAGCTTGCAGTCGCCCTGGCTGCGGATCGTCCCCTTCGCCTTGTCCGCGGCATCCTTGGCCATGTCCTTGTAGATGGCCGCGGCGCCGGTGCTTGCCACGTAGCCCTCGGGATAGTCGCAGTAGATCACCGTGAAGAATTCGGCGCCCTGGGCCGCGTAGGTCCTGCATAGGATGACCTGGCCGGCGTCCATATCGATGATCTGGTTGCTGCGGCTGACCGCAGCCGGGAATGTCGCGGCAAAATGCCCGTCGGCATCCTCCACCACTGCCGGGTCGGCGCGGCCTGTGGCAGCCAGCAGCACCGATAGAATGAAGGCCTTGCAGCCAAATCTGTTGAATGGGGTTCTCATGGGGACAGAAAGAACTCAACCGACTGTATAGTATCGTCCCCGGGCCCGCGGTTTCAACAGGGGCGCCCGGGGCGGGGCGCCGTCAGGCCCGGGAGACCTGTCAGCAACGTTGGCTGTTGGCATCCAGGCCAACGGTTTAGCCCGTCCAGTTGCGGCGCTCACGCCATGTATTATTCGAATGAATATCTGAGGCCCGCAGTTCGCGCCGCTCAACTGGACACTGCCGCGGCCCGGGCCGCATCATTCGCCCCCGCTTGCGCCAGGGCGGCGCACCGGTCACTTCCAGAGCAGCGTCAGCCCCAGCTGCGAGATCCGGGCGGCGGCGGTCATCAGCCGAAGAAGTCCCCAGAGACGCTCCATCTGCAGGGCGAATCCGCTGCGGGCGCTGATATAGTCGCGCCTGTAGACGCATCGCCCCCCGACGTGCGGGATCGGAAGGAAAAGCGCCCTGCGAAACCCGACCTGCCTGCCGAGCTTCCAGACCTTGGACGGGGGCAGCTCCTTCTCGTGCACGCCGTAGGTCTCCACGGCGTGCAGCGCGCGCGGGTCGCGGCTGTGCCCCCTGCCCGGCTCAAACGCGAAGAGCACGCCCCCGGGCCTGAGCGCCCGCCACGCCGACTCGACCGCGGCCCTCTCGTCCTCGGCGTGGTGCAGCGAGTCGTAGAAGAGGGCGTAGTCGAAGCTCCTTTCCGACTTGAACCCCTCGTAGTCCGCCTCGACGAACTGGACGCCCGTGGCGTTCTCCTCCAGGGCGACGGAGCGGGCGATCCCGATCGCGTCGGGGGAGATGTCGACCCCGAGGACCTCGAATCCCGCGCGCGCCAGTATGCGCGAGGTCCAGCCCGTCCCGCACCCCAGGTCGAGGACGGCGCCCGGGGGCGGCCCGATCATCTGCAGGAGCGCCCCCATGTCGACGAGGTACTTGCCGCAGTCCCTGTCCGAGTACGGCTTTCCCCGGGCATGGCGCAGGCCGTCGGGCCCGAGCCGCGCGTAATAGGCCCTCTCGCCGGCCTTGGGATCATCCGAAGCGCCCTGCATTCGCGCCAAGCATCGAAGGCGGCGAAGCCGATGGCAAGGGCGCGCGCGGGCCGGGCCCTGAGGCCCGCCCCTACCTCGGCAGATACGCCGCCGCCCTCTTCTCCCAGGCCGATGCCCTATCGGCCCGTCCCCAGGCGCCGTAGGCGTCGGCAACGCGCCGGTCCGCCTCGCCGATCAGGTGCTGGTCGATCGCCGGCACATCGGAAGCGCGCCCAGGGCGGAGAGCTCGCGCTCGGGATCGAGCTTGTCCCACTCCAGGAAATGGGCCCCGCCCCCGCGCTTCTGCGCGTTCTGCCTCTCATAGTGGCTGCCCAGGAAGTGCCTGAGCGCCCCGATCAGGTACCCGCGGAAGCGGCCCTTCGCCGGGTCCCCCCGCTCGAGGAAGTCGCTGTCCAGAAGGTACGCGAAGAAGCCCTGCGTCAGGTCCTCGGAGTCCTGCACAGAGTGGCCGCGCCTTCGCAGGTAGCTGTAGATCGGCAGCCAATACGCGGAGCAGAGCTTCTCGAGCGCGGGGCCGCGGGCCGCCGAGCCCCGCCTGGCCTCGAGGACGACGCTCCACTGGGTCGGCGAGAAGCCGGCGCCCGCGGCGGGCTGTGTGTCTCGGGTCGCCCTCTCGTCGGTCATGTATGGGAGGAGAGGACCGGACTCCCGCCCGGTCGGCCGGGCATACTTCCGGCGGCCCGCTGGGCGGTCAAGTCGCGCTTGGGCCCGGCGCATGGCCCCCCAAAGGGGCGATTGTCCGCGGCCGGGGATTGTGCCACATTTCGCCATGCACGCGCCCGGAGCCACTGCGGCCCTTTTCTGCGGCGGCGGCCGCGGTGGTCATCTGCGCCCCTGTTCGCCGAAGCGCCTCGGCGTTTTGAATGATGCTTCGATTCCGCGCGCCTTTCAACTGCGCGGTCGTCCGATTTCAGCCGAAGCTCCATTAGGGTTTCTCAAGTCAAGCATAGGCCGCTCAAAACCGGCCATTGTGCCCTGAACCCCGCAGCCGGTTTTCACCCCCCTGTATTCAATAACTTGCATGTCATTAATGAACAAGATATTATGACTTTATTCCACCTGAGGCTCTTTCTGGTGGACCTGCCGGACCGACAAACAATGCGCATCTTTCGCCATAAGATGACATGCAGGGAAATCATCGATCGGACACACTGCGGGCCCCTATGATTGATACCATCGAGACGCACAGGAGATCGTCCTCGTTCTGGCTTTCGGCGCGCGCCAAGGCTGTCGCCCCGGCGGACGCCGTCGCGGGCATTCTAAGCCGCACGAACCTGTTCATCCACGGAGCCGCTGCCACGCCGACGCCGCTGATCGAGGCGATGGCCGCCCGCAGGGACCTCGAGGCCGTGCGCCTCTACCACCTGCACACGGCCGGGCCGGCGCCGTTCGCCGACCCGGGCCGCGAGAGGGAGTTCCTCTCGAACTCGCTCTTCGTCGGGGCGCCGCTGCGGCCGGCGATAGCGGCGGGCCGCGCGGACTTCGTCCCCATCTTCCTCTCGGACATCCCCGGGCTCTTCACCAGCGGCATGATCGAGCTCGACGCGGCGCTCCTGCAGCTGTCGCCGCCGGACGAGCACGGGCTGTGCTCCCTGGGGACCTCGGCCGACGCCGCGAAGGCGGCCGCCGACACGGCCCGCATCGTGATCGCGGAGATCAACGAGCAGATGCCGCGCACGCACGGCAACAACGTCGTCCCGTTCAGCCGCGTCCACGCCTTCATCGCGACCGACAGGCCGCTGCATGAGCACAAGGCGAGCCCGGAGACGCCCGTCGAGGCGCGAATCGGCGAGATCGTCGCCGGCCTGATCGAGAACGGCTCCACGCTGCAGATGGGCATCGGCGGCATCCCGGACGCGGTGCTCCTGCGCCTCAAGGACAAGCGCGACCTGGGCGTTCACACCGAGATGTTCTCGGACCGCGTGATAGACCTCGTGGAGTCGGGCGCCGTGACCAACAGGTACAAGGCCGTGGGCCAGGGGCGCATCACGACGAGCTTCATCAACGGGACGCGGCGGCTGTTCGACTTCGTGGACGACAACCCGCTGGTCATGTTCTACCCCTGCGACTGGACGAACGACACCTCGATCATCCGCCAGAACCCGAAGGTGGTGGCGATCAACTCGGCGATCCAGATCGACCTCACGGGGCAGGTCTGCGCCGACTCGATCGGGCACCGCATCTACTCCGGGATCGGCGGGCAGATGGATTTCATCCGCGGCGCGGCGCTTTCGCCCGGCGGCAAGGCCGTGATTGCGCTGCCATCGACGGCCTGCAAGGGGACGGTTTCGCGCATCGTGCTCCAGCTCGAGGCGGGCTCGGGCGTCGTCACGACGCGGGGCCACGTCCACTGGGTCGCCACGGAATACGGCGCGGTCAACCTGCACGGCAGGAGCCTGCGCGAGCGGGGCGAGGCCCTGATTTCGATAGCGCACCCCGACTTCCGCGCTGGGCTCCGCAAGGAGCTCGCCTCCGTCAGGCATTTCACTCCCTTGGGCTAGGCCCGGCGCGCCCGGCGAGGGCGTCGTCAAGAAACGACGAGCCTTAGCCAAAATGCGCGCAGAGGGCCTGGACCACCAGGTCTATTGTAGATCACGTCCCGTGAACACAGAAACCACTACGCCGTGGGATAAGACCGCGGTTGCCGCCCTGACGCCCCTGCAGGCCTCCGACAAGCGCTACAAGATACTCGAAGCCCACATCAAGAAGTACCAGGGCAGGCAGGACGCACTCATCGAGGTGCTCCACAAGGCTCAGGAGCTCTTCGGGTTCCTCGAGGACAGCCTGCTGCTCTTCGTGGGCTCGCGCCTGAAGCTGCCCCCGAGCCGCGTCTACGGGGTCGCGACCTTCTACCACTACTTCAAGCTGAAGCCCCAGGGCGCGCACACCTGCGTCGTGTGCCTGGGCACGGCCTGCTACGTGCGCGGGTCGGACCGCGTGCTGGCCGCGATCGAGCAGAGCGCCGGGATCAAGTCCGGCGAGACCACCGAGGACAAGCAGCTCTCGCTCATGACCGCGCGCTGCATCGGCGCATGCAGCATCGCGCCCGCGGTCGTCTACGACGGCGTGATCCACCCCAAGCAGGACCCCGAGTCGGCGCTGGCCCAATTGAAAGGATGGCTTCCCCATGGTAATTGAAGATCTAGTCGAGATCGCGGAGAAGGAGCGCGCGGGCGGCAAGAAGACGATCATCCGCTGCTGCATGGCGGCGAGCTGCATGTCGTCGCGCTCCGAGGCCGTCAAGGCGGGCCTCGAAAAGGCCGTCAAGGACGCGGGCCTCTCCGACCAGGTCGAGGTGCGAGGCGTCGGCTGCATGCGCCTGTGCTGCCAAGGCCCGCTTGTCGGCGTCGAGCCGGGAAACATCCTCTACCAGAAGGTCGAGCCCGAGGACGCGGCGTCTCTCGTCGCCTCCACCCAGGGGGCGCCGACCGACGTCGAGCGGGGCGACCCCGAGCAGCCCTTCTTCAAGAAGCAGCTCTCGATCGTGCTGTCCAACAGCGGGGTCGTCGACCCCGAGCGCATCGAGTCCTACATCGGCGCCGACGGGTACAAGGCCCTTCACTCGGTGCTCTTCGAGATGACGCCGAAGGAGCTGATCGACCACATCATCGCGAGCGGGCTCCGCGGGCGGGGCGGCGCGGGCTACCCCACGGGGCTGAAGTGGGCGACGGTCGCCAAGACCCCGTCGGCCCAGAAGTACGTGGTCTGCAACGGCGACGAGGGCGACCCGGGCGCGTTCATGGACCGCAGCGTCCTCGAGAGCGACCCCCACAGCGTCCTCGAGGGCATGGCGATCGCCGGCTACGCGGTCGGGGCGAACCAGGGCTTCATCTACGTGCGCGCGGAGTACCCGCTCGCCATCAAGCGCCTGCAGATCGCGATAAGGCAGGCGAGGCAGATCGGGCTCATCGGGAGCGGCATCTTCGAGTCCCCGTTCCACTTCACGGTCGACATCCGCATCGGGGCGGGCGCCTACGTGTGCGGCGAGGAGACCGCGCTCATGGCCTCGATCGAGGGCAAGCGCGGGACGCCGCGGCCGCGGCCGCCGTTCCCTGCGGAGAGCGGCCTGTGGAACAGCCCCACCCTCATCAACAACGTCGAGACCTTCGCCAACATAGCCCCCATCGTGCGCAAGGGCGCCGACTGGTACGCCTCGATCGGCACGGCGAAGAGCAAGGGGACGAAGGTGTTCGCGCTCGCGGGCAAGATCGAGAACACGGGGCTGATCGAGGTGCCGATGGGCACCACGCTGCGCCAGATCGTCGAGGAGATGGGGGGCGGCGCCCCCGGAGGCGCCAGCATCAAGGCCGTGCAGACGGGGGGCCCGTCCGGCGGGTGCATACCCGCCAACGAGCTCGACACGCCGGTCGACTACGAGTCGCTGACGCGCCTGGGCTCCATCATGGGCTCGGGCGGCATGATCGTCATGGACGAGTCGACCCGCATGCCCGAGGTCGCCCGCTACTTCATGGAGTTCTGCATGGACGAGTCCTGCGGCAAGTGCATCCCGTGTCGGGCCGGCACGGCGCAGATGCACCACCTCCTCGACCGGATCGTCAAGCGCCAGGGCACCGCGCGGGACCTGGCGACGCTCGAGGAGCTCTGCGACATGGTCGCGCGCACGAGCCTGTGCGGCCTGGGCCAGAACGCGCCCAACCCGGTGCGCAGCACCCTGCGCTACTTCCGCAACGAATACCTCGCGCTGCTCGCCCCGGGCTCCAACGGGCAGCTGGCGCGCGAGGAGCAAACGGCGAACAGCCACTGACCCGATGGCAGCCAAGACACTCAACATCAACGGCAAGCAGGTGAGCGCCGACGAGGGGGCAACCATCCTCGAGGCCGCGATCGAGGCCGGGATCAAGATCCCGACGCTCTGCCACCTGGACGGAGTCTACGACGCGGGCGCCTGCCGCCTGTGCCTGGTCGAGGTGACCGGCGTCAACAAGCTCCTGTCGGCGTGCACGACGCGCATCGCCGAGGGCATGGAGGTGCACACCGACACCGAGCAGCTGCGCAAGTACCGGCGCATGACGCTCGAGCTGCTCTTCGCCGAGCGCAACCACACCTGCTCCGCGTGCGTGTCCAACGGCCACTGCGAGCTCCAGGCGCTCGCCTGGCAGAACGGCATGGACCACGTGCGCTACGACTACTGCTTCCCGCGCTGGAGCGTGGACGCGAGCCACCCGCGCTACGGCCTCGACCACAACCGCTGCATCCTGTGCACGCGCTGCGTGCGCGTCTGCTGGCACATCGAGGGCGCCGGCACGAAGAACGTGGCCGGCCGCGGGGCGAAGTCCTTCATCATCGACGACCTCGCCCAGCCCTGGGGGGACTCGGAAACGTGCACGTCGTGCGGCAAGTGCGTCATCGCGTGCCCGACGGGCGCGCTCTTCACCCGCGGCTCCACCGTCGCGGAGATGGAGCGCGACCCGTCAAAGCTGGCGTTCATCGTGAACGCCCGTGAAAGGAAGCAATGGGTCGTCTAAGAATAGCCACCGTCTGGCTGGGGGGATGCTCCGGCTGCCACATGTCGTTCCTCGACCTGGACGAGTTCCTGATCGACCTGGCCGGCAAGGTCGACCTGGTCTACAGCCCCCTGATCGACGTCAAGGAGTACCCCGAGAACGTCGACGTGTGCCTGATCGAGGGCGCCGTGTGCAACCGCGACAACCTGGAGATGCTCCTGGACGTGCGCGAGCGCACGAAGGTGCTCGTCTCCTTCGGCGACTGCGCGGTGACCGGCAACGTGCCGGCGATCCGCAACCAGCTCGGGGCCCGCAGCAGCGAGAACGTCCTTCAGACCGCCTACATCGACAACGCCCAGGCCAACCAGAGGCTGCCGTCCAAGGATGGCATCATTCCCACGCTCCTGGAGCGCGTGCGCCCGATCCACGAGGTCGTGGCCGTCGAGGCCTACATGCCCGGCTGCCCGCCGTCGGCGCAGAGGATCCGGGCGCTCCTGGAGTGCGTCCTCGAGGGCCGGCCGCCAAAACTGGAGGGCGAGATGCTCAGGTTCGGCTAGAGGGCCGAGAGGAATTTCCCATGGGCAAGCGCATTGTAATCGACCCGGTGACCCGCATCGAGGGGCACGCCAAGATCAGCATCTTCCTGGACGACGCAGGGCACGTGACCGACGCCGAGTTCCACGTGGTGGAGTTCCGCGGCTTCGAGAAGTTCTGCGAGGGCCGCCCCTACGGGGAGATGCCGTCCATCACGGCGCGCATCTGCGGGATCTGCCCCGTGAGCCACCTGCTGGCCTCGGCGAGGGCCGGCGACGCCATCATGGCCGTCGCGATCCCCCCAGCCGCGGACAAGCTGCGCCGGCTGATGAACCTGGGCCAGATCGTCCAGAGCCATGCGCTCAGCTTCTTCCACCTGAGCGCGCCCGACTTCATCCTGGGCTGGAACGCCCCGCAGGCGACGCGAAACGTCTTCGGGCTGATCGCGGCCGACCCCACCCTCGCCCGGGCGGGCATCCGGCTTCGCCAGTTCGGCCAGGAGATCATCGAGGCCCTCGGGGGCCGCAAGATCCACCCCGCCTGGGCGGTGCCGGGCGGCGTGCGCAGCGGCATCACCGACCAGGGCCGCGCCCGCATCCGCGAGCGCCTGCCGGAGGCGTTCGCCACGGCCGAGAGCGCGCTTCGCCTCTTCTGGAAGGCCCTGGACGAGAACCGCGAGGAGGCGCTCATCTTCGGCAACTTCTCGTCGCTCTTCATGGGCATGGTGACCGCGGACGGGACGTGGGAGCACCACGGCGGCAACCTGCGCTTCGTGGACAGCGCCGGCAGCGTCGTCGCCGACCAAATCGACCCCGCGCGCTACCGCGACTACATCGCCGAGTCCGTGCAGGAGGCCTCCTACCTGAAGACGCCTTACTTCAAGTCGCTCGGGCTTCCCAACGGCATCTACCGCGTCGGGCCCCTGGCCAGGCTCAACATCTGCGAGAGGATGGGCGTTCCGCGCGCCGACGCCGAGTACCGGGCGTTCCGCCAGATGAGCCGCGGCAGCGTGACCTCGTCCTTCCTCTACCACCACGCCCGCCTGATCGAGATCCTCGCGGCCCTCGAGTACATCGAGCGCGCGATCGAGGACCCCGAGCTCTCGACGAAGCACCTGCGGGCGGACGCGGGCGTGAACGCGCTGCGCGGGGTCGGCGCGAGCGAGGCCCCGCGCGGCACCCTCTTCCACGACTACACGGTCGACCCCTCCGGGCTCCTCAAGTCCGTTAACCTGATCGTCGCCACCGGCCACAACAACCTGGCCATGAACCGCACCGTGGCGCAGATCGCCAGGCACTACGTCCAGGGCGACGACATCCCGGAGGCGGTCCTGAACCGCATCGAGCACGGGATCCGCTGCTACGACCCCTGCCTGAGCTGCTCGACCCACGCCGCCGGCATGATGCCGATGAAGGTCACGCTCGTCGGGCCGGGCGGCAGGATCCTGCGGGAGGTGACCCGTGGATAACGTGCTCCTTGTCGTCGGATTCGGGAACACCCTGCGCTGCGACGACGGCGTGGGCCCGCGGGTCGCCGAGTCGGTCGAGCTCCTGGGCCTTCCCGGCGTCCTCACCCTCTCCTGCCACCAGCTGACCCCGGAATTGGCCTACCCCGTGTCGATGGCCGGCAACGTGGTCTTCGTCGACGCCGCGGTCGACGACCCCGGCACCCTCTCCATAAAGCGCGTCGAGCCCACGCGCTCGTCGCTTGTCCTCGAGCACGCGCCAAGCCCGCAGACGCTGCTCGCCCTCTCGCGCGACGCCTTCGGGCGCGCGCCCGATGCGTGGATGATCACCGTCCCGGCGGAGGTGCTGGGCTTCGGCGAGGAGCTCTCCCCCGTAGCGAAGCGCGGCGTGAAGAAGGCCGTGCAGGCCATCAGGGACCTGCACGGCGAGCTCGCGGTCAGGGGCCAGCGTCAGGCCGGCGCGGATCCGGCCTCGGCGGGCACCGACCGGCCGCACGTCCACGTGCGCACGTAGATCTCCTCCGGCGTCCCGTGCGCGGGAACGTTGATGAGGAGGCCCTTGCGGGTGTACCAGTCGACCAGGGGGCGGTTTGTCTCCTCGTAGGCCTTGAGCCTGGTGATGATCGCCTCGGGCCGGTCGTCGTCCCGCTTGAAAAGGGGCTTGCCGCACCTGTCGCAGATCCCGGGGACCTGCGGGGGCTGGCGGGTCTCGTGGTAGACCGCCTTGCACTCGCGGCAGACGAGCCTGCCGCTCAGCCTCTCGACGATCTCCTCGCTCGGCAGCTCGTAGTTGAAGACGGCGTCCAGGGCGACCCCCTCGCGCTCGAGCAGCTTCTCCAGGGCCTCGGCCTGGGCCACCGTGCGCGGGAACCCGTCCAGGACGAACCCCCCGCAGCAGCGAAGGCAGCGGCCGCGCTCGGAGACGAGCGCCATCATGGTCTCGTCGGAGACGAGCGCCCCCTCCCGCATGCTCGCCAGGGCGGCCTCGAGCGCCGGGGAGCGGGTCTCGCTGCCCCTGCACTGGGCGGCCCGCAGGATGTCGCCGGTCGAGAGGTGGCAGGCGTTCAGGCGATCGCAGAGGATCTCGGCCTGCGTGCCCTTGCCGACGCCGGGGGCGCCCAGCAGCACGATGCGCCAGGGCTGGCCCGGGGGCGGATCCGGGGGGTTCGCGCAGCGGTCGCTGCCGCCGCCAAGCCACGCCTGGCGGTCAGGCTTCTTCACGGGGAGTGGTGACCCTCCAGGCCTGGAGGATTCGGATGTAGTTGGCCCTCTCATAGGCGGACGGGTCCGGGCAGCGGCGCAGGTTCATCGCGCCCCGGAACTCGTCGACGCTGGAGTAGCCGTGCTCGCCCATCCAGATGCGGATGCCGTCGAGGAGCCTCGGGAAGAGGTGCGGTCCGTGGCGCAGCAGCGCCGAGACGACCTGCACCGTGTGGGCCCCGGCGAAGAGCGCCTTGAGGGCGTCCTCCGAGCTGTGGACGCCGCCGCTGGCGGAGAGCGACAGGCGCACCTGGGGCGACACGATGGCAAGCCAGCGCAGCCGCAGCAGCAGCTCGGACGAGTCGGAGAGCCTCAGCTGGGGAAGCACCTCCATCTCGTCCAGGTCGAAGTCCGGCTGGTAGAACCGGTTGAAGAAGACGACGCCCGCGGCGCCCGCGTGCTCGAGGGCCAGGGCGAAGTTCGCCGGGGACGTGTGGAAGGGCGAGATCTTCACCGAGACCGGGACCTTCACCGAGCCGCACACCTGCCGGACGATCTCGATAAGGTCGGACTCGACCTCGCCGGCGAGGACGCCCGCCCGCGTGACCAGCTGGTAGAGGTTGAGCTCGACCGCATCCGCCCCGGCCGCCTCGAAGCGCCTGGCGTAGTCGATCCAGCCGCCCGGCCGCGCGCCGTTCAAGGACGCGATGACCGGGATCGTGAGCGTGGACTTCAAGGCCTCAATCTGGCGCAGGTACTGGTCCGGCGCCAGCTGGTACTCCGAGTAGTTCGGGAAGTAGGAGGTGGCCTCGGCGTAGCTCTCCGCGGGCGTGTCGATGTTGAAGGAGAGGGCGCGGATCTCGGCCTCGATCTGCTCCTCGAAGAGGGAGCGCATCACGACCGCCGCCGCCCCCGCGTCCTGGAGGTCGCGGGCCGACTCGATGCTGTCGCAGAGGGGACCCGCACCGACGATGAGCGGGTTGGAGAGCTTCAACCCTAGGTACTGCGTGGATAGGTTCATGTCTGGGCCTTGGTTGGGATTGGGGCCGCGGGCGCGGCCTGGGGTGCCGGCGCTGGAGCAGGCCCGTTGCCGGAGGGCGCATGCTCGGAAAGCTGCTTGTAGCGGGCGTAGCGCTTGGTGGACTGCTCCTGAGCCAGGACCCCGAGCTCGGCCGCCCGGGCGGGGGCCACGCTCTTTAGCATGCTGAAGCGAGTCTCGTTCGCCATGAACTTCGAGAGCTCCACCTTGGGGGCCGCCGAGTCGAGCTTGAACGGGTCGCCGGTGCCGACCAGGCGCGGGTCGTAGCGGAAGAGCGGCCAGTAGCCGCTGTCGACGGCGAGCTTCTGCTGCTCGAGGCCCAGGTGCAGCGGGAAGCCGTGGGCGATGCAGTGCGAGTAGGCGATGATGATCGCCGGGCCGTTGTAGGCCTCGGCCTCGCGGAAGGCCGTGATCGTCTGGCTGTCCTTGGCGCCGAAGGCCACGCGGGCGACGTAGACGTAGCCGTACTGCATGGCCATGAGCGCCAGGTCCTTCTTGGCGAGGCCCTTGCCCGCGGCGGCGAACTTCGCCACCGCGCCGATCGGCGTCGCCTTTGAGGACTGGCCGCCCGTGTTCGAGTAGACCTCGGTGTCGAGGACCAGGACCTTCACGTTGGAGCCGCTCGCGAGCACGTGGTCGAGCCCGCCGTAGCCGATGTCGTAGGCCCAGCCGTCGCCGCCGAGTATCCAGACCGACTTCTTGACGAGGTCGTCCGCCGTGGCGAGGAGCCGGCGCGCGTCGGCCCCGTCGACCCCGCGCAGGATCTCGCGCAGGGCGGCGACGCGGCCCCTCTGGGCCGCGATGCCCGACTCCGTCGACTGGTCGGCCTGCAGCAGGGCCTGCTTAAGGCCCGGCGTCAGGCGGTGCTCGACCCTGTCCAGCAGGGAGCGCGCGTTCGCCATGCGCTGCTCCATGGCGAGGTTGAGGCCCATGCCGAACTCGGCGTTGTCCTCGAAGAGCGAGTTCGCCCAGGTGACGCCGCGGCCGTCGCGGTTCGAGCAGTAGGGCGTCGTCGGCAGGTTGCCGCCGTAGATGGACGAGCAGCCGGTCGCGTTCGCGATGACCAGCCTGTCCCCGAAGAGCTGCGTCAGGAGCTTCACGTAGGGCGTCTCGCCGCAGCCGGCGCACGCGCCCGAGAACTCGAAGAGCGGCGCCATGAACTGCGAGCCC
Organism: Opitutaceae bacterium; assembly: GCA_003151515.1. Lineage (GTDB taxonomy): Bacteria > Verrucomicrobiota > Verrucomicrobiia > Opitutales > Opitutaceae > Palsa-1447. The sequence continues at coordinate 57,731 of PLXS01000038.1, forward strand.
TTGACCGTGGAGGTGTCCAGGCGGCTGCGGTCCGGGTCGGGAATCGACAGGAAGAAGTCCCAGTTCGCCCGCTCGGCCGCGAGCTTCGGCTCCTGGGCCACCATGTCGATCGCCTTGTGCCTCGGGTTGGTCTTGTCCTTGGCGGGGCAGACCTGCACGCACAGCGAGCAGCCCGTGCAGTCCTCGGGCGCCACCTGGAGCGTGTAGCGGTTGCCCGGGAACTCCGTGGAGCGGAAGGGCGTCGATACGAACCCGGCCGGGGCGCCGGCGAGCGCGTCCGGCCCGTAGAACTTGGCCCTGATCGTCGCGTGCGGGCAGACGAGCACGCACTTGTTGCACTGGATGCAGATCGCCGGGTCCCACTGCGGGATCTCGAGGGCGATGTTGCGCTTCTCGAAGCGGGACGTGCCCGTGGGCCAGGTGCCGTCGACCGGGATCGCGCTCACGGGCATGAGGTCGCCCTGGTTCGCGAGCAGCCGCGCGGTCACCTTCTGGACGAATTCCGGGGCGCCCGAGTACGAAGGCGGGACGGTGGCCACCGCGGCGGCGTCGGGCGCCGCGGGGATCGGGACCTCGTGCAGGCCGGCCAGGGACGCGTCGACGGCCGCGAAGTTCATCTTGACGATCTGCTCGCCCTTGCGGGCGTAGGTCTTGGCGATCGCCTTCTTGATCTGCGCGATGGCCTCGTCGGCCGGGAGCACGCCCGACAGGGCGAAGAAGCACGTCTGCAGGACCGTGTTCGTGCGCCGGCCCATGCCGGCCCCCTGCGCGACGCCGGTGGCGTCGATGACGAAGAGGCGCAGCTTCTTGTCGATCAGCTCCTGCTGCCACTCGCGCGGGAGCCTCGTCCAGGTCTCCAGCGGCGGGTACGGCGAGTTGAGGAGCACGGTCGCCCCAGGGGCGGCGTAGGCCAGGATCTCGGCCCTGCCGATGAACTGGAAGTGGCTGCACGCGACGAACTCCGCCCGGCTGATGAGGTACGGGGCCCGGATGGGCTTCGGGCCGAAGCGCAGGTGCGAGACCGTCATCGAGCCGGACTTCTTCGAGTCGTACACGAAGTAGCCCTGGGCGAAGTTGTCGGTCTGCTCGCCGATTATCTTGATCGAGTTCTTGTTGGCGCCGACCGTGCCGTCGGCCCCCAGGCCGAAGAACACGCAGCGGCGCACCTCGGGCGCCTCCAGGTCGAAGCCGGCGTCGAAGGGAAGCGACATGCCCGTGACGTCGTCCGTGATGCCGACCGTGAAGTGGACGGGCTTGCCCGGGCCCGCGAGGTGCTCGAACACCGCCCTGACCATGCCCGGGGTGAACTCCTTGGAGCCCAGGCCGTAGCGCCCGCCCAGGACCCTGGGCTGCGCGCCGCCGTTGCGCCCCTCCGTGAGGGCCGCGACGACGTTCAGGTAAAGGGGCTCGCCGAGGCATCCCGGCTCCTTCGTGCGGTCGAGCGCCGCGATCGACTTCACGGTTGGCGGGAGCGCCGCCAGGAAGGACTTGACGCAGAACGGCAGGAAGAGCCGCACCGCGACGGCGCCCACCTTCTCGCCGCGCGCCGCGAGCCAGTCGACGGTCTCGAATATCGTCTCGACGCTGCTTCCCATGGCCACGATCACGCGCTCGGCCTCGGGGTGGCCGTGGTAGTCGAAGAGGTGGTAGGAGCGCCCGGTGACGGCCCCCAGCCTGTCCATCGCCGACTGGACGGCCTCCGGCACGGCGTCGTAGAAGCGGTTCACGGACTCGCGGCCCTGGAAGTAGACGTCGGGGTTCTGGGCGGTGCCCCGCAGCGTCGGGCTGTCCGGGGTCATCGCGCGCGCCCTGAACTGGGCGATGTCCTCCTCGTCGATGACCGAGCGTAGGATCCTGTCGGCAAGGAGCGCGATCTTCTGGACCTCGTGGGAGGTGCGGAACCCGTCGAAGAAGTGGATGAACGGCACGCGCGTGCGCAGGCTCGCGGCGTGCGCCACGAGCGCCAGGTCGTGCGCCTCCTGGGCCGAGTCGCTGCACAGGAGCGCGCTTCCGGTCGCCCGGCACGCCATGACGTCCTGGTGGTCGCCGAAGATCGACAGGCCCTGGGCCGCCAGGGCGCGGGCGCTCACGTGGCACGTGAAGGGCAGGAGCTCGCCGGCGATCTTGTAAAGGTTGGGGATCATCAGGAGCAGCCCCTGCGACGCCGTGAAGGTCGTCGTCAGGGTGCCGCCCAGGAGCGCCCCGTGCACCGCGCCCGCGACGCCGCCCTCCGACTGCATCTCAACGATGCGCGGCACCTGGCCCCAGAGGTTCACCTTGCCGCCGGCGGCCCACTCGTCGCAGAACTCCGCCATGGGCGAGGAGGGGGTGATCGGGTAGATCGCTACGAGCTCGTTGAGGCGGTAGGCGACGGAGGCCACCGCCTCGTTGGCATCACACGTCAGGTACTCGGGGGGGGACAGCAGGTCAGCCATATGCTAGATAGTGCCACGGGGTCACCCGGCTCTCTGCGCAGCAATTGGCAATCGTGTCGCAGATATTGCCGGTTCCCCCCGGGGCCCAGTTCAAGAACGGCACAATATTGCGCAATTGATGCGCACCGGGGCACCCGCCCCCGTGCTAACCTTGCCGCCGATGAACTCAGCTGGCGCACCCGCGGACACCCGCGCAGGGCGCCTATCCCGCAATACTTTAAGTCCAAAGAAACAATGAAGACAAACCAGAGACTCCTCGCCGCGGCGCTCTTCCTGGCCGCGATCCCCGCGGCAAGCGCGCACCCGGGCCACGACGGCGCGACCGGGCTGACGAGCGGCTTGCTGCATCCGCTCACGGGTTGGGACCACCTCCTCGCCATCATCGCCGTGGGGCTCCTGGCCGCGCAGCTGCGCGCCCCCCGGCTCCTTCCGGCCGTCTTCCTCGCCGCCATGAGCCTCGGGGCGCTCCTCGGCCATTGGACCGGGCCCGTGTCCGGGCTTGAGCAGGGCATCGCCGCCTCGGTCTTCGTGCTGGGCCTCCTCGTGGCCCTGCGGGTGCGGATGCCCGCGGGCGCGGGAGCCGCCTGGGCCGGCGCGTTCGCCCTGCTGCACGGCGCGGCCCACGGGGCCGAGATGCCCGCCTCGGCGGGCGGACTCGCCTACGGCTGCGGCTTCCTGGCGGCGACCGCCCTCCTCCTCGCGGCCGGCGTGGCCGCGGGAAGCCTTTCGGCGCGGCTTCCCGGGCGCGCATCGCGCGCCCCGGGCTGGATAGTCGCCGCCGCCGGCCTGGCCCTCATGGCCATGGCCTCGCAATGACACCTTGGCATCGAAGGCCTTACCCAAAATGCACGAAGTCGGCATAATGGAATCGGCGCTCGACGCGGTGACCGCACAGGCCCGCGATCATGGCGCCATCCAAGTTCACCGGATCGTGTTGAGAATCGGCGCGCTCTCCGGGGTAGAAAAAGACGCGCTCCGACTCGCCTTCGATGCCGTAGCGAGGGGTACGCCCGCGGCGGGCGCCGATCTCTTCATTGAGACGGTGCCTGCCCGCGGGCGTTGCCCCGAGTGCGATCTGGAGTTCGACGTGGAGTCGGACTTCGTGTTCACATGCCCGAAGTGCGGGCGGATCTCCGGCGAGCTCGTGCAGGGGCGCGAGCTCGAGTTGGCGACGATCGAGATGTCGTAGCGGGGGGCAAGCCTATGGACGCCGCCCTGAAATCCCCGCCGAAGGCCGCCACCCGCACGATCGAGGTGCGCATGAGCCTGCTAGAGGGCAACGACCGGCAGGCCGCGCGCAACCGCCGGCGCTTCCGGGAGGCCGGCATCTGCGCGCTCAACCTCGTCTCCTCGCCCGGGGCGGGCAAGACGGCGCTCCTCGAGCGCACCCTCTCGGAGTTCGGGCGCACGACGAGGTGCGCCGCCGTCGTGGGCGACCTGGCCACGGACAACGACGCCAGGCGGCTCGGCCGCTTCGGCGCCCCGGTCAGGCAGATCACGACCGGCTCGGCCTGCCACCTGGACGCGGGCATGGTCGCGCGGGCCGTCGAGAGCCTCGACCTCGCGGGCGTGCGGGTCCTCTTCATCGAGAACGTGGGCAACCTCGTGTGCCCCGCCTCGTTCGACCTGGGCGAGAGCCTGCGGGTCGTGCTGCTGTCCTGCGCCGAGGGCGAGGACAAGCCGCTCAAGTACCCCCCGATCTTCAAGTCCGCGCACGTCGTCATCCTCACCAAGATGGACGTCGCGGGGGTCCTCGGCTTCGACCGGGGGGCCGCCGCAGAAAACATCCGCCGGATCGCGCCCCAGGCGCGCCTGATCGAGCTGTCGGCTCGCACCGGCGAGGGGATAGCCCCGTGGTACGAGCTGCTGGGCTCGCCCCCCGGAAGGGCCTGACGCCATGGTCGCCCGCAAGCACGCCAAGCGCGCCAACTCAGACGTGCTGCTGCGGGTCCGCGGCACCGTCCAGGGGGTCGGCTTCCGCCCCTTCGTCCAGCGCGTGGCGACGCGCCTGGGGCTGCGCGGCTGGGTGCGCAACGACGCCGAGGGCGTCCTCATCCGGGCCGTCGGCCCGGCCAGCGTCGTGACGGCCCTCGAGCGCGCGCTCACGCGCGAGGCCCCCGGGGCGGCCCGCGTCGAGCGCGTGGAGGTGAGCCCGACGACGGCGCCCGACGACGGCGAGGCGAGCCCCTTCGAGATCGTCGCCAGCGGCCCCGGCGGCATGGGCGCGTCGGCCGCGATAACCCCCGACCTGGCGCTCTGCCCGCAATGCAGGCGCGAGCTCCTCGACCCGCGCGACAGGCGCCACCTCTACCCCTTCATCAACTGCACCCAGTGCGGGCCGCGCTACTCCATCATCGAGCGCCTGCCCTACGACAGGCCCGCGACGACCATGAGGGCCTTCCGGATGTGCCCGCAGTGCGCGGCCGAGTACGCGGACCAGGGCAGCAGGCGCTTCCACGCCCAGCCCAACGCCTGCCCGGTGTGCGGCCCGCGGGCGTCCCTGCGCGGGGCGTCGGGCGAGCCCGTGGACGCGGCGGACCCCGTCGCCGGGGCCGCGCGGCTCCTTGGCGAGGGCCGCATCCTCGCCGTCAAGGGCATCGGCGGATACCACCTGATGGTCGACGCGCGAAACGAGGCCGCGGTGGCCGAGCTTCGCCGGCGCAAGCACCGCGACGAGAAGCCGCTCGCCGTCATGTTCCCGGACCTGTCCGCGCTGCGCGCGGCGGCGGAGGTGGCGGAGGCGGACGCCCTCCTGCTGGCCTCGAGCGCCGCGCCGATCGTCCTCCTGAGGCGCCGCCCCCAGGCGGCGCTCGCCCCGGGCATCGCCCCGGGCAACCCCTGGGTCGGGGCCTTCCTTCCGTACGCGCCCCTGCACGTGCTTCTCCTCTCGGCCTTCGGGCGCGCCGTGGTCGCGACGAGCGCCAACCTGGCGGAGGAGCCGCTCTGCACCGAGGAGAACGAGGCCCACCATAGGCTCTCCGGGATCGCCGATGCCTTCCTGGAGCACGACCGGCCGATCGCGCACCCCGTTGACGACTCGGTCGTTCGGCGCTCGCAGCGCGGGGCGATCCTGCTTCGCCGCGCGAGGGGCTACGCCCCGTCGCCGCTGCGCCTGCCCGGCCAGGTCGAGGGGACCTGGCTCTGCGTCGGAGCCCAGATGAAGAACGCGGTCGGCGTCGCCTTTGGCGACCAGCTCGTCCTAAGCCCCCACATCGGGGACCTGGACGCACCCGCGGCGCGCGCCGCCTTCAAGCGCACGGCCGCGATGCTCGGCAGGATCCACGGCTCCCGGTTCACGCAGGTCGTCTGCGACCGCCACCCCGACTACGCGTCGACGCTGCACGCGAGGTCGAGCGGGCTGCCGTGCGTGGGCGTCCAGCACCACCTCGCCCACGTCCTCGCCTGCCTCCTGGAGCACGGCCGCAGTCCCGACGGCGTCCTGGGCGTCGCGTGGGACGGCACCGGCTACGGGGAGGACGGCACGATCTGGGGCGGCGAATTCCTGCTCCTGCAGAAGGGCGCCGCGCGCCGCTTCGGCCGCCTGCGCCCGTTCCGGCTGCCCGGAGGCGAGGCGGCGATCCGCGACGCGAGGCGCACGGCGCTCGCGCTCGCGCACGCCGCGGGCGACCCCGGGCTATGGACGCTCGGGCGGCGCCTGCAGTTCAGCGAGGCCGAGGCCGGCCTGCTGGGGACGATGCTGACGCGCCGCATCAACTCGCCCGTCACGACCAGCGCGGGGCGCCTCTTCGACGCCGTCGGCGCGCTCCTGGGCCTGGGTTGCCGCAACAGCTTCGAGGGGCAGGTGCCGCTGGCGCTCGAGGCGGCCGCCGCCGGCTACGCCGGCGCGGCCCCCGTCCTGCCCTTCCCGCTTCGCTCCTCTGCGGGCGGCAGCGGGGCCGACGTGGAGCTCGACTGGGCGCCGCTCATCGCCGCCCTCGACGCCGGGCGCCTGGCCGGGCGCGACCCGCGCGAGCTTGCCGCCTCGTTCCACCGGGCCCTGGCCGCAGGGATCGTGTCCGCGGCGCGCGCGGCCGGCGTCGGCACGGTGGCCCTCGGGGGCGGCTGCTTCCAGAACGCGCTCCTCACCGACCTCGCGTCGTCGCTCCTTGAGGCCGAGGGCTTCGAGGTGCTGGTCCCGCGCGTGCTCCCGCCCAACGACGGCGCCATCGCGGCCGGCCAGGCCCTGGGCGCCCTCTTGAACCTCACGGCCGTCTGCATGACCTGAAACCATGTGCCTCGCGGTCCCAGGCAAGCTCCTCAGCGTCCAGGGCAAGGATCCCCTGGAGCTCACGGGCCGCGTGAGCTTCGGGGGGATCATCAAGGAGGTGAGCCTCGCCTGCGCGCCCGAGGCGAGGCCCGGCGACTACGTCCTCGTCCACGTCGGAGTCGCCATCGGGGTCGTCGACCCCGAGGAGGCCGAGCTGACGTTCAGGTACCTGCGCGAGATGGGCGAGCTGGACGGGCTCGAGCCCGAGCGCGCGGCAACCGGGGGGCCGCCATGAGGTTCGTCGACGAGTACCGCGACGCCGAAAGCGTGCGCAAGCTCTCCCGGGCCATCGCCCGTACGGTGACCCGCCCCTGGGCCGTCATGGAGATCTGCGGGGGGCAGACCCACGCGATCGTCAAGTTCGGCCTGGACGAGCTCCTGCCGCGCGCGGTGACGCTGGTCCACGGCCCGGGCTGCCCGGTGTGCGTGACGCCGGCCTCCATGATCGACCAGGCCGTCGCCCTGTCGCTTCAGCCGGGAGTCACCCTGTGCTCCTTCGGGGACATGCTGCGGGTGCCGGGCACCGGCGCCGACCTGTTCACGGCGAGGGCCCGCGGGGCGGACGTGCGCATGGTGTACTCGCCGCTGGACGCCGTGGCCTTCGCGCGGGAGCACCCCGACAGGCAGGTCGTCTTCTTCGCCGTCGGCTTCGAGACCACGGCGCCCGCGAACGCGATGGCGGTCTTAAGGGCCCGGCGCGAGGGGCTCGCCAACTTCTCGATGATCGTCTCCCACGTCCTCGTGCCGCCCGCGATGGCCGCGATCCTGGGGGCACCGGACAACCTCGTGCAGGGCTTCCTCGCGGCCGGGCACGTGTGCGCCGTCATGGGGACGGCCGAGTACGGCCCGATCGCCGCGCGCTACCGCACCCCGATAGTCGTCACGGGCTTCGAGCCCGTGGACATACTCGAGGGGCTCCTTCGCTGCCTGCGCCAGCTCGAGGCCGGCCAGGCCGTGCTGGAGAACGCCTACGCCCGCGTGGTGCGCGCGCAGGGCAACCCGCCGGCGCGCGCGATCGCCGAGCAGGTGTTCGAGGTGGTCGACCGCGAGTGGCGCGGCCTCGGGCCCATTCCCGCAAGCGGCTGGGCCCTGCGGGAGGAGTTCCACGCCTACGACGCCGTGCGCAGGTTCGCGCTGGCCGAGGCGCCGGCCCCGGCGCCGACCGAGTGCATCAGCGGATCGATCCTAAGGGGCCTTTCCAAGCCGTTCGACTGCCCGGCCTTCGGGACACGGTGCACCCCCGAGCATCCCGTGGGTGCCCCTATGGTCTCAAGCGAGGGCGCTTGCGCCGCCTACTACCGGTATCGCAGCCGGTCCGCGGCGCCGACCGCCTAGGTCTTGGCCTGCGGCGGAACCGCCGCGTCGGGCTCGCCCTTGCAGCACGAGCACATCCACATGCCCACGCCCAGCGCGGCGCTGACCACGATAACGACGTAGCTCGGCCACATGGGGATCGTCCAGTCGCCCACGACGAGCTTCCATCCCATGATCACGCGGACCAGATGGCCCACGGCGACGAGCAAGAACAGAACGCTGGCCACTTTGAGGCAATAACACCGTGACTTCATTCTACTGCGCTCCTTTTAGTTGAATACTGACGTTTCCCGACTCCTGACAGGGGGTTGCTAGCAGATCCTCGGCAGCTGCTCGCCGCTCAGGCGGTGAAGGACGCGGTCCGAGCCGATGACGCTCCTCATCAGGACGTCCCGCCCGGTCACGGCCCTCACGGACCCGATGACGGTCGGGGCCCCCGAGGGCACCGTGCAGGCGAGGACGCCGAGCGCCTTGTCGACGTCGGACTGCGGCACAAAGCAGACGAAGCGGCCCTCGTTGGCCACGTACATGGGCTCCAGCCCCAGGATCTCGCAGGCGCCGCGCACCTCCTCGCACACGGGCACCGCGCGCTCGTCGATGGCGATCTCGAGCCCGCGCGTCTCGGCGAGCTCGATGAGCGCCGTGGCGAGGCCCCCGCGAGTCAGGTCCCGCAGGCAGTGGACCTCGACGCCCGTCGCCAGGAGCGCGGCCACGGGCGCCACGAGCGGCGCGCAGTCGCTCTCGATCGTGCTCTCGAAGGAGAGGCCCTCGCGCACGGCCATGATGGCCATGCCGTGCCGGCCGATGTCGCCGCTTAAGATCACCGCGTCGCCAGCCCTGATGTGGGACGGCCCGATGCTCCCCGCGTGCTCGATTATCCCGACCCCGGCCGTGGAGATGTAAAGCCCGTCGCCCTTGCCGTGCTCGACCACCTTCGTGTCGCCGGTCACGACGGCCACCCTCGCGGCCGTCGCGGCCTCGGCCATGGACGCGACGACCCGCTTCAGGGTCTCCATGGGCAGCCCCTCCTCCAGGATGAAGGCGGCGCTCAGCCACAGCGGCCTCGCCCCGCACATCGCCAGGTCGTTCACCGTGCCGTTGACCGCGACCTTGCCGATGTCGCCGCCCGGGAAGAAGAGGGGGCTCACCACGTGGGAGTCGCTCGTGAACGCGAGCCGCGTGCTGCCCGCCTGCACCACCGCGCCGTCGTGGCGGCACTCGAGGGCGGGATTGGAGAAGGCCGGCCTGAAGATCTTCTCGATGAGCTGCTCGGTCAGCCGCCCTCCCCCGCCGTGGCCGATCGTGATCTCGTCGCGCACGGCGACGGGCGCGGGGCATTGGAGCCCGCCGCTCATGGGACTTGGCCGCGGCCCGCGGCGTCTGGTCTTGGTTGGCTCATGAAGGGAAACTTCGTGCCCCTATTTTCGCCCGGCGCGCCCAAACCCGCTCCGCGCCGCTTGCGAGGTGCTGCGCAGTTCTTGGCATAAGCTGCCCTACGGCAAACCACCCAAGCAGCGTGAACGATGCAATTGCGCAAGTCCATTCTATACCTGAAATTTAGCGCCGATTTTGCCGCCCCTTAAATTGCGCATCTCACCACCAAAAAAGGACATCCGGTCCCAAAAGGATTCAATGTGATCCACGTTTACTCTAACGCTTTAACACAAGAGAAGACCATTAGACAAACTAATCATAGTTTGCATGACACCTACTCACCCAACTCCAGCCACCGGCCCGCGTCCGGGGAGCCGCAGCCGATCCATGGGCGCAGGCCACCGCGCGGCGCGACCGGAAAAGGCACCATGAAAACGAACGTCGTCGAAATCTCCGGCGCATGCCGGCTCGGGATCCATGCGTCGGAGCGGCGCTCGTTCACCGAATACCACCTGACCGCCACCGTGGCGGACGGCCTCGGGGCCGGCGCGGCCGCCGTCGAGCTGTTCGAGCAGGTCGCCTCCGCCGTCGCGAGGCTGGGAATCCAGCCGGTCTCGGAGAAGCTCTACGGGCTCACGAGCGTCCGCGGGCAGGTCCTCAAGCAGCGCGACATCGTCTACCGGCTCCGGGGGCTCGACCGCACGATGCCCGTGAGCTGGATCCAGGGCAGCCCCGTGGGCGACTGCGCCTTCGCGGGCCTTCAGCTCTGGGGCGTCGCCCCCATGGACGGCGAGAAGTGCGTGGCGACGGTCGAGGACCCGGCGACGGGCCGCGGCCGATCCTGGAGCGGCCGCGGCTTCCGCATGCTCCACCTGCCGTGCATCCGCGGCACGTCGGCCGACGGATCGCTCGCCGCGGGGGCCACGGGGCAGGCGGCGCGGATGTTCGCGAACGCGGGCAGCGGCCTCGCCGCGCACGGCATGCGCTACACGGACGTCGTGCGCACGTGGATCTACTCGGCGCGCCTGCTCGACTGGTACGACGACCTCAACCGCGTCCGCACGCCCCTCTACCGCCGCGAGGGGCTGGGCGTCCCCGGCGGGCCCGCCTTCCCGGCAAGCACGGGGATCATGGGCCGCTACGACGACGAGGAATGCGTCATGGACGTCCTTGCGCTCGAGAGCTCGGGGCCGGCGGCCGCCGCCGCCATCCCGATCCTGCACAGCCCGCGCCAGAGCTCCTCCTTCGACTACGGCTCCGCCTTCTCCCGCGGCATGGCCCTTGAGATCGAGGGCCGCCGGACGGTGCACATCTCCGGGACCGCAAGCATCAACGCCGCGGGCAAGAGCACCCACGTCGGCGACGCCGAGCACCAGAGCCTCGACACGCTGATGAGCATCGGCGCGATCCTCGAGGAACAGGGCGGCGGCCTGCAAAGCATCACGTCGGCCACCCTCTTCTGCAGGAACCGCGAGGCGTGGGAGGCCTGGGAGACCGCCACCCGGCGCCTGACGATTCCCGCCATCCCCAAGGTGTGCGTCCTTGCGGACGTATGCAGGCATGACCTCCTCGTGGAGATGGAGGCCGTCGCCGTAATCTGAACCCAGTTGGCCGATGCCAGCGGAAGCTGCAACAAGGACGGCCGAGGGCAAGCCCCTGCCCGCCCCGTGCGACCTGGAGGGGAGCCTCCCGCTCGACGCGGCGGGTGCGGCGCTGGTCTCGAGGGCGCGCCGCGACGTGGCCTCCATCCTCTCGGGCCACGACGACCGCCTGCTGGTGGTCGTCGGTCCGTGCTCGGTCCACGACCCCGCCGCGGCCCTCGAATTCGCCCAGCGCCTCGCGGAGGCCGCCCGGGCGCACGCGGACGACCTCGTTCTCGTCATGAGAGTCTATTTCGAGAAGCCGAGGACGGTCTCTGGCTGGAAGGGCTTCGCAAACGACCCCGGCCTTGACGGCTCGTTCGACGTCTGCCGGGGGCTCCGCCAGGCCCGCGAGCTGCTCCTGGAGATCACGCGCCTCGGCGTGGCGGCCGCCACGGAGTTCCTGGATCCCATCATCGCCCCGTTCTACGCGGACATGGTGTCCCTGGGCGTGATCGGGGCGAGGACCGTGGAGAGCCAGGTCCACAGGGGCCTGGCCTCGGGGCTTCAGATGCCGGTCGGCTTCAAGAACCGCACCGACGGCGACATCATGGTCGCCGTCGACGCGATGCGCGCGGCCCGCTTCCCCCACTGGCTGCCCTCTCTGACCCAGGCCGGCGCGCACTCGGTGCGCGTGACGGATGGCAACAAGCGCACCCTCCTGATCCTGCGCGGCGGCACGAGCGGGCCCAACTACGCCTCGGCCGACGTGAGGGCCGCGGCGCGCACTCTCCGCAGGTTCGGCCTGCCGCCCCACCTCGTCGTCGACTGCAGCCATGCGAACAGCGGGAAGGACCCCGGGCGCCAGCCCGCCGTCGCGGCGGCGGTCGCGGCCCAGGTGCGATCCGGCGAGCGCGCCATCGCGGGAGTCATGATCGAGAGCAACCTGGTGGGCGGGATGCAGGACCCCGAGAGGAGGCCGCTCGTCTACGGGCAGAGCATCACCGACGGCTGCCTAGCCTGGGAATCGACGCTTCCCGTCCTGGGCAACCTCGCCGCGGCGGCCAGGGCTCGCCGCACGGCAGTCGAATCCGGGCGCGCGGCGCCAGAGGAGGCGCCGCCGGCCGCGCCGGAACCCGAGCCGATGCCCGAGGCGCTGACGCTCCTGATAGCCGACGACGAGCAGGCCGCGAGGGACCGCCTGCTTGCTCTCCTGCCGAAGGGCCCTAGTCTCCAGGTGGTCGCGCAGTGCGAGACGGGAACGGAGGCTCTCGAGGCGATTCGACGCCTCAAGCCCGACATCGCCCTTCTCGACATGCAGATGCCCGGCCTGGACGGCCTCGGGGTCGTCACGGCGCTTGAAGCCTGGGAGCGCCCGGCGGTCATCTTCGTGACGGCGCACGAAAGGTTCGCGGTCGAGGCGTTCGGGGTGAGGGCCGCCGACTACGTGCTCAAGCCCTTCGACCGCCAGCGCCTCGCCGTCGCCATCGGGCGCGCGGCCGAGTTTGCGCAGGCGCGACGCGAGCGGGCCGGCGGCCCCGCCGCCCCGTAGCCCGCACCCCCGCTCGCTGCAGGGGTCCCGCTGCGCGCTCAAACGGCGCCGCAGGCCTCGCAGCGCACGCAAGGCGCGTCGCGCTGCGTCAGGTTCACCGCCTCCAGCCTCCCGCGCCGGGCCGCAAGGCACCGCGGGCAAGCGGAGAACGTCTCCAGGCCCCAGGTGTCCGCGAAGACCCGGCCGCGGCCGAGCGCGAGCGCCGCCCTTTGGGCCTGCTCGAGCGCGGCGAGCGTCGGGGGCACGTATTCGCCCGACGCGCGCAGCCGTTCCATCGCGCCGTTGCCGGCGCGCGTGGGAATCAGCGTCACGGCGCCGGCGCCGCAGGCGAACGCGAACTCGGCCGACTTCACCACCCATTCGAGCGCCGCCGGGCCGTCGAGGAACGGCGGGTTCACCAGGAGGAAGGCGCGAAGCGCGATCCCCTCGGCGGCGAGGAACTCGGCGGCGCGGGAGAACTGCGCCAGGCCGAACCCCTTGTTCAGCTTCGCGAGGACCTGCGGGTGCGCGGTCTCAAGCCCGAGGGCCACCTCCAGCGAGCCGGAGAGCAGGTCGCGCAGCGCCCTGGCCCGGTCCCCGACGAGCAGCGGGTGGGACTCCACGACGACATGGCGCGCAAAGCCGATCCGCCGGGCGATCGGCCCGTAGTCGGCGGGCGGGATGGCCGCCGGGTCGAAGAAGCTCCCGCTGTTGTAGAGCTTCACCTGCTCTGGGAGCGCGCCCGACTCCGACCACCTGCGCACGGCAACCTCGAGCTGCCGCGGGATCGCCCCAGCCGCGACGGAATCCGGCGTCGTGCCCTTCCACAGGTCGCACATCAGGCAGCGCCACGGGCATTCGCGGTTGGTAAGGAGCACCACGCCGCAGGATGCGATGGCGCCGGACGCCAGGCGCTCCCGCTCGAGGAAGACGCCCTGCGGCGCGTCCGGGTCCGGCGCCCCGTCCCGCGCCGGTCGCTGGGCCAGTATCCAGGCTGTGCGGCCCCGCGCCGGGTACGCCGAGGCCACGGCACTCACCGGTAGGTCGCGAGGTACTGCCGGCGGTAGTCGGGCTCGGGCGGCGCCAGGCGCCGGCGAAGGTCGCCGATTGGGATCGCTCCGTGCTGGAAGCGGCGCTTCGTGAAGACGGGCATGTCGACGCCGAAGTGGGCCCTGATCCCGCGCCGGGCGATCTCGCCCTTGAGCGAGTAGAGCCGGTCGACCGACATGGCGCTCAAGGCGGCGAACGGGATGCCCTCGGCGACGCAGACCACGGCCGGGCGCGTGAACGGGCTGAAGCCCTCGAACCCGAAGTGGCGCGCCGGCGCGTACGTGCGCGCGTAGCTTCGGCTCAGGCCGCCGCTGTAGGTGAGCGAGTGCTTGATCCGGCCGACCCCCCAGCCCTCCTGGTAGAGCATCAGGTTGTTGACCACGCTGCGGATCGTCAGCTCGGGGTTCTCCTCGATCGGGTAGTCCTTCAGGTTCTCGTCGCCGCCGTCCCCGTCCGCGAGGTGCCTCCACTCGGGGTAGCGGACCCGGATGCCGCGGCACAGGGCGAGCCCCATCGACGCACACTCGACGTCGAGCGGCTTGTAGTCCTCGAGGACGCGCAGCGTCTCGCCGAGGTCCAGCGAGGAAGGGTCGGCCTCGATCGTCTCGAGGAAGAGGCCGAGACCGAGCCTCTCGAGGAACTCGCGCGCCTGGCGCACGTCGGGGCCGTCGCCGAGGTTCAGGGTGAAGGCCTTCAGCCGCGCCGGGTTCAGGCCGAGCTTGAGCATCACGTGGTAGATGGCGAGGAAGACGCAGCCGCTGTCGACGCCGCCGGAGAAGCACACGCCGATCGGCCGGCTCTCGGGCAGGTCGCCCAGCCACTTGTTGACCTCGTCGGCAAGGGCGCCGACGTAGGCCCTGCCGATCACGTCGAGGTCGGCCGGGAGGCTGTTGCGCTCGGGCGTGAAGAAGCGCGTGTACGTGGGATCGGGGTCGGGGCAGCCGATGAGCTGGAGCTCGACCACGTAGTGCGCAGGCACCATCCGCGTGTAGCTGGGGTGGAACTGGCGCTCCAGCCCCTCTCTCTTCAGCTGCCCGTAGATGGCGTCGATGCGGTCGGCGACGATGAGCGCGGGGCCCTCGCGGCGCTTGGCGAGGAAGTAGCGCATGGGCCGGTCGAGCGAGCGCGCCATCCTCACGCGCTTCCCCTCCCGCGCCACGATCGCGAACGAGCCGTCGATCTCGCGGACGGATTCGGTGGAACCGCGAAGGATCCTCTCGCGGGCCTCGTCGAGGGTCAGGTTTCGCAGCCGAAGGGTCGCCGGATCGATCAGGTCGACGAGTCGCTCGATGTATTCGTCCATGGGAATGGGGGGATGAGTGGTGGCTTGGGATGCCGCCCGGAACCGGGCGATCCGGATGGGATCAGGTCGACGAACGGAACCATGCATCGTAACGGCGCGACCCATCGATATCAATTCGAAAGGGCCCGCGGTTCCCTCGGCGGGCGTCCCGCCGGCGGTTGGCCACGGCTTCGGGGCGCTTCACCCCTTTTCTGTTACATGCGCGCGCGCCGCCTGTATTGTCGGCCTCGCTCCGCCGCCCGGCGCAGTGCACCCGACCCGCAGGCGAACCCCTTTCCAAGCTCCATGCATCCCCTCAATCATCATCCCGACCAAGCGCGGCGCCGGACCTCCCGATGCTGATTGTGAAGGCGCCTCCTCCGGAGTAACGAGTCGGCCATGTCCAAGCACCTGATCTGGGCAAGCGGCGTGCTCGTGGCGGTGGCGATCGCCGCGGGCGCGTTTTGGCTTCAGCGGTCGCGCGCGGCGTCCCCCGGGTTCGCAAGGCTCGTGAATCGCGGGAACGCGATGCTCGAGAAGGGCGACGCCGACGGCGCGATCGGCGTGTACGCGCAGGCGCTCCAGCTGTCGCCCGAGAGCACCGACGTCCGGCTCAACCTCGCCAACGCCTACCTGGCGGCGGGCCGGACGCAAGACGCGGTTCGGCTCTGCCAGCAGGCGCTCGAGCTGAACCCCGGCAGCGCGGCCGCGTATTACCTGCGGGGCTGCGCGCTGCTGAGGGAAAACGAGCCCGAGCAGGCCTCCGAATCCTTCCAGCAGTCCTGGAAGATCGAGCCGGCCGTGCCGGCCCTCGACTTCCAGACGGGCATGGCGCAGGAGGCGCTGGGGCAGATCCCCGACGCGATCCGCGACTTCGAGGGCGTCATCCGGGCGGCGCCCGACCACCCGTCGGCGCATTACCAGCTCAGCCGGCTCTACAGGCAGGTCGGCCGGGACGGCGACGCGGAGCGCGAACTGAAGGAGCACCAGCGAATCCTGGCCCTCAGGAACGGCTCGCCCGTCACGGAGGCCGAGCTGGAGCGCTGCCAGTACACGCGGCCGCTGGCTCCGTTCGTCCTCGCCCAGCCGGATCCCCGGGGGATCCCCGTGCGCTTTGTCGAGGACACCGCCGCCGCCTTCGGCGCCCTCGCCTCCGACTGGCGCGGGCCGCTGGCGGTCATCGACTACGAGCATGACGGCCGCCAGAGCCTGTTCGCGCGGGACGGGAGCGCGGGGTTCCTGCTGCTCGACAACCGGGCCGGCCGGTTCTCGGCGCTCGGGCGCCCGCTGCCTGCGCCCGCCACCGGCGGATACCGCGCCTGCCTGACCGGCGACCTGGACAACGACGGCTTCGACGACGTCGTCGTCCTTGGCGACCAGGACTCGCGCGTGTTCAAGTTCTACGCGCACGGCCGCATCCGCGACGCGACCCGCGCGGCGGGCCTCGAGGGGCTCAAGGCCACCTGCGGGCTCCTGGCCGACCTCGACTTCACGGGGAACCTGGACCTGGTTGCGGTGCGCCCGGCAGGGGCCGGCCTCGCCATCTACCGCAACCTCGGAAACCTCTACTTTGACGGCACCTGGAGCGACTCCGGGCTGCCGCGGGCGCTCCCCGGGGCCGCGCAGGTGACGGCGGAGGACTGGAACAACGAGGGCCTTCCGGGAGTGTTCATCGCGCGCGCGGACGGCCCGCCCGCCTTCTATGCGAAGAGGCGCGCCGGGGCGTTCGCGCCGAGCACCCTCACCGCGGGATGGCCCGCCGGGGCGGTCATGGCGACGGGCGACCTCGGCAATGACCTCCATGCGCAGGCGGTGATCGCGACCGAGACGGCGCTCGAGATCGTCGGCGGCAACCACGCCCGGAGCCTGAGCCTGCCCCTGCACGGTTTCCGGGTCGCGGGCCTGCTGCTGGAGGATTTCGACAACGACGGCTGGCTCGACATCCTCGCCTACGGCAGCGGCGGCGTGCGCGTCTGGCGCAACGCAGGGCACGCGGGGTTCATCGACGTGACTGGGGAGCTCGGCCTGGACAAGGTGGGGCCGGTCGAGGGCATGGTCGCAGCCGACTTCGCCGGCCGCGGCTGCCTCGACCTCGTGACCAGCTCGGACGCGGGGCTGCGCTACTGGCGCAACCAGGGCGGCAACCGCAACCTGCAGCTGAAGCTGCGCCTCGTCGGCAACCGCTCCAACACCAGTTCGCTCGGGGTGCGCGTCGAGGTCTCGGCGGGCGACTGGCGCACCAGCCGCACGGTGCGCAGGATGCCCCTGGAGATCGGCGTCGGGCAGCACGGGCAGCTCGACGCGCTCAGGGTGCATTGGTTCGACCTCTCCACCGCGCAGGTGGACGTGCCCGTGGGGCGCGCCATGGTCACGGTCACCGAGCCGAAGCTCCCCAGCGGCTCGTGCCCGTACCTGTACGCCTGGGACGGGCGCGGATTCCGGTTCGTCACGGACATCCTCGGCGCCGCCCCCCTTGGGCTGCCGCAGGACGAGAAGCGGTACGTGCCGGCCGACCCGGAGGAGCTGCTGGCGCTCGGCGGCGAGGCGCAGTTCCCGCCGCGCAACGGGTCCTACGAGGTCCGCATCACCGACGAGCTGCGCGAGGTGCTCTATCTCGACGAGGCCCGGCTCATCGCGGTCGACCATCCCCGCGGCACCATCGTCCTGGCGACGAGCAAGATGCACGCCTGCGGGCCGTTTCCGCCGCACGAGATCTGGACCCTGCGGCCGCTCTGCACCCCCCGGCTCGCGGTGACCGGCGACGGCGCCGACGTCACCGAGGAGCTTGCCCGGGTCGACGGCCGGATGGTGTCGCCGCTGCGCCTGCGCCGGCCGCAGCTGCGCGGGCTTGCCGAGCCGTACTCGGTCACGCTCGATTTCGGCCCGCTGGCGCTGGATCGCCCGCTCGTGCTGGCCCTGACGGGATGGCTGCATTTCGGGGGCGGCATGGCGAACGTCGCCGGCTCCATCGACCCGACCCTGCCCTTTCCCTTTCCCGTGCTCGAGGCGGGGCTCGGCGACGGGACCTGGCAAAGGGTCGGCGTCGAGGTGGGGACGCCCGCGGGCAAGACCAAGACGATCCTCGTCGACCTCGGGGGCAAGCTGCCCAGCGGCACGCAGCGCATCCGCGTCTCGACGGCCTACGAGATCTACTGGGACTGCGCCCTGCTGTGCGAGAGGGCCGGCGAGGCGGGCACGCGCCTGCGCGACCTGCGCCCCGCGAGCGCCGACCTGCACTGGCGCGGGTACAGCCGCTACGCCGACCTGCCCCCGTCCCTCCCGCTCACGCCGATCTACACCGAGGTGTCGCCGGTCCCGCCGTGGGACCGGACGCCGGCCGGCTGGTTCACCCGGTACGGCGCCGTCGGGGACCTCGTCGCGTGGCGCGACGACCGGCTGGTGCTGCTCGCCGGCGGCGACGAGCTCTCCCTGTCCTTCGACGCGGCGCAGCTGCCGCCGCCCCCTCCCGGCGCGGTGCGGGACCTTTTCCTGCATGTGGTGGGCTGGGACAAGGACTCGGACTTCCACGTGGGGCAGGGTTGGCGGGTCGATCCGCTGCCGTTCCAGGGCATGGACGACCAGGCCTACGGCCGGGAGCCGAGGCCCGGCCGCATCGACGACTCCTGGACAAGGCAGTACAACACCCGCTGGGTCGACCCGATCGTGGTCCTGCCGGGCGGCAGGGGGCAACGGACCCCCTGAGGCGCCATGCGCGACTCCCAACGCCTCGAAGGGCCGGCCCGGGCGCGGCGCAGGGCGCTCGCGCGCGCGACGTCGGCCGCGGCGCTGGGCGCGCTTCTCCTCCTGGGCCCCGTGGCGCCGGCCGGCCCGGTCCCGCCGGCCGCGGGCGGGATTGAGGAGAAGCCGCTCGCCCCGCGACCCGGGCCCCGCGAAGGCAGCCTCTTCACGGTGGTCCCGCCCGAAGAGAGCGGCCTAATCGTCGAGAACAAGTACGACGATCCGCAGATGTGGGGCAGGCGCGCGCGCGAGCTTGAGATCGGCGCGATAGGCACCGGTGTCGCGATCGGCGACTACGACGGCGACGGCCTCCCGGACATCTTCGTGGCCAACAAGACGGGCAGCTGCCGCCTCTTCCACAACCTGGGCAACGGGAAGTTCGAGGACGTCACCGAGAGGGCCGGGGTGGCCGAGCACGGCGCCGACGCCAAGATCTGGAAGCAGGGCGCCACCTTCGTCGACGTCAACAACGACGGCCTGCTCGACATCTACGTCTGCAGGTTCAACGCGCCGAACCTGCTCTACGTCAACCAGGGCGACGGAACGTTCAAAGAGGAGGCGCGCGCGTACGGCCTGGACGTGAAGGACGCCTGCGTGATGGCCTACTTCTACGACTATGACCGCGACGGATGGATGGACGTGTTCATCCAGACCAACGTGCTTGACGCGAGGGCCCATCCGGAGGGCCAGCGCGACCATCTCTTCCACAACAACGGCAACAAGACGTTCACGGACGTGACGGATCGCTCCGGCGTGGCCCCGGGGCCCACGCACGGGAATTCGGCGGTGTGGTGGGACTATGATGACGACGGATGGCCCGACCTCTACGTAGCGAACGACTTCGACGTCCCCGACGCGCTCTACCACAACAACCGCGACGGCACCTTCACGGATGTCGCCGCCAGCGTCGTGCCGCACACGCCGTACTCATCGATGGGCTCGGACTTCGGCGACGTCCTGAACGACGGCCGGATCGATCTGCTGGTCGCGGACATGGCGGAGGCCGGCCACGTCGAGGACCAGCGCGCCATGGCGGAGTCCCGGGCGCGGATGCGCGAGCCCGAGGAGGGATCGAACGAGGTCCGCCAGTTCCCCTGCAGCGCCCTGTACCTGAACACCGGGACCGGCCGCTGCCTCGAGGCGGCCCGCCTCGCGGGGCTGGACGCCACCGGCTGGACGTGGGCCCCCCTCTGGGAGGACCTGGACAACGACGGAAGGCTCGACCTCTTCGCGACGAACGGGATGTTCCGCGAGATCCACAACCAGGACCTCATCGCGCGCCGGGCGATGAGCGGCAGCGAGGCCGCCGGCGAACAGATCGTGCGCAACAGCCCGGTCTTCGCGGAGACCCACTGCGCGTTCCGCAACCTGGGAGGACTGCGCTTCGAGAACGTCTCGCGCGCATGGGGCCTCGACCAGAAAGGGGTGAGCTTCGGGGCCGCCCTCGGCGACCTCTACGGGGACGGCAACATCGACATCGTCTACACCAATTACCAGGGGGGCGTCACGCTCCTGCGCAACAACGAGGACAGCGGGCACCGGGTGATCGTCGCGTTGCGCGGCACCCGCTCCAACCGCTTCGGAATCGGGGCGAAGGTGACGCTCGAGAGCGAGTCGGGCATCCAGGCCCGCACGGTGGCGCTCGCGCGCGGGTTCATGTCGAGCAGCGAGCCGATCGCCCATTTCGGCCTGGGAGGCGACGCCGTGATCCGCCGCCTGACGGTGTCGTGGCCGAGCGGCGCAGTGCAGACGTTCGAGGGCCTTTCCGCCGACCGGCGCTTCACCATCACCGAACCCTCGTCGCCGGCGGCGCCCGCGCCTGCGCCCGCGCGACCGAAGGCCCAGTTCGCGCAGGTGGGCCCCGCGTGCAACCTCGCATGGACGGCCCAGGAGGACACCTACGACGAGTTCCTCGACCAGCGGCTGCTCCCCGCGAGGCTCAACCGCCGGGGGCCCGCGATAGCCGTGGGCGACATCGACGGCAGCGGCCGGGACGGCGTGTGCATCGGGGGGACGACGCGCGAGCCCCTCCGGGTGCTCCTGGCGAACGGCGCCGGCTCGTGGGCGCCCGAGGCCTCGCCGGCGCTTGCGGCGCCGCCCGAGGTCGACGACGGGCCGCTATTGCTCTTCGACGCCACGGGCGGCGGCCGGCTTGACCTGCTCGTCACGGCGGGCGGGACGAGCCAGCCCGCGGGCGCGCCGCAGTACCAGCCGCGCCTGTTCCTCAACGACGGGCGCGGGCACTTCCGGCCGGCGCCCGACGGCACGCTCCCGCCGCTCTCCATCAGCGCCGGCGCGGCATGCGCCGCGGACTTCGAGCACACGGGGCGGCTCGGGCTCTTCATCGGCGGCAGGGTTCTGCCCGGGCTCTACCCGTCGGCCCCGAGGAGCGCGCTCCTGGCCAATCGCGGGGGAAGATTCGTGGATGTCACCGACGCCGTCGCGCCGATGCTGCGCAGCGTCGGCATGGTCACGTCGGCGCTCTGGTGCGACGTCGACGGCGACGGCTGGCCGGACCTGCTGATCACCCTGGAATGGGGCCAGGTGAAGTATTTCCACAACGACGCCGGAAGGGGGTTCGAGGACTGGACCGAGAGGGCCGGGTTCGCGTCGGCGGGCACGGGGCTGTGGCGGTCGATCGCGACGGCCGACTTCAACGGCGACGGACGGCCCGACTTCGCGGTGGGAAACGTCGGGCTGAACACGCCGTACCGCGCCGACCCCGAGCATCCCGCGCTCCTCTTCTACGGCGACTTCTCCGGCCGCGGCACGGGCGAGATCGTCGAGGCATATACCCAAGACGGCCGGCTCTACCCGACGCGCAGCCGCAGCGACCTCGGGGCGGCGATCCCCTCCGTGCTGCGGCGCTACCGCTGGAACAACGACTATGCCAAGGCGACCCTGCAGGAGATCCTGGGGGCCGACCGGCTGGCCTCGGCGACGCGCCTCGCCGCCACGGAGCTGCGCAGCGGCGTCTTCCTGAGCCAGCCGGACGGCCGGTACCGCTTCGAGCCCTGGCCGCTCATCGCGCAGGTCGCCCCGGCCGACGGCCTCGTGGCCGGGGACTTCGAGGGCGGCGGCCGAGCCGACATCTATGTCGTGCAGAACTCCTATGCGCCGGCGCCGGCGATCGGCCGCTTTGACGGCGGGCTCGGCCAGCTGCTGCGCGGGGACGGCCGCGGCCACTTTGCGCCGGTCGAGCCGATCGACAGCGGCCTCGTGGTGCCCGGCGACGCCAAGGCCCTCGCGGTGCTCGACCTCGGGGGCGACGGCTGGCCCGGCTTCCTGGTCTCGCGCAACGGCGAGTCGACCCTGGCCTTTCGCAACGGCGGCGTCGCGGGCCGGCACTCCATCCGGGTAGTCCTGAAGGGCGGGGCCGGGAACCCGCAGGCGACCGGTGCGCGCGTCACGGCGCAGTACGCGGACGGAACGCAGGAGACAAGCGAGGTCTGCGTCGGCTCGGGCTACTACAGCCAGTCGAGCGCGGCCCTGTTCTTCGGCTCAGCGGATCAGAATCCGATCCGGCGCATTCGCGTGCGCTGGCCCTCCGGCGCCACCACCGCATGCCCGGACTTCGGGGGCAGCATTCCGGCGAACATCCAGCTTTCGGATCCCGGGCATTGAGCGGGGCGCGGCGGCCGGGCAAAGCCGTTCGCACCCGAAAATCCCGTGCGGTCGCCCCGGGCGGGACGGCCATCCACCCCCCAATTCGGCCTGTCTGCCACACTGTGCTGGTCATTCCAATCCCCGCACTTAAGACAGAGCAAATTCCCCAGATGCACTGCAGAGAAGACCGTGGCCGGTGTGCGGACGCGGCGGAAGACGCGGCGGGGGGCACGGCGGGGAGCTTGGCATCAGCTGCGCTACTGGATGGGATAAGGGATGCGTGGCCGAAAGCCGCCGCCCGGAGCGCGGAAAGCATCGCCCCAGCCTTTGACCTTATGAAAACGTCCACCTTTCCCGCCGGGTTCGTGGCCCGAGGATGCCTTGCGCTTGTGATGGCGTTCGCCGTGGCGGCCTGCCACCGGAAGGCTGCGGAGCCCGCGGGCACCGAGGCGCAGGCGACGTTCACCGTGACCCCCCCGATCCCCGCCGGGGCCGACGACCTCTTCGAGGACGTGACGGCCAAGGCCGGGATCACGTTCGTCCAGCAGTTCTGCGACGAGCGCATCGCCAACATCATCGAGTCCAACGGCTCGGGGGTCGTCGTCCTCGACTACGACAACGACGGTTACATGGACCTCCTCTTCGCCAACCCCGGCCCGCTGCAGGGGGTGACCCATGAGGCGCCGGGAACCAAGCGCCAGCCCTGCCGGCTCTACCACAACAACCACGACGGGACCTTCACCGACGTGACCGAAAAGGCCGGGCTGGGCGACGTGGGCTACGCGGTCGCGGCCGCGGCGGCCGACTATGACGGCGACGGCTGGACCGACCTCTACATCGTCTGCGTCGGCAAGAGCCACCTCTTCCACAACAACCACGACGGGACCTTCACCGACGTCACGGACAGGGCCGGCGTCGGCAGCGAGGGAACGGGCATCGGCGCGACGTGGATCGACGCAACCGGCGACGGCCGGCTGGACCTGTACGTCGCCCACTACCTGAGCTTCGACCCGAACTACAAGCTCTACTACAACCCGACGAGCTACCCGGGCCCGCTGGCCTACAAGCCCGAGCACGACTCCCTCTACCACAACAAAGGCGACGGGACCTTCACCGACGTAAGCGCGGAGTCGGGAATCGCGGCCCTGGAGCCCCACCGGACCATGTCGGTCTGCGCGCTGGACTACGACCGGGACGGCCACGAGGACCTCTACCTCAGCAACGACGCAACCCCGAACATGCTGCTCATCAATGACGGCCACGGGCATTTCCACGACGAGGCCATGAAGCGGGGCGTCGCCTTCAACGCGCTGGGCGAGGCCGCGGGCTCGATGGCCGCGGCAATCGGCGACTGCGATGGCAGCGGGATCCCGGCGATCCTCGTGTCGCGCCTCGGATACGGATCGCTCTACGTGCGCACCCCGCAGGGCGACTGCATCGACCGGATGATGGCCTCGGGCCTCGGCGCGCTCACGGCCCAGTACGTCGGCTGGGGGTGCAACTTCATCGACTTCGACAACGCCGGGAAGCTCGACGTCTTCATCGCCAACGGGGACGCCTTCCGGATGGTGGGCTGGCAGAGCCTGCTGCTGGAGAACGACGGGCACGCCCACTTCAGCAACGCCGTCGGGAAGGGCGGGGCCTATTTCCGGACGCCCGTGCGGGCGCGCTCGAGCGTGGTGCTCGACTACGACAACGACGGCCGGATGGACCTGCTGGTGGGACTCATGGGGGACCGCCCGGTCCTGCTGCATAACCGCGACCGCTCGGGCAACCACTGGATCACCCTCTCCCTGCGCGGGACCCGGAGCAACCCCGCGGGCTGGGGGTCGTGGATCGAGCTGAAGGCGGGGGGGCGCACCTACGTGCAAGAGTGCCGCTGCCCCTCGGGGTTCCTCAGCCAATCGGACCCGAGGGTGCACTTCGGGCTCGGGCAGGCGCCCAGGGTGGACCAGATCCAGATCAGGTGGCCGAGCGGCACGGTCCAGACGCTCACCGACGTCGGCGCGGACCAGATCCTCAGGGTCACCGAGCCCTCGTCCCGATGACACCCAGAACGTGCGCGCTGCTCGGGGCCGCGGCGCTCCTGATGGCGGCCTGCCACCCGGAGGCGCCGAGGGGCTCCTTGGTCCTCACGCAGGTGCCCGCGGGCGTCGCGCCCCCGCCGGCGGCAACGGTCATGGACGTGAGGTATCCGCCGGGAAGCCGGGTGGTCCTTCTGTCCCCTCCCCTTCGCACCGATGCGGCTGAGGTGCTCTCGGGCGGACTGGCGGCCGCCGGCGACCCCTGCGTCTCGTGGGACGGCCGCTGGGTCTATTTCGCCGGCAAGGCCGCGGAATCGTCCGAGTGGCAGATCTACAGGGTGCGGGCGGGCGGCGGCAGCCCCGAGCGCGTCACCCGGATGCCGGGCGGGGCGATGGATCCCGCCGTCGCAGCCCACGGGGAGCTGGTCTTCAGCTCCCCGGTCCCCAAGGCCGGGCGGCAATGGACCTCTCCGGAGCCCGCGGCTCTGTACGGGCAATGGCCGGGCCAGGCCCCGCGCCGGCTCACGTTCGCCCCCGACGGCGCCGCCGACGCCACCGCCCTTCGGGACGGAAGGATCCTCTTCGTGAGCGCCGCAGCGCATGACGGCCCCCGGGGTCGCCGCCACCTGTGCCTGTTCACGATCAACAACGACGGCACCGAGATCGCCGCCTACGCCGGCCAGGACGACGGAGTCGACGCGGTCCGGCGCCCGCGCGAGCTCGGCGACGGCAGGATCGCCTTCCTGGCGGCCCGGTCGGATGCGCCGGAGGCCAGGGACTGGGCCGAGTGCGTGCGGTCGGCCGCCCCGTTCGCCACCCGGGCGAACCTGTTCGCATTTCCGAGCCAGGGATGCCGCTCGGTGGGGCCGACACCCGAGGGCGACCTGCTCGCCTGCGTCGACACCCGCGGCATGGAGGGCCGCTCGATGGCCGCAAACGCCGCGGTCTATCGCGTCGCCCCCGGCGCCGCCGCGCTGGGCGCCCCGGTCTTCGAAGACCCGCGGTGGGACAGCATCGAGGCCACGTGCGTCGCGCGGCGGGACGAGCCCTCGGGCCATACGTCCATTGTGATGCCGGGGGCGACCCACGGCACGATCCTGTGCCTCAACGTCAACGACAGCTGCGATCCCGAGCAGGACGGCGGTTCCGGGCGCGCCACGCAGCTTCGGGTCACCGTGCTGGCGGGGGGCGCGCAGCCGCGCGTCCTGGGCACGGTGCCGGTGGCCTCCGACGGCTCGATGCTCGCGCGCCTGCCCTCCGGTGTGCCGCTGGGCTTCGACGCGCTCGACGCCGCGGGCCGGGTGCTCCGCCACCAGCCCCCGGTCGTCTGGCTGCAGCCGGGGGAGATTCGCGCCTGCGTCGGCTGCCACGAGCCCCGGAACCATTCCCCGCGCAACGTCCGCCCGCAGGCCGTGCAGGCCGAGCCGCAGCGCCTGGACCTGCCCCCCGAGGCCGCCACCCCCCGCACGCCCGCCCCATGACCCCGAGACGAATCGCCCTTCGCGCGGCGCAGGTGGTCATCGCCGCGGCCGCCGTTGCCCTGGCCGGGGGCTTCACGGCACGGACGCATCAGCGCATCATGACCGGTCGCCCGAACCTCGCGGTCACCACGTGCACCCATTGCCACCTGAGGAGCGCATTCAAGCTGCCGTGGCAGAAGCCGCGGCCGCACCACGACTCCCCGGGAGGGATCGCGGTGTCCCCGGACGGTAGGACGTTGTACATCGCGCTGGATGACAAGGACGAGGTCGCCGAGGCCGATTCGGCCACGCTCGCGGTCATCCGGATGGCCCGCGTCCCCGGAGGGCCGTTCGGCCTGGCGCTCGATGCGCAGGGCAAGCGCCTCTTCGTCGCCTGCCCGCAGCAGGACCGGGTCGCGGTGCTCGACACGCGCGACCTGGCGGAGGTGGCCAGCATCGGGGTGGGCGTCCGCCCGACCGACGTCGTCTACTGCCAGACCCGCGACGGGGAGCGGCTTGTCGTCCCCAATTCCGGAAGCGACGACATCTCCATCCTCACGCTCTCGCCGCTGGCCGAGCTGGCCCGCGTCGCCGCAGGGCGCGAGCCGTACGCCGCCGCGGTCCTCGACGGCGGACGTCGCGTCGCCGTGGCCAACCGCATGGCGACGCATGACCAGATGCTCACCGCGCCCGCCTCCGAGGTTACCGTGCTCGATCCGGCCAGCTCGCGCGTCCTGGACCGGCTCGCGCTCGACTCCGCCCACCTGGCCGAGGGCATCGCCGCGGTGCCGGGGAAGGGCTGGGTGCTCAACTCGATGGTGCGCGTGCGCAACCTTGTCCCGATCACGCAGGTGAAGGACGGGTGGGTCATGGCCAGCGGCCTGGCCATATCGCGCGCGGACGGGCAGGTTACCCAGGTCCCCCTGGACGAGGCGAACGCCTACTTCCCCGATCCCTCTGGCATCGTGGCGAGCCCCGACGGCCGGCGCGCCTTTGTCGCATCCGGGGGCTCGGACGTCGTGACGGTCGTCGACCTCGACCGGCTGGGCTCATGGCTCGCAGGCTCGAGCGCGGCGGACCGCGACGACGCCATCCTGGACATGGCCCTCTCCTGCCGCTACGTGGTCGCCCGGATCCCGACCGGCTGCGACCCCAGGCACCTGGCGCTTTCCCCGGACGGGCGCCGGCTTTACGTCGCAGAGCGGCTCGACGACAGCGTCCTCGTCGTGGACACGGCGAGCCTGAAGCCCCTCGGCCGGATCGTGCTCGGCGACGGGGGGCGCGACGACCCCATCCGGCAGGGGGAGCGGGTCTTCACGCGGGCGCGGTACACGTTCCAAGGGGGCTTCAGCTGCCGCTCCTGCCACCCCGACGGCCACGTGGACGGCCTCTCGTACGACTTCGACGGGAGCGGCGTGGGCGACAACCTCCTCGCCAACCGCAGCCTCTGCGGCGTAGCGGGCACGGAGCCGTTCAAGTGGAACGGCAAGAACCCGACCCTGCAGTTCCAGGACGGCCCGAGGTTCGCGCGCGTGCTGATGCGCACCGACCCGATCCCCGACCCGCAGCTCGACGAGCTGGCGACGTTCCTCGTCAACCTGCCGCCGACCCGCACCATGCCCTGGAGCCAAGTCGGCAAGGGGCTCACGCCCGCCCAGCAGAGCGGCCGCGCCCTCTTCTTCGCGACCAAGCGGACGGACGGCACGCCCATCCCGAGGGCACTGCGCTGCCAGACCTGCCACCGGCCCCCGCTGTACACGAACCGGCTGATCAGCTCGGTTGGAACGCAGTCGCCCCGCGACCCGAAGGAAGGCTTCGACACGCCGCACCTGATCGGGGTCGGCGCCGTGGGGCCCTACCTGCACGACGGGCGCGCGAAGACGCTCGAGGAGATCTGGACCGTCTACCAGCACGACGACCTGCACGGCGTCAGCAGCTACTGGTCCAAGGAGCAGCTCAACGACCTGGTCGAGTTCCTGAAGACCCTCTAGAAACCCCCATGAAACCCCACCGCAGTCCCCTCGGCCTGGCCCTCCTCGGCCTCACGGCCGCCCTGTCACTCCCCCCAGGAACCTGGGCGGCCGACCGCGCCGACCTTGCGCGCCCGGAGCCCGCGCCCCTGCCGTTCCCGCTTGTCGCGCGGTTTGAGAACTTCGGCGAGAAGGACGGCCTGCCCTCGCACAAGATCCACTGCGTGCTGAAGGCAAGCGACGGCCGGCTTTGGCTCGGCACGGGCAACGGGCTGTGCGTGCGCGGGGCGGACGGCAGGTTCCGCCGCTACGGGCCGGAGGACGGCCTGAGCCACCCGGCCGTCCTCAGCATCGCGGAGGACCCGCGCACCGGCGACCTGTGGATCGCCACCATGCGGGGCCTGTCGCGCCTGAGCGGCGGCAGGTTCACGTCCTTCACGCAGACCGACAGCGGCCTGCCGAACAACGTCGTCTACGGCGTGGCGGTCGTGGACGGGACCGTCTGGGCCGCCACCCCGGCCGGGGCCGGCGCGTACAACATCCGGGAAAAGAGCTGGAAGATCTACGACCACAACAACGCCCCCATGGAGGAGCCCTGGTGCTACGCCATCGCCCCGGGCAGGGACGTGGTCTACATCGGCGTCTGGGCGGGCGGCATCGTGGAGCACGACCCCCGGCTCGGCAGCTTCAAGGCCTACCGCGACCCGGACGGCGACTTCCAGTTCCAGCTGACGCCCGACAGCGGGCCCATCGCCGACATCACCTCGTGGGTCGCCTATGACGACGGCATCCTCTGGCAAGCGACGTACTTCGGGCTCTCGCGCTACGACACGCAGGAGGCGACGTGGCGCACGTGGGTGCAGGACAAGACACCGCTGGTCTCCAACTTCATCAACTCGGTCTTCGCACGCGGCCACGTCGCCTGGGTCTCGACGGACCGCGGGGCCTGCGTCACCGACGGCACCACCTGGGCGACCTACGCCGTCGACGAGCAGGGCCGGGGCCTGGTGCGGATCGACCGTCCGGGAGGCGCGCCGGAGACCCGAAGAATGGCAACCCGGCTGGCCGACGGCTTTGTGACGGCCATCTGGGCCGACGACCACGAGGCCTGGTTCGCCACCTCGAACGGCCTTAGCCACGCCGTCTTCGCCAACCAGGCCGCCGTCGCGGCCAACCCCTAGGAGGATGCCATGAGGACCCTTAACTGCCTTCTGCTCGCGTTCGCCGCCGCGGCCCCGGCCGCTCCCCTGGCCGCCCAGGCCCCGGCCGCCGGGCCGGACTCCGCCCGCTTCATCTACGCCACGCCCGGGGAGACGTACCCCTACTACGCGGGCCTTCCCCGCGAGTTCTGGCCGTTCAATGCCGTCGAGCCCTACGAGCGCTTCTTCACGACCCGGATGCCCTTCCGCGGGCCCGGCCGGGATTACCCGAATCCGTCCGACCTGAAGTCGCTCAGGATCGGTCTCCTCGACTCCCCGAAGTACGACGCCAACTGGGAGCGGAGCGTGCGCACCCGCGAGGGGGTCGTCCTGGCCTTCGAGGAGGCGAACCGCTCCCGCAGGCCGGGGCAGCTCCCCTTCGAACTCGTCGAGCGCGAAGGGATCGCCCAGTGGGGCGGCGCCGGCAACCTGGCGGTCGACTTCGCCGACCAGAAGGTCCTCGGCTTCCTGGGCACGATCGACGGCGCCGACGCCCACGTCGCGCTGCGGGTCACGCTCAAGACGGAGGTCGTGATTATCAACACCTCGGACCCCGACCCGACCCTGACCGAGACGAACATCCCGTGGCTCCTGCGCGTCCTGCCCGACCACCGCATCGAGGAGGCCCGCATGGCCGACACGATCGTCCGGCGCTTCGGCTGCAGGAGGATCGCCATCCTGCGCGAGGGCGACCGGTACGGCCGGCTCGGCGTGCACAACTTCATGAACTTCGCGCGCCGGCTCGGCTGCCCCGCCGCCCAGGAGCTGCTCTTCAGCCCGGGCAACCCCGACATCCCCCACCAGATCGCCACGATCAAGGACGCCCGGCCCGACGCGATCTTCTTCATCGGAGAGCCGGCCGACATCGGCCGCTTCGCCCGTCAGTTCCGCCTGGCGGGCATCCAGGCTCGGTTCTTCGGCGCCGACCTCCTCATGGACGACCGGTTCCTGAAGGAGGCCGGAGACGCCGCGGAGGGCGCGATGTTCACCTACTACTTCGATCCCGCGCGCAGCGATCCCCTTTGGGTCGACTTCGTCGCGCGCTTCAGCAGGCGTTGGGGCCACGCACCGGACGCCTACGCTGCGTACGCCTACGACGGCGCCCAGGTCATGCTGCATGCCATTGATGCGGCGGGCCCAAATCGCTGGCGCATCCGCGACCAGGTGTGCAACCTGGACTACTACCATGGCGTCACCGGCTGGATGCAGTTCGACGGCACCGGCTCCAACATCGCACCGGTGCGGCTGGTGCGCTACGAGCACGGGAACCGGGTCTTCGAGCCCCAGGCCGAGTTCACGCCCCCAGCCGCCGGGGGACTCTAGCCCGGGCGCCCCGGCGCCGGGAGTGACCGGGGAACGCAGACCATGACGCGCCGCCTGCTCGCCTTCGTCCTTGCCGCCCCGCTGGCCTGCGCCGCGGCGGCCCCGGGGATCACGCTCGGGCTCGTCGCTCCCCCGTCCGAGCCGGCCGCGGCGAGCCTCGTGCGCGGCGCCCAGCTGGCGGTCGAGGAATCGGGCGGGTCCCCGAGGGCGCCGGTCGTGCTCGAGGTGCGCAGCGGGGCCGGCCAATGGGGCACGGTCGGCAATGACGCCGTTACCCTCGCCAGCGACCGCGATGTCGACGCGATGATCGCGCCCTCCGACGGCGGGGACAGCCACCTGGTCCTGCAGGTTTCGGGAAGGACGCAGGTGCCCGTCGCGAGCGTCAGCCCCGATTCGTCGGTCACGGAGGCCGGCGTGCCCTGGGCCGTGCGGGTCGTCCCGCGCACCGACCAAGAGGCCGGGGCCCTGTTTGACTCCCAGGGGCGGGGGCCCCACGCGCCCACCTGGTGGGCCATCGCGCCCCCGGACCGCCCGGGCCGCGCGATTCGCCGCGACCTTGGGAGGGCGGCCCGCTCCACCCATGCCCAGCTGGAACGGATCCTCGAGTCGGGCGCGCCCGACCGGATTTCTGCCTGGGCCGTCCAGCCGATCCTCTCCGGTTCCCCGGGCGGGGTCCTGGTGTGGCTGCCGCCCTCGCAAGCCGGGAGCGTTGTCGCGGCCCTGCGCGCCGCGGGCTACCGCGGCTGCATCGCCGGCCCCGGCTCAATCGACGCCCCGGGCTTCTTCGCCGCGGCGGGCGCCGCGGCGGACGGCGTCCTTGTGGCGAAGTATGCGCTGGATGCGGCAGGCCGCGCCAGGCTCGAACTCTTCGAGAAGCGGTTCACGCGCATGTTCGGGGCGCCTGCGGATGCCAGCGCGGCGGCGGCCCACGACGCCGCGCAGGTGCTTATTGAAAACCTGCGCCGACCGGGCGACACTCCCGCGTATCGCCGGTTTCCCCCGGCCCTCCCCACCTCGGGGGTAACCGGCGATATCCGCTTCGACGCATCCGGGAACAGGACGGGCGCGCTGCAGGTCCTCGCCTGCCAGCGGGGCCGGTTTGTCCCCGCCACCCCCTCCCCTCCATGACCCCGATCCTCCGCCATCGCATCGCCCTGCCGGGTGCGCTGCTCCTCGCGGCCCTGGTGGCGGTCATCGCCCTGCATGCGCTGCGGGCCGGGAAGGCTTCCGGCGACGCCGTTCCGCCAACGGACACCAACGGGGCCATCAGCCCGAAGGACGAGGCCGACTCCCTTCACTTCGTGATCGCCGCCGACCGGGAGATGCTCTGCCGGGCCTATCCCGCCCGCGGGCCCGCGGGCGCGGGCGCGCCCGGCGAAACCCAGCCGTGCCCGTCCGTGACGCTCCATGACGCCGCCGAGACGATCCAGATCAGGGGGGCCGAGTTCAGCTACGCCCTGCGCTCACTCGCCCCGCTCAACCCGCGAAACGGGCCCCAGACCGAGCTCGAGCAGGCGGGCCTGGCGTTCATCGCTGCCCACCCCGGCCAGAACTACTACGGCAGGGAGGAGCTCGGCGGCCGCAGCTACTTCACGGCCGTCTACCCGGATCTCCCGGCGGCGGCCTCCTGCGTCGACTGCCACAACCGCGGCGCCGCTCCAGGCGCGCGTCCGCACAGGGCCGGCGAAGCGCTGGGCGGCGTCGTGGTGCGCGTCCCCCTGGAGTTTTGATCCGTCGCGCGCCTCAATACACGCGCCCTTGCTCGAGGATCGTCCTGATGCCTTCGCTCGTCCGGATCTTCACGGGCAACGACTCTCGCGTGTTGTCATCGCGGATCCGGAAGACGCCAAAGTGCAGGTGCGGACGGGAGGTGTAGCCGGAATTGCCGGAGTGGGCGATCGCCTGGCCAACGTGCACGTCCTCACCCAGCTTGACCATGGCCGCGTATGGCTGAAGGTGAAGGTACTCGCCGTAGGTGCCGTCGGCGTGCCGGAGGATGACGTAATTGGCGCTGTTCTTGAAGCGTTCGCCCACGCCGTGCGCCATCGAATCGACCCTGAGGCCGACCACCACGCCCCCCCGCGCCGCCAGCACGATAGTGCCTTCCGGCATGTCCCAGTCATTCGCGAAGTCGTTTCCGGAGCCGGCCTGGTGGCTGAACGTCCCGTGGGCCCCCTGCAGGAGCCTATGCCGGTCCGCGGGGCCAAACGGCAGCATGTAGACGGTGCCGTCCGGAATCGCGCCCGGGCAGCCGTACAGCCACTGATAGCGATAATGAAAGTCCCAGGGCTTGGAGGTGCTCTGCGGCTCAAAGGTCGCGAGCTCCATGCGCTGCTGCCCGCGCGTGGCCACGGTGAACGGCACCGGGCGGGAGGATGCCGTGTTCTCCCGCGACGCATCCATAGTGATCGTGATGTCGACGCAGTTCGTTGTGGTGAGCACCAGGCAACTGCCGTTGCCGCGGTGCACCGCCACGACTGCCACCCCGGGGTCGTCGCTGCCCTTGCCCCACAAACGGCGGACCAGGCCCCCCGGCAGCGAAAACTCCGCGAAGAAGTAACTCGCAATCGCCAGCGCCAGGATAACGACCCGGGAATTCTTTCGCGGCATTTTCCGATTCACCGTCGGGCCGACCATGGGCCGCGTCGCAGGGATCGCAATCCAACTGTTTGCCCATCGCGAAGAGGGCCTCCCAGAAGGGATACTTGCACGAGTCCATGGAGGGTGGGCCGCCGCGGGCTTGATCTCGGCGCGCTCCCGGAGAGACTCGGCGGCCGCCCGATGCACACAACAGACGCCCCTTGGCTCTCGATCGACGCCCGGATGAAGACCGCGTCGATCGACTCCTCCCACCCCGGTTTCTACGGCGATCCGTACGCAGCCTATGAGCGGATCCGCGCCGTGGCGCCCGTGTTCTACTGGCGGGAGCAGCGGCTCTGGTGCTTCCTCAATGCCGCGGACGTGGGCGCGGTCCTGAAGGACCGCCGCTTCGGCCGGGAACTGCTACCCCTGCCCGGGCAGCCCGCCTTGGAGCCCGAGATCCCGGAGCACCTGCGGGCCTTCCACGCCTTCAACCGGGCGTCCATGCTTGAGCGCGAACCCCCGGTGCACACGCGGCTGCGCAACCTCGTGAGCCGCGCCTTCCTCACCCGCAGCATCGACCGGCTTCGGCCGCGCATCGCGGCCCTGGCCGCCGAGCTGCTCGGGCAGATGAGGCCCGCCGGGGAGGCGGAGCTTCTCTTCGCCTTCGCGACCCCGATCCCGGTGACCGTTATCGCGGAGCTCCTCGGAGTGCCCACCGCGATGGCGCCGCAGCTCCTCGCCTGGTCCCACCGGATGGTCGCCATCTACGAGCTCGGCAAGACCCGCGCGACCGAGGACGCGGCCGAGGCGGCGACCCGGGAGTTCTCGGAGTTCATCCTCGGCCACATCGCCGAGCGCCGCCGCAGCCCGGCGGACGACCTGATCACGCATCTGATCGCCTCGGAGGCGGCCGGCGACCGCCTCTCGGAGGAGGAGCTCGTCGGGACCTGCATCCTGCTGCTCAACGCCGGGCACGAGGCCACGGTCCACGCGATCGGCAACAGCGTGAAGACGCTCCTGGAGCAGGGCACGGACCCCGCGGCGGCCTTCGCGGACGACGCGGCGACGGAGAGGACCGTCGAGGAGTGCCTTCGCTTCGACCCGCCGCTCCACCTCTTCCGGCGCTTCGTCCAGGAGGACCTGGAGATCGCCGGCGTGCGCCTGCCTCGCGGGACGGAGGTCGCGCTCCTCTACGGCGCCGCAAACCGGGACCCGGCGCGCTACGAGGACGCCGACCGCTTCGTGCCCTCCCGGCCCACGCCTGGCGGCGCGTCCGCCCACGCGTCCTTCGGGGGCGGGATCCACTTCTGCATCGGAGCGCCGCTGGCAAGGCTCGAGCTGCAAGTGGCGCTGCCGGCCCTCTTCCGGGGCCTTCCCGGCCTCAGGCTGAAGGGCGCCCCCCGATACAAGGACGCCTACCACTTCCACGGTCTCGAGGCCCTGCACGTCGCCTGGCCCTGAACCCGCCGCTAGGCGTGGGGAGCCTTGTCGTCGGGCACCGTGAAGAGCTTCGCAAGCAGGAGGACGGCGGCCAGGCTGGCGTAGGCCACGGCGTACGCCGAGGCGGGGAAGAGCGGGCCGGGGCCCGCCGGGGCGCCGGCCAGCCTGTCGACGAGCGGCATGGAGCCGACCGTGTCGGTCGGCACGAACCGCCACGAGTGTAGGAAGCCGAGGAGGCTCAAGGCGCAGGCCGCGAGAGCCCAGCCGGCCGCGGCGGCGAGCCGCCGGTCGATCACGAACACCGTGATCGTCGAGAAAATGAGCGCGCACAGGAAGGTCCCCTGCTCGATCGCGAAGCCGCCCTCGATGGCCGTGCCGCCGCCGTGGAAGGCCGCGAGGAGGCCCGGGCCGAACGTCGGCCCCGACGCGCTGCCCGCCCCGGCGAACCGCGCGGCGCTCTTCATCGAGAAGGTGACCCAGGCGAGTATCACCGGCACCATGCCCATGAGGACCGCCGGCCAGTGGCGCTGGTCCGTCGACTCGAACGCCTGCACCGTGATGATGAACCCGATCCAGATGATGATCGCCAGGCCGGCGTCCGCCGGCACGGCCCAGGCGATCGCCGACATGGCGCCCGTCAGGCAGACGATCGTTACGAAGATGCCGTTGGCCGTCGAGTAGCCCGCGCGCGCGCCCATGCGCTTCCACGCGGGGTGGCCGATGTAGATCGAGGTCGGGAAGGGCGAGCCGAAGCACGCGGCCGCGAAGGTCCCGATCCCGTTCGTCATGAGGGACGACCTCGGCGAGTAGGGGTCGCCCGCGGCGGCCGCCGACTCGATGCACTGGAGCGAGGCGAGGAGGTTCAACAGCCCCATGGGCAGGATGACCGAGAGGTACGGCAGGAACTGGCCGCCCGAGAGGCCCGAGAGCGCGTCGGCGATGACCGGCACCGGCGGGCGCCAGCCCATCTCGCCCGCGGCGAGCGTTCCCAGGGGCGCCAGGTGGGTCGCCCACGAGAGCGCCGTCCCCACCGCCAGGACCACGAGCGCGGGCGGGATCCCCCAGCGCGGCTTCACCCCTCCGAAGTAGAACAGGAACACGAGGCCCAGGGTCACGAAGCCGACGATCGGGTGCGCGAAGGTGCTGAACATGAAGTTCATGGTCAGGAACGCCAGGCCCGCGCCCGAGAGCGAGGCAAGGAGCGCCGCGCGCGGCGTCATGGCGCGGATGCGCTGCGCGACGAAGGCCCCGAAGAACTCGATCATCCCGCTGCCGATGCACGCCACGAGGCCGATCCTCCACGCGACTGCGTCCGGGTCGGGGGCGCCGTGCGCGATCGCGATCTGCTTGGCGGGCGCCATGACGAGGAAGACGTAGGCTATCATGGTCGGCGTGTTCAGCCCGAAGGGCATCGCGCAGACGTCGTCGCGCCCCTCCCTCCTCGCGAGCCGGTGGGCCTGCCAGGCGTAGAAGACGTTGCCCACCAGGAACGAGACCGCGACCCCGGGCAGGATGTGGCCGTACACGAGCTCCGGCCTGAAGCCCAGGACCCCGAGGCACATCGGGGGGATGAGCAGCAGCTGGACGACGTTGTCCAGCGCGATGGCGCAGAACCCGTCGGCGTCGCCCCGGCAGAAGAGCTTCATGCCTTGGCCCCGAGCTCGCGCACGAGCGAAACCGTGAAGAGGGCCGCCTGGCGCGACGCGAACGGTGAAAGCTTGCGGTAGTCGTTGTCGGGCGAGTGCTGGGTGCGGTTGCTCCCGCTGCGAATGCAGATGAACGGCGTCCTCAAGTACCAGCAGACCTGGGCGACCGACCCGCTCTCCATCTCCTTCAGGTCGGGCCGGAGTTTTCCGCGGATGTCGGCGATCCGCCTCGGCGGGACCCCGAAGACGTCGCCGGAGGTGATCCGGCCCACCCGCACGCGCGGCGTGTAGGTGGGCGCATGCTGCGAGGCCATCTCGGTGACGTGGCTACGGATCGCCCTCCTCGCCGCGGCGAGGAGCCGCGGGGCGGCGGGGTAGACGATCGGCGAGGTGTCCCGAAGCGGGCCCTCGGACCCG
Organism: Opitutaceae bacterium; assembly: GCA_003151515.1. Taxonomy (GTDB): domain Bacteria; phylum Verrucomicrobiota; class Verrucomicrobiia; order Opitutales; family Opitutaceae; genus Palsa-1447. Next base: position 93,970 of record PLXS01000038.1, read on the forward strand.
AAGTAGTCCATCGTGCAGTCGGCGTTGAGCGAGCCCATGTCGTGGTTGCATGTCACGGCGCCCGCGATGACGTCGCCGTTACGCATGGCCGGGTTGATGCGCGAGGCGGTGCCGGTCATCACGACCTCCCTCGGTTTGAAGTGCGAGACGAAGAGGGCCGTGATCATCGTCGCATTGGTCTTCCCGATCCCGGTGTCGGCGACGACGACCCTGCGCTTGCCGATCCGGCCCGTGGCGTAGGGGAACCCCAGCAGGCGCCCCGCCTTGCGCCCCGACAGCGCCCAGTGCACGAGCTCCGACTCCTGGGGCAGGGCCCCGAGGACGAGGGTCAGGTCCCTGGACGGGCCCGGGCTGCGCCTCGGGGCGACGGGGATCCCGGGGATGATGACCGGGGGAACGTTCTTGAGCGGCGGGGGGGTCTTGGTGCGCATGGTGGGACTGCGGGCGATTGAGTAGGCTCGCGGCCACGGAGGCGAGAGCCAGTTGCGTGCCATGGGCCGCCCCCAACCGGGCGCCCCGGCGGGATCATCCCCTCATTCGCCGATGATCTTTATAAGCACGCGCTTTCGGCGCATGCCGTCGAACAAACCCTATGTCGTCCTTGCGGACATCAAGCTTCTGTAGGTCGGCGGGCCGGATGTGCCCGCAAAACTCAAAGCGGCGCATCCCGAGATGCCCGCCATCATCGTCTCCTTGGTGAACAAGCTGGAGACGCTCGTCCAAGCCCTTATTTCACTTCTTTCCCCCGAAAAGGCTCTTGAGGTCCTCCCCGGTTCGCTGGGCGGCGCTGCCAGCGGCGGCGCCCATCGTCGATCCGATCTTGCCCACGGCCTTGGTGGTGGCGTTGACGACGCCGGTCGTCACGCTTCGCATGACGGCGAGCGCCAGCTGGTCCGAGGTGATGCCGCCTTCGCCTGTGCCGAGGTCATTGAGCTCGACTGGCGGCATCGGCAGCGTCATCGCTGCTGAGCCAACCCCGAGTGTCACATGGCCGTCCTTCAGGAGGAAATGTTTCACTTCGAACTTGATCGGTTTGCCGCTCTTCGTGGTCGCCTTGGCCGACGGATCGCCGCCCGACGCCTCGCTGATATTTTTCAGCAGTTCGCCGATGTTGCTCGAGACGAGCTTGGTCTCGTAGACGAATTCCGGCTGGTCGACGACGATCTCCTTTACCATGATATGGTCGCCGAAGATCGAGAACGGCTCCACCGCCACGTGGATCCGTCCAAAGGAAAATGCCTTGTCCGAGCTCCAGCCCGGCGGGTTGCCGACGAAGAGTCCCGTTAGGACGCCGCTGCCGGTGATCGGGGAGATCCGGGCCCCGGCGAGCTCGACCCGGGTCTTGGTCATTCTTGGAGCGAAGCGGTTCACGGCCGCCTTGACGATCGATCCGAGAAACAGGCTCATACCGAAGTAGGCGACGAGCGCCACCGCGAAGACGGCGGCAGCGATTTTGAGAAATTTCATTCCTCCTTAGGGTTTGCTCAAGGTGTGAGCTTATTGGGCTCGTTGAGAAACCTTAGCAACCACCTTTTGGGCTTCGGCGGTCTCAATTTCCGTCAGGGTTTCTTTGCTACGTTGCTCTGTGGCGAGTGTCGCGTCGCGGCAAGGACGGATTCCTATCGATGTCCCATTCTTGACGGCGCCCTCACTGTCTGAGGCCGCCGGAATGTTGGCGGCAGCAAGGTCAGTGACAAATTGGTCAAATGCCCTGGCTGGAATGTCAGCGCCTTTGTTTGTCGGGGTAATCGCGCCCACAAACTTTGGCTAGCATCCCGAAAGCTCGTGTCGAGTGTGCCCAGGCAGCCGATTCCACGCATGACAACCCGCCCACCAGGCGTTTTGCCTCGGGGAATAGCCTTCCAAGGTAGAGGGGAAATCGAGAAAAGGATGGTTGGGGTGCTTTCGCACTCAAATTGTTTCGGTTTGGATTGAACCGGGAAACCAGAGCCTATTCGCCGATGATCTTTACGAGCACCCGCTTGCGGCGCATCCCATCGAACTCGCCGTAGAAGATCTGCTCCCAGGGCCCGAAGTCGAGCCGGCCGCCGGTGACGGCGACCACGACCTCGCGGCCCATGATCGTGCGCTTGAGGTGGGCGTCCGCGTTGTCCTCGCCCCGGTTGTGGGCGTACTGGGCGTGGGGCTTCTCCGGGGCCAGCTTCTCGAGCCACTTCTCGATGTCGGCATGCAGCCCCTGCTCGTCGTCGTTGGTGAACACGGACGCCGAGATGTGCATCGCGTTCACAACGCATATTTAGTTACTACGCGTTTGCCCTCAATGGCTCGCTGCCTGCATAGTTTGACTCAAGAGGTGTCTTCAATCGGACCATTTTTCGCTCGCAAGGGCCACGGAAACGCCTCGTCTCAGAACCCTTGGTTTCGGAAACAGTAAAATCGCCGGCAGCGGCCACGCCGGATCGCAGTCTGGCCGGTCGAGGACCCCCGTTGCTGTAGCGCGCGCGTCAAACATCCCAAAGCCTCCCCGTTGCCATGGTCTCATCCATTTCCTCATATTTTTTCAGCACCGCTGTGCGATACTCGGTCGCGATCGAAACGGCCTGCGCGGCGATCCGCTCGCAGTAGCCGCAAGCCTGGCACTCCGTGGAGGCACAGTCGCGGTTGCGAAAGCCGTCCAGGAAATTCTCCGGAATCTTCCGCGCATCCACCCGGATCGGGCACTCCGGCAGCGGCGACAGCCAGCCTTGCAGGCGCGCCAGGTCGAGCATCGGCTTCAGACGAAGCGGATTCACCTGCCGCGGCTTCCAGAAATGACGCAGGCTCCAGAGCGATTCCTTGCGGACCG
>PLXS01000037.1 GCA_003151515.1 Opitutaceae bacterium
GACCACGCCATGGCGGTGACTGGACCCGTCGTCATTCTGGTCTCTCCCGCTTGCCGCAGGGTTTACCATTGTCCAGCCCTGATAGCCTTCGCCCGTTTTGGAGGGGCTCGGCTCCATGGATTTTTGGACTTATCGGGGCTCATTTGATGGGCTTCACTTTCGTTACGGGCTGTCTGCCTTGCTTGCGGTTGCTCCCCACGCCCCCTCACGGGTGCGCAGTTACCGGGCATTCCCCACTAAATGACATAATTGGCGGAGACGTTGTTTTCATACGTGGGTTGTGGTTTTCAGGAGCGCGACCAAAGACTGTCCATTCTGACCCCTTCCAACCCCGTCTAATGTCTAATGCTCAACTCCGGTGCAACTTTCTCATAGGGAGGTTATTAGGGTCATAACTCAAGGGTCGCTGGTTCAAATCCGGCCCCTGCACCCAATTCCAGGCCCTTGGATCTCGTCCACGGGCCTTTATGTTGAGTGAGTCACGCCGGCTGCCTATCCAACCTTGGTCCGAACCCATGAATACCCCGATGGCCTTCGCCCGCATCGCGTTACTCTGTCACCTTGTTCAAGCGCTTCCCCTTTGCGCCGCGGACCCCTGGCCGATCGTGACCCGCCAAGGCGACGCGCTCGCAGAGGGAAGCCACGTCTTCCGCTTCTTCGGACTGGATGCACCCAACATCCAGGCCCACGAGTCCCAGATCCTTCCTGACCACAGCAACCGGTTCCCGGACGACTATGAGACCAGGGACATGCTAGATAGCCTGCATCGGCTGGGGGCGAGGGCGACGCGTACATTCGCGCTCTCCGTATACAGCCCCGCCGACGGCGGGATGCCTGCCTATATCGCGGGACGGCGCCAGTACAACGAGCAGGCGTTCAGGTGCCTCGATCTCGTGATCGCGAGGTGCCATGACTACGACGTGCGCCTCATTGTCCCGTTCATAGCTTCGCAGTCCTTTGGAAACGTGCGCGGCGTGGACGAATTCAGCACACTGTCCGGAAAGGAGAAGGGCTCGTTCTGGGTCGACGAGCAGGTAAAGGGGGACTTCAGGCACTTCCTTGATTTCGTGCTCAACCGCCGCAACACCGTGAACGGAATCCTTTACAAGGATGACCCCGCGATCCTCGCCTGGCAGCTAGGCAACGAGTTCGACAGCTACTACCTCGATCGCAAGCTCGACCCCAAGGTCTGGATACCGCGGATCACCGAATGGTCGCTCGAAATGGCAGCCCACATTCGGACGATCGATCGGAGCCACCTGATCATGGAAGCCGGCGGCGACCGAGATGCGCTCATCGCCAGCCCCGACATCGATGTGATGAGCTCCCACCTCTATGAATACTGGAACCGCCTATTCGGGGGACCGACGGATCTGTCCGCCGGGACGCGCTCCGCTTGGGCGCTCTGCCGCGGAAAGAAGCCCTTGATCGTGGATGAATTTGGCCTCGCAACCGTGGAGAACAACCGGGCGTTGATGAGGACGATCCGGGAGGAGGGAATCACCGGCGGCCTGCTCTGGAGTCTTCGATGCCACAGGAGGGACGGCGGTTTCATGGTGCACAATGAGGGAGGCACACCGATCAACTCGTATCATTTCCCCGGTTTTGGCTCGGGACAGGAGTACCAGGAGACCCAGCTGCTCGACCTGATTCGGGCCGAGGCCTTCCTGATCCGAGGAATTGCGGTTCCGCCTGTCACACCGCCCGGGCCTGCGCCAATCCTGTTTGCAGCGCAGGGAGGGTTCACCTGGCGCGGGTCCACGGGCGCCTGCTACTACGCGATTGAACGCGCTCCCAGCGCCGACGGCCCCTGGGTTTCCTGCGCCACAGGACTGCAGGACAGCGTCGTGACCAACGCGAAGGAGCTTGAAGCGAGCGGCGACTCCAGGCCGGTGCCGCTTTGGTTTGATGAGGCCGCCGCCCCGGGCTCAACCTATTTCTATCGGATCCGCGGTTTCAATAGCGCTGGCGCAAGCGGTTTTTCGCCGGTATACCAGGCCACAAAACCCTGAGCCAAGGTCTCTGCAAAGCCCCTACAACCACATGGCAGCATTACCTCCCAAGGCCGGACGCAGCCCATCCAAGATCGCTGGGGTCCTCACTCCTCGTTGTTTCACGATCGCGCTTTCGCTCGCCGCGGCTGGCGCCGCCTTTGCGGCAGTGCCGGCGGACTACAAGGGCAAGCCCTTCAGCGATGAGTTTCATCAGACCGGGTCGGCCAACATTCCTGGCATCGTCCAGTGCGCGCTGTATGACCTGGGAGGCGAAGGCGTGGCCTACCACGACACCACGCCCGAAAACGAGGGCAGCGGCGTGCTTAACCGCCAGACCACTCCCTACAACCACCAGCGCGCGCATGCCGGTGAGTACATATGGCACTTCCGCGAACATGAGGGCGTGGACATTTCCTACGTGAAGGATTGGGCCGATCTAAACCACCCCAATGCAGTCTCCCCGCCGATCAACCAGTTCTATATCGGATGGGCCTCGGACGGAGAGTGGACCAACTACACGGTAAACGTCAGGGAACCGGGCACGTACGCGGTCAAATGCCTCTACTCCTACCTTGAGAAGGAAGTGAACCGGGACGCCAATGGAAGGCCGCTGACCGAGATCAGCTTCGACCTGAACGGCAAGCCGGCGGCCCTTTGCCACCTTCCACGAGGGACCCAGGGCTGGCATTATTGGGACTACGGCCAGATCGCCACGATCACCCTTCCCGAGGCCGGAGCACAACTGCTGACCTTCCACTACCGGCGCGGCAACAACTGGGCGTTCTTCGTCTTTGAACGCATTGATAAGCCCTGACCTGGGCTCAACTTGGCCCTGAGGTCCATTCGCCCAGTCGTGTAGCGTTCTGAGGTGGGTTTTGGCGGCATGGCCGGGAAACCCCGGCTGCGCATTTTCGGGCCAACCCCTCACTTCACCAGCTCGAGCTCGTCCTCCGACATGGCATCCCTGTTGCCCACCGCCTTGCGGACAGCGGCGACATCGTCTTCCGAGATGGGGTCCGCCTTGTTGCCCCATTCCTGACGGATGTAGGTGAGCACCGCGGCGATTTTGCGATCACTCCAATTGTGCCCGGAATTGAGGATGCGGCCGTAGACCGGCATCGTGGAGGCGCTGAAGTCGTTGCCCTCCACCCGAACCTTGCCCCTTAGGCCGTAGACAACGATGCGGATCACGCGGCCAGGCGGCCCGTTCACCCATTCCGAGCCGGCGAGCGGCGGGTATATGCCCGGAGAGCCCTCTCCCTGGGAGCGATGGCAGGCCACACACTCCGCCCCGTAATACCTCTGGCCGAGAACGACTGGATCAATCTTGAAGACGAGCTCCCCCTTCAACGGCTTGGCGTTCTCATCAAAGATGAGGGGGCTGAAGTGTCCGGTGTACCGCTCGAGGTAAACGCCGGAGAAAAGGGCCAGCGCAATCAGCGAGGCGCCAATCGCAAGCGGCCGATGGCGGTCTCCGCGATCCCCCCGGCCGCGAAGCGCGCGCTCGTGGGCCTCCAGCAGCCTCTCGTCCGCCGCCACGGCTTGGTCCGGCACGGGATCGCGTTGGGGATCCCCGTTCATCTTGCCCCTCCTGCGCCGGTCGGAGCGGGCGTCGGCGCGCCCGCTCCGGCTGGCATCGGCCCGGACGCGTCCGCCGCCGCGGGGCCACCTGCGCCCGGGGGCGCGGGTCGGTGCACCTTCTTCGGAGCCGGCGCCCCTGGCGCCGCCCCCTCGGGCTTCGCGGCAGTCACCGGGAACGCCTCGGGATAGTCGTAGGTCGTCCTCAGGTTGACCAGGTATCCCACCAAGTCCCTCGCCCGCTGGGTCGGCACGACCTCCCATCCGGCCTCCGGCTCAAGGGCTCCCGTGAGGTTGAGGGCGTCGTCGGACGGCTGGGCCTCGAGACCGATGCGCCGTGCCTTGAACAGGAACCGGTACGACGGCATGCCCCACGATCCCGCGTAAAGCAGGCGGTAAAAGGCGTCGGCATCCAGGGCGTTCGGCTTGCGGTCACCCACATTGGTCAGGTCCGGCCCGATCCGGTGCAGGCCGAGCTGGGGATAGGGCTGGTAGATGTAGTCGCGCGCGACGCTTTGGCGGTCGCCCCACCCCCTTGCCTGGTCGGAGCCGAAGCTCGGCCGGCGGACCTGCTGTGTGTGGCAGGCGGCGCATCCCAGGTCCCTGTAGACGAGCTGCCCGCGGACGGACACCCCCAGAGACATCTTCGGGTAGGTGGAGTCATTGTTGTCGTCGTAAAACGGCGCCAACGAGCCGAGCTGGGCGTTTGAGGCCAGCACGATCCCCGCATAGGACACCCCGAGGGCGGCGAACAGGCCGAGGAAGAATCCAAGGTCGCTTTTCATGGCCCGGGAGCCTCCAGGGTCGAAGGCGGACCGAGCGACGCGGGCCGGTATGCCTCAGAAATGCCGCACGCGGTCAGGACAAAGTTCGCCAGGAATACCGTGCTGCCAAGCAGGAGCACGGCCCGGGCAAGCGTCGCCATGAGAAGCCAGGGCCGCGCGTGCTGGAAGATTTCCGAAAACTGGACATGTGGATCAAGGAGGCCCCGGCTCTGCACGAATGCCGAAAGGCAGAGCGATCCGACGAGAAGGATGATCCCGGAGACCGCCAGCACCAGGTGGGCGACGACGAGCCGGGCCGAGTACCATGCTTTCCCCGTGATCAAAGGCAGCGCGTGGTAAATGCCGCCGAAGAGGATCATCGAGGCCGCCCCGTAGAGCGCCACCTGCCCCTGGGCCTCGTCGGCATGCGTGAACTGGGTGCGCTCGGCCACGGCGCGAAACGTGGTAAGCGAGTCGGCGACCGCGCTTAGAACATAGGCGCCTATCCCCACTGAGATGAAGCGCAGCTCCACAGCCTTGCTTGAGAACGCGCACCTCAGATTCAGCGCCACCACGAACGCATTGAAAAGAAGCAGCACGCATGAGACGGCGGCCACCGACGGGATCCATGCCGGCACAGGCCCGCCCACGAGGTGGCGCCCACCCGCAAGGCCGCCGACAAGGATCAGGCACCAGAACCCCGGGGCCGCATAACCGTAGGCGGGCAGCACCCTTCCCGTCGCCTTGGGAACGACGTAATAGGCCGCGCACAGCGAAAGGGGCGCCAGCCAGAGCGCCCAGGCCGACCGTGCGAACCAGCCGGCCACGATGGCCTGCAGCACGCCGCGCGCGGGCGCCGCAAAGAGCATCACATGCACAACGGACAGGATCCACGGGAACACGAAGAGCGCCGCCACCGCGTACCAGTGTGACGCGAAGGAGACCCTCCGGATCCGGCCGGACCACGCCAGCAGCCCCGCCACGGCGATCGCGCCGTACGAGAAGAACATGACCAGCTGGACGTACGACGGGAGGCCGAGGAACTCGAATCCGGTCGCGTCCCCCGATGCGACGCCGACCAGGGCGGCCGCAACCGAGGCGTTCCAGAGCAATGTGCCGGCAACCGCCCAGTTCTGGGCGCGCAGGGGCTCGCCCGAGAGCCGCCCCAGCACCCAGAGGGCGAGCGCCAGGCCGGCGTTTGCGAGCCAGCCGTACACGAACGCGGTTTCGCAGAGCGCGCTGACCCTCCCATAGGTGAGAATAGCGTATTCCGAGAGAAACTCCGGCTCATGGAGCTGGAACGACGCGATGATCCCCAAGCCCGCGCTCACCACGAGCCAGAGGATCCCAAAGGCCAGCAGCAGGAGCAGCGGGCCGCGCGACGCCGAGTCGTTGGGTGTCCACTCGCCGTTCATGTCACGGGTCGCCGCCATATTCCCTCACGATGAGCTCCATCGCCCTGGCGACGGGCACCTGGACTATGCCCGCCTTCCTGTCGACCCAGCCGTAGGAGAGCTTCTGCTCGGCCTGCCTTCTGCGCAGGCCCGTCAGGTACGCCGTGCGCATGACCGGCGTCGCCTTCCAGGACAGCTCGAGGTCCCTCGGGAGGTTGTCGGGAGCCTGGTTCTGCGGCGGCGCCGGCCGGTTGGGCACGTACACGCGAAGCGTGATCACCCCGTAGAGCGAGAGCAGGACAAAGACGGCCGCCACCGCCAACGAGGAGACCGGCCGGGGTGATGGCGCCGTCATGGGGCCTCCAGCTGCGCCCGGTGGTCCGCGGGAACGTCCGCCAGGGTGGCGGCCTGCGCTCGCTGGAGGGCGCGGACATAGGCGATCACAGCCCAGCGGTCGGAGGGCGCGAGCTTGTCCCCGTAGGGGTTCATCTCTCCCTTGCCGTTCGTGATCGTGTTGAAGATCTCGCCTTCCGCCATCTTGCGCAGCCTATCGTCGTGGTAGGTCGGCGTGACGCCCATCCCGTACCTTTTCGTCACCCCGTTTCCGTCGCCGACGGCGCCGTGGCAGGGCTCGCAGTAGATCGTGAACCGGTCGCATCCCCGCTCGAGAAACCTCATGTCCACCCTGACCGACCCGGGGAAGCCCCGGGCCCAGGAGCCGTCGGGAGCCCTGCCCAGGTAGAGGAAGTTGTCGGAGCGCAGCGGCTGACCCGCCGGCCCATAGGAGGCTGCGACCGTGTTCGGCGGCGCGACCCGGTCCGAGCGCCCGTCAGAGAAGAAGCCGCTTTCGGCCTGCTGCGCGTGGTTCGGGTCGTGCTTCATGCCCGGGAAAACCCATTCCGGGAATACATCCGCCGGAGGACGGGTGAATATGCGCCCGCGAAGCCCCAGGATCGAGATCGCGAGGACTGCGGCGCAGAGAGTTGCGATGTAGAGGTTGCGCATGACGGGTCAGCGCTCGAGCTCGGCGATCCCGGCGCCTCCGAGCCCCTCCAGGAGCGCCCTCGTGCGGGCGGGGTCATACCTGGGGTCGGACTTCTCTATGACGATGAAGAAAAGGTCGTCCGTGCCGCGCCGGATGCTCTCAGATTTGAGGACCGGGTGGTAGTGCTTCGGCAGACTGTTCAGGCAGAACATCCCCCCGATCGTCGTGAACGCCGCGAAGAGGATGGCCAGCTCGTATGAGACCGGGAACGCGAAGAGCGGGCTGAAGAACGGCTTGCCGCCCACCGCCAGCGCATAGTCGAGCTTGTCCATGAACCAGATCATCACCATGCCCGTGCAGAAGCCCGCAATGCCTCCGGCGAGCGAGCCGCGCGGGACGCGCGAGCGGCCGATGCCCATCGCCCTGTCGAGGCCGCGCACCGGGTACGGCGTGATGCAGTCCCACTTCCTGAATCCGGCGTCACGAACCCGCTCGGCGGCGAGCAGGACCCTCTTCGGGGATTCGAAAGCTGCCATCAGGCCGTAGCTTCTGCGGGCATGGCCCGGGCTCCCCGCGAGTGGCAGGCCGGAGCGGGCGCCGGGTCCGGCCTCCGGGAGCGACGCCTTGAGCTCCGCGACCGCCATGATGGGAAGGAAGCGGATGAACAGCAGGAAGAGCACCGCGAAGACCCCGAATGTCCCGAAGAACGTGAAGATCTCCACCACCGACGGGCTGTAGAAGCCCCAGCTTGACGGGAGGTAGTCGCGGGAGAGCGAGGTCACGATGATGACGGAGCGCTCGCACCACATGCCGAGGTTGACCAGGAGGGATAGGATGAACACGAGCACCATGTTGCGGCGCACCTTGCCGGACCAGAACAGCTGGGGAACCGCCACGCTGCAGCCGATCATGACCCAGTAGGCCCACCCATAGGGGCCGAACGCCTGGTTGATGAATCCGAAGCCCTCGTATGGGTTCGCGCTGTACCACGCGATGAGGAACTCCACCACGTAGGCGTAGCCCACCATGCTGCCCGTCGCCAGGAGCACCTTGCACATGCAGTCGATGTGGTGCTGCGTGATCAGGTCCTCGAGGCCGTAGAGCGCCCTCAGCGGGAGCACCAGCGTCAGCACCATCCCGAAGCCGGAGAAGATGGCCCCGGCAACGAAGTAGGGCGGGAAGATGGTCGAGTGCCACCCCGGGATCAGGGACACGGCGAAGTCATACGAGACGATGGTGTGCACCGAGAGGACGAGCGGCGTCGCGAGGCCGGCCAGGATCAGGTAGGCCATCTCGTAGTTGCTCCAGTGCCGGTTTGATCCGCGCCATCCCAGGGCCAGAAGCCCGTAGATGCGCGCCCGCAGGCCCCTTCCGGCCGCGTGGAAGCGGTCGCGCAGGGTGGCCAGGTCCGGGATCATGCCCACGTACCAGAAGAGGACGGAGACCGTCCCGTAGGTGGCTATCGCGAACACGTCCCATTCGAGCGGCGAGCGGTAGTTCTGCCAGACCTCGTTTGAGTTGGGCAGCGGGAGGAGGAACCATGCGTACCAGACGCGCCCAAGGTGGAAGAGCGGGTAGATCGCCGCGCAGAACACGGCGAAGATCGTCATGGCCTCCGCGGACCGGTTGATAGACGTCCGCCACTTCTGCCGGAGAAGCAGCAGGATCGCCGAGATGAGCGTCCCCGCGTGGCCGATTCCGATCCAGAAGACAAAGTTGATGATGTCCCAGCCCCAGTTGACCGGGCTCCTGTGGCCCCAGACGCCGACGCCGGTCGCCACCAAGTACGTGAGGCCGGCAACCGTGAACGACGCAACAAAGGCGGCCGCCGCGAAGCACCACCACCACCATGCGGGGGCCCTCTCCTCGGTGATCCCGCAGATCTTGTCCGTGATCCAGGAAAGACTGCGGTTGCCCCCCACGAGAGCGGCGCGCGGGAGCTCCGCCGGCTTGACCTCCAGGAGGGCTTCCGATGACCCGCTCGTCTGTTCTGCTGCGTTCGGCATTGCCAGGGGTGGGCCGCTTATCGCCCGCCCGGGGGCCCGGGGTGTGCGGCGCTCCGTTTCATCGGTGGCACCCGGAGCAGTCCTGGGTGGGTTTGATGTTCCAGTCCTGCGCGAACCTGAGGGCCGCCTCCCTCCCCCTGAGGGCCGCGATGGGCTGCGAGTCCAGGTTGAAGACGTCCTTCTTATCCCGCAGGCGCCATTCGGGCGCCCGGTGGCAATCGAGGCAGAAGCCCATGCTCATCGGCTGCATCTGAGTCACGACCTCCATCCTGTTCACCCTGCCGTGGCATTCGACGCACCCGACGCCCCGGTTCACATGGACCGCATGGTCAAAGTACACGAAGCTCGGCATCACGTTCACGCGGACCCATCGGATCGGCACTCCCGACTGGAAGCTCTCGCGCACCGTCGCCAGCGCCGGGCTGGAGTTGGTGATCTCGCTGTGGCAGTTCATGCACGTCTGCGCCGTCGGTAGCGCCGAGCCCGCAGTGTCGATCGTGTTGTGGCAGTACCGGCAATCGAGCCCGAGCTCGCCCACGTGCTTCGCATGGCTGTAGGGCACCGGCTGGATCGGCGCATATCCGACCCGGGTGTACTTGGGGGTCATGTAGTAGTTGACGCCCGCCGTGGCCACCCCCGCCAAGAGGCAAAGGTATACGATGACCTGGAAAGGCAGACTGTTGATAGCCCTTGGGAACATCCTGGCTATGCTCCGCGTGCCTAACCGGATCCGAGGCGGCGCGCGGTGGCGCGAACCTCTCGTCCGATCCGCGGGGCGGCGGCAAGGCCGCGGCCCTCATTGCCCGCCGCAAAGATCAAGCCCGCCCGTGCGGCCTTGGGCCCGTTTTGGCCCGCGGTGCCCATCCGCAATCCGCATATTCCGGCAGCCCTCCCAGGCCAACCGCCCCAAGCTGCGGGCAGCGCCCCCGGGGCCGATCCCTCCCCGGTGGAGGGGATCCCCGTATGCTCCCCAACTCCCGTGCGCGCAGGGCGCGCGATCCGGTCGCAGATAGACATAGCGCCCAAAAGCCTCTGAAAACGCCATGCATAATGCACCACCAAAAAGCGCGCCGGGTGACGGATTTCAGGACCTCGCGGCCATGAGCCTTCGGGGGTCGAATTCCCGATCAAACTTGGCCGGCGTCAGGCGGACGAAGGCCCGGCGTGGCCCCGGAGTGCGCGCTCGCGCTCGACCAGGGTCGGGTGGGAATAATAAACCATGCTGTAGAGGGGATGCGGCGTCAGATTGGAGAGATTCTCCCGCGACAGCTTGCGCAGCGCCACCATCATCGGATTGCTCGATCCCACGGCATTCCTTGCGAACGCATCGGCCTCATACTCGTTCCTTCGCGACAGCCAGTTCACCGCCGGCGTGAACCAGAACGTCACCAGGCCGCCCGTCAGGCCCACGAGGAGGAACGTCGGGGCCAGGCAGTGGGCCGGCAGGCCGAAGGCCTCGTTGAACGGCGCCGCCCTTGACAGCCATGCGATGGCCGCGAACGCCGCAAACTGCAGGAGCGCCGTCAGCGCCAGCGATTTCGGGACATGCCCGCACTTGTGGTGACCGATCTCGTGCGCAAGCACCGCCTCGACCTCCTCCGGCGCAAGCTGGGCCATCAGCGTGTCGAACAGCACGACGTGGCGGAACCTTCCGAATCCCGTGAAGAACGCGTTTGAGTGGCCCGAGCGCTTGCTTCCGTCCATCACCTCGATCGTGCTCGCCGGAAAGCCGGTGCGGCCGGCGAGGGCAAGCAGCCGCGCCCTAAGGTCCCCGTCGGGCAGGGGCGAGAGCTTGTTGAACAGTGGCAGGACCAGGGTCGGGAACAGCACGATCATCACCAGGCGCACGCCGAACAGGAGCGCGAAGCCCCAGACCCACCAGAGCGCCCCAGTCCGGTCCACCAGCACCAGCAGCGCCCACATGACCGGGAAGCCTATGGCAACGCCGAGAGCCAGGTACTTGGCCTGGTCGGCTACCCAGAGGCCGAGCGTGCTCTTGTTGAAGCCAAACCTCTCCTCCAGCCGGAACTGCGACCACCACTCGAGCGGCAGGCCGAGAAGCCCGAGCAGGGCCACCGTGGCGACAACGAAGAGCGCTCCGGTCCACGCCGCGCCCGGCGCAAGCCCGTTGAATGCGCGCCACAGCCGTGGGAGGGCGCCCCCGAAGAGCACGGCGAGCAGGACGGCGGCGCCGTACGCTGACTCGACGCAGCTAAGCCGCCCCTTCGCAAGGGTGTAGCTTACAGATCTCGCATAGGCTTGCGGGTCCATCAACCCCTGCAGCGCGGGCGGGCAATGGTCGGCGTTCCTCAGCGCCTGCCTCCGGTTTGCACCTTCCAGAAGCAGCTGCACCGCCAGCCGGAGGAGCACGAGCAGGGCCGCGCAAAGTCTGAACCCGTCCATGGCCCTACTTCATGGGTGCCCTGGTCCGCGCCAACACTAAAGAGACGCCGGCCATCAGCCGCGCGCGATGCCCAGGCCCACGGATTGCGCGGCTCGCTCGAGGATTTCAACATCCATTATCCCTCGAAATCCCGAGAAGGCCGCCGCAACCAGCCGGCCATCGGGCGTGAGAAGCGGGACCCCGCCCTGCCAGCCGATGAGGTCCGGCCGCTGGAGGCCGAACTTGCCCTCGTCCAGCTTGCCCGCGTAGACGAGCTCCTCGAACCTGCCGGTGTGGTAGCCGGTGCGCCAGACCTGCAGTGCCTTGCGTGTCGCGACCTGGAAGCACTTCTGGCCGAGCTCCTTGTCGGTTCCGAAAACGCGCCCGAGCACGGCTCCGTCGGGATCCATGACCAAGACGGCCGCGTTCCCGTGATGCCACTGAACGTCGAGCGGCTCCCTGACGTACGTCGGATAGAGGCCCTCCACGTGGGCTATGAGGCGTTGTGCGTAGGATTCGGCCATTGTTGTCGCGCTTGGCCACAGCTAGCCCCGGCCCGGGGCCATGGGCAAGCCGAGACGCGCCGCCTTGTCCCCGCGCACTACTTCGCCCCCGCTGTGCCTGCGCGCGGACTGAGAGCCCGACCGAAGATAAGCCACTCGTAGGCCCCGAGGCTCGCGGCCGGGAGGCCTTCCTTGCCGACGGCGCTGGGGCCGCGCTTGAGCAGGAGCGAAAACTTCGCCGCTTCCTCCAGCTGGACCGAAACCGCCTGGGGGCGATTTGAGAAGTTGACGAGCGTCACGACCTCCTCGCCCTCGGAGCGCCTGAGAAACGATACGACGTTCTCGGGCGCGGAGTTCTCGAGCCACACCATCGAGCCGCCGCACAGGGCGGGATGCTTGTGGCGCAGGGCGATGAGCGCCGTGTAGGTCGCGCGGAACGAGTTGCGCTGCTTCGGCTGCCAGAGGATCGGCACCTTTTCAAAGAGGGCGGGGTCTCCGGACTCGGTCGAGTCGCCGACCTCCATCCCATTGTAGACCAGCGGAATGCCATCAAGCGTCATCATCATGGCGCTGGCGGCCAGGGCCCCGTTCCACCCGAAGCGGCTGATCGCGCGGGCCTCGTCGTGGTTGTCCGAGCACCGCATGTGCAGGGAGCCGCGGGGAAAAGCCGCCCTCTCCTTCTGCTCCCAGGTGCGGCGCAGCTCACTAGCGGGCGCCCCCTCCATGAGGACCCTGTTCAGGGTGCTCATCATCGGCCAGGCATAGTCGGCGTCGAATGCCTTGCGCAGAAGCTCGGGATTGTCGCTCTCGGCGAGGAGGAAGAGCCCGGGCTGAAGCTGGTCGAGGTCCTGGCGCAGCTCCTCCCAGAAGTCGGTGGGCACCTCGGCCGCCACGTCGCAGCGAAACCCGTCGACATGGAATTCGCGCACCCAGTATTCCATCATGGCGATCATGTATCGGCGCGTCTCGGGATTGGCGTAGTTGAGGCCGGCGACGTCCGACCAGCCCGGGTGCGGAGAGATCACATGGCCGGCGCCGTCCTGCTTGTAGTAGCCCGGGTGCGACATCATCACGCTGTCCCATGCGGTGTGGTTCGCGACCATGTCGATGATGACCCTGATCCCCCTCGCGTGGGATCCGTCGATCAGCCGGTGCAGGTCGTCCTTGGTGCCATAGTCCGGGTTAACCGCGTAGTAGTCCCGCACCGCATACGGGCTGCCGATGCTTCCCTTGGACCTGAGGTGGCCGATGGGGTGGACCGGCATGAGCCAGAGCACGTCGATGCCGAGGGCCTTGAGCTCGTCAAGCCGCGCCGTGATGCTCGCAAAGTCCCCCTTCTGCGAAAACTGCCGGGGAAAGACCTCATAGATGACCGCGCTTCGGACCCAGGCGGGCGCCTCGCGCGCCGCAACGGCAGTCCAGTCGGTCGGGGTCGCGGCCCCCAGCGGGCAGGCGGCGAGCAACGCCAGCAGGAAGGGAATGGCGATCCGGTTTCGCGTGGTCATGGTTTTCAAGTGTTCTTTCTGCCCCGGTCGGTTGCGGCGCTGCCGATGCGATCGGAGCGTCGGCTCTTGGAAGGGCAAAGTTGAACGCGGGCCACGAGTAATCAACCCCGCAGCCACCTTCGAAGGCCCCGAGAATTCCTAGACAGCGGACAGATTCCACCGCGCGTCACCTGGACCGCGGATGGGCTGAGCTGATTCCCAGCGGCCCACGACCTTCGACGCGGGCTACGGGACCGTCAGCTCAAGCGGGGCAAACCCGGGAGCCGTAACGGTGACCTTGTCGGACGCGGCCAGGTCCGGAATGGACCAGCTTTGGCCCGCCTCGATGACGTGCTCTGGAATGTCCCGCGTCTTGCGGTTTGCATGAGACGGAAGGCTTGTCAGCACCTGCGCCGTGACCTTGAGGGCGTCCTTTGACGTGTTCTGAAGCTTGAGCACGTACGGGCCGGCCTCGGCTCCCTCGACCTTCTCAAACGAGGAGGTGAGCGGAAGGGCTGGCGCCTTGTCGTCAAGGGACTGGAGCGGCACCTGGCCGGCTGCCCTGAGGGCGGGGCCATTTGAGAGCACAAGGCCCAGGACGCAGCCGATGGCGATCGTGGCGGCCCTGAAGATGTATGAGCGGGTGGATGGGGACTTTGAGTTGGTCATGGTTTCTGAGTGCGATTTCCTGTCGGCGGGACGCGCAGGCTTTCCGGGATTGCGTAGGGCCCAGAAAGTTCAGGCGTCTCGGTTTCGTGCAATTTTAGTAAGCCAGAAGGCCAGAGTGCGACCCTTAAGGCCGCGCCGCAATGAGATCCTGCCGGCAAATCAAGTAGCGGTTTTGGGCGCCAGACGGGCCTCATCCCGGCGGCGTTGAAAGGCCTTATGAAAACCAAGATGCAGGATTGATCCGCCGGCCTGATCCATTGCATCTTGATAGTGGGAAAAGACAACAGACCCTGAGATAACCGATCCAAGGACCCCATTCCCCAGAGGAAAGGCGCCGGTGTGAAGTTTAAACGCTATCATCATGTCCCTAGCGGCCATTTAGTTAGGGAATGGCTACAGGCCTTCGAGATTTTCTGCGGTCGACGGGTGCGCCTGCTTGACCGAGCCAGTGACGACATCAGCTCAAGAAGGCTGCGCGGCCCCACAAGGCAATGCCGGCGCAGCGGTCGCGGCGCTCGTTCGCTGCCGTGTCCAGAGGCGCGGTTGCCATGAGCAATTGCGCGGGTGGGCCCCAGCGTTCAATCAGGCGTCTTGCGCGCCTTCGGCGAATGGCCTCGGCTTGCGCCGCCCTAGTGGCGCTTGTGTCCGGCGCGGCTGCGGCGGCCGACCCGCGCCCGCCATTGCACGTTTTCGTGCTCGCCCAGGACGGCTCGAGGCGGTCCTACGACGAAGCCGTCGCCGTTGCATGCATCCAGGGGGTGGTGAACAGGGATTCGCCCGACCTGTACGTCCTTTCGAAGGGCGACGAGCATCCGCGGTTCTGGCTCGATGTGCTCTCGAGTGGCGGCCGGTGGCTCCAGGGCAGGCCGCTTGAGCCTGTCGCTGATATCGACGCCCTGGTCAGACTTGCCGGCGCAAGGCTCAAGGGCGCGGTGATCTGGGACCCCCGGGTGCCCGCAACGCTCAACGTGGCCACGACGATCGCCGGCGTCGAGGACGCCGTCGTGCTCAGCCCCGAGCTTGCGGACGAGGAGCTCGGGGCATGGGGCCTTCGCGTGATCAGGGACTTGAGGGGCATGTTCACCGGCGCCGAGACGGGAAGCAGCAAGGACGACGTGTACCGCTGGGCCGTCCGCGAGTACCTGGCCAAGGGGCGCTGCTCATCCCACAGGCTCTGCCTCTTCGAGGACTCATTCGGCACGCGCGAGCGGGGCAACATCCGCTATGCGGTCACGCGCGACTGGGCGGTCTGCAACCGCTCGTTCGTGTTCGACCTTTCGCCGTGGGGAGACGAGGCGCCGGCGGACGACCCCGGGCAGAGGCCTGGCCTCGACCTGGAGACCTACCGCGCCATCCTGGGGGCGACCGAAAGGAACGCCGCCGGCCGCCAGATGACCGAGCTCACCGGGTTCTTCTCCTTCAAGAAATACAGCAACGTGCCCGGCCACCGCAGCGCGCACGAGCCGGTCCCCACGGAATGGGAGACGGTCTGGGTCATCACCCCCTACAACTGCTACCAGAACACGGTCTCAAGCGACTGCTACAACCAGTCCCTGCACAGCCAGGCGCCGCGCGCGCCCCTGCGGCAGCACTGGGCCACGCGTTCGCCCGCGCTCGGGAGGAAGGCGTACCTGTGCATCCTGATGGCGGATTATGACTCCTCGACGCCCCTTTATGAATTCCTACCCAAGAACTTCCACAAGCCCGGGTGCGGCAGCCTGCCCCTGGCGTGGGGATTGAACCCCAATCTGCTGGAGACCTATCCCGACCTGATCGCCTACTTCTACGCGATGGCGTCGCCGGAGGACACATTCACGTCGGACGCCAGCGCCGCAGGATACTTTAACCCCAGCCGCGTGCCCCCGCGGAATATGCCGCTTCTCGTCGAGCACTGCAGACGCTTCTTCCGGGAGGCCGACATGGACATCGCGCCCATGGTGCTCGACTGGTGCCAGCCGACGCCGGCGGTCCTGGATGCCTTCGCCCGGTTTTCACCGGCCGGCTTCGGCACGATCATCTATGATTTTCACAGCGGGACCGGCCGGCCCGCGCGCACACAGGTCTGGAGGGGCATGCCGGTCACCGAGCTGATAAACGACGCGGGCGATGCCTTCTCGAGCGCGGAAAGGACGGCCGACGAGATGGCCGGCGCTATCAAGGGGCGTGGCGCCGGCGCGCCCGGCTCCTATTTCTTCCGGATCGTGTGGGCCAGCACCGGCGGCATCGAGGAAGCGGTCGGGCTCCTGCGCCGAAGGCTTCCGGCGCTGGACATCGAGGTCTTGGACCCCCACGCGTTCTTCGGTCTGCTCAAGGCTTCTCAGCCCCCCGGGCCGCCTTAGAGTCCGAGAGCACCTCGTGGACGCAGGCGCCAAGCGATTCCACGGTCAGCGGCTTCATGATGAGCTTCGCAATGCCAAGGCCCCGGACCTTCTCATCCGTGAGCATGGCCGTGAAGCCCGTGGTAAGGATAATCGGCAGATCGGGCCGTGCCGCGTGCAGTTCCTGCGCGAGCGCGGTGCCCGTCATGCCGGGCATCAGCTGATCCGTGACGACGAGATCGTATGCGGCCGGCCGCGCAGCGAAGGCCTCGAGGGCCGCGGAGGCGCTCGTATGGCATTCGACCACGTAGTCGAGCCGCTCCAGTACCTTCCTGCCGAGCAGGGCCAGGGCCTGCTCGTCGTCGACGTACAGGATGCGCTCTCCATTGCCCCTATGGGCCCGGACAGGGCCAGCCGCCTCATCGTCCTCCTTTCCCATGTAGGCCGGGAAGTACAGCTCGAACGTCGCGCCGTGGCCGGGGGTGCTGTGGACGCGGATGTCGCCGTCGTGCGCCCGCATGATTCCGTGCACGGTGGAGAGCCCGAGGCCCGTCCCCTCCCCCGCGCCCTTTGTCGTGAAGAAGGGCTCGAATATCCGCGGCAGGGTGGCCGCGTCTATCCCTTGTCCGGTGTCGGTCACCGTGAGCAGCGCATAGGAGCCCGGCCTCAGGGCCGGCCTGCTCGCCGCGAGCCCCTCGCCCACCCAAAGGTTGCTCAGGCGCACCGACAGCCTGCCCGGGCGCTCCCTCATCGCGTGCACGGCATTCGTGCCGAGGTTCATCACCACCTGGTGGACCTGGGAAACGTCGGCCAGCACAGCCGGCGCGTCGGCCGCCATCACCACGTCGAACTCGATGGTCGCCGGCGTGGCGGCGCGAAGGAGCTTCAGGGCCTCCTCGATGACGGCCTTCAGCTTCACCCGCTGGCGCTTCGGCTCCTGGTGCCGGCCGAAGGCCAGGATCTGCCTCACCAGGTCGGCGGCGCGCTTGGCCCCGTCCAGGACGGCCTCCAGGTTCTCCGCGGACGGCGATCCCGGATCGCATGAGTACTTGGCAAGCTCCGTGTAGCACATGATCGACGTCAGTATGTTGTTGAAGTCGTGGGCGATCCCGCCGGCCATGGTGCCGATCGCCTCGAGCTTCTGGGCATGGCGGTACTGCTCCTCGAGGCTGCGGTACTCGGTAATGTCCTCGGCGGTGCCGACGACACGGCGCACGCGCCCCTGCGCGTCGTGGACCGCATAGGCGCGGTCGCGGACCCACCGGACCGTCCCGTCCGGCCTTCGGATCCTGTAGGTCTCGTCGTAGTCGCCGCGCTCCTGCTTCTGCGCCGCGGCCTGCAGGACGCGCTCGCGGTCCTCGGGGTGGATGGCCTCGGCCCACGAGCCCGGCTCATTGTACAGGCTCTCGCAGGTGCGCCCCCAGATCTTCTCGTAGCCCGGGCTGATGTAGATCACCTTCTTCCTGTCCGAGTCGATCATCCAGAAGACCTCTTGGATGCTTTCGACGACCTGCCTGAACTGCGCCTCGCTTTCCCGCAGCGCCTCCTCGGCGCGCTCCCGGTTGGTGATGTCTTCTCCTATGCTGGCCGTGCCGGTGATCTGCCCGGCCCCGTCGCGGAGCATCGTGTTGTTCCAAGCGACCATCCGCAGGCCGCCCGTCTTCGTCTTTATCCGATTCCTATGGTGGCGCGGAATGTCGCCGGTTTCGATCGACCGAAAAAAGATATCCTTCACGTCCGCGGCCGATGTCGGCAGGAACCTGTCGAACCAGGAGTGACCGATCACCTCCTCGCGCCTCCAGCCCGCGAGGGACAGCAGGAAGTCGTTGCAGAAGGTGACCGTGCCGCTCCTGTCGAGCGTCATGGCTACCAACTCGACGTTCTCCAGTATCTCATGGAAGCGACGGTTGGACTCCTCGAGCACCGCATGGCCTTCATCCGCTCCGCCGCCAGCTGCTCCTCAGCCGCCCGCATCTCGCGGCGGAGCCGGCGCTCGGCGATGGCGCGCTCGGCCGCGGCCCCCAAACGCACGAGCCTGTCCTTGAGCAGGTAGTCACTCGCTCCAAGCCTCATGGCCTCCACCGCCGTGTCCTCGCCGATCGTTCCCGAAACGATGATGAGCGGGACGTCCAGCCCGCTCTGGCGCAGGAGCTCCAGCGCCCGCAGGCCGCCGAACTGCGGCATCGCATAGTCCGAGATGATCAGGTCGATCTCTCCGTTGAGCTCCCTTAGGAAGGCCTCCTCAGTGTCCATCGTCGACCCGACGGGCTCGTAGCCCGATCTCCGAAGCGACCTGTAAATGAGGGCCGCGTCGTCGGGGTTGTCGTCCAGCACGAGCACTCGCAGCGGCCTTTGCATCGGTTCGGCGTTTCAGGGGCCCGGCTTGGGCGGCTGATTCAAAAGGAGCCAGTAGAGGCCGATCTCGCGCACGGCCTCGTAGAAGCGCTCGAAGTTGACGGGCTTAACGATGTAGCTGTTCACGCCGAGACTGTACGAGCTGACGACGTCGCTCTGCTCCCCCGACGAGGTCAGCACGACCACCGGGATCTCCCTGGTGCGCCCGTCGCCCTTGATGCGCCTGCGGACCGAGAGGCCGTCCACCTTGGGCAGCTTGAGGTCGAGCAGGACGAGGCTGGGTTCGTCGCTCGCCCGCCGTTCGGAATGCGCGCCCTCGCAGAACAGGTAGTCCAGGGCCTCCTCCCCGTCGCGGGCGACATGGATAGGGTTGAAGAGCTTGGCCTTCTTCAGCGCGCGCAGCGTGAGCTCGACATCCTGGGGATCGTCCTCGACGAGGAGGATCTCGGCTGACTTGGGCGCAATCATGCCGGGGCGCCCCCTTCGAGGGTGAAGAAGAACGTGGCCCCCCGATCGACGGCGGCTTCGGCCCACACCCTTCCGCCGTGCCGGTCCACGATGCGCCGCACGATCGCAAGGCCTATGCCCATCCCTTCGTAATCCTCCGCCCTGTGCATGCGCTGGAAGACCCCGAAGAGCTTCTCGGCATAGCGCATGTCGAAGCCCGCGCCGTTGTCCCGGACAAAGAAGGCGTCCACACCGCCCGTCCTGAGGCAGCCGATCTCGATCTCAGCCCTCTCGCGCTTGCGCGTGTACTTGAGGGCGTTTCCCACGAGGTTGAGCCACACCTGCCTGAGAAGGGCCGGATCGCACGAGGAACTTGGCAGCTTGCCGAGGGTGATGTCGATCGACCGGTCCTTCCATGGGCGTCCCAGCTCGTCAAGCACGGCCTCGATAAGCTCGCCTTGGTCGACCATCTGCCTGCTCACCTCCAGGCGGCTCAGGCGCGAGAACGCAAGCAGGTCGTCAATGAGGGCCCCCATGCGCTGGGTCGAGATGCGGATCGTGCGGAGGTAGCGCCGCGCCTCCTCGGGCAGCAGGGGGCCGAAGTCCTCGAGCAGCGCCTGCGAGAATCCGTCGGCCGCGCGCAGCGGCGCCCTGAGGTCGTGCGAGACGGAGTACGAGAAGGCCTCGAGCTCTCTGTTCGCCGCCGCCAGCTGCGCCGTGCGCTCCTCGACGCGCAGCTCGAGGCTCGCATTGAGCTGCCGTATGGTCGCCTCCGCCTTCTTCCGCTCGGTGATGTCGCGCACCACCTTTGACGCCCCGACAATGCGGCCCGCGTGGTCGCGAACGGCCGAGATCGTCACGGAGACGTCAATCAGGCTGCCGTCCTTTCGCTGGCGCACCGTCTCGAAGTTCCTGACGGTCTCGCCGCGGCCTATCGCGCCAAGGATCCGCGCCTCCTCGTCCCGGCGGTCCGCCGGGATCACCCGTGTGATCGGCTGGCCGACCATCTCCTTGGCACCGTAGCCAAACAGATTCTCGGCGGCCCGGTTCCAGGACGTCACGATTCCAAGGAGGTCCTTGCCCACAATGGCGTCGTCGGAGGACTCGACGAGCGCCGCAAGGTGCGCCGCTGCGGCCCCGGCCCGCTTCGCCTCGGTGATGTCGGTGCGAATCGCGACGAACTGGTGCGGGCGTCCCTGGTCATCGAGAAAGGGAACAATCGTCGTGGCCACCCAGTAGTGCGTGCCGTCCTTGGCCCTGTTCCTGATCTCTCCCCGCCAGACCCTCCCATCGATGATCGTCGTCCACAGGTCCTTGAAGAAGGCCTTCGGATGGTGTCCGGAATTGATGATCCGGTGGTCCTGCCCGAGCAGTTCCTCGCGGGAGTACTTCGAAATGGAGCAGAACCTGTCGTTCACGTATGTTATTTTCCCCCGCGGGTCGGTGATCGCCACGATGGCATGCTCATCCAGGGCAATCCTTAACTCGGCGGTCTCGCGCAGGGACGCCCTGAGGTCCTCATCGACCTGGGCCTGCTGACCATGTTCCTGGATCTGCATGCTCGTTTGGGGCAAATGGCTCCGGCGCCGGCGAAGCCTAGGGGTGTGGGGTTAGCGGTCCGGAAGGGTTCTTGTTTGAACGGGGGCCCGCGAAATGCGGGCCCTCATGGGAAATGCACGGGGCAGGCGCCTGCGCGCCCCCGGGGAAACAGTCTCAATTAACCGAAGATCCTAGTGTCAGATGCAGGTCGAGTTTGGGAGCCAGCCGGATCAGGCTTTCGATGCCAAAGGGCTTGATGATGAAGTTCTCCGCTCCAAGCCGGCTGCACTCGATGATGGACTTGTCGCTCCACGAAACGGTCAGCGCGACGATCGGAATGTCCCTCGTGCGCCGGTCCGCCTTGATCCTGCGCAACAACTCGATGCCCGACATCCCCGGCAGCTTGAGGTCGAGCAGGATGAGTCTCGGCCGGATCGGCAACCTCCGGCCCTTGCCCGGGGTGCCCAGAAGGATTCCAAGCGCCTCCTCAGCATCGCGCGCAACCCTCAGGCGGTTGGTGATGCGGGCCCGCTTGAACGCCCGCTCGGTGAGGGTCGCGTCCGCGCTATTGTCCTCCACCAGGAGAATGTCCGACACGTCGGTCGCCAGCGCCACCCGCGCACCGCCATCCGACGCCGCCGGTTCCGTCGCGTGGGAGAGCATATGCCCGACCGTCACCTCGAGCGCATTCGCTAGGTTCATGATGCTTCGCAGGGTTACGTTTCGGGCGCCGCGCTCCACGTCCGCGATGTACGTGCGGTGCAGATTCGACCGCCAGCCAAGCTCATCCTGCGTCAGGCCCAATCGGTGGCGACACGCCCTCACCATGGCGCCAAGCCTTATCTGGGCATCCGACCTCGGCTTCCGCGCCTTGGCTTTCTTGGTCATGGTGAGGATTTTAGCACTTACCACAACAGACTAAAAGTGACAGAGCCTGCGGACCGATTTTCTGCAGCTTTTCCCCGAGCACCGGTCAAATCCTTGGCCGGCCAAGCCACCCGAAGCCTCGGGGCATTCTCTTTCATTTTCTTGCCTATCAACGGTGCATCTAGACCCCTATTTCGCCAGTCGATCGCAATTAATATGAGCCATTTTAATGTTGGCGGCCCGCGCCCCGAGATTTGCGTTCGCAGAGCGTCGCCGACGCTCTAGCGTCGATGTACCCGCCAGACGCCCATGGACTCCAACGACATCCAAAGCAGCCCCGCGAGGGGAACTCCGGCAGACGCTGGTGCACCCGGCTCCGGCCCCATGGGCTGGCTGCAATACATGCTCGTTGCCGCCCTGTTCGCATGGCTGGCCGCGAGGCAGCTGCTGTTCGTCGACAGACATGCGGTCAACGTGCTGTTTTGGGACCAATGGGACTTCTATAAGCCGATGTTCGAGAACCAAGGCTGGTGGGACACGTTTTCGCGCCAGCATGGCCCGCATCGCGAGGGACTTGGCCTGGTGCTCACCCGCATGATCGCGAACGCGAGCGGGTGGAACTCGCGCTGGGACGCCTTCGCGGCCTGCCTGATCATGATGGCTGCGGCGGCGATGGCCATGCTGCTCGCCGCGCGCTTCGGCCTTTGCGGACGCCCCGTCCTTCTGGCCGCGGTCCCTCTCCTGTTCACGAACACCCACCAGTATGAGATCTATACCGGTGCGGTGAATCTTTCCTACGCCGCGGTGCCGCTGGCCCTCCTCATGGCCTACTGCCTGTCTTGGTTCGCGCTCGACCGGGCCTGGCGCCTCGCCGCAATCACAGCCCTCACGTTCCTGCTGATCTTCACGGGATTCGGGTTGTTCGCGGGCCTCCTGACGCCGCCCCTCCTGATGGTCGAGACGGTTCAGGCGTGGAGGGCGGGTGAGCGCCGGCACGCCCTCCTGGCCGCCACCGCGCTCGCGCTGGCATGCGCGGCCTGGGCGCTTTTCGCCCACGGTTACACCTTTCAGCCGGCTGTTGCGGGGTTCCGATTCCCCTACGAGCACCCCGCCGAATACGTCGTCTTTGTCGCGAGGCTGCTCGGGCACTTCTACGGCATGCCACTGCTCTCCACGGCGGAGACTGTCTTCGGCCTCGCGGTGGCGGCCGTGCTCGTGGTGATCTGCGCATGGAACGGGGTGCGATGCGTGCTGCGGGGCGTGGAGCGGGAGCCCCGCAGCGTCGTGCTTTTCTGCCTCTCAGCGTTCTCCATCCTCTTCTGCGTCAACTGCGCGGTCGGGCGGGTGTTCACGGGGCCCATCGCCCCCTACTCGTCCCGCTACGTCGCTCTCCTCATTCCGGCCGGCTTCGCCATACTGCTTCAGGCCCTCGTCCTTTCGCAAAGGCGGCCCCTATTCTGGCTCGCGCTGGCCTACGGCGCGTTTCTGGTCCCGGCGACAGCCTTCGCGAGGCCCTATGAGGTCTGGGGCGCGAACTGGTACAGCGAGGGCCGCTCGGCCTGGAAGGCCGAGTACCTGCGAACGCTCGACCAGGCCGCAGCCGACAAGGCCGCGCATTTTCCAATCTATCCCGGGAAGCTGGATGATCGCCTGGAATACCTGAGGGAGCACCGGCTCAACCTCTTCCTTCCCTCGCCCGGACCCTGAAGCGCCGGGAGCATCCGGCCTGCTAGTGCGGGTAGCTGCCCTTGGTGACGAGACCCGGGTCGACCGGCCAGGACAGGCTTGTTTCGCCGACCTTGCGCGCGACGCACCGGGTGGCCAGGTAGCCGTAGTGCCAGTCTATCCTGGAGGCCTGGACCGCGGGGTTGAGCTGCGACGGGCCCATGACGCACGGCACTCCCGTGCCGCGGGTGACGATCTCGAAGCCCGTGTCGGCGTTGAAGAGCGCGTCCCATGAGTAGTCCGAGAAGCGGAAGTAGTCCCACGGCTCCTCGTGGGACGGCCACGACTGGTGAGTGTTGATCATTGCAAGGCCCCCCGTCCTCATCACCTTGTTCAGCTCGAGCGAGACCAGCCAGGGCATGCACAGGTGCTCCCAGACCGACACGGAGAAGACCACATCGAAATGATTGAGGGGAAGGAGCCTCGAGAGCGCGTGCGCGTCGCCGACGCAGTTGACGTTCTCGCCGGCCACGATGTCGAACCCGGTGTAGTTGCAGGTCGCCGGGAACAGGGAGCGCCTGCTTATGCCGGAGCGCGCCCGCGAGCCGATCTCCAGGACGTTGGCGTTGGGCCTCGCGCTGACATACTCCCAGAAGCCCGCCTCGCTGTTGAGAAAGCGGTCGTGCTTCGCGGCCTCCCCGGCGAAGTCGCCCCTCTCGAGGCGCCCCGCCGGAAAGTCGAAGATGAGCGAAATCTTGAGGATCGACTCGACCGGCGTGTTGACGGGCAGCGCAAGGCTGAAGCGAAAGGTGCATCTTTGCGGCGTCGGGAGGTTGAAGTCGTCGGGCGCATGGCTCACCGCGTGCTCGGTGCCGTCCCAGAGCCTGACGGAGATCACGGGGTCCGCCCCGCCGGCCCGATCGACGTACCCCCTCGCGAAGAGCACGTCGCGGAAGACGAAGAAGTCCCGGACCTCGCAGGGCACCTCGATGCGGGGAAGCTCCCTTGCGCGGGCGCCGGCGGGCCTCTTCTTGAAGAGACTGATCACGGCGCTGGCGCGAGAGGGACCCGGTGATGATGCGGCGCTTCGGACACGGCAGCCCCGAGGCTAGGTGCGGACATCGCGGGAGGGCAACATCCCTCTGGCGGCGGTCCCTCCACGATCGGTGTTGATCGGCTCCCGATAGTCGCACAGCCTCCCGCATGCCCCGCTCACGCTATGAGGACGAGATCATCGTCTCATGGGTCGAACTGCATCGCGACGCCCGGTACCTCTCGGAGATGCTCCACGCCAAGGGTTCCTGGAAGGGAATCATCGCCATAACCCGGGGGGGCCTCGTGCCGGCGGCCCTGGTCGCCCGGGAGCTCGACATCCGGCTCATCGACACCGTCTGCGTCATGAGCTACGCCTCGTCGTCGAGCGGCAAGGCCGAGCAGGAGCAGTCCGATGTGCGCATCCTCAAGAGCGTCGCGGGCGACGGCGATGGCTACCTTCTCATAGACGACCTGGTCGATTCGGGGAGGACCGCGGGCGTCGTGCGCAAGCTCCTGCCCAAGGCCCACTTCGCGACGCTCTACGCCAAGCCGGCTGGCCGGCCGATCGTCGACACGTGCGTCAAGGAGTTCAAGCAGAACAAGTGGATCTTCTTCCCCTGGGACATCGAGTACAAATTCGCGGTGCCCATCAAGGACGGGGGCCGCACGGCGCAGGGCCCCGGCTGAGCGGCCCGCCCTAGCGGGCCCGGGAGTCGTCGATGCGCTCCCAGAAGCCGATCTGGAACGTGTCGTCGTCGCCGTAAAGGTGGTGCCAGTAGTAGCGCGAATGGATGCGCTCGAAGATCGGCCGGAAGCGCTTGTTCCCGTCCAAGTTGTCCCTCGGAAGCCAGAGCACGTACCTGACGTTGTTGTGCAAAAGCCAGCTGAGCGGCTCCGGGATCTTCCCCTCATAGAATGCGTCGTCCTGGGCAAGCCGCTCGCGGATCTCCATGAAGGACCCCCGCCAGGTGGTCTCGTGCCAGGGCCAGCCGATGAAGCTCTGCTTGCCGGCGAACAGGGAGACCGCGGGCGCCTCCGTGTTCGCCATGGTCAGGCCGCTTTGCAGCGCCACGCCGTCCGGCCTCGATCCGAGTTCGGATATCATGTCCTGGATGACGGGGTCCTTGATCCACCCGGACCCGTCAAGCCTGCCGACCGAGGGCTTCTCGCTCCTCGTGAACTGAATCTCCAGGTCCGCGGCGAACCACAGCGTCGGCACAAGCATCGCTAGCGTCCCCAGGCGGCACACCGCCGAATCCGAGCCGAGGTTGATCGCGCCCAGCGTCAGCACGATGCCGGCGTAGACCCAGGACCACCACTTCATCGTCGTGTTGAAGCGGCTCCAGACCCCTCCGTAGACGTCGTGGTTGTACAGCAGCTCGGTGGCCGCAAGCTCGATCCCCCAGATCACGACGAGGAAGAGCACGAGGGAGCGCCGCTCCCTGTTCAGCAGGCTCAGCAGCATGATGCCGACCACCGGCCAAAACGTGAGCAGCCATCCCAGGGCCGGCGTGCGGTCCTGGGCCTGCGTGAAACTGATCGCGGCGTTGCTTGCGATCGCCTGCTGCGTGAACTCGATCAGGTAGGGATACGCCAGAGCGGCGGCGGCCGCCAGGCCCACAAGGCCCGGCACCAGGTAGTCCCTGTCGCCGCCGAGGGCGCGGTAGAGGAACCAGCCTGCGACGAGCATGCACTGCAGCGGGAACACCCAGGCGTTTGAGATGAGGCAGACCGGGAGGGTCGCGGCCAGCAGCATGTTGTTGACCCAGCGCGCGCGGCCCTGCGCGCCCGACGCCTGGGCCGCGATGAGGGTCGTCGCAAACGCGAGGAGCGCGTATCCGATGAGCGGGGGGTGGTAGTCGCCGTTCACGACGATGTAGCTCATGGGCTCCATCGGCAGGTCCCTGGGCTCGACCCCGGGCCTGGCCATCCACGCGGCAGCGAGCCGGCCGAGCGCATTCAGCTGCCCGTGGACCATCGAGCCGCCCACGAACCGGACGCTGTCGAGTATGAACGCGCTGCGGAGGAGGACGTGTGCCGCGACGGCGGCGCCGCTGCCGCCGAGAAGGAGCGAGAGCGTGCCGATCCACCGCCCCAGGGGCCGGGCGCAGAACCGCGACACGGTGCTGGCCGTGAGAACCACGATCATACCGACCAGAGTGCAGTAGGCCAGATGGTAGCTTACTCCCGGGCCCACGTCGAGCAGCCGTCCGAGCAGGGACGCTCCGTAGTGCTGGAAGCTGTAGTAGAAGTTGAGCCGGAACGGTGGCAGCCACAAATCCGGGGCGGGCAGCCTCGTCCCCCTCATGTAGGCCCCTATCATCGCCAGGTTCGGCATCTTCTCCCCGGTGAAGTCGATGTCGGGGAATGTGTACCGCCAGGCGAAGCAGTAGAGGAAGCCGGCCCCGAAAAGCGCCTCGTGCGGCCAGTTCGCACGCAGGGTGGCCCGGCGCCTCCATATCAGAAGGAGCGAAAGGCCCGTCGTTAGCGGAAGCAGAGGCGGGTGCGGCCCCCACCCCGCGAAGTGCTCGAGGAAGAATCCGAGGAGGCACGCCGCGACGAGGCCGGCGAACCTTGCGATCACGTAGTCGCCCACGATCGCCGACGCGGCCAGTCCCGCACCGACCAGATTGATCCAAAGCGCGGCCAGGACCAAACTTAGAAATACCAGCGACATCCCCCCTAGACTTTGCCGCGCGACCCGCCCCAAGCGAGCCCGGATTTGGCCGGCCGGTCCGTCGCGCCCAGCCCGCCCCGCAGGAACCCCCGGCGGGCCCTAGCCCTTCGCCTTCAGGAACCCGCTGTCCGCGATCCAGTCGAACATGCGGTCGCCCCATGTCCCCACCGGGTGCGGGTTCGGCCGGAAGTTGAACGCGTGTCCGACCCCCGCGTAGATGTGCAGCTCGGCCGAGACGCCCGCCTTCTTGAAGCGGAGCCAGGCGCTGGAAAGGCCGTCCGCAAGGTTGTCCTCGGAGCCCGCAACGAGGAAGGCGGGCGGAGAATCCCTTGTCGGCTCGATCTGCTCGGGCTCGCCCGGGTAGACGAGGACCTGGAAGGCGGGCCTGGAGCTCACTCGCTCGACGGGATCGGCGGAGGCGGGGTTGCCCGGGTCGAAGCGCATGCTCGCCATCGCCGCCAAGTGGCCGCCGGCCGAGAAGCCGATGACGCCGATGCGGCCCGGGTCGACTCCCCACTCGGCGGCCCTGCTGCGCACAAGCCGCAGCGCCCGGGTCGTGTCCTGCAGCTCCTCAACGTCGATCCGGTACGGCGACTCCTTGGCAGTCTGGTCCTTCGCGAGCCGGTACTTGAGCACGAACCCGGCGACGCCCTTGGAGGCCAGCCACTTTGCGAGCGCATAGCCCTCGAGGTCGACGACCAGCATCCTGTGGCCGCCCCCGGGCACGATGACGGCCGCGGCGCCCGTGGCCCTTCCCTGCGGGGGCAGGAAAACGGTGAGCGACGGGTTGTTGATCCCCGCGATTCCCCATTGCACCGCAACCTCCGGCATGTCCTTCCTGGACTCGAAGCCGGGGGCGCCGTTGTCCCAGAGATGGATCACCGCGGGGGTCTCCTCGGCGAGGGTTCGGCCGGCCATGGCCGCGACGAAGCAGGCCGCGAGGATCAACCGGAGCATTGTTCGGGGTGCCTGGGTGGTGGTCATCGTGTCTTTCTTGGGGGGTGGAGCAGATGAGAAACGTGGCTCCTTTTTTGCCAAATACAAACTTTGCAAACGCGGCCGCGCGGCGATGGTCTTCTGCCTGCATGCCCGCCAAACCCCAGACCGCAATCCCGCGCAGGCGCTGGGGCATCGGCCTGCTCCTGGGCTCGGGCATACTCGTGAGCTTTCTTGACCGGATCAACCTCTCTGTCGCGGCGCCACAGCTCCAGAAGGCGTTCAGCCTGGACCCCGTCTACCTGGGCTTCCTGTTCAGCGCCTACTCCTGGACGTACACCGCGCTGCAGATCCCCCTGGGCCTAGCGGTCGACAGGCTCGGCGTGACCCGCGTGGGGCGCGTCGGCTCGCTTCTGTGGACGATCGCCTCGGCCGTGACCGCTGTGGCTGGCGGCTACTGGGGCGTCGTCGCTGCCAGGCTCCTGCTTGGAGTCGCCGAGGCGCCCTCCTTCCCGGTTGTTTCCAAGGCGACGGGCCACTGGTTCCCGCGCGGCGAGCGGGCCCGGGCCACCGCGATTTTCGACGCCTCGGCCAAGTTCTCAAACGTGGTCGGCATCCCGATAATCGCCTTCGCCGTGGTCAGCTTCGGGTGGCGCTGGGGCTTCGCCATCACCTCGGCGATAAGCTTCGTGTACTTTGTCGCCTTCTGCGCGCTTTACAGGGATCCGAGCGCCGACGTCCGGCTGAGCGCGGCGGAGCGCGAGCACATCGTGTCGGGTGGCGCGGTGCCCGAGGGGCTGTCCGAGTCGGGCTCGGCGCAGATGCTGGGCTACCTGCTGCACCAGCCCAAGGTCTGGGGGCTGGCGATCGGCTTCGGGGCCTACGGCTATTCCTTCTACCTGTTCCTCACCTGGCTCCCAAACTACTTCGTGAGCACGAGCGGGCTCAGCATCCTTGCCGCCGAGGTGCTCGCCGCGGCGCCGTGGGCCGTCGGCACGGTCACGGACCTGGCTGTGGGCGGCTGGCTGATTGACACCATGATCGCGCGCGGCGCGGACGAGACCCGGGTGCGCAAGAGCGTCCTCGTCTGCGGCATGATCCTAGGTCTCGCCGTCATCGGGGTCACCGGGACCACGAGCCCCCTGTGGCAGACCGTCTGGCTCTCGGTCTCGCTGGGCGGCCTCGCCGCCGCCGCGCCCGTCGGCTGGTCGATGCCGTCGCTGATCGCGCCCAAGGGCGGAGTCGGGGCCGTGGGCGGCATCATGAACTTCGCAGTCAACCTGATGGGAATCGCCGCTCCGATCGCCACCGGCTTCATCGTCAAGTTCACGCACTCGTTCGCCGGGGCCTTCATCGGCGCGGGCGCCATCCTGGTCGTCGGCGTCCTGGCGTTCGTCTTCCTGCTGGGCAGGATCGAGACCATGCCCCCTCCGCCGGCGGCAGCCTAGCCCGGCCTCACCTTCCCAGTCCGGGCGGGATGTCGTCGCGGGTCACAATCGACGGATCGTTGTAGAATTCCCGGACCCGAAGGTTCGTGGCCGGGCTCCATTTGTCGTTCCACGCCATGAAGAAGACCGCCTGCGGGAAACTCGCCGCAAGGCCCTGGTTGAACCTCGTGTAGTCGTAGTCGCCCGTCGGATTGGACGAGTCGTGCGGGCCGAACTCGGCAAATCCGGCCGGCTTGTCCAGCTTCAGGAGTCCATCAAAGCCCTTGATGTGCCTCTGGTCAATGTAGTCGGTGTAGGCGTCGAGGCCGACCATGTCGACGTAGCCGTCGCCCGGGTAGTAGCGGCTCGCGCTCAGGCCCATGTTGGGGCTGTAGACCCAGATCAGGTTGTGAAGGTGCTTCACCTCGGTGAGGTACCCGAATACCTGCCTCCACAGGGCGATGAAGTCCTTGGGGGGCTTTGCGCCCCACCAGAACCAGCCGCCGTTCATCTCGTGGAACGGGCGCCAGAGGACGACGACTCCCGCATCCTGCAGGCGCCCAAGACCCGCGGCGATCGTGTCGAGCTCGGCAAGCCACGCGGCGTTCGCCGCCGACCCGCTGGCCAACAGGTCGCCGAGACGCACCCCATGGTCCCTGAGGCCCCCGCCCTTCGGGTTGGCCGGGTCGGTCATGTGGACGCTCACCTCGACGAGGCCGCCCTCCTTCCAGTACTCGGTCGCGAGGCGGTCCGCTACCTCGTACTCGACCCGCTGGTCGCGAAAATCCATGTAGTCGACGCCCACGAAGGCGGGCCACTTGCCCGAGGAACCGTGGATCGCCTCCGGCAGGGCAAGTGTGGCGTTGGGCTCGAAGTCGAGGAACTGGCCCGAGAGCACCTTGCGGTCCCCCTTCTCGGAAAGGCGTCGGATGTACGCAAGGACCGCCTTCGCCCCGGCGGTCGCGTCGGGATCCGCGGTCTGGGCGGCCGACGTCCCCGCCGAGAGGCAAAGCGCAAGAGCTGTAGCGGGTAAAAGGGGGGTAATTCTCATGCGACGCACGCCGTTTTTTAGGGACATAAGCGCAAGACGCTGCAAATTGAATCCCGTTGCGGCGGAAACTGGAACCCAGAAACCGATGAAAAAGACGCTAATCTATCCCGAGAAGCACCCGGCTCCGCGCGGGGCCTACAGCCCCGGGATCCTCGTCGAGGACGGCGCCGCCAAGACCCTCTACGTCACCGGCCAGCTGGCCGTTGACCGGAGCGGAAACGTGGTCGCCCCCAACGACGCCGCGGCACAGACGGAGTTCGTCTTCGGCCTGATCGGCTCCATCCTCGAGTCCGCCGGCATGGGCTTCAGCGACGTCGTCAAGCTCCAGACCTTCCTGACGCACATGCCCGACTACGCGAAATTCACGCTGGTCAGGGACCGTCATTTCTCGCAGACGCGCCCGGCCAGCACGCTGATCGAGGTGAAGGGCCTCGCCCGCGAAGGGTGTTGCGTGGAGGTTGAGGTGACTGCAATCAAGTGACCGAGGTGAGCGAGCCTGCAGACACCCATCCCGCGACGCCGCCCCTTTGCGTCTGCGACGAGGCGACGTTCTGGCCCTGGCTGTCCCACCCGAGGTTCGGGTCCTGGCCAAACCGCGAGGGGACGGTGGTCGTCATGCCCGTGTGCGGCATGGCCGACTGGGGCATCGGGCACGCCCTTGACGCCGAGGAGACCGTGCTCATGCACGTGCTGCGCGGCGCCTGCGGACTCGTGTCGGCCGACCGAAGGCCGCTCGTGCTGCCGCCGCTCAGGTTCGTGTTCGGGGCCGACCCCTCCTGCGCCTTCGCGGTGGAGCAGACCGCGGCGCACGCGCTCATAGCCGAGGTCGCGGCATCCGTCGCGGCCTGCGGGTTCCGCCGCGTGGCGATCGTCAACTCGAGCCCGTGGAACGAGGAGCTCTGCGCCGCAGCCGCCCGCGACCTGCGGGTTTCCAGGGGCCTGCAGATGTTCATCGTGCACCTGAGCGCGCTCGGCCTGGACTTCCACCCGCAACGCAGCCGGGACCGCCGCGTCGTCCAGACCCTTGTTACGGCCCTCGGCGGCGTTGAGCCGGAGGAATGCGGGACGGGCGGCGCGACGGCGGCGGCCTGGGGGGAGGAGCCGGTGACGCCGCTTGCCGGCCCGGCCCTGACCCTCGTGCGGGCCCGCTCCGAGGCGCCCGCCGCCCTTTCGAGGGCGGCCGGGCGGCTCGCCAAGCTCTTGTCCGACATCTGGGAGCGCCCGGCGCTGAGCGCCAAGATCACCCTCCCATGAACTTCCCGGGCTACCGCGACCGCTATCTTCCGGCCATGACGGCGCGCCGCATAAGGGCGCTCCCGGACAAGGCCTGGGCCCCGGTGATCCTCGCGACCGGGGCCATCGAGCAGCACGGCCCGCACATGCCGGTCGCCGTGGACGCGCTCATGGGCCAGGTGTGGCTCTGTCTTGCGCTCTCGCGCCTTCCCGCCGGGTCGTCCTGCTACGTCGCGCCGCCGATCACGGTCGGCAAGAGCAACGAGCACACGGGCTTCCCCGGCACGCTCATGATCTCGAGGGACACCCTGCGCTCCCAGGTCCTCGCGGTCGCGCGCCAGGTCCACGCCTGGGGATTCCGCTCGATCGCGGTCATCAACACCCACGGCGGAAACGTCCCCGTCATCGTGCCGACGCTTCGGGAGATCCGGGCGCAGCTCAGGATGAGGGCCGCCTTGCTGCCCTCGGCCCAGGTGCCCGGGCTCTCCGCCGGGGAGGCAACTTTCGGCATCCACGCCGGCGAGGTCGAGACCTCATGGATGCTGGCGGCCGCCGCCCGGTTCACGGACATGTCGAAGGCCGTCTGCGAATATCCGGCTCGGCTGGCTGACCCGGGCGAGGTCCGCCCTGTGGCGGCGCCTGCGCTGCAGGCTTGGGCCTCGCGGGACATCTCCAAGTCGGGGATCATGGGAGACGCGGCAGCGGCCACCGCGCAGAAGGGCGAGCGGTGGCTCGAGCTGGGCGCCTCCGCGTACGCATCCGCGATTGCCGAGATCTGCCGGATCGGACGGGGGGAGCCCCACTGAGCGGCGTCCTTGCGGCCGGCCGGCCGGGGTGTCACAATCGGCCATGACCTCCCGCCGAAGCCCAGTTCCGGCATTTGTGATCGCGGCCGCCGCGCTCCTGCAGGGTTGCATAGAGTACGTCCCGGTCCAGACCGCCGCGCAGCAGCCTCCGCCGCCCGCCCCGCCCGGCGCGCCGGCCGCCGCTCAGCCCAGCCCGCTTGAACGCCTCGTCGGGCCGATCGCGCTGTATCCCGACCCGCTGCTCGCCCTGGTCCTGCCCGCATCCACGGTCCCCTCGGACATTTCCGCCGCGCGCGCCTACCTTGTCCAGTACGGGGACCTCAGCCGCCTGGACTCGCAACCGTGGGATCCGAGCGTGCGCGCTCTCGCCCGCTATCCGTCCGTCATCCAGTGGCTGGATGAGAACCAGGAGTGGACCCGGGCCCTGGGACAGGCGTTCCTGGATTCCCCAAGGGACGTGATGGACGCGATCCAGCGGCTCAGGCGCGAGGCCGTCGCCTCGGGCGCCCTGGCCTCGAATTTCTTGCAGCAGGAATACTCCGAGGACGGGCAGACCGGCATCCTGCCCGGGCAGGCCGACGGCCTCTACGTGCCCGTCTACGATTCGGATGCGTACTTCTGGGGGGGCAACGCAGAGATAACCTACTCCGGGCCCTACCCGGTGGGTCCGTGGCTCTCCTACTGGCCCGACTGGATCGG
This sequence comes from Opitutaceae bacterium, assembly GCA_003151515.1. Classification (GTDB taxonomy): domain Bacteria; phylum Verrucomicrobiota; class Verrucomicrobiia; order Opitutales; family Opitutaceae; genus Palsa-1447. The sequence continues at coordinate 32,816 of PLXS01000037.1, forward strand.
CTTCGGGTTGTGGACCGGAGGATGGGACTATTGGCATGGCGGCGGGACATGGCATCCCCCGCATGTCGACCACAGGCACCCGCCGCCAGGCATGCATCCGTGGCCACAGCCTGTCCACCCCAGGAAACCGACCGAGGCTGCAGCCGGACGGAGCCAGAACTACGGCCCGGCGCCGCACCCGATGAGGGGCGCCACTGTTTCGGCGGGGCATTCAGCCGGCGCCTCGCATTTCGCCCCGGCATCGCACTTCGAGGGCAGCCATGCGTCTGCCCCGGCGTCGGCGCCGGCTTCGCCCTCATCCTCCACGTCCTCCCAGGACTCCAAGAACCACTGAGGGAAGACGCCGATGGACCTTCCCTTCTACTGGATCGACGCGTTCACCGAACGGCCCTTCGGCGGCAACCCCGCCGCGGTGGTCCCGCTCGAATCCTGGCCGAAGGACGAGCTCATGCAGCGCATCGCGGCGCAGAACGGCCTCTCCGAGACGGCGTTCTTCGTGAGGACCGCAACGGCCCGGGCCGGGCTGCGCTGGTTCACGCCCGCGGTCGAGGTCGACCTTTGCGGCCACGCGACCCTGGCCGCGGCGCATGTCCTCTTCTCGGAGCTGGGCCAGAGCGAATCGCCCTTCGTGTTCGACACGAAGTCGGGCCCCCTGTCCGTTCGGCGCGTCGGCACCAAGATCGAGCTCGATTTCCCGGCGAGGCCCGCAAAGCCAAGGGGCGCGCCGAAGGGTCTCCTCGAGGGCCTGGGGCGGCGCCCGGACGAGGTCCTGTGCTCGGAGCGCATGTGGCTCTGCGTCTATGGGACTGCCGCGCAGGTGAAGGACCTGAGGCCCGACCACGCCGCCCTCAAGCCGGTCGAGCCCGGAAGGATCATCGTCACCGCGCCCGGGGACGACTGCGACTTCGTGTCACGCTTCTTCGCGCCGGACGCGGGCATCGCGGAGGACCCGGTGACGGGCTCGGCGCACTGCACCCTCGTGCCCTACTGGGCTTCCAGGCTCGGCAAGCTCAAGTTCCACGCGAGGCAGCTCTCGAGCCGGGGCGGCGAACTCTGGTGCGAGCTGGACGGGCACCGGGTGCGCATGGCCGGCCACGGGGCCACGTACATCCGGGGCCGGGTCAGCGTCTGAGCACCCGTCACTTCTCGGTCATCTCGAAGACGCCGTCCCATTCGGCCGGCGGCGGCTTGGCGCGGTAGCCCCGGGTTATCTCGATGTAGACGAGCGAGGGATTGTCGTGGGTGCCCGGGACCCTGCCGGGGCCGTTCACCTCCAGCGGCTCAGAGCGGCGGAAAAGCGCCAGCGCGCCGTCCCAGTCGCGCTCGCAATATTTCAGGATGCCCTGCTCGAAGAGCGCGATGCACTCGCGGTTGGCGTCGGTCACGTCCTCGGCCAGGGCCACCATCTCGAAGATCGGCAAGGGCAGCGTGCGGCCCTTGACGACGATCCGGCCGAGCGCACGGAACAAGACTCGGCCCGCAGCGGCCTTCTCGCAGCCGAGCCGCGTCGCCTCCGTGCACATCGTGTAGACGCCCCACTTCTTCGCGCCGCTCTCCATCCGGGCGGCGATGTTCACGTTGTCGCCCATCATCGTGTAGTTGAACCGCGTGTGGCTTCCCATGTTGCCGACGACCGCGGGGCCGGAGTTGAGGCCTATGCGCGTCTGGAGGCGGTGCACGATCTCGGGCCACCTGTCCCCCTCGCGGATCCACTTGTCCCTGAGCTCTGCGGACCTCCTCTGGACCCTCAGGGCGGCCACGCTCGCCCGGTGGGCGTGGTCCGGCAGCGCGAGCGGCGCGCCGTACATCGCGACGACCGCGTCGCCTATGTACTTGTCGAGCGTCCCGCCCTCGGCCTGGACGATGTCGGTGCAGGCGGTCAGGTACTCGTTCATCAGCTCGACAAGCTTCGGCGGTGACAGCTTCTCCGAGAAGCTCGAGAACGACTGGATGTCGCTGAAATACGCCGTTATGTCCTCCTCTACGCCGCCGAGCTTGGGCTCCTCCCCGGAGTCGACCATGCGCGAGACGAGCGCCGGGGAGACGTACGCCCCGAACATGCCCTTGATGCGGCCCTTCTGCTTCTCCTCCTCCACGATCTGCCACACGAGCCCGGCGAAGCTTGTCGAGAACGCGGAGCACAGGGGGGCGACGACGGGTATGATCACGTTGCTCGTCTTGAAGAGCTGGAACGCGGCCGCCACATACACCGCCGTCGAAAGGACGGCCATCACCTTGGCGAAAACCGCCCGGCCGCCCCCGGCCACAGACAGAAGGCAGACAAGGTACGAAAGGGCGAAAATCAGCGCGTATGCCCCGGCCTCGGGCAGGCGGACAAGGTATTTGCCCGTGACAATCGTCTTGAAGAGATTTCCGTGAACGCTGACGCGCGGAACGTCGCCGTCATCGAGGGGAGTCGGCGAGAGGTCATGCATCAGAACGTCGGTGGGGCCGATCAGGACAACGGCATCCTTGAATTGGGCGAAGAACTCCTCGGCGCTTTTTCGCCCCACTGGATCGTCGGATTTGAGCTGCAAGCAGTAGCTGTAAACGGTGCTGAAGCTGACATGGGGATTGCACGCTGCATTAAGCCACTGCGAAAACCAGTTGATCTCGAGCATCTGGCGCCCGACCAGAGGGATGTGGGCCGCGATGGATCCGTCGTCCCTCGCGAGGTCCATGTAGTCCTGACTTACCCTGATATTGTCCCTGTCGACCCCGTAGTAGATCCGGGCGAGCTCCACGGCCATGGTGTAGTAGGTCCGCGCGGCGGAGGGCGCAAAGAGCCTCACCCAGCGGGTCCCGCCGTCCACGGTGTCTATGAGGGCCACGCCAGGGGGCGTTCGAGGAGGCTGCCCCGCGGCGATGAGGAACGAGGGGAGCTCGGGCGGCTCAAGCTGGTGCAGCGGCGGAAGGTCCGGCCTCGAGACGTCCGGGAATTCCCGGATCTTCTGTTTGTTGTTTTCGTCCTTGAAGTCCAGGGCCACGTACGATGCCGCCACGACGACGGACGGCGTCTTCCAGAGGAATGCGCCAAAATCGCGGTTGCCGGCGATGAGCCTGTTGAGGTCGGCAGACTCGGCCATTCCGATGTCGGAAAACACCAGGTCCATCCCAATCGCCTTGACCCCGGCGTGCTCAATGAGCGTGCGCCCGACCGTCGCAAAGTATTCCCGGCTCCAGGGCCAGCCGCCGATCTCGCTCAGGGAGAGGGAGTCGACGTTGACGTAGACGACATTGACCGGAGAGTCGATGGGCCCCCTGTACCGGAAGCGCCAGTCGACCACCTTGTCCTCCAGGAATGCCAGGAAGCCGTTGTGCGCGACTGCGCACCACACCAGCGGAATCGGTGCGAGAAGCAGCCAGCGCAGCCGGTAAAGCGCCGACTTTTTCGGGGATGCCACGGGCACGAACGCTACTTAGCGCGCGCCCGCAATGGAAGCAGATAGGTGACGCAGACCCGCTTAGTCGGTTCCGGTCAGCGGGCTCACGTTATTCGGGGGCGGCGCCGGCGGCGGCGGAGTGTTGTTCGTACCTCCGATTCCACCCGTACTTCCAGTACTTCCCGTGCTTCCCGTGCTGCCCGTGCTGCCCGTGCTGCCCGTGCCGCCTGTGCCGCCTGTGCTGCCGGTGTTGGACAGGATGGTCGTGCTCGCCGTAGTCGCGGCAATGGTCTGGGCCACGGCCTCAATCTGCGTGAGGGCGGCGGCGGACGCGTCTGATGGCGCCGACACCGACGCTTGCGAGGCCGTGCCATTGTTCGCATTGTACGTGATCGTCACCTGCTTGCCGGACGGGATGTTGATCCCGTTAAGCGAGTTCGCGGGGATCACGGCCACGACGCCCGTGGATGTCGTGACCTGGAAGAAGGCCGCCTGGCCGCCCTCCGCCGGCGTGAATACGATCTGGAACGTCGTCCCGCGGACGCCGGCCGCGCCGACCGGCGTCTGAACAGTGAATTCCGAGCCCTTGTCCACGTTCAGGTGAACGACCTTTCCGACAAGCTCTCCCCTTGAGAGGCTGAGCTTGGTGGTCGAGGTCCCGGGCTCCTGCTTGAGGTCCGACAGCTTGAGGTCCGTCGAGAAGGGATCCTGGTCAAACTGGTCGACGCTCAGGTTCGAGTTGCCCGCGACGTCGACCGAGGCGCCGTTTGAGAACACAAGGATGACGCTTGCCCCGGGCGCGGTCACGATCTGCGTCTGTTCCGTAACCAGGTCACCGTCGTGGAGGGTCCGGGTCTGCCCAGTTGCCTTCGAAATCGCATTGGCCCTGCCAACAACCCTCGCCGCGATGATTCGCCCCTTAACCCTGGCGGGGCCTGCGGCCGGCGAGGGTGACGTCTGGGCGTCGACGGGGCAGAATCCGACAATTGCCCCCAAGATTATGACAATCAGTATCTTCTTTAGCATGGGAATGGCATTTAGGAGCTTTGCTGGAGCCGGATCGCTAGCCGTTGACGCAAGGATTGTGCAAGAAGGAGACCGGGGTCAAGACGCAAGCAGACGTTGAGCGCCGCCAGCGCCGACTCCAGCTCCGTGGGTTTGAGGCTGAGATGGTATGCCTGATAATACCAGCCGTCGGCGCGCATGGGGGCGATCTGCAGGGCCCTGATGTAACAGTCGCCGCCGTCCACCCAGAGCCGCTCCATGTCGAGGCCCGTGCCCCGGCGGATCCAGAACTCCGCCCGCACGGGGCAAAGGGAAACCGCGCGGTCGGCGTCGCTCACGACCGCCGCCCCCAGGGCCACCGTGTCCGCGGGCCTTGCCAGGCCCATCAGCGATTCGGCGTAGGCCTTGTCGGACCAGGCCTGCGCGTTTGCGGGATCGAGCGCCACCGCCCTAGAGAAGGCGGCGCCGGCAGCGGCCAGGGCGTCGCCCTGGCTCGAGGTGTCCGCACCGGACCGGGCCATCCCGTCGATGACCTGGCGGGCCGAGTGCCTGAGCGCCTCGGCCCTGCTCCTGGGCAAGGTCCATGCGAACGTCAGGACGGCAAAAGCGGCGGCAAATACGAAGACGGCGGCCCTCGCGAGCGGCCGCGGGTGGCCGGGGCTCCCGGTCGGCTTCGGCCATGCCTGCTGCGTTACCATCGCCGAGACCGCGGCCCCAATCATCGCAAGCGCCGGAATCTTTAGGTGAAAGTCGACAAGGAGGTGGAGCGCGAACGCGAGCAGCCCGACGAAGGCCGCGCCGGCGAGGCCCGTCGCCCGCGCGCACCGCCAGGCAACCACGGCGGCGGCGCCAAAGAAGAGGAGGAAGCCCACCGCGCCGTAGTCGCAGAGCGTGTTCAGGTAGTCGCAGTGTGCGAAGAGGGGCTGGTCCAGGAAGCCCGCGGGCCGGAAGCGCTCAAAGAGCGTGTCGAAGCTTCCGGCTCCCCCGCCAAGGACGGGGTGCTCGAGGAAGATTCCGAAGGCGCCCCGCCAGAGGATGGGCCGCGAGTGCTCGCCCACGTCTGTCACAAGGCGGTCGACGCGCTCCCTCATGAGCGGAAACAGGGCGTAGATGAGGACTCCGAGGAGCGCAACCGATGCGGCGGCCGCCGCCGCGGCGCCTATTCTGCGCCCTAGGCGCTTTCCGGGCGCCAAGAGCTGGCGCAGCACAAAGGCGGCCGCAAGCGAGAGCCAGGCGCCCCGGCTGACGGCGAGCACGAATCCGGCCGCCAAGGCCACGAGGGCGAGAGCGCAGGCGACCCGCAGGGACGGCAACCCGGCCTTGGCGAGGGCAAGGGCCCCGACCGGGGGGATCAGGAGGGCCATGAGCGTACCCAGGCTGTTCGGGATCCCGAAGGGGCCGCTTGAGCGGCCGATGTACTGCGACGCCTGCGTGTGGCCCAGCATGAGCCAGTCCGGCCTTGCGAAGTGCTGGTAGGCGCCGAGCAGCGCCGAAGCCACGCCGACGGCGACCAGCACCGCCGCCAGGAACCGGCGGCAGGCGGGCGCCTCGACCCCATTGAGGACGATCCAGAAGACAAGCGCGGCCTGGGTCCAGTTGAGCCAGTCGGTCCAGCCGAGCCAGCCGACCGGAGTCACCCAAGCGGCATTCGCTGCCGCATACGCGACAAAGGGGACGAAGAGCCAACCGGCGATGTGGGCCTTCGTCGCGCACCGCGGGTCGCCAAAATGGGCGACCACCAGGAGCGCGGTCAGCACCGCCGTGACCGCCTTGCTCGACGGCTCCGCCCCCCCGAGGCAGGCGGTCGTCCAAACGATATTCGCGGCCAGGAGCGCAACCCGGATCCACTCGCATCCCGGGGCGCGGGCCGATGACGGGTATTCGGGCATGGGTTGTCGAAAGCGCGCGGCGGCGCCGCGCCCCGGTGAGACTGCGGGGATGCGCGCTCGATTCGCGACAAAAAAACGGCGCCCCCCCACCCAGGGGCGGCGCCGTCGCGATTGGAGCGGCCCGACCGATCAGCTCGTAGGGACATAATGATGTCCCTATAACATACCCCAGAAGGCACTTCCGACCCCCGCTTTAATCTCAGGGATACGGGCGAAAATTCTGCCTAATCCTTGCCCGAAATCCCGATCCGAAGGGGTACGAACCCATAAACACTGGAGATTTATGGTCCCCTGCCCCTCCAGTGAGCGCCCCGAAGTGCGGTTGAAAGACGCCGTTCGAGGGTACCTTTCTGCCCTGAACCTAGGGAATATCCCTGACCTTCAAGCAGGGGCACGAAGGGATTGGTCTGGATGAGATTCGGGCATTCCAGAACGTCCGGCATTTCCTGAACCGACTGAACAGTTCATTCTACCGACCCTCCTGACGGTACCGGGCGGAGCTACCTTTCCAGGGTGATGTTTGTTGTCGTCACTGAGGTCTGTTGGCTTTTCACGGCGCACGGAAAAATCGGGGCTAAGGCTTGTCAAAGCTTCTATATAGACGTCCCGATCAACGAAGCTAACCTAGTTCTCTAGTGATCCCCTTCCTTATTTCCCTATTCTCCAACAGATCCATGCGCATCGCCGCAATCGCGATGGCAGCGTACCTAATTGCGGTGGTGCCGGCCCTGAAGGTCTATCCACTTGTTTTTGAAGACGAAGTCACGCTCGACGAGCCCGCACGCGAGCTAGCATTCACCGGGCATCTGCGATCCTCCTATATCGCTTTATCAAATCCGTCTAAATCGTTCGACAGATGCTTTTTTTGGCAGCCACCAGGTCAGGCTCTGATGGTTGCATCGAGCTACAAGTTATTTGGTTTCGGAATCTGGCAAACCCGGCTCCCTGGACTGGCTTGTGCCGCGCTATGTGTGCTGCTCATGGGTCTAGTATGCGGAGAACTTGGCTGTGCGGTTTGCGTGCTAGCCGGGGACCTATTCCTTATCCTTAATCCTCAATTCTTCCGGACCGCGACTAATGCGCGGATGGACACGCTTTGCTGGATGTTTCTCTTAGCCTCCTTGTTTGTTTACCTACGCTTTTGCCAAAGAGAGCGTTATCATGCTGTGCTATCCTCGGCTGTGTCAGGTCTCCTGGTTGGGTTGGCGTGTATGGCCCATCCGCTAGCCGTTTCGTGGGCCATCGGATTCAACATCATTATTTTCCTGCGCAAATCCGGGATCAAAGCCTGGTTACTTTTTAACGTGGCTTGCGCCCTGCCTACAGCTGCCTGGCTCGCCTGGGCATATCCGCATTGGTCGATATTCGTGGAGCAGTTCCTACGGCATGGTGCCTCGAGAATGGCCACCGGCGGACTGCTATCTCGGTTGTTTGCCGAGGCTCAGCGCACGCTAGTCACGCACGGGCCCGCGCCACTCTATCTTCTCGCGATTTTTTTCGGCCTATTTGCGGCGGTTCTCAAAGTCCTGCCAAAATCTAAGCCACCTCGGGACATATTGATTCTCGCGCTCGTTGTAGGCTGCTTTGTTACCCTGTTTATGGGCAAGCAATCTGGCGAATATAACGCCTATTATTTTATCCCTTTTGCCGTCCTATCGGCTACCGGATTAGAGGCAACATATGCATCAAGCAAACTGATTGGTCGTCGGCTACTGAAGCTCTCGGGGCTAATTGTCGTTTGCTGATCGATGGCGCGCCTCGTTTCCCCGATCATAATTGCCAACACAGTCCAAGCCCAAGCACGGGACTACGCTCTGGTGGAGAGGCAATTGGACGCTCTTCTCCCTAAGGGCACCGAAGTCTGGGGCTCGCCTGAAGCTTGGTATGCGGTAATCGACAATGGTGGCGTCTTGCGTGAATTAGCCGGGACTCCCGACCCAAAAAGTCAAAAGTATCTGATCCTGCCGCACGGCCTTGAGACCGTTTACGCAAGAAAAGAAGGGTATGTGAAAGTCGGTTCTGTAGGAAACGTTTTGCCCGCATTTTTCGGGAAGACTTTTTCGTCAAACGACTATAGGTTAGTCGTTTGGAGATCGTCCGTACCCTGAGGTGGTCCGCAGCCGTATATGCTCGATAGAATAAACTCCGCGAGGTCGCCGATGCCGACGGCACCTCCTTTTTGGGGCCTCGATGATCCCTCATACCTTGATCCCAGGCCAATCTATCCAAACCACTTTTGAAGGCGATCGATGCGGAGCGCCATCGGATCGAGATCATGCTCGGAGCTGTCGAGGCTGGTACGCTGATCGCTCCCGACAACCAGAACCGTTCCCAAGGAGTTATCCAGACGCTCCAGAAGGAGGTCGACGACCTTCAGGGGAAACGCGTCGACATGGCAAAGCGGATAGAGGACCTTGAGACCGCCGCCCGGTGGACGGACGGATGGCGGAGTTCGATACCAAAATCACGGAACTGCGGCAGCTGACGGGCGAGAAGCGGAAGGACTTCCTGAAAGTCGTGGTCGATACCATCCGTGTCACCAAGACCGCTCCGGATCAGGTCCAACTGGAGATCATGTTCGAGCAACCGTAGGTGGAGGATCGTCTGGTCAAGTCCAGCGACCCCGGCGACCCTAGAAAATACAAAATCGAGGACGGAAAGTCCTCGATTTGTATTCCTCTAGTCCTTGGCGGACCAAGGACTAAAGGGCGTTCAGTACCGAACTGAACAGTATGTTATAGGGAGCTCAGGATGTCGGGACGGACTGGATCGTCTTGATGATCCGTCCGGCGACGAGGTACGGGTCGGCCGCGGAATTCGGGCGGCGGTCCTCCAGGTATCCCTTGTAGCCGTTGTTGACGAAGCTGTGGGGGATGCGCACGGAGGCGCCGCGGTCCGCGAGGCCGTAGTTGAACTTGTCGATCGACTGGGTCTCGTGCAGCCCGGTGAGGCGCAGGTGGTTCTCGGGCCCGTAGACGGCGATGTGCTCGTCGCGGTGCTCGTTGAACGCGGCCATGAGCTTCTCGAAGTAGGCCTTGCCACCGACCTCGCGCATGTGCTTGGTCGAGAAGTTCGTGTGCATGCCGGAGCCGTTCCAGTCCAGGGCCTGGTTGAAGGGCCCGAGGACGGGCTTGCAGCGCAGCTCGATGTCGACGCCGTACGGCTCGCAAAGGCGCATCAGGATGTAGCGCGCGGCCCACAGCTGGTCAGCGGCGCTCTTCGAGCCCTTGCCGAAGATCTGGAACTCCCACTGGCCCTTGGCGACCTCGGCGTTGATGCCCTCGATGTTGATGCCGGCCGCGATGCACTGGTCGATGTGCTCCTCGACGAGCTTGCGGGCGACCGGGCCCACGTTCTTGTAGCCGACGCCCGTGTAGTACGGGCCCTGGGGCGACGGGAAGCCTCCCGCGGGAAAACCGAGGGGCGCGCCGTCCCTGAAGAAGAAGTACTCCTGCTCGAATCCGAACCAGGTGTCCGGGTCGTCCGGGATCGTCGCCCGCGAGTTCGACGGGTGCGGCGTCTTGTGGTCCGGCATGAGGACTTCGCACATGACGAGCGCGCCGTCCTTGCGCGTGATGTCGGGATACACCGCGACTGGCTTCAGGATGCAGTCCGAGTTTTTCCCCTCCGCCTGCTGTGTCGAGCTGCCGTCAAACCCCCAATTGGGGAGCTGATCGAGCTTCGGGAAGCTGGCGTATTCCTTGATTTGCGTCTTGCTGCGCAGGCTTGCCAGGGGGGTGTAGCCGTCGAGCCAGATGTATTCCAGTTTGTATTTGGGCATTGATCGATTGGTTTTGAGTCGGGTTGGGAGCGAGAATTGAGCGCAGAAAGCCCCGGTAACGCGTGCTACCGAGGCAGGCCGCGGACAAAAACTCGACAACGACCTTCAGCACCTTACATGCCATAGGCAACCAGAAGTCGCGCGGCGGGCCGCTTTTGCCGCTCCCGGGCGCGCAAAGCGGCTGCAACGGGAAGGAGGTCGCGCTTGCAAGGCCCGGCGGCGGAGCAAATTGTCGTCAGAAGGCGCCAACCCATGCATGAGATCAAAGACACCGCGCGCGCGCTGGTGCGAATCAGCTTCGACGGACTCGTGCACAAGACGTTCCGGGGCTACATGGCGAAGGAGCGCTTCGAGAACGAAGTCTGCGCGCTGCGCCGCCTCGAGGAGAAAGGATGCCCGTTCGTCCCCCACCTGCTCGAGGTCGATGCGCAGAAGCTCAAGATCCTGACGACCAACTGCGGAATGCGGGTGGACCGGCTCAACCCGCAGCGCCAGAAGGAGGTGTTTGACGAGCTTGAGAGGTACGGGGTCCGCCACGAGGACCGCGAGATGCGCAACATCACCTACCGCACCTCGGACGGCCGCTTCTGCGTCATCGACTTCGAGTTCGCAACGGTCCTTGACGACCAGGGCTCGGTCGTCGCGTCGCTCAAGCCGTCCCCCATCCCCTATGAACGGACCTGAGGGGCCCCGCGTCCAGGAGCAGGCCGGCGGCCGCCCGAACCCGGACATACTCTGGTCGGGGATGACGCACGTCGGGAGGTTCCGCCCGAACAACGAGGACGCCTTCCTGGCCCTCAAGTTCGACGGGCACGAGGCGACCTACCTCGGCAAGACGGGCCGCTCCTCCCTCTCGGGGGCCGACTTCGTCTTTGCCGTCAGCGACGGCATGGGCGGGGCGCAGTCCGGCGAATTCGCGAGCAAGATCGCCGTGGACCGGATAACGCGCCTGCTGCCCCGCTCCTTCCGCCTGTCCGCGGCGGGGATGAGCAGCGACTTCCAGGACGTCCTGACGGAGCTCGTCGCGTTCATCCACACGGACCTGATAAACCTGGGGCTCTCGTACTCCGAGTGCGCCGGAATGGGGGCGACGCTCAGCCTCTGCTGGTTCAAGCCCGAATGGATGTACTTCGCACACATAGGCGACAGCCGCATCTACCACCTGCCGCGGCAGGGGCGCCTCACCCAGATCACCCACGACCACACGCACGTCGGCTGGCTAAGGCGCCTGGGCAGGCTGAACGAGCGCGAGGCTCGCACGCACCCGCGCCGAAACGCACTCGCGCAGTCGCTGGGGGCCGGCAACCAGTTCGTCGACCCGCACATCGGCGCGGTCTCGTTCGGCCCCGGGGACCGCTTCCTCATCTGCTCGGACGGCCTGGTCGAGGGCCTTTGGGACCGGCGCATAGAGGAGCTTCTTCGCACCGCCCCCTCTCTCGGCGCCGAGCCGTCGGCCGTGCGGCTTCTGGTCGACGAGTCCGTGCGGGAATCGGGGCGCGACAACACGACCGGCCTGATTGTCGAGTTCAGGGCGCCGGAGGGAGGCGTCCCCCGGCCATGAGGCTCGTCTTCGTGTACGGGACCCTCAAGAGGGGCTGCGGCAACCACCGTTACCTGGAGGGGCAGGCCTTCGTCGGGACGGCCAGAACGGCCCCCGGCTTCGCGCTGTTCGACGTCGGGGGATATCCCGGCATGGTGCGCGCGCCCGGCGGGGCAAGCGTGAGCGGGGAAGTCTGGTCCGTCGACGAAGACTGCCTGGCGCGCCTCGACGAGCTCGAGGGCACGGACGAGGGCCTCTACCGCAGGGAGACGGTCCCCCTCGAAGGCCCCCCAGGCGAAAGCGAAGCGCAGGCCTACGTATACCTCAAGAGCACCGAGGGGCTTGTCGCGCTGGGCGACTCGTGGAGGCAGTGAGCTCTCGGGCGGGGAGCCTGGGACCCGCCCTTACGTCTGCGTGAACCGCCTTACCGACGTGAACTTCGCCCTGAAGTGCTCGTCGAGCATCTCGCGAACGCCCGCGGGAACCCTGGCGACAAGCTCGTCGAGCGACGGAAGCTTGTCGCCGAGGACCGGCGCCTCCGCGTCCCGCGGCCGCTCGGAGGGCGCCCCGCCCACGGCCTGCGCCTCGGACAGGAACGCGGCCTCCTCGGCCTCGTCCGGCCATTCCATGTCCCCGTTGGCGCCGGAGGCTGCCGCGGCCCCGCCGTTCGCCCCTGGCCCAGGCGAGGCGAGCCTCGCCTCGAGCCGCTCAATCAGCCCTTTTTTTTTTCGCCGGCGGCCGTGGCCGTCCCCGCCTCGCCGGCCAGGGCGGCCAGCTCCTTGATCAGGCTGTCGATCGCGCGCGCCCGGCTCGCCTCCACGGCCTTGAGCAGCGTCACCTCGAAGTTGATCTTTTCGGCAAGGCCCAGCTTCACGCTGCCCTCCCCCTCGCGCAGCCCGTCGAGCATGCGGGTCAGCTGCTCGGTCGTCATCGGGCTGCCCCCGAGCTTCGTGCTGCTGCCTCCCGCCGCGATTGAGTCCAGGAGAGCGCCCCGGATGACCGCCTGCAGGTCGGTCAGAAGGCGCACGAGGTCGCGGCCCGCGCCGTCGCACTCGTCGACGATAGCCACGATCCGGCGGTGGTCACCGGCCGCGAGCGCCCCCGCGAGGCCGGCGAGCGTGGCCGCGGAGACCAGGCCGTAGACGTCGAGCACGTCGGCCTCGGCGATCTCGCCGCCGCAGAACGAGATCATCTGGTCGAGGATCGACTGCGCGTCGCGCATCCCGCCGTCGGCGAGCCTGGCGATGCAGGCGAGCGCGGCGTCGGCCACCTTCACCTTCTCCGACTCGGCTATCGCGCGCAGGCGCGCGCTGATCAGGTCCTCGGGGATGGGCTTGAGGTCGAAGCGTTGGCAGCGCGACAGGATCGTGGGGAGGACCTTCTGGACCTCGGTCGTCGCGAAAACGAACTTCACGTGGGGCGGCGGCTCCTCGAGCGTCTTCAGGAGCGCGTTGAATGCCGCGGTCGAGAGCATGTGCACCTCGTCTATGATGTAGATCTTGTAGCGGCCCTGCGCCGGCGCGTAGCGGGAGGTCTCGCGCAGGTCGCGCACCTGCTCGACGCTGTTGTTCGAGGCGCCGTCGATCTCGATGACGTCCATGTGGCTGCCCTCCGCGATGGAGACGACGGCCGGGTCGTTAGGGTCGAAGTCGGCCTTGGGCCCCCCGGTGCAGTTGAGGGCCTTCGCGAATATCCTCGCGATCGAGGTCTTGCCGGTGCCCCTTGGGCCCACCAGCAGGTACGCGTGCGCTATGCGGCCGCGGCTGATGGCGTTGCGCAGGGTGCGCACGACATGGTCCTGGCCGACGACGTCCCCGAACGTCTGGGGGCGCCATTTCCTCGCAATGACCTGGTAGCCGCTGGCGGACAAAGGGTTGATGGAAGGATGAAGTGGCCAGGCACTCCACGGCACTGGTAGGACGTCGGTACCGTTGCTGCCTTCCGGCCCTGGCGGGGTTCGCGCGCCTGCCCATGCATGGCGCCTGGCCGAGGCGCAACATGCGCCGCCCAGCCAGGCGCGCAACACCTAATTCGGGGAAGCCTGCGGCGCGCTCACCGGGCCCGGCTGCTCGTCGAGCCTCTGCTGCTGCACGCGCTGGCGGACCTGCTGGAGCCTCGCGCGCTGCTGGCTGATCAGGTCCTCGAACCTGGCGCGCTGCTCGGGGGTTAGCATCTCGGCGATCTGGTCCTGCATGCGCTCGATGAGGAGCGCTGAGTTGAGCTGGACCTCGCGGCGCTCCCTGGCGAGCTGCGCCACGGTGCGCCGGACGATCGGCTGGATCCTGGCGCGCTGCTCGTCGGTGAGGTCGAGCTGGTTGATGAAGCTGCGCATGAGCTGCGGGCCGACCTGCGCGGGAAGTGCGCCGGCTGGTCGCGCCTGGGCGTACGGGAACATCTGCGCCGGGTTGACCCGCGGATGGCGGGCGATCCACCTGACGGCGCCGAGCGTGAAGGCCACGCCCGTCACAAGGCCCGCCACGAAGATGGCCACGGTTGCCAGGACGACTTGCCAGGTCTTGCCCATGGTCGTTACGAGGCGAGGTTGACGACCTCGGCGACCGGGTCGTCGCCGGCCGCCACCGGGGACTCGTCGGCGAACGCCCCCACGATCGCCGAGTAGTTGAGGCCCATGGCTCCCAGGGCGAGCAGGCACGCGACCAGCGCCGCCTTGAGCGCCAGGCGGCCGAATGCGGACGGCTGCGGGCGGCCGGCCTCGAACGCCAGCGCGGCCACCCGGGTCGAGAAGCCAAATGGCGCCGACTCGTCCCCGGCGCCGGGTGCCTTGCGGGCCGCGGCGACTAGCCTTTCCCATGCCTTGTCGTGTTCACTCATGTTCGCTCCCTCTCACTAAGTTCCCTGTAAAAGCGTTGCAACTTCCGTCTCGCCCTGAAGGCCCGAACCTTGACGAGCGTCCGGTTCCATCCGGTCAAGGCGCTTATCTCCGCGACGCTCTTCTGCTCGAGGTCGAGCATCTGGATGACCATGCGGTCCTCGGGATTGAGGCGCCCGAGCAGCCTGTGGACGAGCTCCCTGGCGGCGACCGCGTCGTCCGGCGCGACGTCTTGCGATGCCGTGACCGAGTCGAGCACCTCGGACTCGCGCTCTGACAGGTCCGCCCAGCGCAGCTCCGGCCGGCGCTTCTGGGCCCGCAGCTGGTCGATGCACGTCGTCACCGCGATCCGGGAAACCCAGTGGGTGAAGGGCACGGCGCCCTTGTATTGGTCAAGGCGCGTGAACATCTTCAGAAACACCTCCTGGGCAAGGTCTTCTTCGGCGACCCTGCGCGGCAGGTGGGCGCGGCAAATGCGGATGACGAGCGGATAGAGGTGCTCCACAAGGTCTCGCGCAGCGATCTGATCGCGCTGGCGCACGCGATCGAGACAGCCAGCCAGATCAAACGACTGGTCGTCAGCCATAGCGTTATCGAGTCATCATACGTCACACTCTGCAAGACGCCGCTTGCGGCGGCGCGGTTACCGGCCCTCGGCGGGTGCGCCGGCCAATCCGCCATTGACCCCCCAAAAGCCGTGTTCTTTAGTGAACTACACGTATGAGCCCATCAAAGGCTGCGCTGGACGCCTTGCGCATCGAGCGGGGCCCGGAGAGGCCGGAGAAGCGCGCGCCGCTCGTGCTGGGGCTGGTTGTCCTTTGCGCCGGCCTGGCCGCGGGGGGCCTCTGGTGGGCGGGGCGCGCCAAGGCTGTCGAGGTGCGCACCGTCGCCGCCCGGGCCTCCGTGGCGCAGGGCGGCGCGCGCACGGTCCTCAACGCCTCGGGCTATGTCACCGCGCGCAGGGCGGCGACGATCTCGTCCAAGATAACGGCGAAGGTGACCGAGGTGCTCATCGAGGAGGGGGTCAGGGTGAAGGAGGGCCAGGTTCTCGCGCGCCTCGACGACACGAACGTGGCCGCGAGCCTCAAGCTCGCCCGCGCCCAGCTTGACTCGTCGCGCAAGTCTCTGGCCGAGACGCAGGTGCGCCTCGACGAGGCCAACACGGACCTTGCCCGGCAGACGGAGCTCATAGCAAAGAACGTCGTCTCGCAGGCCGACTTCGACCACGCGAAGGCGGACGCCCTCGCCTACAAGGCGCGCCTCGAGCAGCAGTCCTTCGACGTCTCCGTGGCCGAGCGCTCGGTCGCCGTGTGGGAGCAGCAGCTCGACGACACGGTCATCCGGGCGCCGTTCGCGGGCATAGTCACCTCGAAGGACGCCCAGCCGGGCGAGATGATCTCGCCCATCTCGGCCGGCGGCGGGTTCACGAGGACGGGCATCTGCACCGTGGTCGACATGCTCTCGCTCGAGATCGAGATCGACGTCAACGAGGCCTACATCAACCGGGTCGAGCCCGGGCAGCCGGTCGAGGCCACGCTGGACGCCTACCCCGACTGGAAGGTCCCCTGCAGGGTGATCGCGATCATCCCGACGGCGGACCGCCAGAAGTCCACCGTCAAGGTGCGCATCGGCTTCGACAAGCTCGACCCGAGGATCCTGCCCGAGATGAGCGTGAAGGTCGCGTTCCGCGAGACGGCAGAGACCGCCGGCGCCGCCGCCGTCCGCGCGGTGGTCGTGCCCAGGGCGGCCGTGAGGCAGGAGGGCGGCCGCGACATCGTGATCGTCTCCGCGCGGGGGCGCGCGGAGCACCGCCCCGTGACCGTGAGCGGCGCCACCGACGAGGAGACGACCCTGTCGGCAGGTCTGGCCGAGGGCGAGCGCGTCGTGGTCGACGGACCGAAGGAGATCGCGGACGGAGCCCTTTTGAAGGAGACAAGCCCATGAGCGATGCAGGCGCGGCAAACGGAGCACTTGTGGATGTCCGCGACGTGGAGAAGGTCTTCCACCGCGGTTCCGAGGAGATCCACGTCCTTAGAGGCGTGAATCTGCAGGTGCCCTCGGGGGAGTTCCTAGCGCTCATGGGGCCGTCGGGCTCCGGCAAGAGCACGCTCCTGAACCTGATCGGGGGCCTGGACCACCCGACCCGCGGGACCGTGAGCATAGCCGGCGAGAGGGTCGACCAGCTCTCGGACCGCCGGCTGGCGGCGTGGCGCGCGCGCCACGTGGGCTTCGTGTTCCAGCTCTACAACCTGATCCCGGTGCTGACGGCCGAGCGCAACGTCGAGCTGCCCCTGCTGCTCACGCACCTCTCGAAGGCGGAGCGCAGGAAGCACGTGGAGACCGCGCTGGAGGCCGTGGGCCTCCAGCACCGCGCGCAGCACTACCCGAGGCAGCTCTCCGGCGGCGAGCAGCAGAGGGTCGGGATCGCCCGGGGCATCGTGACGGACCCCACCCTGCTCCTGTGCGACGAGCCGACCGGCGACCTGGACCGCAAGGCCGGCGACGAGATCCTGGGGCTGCTCTCGGCGCTCAGCCGCGAGCACGGCAAGACCATCATCATGGTAACCCACGACCCGCACGCGTCGGCGCGCGCGGCCCGCACCGTGTACCTGAACAAGGGCGAGCTCACCCGAGAGCCGAAGGACTAGCGGAGCGGGGACGCGCCCCGAGGACGAACAGCACCATGAGGTTCCTACCGCTCATCTGGAGCAACCTTCGCAGGAAGAAGACCCGCACGATCCTGACGCTGCTCTCGATCGTCGTGGCCTTCGTCCTGTACGGCTTCCTCTCGGCGATCCGGCAGGCCCTGACGGGCGGCGTGAGCCTCGAGGGCGCGAACCGCCTCATCGTGCGCCACAAGGTCTCGATCATCCAGCTGCTGCCCGTGGACTACAAGCGGCGCATGGAGCGCATCCCCGGCATAGCCGCCGTCACCCACCAGACCTGGTTCGGGGGCGTCTACCAGGACCCCAAGAACTTCTTCATGCAGAACCCGGTCATACCGGGCGAGTTCATGGCGATGCACCCGGAGTTCCTGCTGCCGGCGGACCAGCTGCGGGCCTGGGAGGCGTTGCGCACCGGCGCCATCGTCGGGCGCAAGACCGCCGTGCGCTTCGGCTGGAAGATCGGCGACAAGGTGCCGATCCAGTCGACCATCTGGAGCAAGAAGGACGGAAGCTTCATCTGGGATTTCGACATCGTCGGGATTTTCGACGGGCGCAACAAGAACACGGACACCACCGCGCTCTTCTTCCACTACGACTACTTCGACGAGGCCAGGTCGTTCTGGACGGGCCAGGTCGGCTGGTACACGGTGCGCATCGACGACTCGGCGCGCGCCGCGGACGTGGCGAAGCTGATCGACGCGGAGTTCGAGAACTCCTCCGCGGAGACCAAGTCGGAGCCCGAGGGGGCGTTTGTGCAGGGCTGGGCGAAGCAGATCGGCGACATCGCCCTCATAACGGCGTCCATCCTGGGGGCCGTCTTCTTCACGATCCTCCTTGTCACCGGCAACACGATCTCGCAGTCCGTGCGCGAGCGCACGGGCGAGCTGGGCGTGCTCAAGGCCATCGGCTTCACCAACACCCACGTGCTTGTCCTCGTGATGGCCGAGTCGTGCCTGATCGCCGTGATCGGCGGCGTCCTCGGCCTGTCGTTAGCCTGGCTGCTCACCTCCCGGGGCGACCCCACGGGCGGGATGCTGCCCCTCTATTTCTTCCCGGTTCGCGACATGCTGCTCGGGCTCGCCATCAGCGTGGCCCTCGGCCTCGTGACGGGGTGCTTCCCCGCGCTGCAGGCGATGCGCCTGAGGGTGGCGGACTCGCTAAGGAGGATATGAGGCGCCCATGATCAACTGGCTCTCCCAGATAGCCTCGGTGACCAAGTTCGGCCTGCTTAGCATCCCGCAGAGGCGCGGCTCGGTGGGCGCCGCGCTCTTCGGAATCGCCGGTGTGGTCGCCGTGCTCGTGGGGGTTCTCTCCATTGCCGCCGGCTTCCGCCGGGCCATGGCCGCGTCCGGCTCCCCCGACGCCGCCCTCGTCCTTCGAAGCGGCGCCGACAGCGAGATGGTGAGCGGCTTCGGGCGGGCCACCACACGCATCATCGCCGATGCCCCGGGCGTCGCGCGCGGCCCCGACGGGCCGCTCGCCTCCGCCGAGCTCTTCGTCATTATCAACCTTCCGAAGATCTCCACGGGCTCCGACGTGAACGTCCCCCTTCGCGGGGTCGAGCGCCCCGCGCTCAAGGTGCGCGACTCGATGAGGATCGAGGAGGGGCGCATGTTCGAATGGGGCAAGGACGAGGTCGTCGTCGGGATCGGTGCCGCGCGGGAATTCTCGGGGCTTAGGGTCGGCGACAAGATAAAGGTGGGCCGCTACGAGTGGCCGGTCGTCGGCATCTTCTCCGCCGGGGGCGGCGCCTCCGAGTCCGAGATCTGGACCGACGCGGCGGTCCTGCAGCCGGCGTACAAGCGCGGCGACAGCTTCCAGTCGGTCTACGTGAAGCTCAAGTCGGCCGAGTCCTTCCGCGAATTCCACGACGCGCTTTCGGCGGACCCCAGGCTGAGCGCCTCGGCGATGCGCCAGACCGACTACTACGCCGACCAGTCGACGGCGGTGACCAAGCTCGTGACGACGCTCGGCTACCTTATCGCGCTGTTGATGGCCGTGGGCGCCGTGTTCGGCGCGCTCAACACCATGTACAGCTCGGTGTCCGCGCGCACGCGCGAGATCGCGACCCTGCGCGCCCTCGGGTTCGGAAGCGGCGCCGTCGTCGCGTCGGTCATGCTCGAGTCGGTCGCGCTCGCGATCGTCGGGGGGGCGGTCGGGGCGGGCCTCTCCTACATCGCCTTCAACGGCCTCCACACGGCCACGATGAACTGGCAGAGCTTCAGCCAGGTGACGTTCGCGCTCGCCGTGACTCCCCAGCTGCTCGTCCAGGGCGTCGTCCTGGCGACGCTCATCGGGGCGGTGGGCGGACTCCTGCCCGCCATCCGCGCCGCGCGCCAGCCGATCGCCGCCGCGCTTCGGGAGCTGTAGGCGCGCCTGGGGCCGGAAGGCCGAGGGAACGCGCAAGCGTCAGCGCCGTAGGCGGATATGAGCGGACGCCCACGGCCCATGGGCACCGTCTCTTGACTTTTCGCGGCCCGGGCCGATTTATCAGGCCACCGAGATGGTCTTCGCCTCCCAGGCCCTTCGACTTACGTCCGCGCACGACCTTTAGAGGGCGCCGCGTAGCGGCGGGTCGTGCGTAGCCTGGTTCATCCCGCCTTACGGGGCCGCTGGCCGGCCCGTTGGCGTTGTCCTAAGATCCAAACTCAGCCAATCTCAATCCCCCTACCGTCCCATGCAGTCCGAACCCATAACCAAGTACACGGCATTCCCCCCGGTCCCCATGGCCACGCGCCAGTGGCCCGACCGCACGCTCACGCGCGCCCCGATCTGGTGCAGCGTCGACCTGAGGGACGGCAACCAGGCCCTCGCCCAGCCGATGAGCGTCGATGAGAAGCTCGAGTTCTTCGACATGCTCGTGCGCATCGGCTTCAAGGAGATCGAGGTGGGCTTTCCCTCGGCCTCGCAGACCGAGTTCGACTTCACCCGGCGCCTGATCGAGGGCGGGCACATACCCGGCGACGTGGCGATCCAGGTCCTGTGCCAGTGCCGCGAGGACCTGATTGCGCGCACCCTGGAATCCATCCGCGGCGCCAGGAACGTCATCTTCCACCTCTACAACTCGACGTCGCCCCGACAGCGCGAGTTCGTCTTCAACCTCCCGAAGAAGGAGATCGTCGCCATCGCCGTGCGCGCCGTCGAGCAGCTCAAGCGCGACGGCCGCGCGCTCACCGAGGCGGGCACGCGCATCCAGCTTGAGTACTCGCCGGAGAGCTTCACGAGCACCGAGCTCGAGTTCGCCCTCGAGATCTGCGAGGCCGTGACCGACGTGTGGGGGCCCGGCCCGAGCGACAAGATCATCCTCAACCTGCCGGCCACGGTCGAGTACGCGACCCCCAACGTCCACGCCGACCAGATCGAGTGGATGTGCACGCACCTGACGCGCCGGGACAGGACGATCGTCTCGCTGCACACGCACAACGACCGCGGCACCGGGGTCGCGGCGACCGAGCTCGCGCTCCTCGCAGGGGCCGACCGCGTGGAGGGGACGCTCTTCGGCAACGGGGAGAGGACCGGCAACCTGGACATCGTGACCGTCGCCCTGAACCTCTACACCCACGGCATCCACCCGCGCCTCGACCTGAGCGACATAAACGCCATCCGGGACGTCTACGAGCGGTGCACGCGCCTCGAGGTGCCCCCGCGCCAGCCCTACGCGGGCGAGCTCGTGTTCACCGCGTTCAGCGGCTCGCACCAGGACGCCATCAAGAAGTCGATGCCGCACCAGAAGCCGGGCAGGCCCTGGGACGTGCTCTACATTCCCATAGACCCGGCCGACATCGGCCGCAGCTACCGCGCGATCATCCGGATCAACTCGCAGTCGGGAAAGGGCGGCGTCGCCTACGTCCTCGAGCACGAGTTCGGCTTCCACCTGCCCAAGCTCATGCACAAGGAGATCGGCCGCGTGGTGAACGCCATGGCGGACGCCAGCGGCACGGAGCTCTCCTCCGCCGAGATCAAGGAGGCCTTCCAGCGCGAGTACCTCGAGAGGAAGGCGCCCGTGGCGCTCGAGCACTTCAAGACCACCGAGCGGGACTCGACGGTCAAGTGCGAGGCGCGCGTCTCCGTGGACGGCAAGCCGCACACCCTCTCCGGCTCCGGCAACGGGCCGATCGACGCCTTCGTGCGCGCGCTGGGCTCGGCGGGGCTTCCGCGCTTCGACGTGACGAGCTACTCCGAGCACTCGCTCGGCTCCGGGGCGGAGGCGAAGGCCGTCAGCTACATCCAGATCAAGATGGAGCGGGGCTCGGCGTTCTTCGGCGCCGGCATAGACACGAACATCGAGCTCGCCTCGATCAAGGCGATCGTAAGCGCCCTGAACCGGGCGATGCGCCCCTCGAAATGACCCAGGAGCCCGCGAGGCGCCCGCTGACCGGCGAGACGCTGGAGTCGCTGCGCGTGGCCCTCGCCGGGCGCGGCGAGAAGGAGTTCCGCGCGAGGCAGATCCTGGAGTGGGTCTACAAGAGGCGGGCGCGCTCGTGGGACGAGATGACGAACCTGCCCAAGGCCCTGAGGGCGTGGCTCGGGGAGACGTTCTGCCTCATGCCCGCCTCCCTCGTCCTGAACAGGCACTCGGCAGACGTGACCGACAAGCTCCTGCTCGAGCTCTGGGACAAGTCCCTCATCGAGACCGTCATCATCCGCGCCCCCCAGGAGGGCGTCGGCGTCGAGCACTCCCGAAAGACGATCTGCATCTCCACGCAGGTCGGCTGCGCGATGGGTTGCGTCTTCTGCGCGAGCGGGCTGGCGGGGCTTCGCAGGGACCTGAGCGCCGGGGAGATCGTGGCCCAGCTCCTGCAGGTGTGCTACGCCGAGGACCTGCGCACGCCGAGGGCGCGCGCGGAGCTCGCGTCCTTCGACAACATTGTCGTCATGGGCATGGGGGAGCCCCTGGCCAACTACGACGCCCTGATCAGGGCGCTCACGATCGTGAACGCAGAGTGGGGCCTGGGGTTCGGCGCCCGCCGCATCACGGTCTCGACGAGCGGGCTCGCCCCGAAGATCGAGCGGCTGGCCGGCGAGCCGCTCGGCTTCCGGCTCGCGGTCTCGCTGCACGGGGCAACGGACGAGGTGCGGGGCCGGATCATGCCGGTCAACAAGGCCTATCCCCTGGCGAAGCTCCTGCCCGCCGTGAAGGCGTTCACCGAGCGCCACGGCCGCATGGCGACGCTGGAGTTCATCCTGATAGAGGACGTGAACGACTCGCTCGAGCAGGCCCGCGCCCTGCGCGCCATCGCGCTCGACCTGCACGCCCACGTGAACCTGATCCCCTACAACAGCGTGGAGGGGCTGCCCTGGAGGCGCCCCGACGCCATGAGGCAGCAGGCGTTCGCCGAGGTCTTGCGAAAGGCGGGCATATCCGTTACGCTTCGCCGCGAAAAGGGCCACGACATCGCCGCGGCGTGCGGCCAGCTGCGCCTAAAAACCGAGCGCGAGCGGGCGGCCGTCGCGCCGGGCGGATAAGATTCAACTTGAAAGTTGGAGGGAACCAACGGTTTTATGTTCGTTTCCCAGCACAATCCCAGCCCGGCTCCCCTCCAGCAAAATCCATGATAGAAGTCAAAGGCCTCACCAAGAGCTTCGGCGCCAAGCGCGCGGTCGACGGCGTGAGCTTTTCGGTGAGGAAGGGCGACATCCTCGGTTTCCTCGGCCCCAATGGCGCGGGCAAGTCCACGACTATGAAGATGATAACCGGCTTTCTGAGGCCGGACTCGGGCACGGCGCTGACCGACGGAATCGATGTCCTTGAGGATCCCGTGGCCGTGAAGCGCAGGCTGGGCTACCTTCCGGAGAACGCGCCCGCCTACCCCGAGATGACCGTCATCGAGTTCCTGGGCTTCATAGCCGAGGTGCGCGGGTTCTCGGGCGGGGCAGCCAGGGAGAGGGTCGAGCGCGCCGTCTGCCTCACGCACCTCGATTCCGTGAGGGCCCAGACGATCGACACGCTTTCAAAGGGCTTCAAGCAGCGGGTCGGCTTCGCCCAGGCCCTCCTTCACGACCCGCCGACCCTGGTCCTGGACGAGCCGACGGACGGGCTTGACCCGAACCAGAAGAACGAGATGCGCCTGCTCATCAAGGGCATGGCCGCGCAGAAGGCCGTCATCCTCTCCACGCACATCCTGGAGGAGGTTGAGGCCATCTGCACCCGCATCATCATCATCTCCAGGGGCAGGCTCGTCGCGGACGAGACGCCCGCCGCCCTCCTCGCCCGCCGGCCCGGAGCTAGGATGGACGAGATATTCCGCGGCCTGACCGAGGGCGACGTATGAGGCAGGTTAGGCCCATCTTCAAGCGGGAGTTCGCCGGGTACTTCCGGACGCCGGTAGCGTACGTGTTCCTGGTGTCCTTCCTCCTCATCTCCGTCGCCCTGTCGTTCTCGAGGTTCGGCGGGTTCTTCAAGTCGGGCGTCGCGAGCCTCGACGCCTACTTCGGCTTCTTCCCGTGGCTGTTCCTTTTCATCGTTCCCGCGGCGGGCATGCGCCTGTGGTCCGAGGAGAAGAGGTCCGGCACGGTCGAGCTCCTGTTCACGCTGCCGGTGACGACGCTCGAGGCGGTGATGGGCAAGTTCCTAGCCGGGTGGGCCTTCCTCGCCCTCGCCGTGGCGCTGAGCTTCCCGATGGCGGTCACGATCGGCTACCTCGGAAGCCCCGACTGGGGAGTGGTCGCCTCAAGCTACTTCGGGGCCGTCATGATGGCCGGCGGCTTCCTGGGCGTATGCTCGCTCACCTCCGCCTTCACGAAGAACCAGGTCGTCAGCTTTGTCGTGAGCCTTCTGGCCTGCGCCGTCCTCGTCTTCCTGGGCTACAGCGGCTTCACGAGCTTCCTCGAGGGCTTCCTGCCCGTGAGTGCTGCCGACGCCATCTCCAACTTCAGCTTCATCACGCACTTCAGCCCGATGGTGCGCGGGGTGATCGACCTGAAGGACGTCGTCTTCTTCCTGTCGCTCATGGGCTTCACCCTCTTCCTAAACGTCCTGGCGCTGGAGCGCTGAAACCCCGCTGACCCGCGATGACCATGGGAACCAAGACAGTGGCCGCCGCCCTCCTCCTCGTGGGGCTCGTCCTCGTCAACTACCTGGCGACGTCGGTGCCCGCGCGCCTGGATGCCACCGCGGAGAGGGTCTACACGCTCTCGCCGGGGACGAAGGCCATCCTCTCCAAGATTACGGAGCCGACGAGCCTCGACCTCTACTACTCGAGGGGCACGAGCGGCCAGTTCGTCGAGTACAAGAACTACGCGGAGCGCGTGCGCGAGATGCTGCGCCAGTACGTGCGCGCCTCCAAGGGCAAGGTGCGCCTGAACGTCATCGACCCCGAGCCCGACACGCCGCAGGAGGAGAAGGCGACCGCGGCGGGCGTCGAGCCCCAGACGATCCCCGGGGGCAGCCAGTTCTACTTCGGCCTGGTCGCAACGCAGGCGGACCAGCAGCGGGCGATACCGGCCCTGACGCCGCAGCGCGAGCAGTTCCTGGAGTACGACGTCTCGGAGCTGATCTACGCGGTCGGCCAGACCGAGAAGAAGAAACTCGGGCTCCTGACGAGCCTGCCGCTGCAGGGCTCACCGGGCATGCCCATGATGGGCCAGCAGGGCGAGGAGGGGCAGTTCATCGCCAGCGAGTGGCAGGACACCTACCAGATCGCGCCCGTGGAGCCCTCCGGCACGGAGCTGCCCGCGGACCTGGACGTCCTGGCAATCGTGCACCCCGAGAACGTCTCCCCGAAGCTGCAGTTCGCGATCGACCAGTTCCTTCTCTCCGGAAAGCCCGTGTTCCTGGCCGTCGACCCGTCGAGCGTCTACTTCAAGCGCCAGGGCGGCCAGGCGGCCATGTTCGGAGGCCCCCAGCCCAACGTCTCGAGCGACCTGCCCGCGCTCCTCTCCGGCTGGGGCATCGCCTACGACCCGCAGAAGATCGTGGGCGACAACGAGAACGCCGAGGAGGTCGAGCTGCGCGACCAGTCGACCATGCGCTACCCGGTCTGGATCAGCCTGACGCAGGACGCGTTCAACCCGAAGGCGCTCCCCACGGCTCAGCTCGAGTCCGCGCTCTTCATCGAGGCCGGCAGCATTTCACTCAAGCCCGGCTGCGACCTCACCTTCACTCCCCTGGTCGAGACGTCGGCCAAGACGGGCGAGATCGCAGCCGCCGCGATCCAGTTCGCCCAGCCCGAGGACGTGGCCCGCCAGCTCGTGGCCTCGGGCAAGAGGACCATCGCGGCCATCGTGAGCGGGAAGTTCAAGTCCGCGTTCCCCGACGGCCCCCCCCGGGAGCCCGAGCCGGCCGACGCCGCGAAGAAGGACAAGGACGAGAAGGCGAAGGCCGCCCCGGCCGCGCCGTCGCTCAGGGAGTCCAGGACCACCTCGCTCCTGATCGTCGTCGCCGACACGGACTGGCTCATGGACGAGTACAGCGTGCGCAAGTTCAATTACATGGGCCAGTCGGCCGCCACCCCGATCAACGACAACCTCGCGCTCGCCGCCAACTGCCTCGACTACCTGGCGGGCTCGCACGACCTGGTGTCCATCCGCGGCAAGGGCGACTCGGTGCGCCCCTTCACGGTCGTGCGCAAGATGGAGGCCCGGGCGGCTGAGAAGTACCGGGAGAAGCTCACGGCCCTGGAGGCCCAGATCAAGGAGGTCCAGGACAAGCTCGCGCAGCTTCAGGGCCAGAAGGGCGAGGGCGGGCGCCTGCTGGCCTCGCCCGAGGCGACCCGCGCCATCGAGGATTTCCAGAAGCAGTCGGCCGCCCTGCGCGGCGAGCGCCGCGCGATCCGCCTGTCGCTTCGCCAGGGCATAGACGCACTCGAGAACTGGCTGCTCGTCATCAACCTTCTGACGACCCCGGTCCTCGTCTGCGCCTTCGGCCTCTGGTACAACCTTAGGTGCAGGCGCTAGGGCCAGGGCGCCTCCAGCGGGCCATCCCCCCCGAAGCACAATGAAGATCAAAACGCTAGCCATCACAGTAGCCGCGCTCGCCGTCCTGTGCGTCCTCGCCTACCTGGGCAACCGCCCGGCGGCGCCCGAGGCGACGGACCCGAGGGTCGGCCAGCCTGTGCTCGGGCCCGACATCGTCTCGAAGGCCTCCAGCCTCACGATCTCCGACGCGGGCAAGAAGGTGGAGCTCGCCCGGCAGCCCGACGGCTCGTGGCGCGTGCCGAGCTACTACGACCTGCCGGCCGACTTCGACAAGGTCGCCCACCTGATCCAGGACCTGAATGAGTCGAAGGTCGACCGGTTCGTCACCTCGAACCCCGAGCGGCTGTCCCGCATGGGCTTTGCCGACTCGTCCATCTCGCTCGGCGACGCGTCGGGCAAGACGATCTGGAGCGTCACCTTCGGGCGCACGCCGGAAAGCGGCAACGGGAAGTTCATCCGCTTCGGCTCGGAGCCCGCGGCATTCTTCTCGGGGCTGCACGTGTGGCTGGACACGGACGCCAAGGGCTGGGCCGACTCGAGGCTCGCCAGCCTCAAGGCGGACGACGTCGCGAGCGTCGAGATTCCCTTCGACGGGGAGCCGGCCGTGGTGGCGAGCCGCGCGAAGAAGGACGCCGCCTGGTCGGCCAAGGCGCCGGCGGGCAGAAAGCTCGCGCCGGACAAGGTGGCATCGCTCGTCTCAATCCTGACGACGCTCAGGTTCAGCGAGACGGCCGCCGTCGACGACCCGCAGGCGGCGGAGGCCTCACGGCACATGAGGGCGTTCAAGATGACGACCTTCGACGGGAAGACCCTCACGGTCGCGCTGGGGCGAAGGCCCGAGGAGAAGAAGCCGAAGGCCGCGCCTGCGCCCGCGGCGGGCGCGCAGGCGAAGCCGGCCGCGGAGGCTAAGGAGGGCCCGGCCAAGGACGAGGCGAAGCCCGAACCGGCCAAGGCGGCGCAGCCCGAGTTCGAGACGATTCCGGCGGGGCCCGTCTTCGTGTCCATTGAGAGCTCCGACGCGCACGCCCCGGTCAACGCGCTGATGAAGAGGCGCGCGTTCGAGGTCGACGACTACTCGTACACGGGCCTGCCGCAGAGGTCCGATGAGCTCTTCGAGCAGGACAAGGCCAAGTAGGGGCGCGGCCCCGAGAATGCCCTTTACACATATCAACAATTGTGGATGCGTTGATATGTGATTAAGGCCGACCGACCTATCTCCGAGCTCTTTGCCCAGCGGCGCCCGCTGAGGTCGATCGAGTTCTTCCCGCCCAAGGACGATGCGGGGGTCGGCGCGCTGCGCCTCAGCGCCGCGGCGCTAAGGAGGATCACCCCCGACTTCGTGTCCGTCACCTACGGGGCCGGCGGCAGCACGCGCCAGAGGACCGCCGAGGTGAGCGCGATACTGCGCAGCGAGTTCGGCTTCACCGTCATGCCGCACCTCACCTGCGTCGGCCATTCCAGGGCCGAGCTCGCCGAGATCGCCGACAGGATCCACGGTGACGGATTCAGAAACGTCATGGCCCTGCGGGGGGACCCGCCGAAGGGCTCCGCGCAGTTCAGCGTGGCGGCCGACGGGCTGCGGTATGCGAACGAGCTCGTGAGCCTGCTCAAGGAGAGGCACCCGGACCTCTGCCTTGGCGTCGGCGGCTATCCCGAGAAGCACCCGGAGGCGCCGTCCCCGCAGACGGACCTCGAGAACCTCAGGCGAAAGGTCGACGCCGGCGCCGGGTTCGTCACCACGCAGCTCTTCTTCGACAACGAGGTTTACTACCGCTTCGTCGAGCGCTGCCGGGCGGCCTCGATCGCCGTCCCGATTGTGCCCGGCCTGATGCCCGTCCTCTCCCTGAAGCAGGTGCAGAGGTTCACCTCGATGTGCGGCGCGACGATACCCCCCACCCTCGTGCGCAGGCTCGAGGCGGCCGGCGAGGCCGCGGAGATCGTCGAGGCGGTGGGGATCGACTGGGCCCTGGCCCAGATCCGGGACCTGCTCGCGCACGGCGCCCCCGGATACCACCTTTACATCCTGAACAGGGCGAAGAGCGCGCTGGCGCTCGCCGCGGGCCTCGTCGCGTAGGCCCGGGGGCGGTCTAGCCGCCGGCGAACACGGGCCGGAAGCCGGCCTCGGCAAGTATCCTGGCGACGGCCTCCCGCTGGTCGCCCTGGATCTCGATGCGGCCCTCCTTCACGGTGCCGCCGCAGCCGCAGACGGCGCGCATCCTCTTCGCAAGCTGCTCCTTCTCCGGAAGACCGATGCCGACGAAGCCGCCGACGACGGTCACCGTCTTGCCACCCCTTCCGCCCTTCTCGCGGGTTATGTCGACGCTGCCCCGGTTCCCGGGCTTGGGCGCCCCGGGCGGCGCCTTGGCAGGCGCCCGGGCGGGCGCCTGCGGAAGGCCCGCGGCGTCCAGCGACGCGAACGGATTGTGGCCCAGGCCGGCGCCCCCGCCCGTTGGCACCCGCTCGGTCACGCGCCGGGCCCCTTGCGCCCGCAGGAACCCCCCGGGATCGCCGCCTCACCCCCGAGAAACATGAGCGCCTTGGGGTAGCTGCGGTTGCGCAGGAAATGGGCAAGCTGGGGATGGAGGCCTTCCCCCGCGGCGTCGAGGCACCGGTCCAGGGCCTGCGTCTCGGCCGCGACGGCCGCCGCGTCGGCGCGCCTAATGGCGTCCATCAGGGCCATGAGTGACTTCTTGATTTGGTCGTCGCAGGGCATGCTCAAGAACGTACCCTAATGCAGAGCCGGCGGTTGTGAAGCGCGATTGCAACCCGCCCGCCCGCCGGTCCCGGGCTTGAATTAAGGGTTGGCGCGTGCGACTGTTGAGCGCCTGACCTTGGCTGAAGGCGTCCTGCACGCCGCAGAGCATGATGAACCCACCGACCCTAGCGACACGCGACAACGCCGACCTTATCGAGGCGATGCACCGGCTATGGCTGGAAAACCCGGAGGGGGTGGACCCGACGTGGCGGGCGTTCTTCCAGGGCTTCTCCCTCGGCAGCACGGGCGTCCCGATATCGCGCGCCATGGACGCGCAGGCGGCCGGCGAGCCGATCATCGACAGCCTGAAGCAGTCGCACGTGCACTACCTGATCGGCGCTTACCGGGCGATCGGCCACCTCCAGGCGCACCTGGACCCTCTGGGCCAGCCGCCGCCGCCGGCGCCGAAGCTCGGCCTCGCCCAGTTCCACCTGAGCGAGGACGACCTCGACACCGCCTTTGATGTGGGCACCTACCTGGGCGGCGGCCAGATGAGGCTTCGCGATGTCATCGCCTCGCTGCAGGAGACCTACTGCGGCCACGTGGGCGTCGAGTACGCCCACATCCAGGACCAGGACTGCCGCCTCTGGCTGCAGGAGAGGATCGAGTCGACGCGCCTTAAGCCCTCGTTCACGAGGCCCCAGCGGGTGCGGATCCTTCGCCAGGTCCACAAGGCGGAGCTCTTCGAGAAGTTCCTGCACACGAAATACGTCGGCCAGAAGCGCTTCTCCCTCGAGGGCGGCGAGACGATAATCGCGGCCCTGGACGCCGTCATCGACCACTGCCCCGAGGCGGGCGTGGAGGAGGTCGTGATGGGCATGGCCCACCGCGGCCGCCTGAACGTCCTGTGCAGCGTGATGCGCAAGTCCTTCGACCAGCTCTTCGAGCAGTTCGCGGAGAACTACATCCCCGACACGGTCGCGGGCGACGGCGACGTCAAGTACCACCTGGGCTACGAGTCGGTGCTGACGACGCGCTCCGGCAAGAAGGTCGAGGTGCGCCTCGCCGCGAACCCGTCCCACCTGGAGATCGTCGACCCCGTGGTCGAGGGCAAGGCGCGCGCGCGCCAGCGCATCCGCGGCGACACCGAGGGCCGAAGGCGCGTGCTCGCACTCCTCATCCACGGCGACGCCGCCCTCGCCGGCCAAGGCATCGTCGCGGAGACCCTCAACTTTTCCCAGCTGCCCGGCTACCGCACCGGCGGCACCGTCCACCTGGTGATCAACAACCAGATCGGCTTCACGACCGACCCGCGCGACGCGCGCTCGACGCGCTACTGCACCGACGTCGCGAAGATGATCGAGGCTCCCATCTTCCACGTGAACGGGGACGACCCCGAGGCGGTCTGCATGGCCTCGCAGCTTGCCCTCGACTTCCGCGTCCGCTGGAAGCGCGACGTCTTCGTTGACATGTACTGCTTCCGACGGCACGGCCACAACGAGACGGACGAGCCCTCGTTCACGCAGCCGATGCTCTACCGCAGGATCGCCGCCCACCCCCAAGTCTCGGCCCTGTACACCTCGAGCCTCGTCGGCCAGGGCACCATCACGGCGGCCGAGGGCGACTCCATCAAGGCCGAGTATTCGGCGGCCCTCGAGGAGAACCTCGCCAAGGCGAAGCAGCGGGAGGCCGCCAAGGCCTCCAAGAGGGCGAAGCCCACGGACCCCTACAAGGGCTCGAACGCGGAGTTCCAGCCCGAATACAGCCATGCTCCCGTCGCGACGGGCGTCGGCGCCGACGCCGTGGGCAGGATCGTGCGGGGGCTCACGACGACGCCCGCCGGCTTCAAGGTGAACCCGAAGATCCGAAGGCTCCTGGACGCGCGCCTTCAGTCCTTCAGGGACGGGGGCCCCGTCGACTGGGGCTTCGGCGAGGCGCTCGCCTTCGGCTCCCTTTTGGTCGAGGGCATCCCGGTCAGGCTCAGCGGCCAGGACTGCGAGCGCGGCACGTTCAGCCACCGCCACGCTGTGCTGGCCGACGTGGACACAGGGGAGAAATACACGCCCCTGAACGGCCTCGAGCCCAGGCAGGCGCGCTTCTGCGTCTACAACTCCCTGCTCTCGGAGGCCGCGGTGCTCGGGTTCGACTACGGCTACTCGCTCGACTACCCCGATCTGCTCTGCCTCTGGGAGGCCCAGTTCGGCGACTTCGCGAACGGCGCACAGGTGGTGATCGACCAGTTCATCGTGAGCGGCGAGTCGAAGTGGCAGCGCACGTGCGGCATCGTGCTGCTGCTTCCCCACGGCTACGAGGGCCAGGGGCCGGAGCACTCGTCGGCGCGCCTCGAGAGGTTCCTGCAGGCCTGCGCCGAGGACAACATCCAGGTCGTGAACGTCACGACGCCGGCGCAGTATTTCCACCTCCTGCGGCGCCAGGTGAAGCGCGACTTCCGCAAGCCGCTGGTGGTCATGTCCCCGAAGTCCCTTCTGAGGCACCCGGCGGCCGTCTCCCGGATCGCGGAGTTCTCCGAGGGCACCTTTGAGGAGGTCCTCGAGGAGGCCGACGCGCCGCAAAGGCCGGCGCGCGTGATCCTCTGCTCGGGCAAGGTATACTACGACCTGGCGGACTACCGCGAGCGAAACGCAATCGCCGACACGGAGATCATCAGGATCGAGCAGCTCTACCCCCTGCACACCGAGCGTCTCGCAGGGATCGCCGCGCGCACCCAGGGTGCGCGGCTCGTCTGGTGCCAGGAGGAGTCCGAGAACATGGGGGCGTGGTCCTGGATCGGGCCGAAGATGGCCGGCATCTTCAAGAAGCCCTTCGCGTACGCCGGGCGCGACGCGTCCGCGTCGCCGTCGGTGGGCTCGCTCGCCCTGCACAAACTTGAGCTCGCGAGCCTCCTCAAGGACGCATACTCGATCTAACCATGCCTCTAGAAGTCAAGATACCCCCCATGGGCGAGTCGATAAGCACGGGCATCCTCGCCAAGTGGCACGTGAAGAACGGCGACGCGGTGAAGAAGGACCAGCCGCTCTTCGAGCTCGAGACGGACAAGATCACCTCGGAGGGCACGGCCGAGGCGGCCGGAACGATAACGCTCGGCGTCGAGGCGGGCGCCGAGGTGAGGATCGGCCAGGTGGTCGCCCTCATCGACGCCGGGACGGGCGCCGCCCCGGACGGCCCGCCGGCCCCCGCCCCCGCGCCGCCGGTCGCGGCCAAGGCCGCCCCGTTGCAGCCGCCGTCGGTGCGCAGGCTCTCCGAGGAGATGGGCGTCGACCCGGCGGCCGTCGCGGGCACGGGCAAGGCCGGGCGCGTCACGAAGGCCGACATGCTCCAGGCCGCCGCGCAGCCCCAGCCACCCGCGCCGCAGCCGGCGCAGGCCGGCGAGCGCCAGACAAGGAGGAAGCTCTCCCCGCTCCGCCAGAAGATCGCCGAGCGCCTTGTGGCGGTGCAGAACGGCGCGGCGCTCCTGACGACGTTCAACGAGGCCGACATGTCGGCCGTGATGGCGATCCGCTCGCGCTACCAGGAGGATTTCGTGAAGAGAAACGGCCTCAAGCTCGGGTTCATGCCGTTCTTCGTGAAGGCCGTCGTGCACGCGCTGCGCGAGGTCCCGGCCATCAACACCCTCATCGAGGGGGACACTCTGGTGCAGAACCACTACTACGACATCGGAGTCGCGGTCTCCACCGACAGGGGCCTCATGGTGCCGGTCATCCGCGACTGCGACACCCTCGGGATGGCCCAGATCGAGAAGGCCATCGCCGACGTCGCATCCCGGGCCCGGGAGGGCCGGATCACCCTGGGCGACCTCGAGGGAGGGGTCTTCACGATCACGAACGGAGGCACATTCGGCTCGCTCCTGTCCACGCCCATCATCAACTCGCCGCAGAGCGCCATCCTGGGGATGCACGCCATCAACAGCCGGCCGGTCGCGCTCGACGGCCAGGTCGTTATCCGCCCCATGATGTACCTTGCCCTGACCTATGACCACCGGGTCGTCGACGGGCGCGAGGCCGTCACGTTCCTCGTCAAGGTGAAGCAGGTGATCGAGGACCCGGCGCGCTTGCTGGTCGGGCTCTGAGGCTGCGGCCATGGAAGCTTTCGATGTCGCGGTGATCGGCGCCGGTCCCGGGGGCTACGTCTGCGCCTTCCGGGCGGCCCAGCTCGGCCTTCGCGTCGCGCTTATCGAGAAGGGGCCCACGCTCGGTGGGACCTGCCTCAACGTGGGGTGCATCCCGAGCAAAGCGCTCCTGTATTCGACGGAGCAGCTCGTGTTTGCACGCTCGCACGCCGCGGAGCACGGCATCAGGACGGGCGAGGTCGCCTGCGACATAGCCGCCCTTCTGCGCCGCAAGGACGCCGTCGTGGCCAAGCTGGTCGGCGGCGTCGCGGCGCTCGCGAAGGCCCGCAAGGTCGCCGTTCTCACCGGCGAGGCGTCGTTCACGTCCGCGACCGCCCTATCGGTCAGGGGTCCCGGCGGCGTTGTGGCCGTGCAGGCCAAGAACTTCGTCATAGCCACGGGCTCGGCCCCGATGGAGCTGCCCTTCCTTCCGTTAGACGGGCGCACCGTGGTCTCGAGCAACGAGGCCATCTCCTTCGCGAGCGCGCCCAAGTCGCTCGTGGTTGTCGGCGGCGGCGCCATAGGGCTCGAGCTCGGCTCGGTCTGGTCGCGGCTGGGCAGCGACGTGACGGTCGTTGAGTTCCTGCCGAAGATCGTCGCGGGCTTTGACGACGACGTGGTGCGGACGTTCACGCGGCTCCTGCAGAAGCAGGGCCTAAAGATCGAGACGGGGGCGAAGGTGACCGGAATGAGGCGGGACGGGGCCTCCGCCGTCCTGACCGCGGAGCGCGACGGCAACGCGCTCGAATTCGCTGCCGAGAGGATCCTGGTCGCGGTCGGCCGCAGGCCGTACACGGACGGCCTCGGGCTCGACAAGGCGGGCGTCTCCCTGGACGAGAAGGGCCGCGTCAGGGTCGACGGGCGCCTTCGCACGGGGGTGCCCGGGATCTGGGCCATTGGCGACGTCGTGGCGGGCCCGATGCTCGCCCACAAGGCCGAGGAGGACGGCGTGGCGGTCGCCGAGTGGATCGCAGGGAGGGCCGGCCACGTGGACTGGAACCTCGTTCCATCCATAGTCTACACCGAACCCGAGGTCGCCTCAGTGGGGCTCGGCGAGGACGCCGCGAAGGCCCAGGGAATAGGGGTGAGCGTGGGCAGGTTCAATTTCGCGGCGAACGGGCGCGCCATCGCCAGCGACGCGACCGACGGATTCGCGAAGATCGTCGCCGACGCGAAGACCGACCGCATCCTCGGGGCCCAGATCATCGGCAGGGGCGCCGGCGAGCTCATCGCGGAGGTGGTCGCCCACATGCAGTACGGCGGGAGCGCCGAGGACATGGCGCGCACCATCCATGCGCACCCAACCCTGTCCGAAATCCTCAAGGAGGCCGCCCTCGCGGTTTCCAAATCGGCCATCCATGCGATTTGACACCGGCTTGCGGAACGGAAAATCTTGGCTCAGCTAGGCCTGAGCCGTTATAAAGCGTCCAAATGGAGCCGAAAAGACACCAAACTGCCGACCTGACGCGGCGGCGAGAAGCCGCTCGCGCGACCGCCATTGGCGCCGAACGGGGGGCCAACCACTAGCATGATGCCCGCCGAACGCGAGGAGGCGCTTTCCAGGCGCGAGGCCAACGCCGCGCTCCTGCAGGCAAAGCTCGAGAAGGACCGCGCGGCGCTCGAGGCCGAGATCTCGACCGCGGCCTCCGCGTCGAAGGCCGCGTCGGCAATCTCGCGCGCCCTGCAGGCGGACGCGGCCAAGAAGACAAAGGAGCTGGAGGCCGAGTGCGCGCAACTCGAGGGCAAGCTTGCCCGGCTTAAGACCGATGTCGGCAAGTACGAGGGGCTGGCCAAGGGCCAGGAATCCGCCAGGCGCGACGAGGAGGTCGCGGCGGAGAAGGCCGAGGTCACGGCCGCCCGCGCTCAGATCGCGAGCGAGCGGGCCGCGCTAGAGGCCGAGCGCGCGGTGTCCAGCCGGGACACCGCGGCTACCCAGGCGAAGCTCAAGGCCGAGGCGCTGGCGCTGGCCGACCTCAGGGCGAAGCTCGGCGTCATCAGGCACGAGATCGAGGCGGGGGTGAAGGCGCGCGAGGCGGAGGTCCACAGGAAGGAGGCGAGCCTCGAGGCCGAGAGGACGAAGCTGCAGGAGAGCGCCGAGGCGCTCGCGCGGGCGGAGGCCCACCTCTCGGAGCAGCGGGCGAAGATGGAGGCGCAGATGGCGGCCCTCGCCGCGAAGGAGGTCATGTTCGAGGAGCGCCACCGCCAGCTCCAGGAAAGCATGAAGCATTTCGTCAAGGCGTGAGGCGCTCGATGACCCATCACTGATCGCCAGCCATGCCGAAGGCAGAAGAAAGCCATGTGATCGTCGAGCTCACCCGCCACACGTTTCACGCGATGCGGGTGGCCGGGGGAGCGGTCGAGGCGTCCGGGGACTGCCTGCTCGAGAACAAGGCCTCGCTCGAGACCGTGCTGGACGCCGTGGCCCCGGGCTGGAAGACGGAGGTCGTCAGGGCGTCGGCGGCCGTCTGGCCCGACGACGCCGCGTGGCACCTTTCAACGGACACCGAGGCCATGTTGGACCGCACGGGCGACGCGCTGCGCGCAATCGCCGCCTCGATCCAGGGCGACTTCAGCGGCACGCTGGCATACGCCGCCTGCGGCGCGGGCGATGGCGGCGCCGTGACCGCGGACGGGACGGATCCCTGGGTCATGGCAAGCGCCCCCGCTGACTCGCTCTCAAGGGTAACCGCGACCCTCGGGCAGCTAAAGATCGTATCCGACGGCGTCGTTCCCGCGGCGTTCCCGCGAATCGCGGCGATCTCGGCGGCCCTTCGGGCGGCCGGGACCGGCTCCGTGACCCTTTGGGACATCGGCACGCAGCAGTCCCAGCTTGTCCTGGTGACGGGCAGCGGCGTCGAGGGCACCGCCCCCTGCGAAATCGGTCTGGAGGCCATATTCGAGGCGATCCAGCAGGCCCTGCGCCTCAAGTTTCGCGGCGCCGGCGAGAGGCTCTTCTTCAACGAGACATACGACTTCACCGAGGCCGGGCCCAAGATCGCAGCGGCGCTTGGACCCAGGTTCAAGGCGGCTTTCGCTCAGCTTTCGGCCCCAGGCGGCGCGCCCCAGCTTTCCTGCATGGGGCTCACGAGCAGGCAGGGATGGTTCCCAAGGGAAGTCGCGGCGGGCACAGGCACGGCTCCGTGGGAGCCGGAGGGCGCCAAGGTTGCTGAGTGCCTCGGGCTGAAGATCGCCGACGGCGCCGGGGCGTCGTTCTCCGCAGCCTCGCTGGGCCTCTTGGGGCAGGCTTCGCTCCTTTTAAAAGGCTCCGGCGCCTGGCAGCCCGCGTGGGTCACCGCCGAGGTTGTCGCAGAGGTTGTCGCAGAGGAGCCACCACCCGAGACGGCGCCCGTCGCAGAGCCGCAGCCCGCCCCCGAGCCGGCCGCCAAGCCCGCGCCGTCTCCGAGCCGGGTCAAGCCCTCGCTCTCCGCGGACCCGGGCGCCTCGCCCGCACCCTTCGTCCAGAAGCCGCCTACGAGGCCGCCCGTGGTCCCCAAGCCAGCGGCGGCCCCTTCGCCAGGCGTCACATTCAAGCCCACGGCGACGCCCGCCACTGCAATGCCCTCCGCTCCGGCGTCCCTGCGGCCCGCGGCGGCGACGCGCCCCCCAGTGCCCATGGCCCGGCCGGGCGCTGCCCACCCCCAGGAGGCCTCCCCCCCCTCATTCTCCCAACCCTCGTTCCCCGCGCCCGGCGGCGCCGGCCCGGCGGCCGCGGCGCCGTCCCCGTCCTTCCCTGCGCCCGGCACATCCTTCCCTGTTCCCGACGCCGGCGCGGCCACGTCCCTTCCGCCGCCGCCCACGCCTTCCACGCCCGGCGCGAAGGCGGCCGCAGCCGCCATGCCGGCCCCGGCGGTGACCGCCCTTCCATTCGAAGCCGCAAAGATCAAGGCCGCGGCGCCTCCCGCCGCAGCGGAGGTTCCCTCGACGGAGGCACAGCCCGCGAAGAGCAAGGTCGGCTTCTATGTCGGGATCGGCGTCGCCGCGGCGCTGGTATTCGCAGGCATCGCGGTCGTGGTCGACGCGCACCTTGAGAAGATCAAGGCCTACGACCTCGAGCAGCAGGAGGCGCTCGCCCACCATGTCGCGGAGCAGCGCCTCAAGGAGGCCGAGGAGAGCGCGAAGGAGGAGGACGAGCGCCACCACAAGGAGCTCGAGACCGCGGTTGAGATCACGCGCAAGCAGACCGAGGAGGAGACTCGCCGCCAGGTCATGGTGGAGGTCGAGGCCGAGAGGCTGGCGAAGCTGCCCGGCGCCCTGGTCATTGCGACGGCGCCCGCAGGGGCGTCCGTGTCGATCGACGGCGCGGCGCCGTTCGTATCGCCGCTGAAGCTCGACGCCATATCACCCGGCACCCACCGCATCCGCATAACGCTGGCCGGTCGCGAGCCGGTCGAGATGACAGCGGACATCAAGGGCTCGAAGACCACCGACCTCGGCACGGTCGCGCTGGAGTCGTCCCTCGGCGCGCTCGACTTGTCCAGCATCCCCAGGGGCCTGGAATTCGCGATCCGCCCGTCCGGCGACCCCATCGCAAAGCCCATTCGCACGGGGCGCACGCCCGCGACGCTGGACGACCTTCCGCATGGCGCCTACGTGGTCACGTTCTCGCGGCCCGGTTGCCGCGACCACGTCGAGAAGTCCACGGTCGAGAAGGGCGGCCACGCGTCGGTCTCCACAACGTACGCTGACGGCTCCCTAGAGCTGACGAGCGATCCGAGCGGCGCCTGGGTCGACAAGGACGGGATCCGCCTAGGCACAACGCCGCTGACGCTCCATGACCTGACGCCCAAGACGGCGCAGTTCGAGCTCACGCTGCCGGGCTACGACCCGACGCCGGTCACCTGCGACATTCCCGAGGGGCAGACCCTCAAGGTCGAGGCGCAGCTGCTGCGGCGCGACCGGATCTTCAAGGCGAGCGAGGTGAAGACAGTGCCCGTCAGCATCGATTCGCCCCAGCCGAGCCTGAGCGCGGCGCAGCGAAAGATGGGCGCCGAGGTCACGCTGTCCCTCGTCGTGAGGCGGGACGGGTCGGTCTCCGACGTCGAGGTTAAGAGCGCCACCGACGATGACATCGCCCGGCGCTGCAAGACGGCGGTCGAGGGCTGGAGGTTCCAGCCCGCCACGGCGCCCGACGGGCGCTCCGTGGACGCCAGGATCGACGTCCCATTCAAATTCCCTGCGCAGGGCTAGCGCGGGTGGGGCCGGCCGGTGTGGCAAGGGACTTGCTGAGCTAGCCGCCATTGGCCATTCTAGAATCCCACGTGTCGCTCCTCAGCAACTCCTACGACCTCGGTGAGTTCTTCGACGAGATGTATGCCGGCGGCGGCAAGGTGCGGCCCCACTACAGGCGCCTTGCCGAGCGCCTGGGCACGCTGCCGCTCGACGAGTTCGAGCGCAGGCGGGCAGCGGTCGACCTGGCCCTGCTCAGGCGCGGGGTCACGTTCACAGTCTACAACGATTCCGAGGGAACCGAGCGCATCTTCCCGTTTGACCTGATTCCACGCATCATCCCTGCCGACGAGTGGTCGAGGCTGGAGGCGGGCCTCGTGCAGCGGATCACGGCCCTCAACCTCTTCCTGCACGACCTCTACCACGAGCAGAAGATCCTCAAGGACAAGGTGGTCCCCGCCGCCCAGATTCTCACCGCAAAGCATTTCCGGCGGGAGTTCATGAACTTCTCCGTGCCGCGCGACATCTACGTGCATGTCTGCGGAACCGATCTGATCCGCGACCGAGACGGCACCTACCTGGTCCTCGAGGACAACCTGCGCTGCCCGTCGGGCGTCTCCTACGTGATCGAGAACAGGTCGGCCATGCGGCGGGCCTTCCCGAACCTCTTCGCGAGCTACCGGGTGAGGCCGGTCGAGGGCTATTCCGACGAGCTCCTGAAGGCGCTCATCCACATCGCCCCCAAGCGCCGCGAGAAGCCGAACGTCGTCCTGCTCACGCCCGGAGTGTACAACAGCGCCTATTTCGAGCACTGCTTCCTCGCCAGGCAGATGGGGATCCCGATTGTAGAGGGCCGCGACCTGGTCGTCCAGGACGCCAGCGTGTACATGCGCACGACCGCGGGACTCCTCCCCGTGGACGTCATCTACCGGCGGATCGACGACGACTTCCTCGACCCCTCGGTGTTCCGGTCCGACTCCATGCTCGGGGTGCCGGGGCTGGTCGCGGCCTACCGCGCGGGCAACGTGGCCCTCGCAAACTCGATCGGAACCGGGGTCGCCGACGACAAGGTGGTCTACGCCTACATTCCGAAGGTCATCAAGTACTACCTCGACCAGGAGCCGATGCTGCCGAACGTGGCCACCTACCTCGCCTCGGAGCCTACCGACAGGAAGTTCATCCTGGAGAACATCGCAAGACTGGTCGTCAAGTCGGCGAACGAGGCCGGGGGCTACGGGATGCTGATCGGGCCCGCCTCGACCAAGGAGGAGGTCGCGGAATTCCGAGCCAAGGTGGCGGCCAACCCGAGGAACTTCATCGCGCAGGACCCGATCATGCTGTCGCGCTCGCCGACGTGGTGCGAGGGCAGCCTTGAGGGGCGCCACATCGACCTGCGCCCGTACGTGCTGTGCGGCGAGAAGACGTTCGTTACGCCCGGCGGCCTGACGCGCGTCGCTCTGCGCAAGGGCTCGCTCGTGGTCAACTCGTCCCAGGGCGGCGGATCGAAGGACACCTGGGTCCTCCAGGGCAACTAGGGTCGACGCGCAAACACCCATGAGAACAGCTCCCAAGGCACTGGCCCAGCGCCCCCAGGCGAACCTGATGCTGTCCCGGGTCGCCCATTCCCTGTACTGGATGAGCCGGTACATCGAGCGCGCGGAGAACATCGCCCGGCTGCTCGAGGTGAACCTGCAGTTCATCCTGGACTTCCAGGGCTACGACGACGCCCACCTGAAGGAGCACTGGGGCTCGATCCTCGCCAGCTCGGGCGACCTCGAGCTGTTCGAGAAGTACTACGAGTCGTCGGACAGCCGTTCGGTGACGGAATTCTTCGCGTTCGACCTGCGCAACCCCAACTCGATCCTCGCGTGCGTCTTCGCGGCCCGCGAGAACGCGCGCATGATCCGCGACCAGATCTCGATCGAGATGTGGGAGACCCTGAACGAGCTCTACCTCTTCCTCAAGGCACGGAGCACGGCCGACGTCTGGGTCGCGGGCCCCTACGAGTTCTTCCATGACATCAAACGCAATTCGCACCTCTTCCAGGGGCTGACCGACGCCACCTACTCGCGCAGCGAGGGCTGGGAGTTCATCCAGTTCGGCAAGTACATCGAGCGCGCGAACAAGACCGCGAGGATACTCGACGTAAAGTACCACATCCTGCTTCCCGACG
The DNA here is from genome assembly GCA_003151515.1 of Opitutaceae bacterium. Classification (GTDB taxonomy): domain Bacteria; phylum Verrucomicrobiota; class Verrucomicrobiia; order Opitutales; family Opitutaceae; genus Palsa-1447. Next base: position 72,986 of record PLXS01000037.1, read on the forward strand.
CCTCCGACGTCGGGGGTGCACTCGACACGGCCCAGTGGCAGGCGGTCCTGCGCTCGGCGAGCGCGCTCGAAGCCTACCGGCGCTTCTACGTGAGCGAGATCCTCCCGTGGAAGGCCGCCGAGTTCCTGATCTTCTCGGACTCGTTCCCCCGGTCGATCCACTTCTGCGCCGCCCAGGTCGACGAGTTCCTTCGGCGCATCCTTGGGGAGACCGGAGCGCGGCCCCGCAGCGAGGCCGCGCGCGCCTCGCGGCGGCTGCTCGCCAACTTGCAGTCCCTGACGATCGACGAGGTCCTCAAGGACGGCCTCCACGAGTTCCTGGTCGCGACCGCGGCCGCGCTGGACCTGATCAGCGAGGACGTGGTCAACACGACGATGTTCTACCCGGCCGAGTCCACGCAGGAGGAGCAGCAGCTCCAGCAGCAGCAGTGATTGACGCCGCGATCCCGCGAACCAAATAGGACTCGATGCTAATCAGCCTACTCCACCGCACCACCTTCACCTACGCCGCGAAGGCGCAGGACAGCTTCAACGAGGTGCGCCTGAGGCCTGTCGACGATATGAACCAGGCGTGCAGGAGCTTCGAGCTTCGCACGAACCCCGAGAGCCAGCCGCGAGAGTACGTCGATTTCTACGGGAACGCCGTCCACTACTTCGACGTCGTGGAACCGCACACGAGGCTCGTGGTCGAGGCCCTCTCCGAGGTGGAGACGGTGCCCAACGCCTCTCGCGCGCCCGTGTCGCGGGTCCAGCTGTCGGCGTTCGAGGAGGGCTCCGACCGCGAGCTCAATGCGGAGTTCCTTACCGACTCGCACTACGTCCCCTTGGACGTGGAGCTTTGGAAGGAGGCCAAGGACGCGCTGGGCGGCGGCCGGCGCGACATCTGGAGCGACGTGAGCACCCTCTGCAGGCACATCTTCAGGACCTTCGCCTACAAGCCCATGTCCACCGGGGTGGGCACGACCGCCACGGACGCGCTCAAGCTGCGCTCCGGGGTCTGTCAGGACTTCGCGCATGTGGCGCTTGGGCTGTGCCGGTGCTCCGGCGTGCCCGCGCGCTACGTCAGCGGCTACTTCATCAAGCGAAAGGGATTGCCGGAAGAGAATGAGGACGAGGCGTCGCACGCCTGGATCGAGGCGTTCATACCCGGCTACGGGTGGGCGGCCTTCGACCCGACCCATGACAGGCCGGCGGATGAGCGGTACGTCAAGGTCGCGTCCGGCCGCGACTACGCCGACATCCGGCCGGTGAGCGGTACCTACCGCGGGGGCAAGACCCGCTCCCTCGTGGTCGAGGTCCGGGTCCGCGAGGCGGAGGCCGCCGGGGCGGTCTAGGTCTTGTCCTGCTCGATCCTGTCGACCCGGCCGCCGGTGTCGAACTCGACGCGGATGCGGTCGTGGACGCGGACGGGGAACCCGTCGTAGTACCCCACGTCGCCCCAGAACACCGGGGAGCCCCAGCCGCCCCAGCGATGGTAGTATCCCGTGTAGATCACGGCCCCCTGGTAGTCCTCGTAGGTGACGTAGTGCCAGACCTCATACTGGCCCCCGCGGTTCGTTTTCATCGTGATCCGGGTCGGCTCGCCGAGCGCGAGCCTGACCATGTCCATGTCAAAACCGACGGCGATCTGGCCCCCCTTCACGAGGGCCTGCTGATCCGGCGTCAGCCTGGCGAAGATCTGAGGGCTGTTGCGTATCCGCGAATCGGGTGTTTCACATCCGGCCAACAGCGCGAGGCAAAGCGCCGCAGCAGCAAAACCGATAGTTCTGGATGTTTTCATGGGGTTTGGAGATGAATCTCTCGATATTTTATAGATTTGCGCCGGGGTGCTCAAACCAAAGAGACTCCCGCGGCAGGCAGACGCCTCTTATTCGATGCTCAAGACATTGATCCTATGGGACATAGACGGAACCATCCTTCACTCGACCGGCGCGGGGATGAAGGCGCTCAACCGCGCTCTCAGCACCGTTTTCGGGCTGTCCGGATCCTTTGAGGGGATCGAGTTCGCTGGCCGCACGGACAAGCTGATCATCAGGCAGATATTCGCGCGGTTCGGGATCGAGTACTCGGACGAGAATTTTGCCAGCTACGTGGAGGGCTACGTGGCCGCCCTGCCGTCCACCCTCGCGGCCAACAATGCCCGCGTGCTTCCGGGAATCAGCGAGATCCTGGCCCACGCGGCCGGGCACCCCGGCGTGGCGCAGGGCCTCCTCACGGGAAACCTGCGGCGGGGCGCCGAGGTGAAGCTGGGCTTCCACGACCTCTGGGGCTACTTCCCGATAGGGGCCTTCGCCGACGACAGCGAGATCCGCAACGAGCTGGGGCCCCGAGCCCTGGAGCGGGCCCGGGCGCACTGGGGGTTCGACTTCCCCCTCGAGCGGGTGTGGGTGGTGGGAGACACGCCCCATGACGTCTCGTGCGCGCGGGCTTTCGGGGCCAGGGCCCTGGCGGTCGCGACGGGCTCGTCGAGCAGCTCCGACCTCGCCAGGCACGGCCCCGACGTGGTGCTCGAGAGCCTCGCGGACCCCGCGACGTTCTGGCGGGCGATCGGCCGATAGGGCGTATTTGTTTGCCGAGGCGGGCGGCAACCCGAATATCGGGGTCCTCCCAAGCCACAACTGCCGATGCCCCGCACCTACTCGATCGCCATCGGATCGGATCACGCCGGTTTCAAGTACAAGGAGGCCATCAAGGCCATGCTGCTCGCGGACGGCCACAGCGTGCGCGACATGGGCACCGACTCCGAGGCGCCGTGCGACTTCCCCGACTTCATCCGCCCGGTCGCCGAGGCGGTCGCCCGCGGCGAGTTCGAGAGGGGCATCGTCCTCGGGGGCTCCGGCAACGGCGAGGCGATCGTGGCCAACCGCATCCGGGGGATCCGCTGCGGCGTGTGCTGGAACGAGCAGGTGACCATTTGGAGCCGGTCGCACAACGACGCCAACTGCCTGTCCATCGGCCAGCGCACCGTGACCCTGGACGAGGCCCTGAAGATTGTCCGGATCTGGCTCACCACCGATTTTGAGGGAGGCAGGCACATCGCGCGCATCCGCAAGATCGACGGCGCCTGAGCGGCCTCCCGGCTCGAAGGCGAGCTTGCCCACCCGAGGGGCGGCGCTCAGCGTTGGGTCCCGTCCATGGCATTCCCGAAAGCCCCAGCCATACTAGAGTCGCGCAACCTGAGCCCCGCGGACCTGGAAAGGAGCCCGAGGGAGTCGCTGCTGCGGATCTACGCGTGGATGCAGCTCGCGAGGGCCGCCGACAACCGCATCCTGGAACTCTTCCGGCAGGGCCTGATCAAGGGCACGGTGACGGGCGGCCAGGGCAACGAATGGATGATCGTCCCCCTGGCCCTCTTTGCCGACAAGGCGCTCGACGTCGCGAGCTTCACCCATCGCGACCTGGGCGGGCACCTCATCTGGGGCGGTCACCTCTGCGAGCACCTCAACCAGTACTTCGCGAACGCCCACAGCCCGACGCAGGCGCGCGAGGGAAACATCCACCACGGCGATCCCGCGAACCGCTCGCTTCCGATGATAAGCCACCTGGGCGCCATGTGCGGGCCCGTCCTCGGGGCGACGGACTCCCAGCGCCGCTTCGGGCGCGAGGCGGTCGGGTTCGCCTTCTTCGGCGACGGGTCCTCCAGCACGGGCGACGTGCACGAGTCGATGAACCTGGCCTCGCTCCAGTCGCTGCCGATCGTCTTCGTCATCGAGAACAACGGCTATGCGTACTCGACGCCCACCGACGAGCAGTTCGCCCGGGGCACCGAGCTGTGGCGCAGGGCGGAGGCCTACGGCATGGAGGGCCTTGTGATCGACTGCGCGGAGCTCGAGGGGGGCGCCCGGGCACTCGGTGCCGTCATCGCCAAGGTCCGCTCGACCTGCCGGCCCATGGTGGTCGAGGCGCGCACCCTGAGGCTTCGCGGGCACGCGGCCTACGACACCTGCGACTACCTGCGCCCCGGCGAGTCCGAGCAGTTTGCGGCCCGCGACGCGCTGCCCCGCCTCAGGAAGTCCCTGGAGGCGACCGAAGGCACGCCGGCCGTGGACGCGCTTGACGCCGAAATCGGGGCCTTCATCGAGGCCTGCGTCAAGGTGGCGATGGCCGTCGGGCGCCCCGACCCGGCCGGGATGGAGGCGGACCTGTTCGCCCCGCAGCCTCCCCCGTTCCCCTGGCGCCCGGAGCCGTCCGCGCCGGAGAACGTGACGATGGCCCAGGGCTTGAACCGCGCTCTTCGCAAGGTTCTCCTGGAGCGGCCCGAGGCGATCGTGCTTGGGCAGGACATCGCGACCTACGGGGGCGCCTTCAAGGTCACGGAGAACCTCTACAAGGAATTCGGGCGCTCCAGGGTATTCAACACGCCGCTCGCCGAGAGCGCCTGCACGGGCTACGCGATCGGGCTGGCGCTCAACGGCCACAGGCCGATCGAGGAGTTCCAGTTCGCCGACTTCGCCACGGAGGCCGTGACACAGATAACGCTCAATGCGGCGACGATGCACTTCCGCTCGGGGGCGGCGTGCCCCCTGGTCTTGCGCCTGCCGTGCGGCGCGGTGGGCCTGGGCTCCTTCCACTCCCAGGAGCTCGAGTCGTTCTTCCTGTCGATGCCGGGGCTCAAGGCGCTCTACCCGAGCAACCCCCAGGACGCCTTCAACGCCATGTTGGCGGCATGCGAGGACAACAACCCGGTGCTCCTGTTCGAGCACAAGGGCCTTTACAGGCGAGGGAAGCACCCGGTGGCATGGGACCCAGCGTACCGCGAGATCTGGCGGCCCAAGCGCGTGCGCGCGGGCGACTACGCGACGCTCGTCACGTACGGCGAGACCGTTCACGTGGCCGCGGAGGCGTGCGAGTACCTGGCCTCCGAGTACGAGGCGGGAATCGAGGTGTTCGACATGCGCTGCCTCTCCCCGATGGACCTCTCGGAGATCGCCCCGTCGGTGCAGCGCACCGGCCGGCTGATCGTCCTGCACGAGGGCAGGCGCACGCACGGCTACGGCGCGGAGATTGTCGCCCGCATCACCGAGGGCTGCCGCGTCCCGCTGAAAGCGCCGCCGCTGCGAATCGCGGCGCTCGACCTGCCCGTGCCGTTCGCGCACGAGCTCGAGGCCGCGTTCCGGCCGTCCAAGGACGGCGTGATCCAGAGAATCACGGAATGGATGTCGTGAAGAGACCCAAGATAACCGCGCGGCAATGGGCCCGGGTGCGCCTCTTCGCCATGGACGTGGACGGCGTCCTCACGGACGGCACCGTCTGCATAGCCTCCGACGGCACCGAGTCCAAGCGCTTCTCGATAACCGACGGCCTGGGCCTCGTGCTGCTGCGCAAGTGCGGGGTGGAGCTGGCGTGGATCTCGGGGCGCAGGTCGGCCGCCACGGCGCTCAGGGCCTCGGAGCTCAAGGTGGCCCACGTCATCGAGGGGCGCCACGACAAGCTCGCGGTCCTGGGGGAGCTCTCCAAGCGCCTAGGCATCCCTTTGCGCGACTGCGCCTACATGGGCGACGACATCGTCGACGCGCCCGCCATCGCGGCGGCGGGGATCGGGATATCGGTTCCCACGGCGCTGCCCGAGGCGCTCGCCGCGGCGGGCTATGTCACCCGAAGGCAGGCCGGACGGGGGGCCGTGCGCGAGGTCTGTGACATCATCCTTCGGGTGCGCCCGAAGGCAGGCGGGAACATTCGCTCGCTCGCGCGTACTCTTCCCTAGTGAACACCGCGCTCAAAGGGCTCGTGGCCGCCGCGGCGCTGGCCGCAGCACCCTCGGCCCCGTCACAGGACATCCAGCTCGCCCCTCCCGCGAGGAACTGGACCCTGCCCCTCTTCACGAAGGAGGGCTTCCGGCAGATGACGCTTCGGGGGGACCAGGTGCAGCCCGTGAACACCGACCGGGTGGACATCGTCGGCATGAATATCACCGTGTTCAACGGGGCGGCGGACGCCCAGGTCGACTCGGTTCTCCTGAGCCCTCAGGCGACGTTCCTCATCAACGAGAGGATCGCGCGGGGGGCGCAGACCGTGCGGCTCATCCGCGACGACATCGAGGTGCAGGGCCAGGACTGGACCTACTTTTACAACGAGAAAAAAGTTCTCATCAACCGGGGCGCGCATGTAGTGTTCCATGCCGCGCTCCCCGACATGCTAAAATGAGACACCTGCACTTACTGGCGGCCGCGGCGGCCCTGGCCCTCGCCTCCCCGCTCGCCGCCGCCGAGGCCCAGGAGACGACCATTGACTGCTCGGGGCCCGCGGAGTCGGCGAGCACCGACACGGAAACGACGACAACCTTCAGGGACAACGTCGTGGCCGTCGGAAACGGGATCACCCTCGAGTGCGACTTCCTCAAGGTCGTGGCAACGCGCATCGGCGACAAGGCGGCGACGCTCGGCAAGTACGGCAAGTTCCGCTACCTACTCGCCACAGGCCACGTGAAGATCGTCCAGGGCGACCGGATCGCGACCAGCGGGCGCGCCGAGGTCTTTCCGGACGAGGACCGGATCGTGCTCACCGAGCAGCCCGTGGTGCGCATCGAGTCCGAGCACTACCAGGCCAGCGGACCCAGGATGATCCTCTACAGGGGCCAGAGGCGCGCCGTCATCGAGGGCTCGCCCGGCAACCGCACCCACATCACGCTGCCTCCGATCAAGGACCTGGGCTTCCCGCAGCCGAAGCCCGACGACGGCGCCTCGCAGCCGCCCCAGAAATAGCATGGTAGCCGCCGCCTCCATCGTCACCGAGGGCCTCGTGAAGACCTATGGCGCCCGGGCGGTGGTCGACGGGGTCGACCTGCGGTTTTCGGGCGGGGAGGTCGTGGGGCTGCTGGGGCCGAACGGCGCCGGCAAGACGACGACGTTCTACATGATCGTCGGGCTCGTGCCCGCGACCGGCGGCCGCGTCCTGCTGAACGGCGAGGACATCACGAGGCTGCGTATGCACCAGAGGGCCCGGCGCGGCATCGGCTACCTCCCCCAGGAGCCCAGCGTGTTTCGCAAGCTGACCGTCGAGGAGAACATCACGGCGATCCTGGAGGCGACCCATGTCCCACGCGCGGAGCGCAAGGCTCGCGTGGCCCAGCACATCGAGGAGCTGGGCCTCGCGAACGTCGCCAAGCAGAAGGCATTCACCCTCTCCGGCGGCGAGCGCCGCAGGCTCGAGATTGCCAGGGCGCTCGTCACGCGGCCGCATTTCCTGCTGATGGACGAACCCTTCGCCGCGATCGACCCCATCTCGGTCGCCGAGGTGCAGAAGATCATCCTGCAGCTCAAGAACAGGGGGATAGGCGTCGTCGTGACCGACCACAATGTGCGCGAAACCCTGAGGATCGTGGACCGCGCCTACCTGATCCACAAGGGCCACGTCCTCTCGGAGGGGACAGGCGAGTTCCTCATCCAGGACGAAAAGGCGCGCAAGTTCTACCTGGGCGAGGACTTCAACCTCTGAGGGCGGGGACCGCACGCCCCGCCCCGGCGCCAGTTTTTTTAGTGCGTTACCCGCCCCGGGTGTGCTGAAATTGCCCAATGCAGAAGGCCATCCACGGCATCACGGTCGCCCATTTCTACGAAACCTACCGTGAGAAGCTGAAGCTGGAGCTGATCACCGGCGACGCCGGGCTGCACCGGCTGATCAGGGAGGGGAGCATCAACCGGCCGGCGCTGGCGCTGACGGGCTTCTTCAAGTATTTTGCAAATAAGAGGATACAGGTCCTCGGGGCCGCCGAGATGACCTACCTGAAGACGCGCAGCCAGCTCAACCAGACGACGATATTCCGGGAGATGGTGAGGCGAAGCGTCCCGTGCGTGATCCTGACGCGCAACTACAACCCGACCAACGCCATGCTCACGGTGGCCGCCGAGATGAACCTACCGGTGTTGCGCACGCCGCTGATCACGATGAACCTCGTGAACCTCGCGACGCTGTGCATCGACAATGAGTTCGCGCCGAGCGCCATCGAGCACGCGACGACGCTCGACGTGAAGGGCGTCGGGGTGATGCTGCGCGGCGAGTCCGGCGTCGGAAAGAGCGAGTGCGCGCTGGCGCTGATCGAGCGCGGGCACTCGCTGGTCGCCGACGACCTCACGGTCATAAAGCTGCTGGACGAGCGCGAGCTCATGGCCTCGAGCCGCCCCCTGAACCGCGGTTACATGGAGTGCCGCGGCATCGGGATCATAAACATCGCCGAGATGTTTGGCGTCAAGTCGATCAGGCTCGAGAAGAGGATCGACCTTGTCCTCTCGCTGCACGAGTGGACGCCGGAGGCGATGGAGGAGCGGACCGGCCTCGAGGAGAACATCTACGAGATCCTCGGCATCAAGGTCCCGCACATCGAGCTGTACGTGCGCCCCGGCCGGGACATGGCCCGACTGGTCGAGGTGGCGGCCATGACCCAGGCGCTCAAGCGCATGGGACACGACCCGGCCAAGGAGTTTAACGACCGCCTGATTGCGTTTATGTCCGAGGACAGCGAGGCTAGGCGCATGAAGATCAAGCCCATCGAGCGCGAGGAGCGGGTGCCCGGCAGGCTGGGCGCCGACTAGGTCCATGGCCGCCCCCGAACGCGCCGACGGACGCCGGCATGATGAGATGCGTCCCGTCTCCCTGGAGCCCGACATAGCGCCCCACGCGACGGGCTCGGTCCTCGTGCGCTACGGCAGCACGCAGGTGATTTGTGCGGCCACGGTCGAGGCGGGCGTGCCCACGTGGATGAAGCAGCAGGGCGTCAAGGGAGGGTGGCTTACGGCCGAATACTCCATGCTCCCCTACTCCACCCATGAGCGCAAGGCGCGCGACATAAGCAAGGGCCGTCTGGACGGCAGAACGGTCGAGATCCAGCGCCTGATCGGGCGCTCCCTGAGGGCGGTCATCGACCTGGACAGGCTGGGCCAGAACACGCTCTGGGTCGACTGCGACGTCCTGCAGGCCGACGGGGGCACGCGCACGGCCTCGATAACCGGGGCCTACGTCGCGGCGCGCATGGCAGTGCAGAGGCTGATCGACGCGGGGTCCCTGAGGGAGAACCCGCTCAACGACTCCGTAGCCGCCGTCAGCGCAGGCCTCTTGGGCGACGTCCCGATGCTCGACCTCGCCTACACGGAGGACAAGAACGCCCAGGTCGACTTCAATATCGTCATGACGGGCCAGGGCCGATTCGTCGAGGTGCAGGGCACGGGCGAGGAGTCCACCTTCAGCCAGGCCCAGCTAGACGAGCTCCTCGGCCTCGCCCAGAAGGGCCTGCGGGAGATCTCCGCGATCCAGGCGGCCTTCCTCGCCAAGCGCCTGCTGGCAAAGTGAGGCCGTGGCCCTGTCGGCGAAGCACTATCGCTGGACGTGGCACTTCCGGTCGCCCCCTGCGGCGCTCTGGCCGCTAGTCTCAAACACGGACAGGTTCAACCGCGACTGCGGGCTGCCCCCCTTCGAGGTCAGAAAGCATGCCGAGGGAGAGCCCGCGCCGGAGCTCGGCGTTCGCCGGCTGCGCTCGGTGTACCTGGGAATCGTCGGCGAGTGGGAGGAGCGCGAGTTCGAGTGGGTGCAGCCCCTGCGCTTCGCGGTGCAGCGCTCGTTCACCCAGGGCCCGCTCGCGAGCATGGTGCAGTCATGCGAGCTCGCCCCGAACGACCGGGGCGGCACCAGGCTCGCCTACGAGATGCGCATCGTGCCGCGCAACCTCCTAGGCGCAGCCATCGTCCCCATCGCGGTAGGAGTCAGGATGCGCCGCGCGGCCGGACGCGTCCTCATGCGCTACGACGAGGCCGCGCAGAGGGGCTCGGCAATCCCCGACCAGGGACGGCCGCCCTCGATGGCCGCGCTCACCCGAAGGAGGCTGGCCCCGATCGCCTCGAGACTCGCCACCGAGGAGCGCCAGCCCGGCTCGCTCGTCGAGCGCCTCTGTGGCTTCATCTCGTCGGCCGACGACCTGTCCGCCTCCAAGATCCGCCCCTATGCCCTCGCCGACGCCTGGGGTGCCAGCCGGCGCGAGACGCTCGACCTGTTCCTGAACGCAACCCGGGCCGGCATGCTCGACCTGAGCTGGGAGGTGCTCTGCCCGCATTGCCGAGGTTCGCGCCATGGGGGGCCTAGCCTCGAGTCCGTCCGCTCGCAGGCCCACTGCGACTCCTGTGGGATAGACTTCACCATCAACTTCGACCAGTCGGTGGAGCTCACGTTCTCGCCGAACCCGAACGTGCGCCAGGTGGCCCGGCTGCAGTACTGCGTGGGCGGGCCGCAGGTGACCCCCCATGTCGTCGCCCAGAAGCGCCTCGGACCCGGCGAGTGCCTGTTCATCGCGATGTCGTATCCGCAGGGGCGCTACCGGATTCGCACCCAGGGCAGCGACATCCAGCACGCCTTCCGCGTCGAGCGCGACGGCCAGGCGTCCGTGACCATCAGGATCGAGCCCGGGCCGGCCCCCTCGACGGAGCCGGCGATCGCCCCGGACGGCGTCCTCACCATCCAGACCGCGGATGGCGCCGGGCGCATGGTCGTGATCGAGCGGGTCGCCTGGACCGACCAGTCGGTCAGCGCGGCCGCCGTGACCTCCCGCCAGACCTTCCGCGACCTCTTCTCGCGGGAGATCCTGCGCCAGGGCGAGAGGATATCGGTCGGCGCGATGACGATCGTCTTCACCGACCTGAAGAATTCCACGCGCCTGTACCGCGAGATCGGCGACGCCCCGGCCTTCGGTCGCGTCCTGGACCACTTCGCCATGCTGAAGGCCGCCGTCTCGGAGGGCGGCGGGGCCGTGATCAAGACGATGGGCGACGCGGTTATGGCGACGTTCACGGAGCCCGTCGCGGCGCTGCGCGCCATGCGCAGGGCCCAGGCGCGGCTGGCCAGGGCCGACGGCGGGCTCGAGCCCCTCGCGCTCAAGTGCAGCATCCACCGGGGGCCCTGCCTGGCGATCAGCCAGAACGAGCACCTGGACTACTTCGGAACCACCGTAAACGTCTGCTCTCGGCTCTGCTCCCTGTCGACGGGAGCGGACATTGTCGTGACGGGCCAGGTCCTCGCCGACGCCGATGTCGCCGCAACTTTCGTCGACCCGGCCTTGGGGCTCGCCGCGACCCGCGACGCCTCGCCCCTAAGGGGCATGGGCGACGCGCCGTTCGAGTTCTGGAGGGTCGCCGGGCCCGCTTTTTAGCGTGCCCAAAGGGGCACTAATCTGCAACAATGGGCGTGATCGTCCATGAACATACACGAGTATCAGGCCAAGGCCCTGTTTGAGAAGTTTGGCGTCCCGGTGCCCAAGGGCGCCGCGGCGAAGACTCCCGAGGAGTTCATAAACGCCCTCGCCGAGCTTCCGGAGGGGCCGACCATGGTGAAGTCACAGATCCATGCCGGCGGCCGCGGCAAGGGCGTGTTCAAGGACGGCTACAAGGGGGGCGTCAGGTTCTGCGCCAGCAAGGCCGAGGCGAAGGAGTCCGCCGGGCGCATGCTGGGCAACACGCTGGTCACGCTGCAGACCGGCCCGGCGGGCCGCAAGGTGCAGACGATCTATTTCACCGTCGCGAACAAGATCAAGAGCGAGTACTACCTCGCGATCCTGCTCGACCGCGCGCACTCTCGCCCGGTGATCGTCGCCTCGACCGAGGGCGGAGTAGAGATCGAGAAGGTGGCCCGCGAGACCCCGGAGAAGATATTCAAGGTGCTCGTGGACCCCGCGATCGGCCTCGCCGACTACCAAGTGCGCGAGCTGGTGACGAAGCTTCGCCTTGCGGGCCCGGAGGCGAAGAACGGCTCCCGCCTGATCCGCGCCCTGTTCAACCTGTACTGGGAGTCGGACGCGACGATGGTCGAGGTTAACCCGCTCATCACGACACCGACGGGCGAGGTCCTCGCGCTCGACGCCAAGGTCTCGTTCGACGACAACGCGCTTTACCGCCACCCGGAGATCGTCGCCCTGCGCGACCTGAACGAGGAGGACCCAAAGGAGGTCGAGGCCTCGAGGCACGGCCTCAACTACATCGCGCTCGACGGCAACATCGCGTGCCTGGTCAACGGGGCGGGCCTGGCGATGAGCACGATGGACATCATCAAGTATTTCGGCGGCAACCCCGCGAACTTCCTGGACGTCGGGGGCGGCGCAACGAAGGAGCAGGTGGTTGAGGCGTTCAAGATCATCCTCGGCGACCCCAACGTGAAGGGCATCTTTGTCAACATCTTCGGCGGGATCATGGACTGCGACGTGATCGCGAAGGGCATCGTTGAGGCGGTCCGGGAGGTGGGCCTGCGCCTGCCGCTCGTCGTGCGCCTGGAAGGCAACAACGTCGTCGCCGGGAAGGCGACGCTGGCGGCCTCGGGGCTCACGATCACCTCGGGCGACTCGATGGCCGACGCCGCCCGGAAGATCGTCAAGCTCGTCGCCTAGGGCGAGGGGCCGAAGCAAGGAACCCAGCAAGCACAGCAACCGCCCCATGAGCATCAAGGTCAAGGAGGTAGCCTTCATCTTCCACCCCGTGTCCGACATCGCGCGGGCGCGCCAATTCTATGAGGGGCTGCTCGGCCTGAGGGCGGGAACGCAGGGAGAGTTCGCACCCGGGACGTGGTGGATCGAGTACGACGTCGGGGGCACCGCGCTCGCCGTGTCCAACGTATCGGCGCCGAGCGGGGAAGCCGGGGCCATCCTGGCGCTCGAGGTCGCCGACCTCGACGCGTCGCTTGCGGAGGTCAAGGCGGCCGGCGTCACCCTGACGCTCGAAGTCCAAGATTTCCCGCCGTGCCGCATGTTCGAGATCAAGACGGCCGACGGGCACAAGATCATGCTCCACCAGCGCAAGGCCTAGGCCAGGCTCCCCTTCTTCCCCCTTTCAATCCCATGGCGATTCTCATAACTCCCGAAACCAAGATCCTGGTTCAGGGCATCACGGGCGACTTTGGCGGCCGCCACGCGAGGCTCTCACTCGACTACGGAACGCACGTCGTGGCCGGGGTGACCCCGGGCAAGGGCGGCCAGTTTTTCGAGCACGGCGCCTTCCGGGTGCCGATATTCAACTCGGTCGCGGACGCCGCGGGGGCGACCGGCGCCACGGTCTCCGCCATATTCGTGCCGCCGCCCTTCGCGGCCGACGCGATCCTTGAATGCACCGACGCGGGTCTCGACCTTGCGGTAGCCATCACGGAGGGCATTCCAATCAAGGACATGGTGCGCGTGAAGCGCGCCATGGTCGGCAAGGCGATGCGCCTTGTGGGCCCCAACTGCCCCGGCGTCGTGACCCCGGGCTCCGGCGAGTTTTCGAGCGGCGGCTGCAGGATCGGGATCGCCCCGGGATACATTCACAGGAAGGGGCATGTCGGCGTCGTCTCGCGCTCGGGCACCCTGACCTACGAGGCGGTCTACCAGCTGACGGTGCGCTCGATCGGCCAGACCACGAGCGTGGGCATCGGCGGCGATCCGGTGAACGGAACGTCGCACCTGGACGCCATCCGCATGTTTAACGACGACCCCGAGACCCGCGGGATCGTGATGATCGGCGAGATCGGGGGCAATGCCGAGGTGGAGGCCGCCCGCTGGATCAAGGCGAACTGCAAGAAGCCCGTCGCCGGCTTCATTGCCGGCGCAACGGCGCCGGCGGGCCGGCGCATGGGCCACGCCGGCGCGATAGTCGGCGGGGCTGAGGACACCGCCGCTGCCAAGATCGCCGTTTTCAAGGAATGCGGCATCGAGGTGGCGGTCACGCCCTCGGACATGGCCGACGCGCTGATCAGGGCGGCCAAGGCGCGCGGCGTATCGCTCGCCTAGGACTCCGACGGCGGCTGCAGGCGGTGCTCGATCAGCTTCGCGCGCTTGTAGAACGAGTTTTCGAACCTGAGCATCGCGATCACCAGGCCGGGGCCTCCGTCGAGGAAGCCGAGCTGCAGGACGTACGACTTGAAGAAGGCCCACTTGGCGCGAAACAGCGCCTTAGCGTAGCCTGAGGAAGCTGCCTCCCTCTCCTGGCGCGCGACGCCGAGGCTCGTGTACCTGTTCATCTTGCCTATCGCCTCGGCAAGCGTGCGGTAGGGAATCTGCACGATGGGGCTGTCCATCTTCCCGACCTTGCCGTGCACCTCCCACCCCTCGTGGACGTCGTCCTGCGCGGCGTAGCTCATCTTGCCGCGCCGAAAGAGCTGGGGCTGGCGGTAGTCCGGGTACCAGCCGCCGTGGCGGATCTTGCGCCCGAGGAGGTAATTCTGCCTCGGCACCAGGTAGGCGTCGGCCGAGCGCGGATCGGCGACGATCCGCAGAATCTCGTCGCGCGCCTCGGGCGTGCATCGCTCGTCGGAGTCGAGGCTGAAGATCCAGGGCTGCGTCGTGTGGGCGATCCCGGCCTGGCGCAGCTCGCCGAACTTCGTGAACGGCGCCTGGACAACCCTAACGCCGTGCTTGGCCGCGATCTCGAGCGTCCGGTCCGTGCTGGACGAATCGATGAGCACGACCTCGGCGGCCCAGGACACGCTCTCGAGCGCCGGGCCGATCTTCTGCTCCTCGTTCCGCGAGAGGATGAATACGGATACCGGGGGTTTGGACTCCATGGCGGCGGGCTCGGTGCCGAAGGTTCAGACCTTTCCCGCGGCAGAGCGAGCGATTTGATAGAGGTAGCCGCAGCAGCGCCACGCCCGAACGAGAGCGCGCTTGGCGGAGCCCGAGCGCAGGACCAGGGCCGAGCCGAGCGCGAGCAGCAGGAACCCCGCGAGCTTGAGCAGGCTCCCCGCTGCCCGCGAGGCAAGGTAGGTGGCCGCCGAGCCGTCCACGCGCAGCGCGCGACTGCGGTCGGCGACGCGCGAGCGGGCCGAGTCGAACGCGTGGCGGGCCGCATACCTGAAGGTGAGGCGGCCGCTTGGGATCTGGTGGAGCACCCTCGCTTCGGGGACGAACCACACCTCCAGCCCCGCGGAGCGGATGCGCCTGATCATCTCGCTGTCACCGCCGCCGAAAAGGCTCGCGCCCTTGCGGTCCAGATGCGTGTCGAACAGCCCGAATCTCTCGAACACCCATTTGGGGAAGGCGAAGTTTGCGCCCATCGGCGCCTGGCCGGCGCCGAGCGCGCCGGCCTTGCTCCTGAAGGCCAGGGGACCGTGCGATCCCTCGAGCCACGCGGGAATCCCGTCCGGGAACACGGGGACCACCTCGCCTCCGGCAACCCCGATGCGGCGTGCGCCATCGCCCGCAAGCGGCGCGACAAGGGCTCCAAGCCAGCCGGCTTCGGCCAGGATGTCGTCGTCGGCAAGAACCAGAATGTCGCCTTTGGATTCGGCCACAGCCCGGTTTCGACCGTGGTCGAGGCCCTGGCGCGTCTCGAGGACGCGGCGGGGAGTGGGCGCGGCTCCCGAGAACGACGCAATCACCTCCGCCGTGTCGTCGGTCGAATTGTTGTCAATGACGAGGAGCTCCCAGCGATCCGCTGGGAAGGCCTGCCGTGTGACCGTCGCAAGGGTCTCCCGCAGGAACCGCGAGCGGTTGAAGGTGACAATGGCGACGGTTACGAACGGGTTTGGCATCAATGGGTCGGCGCAGTCGGATGTGTCTTCAAACTGATAACCAACGAGTTGCAATAAACCAAGCCCTAATGCGAAAAAAACTCTGGACGGCCGCGCCGAGCCTTCCATGATTCGACCCGCATCAGGAACGAGCCGGCCCTAAGAAGCCGGTTCCGCCAACCGGGCCGGGAGCGGCCACGGTGGATCGGGCGAAAGCCCGGATGTGCGAGGCCGAAAGGCTTCGAACCTAAACGCTCCCGAAGGCGATGACCGACCTGATGCCAGGTCGGTCTTTTGCTTTCAGCCCTGCTGCGCGATTCAATCCACAAAGATCATCACGCACCATGACAAGCACAGCCGAACACACCGGAATCCGCATTGCCGCTGACAATCCGAACCACCACCTGTGGAACAACCACGGGACCTGGTTCCTGCACTACACCGTCCATCCGACACCCTTCACCAAGGAGCGGATCCGCAGGTCCCTGGGCACCAAGGATATCAGTGTTGCCCGCACACGCCGGGATACCTTTTTCTCCCATCTGTTCGCCAAGCAGGCGGCCGCCTGATCAGCGCAGGGCCGGGCTGGCGGCCGCGCCCACGGGCCGGTCGAAGGCGACCATGATCTCGGACCCAACGGAGTCCGCGAGCAGCCGCCCCTTTGGCAGGAGCCGCACCCGGGACCCGTCCTGGCGCGCCATCCCCTCCTCAACGAGGCGCCCGACGAGCGCCTCGACCCTCGCCCATTGGGCGTCCGGGCAGCGGGCCTTGACCGGCACCAGGTCCACGCCGGCGTTCATCCTGAGGCCGAAAACGAGCGCATCCTCGGCGAGCAGCGCTTGCGTGAGCTCGCAGACATCCTCGGTCGCCCGCAGGCCCCGGCCGACGCGCTCCGCCCACAGGCCCAGGTCCGCGACGTTCGAACCCCTGCGGCCGCGGTGCTGGGACGCGGCCGACGGGCCGAGCCCCACCCATTCGCACATCATCCAGGTGTTCAGGTTGTGCGCACAGGCGTGGCCCTCGCGGGCGAAGTTCGAGACCTCGTACTGGGCATAGCCGGCCGCGCCCAGCCTCTCCCACGTGCGCTCGTACATCCGGGCCTCGTTCTCGGGGTCAAGCCGCACGCGGCCCTGGGATAGCTTGACCCACAGCGCCGTGTCCTCCTCGAACGTCAAGCAGTAGGTCGAGATGTGGTCGGGCGCCAGCGAGACGGCCTCGTCTATGTCGTCCTCCCACTCCGACTCGCTCTGCCCGGGCAGCGCGAACATCAGGTCAAGGTTCACACTCGCGAAGCCCGCGGATCTGACCCGCTCGTAGGCGCGGTACGCCTGGTCGCGCGTGTGCGCCCTTCCCAGGGCCTCGAGGAGGGCGGGCCGGAAGCTCTGGACCCCGAGCGAGATCCGCGTCACCCCCGCGGCCTTGAGCACCCCGAGGCGGGCATCGGTCACCGACGCCGGCGCGAGCTCCACCGTCCACTCCGCGGGGGACGCCCCACCGGGGATCGCGTGAACGACCTCGGCAAGGCGCCCGAGGTCGCGCGGGGAGAGCAGTCCAGGCGTCCCGCCGCCCCAGAAGACGGTCGACAGGGGCCGCTCCCAGCCAACGAGGGCGGACTCGGCCCGCGCGCACTGTATGAAGCCCCTTATCGTGTCGGCGGTCGGCTTGACCTGGTAAAAGGCGCAGAAGTCGCAGGTGCTCGCGCAGAACGGCACATGGACATAGAGGCCGAGCGCACCGGCGTCCTCAGCTTTGGCTTGCTCCTCCATGGTGACACGCGTCATTAATAGCGCCGAAATGGACCTCAAACGACTCTCACTCGCGAGAAAATTAATCCCGCTGTCGGGCGCAACAGCCGCCTTGGCGGCACTCTGCGGCTGCACGGCCGTGGCGCTCACCAACATGACGCCCTCCTCGCTTCCGGAGAATCCTTCGGGGATATATACCTTCACCCTCCGCGTGGCGCCGAAGTCCGCCTCGGTGATCCCCGACAGCATCACGCCGCGCATCGTCGTCGGCGCGCAGAGCCACGACATGCGCCGAAGCGACGTCTCGACCGAGATCTACGAGTACGACTACAAGCTTCCGTCGTTCCAGAACGACATCGCCTACTACTACCTCGTGAGCTACAATACGGGGGGCACCCTCGTCACCAACTCCCACCAGGCGTACACCGATCTGACCCACACCGCGATCGTGAGCCGCTACGTCATCTCGCTCGAGGTGAACCGCGGCCCCGTCGGCGCCAGGATCGGGATCCTCGGGCGCGGCTTCTCGCCCCAGGACACGGTGGGCTTTGACGGAACGCCGGTGCGCACGGTCTACGAGTCCCCGACGTCCCTTGGGTTCTTTGTCCCGCCGCTCGCGCCGGGGCGCACCTACAAGGTCACGATCGCGGGCGCCGCGGGCAACTCCGTGGTGGGCTCGTTCAGGATCGACACGAGCGACGTATCCGTGGAGCCGGCCTCGCTGGCCCTCGCCCCGGGCCAGAAGCTGACCCTCACCTTCACCGTGCCCAACCCCGCCCCCTCCGGAGGACTTCTCCTCGACATCACCACCGACATCCCCGAGAGCGTGATCATGCCCGAGGTCGTCGTCCCGGCTGGGCAGACGTCGGTCGCGGTCTCGGTCGAGGGCGGAAAGCCCGGCTCCGGCAGCCTCTTCCTCAAGGGCTACGGCACCGGCGAGGTCACGATACCTGTGACCGTTTCGGGCTCTAAGTGACTGCGGCCGGAGCCTTTGCCGGCCAAAGATAGTTTGAAAACCCATGGGTTGGCGGCAATCTTGCCACCTGTGGAGACCAAGGAATCAAAGCTGTCGTTCGAGGCTGCCCTGTCCAAGCTTGAGGCCATCGTCGAGTCGATGGAGAGCGGCGAGGTTCCCCTGGCCGAGCTGTTGGCCAAGTTCGAGGAGGGAAACAAGTTGCTCAAGCACTGCGAGTCGCGGCTCAAGGACGCCGAGTTGAAGATCGAGCAGCTGAAGAAGGAGCGCGACGGCGTCGTATTCACCAAGTTTGAGACGGAGCGCGAGGGTTGATGAGCGAGCGCCAACCCCGACTCCTTGACGGCATCAGGGGACCGTCCGACGTCAAGGCGCTTAGCCCGGCGCAGCTGCCCCAGCTGGCCCAGGAGATCCGCAGCGAGATCATCGCGGTGACGTCGAGGCAGGGGGGCCACGTGGGCCCGAACCTGGGTGTCGTAGAGCTGACGATCGCCATGCACCGGGTCTTCGAGACCCCGCGCGACGCGTTCGTCTTCGACGTGGCCCACCAGGGCTACGTGCACAAGCTCCTGACCGGGCGCGGCGGCGAGTTCTTCGGCAAGCTGCGCCACAGCGGGGGCGCGAGCGGCTTCCTCTACCGGCCCGAGAGCCCGCACGACGCCTTCGGCGCCGGCCACGCGGGCACGGCCCTGAGCGCAGCGCTCGGGATGGCCACGGCCCGCGACCTGCGCGGAACGAGCGAGAACGTGGTGGCCGTCTGCGGCGACGCCGCCTTCACCTGCGGAATCACGCTCGAGGCGCTCAACAACGTCGTCGCCTCGACCAAGAGGCTCATCGTCATCCTTAACGACAACCAGTGGTCGATCGCCCGCAACGTCGGTGCCATGGCCAAGTATCTCACGCGTCTGAGCACGAGCACCACGTACAACAAGGTGCACCACGATCTGGAGAAGTTCTTCCTTGGCCTGCCCCACGGCCACGAGATGAACCAGCTCTGGGTCAAGTGGAAGCGCGAGACCAAGGACTTCTTCGTCAACTCGAGCCTCTTCGAGAAGTTCGGGCTGCGCTACATAGGGCCGATCGACGGGCACAACTTCGACGAGCTCCAGAAGAACCTGGAGTTCGCAAAGCTGAGCGACGTGCCGGTGCTGCTGCACGTGATCACGATGAAGGGCAAGGGGCTGGACGCCGCCCTCAACTCGCCGGAGAAGTTCCACGGCGTGGGCGGGTTCGACCCCGTGACGGGCGAGAGCTTGAAGCCGAAGCCGGGCACGCCACCCGCCTACCAGGACGTCCTCGGGCAGGCCCTGGTGCGCTTCGCCAGGGCGGACCCTAGGATTGTCGGCATAACGGCCGCGATGCCGAGCGGAACGGGGCTCTCGAGGCTCGCCGAGGAGCTGCCGAGGCAGTTCTTCGACGTCGGGATCGCCGAGGGGCACGCGGCCCTCTTCGCGGCGGGCATGGCTGCCAGGGGCATGCTCCCGGTCTGCGCCATATACTCGACCTTCCTGCAGCGCGCCTACGACCAGGTGATCCACGACATCGCCCTGCAGAAACTTCCCGTGACCTTCTGCATGGACCGCGCCGGCCTGTCGCCAAACGACGGCCCGACCCACCACGGCCTCTTCGACATCGCGTACCTGCGCTGCGTGCCGAACGTCACCGTGATGCAGCCCAAGGACGAGGACGAGCTGGTCGATATGCTCCACACGAGCCTGCTGCTGGGTTCGCCGGCGTTCATCCGCTACCCCCGCGGCCCCGCGACAGGGGTCAGGATCAAGGAGTTTCCCCAGGCGCTTGAGGTCGGGCACGCCGAGGTGGTGCGCGAGGGCTCCAACATCATGATCTGGGCGCTGGGTCCGATGGTGCGCGACGCCATCGCGATCGCCGAGCGCCTGCAGTCGGAGGAGAACGTCTCCGTCGGCGTCGTCAACGCCCGCTTCGTTCGCCCGCTCGACCGCACGCTCCTCCTCAGCCAGTCGGAGGTCGTGCCCCTGATCGTCACGATGGAGGACCACGTCCTGGCGGGCGGGTTCGGTAGCGCGGTCCTGGAGGCCCTGCAGGAGGCCGAGTGCGCGACGCCTGTCGAGCGCATCGGCTGGCCGGACAGGTTCGTGGAGCACGGGTCGAGCCCCGCCGAGCTGCGCGCCCGCTACGGCATGTCCCTGGAGGACATGCATCGGCGCGTGCTTGACCGCTGGAAGAAGCTGAGCGCCGAGCGCGTCGAGGCCGACGTCTAGGGCCCCTGGGGGCCCCCGCGCGCCAAGAGCGCCGCGACGAAGGCCGCGCGTGCGTCGATGTGCGGGTTGTGCCCGCTGCCGGGCAGGACCTCGATCTGCGCCTTGGGAAAATGCCCGAGGATCGCCGCGCGGTCGTCCGGCACCGCGTACGCCGACCTGGCCCCCGCGATGAAGAGCGCGGGCCCCTCGAAGCGGTCGGCGCCCGAGAGCGGGTTTTTCTCGAGCTCGCGCAGGGAGGAGGCCAGGACCGGCAGGTTCACCTGCCACCGCCATCCGCCGCCCGGCGCCCTCTCCAGGTTCGTCGCGAGGAACTTGCGCATGGCCCAGTCGCTGACGCGCTCCTCCATGCGCATCTCGGCCTCCGCCCTCGAGCGCAGGTCGCCCAGGTTGAGCTCCGTCATGGCCGCGAACTCGGACCTGTGGGCCGGCCAGTGGTAGTCCCTGGGGGCTATGTCCACGACGACGAGGCGGGCGACGCGCTCGGGCTGCCTGCATGCGAGGACCATGGCGACCTTTCCCCCCATGCTGTGGCCGACGAGCTCGGCCTGCGCCAGGGCCCGGGCGTCGAGCCAGCGCGCGACGTCGCCGGCCATCTCCTCGTACGTCATGGAGTCGGCGTGCGGCGACAGGCCGTGGTTGCGCAGGTCCAGGGCGAACGTGCGCCGCCCTGCGGCTAGCTCGCGGCCCACGCTCGTCCAGTTGCGCGAGGAGCCGAGCATCCCGTGCAGGATCACATATGGGGGGCCGCCCCCGCCCCCGAAGTCGCGGTGGTGCAGGAGCGCGGGCAGGCCCTGGGGCTGGGCGGGGTGCTTCAAGAGGCACCCATCGTGCCCACCCGCGGCTCCGCTCCAACATTGAATTATGCACCCCGAGGCCTTCGAATGAGGGCAATGACCGAGCCCGACAGACTCACCCCGATGATGAGGCAGTACTTCGAGGTGAAGCGCGGGCTGCCCAAGGACACGCTCCTGCTCTTCAGGCTGGGCGACTTCTTCGAGCTCTTCTTCGACGACGCCGTCGTGGCCTCGCGCATACTCGGGCTCACCCTCACCAAGCGCCAGGAGCACCCCATGGCGGGCCTGCCCCACCACGCGGTGGACACCTACGTCTCGAAGCTCCTTGCCGCCGGCAAGAAGGTGGCCCTGTGCGACCAGGACGAGCCCGCCCAGGCCGGCAAGCTCGTGCGGCGCAGGCTCACCCGGATCCTGAGCGCCGGCACGGCGCTCGCGGCGAACCAGCTCGAGGCCGCCCGCAACCGCTACCTCTGCGCGGTGTCGCTCGGGAAGGGGGGCTTGAGCGCAGCCTGGATGGAGCTCTCGACGGCCGAGTTCAGGGTCGCCACCGCGGCGCGGGTCGAGGACCTGCTACCCGTCCTCGCCTCGCTCGACCCGGCCGAGATGATCGTGGCCGAGGGCGAGATGGACCGCTGGAAGTCGGCGCCGCATGACCAGGCGGCCGTGCATGCGCTGCACGCCTTCGCCTCGGGCCGCACCCTGACCGAGCTCGCGGCCTACCGCTTCGAGGTGGCGGGGGGCGCCCGAACCGTCGCGGAGGCGATCGGCGTCCTGAGCCTCGAGGGCTTCGGCCTGGCGGCCGACCATCCTGCGCTCGGGCCCGCGGGCGCCCTCGTGGGCTACGCCACGGACAACCTGTGCGCGAGGCCCGCGAACCTGCGCGGGCTTCGCGAGTACCGAAGCTCACAGACGCTCCTGCTTGACCCCGCCACCCTTCGCAACCTCGAGATCTTCCAGTCGGTGCGCGGCGGCCGCCAGGGCTCGCTCATGGCCGCCATGGACGGGACGGCCTCGGCCGCCGGGGCGCGCCTCCTCGAGCGGTGGCTTTCCGCCCCCGTCCTCGACCTCGCCGAGATCCGCCGCCGCCACACCCTCGTCGGCGAATTCCTTGAGCAGCCCGCAAGGCTCGCGGTGCTCCGTTCGGAGGTGGGCGGGGTGCGCGACATCCCCAGGATACTCGGGCGGCTGCAGAACCGCCTGCGCAACCCGCGCGAGCTGTGCGGCGTGCGCGACACGCTCGCGCGCCTGCCTCAGATCGCGTCGAGCTTGGCCGGGTTCGGCCCGGCGGCGGCCGCGGTTGGCGGGCGCATCCACGAGCTTGCGCAGCTGCGCGAGCTCCTCGCGGCCGCCCTGGCCGACGAGCCGCCGGCGGACGTGTCGGAGGGCAACTTCGTGCGGGCGGGCTACGACAGCGAGCTCGACCGGATGCGCGACCTGATGAGCGGCAACAAGGCGTGGCTCGCGGACCTGGAGCGGGGCGAGCAGGAGCGCACGGGCATCCGAAGCCTCAAGGTGAGGTTCACCAACAATTTCGGCTATTACATCGAGGTCACCAAGGCCAACCTGCACCTCGTGCCGCAGGACTACATCCGGCGCCAGACCACGGTCGGGGGCGAGCGCTACGTGACGGACGCGCTCCGCCATAAGGAGCGCGAGATCCTGCACGCCGAGGACAACGCGCTCGCCCGCGAGAAGGACATCCTGGAGGCGCTGATCGCGGCCGTGCTCGGGGAGTCCCAGGCGCTGTCAGCGACGGCCGACGCTCTGGCCGAGGCCGACGTTCTCGCCGGCTGGGCCGGCATCGCGCGCGAGTGGGCCTACTGCAGGCCCGCGCTCGACGAGGGCGATTCGCTCGAGATCGCGGAGGGAAGGCACCCCGTCGTCGAGCAGGTGTTCCGCTCGGGCGAGTTCGGCGGCGCCCAGGCCTTCGTGCCGAACGACACCGCACTCGCCTGCGACGACGCGCAGATCGCCCTCATCACGGGGCCCAACATGGCCGGGAAGTCGACGTACATTCGGCAGGTCGCGCTCATCGTCCTCATGGCGCAGGTGGGCTCGTGGGTCCCCGCCAAGTCGTGCGCCTTTGGCCTCGTGGACAGGATCTTCTCGCGCGTCGGGGCGAGCGACGACCTCGCGCGCGGCAACTCCACGTTCATGGTCGAGATGAACGAGACGGCCAACATCCTCAACAACGCCACGGACCGCTCGCTCATCATCCTGGACGAGATTGGCCGGGGGACCTCGACCTACGACGGCCTGAGCATCGCGTGGGCGGTGGTGGAGCACCTGCACCGCGACCCCTCCCGCGGCCCCCGCACGCTCTTTGCGACGCACTATCAGGAGCTGACGCAGCTGGAGAAGCACCTGCCGCGGCTTCGCAACCTCTCGGTGGCCGTCAAGGAATGGAACGAGGAGATCGTGTTCGTGCGCCGCGTGGTCCCGGGGGCGGCCGACCGCAGCTACGGGATCCAGGTCGCGAGGCTCGCGGGCCTGCCCCAAGGCGTCATCGACCGGGCGAAGGTCATCCTCTCGCGGCTGGAGGGCGACGACACGACCGTGTCCCTGCCGGCGCCGCAGGCCAGGCCCAGGAAGAAGATAACCGTGGCCCCGGGCGACCCGGGCCAGCTCGACCTGCTCTAGATGACAGGGGGCGGGCAGGCGGGGCGCGCCTTGCTGTAGAGGACGTGCTTCTGGAGCGGGTGGCCCTCCTCGACTTTGGGGTGCAGGAAGTCGTCGGCCGGGTCCCGCCGGAAGCCGAGCCTCTCCATGAGCCTACGCGACCTCGCGTTCACCTCGGCCGTCATGGAGACAAGCTCCCTCAGCCTGAGGACCTCAAAGGCGTAAGCCTCGGCCTGGAGCGCGGCGGCGTAGGCGATCCCTCGCCCCCAGTACTCCTTTCGCAAGCGCCACCCGATCTCGATGCACGGGGTGAAATGCGCGGTGAACGCGGGCTCCCAGAGGCCCGTGAACCCGGCAAGGCCGCCGTCCACCTCGACGGCCCACAGGCCCCAGCCCTTGCTCTCGATCACGGCTCGCAGGCTCTCGAGCAGGACCGCGGACTCGCCGAGGCTGAGCGGTTTCGTGAAGAACCTCATCACCTCGGGGTCGGCGTTCATCTCGGCCAGCCCCTTGAGGTCCGAGTCGCGCCACTGGCGCAGGATGACGCGGTCGTCCATGGCGAACCGGCTCCGGCGGCCGCTCAAAGCCGCGGGGGCTGCGCGTCGGCGGGCGCCGCGGCCTGCGGCGGATCCTCCCCGACGACGGGCGGTTCCTCAACCGCCACCTTCGCGATGAACTGCGAGACCACCCACTTGAACGCGTAGTAGGAGATGGGCATCCCGAGGACGAATCCCAGGGCCGCGGCGGCGAGCTTGATCGTTCCCGCGCCCACATGGGCCAGGCCAAGCGCCACCCCGAGGAACAACCCCGCCATGCC
Organism: Opitutaceae bacterium; assembly: GCA_003151515.1. GTDB lineage: Bacteria > Verrucomicrobiota > Verrucomicrobiia > Opitutales > Opitutaceae > Palsa-1447. The sequence goes on from PLXS01000037.1 coordinate 97,617, forward strand.
GCCGACCAACGCGCCGCCCGCGCTCGCGATGGCGAAGAAGATCAGCCACGCCTTGAGGTACGGGGGTGCGCTCGCGCTCTTCACGGGCCCGGGTTGTTCGCAAGTGCGCCGCCGCCCCTCAGCGGTTCTGCCTCCTGATGACCAGCTTGAGCCCGGACCAGACCTCGTCGACCGCGCAAACCTTGATGTCCACGAGGCCCATCGGCAGGGCGATCCGGCGGACGACGTCCTCGGTGATGTCCGTCGCGACCCCCGAGCTCTTCTTGGGCCACGAGGCCCAGATCACCCCGTCCGCGGCGATCGCCCCGCGGTGGGAGCGCAGCCTCGCCCCGAGTACGCGCGCCTCGGTCGCGAACTGGTGCACGAAGCGCATGCCCCGGCGGGGCCGCCGCAGCCACTCGACCGTCACGTCCCCGGGCAGGCCGAGCAGTGCCACGTAGCCCGCGGGCACCCCGGCCGCCAATGCCTGCGTTCCGTCCTTGTAGCCCAGCTTCTTCCAGAGGGGCGTCCCCGAGTATCCCGCCGGGGAGGCTCGCGGGCTATTTGCAGCCACGGCCATGCGTCAGACGATCTTGCAGGGGATCAGGGCGTCCTCGTCGGACTTGTATACGGCGCACAGGCGGTGGTAGCCGTCGGCGATCACGACCCTCCCGATGCGCTTGTTGCGCACAAGCAAAAGCGGCGAAAGATGCTCGCCGGCCGCGATCTTCTTCCTGTACTTGGCGACGTGGAAGTTGTCCACGCCGAGGAGCGGCAGCCGGGAGGCCCGGAAGATGTCCTTGGATTTGAACTGCGTGACGCGGCGCGACCGAAGCTTCTTGACCAGCCGGTCCGCCTCGTCGTCCGCGTACAGAAGCCCAAGGTAGGAGCGCGCTGCCGGGTAGTCGTGCGCCTCGGCGTCGGGCAGCCACCGGATCTTCATTTGGGGCGCTCTCGGCATGGGATTCGCAACGCTTCTGTGCCCTGAGTCCCCGACGATGGCCAGTCCGGAATGAGGGCTCCGGGTCACGACAGGCCCAGGTACCTCGGGAGCATCACGGCGATCCCCACGCCGTAGGCCAGGTCCAGCCAGAAGAACGAACCGAGCGCCCCCGCGTAGATGAGGCCGACCAGGGGGGCGCCCAGGATCCTCGCCAGGAGCGGGGCGTCCCGGCGCCACAGGGCGCCCCAGATTGCCCGCGCGTCGCCGGTGCTGGGGAACGAGTGCGTGGCGATGGAGACCGCGAGCCACAGCGTCCCGTAGTAGGCGCCCCTGCCGGCCAGCTCGCCCACCGGGGCGGCCGCGAGCCCCGCGCCCAGCCCGAGGGCGCTGTTCACGAAGAGCGGCCCGATGCCGATAAGCAGGTGGCTCCATGTGGAGGCGGGGCGCTCATGGACCACGTAGCCCGCGGGATTGCCGAGGCGAAAGAAGCACACCTTCAAGACCCTGGTGCCTGTCAGCTGGCAGAAGAAAAGGTGGGCGAACTCGTGCACGACAACCCCGGGGAACGTGAGCCACGTGATGATGAAGCCGGGGATGATCACCCTGCCCAGAGGCTTGGGTCGCGGCGCCGGCGCGCCAAGGCCCGATTTCCAGGGGTGTTTAGGACACGGGCTGGCGCTTGGAGCCGCCGGGCTTCGGTGCGACGCCGATTCTAGGGTCGCGACGCCTGGCAAGCGCCACGAGGCGCTCGGCGACACGCTCGAAGTCATCCGCCGACTCGGCGAGGTAGAGCCACTTCGGGAGCACCTCGTGCGGCAGGAGGCAGGGGAACTCGGCCAGGAGGGAGGCGTGGTGCGCGCGCTCCGTGCAGACGAGGACCCCACGCCAGGGCTCCTCGCCGGCTGAGAAGCAGAGCACGAGCTTGCCGTCGAGGTACGCGGCCTTGGTGCCGAACATGGGCCTGAGCACGAACGAGGGGTCCGGCTCGAGGGGCTCCCAGAGCCACTCGTATCTGTGCGGCTTCCTGACTCGCCCTATCTCGTCGCCGCGCATCGCCTTGCCCCCTCTCCCAGCACCCCGCGGATGAACCCTGCCTTCGCCTCGGTGTAGGCGCTCCGGTCATGCGCGTGCCGCGCCCAGAGCCGGCGCTTGAGCCGAGCGTACCTGCGGCGCAGGGCGTCCCTGAAGCCTAGGTAGTTCGACCAGTTGCTGCTGGCGATGGGAACGACGTGCAGGTACACCGTCCTCCTGCCCTCCGGCCCCTTGGCGTAAAAGTGCTCGCCCCTGCCCTCGCGGTCGCCGAATGCCGTGAAGCCCGCCGGGCCAAGCGCGGCGGCCCATCCAGCGGACACGTCGAGCGAGCCCACGGCGACCGCGATGTCCAGGACGGGTTTCGCCGCGAGGCCGGCGACGGCCGTGCTGCCGACGTGCTCGATCGCGAGCGCCCCGCGGCCCAGCAGGCGTTCGAGCCGGCGTCTTTCACTGGCGAATGCCTCCGGCCAAGCGCGCCGGTGCCCGACCAGCCGGACCTCGCCGCGCCGAAGGCCGAGGGCCGGGGACCCGGCGGCCGGGCGTGCTTTCCTGGGCTTCGGCTTGGCCATGGGAAGGCCCGTCCTTTGGATCCCTCGCGCGGCGCCCCCCGCCTAGACCCCGCCCGCGACGCTACGGCGCAGCGCCCAGATCTGCTTCGCCTGGGTTATGGTGTCGGCGAGCACGGAGGGGGTGAGCGCCTGCTTGGGGTCGTCGCCGATCCCGTGACTCGGGCTCACGTGTGCCTCGATGCAGAGGCCGTCCGCCCCGTAGGTCACCGCCGCGAGCGCGCACGCCGGCACGAACGACGCCTTGCCGACGGAATGGGAGGGGTCGACCACGACCGGCGCCCAGGTCTTCTCCTTGAGCAGCGGCGTGATGCTCTCGTCCGGGTGGTTGCGGTACCCGTCAAGCGCCGGGGCCGTGCCCCTCGGGCAGAGGATGACGTTCGGGTTGCCGAACGAGACGATGTACTCGGCGGCGGAGATGAACTCGTTCAAGGTGCCCATGTGCAAGCTGCGCTTGAGAAGCACGATCGTGTCGCCCTTGGCGACCGCGCGTCCGATCGCGCGAAGAAGCGAGTAGTTGAGCGCGTTGCGCGCCCCGACCTGGATCATCTGGACGCCGGCGCCCAGGGCCAGCTCGAGCTGCTGCTCGTCCATCACCTCGGTGTTAACGGGCAGCCCCGTCCGCCGGGACGCCTCCATCAGCGTCTCGATTGACTTCGCGTCGCCCTGGAACGCGTAGGGGTTCGTGCGGGGCTTCCACACGCCGCCGCGAAGGACGTGCGCCCCGGCCTCCTTGACCGCGGCCGCGGTCTCCAGGTAGTAGCCGGGGTTCTTCGGGTCGATCGTGCACTGGCCGGCGATCACGAGCAGGTCCTCGCCCAGGGTCACCCCGCCGATCCTGATGCGGTGGCTCGACAGGTCCGAGCGCCGGTCCATGAGCTTGAACGGTGACTGGATGCGGTCGATGCGGTCGACGTAGGGGAGACCCTCCAGCCTGTTGATCATCAGCTCGTCGCGCTCGTCCCCGACGATGGCGTAGATCGTTCGGACGGCGCCGATGATCGGCTGGATCGAGCACCCGAATTCCCCGACGATTGCGGTTACTTCGGCGACCTGCTCTGGCGTGAGGCGCGTGCCCTTGGGTAGGATCATGGGTGGTGGCTTGGGCCCTGGGGAGGGGGGACCTTTGCAAAATCAGCCCCGCGCGTCCATGAAGAATTCAGCCGGCGCGGGAGAACTCGGCCGGAAGGGGAGCGCGGGCGAAGAACGAGTTCTCGCGCCCGCCGAACGCATAGTCGAAGCCGACCTCGAGGGAGTGCAGGAACATGCGCCTCGGGCCCCCGGCCCTGACGAAGGCCTTGTTGGCGGCGAAGTCGCCGTAGGTGCGGTCGCCGACGATCGGCAGGCCCCTCTTCGCGCACTGCACGCGCAGCTGGTGGCTTCGGCCCGTGTGCGGCTCAAGCTGGATCAGGGAGAGGACCTGGGCGCCGCGCGAGGTCGTGACGAGCGCCATCCGGCTCTCGGCGGGGAGGTTCCCCGCTCCCGCGAACGTCCGCACGTGCCCGCCCTGCCTGCGCACACCCAGGACGTCCCTCCAGGTCTCCTCGGCAAGCCGGGGCCTCCCGAAGACGAGCGCCTGGTAGACCTTGCGCACCCTGCGCCTTCGAAACTGCTCCCTTGCCTCCCTGGCGAGCTGCCCGTCCGACGCGACGAGGATCAGGCCCGACGTCGCCGAGTCCAGGCGGTTGATGAGCCAGAGCGCTGAGGTCTCCCCGCCCGGCCCCTGCCAGCGGAAGCATTCATCGGCCTCGTCGTAGCCGGCCCGCACGAGCGACCTTGGCTCGTCGCGCGGGGAGTTGGGGTGCGAGAGGACGCCCTCGGGCTTGTCCAGCGCCGCGAGGCCGTTCGCGTCCAGGGCGACCCTGCTCACCCCAAGGCCGAGCGGAACGGCGCCCCAGAAGGCCTCGGCCAGGGCGCTCACTCGTAGTAGAACACGAACGTGAGGTCCTGCGAGTTGCCGAGCATGGCGATCATGTCGTCGGTCCAGTCCCCGTAGGGCGCGGTCAGCGTAATCGCGCTCACGCAGCTCTGCTTTCCCTGCTCCGTCGACGTGCTCTCGACCTGGAGGATCTCCGTGATCTTGCCTTTCGAATCCAGCGTGAACTTCACGGTCACCGTTGTGCCGGACGGGGGCTCAGTGTGGCTGTCGATCAGGATCCGCTCCCATTGGGCCTGTATGGCCTCCATCATCTTGTGCAGGTATACGCCGTAGTTGCTCCACTTGGCGTCGTACGCGGCGACGCCGATGTTGGCGGTCCCGATCGGGTTGTCGCGGAAAATGGCGGGCCGCGTCTGCTGGTGCTCGAGGCTGCGCCTCGCCTGCGGGTGGCGCGGGTCGATGACGGGCTCGTTGTTCTGCCCGTCCACAAGCGCGTCGCTCGTGCCGTCGACCTTGTTCGGCACAGGCTTGGCCTGGTCCGGGACCTTGCCGATGTTGCTTCCGAAGCCCTCGTCGCCCTCCTTCGACTTCTCAAAGCCGCTGAGCGGGTTCTGCATGCGGCGCGCCGCCGCCTCCGCCTTGGCCGGATTAGGGACCGACTCCGGAATCGGCGGCGCGCTCTCCTGCGGCTTGGTCAGCTGGCCGCTGATCACCTGATTGGACTGGATGTCCTTCTTGCCCGTGAGCTGCGGGGTGTCGTTGTGGGCGTCGGCCTGCGGCTTCTCCTGGGCAAGCTGCGAGTTGCGGGAGCTGAAATTGTTGGTCCGGTCCGGGACGTTCTCGGGCGCGTTGGGGTTCGCCTCGACATATTTCGAGGGCGGCGCCGGCTTGGGCATCACCTTCTTGTTGAAGGCCTCCGGGGCGATCTCGATGTTGAAGTCGCGCGCCGCCATGTCCTTTCGCGCGACCAGGCTCGATGGCTGGGAGCGTAGGAAAACGGGCGCCAGCCCAAACAGCAGCAGGTGGACCACCAGGACGGCGAGCAGGCCGATGAGCACCGAGCGGGAGTCGTCGTCCTTCCACATGCGCACCGCCGCCCTCCTCATCGTCGCGATGGGTGTTGGGGGCGAGAGTACGTGGGTCATGGGCTGCGGCGGCGGTGGACGCGTCGAAAGGTGCGAGCTAACCCGATAGGACGCCACCCGTCAAAATTTGTTTCGTTGCCTCCATGGGAAGGCCCATGATGTTCGTGAACGAGCCGCTATACCGCGCCAGTATCATATCCGTGTGATCCTGAATGGAATAGGCTCCAGCCTTGTCGAGGGTGTTGACGAGCGCGATGTACCTCTCGATCAGCTCCTCCCCTAGCGGCTTGAATTCGACCTGGCTGGAGACGCCCTGATCAATCTTGAGTCCCCTTGATAGGCGCCGAACCGCAAGCCCCGTGAAGACGGTGTGCTCGCGATCCGAGAGCCTGCGCAGCATGGCGCGGGCCTCGTCCAGGTCCCTGGGCTTGTTTATCGCGTGCCCGTCAAGGAACACGGTCGTGTCGGCGCCCAGGACGACGGCGTCGGGGTGGCGTTCGGCGACCCAGTCCGCCTTCAAGGCGGCATTGTGGGCCACCATCACCCGCGGGTCGGTTGTGGGGTCCTCGTGCTCGGTCACCTGCGCGACGACAACGTCGAATGGAACGCCGAGGCGCGAGAGGAGCTCGCGGCGGCGGGGCGACGCCGATGCAAGTATTAGGCGTATGGGCTCTGGCATGCGCGGGACGGATATGAAGCTGCCGAAAATGTTGAAAGCAAACCCATTGGCGTCCATGGTTATCCTTTGCATCCTTCGAGAATGCGACTCGGCCTTGCACAGATAAATACGACCGTCGGAGACCTTGCTGGCAACCGCCGGCGGGTCCTGAGCGCCTATGAGGAGCTCGTGAGGCGCGGCGCCGAGCTGGTCGTCTTCCCGGAGCTCGTGACCTGCGGCTATCCGCCCCGGGACCTGCTATTCAAGCGCCACTTCGTGGCGGACACGCAGGAGTCGTTGCGGGCCATAGCCGCCGCGGTCGGCGAGATCCCAGCCCTGGTGGGCACCGTGGAGGCGAACACGAGCGGCGCGGGGCGGCCGTACCACAACACGGCGGCGTTCTGCCACCGCGGCAGGGTCGCGGCGCTGGCCAACAAGTGCCTGCTTCCCACCTACGACGTCTTCGACGAGGACAGGTACTTCGAGCCCGCGTCGCACCCGACGGTGATCGTGCACGCCGGCGCCCGCATCGGCGTCACCATCTGCGAGGACATCTGGACGCACCCGATGATCAGCACGCGTCGCCTCTACAACGGGATGGACCCGGTCAAGCAGCTGGCCGCCCAGAAATGCGACCTGATGGTCAACCTGTCGGCGAGCCCCTGGAACCACGGCAAGAGCCTGGTGAGGCAGACCCTGGTCACCGACGCGGCGCGGGCCCTCGCCTGCCCGGTCGCCTATGTGAACGCCGTCGGCGGCAACGACGAGCTCATCTTTGACGGACGCTCCCTCGTCAGCGGCGCCGACGGGCGCGTCCAGGCGGGCATGGCCGCGTTCGCGGAAGACCTCGCGGTGGCCGACACGGGCCCGGCGCAGCCCGCGCTCCACCCGACCTTCGAGCAGCCGGAGATGGCGGACATCCACGCCGCGCTGACGCTCGGCCTGCGCGACTACGCACACAAGAGCGGCTTCAGGACCGCCCTTGTCGCGCTCTCCGGGGGCATCGACTCGGCCGTCGTCGGCGCCATCGCGGCCGCCGCGTTCGGCCAGCAGAACGTGATCGGCGTCTCGCTGCCGTCGATCATATCCTCGGAGCACTCGCGCGCCGACGCGCGCGAGCTCGCGGCGAACCTGGGCATCCGCTTCGAGACGATCGCCATCGCCGACGCCGTCGCCTCCTGCGAGGCGGCGCTTGCCCCGCTGTTCCGGGGGCGCGCCCGCGACGTCACCGAGGAGAACATCCAGGCGCGCGTGCGCGGCGTCCTCATGATGGCAATCTCCAATAAGTTCGGCGCGCTTCTGCTCACCACCGGAAACAAGAGCGAGATGGCGGTCGGATACTGCACCCTTTACGGCGACATGTGCGGCGGCCTGGCGGTCATCTCCGACGTATTCAAGACCCAGGTCTACGCGCTCGCCAACTGGATCAACTCTGACGCCAAGAGGGCCGGCAGGACGCCTCCCATACCGCAGTCGAGCATCGACAAGCTCCCGAGCGCCGAGCTGCGCCCGAACCAGACGGACCAGGACAGCCTGCCCCCGTACGACGTCCTCGACGCCGTCCTCAAGGGCTACGTCGAGGAGGGGCTCTCGCGGCGCGACCTCGTGGCCCAGGGCTTCGCCGACGCGGTCGTCGCCGACGTGATCCGCAAGGTCGACCTGAACGAGTACAAGCGCAAGCAGGCGGCGCCGGGCCTGAAGATAACGCCGCTTGCCTTCGGCGTCGGGCGGCGCATCCCCATAGTGCAGAAATACATCAACTGATGGACTCCTCCGAAACGCTGTTCGCGCGCGCCCTGGAGCTGATCCCGGGCGGCGTCAACTCGCCCGTGCGCGCCTTCCGCTCGGTCGGCGGCGCGCCCTTCTTTGTGAAGTCCGCGCGGGGCGCAACGCTCGTGACCGCGGAGGGGCGAGAGCTCATCGATTTTGTCTGCACCTGGGGACCCGCGATCCACGGCCACAACCACCCGCGCATCAAGGCCGCGATCGCCGCGGCCCTCGAGAACGGCACGAGCTTCGGCACCCCCAACCTGTACGAGGTGCGCATGGCGGAGCTGATCCACAGGCTCGTGCCCTCGGTGGAGAAGGTGCGCATGTGCAACAGCGGGACCGAGGCGACCATGTCCGCGGTCCGGCTGGCCCGCGGCTTCACGGGCCGCGACAAGATCATCAAGTTCTCCGGCTGCTACCACGGGCACTCGGACTCGCTCCTCATCAAGGCCGGCTCGGGCGCCCTGACGCACGGCCACCCCGACAGCGCGGGCGTCCCCGAGGCGTTCGCGCGCGAGACGGTGGTTCTTCCCTTCAACGACCCGGCCGCGCTCGACGCGGCCTTCGCGGCCAACCCGGGAGGGATCGCCGCGGTCATCCTCGAGCCCTATCCGGCCAACGTGGGGCTCATCCTGCCGCAGCCGGGGTTCCTGCGTCACGTGCGCGAGGCGACGAAGAAGGCCGGCGCGCTTCTCATCTTCGACGAGGTCATGACCGGCTTCCGCCTCGCCCGTGGGGGCGTCCAGGAGATCGAGGGCATCGTGCCCGACCTGACGGCCCTTGGGAAGATCATCGGCGGCGGCCTGCCCGTCGGCGCGTTCGGCGGACGCAGGGACGTCATGGACAGGATCGCCCCGCTCGGGCCCGTGTACCAGGCCGGCACGCTGAGCGGCAACCCGCTCGCGATGGCCGCGGGCATCGCGGCGCTGGAGCTTCTGGAGGAGACGATGCCCTACGCCCGGCTCGAGGCCCTCGGCAGGCGCGTGCGCGACGCCATCCTCGGAGCGTGCCGATCCAAGGGCATCGCGGCGCAGGTCCCGCAGACGGGCTCCATGTTCTGCGTCTTCTTCACGCCGACGCCCGTGCGCGACTACGAGAGCGCGATCGCCGGGGACTCGAAGCTCTTCGCGCGCTTCTTCCACGGCTGCCTGAGGGAAGGCGTCTACCTCCCGCCCAGCGCCTACGAGACCGCCTTCATCAGCACGGCGCACGAGGGCTCCGCGATCGACCGGGCGTGCGAGGTCATGGACTCCGTGCTGCGCGGGCTCTGAGCGGGAAGCCGATGCCCACGAATGCTCCACTGCCAGGGTGCCCCGCGGCGGGCCGCGGGCTCCTCGCCCTCCTCGCCGCGGCGTTCGCCTGCGCCGCCCGGGCCCAGCCCGCCTCGGGCGACACCCTCGCCCTGGGCGACGTGCGCGCCGGCCAGCACGGCGAGGTCTGGACGGTGTTCCAGGGCACGAAGCCCGAGCCCTTCTCGGTCGAGGTGACGGGCGTCGTGCTCAACGCCCTCGGGCCGGGCAAGTCGATAATCCTCTGCAGGCTCACGGACCCGAGGGTCCAGAACATGGGGGCGGTCGCGGGGATGAGCGGCAGCCCCCTGTACATCGACGGGAAGTTCGCGGGGGCGCTCAGCTACCAGGTGCAGCAGTTCGAGACCGTCCGCTACGCGGGCTTCACGCCGGCAGCCGACATGGAGGAGGTGGCGGGCCGCGTCGGCGGGACGGCCGCGACGGATTCGCCCCAGGCGCCCGCGCAGGCGCCGGCGCCGCAGTCGGCGTTCCAGGCGATGAAGCCCGTGTTCGCGCTGGGAGGAGTGTCGCCGAGGACCGCCGGGATCATGGCGGCGCAGTTCGAGTCCCTGGGCCTCGGCGTCGTGTCCATGGGCGGCAGCAGCCAGGGCCCCGGCTCGGAGCCGTCCCTCCCCCCGGACGCGGCGCTTCCCGGCTTGAGGCCGGGCGACGCCGTGTCGGTTGCCCTGACGACGGGCGACATAACACTCGCGGGAACGGGCACCGTGTCGCGCGTCGACGGAAACCGAATCGTGGCCTTCGGGCACCCCATGCTCGGCCTGGGCGACGTCCAGTACCCGCTGTGCGCGGCCGACGTCGTCGCTATCCTTCCCTCCAACCTTCAGTCGGTCAAGGTGGCCAACATCGGGCCCGTGATCGGGTGCATCAGCCAGGACCGGCTGTCGGCGGTCTCGGGGCTCCTCGGCCCGGGGCCAGAGATGATCGACGTCGGAGTCGTCGCCCGGCAGGCCGGCGAGGCGAAGGAGCGCGCCATCCGCTTCCAGGTCGTGCGCGACAGGCGCATCGCGCCGATGATCATGCTTACCGGAGTCGTCGAGGGCGTGTTCGGCTCCAACGACAACGGCCCGAGCGAGGGGGTCCGCATCACGAGCACCGTCACCTTCTCCCCCACCCGCTCGATCACGAGGGCCTCGGTCTTCGCGGGCCAGCAGGGGTTCCTCGCGGGCATGGTGGATTTCCTGGCCGGCCTGAACGCCGAGATCCAGAACCCGTTCGAGAACACGGTGCCGGCGAGCGTAAGCTTCCGCGTCGAGCAGCTCGGGCGCAACCCCGCCGTGACGGTCGAGCAGTTCCGGGTGTCGAGGACGACGGTGCGCGCGGGTGAGTCGTTCGATGTGCTCATCGCTTGGCGGGATTTCCAGGGCGCGCACAGCGAGACCATCGTCACGGTGCCCGTTCTCCCGTCCTGGGCCGGGAAGACTCTCGAGGTCGTCGCCGCGCCCGGGCGCGTGCTCGACGAGCTCACGGGCCACAGCCGCATGTTCCGCGCGGGCCAGCTGCGCAGCTTCGACGCCTACCTCGACGCGATGCGGGGCAGCCGGCCCGAGGACGGGCTGTGCGTGTGCGTGATCGAGAAGTCCGCGCTCTTCTTCGACCAGGAGGTCGCCACCCCGGAGGTCCCCGCCTCGATCCAGAGGATCGCCGAATCCGCCGACTCGACCCGCTACCAGAGGCGCGAGGCCGCCGTTTCCCTGTGGGAGACGTGCATCCTCGAGGGCAAAGTTGCGCTTAGCGACTTCCACAGCACCGTGCGCGTCGAGGAATAACCCCCGGTTTCCATGTCCAATTCCAGAATCCCAAGGCTTGCCTCCATCCATCTCGCGCTCGCCCTCGCCGCGGCGGGCACCCTGCGGGCCGACCCCCTCTCGAAGAAGGCGGACATCGACTTCTACCGCGACGTCTCAAGCCGCGACCTGAGCGGCCTGGCGACCCGCTCCGACGGCCGCCTCGTGGGCGGCCCCGCCTTCAGGGATCTCGCGGGTCCGGGGGTCGGCGAGCTGCTGTGGTGCCTCGAGGCAGCGCCGGGAGGCAAGTGGCTCGTGGGCTGCGGGCCCTTGGGCTCCGTCTCCGAGGTCGCCGTCGACGCCGCGGCGGGCACCTACGCGGCCCGCACTGTCGTCAAGCTCGGGGACCGCCAGGTGTACGCCCTCAAGGCGCTTCCCGGCGGCTCGATCCTCGCGGGCACAGCTCCGGAGGCGGGCCTCTACCTCATCAGGGACGGCAAGGTGGCCGCACGCCTGGGGCTGCCCGCCGACGCGATCTACGACATCATCCTCATCGACGACGCCAAGGCGGCTCTTGTCGCCACGGGTAATCCCGGCCGCATCTACAAAGTCGACCTGGCAAAGTTCGCCTCGTCCGGCGTGTCGCAGGAGCGCGCGAAGGACGCCAAGGCGCTTGAGCAGCGCGGCGCGACGCTCTTCGGCGAGGCGAGCGACCGCAACCTGCGCCGCTTGGCGAGGCTGTCCGACGGGAGGATCGCCGCGGGGTCGGCGCCAAAGGGCAACATCTACCTCTTCGGCGCCGGCGGCGGCGCCCCGTTCATAGCCGAGGAGAACCACGACGCGGAGGTGACGGACCTGCTCGCCGACGCCAGGGGCGGGTTTTTCGCAGCGATCGTCCACTCCGGGGGCGAGATCCACCCGGTGCAGGCGAGCGCCCAGGCCGCGGCCCCCGCGGAGCCCTCCGTGACCGTCGTGGAGGGAGCCCCGACGCCGAACCCCAACCCCAACCCGCCGGCGATGCCGAACGCCCAGAGCGCGAAGCCCAAGTTCAACACGGCCGAGATCCTGAACGCCCCGTTGCAGGTCGAGCATTTCCAGGGCCGCAGCAGCCTGCAGCGCTTCGGCGCCGACGGGTTCTCGGAGACCCTTGTCACGCGCCAGGGCGTCGCGTTCTACAGGATGTGCCTGAAGGGCGACCTGCTTCTGATCTCGGGGGGCGAGCAGGGGGAGATGTCGGGCTACGATTTGAAGGGACGCCTCTCGCTTACGTTCGCCGGCAGCACGTCCTCGCAGGTGAACGCCATCGAGCCCGTGCCGGGTGCGCCGGGCAGGTTCCTCGTGATCCGAAACAACGCGCCGGGGCTCGCCCTCCTCGATTTCGACTCCCCCTCGCCCCGCACGGCGCAGACAAAGCGCGTGGACCTCGGCGCGCAGGCGCGGATTGGGGCCTTGAGGTTCAACCGGCTGAGGGACGCCGATCCGTCGCAGGTCTCGGTGTCGATCCGCACGACCAACGCCGCGAACGAGACGGACGGCTGGAGCCCGTGGGCCGCGATGGCCAACGCCGACGGCTGGAGGGCCCAGGTGCCCGCGGGGCGATACGTCGAGCTGAGCCTTTCGCTGCCCGCCGCCTCGAGTGCGGCCCTGCAGCTTGACAAGGCCTCGCTCTACTACCTCACGCAGAACCATCGGCCCCAGCTCCAGGACTTCCGGCTCCTGTCGCCCAACTTCGCGATCGTCGTGCCGCCCGAGACGCCGACTTCCGTGACGACGACGGTGGGCCAGCTCCTGCAGTCGGGCGAGCACGACGGCGGCCGCAAGGCCAACCTCAACTCGAGCCAGGTTTACTCCGCGCCCGGCACAAGGGTGGCCTTCTGGACGGTGACCGATCCCGACGGCGACAACCTGCTCTACACTTTCTCCATCCGCCACGACGGCGACACGGAGTGGACGGACATCGCCGTGGACAGCAAGGACTCCTACGTGCAGTTCGACACGCTGCACCTGCGCGAGGGCACGTGGTTCACGCGCCTGGTGGCCAGGGAGGCGGCCCCGAGGCCAGCCCCGGAGCGCCTGTCCGTGGAATTCGAGACGGACGACATGGTCGTCGACCACACGCCTCCCGAGATCGAGGAGGCCTCGGTGCGGCGCGAGGCGGGCCAGGTTGTCGTGACCGTCAGGGGCCGCGACGCGCTGTCCCTGCTGGACGGGGCCGAGTTCACCTTCAACAACGGCGTCCACGAGGAGGTCGAGCAGCCCGCCGACGGGATCCTCGACGGCATGGAGGAGACCTTTGTCCTGGAGCTGCCGGCGGCCCGGCTCGCCGGGGCGACCTCGGTCGAGGTGACGCTCTACGACTCCGCGGGAAACGGCGCCACCCGCCGGCTGGGGCTCTAGGGGACGCGCCGCCCTCAGGCCCGGGGATGGGCCTTGGCGTACACGTCCTTCAGGCGCGCGATGCTAACGTGGGTGTAGACCTGCGTGGTCACGAGGTGGGAGTGGCCGAGGAGCTCCTGGACGATGCGCAGGTCGGCGCCCGCGTTCAACAGGTGGGTCGCGTAGGAATGGCGCAGCTTGTGCGGCGTCAGGTCGAGCGGCAGCCCGGCAACGCCCAGGTGGCGCTTGAACATGAGCTGGACCGCGCGCACCGTCATGCGTCCGCCATCCGCGTTGCAGAGCACCGGATCCGAGGGCCCCGTCCGCGGCGCAAACTCGCCCCGGAACTTGCGCAGCACCGCGCACGCGACCTTCCCAAGCGGGCAGACCCTCTCCTTGCGCCCCTTTCCCATCACGCGCGCCACGCCCTCGTCAAGGTCGACCGCGCCGTGGTCAAGTCCCACGAGCTCGCTCACGCGAAGGCCGGCGCCGTAGAGCAGCTCCATCGCGAGCCTGTCGCGCCAGGCGGTGAACGCGTCGCATCCCCCGGCCTCTAGCAGGCGCTGGGGGCTCGCCAGGAGCGTCTTTACCTGCTCCTCGGTGAGGAACTGCGGCAGCCTCTTCTCGAGCTTCGGAAGCGGCGCCGCCGAGAACGGGTTCACCTTCAGCCGCCCCTTCCTCATCCAGAACTTGCACAGGGCGCGAAGCCCCGAGACGTGGTTGTGCAGCGTACGTCGCCCGTAGCGGCGCTGGGCCTCGATGACGAAGTCCCTGATCTCCCGGGGGCCCAGGGAGCCGATGCCCCTGGCCCAGAGCCCGGACGACGCGAGCCAGCGGTAGAAGTCCTCGAAGGCCGCGCGGTAGTTGCGCACCGTGTAGCTCGAGCACCTTCGCTCGTGCTCCAGGTGCTCGCCGAAAGGGGCCCACCACGAGCTCAGGACCGGCTCAGGCGTGGGCTGGGGCTTGCTGGGCTTGTCCTTCGACATGGCGCATGAGCCGGTCGGAGTGCTGGCGCAGGGCACCCTCGGGATCGAGGCCCCTCGACTGCGCCGCGGCGGCGAGCTCGAAGAGCATCCGGCCGAGCTGCGCCGCGTCGAGCCCCTGCGCCAGGGCCGACACCCTGGCCCGGTCGACGCCGGAGGCGGCCTCCAGGCCCTTCTTCGCCGTCTGCTTCCAGACGGCCTCCGCGTACATGAGGGCGGGCAGGCGCGGCGGCATCTCCTTGAACAGGCGGGGGGCGCCGGCGCCCCGGGCCTTCTTCTCCCCAGCCTTGATCTGCTCCCACTGGGTTAGCACCTGCTCGCAGGTCTCCAGCCTGCCCTCCCCGAACACATGGGGGTGGCGGCGCACAAGCTTCTCGTTCACCTCGCGCGCGACGTCCTCCAGGCCGAAGAGCCCCGCCTCCTGCGCCAGCTGCGCGTGGAAGATCACCTGGATCAAGACGTCGCCCAGCTCCTCGCGCATGTGGGGCATGTCGAGGCGGTCGATCGTGTCCAGGAGCTCGCTGCACTCGTCGACCAGGCAGCGGGCGAGGCTCTGGTGGGTCTGCTCCTGGTCCCACGGGCAGCCCCCCGGCCCGCGCAGCCGAGCGATGGTGTCGCGAAGCTCGTCGATGGCGCTCATTGCGCGAGAGGATGGGCCCCTTTTGCGTGCCGTGACAAGGATTCTGGTCTGGTTTTCGTCCGCGGGGTGCTGTTTCGTTGATGGCGTGGCGGACAAGCTGACAGAGATCATGGAGCACAAGCGCAGGGAGCTGGCCCCGCGCATCAGGGTCGTCGCCGAGGCCGAGTTCTCGAGGCTCGACGCCTCCCTGCCCAGGGCCGGCTCGTTCCGGGCCGCCCTCACGCGCGCGGACGGCCGGCTCGCCGTGATCGCGGAGATCAAGCGGCGCTCGCCGTCCGCGGGCGACATCGCGGCGGACGCCTCGGCGCTCGGGCAGGCGCGCAAGTACCTGGCCGCGGGCGCGGACGCGCTCTCCGTGCTCACGGACGAAAAGTACTTCGGGGGGACGCTTGAGGACCTCAGGGCGGTGGCGGGCCTCGTGCGCGGCCAGAGCCCGGCTTTGCCGTGCCTTCGCAAGGACTTCTTCATCCACCCGGTCCAGGTGCTCGAGGCGCGCCAGTCCGGGGCGAGCGCCATCCTGATCATCGTCAGGGCGCTCGGCGACGACGAGATCCGCGCGCTGCACGCGGCCGCGCTGGCCGCGGGGCTGGAGGCCCTGTTCGAGGTCCACTCCGAGGAGGAGATCGCCCGCGCCGTCTCCCACGGGGCGCAGATCATCGGCGTCAACAACCGCGACCTTTCCGTGTTCAGTACCGATCTGGCGCTGAGCGAGCGCTTGATCCCGAAGTTCCCGCGCAGCGTCGTGGCCGTCAGCGAGAGCGGCATCAACGAGGCGAGCGACGCGGGCCGGGCGAGGCGGGCGGGCGCGCGCGCCGTGCTGGTGGGCGAGGCGCTGATGCGCTCGGCCGACCCGGCCGCGCTCGTCGCCTCGTTCCGGGCAGCCTGACCGGGGCCGAAGATGGCACTCACCCCGACGGAGACACGGGAGCTTCTCGCCAGCCTGGGCCACGCCCCGAAGCGCTTCCTCGGGCAGAACTTCCTGGTCGACGGCAACATCGTCCAGAAGTCGCTCAAGCTGGCGCAGGTCGCCCCGGGCGACGCCGTGGTCGAGATCGGCCCCGGGCTTGGCACGCTCACCGAAGCGCTGCTCGAGGCGGGGGCGCGCGTCTGGGCTGTGGAGCGCGACCGCACCCTGCACGCCTACCTGGAGGATGGCCTTGCGAGGCGTTTCGCGGGGAGGCTGCACCTCAGCGAAGGGGACGCCGTCGACCTCCCGCTTGCCGGCATCCCCCCGCATGAGGCCCCCGGGTGCAAGGTCGTCGCCAACCTCCCCTACGCCATCTCGACGCCGTGGATGGACGCCGTCCTGTCCGGGCCCCTGCCCGCGCGCATGGTGCTCATGCTGCAGCGCGAGGCCGCCGAGCGCTACCTGGCTGCGCCGGGCGGGCGTAGCTTCGGCGCGATTTCCGTGTTCCTGCAGGCGGCCTACGACGCTGCCCCGGGCCACGCCGTCAGCGCGGCCTGCTTCCATCCGCGCCCCGACGTGGACTCCGCGCTGCTCAATCTCGTCAGGAAGGGCTCGCCCCGCGTGTTCAGCGCGGGCCAGAAGGCCGTCGTCAGGCGCTGCTTCCAGCAAAGGCGCAAGCAGATGGGCTCGGTCATGCGGGAGGCCCTCGGGAGCCGGGCAAAGGAATGGACGGAACTTCTGCGCTCCGAGGGATTCTCAACTACCGTGAGGGCGGAGGCCATCCCCGTGCCTGTCTGGATCCGGCTGCTTGAGGGCAGGACGGGCTCGGCTTGAAAGCACCCGGCGTTTTGCCATCCTAATGAAAGGCACCATGTTCAGAGCACTCTCCGTGTTGATAGCCGGCGCGGCCGCGGCAACGACTCTGGCCCAGCAGGCGGCGCCCCTCGTGGGCTCGCTGGATGCCGGCGTGTACACGTCCCCCACCGGGGCCTTCAAGATGGAGATGCCCGTGCGGCCTGAGCTCGGGGGCGCCATACACGACACCGACAACGCCGTCATCTTCCGCGACAATTTCGGAACCCTCGTAACCGTCGCGGCGTTCAAGCAGGACGCCTCGCAGCGCTGGGAGCTCTCGACGCGCGGGATCAGGGACTACGTCATCTATTTCTTCAGGAACTTCGTCCTCGAGGATTTCAAGCACTTCTTCCCCAAGGCCCAGCTCGAAAGCGCGGGCTTCTCCGCGGACTACATGGAGGGCGCGCTCTTCACGTACATCCTGCTGCCCGGCGGGTCTATGTTCGCCAGCCAGGATCCCTTCGGGACGGCCGGCGACCCGCCCGTGGCCAAGCGGGGCAACCTGACCTTCGTCAGGAACGGCTACACCTTCGTCATCAGCACCGAGCTCTCGGAGCGGGTCACCGAGGGCACCCGCTACCACAAGACCACGGAGGAGGAGAACCAGATCCTGCGCGAGAGGCTGGTCGGCATCGTCAAGAAGATCCAGTTCGCCAAGCCGGCGCAGCCGCCGGCGCCCGCCCCAACCCAGACCCCATAGCAGCCATGCCCATCGCTCACCTCATCGTGTTCCTCGTCATCGGCGGGCTCGCGGGCTGGTGCGCCGGCTTGATCTCGAAGGGAAGCGGCTTCGGCGTCGCGGGCAACGTGATCGTAGGCATCATCGGGGCCGTCATCGGCGGCTTCTGCTTCGGGCTCCTGGGGATCGCAGCATTCGGATTCATCGGCCGCTTCATCTTCGCGGTCGCCGGCGCGCTCGTCTTCACCTGGCTCCTGGGCTTCATCAAGAGGTGAAGCCCGGGGGCGGGCTCACATCTTGGCGATGATCGCGCTCCCGAACTCGGAGCACTTGATCTCGGTCGCGCCCTCCATCTGGCGCGCGAAGTCGTAGGTCACCCGCTTGGCGGCGATCGCCCCGTTCAGGCCCTTGAGCACAAGATCCGCGGCCTCGGCCCAGCCCATGTAGCGCAGCATCATCTCCCCCGAGAGAACGACCGATCCCGGGTTCACGACGTCCTTGTTGGCGTACTTCGGGGCCGTGCCGTGCGTCGCCTCGAATATGGCGTGGCCGGAGATGTAGTTGATGTTGCCCCCCGGGGCGATGCCGATGCCGCCGACCTGCGCCGCCAGCGCGTCGGAGAGGTAGTCGCCGTTGAGGTTGAGGGTCGCGATGACGTCAAAGTCCGTGGGCCGGGTCAGGATCTGCTGAAGGGTGATGTCCGCTATCGCGTCCTTGATCACGAGCCCCGCCCCCGGCTTTCCTTCGGGGATCTTGCACCAGGGGCCGCCGTCGATCTCCACGGCGCCGAAGAACTCCTTCGCCACCTTGTAGCCCCAGTCGCGGAAGGCGCCCTCCGTGAACTTCATGATGTTGCCCTTGTGGACGAGCGTGACGCTCTTGCGCTTGCTGCGGATCGCGTAGGAGATCGCGCTGTGTACCAGGCGCACGCTGCCGGAGTAGCTGACCGGCTTGATGCCTATACCCACCTGGATGTCGCACGGGAAACCCTTCGCCCCAACCTCGCTCCAGAAGGCCTCGGCCTTGGCCTTGGTGCCGAAGCGAATCTTCTCGAACGACTTGGGAAACTCCTTGGCGACGAAGTCGAGCATCTTGTTGGCATCCGCGGAGCCGGCCGCGAACTCGATGCCGGCGTAGATGTCCTCGGTGTTCTCGCGGAAGATCACCATGTTCACCAGCTCGGGCCTCTTCACCGGCGAGGGAACCCCATGGAACCACTGCACCGGGCGAAGGCACACGTAAAGGTCGAGCATCTGGCGCAGCGCGACGTTGAGCGAGCGGATGCCGCCGCCCACCGGCGTCGTCAGCGGCCCCTTGATGCCGACTATGAACTCCCTGAAGGCCTCCACCGTGTCGTCGGGCAGCCAATTGTTGAAGCGCTTGAAGCTCTCCTCGCCCGCGAAGACCTCGAACCAGGAGATCTTTCGCTTGCCGCCGTACGCCTTCTCGACCGCGGCGTCCAGGACGCGCACGGAGGCGGCCCAGATGTCGGGCCCCGTCCCGTCGCCCCGTATGAAGGGGATGACCGGATTGTCCGGCACGTTCAGCCGGCCGGATGCAATGGATATTTTCGCGCCTTGCGGGGGGGTTACGTCTTTGTAGGCCATGAGGGGCATTCCAACCGGCTGCGCGCCGCGCCTCAAGCCTTGAGGCGCGCGCAGAACGCCGCGAGCCGCGCCACGCCCTTCTCGATCGTCTCGTCGCTGGTCGCGTAGCTCATGCGGACATGACCCTCGGCACCGAAGGCGGCGCCCGGGACGACGGCCACCTTCTCCTTCTCCAGCAGCCTCTCGCAAAACTCGAGGGAGCCCAGGCCGAACGAGGAGATGTTGGGGAAGAGGTAGAAGGCCCCCTGGGCGAGGAGGCAGGACACGCCCGGGATGGCCGTGAGCCTCGCGTGGAGCGTGCGCCGGCGCCTGTCGAACGCGGCGAGCATCTTCTCGAGAGCCACCCGCGTCTTCTCCCCCTGCCTGAGCGCCGCGAGCGCCCCGTACTGCGCGAACGTGGTCGCGTTCGACGCCGTCTGGCTCTGGAGCTCGGCGACGGCCTTCGCGATCGGGGGCGGCGCGACGATCGTCCCCAGGCGCCATCCCGTCATGGAGTAGGACTTCGAGAAGCCCGAGGCGACGATCGTGCGCTCCTCGGCGCCCTTGCCGAGCGTCGCCAGGCAGGTCTGCTTCAGGCCGTCGTAGACCAGGTGCTCGTAGATCTCGTCGGAGAGCACGTAGAGGTTGCGGCGCTCCGCCACGGCCATGAGCGCCTCGAGCTCGGCGCGCGAGTAGACCGCGCCGGTCGGGTTGGAGGGCGAGTTGATGATGACCAGGCGCGTCCTGGGCGTGACCGCGGCCTCGAGCTGGCCCGCGGTTAGCTTGAAGCCGGAGCGGTCGCTCGCGAGGACGATCTTCGGGACCGCGCCCGCGAGCTTCACCATCTCCGGGTAGCTGACCCAGTAGGGCGCCGGGATGACGACCTCGTCGCCCGGGGAGCACACGGCCAGCACCGCCAGGTAGCACGAGAACTTGCCGCCGGGGCTGACGACGACCTGCCCCGGAAGGACCTTGAGCCCGTAGACGCTGCCGTACGACTCGGCGATGGCCCTGCGCAGCTCCTCGATGCCGCTCGTCGCCACGTATTTGGTCTTGCCGGCCTGCAGCGCCGCTGCGCAGCCGTCCTTGATGTGCTGCGGGGTGTCGAAATCGGGCTCGCCGGCCGCGAAGCTGCAGACGTCCTCGCCGGCCGCGGCCAAGGCCTTCGCCTTCGCGTCAACGGCGAGGGTCGGCGACGGCGCGATGTTGCGTGCCCAGGACGAGAGGGGTGGAGGCGTGGAGGTTGGCATTAGGTGCAAAGGGCCCGAAAGGCCCAAACGCAAGAGGGGAGCTCCCGAAAAGGCGGCCCCGCCCCAAGCGGTCGTCCCTTCAGCGGGACTTCGATTTCGTGGTGGAGAGGGCCTCGAGGGCGAACCTCAGCAGCTCGCCCACACTGGCGTTCTTCTTCTTGGCGTAGCGCTTGAGCATGGCGCGCTGGCCTGCCCCGAGGCGCACGGAAATCTGGCGGTGGGGGTCGCGGGTCAGCCTGCAGCCCTCAAAGTCGAACTTGTCGATCGCAAGCCTCACGACCTCGCTCGCCGTCTTCAGGCCGTACTTGCGCCGGCCGCTGTCGATCCTCGTTATCAGGGATGTCGGCAAATCAAACGTTAGCGGTGCCGAGGGTGAACGTGTGGCCATGGCTTTAGTTGAAACCTGAACGGGGCATGAGCAGGCACCGGAGAAGCCCGCGTCGCAACGAAATTCTTTATTTTGACGCCGTCCTTACAACCTTTGGACCTTGCCGCCCGAGGGGGGCCCCATGCGCTCCCCGAGGAGCGAAGGGTCGAAAACCCCCGGATCAAGGGCCACGCCGATCCCTATGGATGTCAGGCTCAGGCGCGTCTTGTTCCGGGTGGCCTCGGTTCGCACGTCCATGTCCTTGGGTATCCAGCGCTGGCCTACCTTTCTTAGCTCCAGCAGTGAAAGGGTTTTAGCAACGCCGCCGTCGGCCTTGAGGACCTCGGACTGCTCAAGGGCGTTGTACTGGGCGTCCAAGTACGCCCGGACGGCCTTGATGGCGGGGCTGCCCGCCGGGAAGTCGGCCGGGGGCGTCATCATGTAGACGTACGCCTGGCGCCCCCGTATCCGCCGCACGCCAACGAGGTCGGAGTCGAGCCAGTACAGGTAGGGCATCGGAAGCAGGTCGAACGGCGCGATCTCGACCCCCGGCACCAGGGGCGCAAGCATGGCCGCCGGGTCGGGCTTGCCGGCCCCAGGCCCGCCCGCGGTCCAGATCTGAAACTGCGGCCCACCCTGGATGAGGATGTGGCGCGAGACGCCGCCGGGCGCGCCGTCGATCTCGAACCGGGTCACCGGGCCCTCCTCGTTCCTCGACCCCCAGAAACGCCCGCTGTAGGTGCGCTCCTCCCCGTGCCGGGGCATCTGGCGCAGCTCGAATTCGCCGTAGGTGGGCTCCTGCCACACCGAGCGCCTGAACTGCCCGAGGATGGCCGCGGCCTCCTCCTTATCGGGCAAATCGGCGCCGGCCCAGGCGCCGGGGCAGACCAAGAGGGCGCCTGAAACCGCGAGCAGGACGGCTGCGCGCGGCGGGCGCAACCCATTCCACCGCGTCGGCAGCTCGCTCGAGCTCTTCAAGAGCCGGTCAGGGCTTGGGCGCCGCGGTCGGGGCCTGCTGGGCGCTCGCCGGCACCGCGACTGGCGCGGGCGATTTCGAGGGCGACGGCGCCGCGGTCGCGGAGATCGTGGGCAGCGCGGCCCCGCCCGACGCATTCGCATGCTTCCTCTCGTAGATGCGCCCCAGGTACAGGGCGAAGCTGAGCACGAAGAACACGATGGCGGCGTTGATCGTGGCCTTGCTGAGCACGTTGCCCGTGTCCGCCCCGAAGGTCGCCTCCGCCATGCCGCCGCCCATCGCCGCTCCCATTCCGCCGTCGGACTTCGACTTCTGAGCGAGCACCAACAGGATAAGGAAGATGGACGTCAGGATCAGGATGAACGTGAAGATGCCTAGGAGGATGCTCATGTCGAGGAAGGGTCAGCCAAACAGATAGGGCCCGGCTTTGTCAACGCCCGCCCTAAGGGGCGTCCGGGCGCTCCACCCCGAGCAGTTCGAGCAGGCGGTGCAGGTCGTCATTGCCCCGGTACTCGATCACGATCCTTCCCTTCTTGGGCGTGTGGAACACCGCGACGCGTGCCCCCAGGTGCGAGGAGAGCTTCTTCTGGATGTCCTCCACGGCCGAGGCCTCCCGGGGCGCAAGGCCCCTGGAGCGCGCCTTCGACGCTCCGAGCGCCTTGGCGGACTGCCCGAGCTTCTCGGTCGTCCTGACGCTCAGGCCCTCCTCGATCACCCGGCGGGCGAGGACCGAGCGCCGCGCGGTGTCCTCGACCCCCAGAAGCACCTTGGCGTGCCCCACGCTCAGGAGGTTCTTCGCGATGAACCCCTGGATCTCGGCGTCGAGGGCCAGCAGACGCAGGGAATTCGCCACCGCCGCCCGGCTCTTGCCCACGCGCTCCGCCGCGGTCTCCTGCGTCAGGTCGAAATCCCTGACGAGGCTCGCGTAGCCGTGCGCCTCCTCGATGGGGTTGAGCCCCTCCCTCTGGAGGTTCTCGATGAGGCCGATCGAGGCCGATGACGCGTCGCTCGCCTCGACGATGCGCGCGGGTATCGAGCGTATCTTCAGCAGCTGGAAGGCGCGCCAGCGCCGCTCGCCGGCGATCAGCTGGAACTTCTCGCCGTGCCGGCGCACCACGATCGGCTGAAGGAGCCCCTCGCTTCGGATGCTCTCGGCAAGCTCGGCGAGCTGCTCGGCGGGGATCTCCCGGCGCGCCTGGTACGGGCTCGGCTCAATGAGGTGGACCTGGATCTCGAGGTAGCCGGCGGCGGGCGGGACATGGCCGGCCGGCGACGGCGTCGGGGCGAGCGCCGAGGGCTTCGCGGCGGATATGAGGCCGCCCAGTCCTCGGCCGAGGCGGGATTTGGGGGGATGTGCCATTGTTAAGGGGCCCGGAGCCGGCCTACTTGCCGCCCGGGATGAAGAGGACCTGGCCCGCCTGGATCCGCGAGGGGTCGGCGAGCCTGTTCGCATCGATGATGTCCTGGGCCCTGGCGCCCGTCTTCTTCGCTATCGTGCCGACCGAGTCGCCCTTGACGACGGTGTAGCTCACGCCCTCCTTGGGGTACGAGCTTGCGAACGCCGGCTTTGCGGCCTCGGGCTGGGCGCCGGGATGGGACTGGACCGCGGGGGTGCCGGGGCGCGCGAGCGAGTCCAGGGCCGCGTTGGTCTGCTTCGCAAGGACCTCCATCTGCCGGGCCACCTGCTCGAGGATCTCCTTGCGGGACGACTCGACGGCGGACTTGATCGAGCCATTCAGGTCCGCCACAGCCCCGTTGAGCTGGGCCGCCGTCACGACATCGCGCGCGCCCTCGAGGGCGCCCACCTTCGCCTTGAGCTTGGCATTCTCGTGCTCGAGCTGCTCGACGCGCAGGGACAGGTCGCCCAGGCGCTGGTTGAGGCCCCGGATGTCCTCGCGCATGTCGGCGACGTCCGCCTGCGCCGACGCCGTGGGTGCCCCGAATGGAGCGGCAAGGGCGGCGCAAACGAGCGCCGTGCGGCTAAGAACGGACCTGCCAGGCATTAGGCGGCAATCTGGCCAAAAGACCCCCTGAAAACAAGCGGCATGTGGCGCCCGCTCAGCGGCCGAACGGCTTTGCGGCGACAAGCGCAGGCATCGGCCGGGACGGCAACGGCGTTGCGGGCGCAACCGGGAATCCCCGAAGGAACTCCGGAGCGTCGAGCATGCGGCCGCCGGGCCTCTGCAGGCGCCGGACGCGAAGCACCCCGAGGCCCGTGGCGACGAGCAGGCCCAGGGCGTCCGCGCCCAAGACCGAGCCCGGGGGCCCGGCGGGGCCGCCGTCCAGGGCGTCGGCCAGGCCAAACTTGACCTGAACCCCCGCGACATCGCAGGCGACCCCGGGCCACGGGCTAAGCCCGTTTATGCGCGCGGCGAGGGCCCGCGCGGGCGCGCAGAAGTCGAGCACCCCGTCCTCCCTGGTCAGACGCCGGCAGAAGCTCGCCGACGCGTGATCCTGCACGGCGAACGAAAGCTGCCCGCGCTCAAGCAGCGGAAGGGACCTGGCGAGGAGTGTCACAGCCGCTGCGGCAAGCCGGGACTCGACCTCGGCCGCGGTGTCCAGCGGCCCAATCGGCACCCTCTCCTCGCCTGCGACCGGGCCCGCGTCCAGCTCACGCACAATCCTCATGAGCGTCATCCCGGTGACCGCGTCCCCGGACGCTACCGCCGCCTGGACGGGCGAGGCTCCGCGGTAGCGCGGAAGGAGCGAGGCGTGCAGGTTGAGCGTCCCGAGTCGCGGAAGGGCGATGAACGCGTCCCGCAGGATGTGCCCGTAGGCCGCGACAAGGACAATGTCCGGGCGAAGCGCGGCCAGGGCGCCCAGAGCCGCCTCGTCCGGCCTCCCGGGCTGCATGACGGCGAGCGGGCGCCCCGCTGCCCAGGCCTTGACCGCGTTCGGCCTCACCTCCTGCCCGCGCCCGGCGGGCCGGTCGGGGCCCGTCACGACGCCCACGAGCCGCGCGCACTCTGCCCCTCCCCCCGCGAACCAATCCAGGAGCGGGATCGCGATCGGGTCCGATCCCATGAAGGCGAGTCTGGGCGGCTGGCGCACGTTGGTCATTTCCATCCGCTTCGGTCGACCTCGTCGCCGCGGGGCTTGCCCACCAGCTCAAACTCGACCGGGCAGCCGCTCAGGCTGAACTCCTTGACCAGGCCGGCCTCGAGGTACCGGCGGTAGCTCTCGGTCAGTCGCTCCTCGCGGTTGCAGAAGATCCTCACGCGAAACGGCCTGTTTCCCGTCTGCGTGGCGTAGTAGATCTTGAACCGGCGCGCCCCGATGGCCGGGGGCGGCGTGCGCCCGGCCAGCTGCGAGAGCGTCTCGTTCAACCGCGCCGTGGGCAGCTTCTTGTCGAGGGTGCGGTACAGCCTGACCGCGGAGTTGAGCATCCGGTCGACCTCGTAGCCGCTCACCGCGGAAACGAACACCAGGGGCGCGCCCGGCGTGAAGAAGAGCCGCTCAAAGAGCGCGTGCTCGTACTTCTCGCGGTAGTCGCGCTCGCTCTTGTAGCCGGGTATCCCGCCCCCGCTCCTGAACGCCTCGCGCACGAGGTCCCACTTGTTGACGACGATGGCGATCGGCTTCCTCTCCTTGATCGCCTCGCCGGCGATGGCCTTGTCCTGCTGCGTCACGCCCTCCACGGCGTCCAGGACGAGGAAGACGACATCCGCGCGCTGCATCGCGTCCAGGGAGCGCAGCCGCGCGAAATACTCGACCGACGACGCGAGCTTGGTGGCGGCCTTGATGCCCGCCGTGTCGATCAGTCTGAACGGGTAAAGCCGCCCGTCGCGCCCCTTGAACTCGAACGGGAGCTCCACCGCGTCGCGCGTCGTGCCCGCGGTCTCGTTCACGATCAGGCGGTCGCTGCGCATCAGCTTGTTCGCAAGCGAGGACTTCCCGACGTTGGGCCGGCCGATGAAGCAGATGCAGATGGAGCCCGGCGCCTGCCCCCGCTCGCCGGCCCCCTCCCCTGGCGCGGCTGCGCCCAGCCGGCCGAGGATCGCGCGGCGCAGCTCGGACTCGCCGCGGCCGTGCTCGGCCGAGACATACAGCGGCTCGCCCAGACCGAGGCCGGCGACCCCCTGCATGTCGGCCTTGTCCTCGTCGAAATCGGCCTTGTTGACCACGACGATGACGGGCTTGCCGCCGCGCCTGAGGCGCTCGGCGATGCGCGAGTCCAGGGCCGTCACCTGCTCAAGCCCGTCGATCACGAAGAGGATGAGCGAGGCCGTGTCTATCGCGAAGCCTACCTGGCGCTCCGACGCCTCGATTATCGAGGCGCTCGAGGTTTCGCCGTGGCGCAGCCCTATGCCGCCCGTGTCCAGGAGGGTGTAGCCGTCGGCGACCTCCGCCGACAGGACGTCGCGGGTGACGCCCGGCTGGTCGTGCACGATGGAGATCCTCTTTCGCGCGAGCCGGTTGAAGAGGCGGCTCTTGCCGACATTGGGGCGGCCTACGATGACGACGGTGCGGGACATGGGGACGCGGCATTCACGAACCGTTCAATCCGGTCGCACGCCTCCACAAGCTGCTCGTAGCCCGTGGCAAAGCTCGCGCGGACGAACCCCTTGCCGCCCTCGCCGAAAGCCGTGCCCGGGACGACGGCGACGCTCTGCGCCTGGAGCAGGCCGTAGGCGAAGTCGCGGTCGCCAAGCCCGGTGGAGGCGATGCTCGGGAAGACGTAGAAGGCGCCGCCCGGCGCGCGGCACGGAAGGCCCGCGGCGTTCAACCGGCGAACGACCAGGTCGCGCCGCCTGTGGTACTGCTCGCGCATCTCCTTGACGCCGTCCTCGCCGCGGGCGAGGGCCTCGACGGCCGCCTCCTGGGAGAGGATCGGGGCGCACAGCATCGAGTACTGGTGGACCTTCATCATGGCTTCGACGAGCTCCGCGGGCCCGCAGGCGTACCCGATGCGGAATCCGGTCATCGCGAAGGCCTTCGAGAAGCCGTGCAGGAAAACGGTCCGCTCCCTCATGCCGGGCATCGCCGCGAGGCTCGTGTGCGCCGAGTCGTAGACCAGCTCGGAGTAGATCTCGTCGCTGAGCACGATCAGGTCCTTCTCGACGGCGAAGCGGGCGATCTTCTCAAGGCGCGCGCGGTCGCACGTGCCGCCGGTCGGGTTGCACGGGAAGTTGACCATCAGGACCTTGCATCCCGGCTGCCAGGCCCGCTCGAGGTCCTCGGCGTTGAGCGCGAAGCCGTCTGCCTCCCGCGTCGGCACCGCCAGGGCGACGCCGTGGGCCAGCGCGACGCTCGGGTGATACGAGACGTAGCAGGGCTGGTGGTAGAGCACCTTGTCGCCCGGGTTCAGGAGCGCGCGAAGCGCAAGGTCTATCGCCTCGGAGACGCCGACGGTGACCAGGACCTCGTCCTCGGGCCGGTAGGCCATCGTGTAGTTGCGCTCCACATACGTCGAGATCGCCCGCCTCAGCTCCAGGAGCCCGAGGTTGGACGTGTAATGGGTCTTGCCCTTCTCAAGGGCGTAGATCGCGGCCTCGCGGATGTGCCAGGGCGTGTCGAAGTCGGGCTCGCCTATCCCCAGCGAGATCACGTCCTTCATCTTGGACACGATCTCGAAGAAGTCGCGGATGCCCGACTTGGGCAGCGCCGCGACGTGGCGCGCGACGAAGCGCTTCATGGCGAGACCTTGAGCCTTTCCGCGTCCTCGGCCGGCGCCTCGATGAGGAACGATCCCTCCTTGTACGAGCGCAGGAGGAAATGGGTGCTTGTCGACAGCACGCCCCCGAGGGTCGAGAGCTTCTCGGAGACGAAGCTCGCCACCTTCTGCAGGCTCGGCCCGTTCACGAATATGAGCAGGTCGTAGGCGCCCGACATGAGGTAGCAGGACTCGACCTCGTCGAACTTGCTGATGCGCTCGGCCAGGCGGTTGAAGCCTCCCCCGCGCTCGGGCGTCATCTTCACCTCGATCACGGCCCGCACGGCGGTCGCCTCGGCCCGGGACAGGTCCAGAACGGGCCTCCAGCCGAGGAAGATCCGGTCCTTTTTCAGCTGCTCAAGCTGCCGGTTGACTTCGGCTTCGGGGATTCCGGCTACCTGAGCTATCTGCGCAGCGGTGAGATGTCCGCCTTCCACGAGAAGCTTGAGTACCGGGTTCATAGGGGGTCGCATCCTCTCACGGGTGCGCCCCGATAAGCCATCCCAAAAGAGCCTCGCGGGTATTGCGTCGGAAAGCCCGATCATCCATGCGATGGGCTCGCATGTTTGAATCCCTGACCGAAAAACTGTCCTCCGCGCTGCGCAACCTGCGCGGCGCGGGCAGGCTCTCCGACGAGAACATGGCCGCGGCGCTGGCCGAGGTGCGTGCCGCGCTCCTGTCCGCCGACGTCCACTTCAAGGTCGCCCGCGAGTTCGTGGAGCGCGTCCAGGCCCAGTGCGCCGGCCAGGAGGTCCTCAAGGGCGTCACGCCCGGCCAGCAGGTAATCAAGATCATCCACGACGAGCTCGTGCGCCTCCTGGGCGAGGGTTCGACCGGCGTGAGCGCCGCCCGCCCGCTCAAGGTGCTCATGGTGGGCCTCCACGGCTCGGGCAAGACGACCTCGACTGCGAAGATCGGCCGGCTCCTGAAGAAGCGCGGCTACCGCCCCTTCGCGGTCGCCTGCGACGTCCAGCGGCCCGCCGCCATCGACCAGCTGGAGATCCTCTCCGGGCAGGAGGAGATCGGGTTCTACTGCGACCGCGCCTCCAAGGACGTGCCCGCGATCGGCAGGGCCGGGCTGGCCGCGGCGGCGGCAGCGGGAGCGGACGCCGTGCTCTTCGACACGGCGGGGCGCCTGCAGATCGACGAGGTGCTCGTCGCGGAGGTGAAGCGCCTCGGCGCCGAGGTGAGCCCGGACGAGGTGCTCCTCGTCGTGGACGGCGCCTTGGGCCAGGAGGCCGTCAACGTGGCAAAGGGGTTCCACGACGCCCTGCAGCTTACGGGCCTTGTCCTGACGAAGTTGGACGGCGACGCACGCGGCGGCGCGGCGCTGTCCATAAAGTCCATAACGGGGACCCCGATCAAGTTCGTCGGCACCGGCGAGAGGACCGAGGACTTCGACGCGTTCTACCCGGACAGGCTCGCGTCGCGAATCCTCGGCATGGGCGACGTCGTGTCCCTTGTCGAGAAGGCCAAGGAATCGATCGACGAGGCCGAGGCCGAGCGCATGGCCGAGAAGATGCGCAAGGCCGACTTCAACCTGGAGGACTTCCTGGCGCAGCTTCAGCAGGTGAAGAAGATGGGCTCCATGCAGAGCATCGTCGGGATGCTCCCCGGGATGAGCGGCGTGCAGCTGGGCGACGGCGCCGAGCGCCAGATGGCCCGAACGGAGGCTATCATCCGATCGATGACCTTTCAGGAGCGGCGCAAGCCCGAGGTCCTCAACGGCAGCCGCAGGCAGAGGATCGCAAACGGGGCCGGCGTGAAGATCGCCGACGTGAACCAGCTCATAAAGCAGTTCCAGCAGATGCAGAAGGTTATGCGCATGATGAAGGGCGGCAACCAGAAGAAGCTCATGCGCCAGATGGAGGCCATGAAGGTACGGGGCGGCTTTCCGGGGATGTAGGCCCCGCAAGACGCTATTTTTGATTGGTTGACCCCATCGAGACTCGCGTAAGGATCCCGAATTCCGTTTGCATAAGTCCGTTTTTCGAACTTCTTTGGGTCCGAAATGAAGACCTATTCCGTGACTGAGGCCAAGGCCAAGCTGGGCCCTCTTGCCGATTTGGCGCTCAAGAAGCGCCCCATCTTCATCCGGAGGGGCCAACGGATACTCCAGCTGGTTGAGGCAACGCTCCCCGAGCCGATTCCCCATTACCCTGAAGGGCATTTCGCCGTCGGAGAGGAGCGCGCCGCATATCTGAATTCCCTTCCCGTGGATCCGGAGCCGCTCGATCGATGACTTCCATTCGCCAATGGGACATTGTCCGGGTGCGGATTAATGCCAATGACCGCGACGAACATCCGGCCATCATTCTTTCGCCGGCAGAGGTTTCATTGTCGCCGCGTGTTGATCGCGTAAACGTCATCTACGGGTCGACACGGAGGCCGGGGCAAGATCTTCGTCCAGGTGAAGTCATTCTTGATGAGGCTGACGGCTTGGATCATCTGACTGTTTTCGACTGTCTCCTTTTCCCTGTGGTTAAGAAAGGCGCCATTTCGGCGGTCGTTGGTCACATCTCGGCCGAGCGCAAACGTCATTTGCATCGGACTCTGGTCGCGGCCCTTCGGCTCTTCTCGTAGACCCCTAGTCTCCTGCGCGCCCCCCTACTTCCGGAGCGTCTTCGGTTCCCTGGACTCGGAAGGCTAGAGAGCGAGTTCGATCGGGACCGGGCTCCATGTCCGGCGTCAGTAACCCGCCCTTTCAGGCGAACCTGGGGCCCCCGCCCCGCCCTCCCGGGGGGTAGTACCTGAGCACCATCCAGTTGATCGCAACAAGGATGAACAGGCCCGGCAGGCCGCTGGACACGCTTGCGATCGCCCATGAAAGGGCCCCGCGCCCGTCTATAAGGGACGGAAGCATCGCGGCCGCCAGGGCCGCGACCGCCATGCACGCCAGATAGGCGGGCGCCGCGAGGAACCAGCGCGCCCCCGCCCGCGCCAGCAGCGCCCGCATGGCGGCAACGAACACGAGCAGCTGCAGGGACATCATGGACGCGCCCGCCGGCGCCGGGTGCGAGGTCAGGGCCCAGTTGAGCCAGGGCGCCAGGAGCGCGACCGCGAACGCGGTCCCCTGGCGGCCGACAAGTGCAGCAAGCAGCGGCGCGTAGAACATCGGCAGCAGCCGCACCCCGAGTCGGGAGTCCTGGGGGACGGGGATGATGTGGATCAGGAACGGGAACATCACCGACAGGCAGAGCAGGATCCCGAGCTCGCGGGCCGTTGAGAGCGTGAGGAACCGGACGGTGCGCCCGGTTCCGGCCATAGGTGTGTCACTCATCGCCGGGCTCATGGATGATGGAGTCGCACGGCGGTGGCGATCGCGTTCTTCTGGGCCCCTGGGCCGCGCCTACGCGAGGAGGCCGTGGGCCTCCCGCATGAGCTCGCCTATGGGCAGCCCGCGCGGGCAGGCCTTCTCCGCCCGCGAATAATCCAGGTGCGCGACGCGCGCCCTCGTCTCGGCGGGGATCTCCGCGAAGAGCGAGCGGGCGTCCACGTCGTCCCCGTAGTTTCGCCTGTACATGAGGTGGCGAAGGACGTCAGCCACCGGCACGGCGTTGCCGATCGCCGGCTCGCACAGGCGCCGGCACCCGGCGCAGTAGCCGGCCGACGTCGCGGTCGCGTACCGCTCCAGGGCGTCGCGGTCCGCCTCGGCGAGGCTCGTCCTGTCGAGGGCGGCGGCGATGTTCTCGTGGCAGAACTTGAGGTTGGGCATCTGCACGCACGCGACCGAGATCTGCGGGTTCTCCATCACCACCTTGAGCTTCGCCTGGCCGGGCGTGAACCCGCGCGCCGTGATCGGCGATAGCAGGTCGGCCTGCTCCTGCGTGTCCAGGCGCAGCCTCTGTCCCTGGGTCTTCATCGCGGTTAGGCCAATGCCGGCACTGTGGCACGCGTCGACCGCGGCCATGAGATCCGGCTCCTTCATGACGCGGTAGTTGTACGTGAACAGGATGCCGTCTATCCACCCGAGCTTCGCGGCGCCGGACAGGCACTGGGCCATGTTGCTGTGCGTGCTGAAGCCGAAGAACCTGATCTTGCCGGCCCGCTTGGCCTGCTCGGCGAAGGCCCTGGCCTCAGGCGTGTCGACGTCGGAAATGTCGCCGATCCCGTGGCACAGGAACAGGTCGACGTAGTCCATCTGCAGCCGCGCCAGGGACTCGTCCAGGGTGCGCATGTAGTCGGGGCCGCGGCCCTTCGTGACGATGAACAGGCCCTTGCGCACGCCCGGGTTCTTCTGCAGGAACATGCCGATGCCGCGCTCGCTGCCGCCCTTCTCGTAGACCGCGGCGGTGTCCCAGTAGGTGACTCCGCGGTCGAGCGCGTGGCGCAGGATGATCTGGTTGTCGATGATGTCGAACATGCATCCCAGGCCGACGATGGGCACGTCGACCCCGGTCCTGCCGTACTTCTTGGTGGGGATGGCCAGTCTCGGGGCGTCCCCGCCCCAGACGAGGGCGGGCGCCATCATGGCCCCCAGCCCGGCTGCGCCGGTCGCCGCCAGGAACTCCCGGCGGGAGATGACACGCTTATTGGCTTTCATGGTGCAAAAGGATGGCGTGGCCGCGATCGCGCGACTCGTTGTCGGCCGTGACCCGGATGGCGCGCAGCCCGTTCATGGGGCACTCGTGCTCGCAGACGCCGCAGCCGATGCAGCGGGCCGGGTCGACGACCGGCCGCTGCAGCCGCACCGTCCCCCCGTCGCGCGTCGCCTGGACTGCCTCCTCGAGGTGGATCGCCTTTGGCGAGACCGGGCAGATCTCCTCGCAGACGATGCAGGGGCGCTCCATGGCCCAGGGCAGGCACCGGCCGCGGTCCACGAAGGCCAGTCCCACCCGGATGGGCCCGGCGGCCTCGAAGCCGCCCCTGCCCATCCTCTCGTCGAGCGACAGGGGCCTGATGGCCCCGGTCGGGCACGCGTGGCCGCAGGCGACGCAGTTGGCCTGGCATCCGCTCGAGCCGATGCGGTTGTTGAGCGTCGGGGTCCACAGCGCCTCCCAGCCCCAGGCGAACCCGGCGGGCTGCAGCACGTTCGTCGGGCACACGCGCACGCACTCTCCGCACTTGATGCAGCGCGCGAGGAACTCCTCCTCGGCGACCGAGCCCGGTGGCCGGATCATGCCGGCGGGCCAGTTGCCCGCCGTCGCGCCCCCGAGGCGCGCGAGCGGGGCGACCGCGAGGCCGGCCGCGACAGAAACCATGAAGTCGCGCCTGGAGATGCCGGGCGCCGCCACCTCGCCCGCCGGGGAGGGCCGCTGGCCGTAGCCCACCGGCTCGACGGACGGGCAGTCGTCCAGGCAGTTCATGCACATCATGCACTCGCTCAGGCGGATCGGCCCGACCGGATTGCATGCGCCCGCGCAGTCCAGGTCGCACAGGCCGCATTCGATGCACTTGGCTCGGCGCGTCACGATGCTCCACGGCGAAAGGCGACCGACGACCCCCAGGAGGGCGCCAAGCGGGCAGACGAAGCGGCAGTAGAAGCGGGGCACGGCGAGGTTTAGCAGGACGAGAGCGAGGAAGAGGGCCCCTATCAGGCCCGCGCCGCTGTAGAACCGGCTGGCCACGCCCCTGCCCGCCGCAAGGTCGCCAAGCGACAGCACCGCGAAGTTGAACGACCGGGTAACCAGGGGGATGGGGTCAAGGAGCCCCGTCTGCAGCGTGGCGAGGGCCATCTTCCCGACGGGCAGGAGCGCCGCCGCCAGCAGCGCCGCGAGAATGCCATACTTGACGGCCTGCGCGGGATGGTATCGGTTCGCCTCCATGCGGCGCTTGAGCGGCCGCGACCGCTGCCCCAGCCAGCCCATGAAGTGGTGAATCGTTCCAAACGGGCAGATCCACCCGCAGAAGACGCGCCCCAGGAGGATCGTCAGCGCGACGATGGCCAGGGCCCACAGGAGCCCCGGGTGGAGCGAGCGCGTGGTCAGGGCGGTGCCCGCGGCGACCAGCGGGTCGAGCTCGAGGAACCAGCGTATCGGCCAGCCCCTCCACTGCCAGGGGCGGGTCCCGACGGTGGCCACGACGCACAGCCACGCGAAGAGCGCGAGGAAGAAGGCCTGGGCGATGCGCCGTGCGGTGGTGATTCGCATGGGCGCTCAGGCGTTTGCGGGCGCCACCCGCACCGGGCGCAGCGACTCGTAGTCGGTCGTGCCAAGGCCAAGCGCGCCCGCGCGCACGAGGTAGGGCAGGTCGCGGTACGTCCGCCCAAGGAGCGTCGCCCCGAGCGCGTCCGCGGCGACCCCGTCGGTGCTGACGATGAGGGTGTTCGTCTCCTTCAGATCGGCCAGCGACCCGCCCGTGGGCCCGTTCGCCATCATGCTGTCCGTTCCGTCGAGCACGACTAGGGTCGGCCTCACCATCATCGACAGCTCGACGATGATGCCGTCGATGTCCTGGTGAAACTGGTTCCTGCGGCCGCCGAGGAGCCCGTACCAGTTCTTCATGGTCATCGAGGCCCCTGCGCGGTGGTGGCTCTTGACCGGGGCGACGCCGATCAGCTTGGTGACCCCGAAGAACGGCTCGTCGAGGACGGGCCAGTCGCGTATGAGGCTGGCTCCCTTGAGCGTCCCGCTGCGGAAGGAGCCGGGCCCGGGCACGTAGAGGTCCGCGCCGGACGCGCGCGCTGCGGGCCCAATGCCGGTCAGCTCGAAGCAGCTCTCGGGGGCGTTGATGGGGTTGTCGGTCACGACCACCGACGCCGCGCCGGCCGCCCTGCACAGGCGCACCAGCTCCGAGAGCAGCTCCGGGTTCGTGGTCGCCCCGATCATGGCCGGGGTTGCGAAGGCCGCGTTCACCTTAACCATGACGCGGTCGCCGCGCTTGATGAAGCGCTCGATCCCGCCGAGCGCGGCAAGAGCGCCCCGCAGCATCGCCGGGCGGTCGCGCCCGGTGGCTATCCCCATGGAGGGCCCGGGCGAGCGCATGGAGAAGTCCCTGCGGGCGTCAAGGCTTCGCATCCGGCTGAAGTCGCCCGGGGGATGACGGTCAAGGAGCCAGGCCGAGAGGCTCCCGGCGGCGGCAATGGCGGCCCCCGCCTGGGCGCTGCGGCGCAGGAACTCTCGGCGCGTTTGCGATAAACCCTGAGGAATTGGCTGCTCCGGGCTCATTGGGGTCCATTCGCCAGCCGCGCGGCAATGACGGAGAGCCAGCGCTCAGCCGACTGGCGGTCCGCGGCCTGGTGCACGCCGCCGAGGTAGGGTCCCGACGAGAAGACCGCCTCGTACCTTCCCTCGAGCTCGACAAGCGATGCGCCCAGGGGCGCGGCCGGCGCGGCCGCCGC
This sequence comes from Opitutaceae bacterium, assembly GCA_003151515.1. Taxonomy (GTDB): domain Bacteria; phylum Verrucomicrobiota; class Verrucomicrobiia; order Opitutales; family Opitutaceae; genus Palsa-1447. The sequence continues at coordinate 132,114 of PLXS01000037.1, forward strand.
CTTGCCGCCGCAGTCGTCCACGAAGAAGGAGCGCAGCTCCTGCGCCTGCCTGGCGGCCTCCTGCGCCGTGGCGCGCCTCGCGGCGAACAGCGTCACCTCGCCCGCCCCGTCCCGGTAGCGGGCGATGAAGACATTGGAGAGCTTGTCGGAGCCGAAGACGTCGGACGGCACGAGCGCCACGGTTCCGGCGATCTGCCCCTCTGAGGGGAAGAACGCCTCCTCGGCGCCGACGTTCGCGTGCTCCGTGACCGCCGTTGCGGCGACGAATGAGCGGGCAAGCGCCTCCGCCGCCCGCATCGTGGACTGCGCGCGGTCCGAACAGACGAACTCGGCGTAGTACCTGCCGTGGACGATGCAGAGCTCGTTGTCGGCCTCGTAGCTGTAGTCAGCGATGGCGGCGTCGGCGGCCTTCGGCCGCCTTTGCGAGCTGAACACCGAAAACGCGTTCGACGGATTGCCCATGTCGAACACGAACGCCTCCATCCATGCCGGCGGGCTCCCCGCGAGGCCCACGCGCTGGGCCTTGAGCGAAACGAACCCGGCCGACAGGTACAGGTCCGCCTTCCCGTCAATCTTGTCGGAGAGCGTGTCCGGCCCGAACGCCTCCTGGGCGCCCATGGGCGAGAGGCCGTCCGGCCAGCTCGCGAGCAGCCCCTGCGCCCGGACGCCGGGCGCGGGCGCCCCGGCCGCCGAGGCGGCCAGGACCGCTGGGTCGAAGACCCTCTGGCGCAGGCAGACGCCCGCCAGGACGCTCGCCAGCACGACGAGCGCAGCCGCCGAGATCGCTTTTTCCCCAGCGCCCGGGCTTCTTGCCTTCGAATAGGACATACCCTGCGGAGGGCGGGCCCGCCGCAGGCCCTAAGGATATCGCCGGCGCGCCCCCGGTGTGGCGCATCGGTTGGCAAAACAAATGCATAAATTGGCCACGGAAGCGCGAGTTCCCAGCGCCAGGCCGTCCGCGCGGCCGGACCCGCGCGGTCCTAGGCCCTGGCCCGGTTCCGGCGCAGGCGCGCCGCGCCGGCGGCCGCGAGGCTCAACGCCGTGAATAGAGCCCCGTACGCCGCGGGCTCCGGTGTGGGCGTGACCTGCAGGTCGTACGACTTCCACTCCGTGTTGAGGTTGGAGTAGCCCGAGAAATAGACCTGGTCCATGGGCGGGGCTCCGCTCGTGTTCTGCGTCGCGCCCGTGAAGGTCTGCGCGTAGAAGTAATCCGTGCCGTCGGTCCAGTTGTCCACCGTCAGCGTGAACCCGTTCAGGTTCAGGTTGGAGACGTCAAGGGTCGTCGAGCTCGGGCTCGCGAAGTCGATGATCGAGTTGCCCGACAGCGAGAAGGTTCCGAACGTCGAGTTCGTGCCGTTGAGGAAAAGGGTCCCTCCCGCGAGGGTCAGGTTGACCGAGGGCGTGTTGAAGCTGGTGCCGAGCGTGAGCGAGGCCCCCGAGTTGATCGTGAACGTGCCGCTTCCCGTGAGCGTGCCCGAGAATGTCCCGGAACCGCCCGAGAGCGTCAGGGCGCCCCCCGACCCGAAGGCGATCGTGCCCGATCCCGCAACGGAGCCGACCGTCTGGCTCGTCGTGCCGAGGGAGAGCGTCGCGGATGACGCGACGGTCAGCAGGGAGGCGTTGTTGAGCGAGTTGGAGGCGCCGAAGGCGAGCGTGCCCGCGCTCACGTTCGTCGGGCCGCTGTAGGTGTTGGCGCCCCCGAGGGTCAGGGAGCCCGTCCCGGCCTTGGTCAGCGCGTCCGACCCGGTTCCCGCTATCACGCCGTTGAAGACCACGTTGTTCGCCTGCGTGTCGATCGTTCCCCCTCCGCCCCCGTTGGAGATCGTGATGGTGCGCCCCGAGCCGATCGTGAAGCCCGACGTCGCCTGGAGCGTGCCGCCGCTCAGCGTGATCCCGTTGGACGCGCCGCCAAACGCTCCGTCGGCCCCGGCCTAGAGCGTCGCCCCGGAGCCGACATTGATCGCGCCCGTGAAGCTGTTGGCGGAATTGCCCAGGACGGCCGTCCCGGCGGCGACGCTGACCGGGCCCGTGCCGCTTATGGGACCCGTCGCGTTGACGGTGCCGTTGGCCGACGAGGCGCCGTACGTCAGCCCGTAACCCCCGAGCGCCTCCGTTCCCGTCAGGTTGAGTTGCGTGCCGCCGGCCGCGGCAATCGTCGAGGCCGACCCGAGCGTCACCGGTCCCGCGAAGCTGTTTGTGCCGGAGATGTTCTCTAGCGCGCCGCTCCCGCCGACTCCCGCGCCATTGAGCGAGACCGCCTCGAGCGTCGAGTAGGTGATGCCGCCTTGGAGACCAAGCGTGCCTCCGCTGTTGACCGTAGTACCGGCCGCGGTCGTGCCCAGGGCCCCGTTCGCCGCGGCGACCAGGGTGGCGCCCGAGTCGACAGTCGTCGCCCTCGCGTAGGTGTTCGCCGTGGATGAACTCAAGACTGTCGTCCCGAAGGCAGCCGTTATGGTCCCCGTCGTGCCCGTCACCTGACCGCTCACGTCGACCGTTCCCGTGCCCGTGGACGTGCCGAAGGTGAGGCCGAAGGTCTTGATCGCCAGCGTCCCCCCGAGGTCCAGGGTCTGCCCCGAGGAAGCGCCGATTGTCGAGGCGGAGGCCAGGGTCACGCCCGCCACGGTGTTGGTCCCGGAGAGGCCCTCCAGGGCGCCCGCCGAGCCGGAGACCCCGGCCCCGTTGACCGTGATGGCCTGCGTGTTGGTCACGCCCCCTTGAAACCCGAGCGTCGCGCCGCTTGTGATCGTTATCGCGCCCGTGCCGAGCGCGCTGTTCGACTCCGCGATCGCCGTGCCGAACGCGACGGCCGTGGCCCCGGAATAGGTGCCGTTGCCCGAGACGACGATGGTTCCCGTTTCACCCGCGGTGCCAAATGTCGCCTTCGTGGTGCCCCCGATGCCCCCCGAAAGCGTCAGCTGCGTTCCCGAGGCGGCGCCGTACGACGTCGCGCCGCTCTGGGTGATGGCGCCCGACAGGGTGTTGGATCCCGACGAGTTCAGGATGGCGCCGGCGGCGCCGACCCCGGTTCCGGTCGCCGTGACCGCGTTGGCGACCGTGACGCCTCCGGTCAGGGAGAGGGTCCCCCCCGACGCCACGGTCATGGCGGAGGCTCCCAGGGCGTTTGACGAGGCCGCGGTTATCGTGCCTCCGGAGGCCACCTTGGTCGCCCCCGAGTACGTGTTGTTTCCCGACAGGGTCAGGTTGCTCGTGCCCGAATAGGTGATGCTGCCCGCCGCCGACCCGCCGTTGGCGACGGTGCCGGACATGTTGACCGCGCTCGCCCCCTTCACCGTCAGCGTGTAGCCCGTGGCGCCGGACCCCAGGTTCACGTTGCCGAAGAAGTCCATCGCGCCGCTGGTGGCGGTCCAGGTCTGGCTTCCGGAGAGCGTGAATGCGTTGTAGAAGGTTTGCGTGGCCGTCACGGTGTTGGCGTTGGTGATGCCGCCCGACAGGGCGAGCGTGTGCGCGTTCTCCGTCCCCACCGCATCAAAGGTGTATGCGTTGGTCGTTCCGCCGGCCGCCGAGAACGTAAGCGATGCGGCCGTGGCCGATGGAATGAGCGTCACCGAGACATCCAGTCCCGTGGTCGCGTTGAACGTCACCGCGCTTGTGCTGATTGGCACGCCGGCGCTCCAGTTGCCCGCGGTGCCCCAGGATGAGCCGGCAGCCGTGGCCGTCCAGTTGTCGGCGGCGGCCCGGACCCGCGGCGAAAGGACGCAGACCACGAGCGCCAGCGCAAGAAAGCCGGTGGCTTGCGGGCCCAAGAGGAGTCCGCCAGGCCTTCTGCCAAGCGTGACTGGCTGCAACAGCGTCATGCGACCGTCAATCGACGGGCGCTATTATCAGTTCAATTGCACCTGCCTACAATACGCGTGTTTGGAAAGGTGAAAAAGCCCTCGGCCGCAGCAAGCATCAGCGCCATTCGAAAAACAACAAGAACTTAGGCCATAGCTAGTTATGACATTCCATCGACTAGCCAACGGAAGCACATCAACGCGTGCTTATCGGCGTAATAAAGAAAATTAATCATATGTAATTTATTATATTAAAATATCTTACAACACTTGAATGCACCCGGCAGGCCGATGCCTGCATCCATGATTACCAAGGACCTTCAAGCCAATGGCTTAAGGCCAGCCTCGATTTCGCGCCTCTGCGGCTCGAGGAACGGAGGCAGCGCCAGCCGCTCGCCGAGGGCATCCTCGGGCTCATCAGCTGCAAAACCGGGTTCGTCCGTCGCAATCTCGAAGAGAATCCCGTTTGGCTCCCGAAAGTACAGGCTCTGGAAATAAAAGCGGTCCACCGGCCCGCTTGAGGGCATCCCCATCTCCTCGAGCCTGTCAGCCCACTGCCGGTACTCCCGCACGGTCGTGCGGAATGCCACATGGTGCACACCGCCCGCGCCCTGGCGCGCCGCCGCAACGCGGGGCTCCTCGGCGACATGAAGCTCAGCCGCCGGGCCGCCCTCGCCCATCTCGTACACGTGCACGTCGCCCCGGTCTGCGCTCGCGTACCGTCGCGCAGCCCTCATGTTGAGGACCGTGGTCAGCACGTGTTCGGTCGGCCCAAGCTGCGGAACGCTCAGGTATACCGGCCCAAGCCCGCGGATCTGGTGCTCAGCCGGCACGGGGCTCCTCCCCCAGGGATGGCCCGCGCCGGCCGACCCGGGGTCGGCGACGAGGCTCAGGCGCTGGCCCTCGGGGTCCTCGAAATCGACGACCTTTCGGCCGCCTCGCTCCGCCGTCCCCTCGCACGCGGCCCCCTTCGCGCGCAGACGCTCCGACCACCAGGCAAGGCTCGCCTCGCTGCCCACGCGGAATCCCGTCCTCGTCACGCTGTGGGTCCCCCGCCTCTCGCGCGGCAGCGGCCAGTCAAAAAACGTGATGTCGGTGCCCGGGGACCCCTTACCGTCGGCGTAGAACAGGTGGTACGCCGACACGTCGTCCTGGTTGACCGTCCTCTTCACGAGGCGCAGGCCGAGCACGCCCGTGTAGAACCCGTGGTTTGCCCGGATGTCGGAGGTGATGGCGGTCAGGTGGTGGATTCCGGAGAGCTGCATCCGGCGAAGGTACACGCGTTCGGCCGCCCGTCCAGTCGGCCGTTCCTTCGCGCGCAGCCCGTCCGCAGCGGAGAAGCCAGAAAAAGTGTCATTTTCGTTAAAAACATCGTCGATTGTGCCATTTTTTATCCGAGTTTGGCGCTGTAGGATGGCCCCCATCGAACTCCAAGAGGGCGCCCATGGGCCTGATACCCTTCACGCGCACCTAAAGCTCGTCCCGTTCATGCTTACGACCAGCCCCTTCCTGAGCCCTCCGCTCGACCCTGATTTCGTGCCTGCCGCACTCTGGAACCGGGCATACCGGGCCATCGTCGCGACCGATCCGAAGGCGCGAACCCTGGTCATCTCCCTGGAAAGGCCGGACGGCGGCGCCTCCAGGCACAGGAGCCAGATCCTCGGGGCGGCCCACCTGTCGTCGGCCCTTACGCTCAGGTACGCGGAGCGGCTCCTGAAGCTCCTGCTGTGGCAGAGGGGCGGGTGCACCGTGAGGGTCGCCGGCGCGCCCGACGTCGCAGCCCACCTCGCCGGTGTCTACAGCCCGGCCGGCTCGCGGGCATTCGACTACGCGTTCATGGGCGAAAAGGTCTACGGGCGCGACTTCAGCATCGGGCCCGCGGAGGTGTCGGATCTCCCCGAGGAGCGCACATCGGGCGTGGGCCTCGGGCGCCACTTCGATGGCTGCCGCATCGGCTTTGACATCGGCGGAAGCGATCGCAAGGCGGCGGCCGTCATCGACGGGAGGGTCGTCTTCTCGGACGAGACCCCGTGGGACCCCTACTTCCAGAGGGACCCGCAGTACCACATCTCCGGCATCCAGGACTCCATCGAGAAGGCCGCGGCCCACCTTCCAAGGGTGGACGCCATAGGCGGCAGCGCGGCCGGAGTCTACGTGAACAACGAGGTGCGCGTTGCGTCGATCTTCAGGGGCGTGGCACCGGGCGACTTCGAGCGGCACATCCGCAGGCTCTTCTTCACGCTCCAGGAGCGCTGGAGCGGCGTGCCCTTCGAGGTGGCGAACGACGGCGAGGTCGCCGCGCTGGCCGGCTCAATGTCCCTCGGCGACGGCGCCGTGCTTGGCATCTCGATGGGAACGAGCCAGGCCGGCGGCTACGTGAGGCTGGGCGGCGACATAACCTCATGGCTCAACGAGCTTTCCTTCGCGCCGGTGGACTACCGCTACGGGGCGCCCAGGGACGAGTGGTCGGGCGACTCGGGCTGCGGGGTGCAGTACCTGTCGCAGCAGGCGGTGTCGCGGCTTGCGGACAAGGCCGGCTTCGGCCTTCCCGCCGGCATGCCGGCGGCCGAGCGCCTGGTCGCCGTCCAGGGCTTCCTGGCGAAGGGCGATCCGCGAGCCGAGCAGGTCTACGACACGCTCGGCTGCTACCTGGGATACGCCATCGGCCACTATTCCGACTTCTACCTGCTCAGGCACGTGCTTGTCATGGGCCGCGTGACCTCCGGCGCCGGCGGCGAGCGCATCCTGCGCAAGGCCCGCGAGGTGCTCGCGGCCGAGTTCCCCGCGGTGGCCTCGCGCACCCGCGTCCAGATGCCCGACGAGAAGGACAAGCGCCATGGGCAGGCCATCGCCGCGGCGAGCCTGCCGGCGATCGGCGAAACTGCGGGCTCGCGCGCGCGCCACACTGATTCCACATAGTTAACCCATGAAGTTCTCGAACCCCCAGGCCGACGTATTCGTCCCCGATGGGGCCCGCTCTCCGGAGGCAGCGCTTGGGGCGGTGACCCACCTGTGCATCGCAGCCCACCAGGATGACATTGAAATCATGGCGCAGTCGGGCATCAGCGACTGCCTCGACCAGCCAGGCAAGGCGTTCGGCGGCGTCGTGCTCACGAACGGCGCCGGCTCCCCCAGGACGGGCGTCTACGCATCCTACACGGACGCGCAGATGCAGGACGTCAGGCGCAAGGAGCAGCGCGAGGCCGCGAGGCTCGGTCGCTATGCGATCCAGATCCAGTTGGCCCACACGAGCGCCGACGTGAAATCCCCGGGGCATCCCGGCGTCGCGCACGACCTCGCGCAGATTCTGGCCGACTGCCGGCCCGAGGCCGTCTACCTCCACAATCCCGCGGACAAGCACGACACGCACGTCGCGGTTCTCCTGCGGGCCCTTCACGCCATCCGCTCGCTGCCCGCCGACCGGCGGCCCGCCCGCGTCGTGGGGTGCGAGGTCTGGAGGAACCTCGACTGGCTGCTGGACGCGGACAAGGTCGCGCTCGATTCCGGGCGCCATCCCGACCTCGCGCTCAAGCTCCTCACGGTCTTCGACTCCCAGGTCACGGGCGGCAAGCGCTACGACCTCGCGGCGGTCGGCCGGCGCCTGTCGAACGCCACCTTCTACGCCTCCCACGCGACCGACAGCTACAGCGGGATAACCTGGGCCGTCGACCTCACGCCGGTCACCCGCGAAGGCGGGCCGTCCCTGGCGGAGTACATGGCGTCGCTCGTGGCGCGCATGGGCGCCGACGTCGCCGAGCGCCTGCGAAAGTTCTCCTAGGGCGGGCCAGGACGCCCCATCAGCCCGTCCGGCGCACGCGGTCGCCGTGGCGGTATGCCATCGGCGACACCCCGTACGCGGTGTGGAAGGCGCGGCTGAAGCTGTATATCGACGTAAAATAGCACAGCTCGGCTATTTCGGTCACACGCCGCTGGCTGAGCCGGAGCAGGCCGCACGCCTTCTCAAGGCGCAGCCGCCTGAGGTGGCGGCCGAGGCTCACGCCGCACGAGGCACGGAAGCGCGCCCGAAGATGGCTCGCGCTGATGCCAAGCGAGCGCGCGATCTCCTTCACGCTCAGCGGATGCTCGCGGCTTTGGGCGAGCTGGTTGACCTGCATGATGAGGCCCGGGGACACGGCTGGCTTGTGGTGGCGCCTCTGGATCGGCTCGGCCTGCCGTATCCTCTGCAGCAAGAGCGCCAGCAGCAGGCTGGTCAGGTCCCCCTCGCCCCGCGTCAGGTAGGCTTCGACAAGCTCCGCGCACGTCTGGCGCACAAACGGCGTGATGACAAACGGCCTGAAGCGAAGCGTCTGAAGCGCCTCGATGTCGATCAGCTCGAAGGTTATGAACAGCCACCTGAGCTCCTCGCGCTCCGGCTGTATGTAGTCGTGGAACTGGAACGGCAGCACCAGAATCCCCTCGTTCGGGTGCAGCCGTATTGCGCGGTCGTCCACCGCCACGGTGACCGCGGTCTCCAGAGCGAATATCAGGACGAAGCGGTGGTGCAGCGCGCGTCCCCGCTGCGGGCGGTTCAGGTCCGTCGCCGAGCACCTGCAGAAGCAGATGATGTTGTCGGGAAGGTCGAGCGGCGCCGCGCGCTTTCCGTGCAGCGGCCGCAGCGGAGACGGCAGCAGATTCGCGAGTTTCTCGAGCGACAGCACCGTCGCGTTACGGGATTCTGACATTTTTGTTAAAAACATTATTATTTATGCCATTTTTTAACTGCGACGCCAGCGCTAATATGACCGCGTCAAAAACAAACCGCCCTATTCTTTTACCCCGGCAACGACAGGCATTCTTGTGTTGAATTCCCATTGTTCAGTGCGCGCGCTCTCAACGGCCATGGCCCCGGTAAGGGCCTGCCCGGGCGGCGGCGCCGCCGGGGAAACATGCCGCTGCGACAGCGGATCAGCCGACTGACCAACCCACCGAACGACAAGAGGCTCCGATTCCAGGCCCCGCTGCGGGCCGCGTGAATCGCAAGTTCAACCAACGACTCGAAGGATTTTTCCAGGCTGCCATACGGCTCCCTGCACGTAGGTTTATTGTATCCATAATCTTAGCACCATCACCACCATGATAATCACAGTACCTCGCGATCCGGCCCCGGCTCCCCGCCGCCCGGGTCTATTGTCAGCGTTCACCAAGCTCGCAGCATACTCGGTCGCGTTCCTGGGCCTCGCGGTCCTGGCCCGCGCCTAGACCGCCCCGTCCCAGACGCCCCAGGCCACGGACACCACGCAAACCACCACCTCGGTGACCGCGGCCACGACCGAGGAGCCCGTCTCGATGGGCCAGTTCGTCGTCAACGGCTACGCGAGTAGCCTCGAGGCCTCCGTGCAGGCTAAGCGCCAGTCCGAGGACAACGTCGAGGTGATCAGCGCCGAGGACGTGGGCAAGTTCCCCGACACCAACCTCGCCGAGTCGCTCTCGCACCTGCCCGGCGTCTCGGTCGACTACCTCTTCGGCGAGGGCGAGCGCGTCAGCATCGAGGGCACGGACCCGAACCTGAACCGCGTCCTGCTGAACGGCGAGCCGATCTCCTCGGCCGACTGGTACGTCCTCGACAACCAGAGCCGGCAGTTCAACTACCTGCTGCTCAGCCCCGACCTCATCGGCCAGGCGGAGGTCTTCAAGACCTGGGAGCCGAAGCTGCTTGAGGGCAGCCTCGGTGCCACGGTCGTCATCGACACGCGCAACCCCCTCGATCTCGACCCGATGGTGTTCGTCGGGGCCCTCAGCTACGCCGACAACGACCGCTCGTCCAAGGGCGAGTTCAGCGAGGACACCATGTTCAGCTGGCACAACGCCGCGAAGACCTTTGGCTTCATGATCGGCGGCGAGAACAACCGCGACTATGTGCGCCGCGACGGCGTTGAGTCCCTTGCCGAGCCGAACAACAGCACGCTCGGCGTCGGCGGCCCGCTACCGGGCCAGCCGCCCGGTCCCTGGGTCACCGCCGAGGTAGTGAACACGGCGGAGTTCCTGCAGCTGCGCCAGCACCAGGGCGGAAACTTCGCGATCGAGTTCAAGCCCAGCGACCGGCTGACGGTGGAGCTGACCGGCCTGTACGTGAAGGAGACCATGAACAACGTGAACTTCTCGTACTACATCTATCCGGGCGACAACTGGTCCGGGCTGCCAAACATCACCAACGCCACCGTCTCCAACGGCGTCCTGAGCAGCTACACGATAAACAGCGCCCCCCTGGTCATCGACGCGTTCAACCGCGCGGCACAGATCGTCACCCAGGACTATGACCTGAAGGCCACGTACAAGGGTGACAACTTCGACCTCGTCGCCAACGCCGGCTACACGCGGGCAACAGGCGGCACGCAGCACCAGTTCTACGGCGAATATTTCGTGTTCGCCAACGCGAACATCAACGAGGGCAAGAACTTTCCCTCGTTCGCGGTCACAGGCGTCCCCGGGCCCGACCCGACCGCCTCAAACCTGAACAGCGGCGCCGACTTCGGGCTCTCCTCGGAGCCGAGCTTCGACTACGGCAACATCGCGAGCAATCCCGAGGTCGACGACGAGCGCTGGGTGCAGCTCGACCTAACCATCCCCATGAAGGGCGCACTGAAGAACATCATGGCGGGAATGCGCTTCAGCGACCACAAGGGCGGTGAGACCGGACTGGTGGAGAGCGTGCCCGGCGCCGACGAGGTGACGACGCCGCTGTCGGCGATCGGAGTCTCTGCCCCGCCGTCGAACTACCTGTCGGGCCTGCCCGACATCACGCCGTCGATGTCGCAGCACGTGATCCTCAACTCCTACGGATCGGTCGCCAGTTTCATCGGCAACCTGCCCGAGGGCAATGGCCAGACGCTGCTGAATTACTTCAACTCGGCGCCCCCGCAGGTAGGCGCCGTGTTCACGGCGACCCCGACGTTCACGTTCGACGAGCGGATCAACGCCGCCTACTTCGAGGGCAACTTCGGAGACGGCCCGATCACAGGGAACTTCGGAGCCAGGTTCGTCGAGACAACCACGACGAGCGCGAGCTACAACCTGAGCACGCCGACCCCCACCCTGCAGACGCTGCAGAGCACCTACGACAACGTCCTTCCCGCGGTCAACCTGAACTACGACCTCGGCCGCGACCAGCTCCTGCGCTTCGGCGTCTCGGAGGTGATTGCCCGCCCGGACACCTCCCAGGAGGCCAACTACGTCGAGCTGTACGACTCCACGCTGGGTGGCGTGGGCGGCAATGCCGACCTGAAGCCCTACGAGTCGACCAACATCGACGCCGCCTACGAGTACTACTACGCGAAGAACTCCTACTTCGCCGTGGATGTGTTCTACAAGGACATCTCCAACTACATCCTAAACGCCACGAACCCGGAACAGTGGACCGACTACTCGCTGACCGGCCACCCGACCGAGACCTACGAGATCTCGCGCCCGTCCAACGGCGGCGCGGCGACCTCGCAGGGCGCGACGGTATCGGTGCAGCACACCATGTCCAACGGGTTCGGGATCCAGGCCAACTACACGCTCATGCACACCTCGAGCGCGAACGGGCCGCTGCCCTTCGCGTCGAAGAACCAGCTCTACATCAGCCCCTTCTACGAGAACAAGTGGGGCTCGATACGCCTGACCTACTCGTGGCGCGACGACTACGAGTCCAGCTCGTTCAACGGCCAGAGCTCGGTCTGGACGGCGCCCTACACGAGGGTCGACGTGATCGCGCAGATCAACCTCACGAGGAACTTCTCGCTGGTCCTCTCGGCGACCAACCTGCTGGACGAGACGTACCACCAGTACTTCCTGAACCAGGGGGCTGCCTCCGTCCTCGCGGACGAGTACAAATTCGGACGCGGCTGGGAGGCGCAGGTCGACTGGAAGTTCTGATTTAGCGCCGGGCCCGCGCGCCCGGCTCCCCGCAGGGTGAATAGCGTTAGGGCCCGGATGCCTCGAGCATCCGGGCCCTTCCTTTTGCGCCCCGAAAGAGGTTGGATCGGCGGGCCGCGAGGTGGCAGCCTCTGGGAATGGCCGGCTCGAGACCAACGCATTTCCACCCGCGCGGGCAGGCGCCTGCGCCGCCCGCCCGATGAAGGCGATACTCGGGATCTCGGCCTACTACCATGACTCGGCGGCTGCCCTGGTCGTGGACGGTAGGGTTGTCGCCGCCGCGCAGGAGGAGCGCTTCACGAGGATCAAGCACGACCACCGGTTTCCGCACAACGCGGTGGCCTACTGCCTCGGCGAGGCCGGTATCGGCCCCAAGGACCTGGACCACGTCGTCTTCTACGAGAAGCCCTTCCTCAAGTTCGAGAGGCTCCTGGAGACCTACCTCGCGATGGCCCCCGCGGGATTTCGCTCGTTCCTCATGGCTCTTCCCCTCTGGGTCCACGAGAAGCTTCGGCTGCCCGAGCAGATGGGGCGCGGCCTAGGAGGGGGCTACCGCGGCCGCTACGTCTTCCCGGAGCACCACGAGTCCCACGCGGCGAGCGCCTTCTTCCCGTCGCCCTTCGAGGAGGCGGCGATCCTGACGCTCGACGGCGTCGGGGAATGGGCTACCGCGAGCCTCGGCCACGGCGCCGGCAACCGGATCACCCTGACCCACGAGATGCGCTTCCCGCACTCGCTCGGCCTGCTCTACTCGGCGTTCACCTACTTCTGCGGGTTCAAGGTGAACAGCGGCGAGTACAAGCTCATGGGCCTCGCGCCGTTCGGCGAGCCGAGGTACGCGGATCTCATTCTGGAGAGGATGGTGGACCTGAAGGAGGACGGCTCGTTTCGCCTGGACCTCTCATACTTCGACTATTGCGCGGGCCTTACCATGACGTCCCGCCGATTCGACGCGCTTTTCGGGGGGCCCCCGCGCAGGCCCGAGCAGCCCATAACCCAGCGGGAGACGGACCTCGCGGCCTCGATTCAAAAGGTCACCGAGACGGTCATGCTGCGCATGGCGGCCCACCTGCGGCGGCTGACCGGGTCGGAGAATCTCTGCCTAGCGGGCGGCGTCGCCCTGAACTGCGTCGGAAACGGCCGGATCCTGCGGGAGTCCCCGTTCAAGAGGCTGTGGGTGCAGCCGGCCTCGGGCGACGCGGGCGGGGCGCTCGGGGCGGCCCTCTTCGTCTGGTACCAGCTCCTGGACAACGAGCGCCGGCCCGAGGTCCCCGACGGCCAGCGCGGGTCGCTGCTGGGGCCGGCCTGCGGCGCCGGCGAGACTGAGGCCGAGCTCAGGGCCAAGGGCGCTGTCTACAGGCATTTCCCGGGAGGCGTCGGCCTGTGCGAGGAAACCGCAAGGCTCCTGGCGGGGGGAAGCGTCGTCGGCTGGGTTCAGGGCCGGATGGAGTTCGGCCCGAGGGCCCTGGGCGCCCGCAGCATCCTGGGGGACGCGCGCAACGCGACGATGCAGGAGGCCATGAACCTGAAGATCAAATTCCGGGAGTCCTTCCGGCCGTTCGCCCCGATCGTGCTGCGCGAGCGGGCGAGCGAGTACTTCGAGATGGAGGCGGGCACGGAGAGCCCGTACATGCTGATCGTGGCCCCGGTGCGCGCCGACAAGCTGAGGCCCGCGCCGGCCGAGGCGAAGGGCCTGGGGCGGATCAACGCCGTCAGGTCCGTCATCCCCGCGGTGACCCACGTCGACAACACGGCGCGGATCCAGACAGTCGACAGGGAGAGGAATCCGAGGCTTAGCGAGCTCCTGGAGGCGTTTGACCGCCTCACCGGATGCCCGGTCCTCATAAACACGAGCTTCAACATCCGCGGCGAGCCGATCGTGTGCACGGCCGCCGATGCCTACCGCTGCTTTATGGCGACAAACATCGATGTCCTCATCGTCGACGACTTCCTGCTCCTGAAGGAACAGCAGCGCGGGGAGCGCCCCGACTTCGACGCTTATCTCGCGAAGTACGGAAACGACTGATGCCCCTTATCCGAATCAACAAGAACCCCCGGGGCCGGCAGCTCGCCGTGTTCGCCGCCGCCTGGGCGGCGGTGCTAGGGGCGGCCGGCGCATTGTACTGGCGCCACGGCCGCCACGGCGCGGCCGAGGCGGCCTGGGCCGTAGCGGCGGCCGCCCCGCTGCTCGGCGCTGCCAGCATGGGGGCCCTGCGCCGCCTGTACGTTTTCCTGAGCTACGCGGCCTACCCAGTAGGGTTCGTCGTCTCCCACGTGGCGCTGGCGGCCGTTTACTACCTTGCGATCACGCCGATCGGCCTGACAATGCGCCTGCTTCGATACGACCCGCTCGGGAGGAGGTTCGACCGCCGTGCCGCGACCTACTGGACTCCCAGGGGGGCGAGGCCCGTCGACGACTACTTCAAGCAAAGCTAGCCATGACCGAACAAAAGGAGAACGAATTCAGCAGGCAGGCCGAGCAGCGCCAGAGGGGCCCGATCGCGGAGTTCCTGAGCTTCGCGCTTCACAACAAGAAGTGGTGGCTCACACCGATTGTCGTGGTGCTCGTGATCGTCGGCGTCCTCGCGGTGCTGGGCGGCTCCGGGGTTGCCCCCTTCATCTACACGCTTTTCTAGGGCGGCGCGCGCTCGCCGGCCCGGGCCTGCCCCGACATGCGCCCGATGAGGCCGCGAATCGACTCGGTGAGCGCCGGGCTCCCCTCCGACCTTGAGAGGGCCAGCGCCTCGGCGAGGCGCTCCATCATCTCGCCGCGGCGCGCCTGCTTGTAGAGCTTGAGCGCCAGGGTGAGCTCGAAGGTCGTGTTCACCGGGCCGCTGCGCTCGGCCGCCTCGAGGTACCCGACCTCCCGGGCCCCGTCCCCGGCGTCCTCGCACGCCTTGGCGGACCTCAGATTGTTCGCCTGGTTCATGGGCTGGCTGCCGGCCGCGGCAAGGCACGCCTGCGTGGCCGCCTCAGGGTGCCCCTCGCCCGCGAGGACCCGGACAAGGGCCTCCAGGGCGTCCTCGTCCGACGGATGCAGGGCGAGGAGCCGGCGCAGCTCGCGCTCGGCGCCGGCCAGGTCGCCCGTGCCGCGCAGGAGCTCCGCGCGGGCCACGCGCAGCCTGCGGTCGTCCGGCCTGCGGGCGATCGCCCCGCCGAGGAACCCGAGGCCGTCGGCGAACCGCCCGGAGCGCGCCCACAGCTCGCCGTACACGGGCGCCAGGAGGTCGAGGTCGGCGCCGGTTTCCGACGCCCTCCTCAGGATGGCCTCCGCCTCGGCGTAGCGGCCGAGCCCGACAAGGATCGACGCCTCGTCGGCACCCAGGGCGTAGTCGCTGGGAAGAAGGCGCTCCACCCTTCTTGCGAGCTCCAGCGCCTCGTCACGCTTGCCCGTCTCATTGCATATCCCCTCGAGGATCCCGGCCAGGGCCGGGTTCTCGGGGTCGGCGGCAAGCGCGCGACGCACCACCCCTTCGGCCGCCTCGGTCACGGCCCGGTCCCTCGAGACCGAGCCAGCCGCCTCGATCATTCGGGCCAGCCTGGCCTGGTCCCATACATAAGTGAGCTGGTTCGTGAACGGTGGCTTCCGCACGAGCACGTTTATGCCCATGAGCATCGGGAGGCGTTCATGGCCCGTGTACCCGAGGGCCTCTGCGCAAGCATCGTCCCCCAGGAAAGGCGCCGCGGCCCCGCCGCGGTCGCCGAGCGCCGAAGCGCAGGCCCCCGCCATCAGGAGCGCCATGCGGTAATTCCCCTCCCAGTCGAAATGCACGTGCTCGAACAGCAGCTCCCTCCCGCTGGGGGCGGCCGTCGACGCCGGATCCGAGCCCAGCGCCATCGCCGAGTCCACGAGCTCGGCGTCGGCGCCGTGGCGGCCGGCCACCCGCCGGATGATGGCGTTGATCTCCGGGTCGGGTCGGAACCGCAGCGCGTCCCAGTGCAGCGCCCCGACAAGGTGCCGGCGCGCCGAGGCCTCGTCACCGGACGAGAGGTCGAGCAGCCCCAGCAGGTAATGGGTGTCCGCATACCGCGAGTCCAGGCGCAGGGCCTCCTCAAGGCGCGCGCGCCGACGGGTCCCCCAGGCGCCACGCGAGGCGCCCGGCGTCAAACGCCGCCGTCCATGCGGAGAGGTCCGCCCCGGACAGCCCCTGGCGGTGCCTCGACAGGAACGGCGGGCAGTCCTTCAGGTTAGCCACGACCGTGCACAGGATGGCCTTGGCACCCGCGCCCGAGGCGGCGTCCACGATGCCGTCCAGGTTCGCCTCGAAGTTTCGGTACACCGCCCCGAGCCTCGGGTCGTCGCCCGGGACCGCGCTGTTGACGAACATCGACATCCCGCCCCACTCGGCGGGCGCGGCGCCGCCCGCGAGCCGGCCCATGAGGGCGCCCACAAGCTGGCCCGTGCGCGTCGCGCGGACGAAAACGCTCGCCCGGATCAACCAGAGCGGCGGCATCTGGGACAGGTACGCGCACCCCGGCCCGAAGGGCCCGACGACCTCGTTGTTGCCCGCATAGACGACGAAAAGGTCGGGCTCGTAGCGGGCCATCTCCCGGGCGATCCGGTAGACCACGTGGGAGTTTACGGCGACGATGCCCGTGTTGAGGACCTCGATGGACCTGCCCGGGAACCGCGCCCTGAGCTGGGCCCGCAGCTGCGGGCCGAACCCGAAGCTCGGCACCGGCACCCCCTGCGCCGCGGATTCGCGGAGGATCACGACCCTGACGGTGTTCGGCGGCTTTCGCGCCGCGACGCGGAAGTTGAGCGGCCTCAGGTCGAACCCGCCCGGCAGGAATAGTCTGGCGAATTCGGGGTTCGTCCTGAGGGTGCCCGCCGTCTCGTCGGCGATGAGGAACGTCGCGGGCCGCCCCACGCCGAGGACACGAAGCCCTCCCTCGAGAGCGAGGAGGAATGCAACCGGCGCGCCCACCGCGAGCGCGGCCCTTGCGAGCCACGCGCTCGGGCCCGCGCGGGCCGTTGAACCGGGGGCTGTGGCTTGGGTATTCATGCGCGCGCCTTGGGTGCCGCAAACGGCCGGCACCGGGCCTAGGGGCCCGCCCTCCCCAGGCGCTCCAGCGCCTTGCGCGCCGGCTCAAAGTCCGGCCGGAGCTTGAGGGCCTGCTCGAGGTGCTCCTTGGATTCGGCGCGCCGGCCCGGCTCCCTGAGCAGCACGATGGCCAGGCAATAGTGGGCCTGCGCGAAGTCGGGCTTCAGGCGCAGGGCGGCCTCGAATTCGCCGATGGCGTCCTTCGTCCTGCCGGGCATGTCCGAGAGGAGGACCCCATAGCCGTTGTGCGCCTCCGCGTCGCCGGGCGCGAGCCGAAGGGCCTGCTCATACTGCGCCAGGGCGTCGGGGCGCCGGCCGGGAATCCGGGCGAGCGCGTTGGCAAGGTTAGCGCGGATATGCGCGTTGTCCGGCGCGAGCCGAAGCGCGGCCTCGTATTGCGAGACCGCGTCCTGCAGGCCCCCGGCAGGCGCGCCAGGGCCGCGCCGAGGTTGCTGTGCGCCTCCACATAGCCCGGATCGAGGCCGATGGCCGCCCTGTACTCTGCCACCGCCTCGCCGAGCGACCCCGGATCGCGCGAGAGCAGCACCCCTAGGTTGTTGAGCGCTCCGTCGTAGTCCGGCCGGATCCTGAGCGCGATCTTGAGGTGCGCGATCGCCTCCGTCGTGCGCCCCGGCATCCGGCCGAGGGCGATCCCCAGGTTGTTGTGGCCCTCGGCAAAGTCGGCCTTGAGTCTTATGGGCGCCTCGAACTGCGCCACCGCGTCGCCCAGGCGCCCGGGCACCCGAAGGTACGCGCTCCCCAGATTGTTGCGCGCGGCCCAGTGGTCGGGGTTGAGCCTCAGGGCCGCCTCGTACTCGGCGATGGCCCCGTCGAGTCCGCTGGGCTGGCCGCCAAGGGACACCGCAAGGTTGTAGTGCGCGAGCCACGCGGACGGGTTTTGGGCGAGCGTCGCCCTGTTGAGCGTGTCCGGGTCCCGGTAGATGCGGCACTGGCGCCACGTAATGCAGCCGAGGACGGCGGGAACGGCGAGAAGCACGGCGGCCCTGGCGGGCCCCTTGCCCAGGGCCCTTGTCGCCGCGAAATCGATGGCCCACGCGGCGGGGACGAGGACGCCGACGCTCGCGAGGTACTGGAAGTGGTCCGCCACGAATGAGAAGGCAAAGGGGTACACGTTCACGAATCCCAAGGCCGGGAACAGGGTCCCCGTGTAGAAGAGGAACCCGGCGAGGGGCCCGCGGCTTCGCCCCGACAGCGCCACCAGAGCGGCGAGGACCCCAAGAACGGCCGCGGGGAATGCGTACTGCCAGGGCGCCCCCGCATCCACCGTCCAGCGGGGGTATATGAACGCCAGGTGGCTCGGCCAGGCCAGGCTTGCCGCGTAGAACACGACCACCCTTCCAGCGAGGAGCACGCGCCCCAAAGCGCCCAGGGTGAAGGCCGCGCCCTCGGCGCCGATGAGCTTGGCCTCGATCCATGCGGTCAAGAGCCCGCTCACCGCGGCCACGGCGAACCAAGGCAGGAGCGGAACGACGTCGCGGCGCATGCCGAGGTTCCCGCGCCGCCACCAAAAGGCGACAAGAAGGGCGGCCGGAAGCGTCGCGGTCACGCTCTTGGTGAGGAGGGCCGCGAGGAACAGCAGCGAGGCCGAAACGTACCGCAGCGGGCCGCGCGTCTCGTCGAAGCCCAGGTACGCGAGCGCCGCCAGCAGATACAGGAGCGCCGAAAGCGTGTTCTTCTGCTCCGCGATCCACGCGACCGACTCGACGCACACCGGGTGCAGGGCGAAGAGGAGCCCCGCGAGGACGGGCGCCGGGAAGGCCAGCCGGCGCAGGATGAGCGCAAGCAGCCACGCGCTTCCGGCGTGCAGAGCGACGTTGAGGAGGTGGTAGCCCAGGACCGAGTCGCCCCAGGCGCGGTGCTCGAGCCAGAACGCGCTGTGGAGCACCGGATAGTACTGCTGCGTCGCGCCCACCTCGGACCAGATCCTCCAGAGGCCGTGAAGCGAGCGCAGGTCCGGCCGCGTCACGTGCGCGTCGTCGTCCCGGAGGAGGGCGCCGCGAAGCGCCGGAGCGTAGGCGAGCGCCGCCACGGCCAAGAACAGCGCCGCGAGGAGGGCGGTCCCAAGGACCGCCCTGGCGGGCTTCGCCAAACGGACTTCAGAGGGGGCCGCCACGCGCCCAATTCCGGATCAATGGGCCGGACGGGTCAAGAGCCCGATCCCGGGGCGACGCCGGGCGCGCCGCGCCCCCTCTGGAAAGGGCGGCACAGTGGCACTGATGTTAAAAACTTAGTCGTTTCTGCCATTTTTTAACCGGACCGACGCGAATATCATCGCAGCTCCAACCGGAAACACGAAAATCACGCGCAAGGGTCACCCATGACCGGCCCATCGACCGCAATGCCCAGCCGATTCGAGCACGTACCGCTGGCTGTCTTCCAGAGCAGCGCGGACGCGTCCAAGGCCGTGGCCCGGGATATAGCGGCGCTTATGCGCGAGAGGCAGGCCGAGGGGCGCCAGGCCGTCCTCGGCCTTGCCACGGGTTCGACGCCGCTCGGCCTCTATGCGGAGCTCGTTCGCATGCACAGGGAGGAGGGCCTGAGCTTCGCAAACGTCGTCACCTTCAATCTGGACGAGTACCACCCGATCCAGGCCACCCATCCGCGCAGCTACTGCCACTTCATGCACGCGCACCTGTTCGACCACGTGGACATCCCGCGGGAGAACACCCACCTGCCGGACGGATCCGTGCCCGTCGCCGGCGCCGAGGCGCACTGCGCCGAGTACGAGCGCATGATCGAGTCGGCCGGCGGGATCGACCTGCAGGTCCTGGGCATCGGCAGGACCGGGCACATCGGCTTCAACGAGCCCGGCAGCGCGCGGCGCTCCCGCACCCGCAGGGTGACGCTCGACCCGCTGACGAGGCGGGACGCGTCGGGGGACTTCGGCGGCGTGGAGAACACCCCGCGCTACGCGATCACGATGGGGGTGAGGACGATCCTCGAGGCGCGAAGGATCGTGCTCATGGCCTGGGGCCAGCACAAGGCCGAGGTCGTGCGCGCCGCGGTCGAGGGGCCCGTGACCGCGCAGGTGACCGCGTCGTTCCTGCAGGAGCACGACCAGGTGCGCTTCGTCATGGACCAGGCCGCGGCGGGAGCACTCACGCGCTTCCGCACCCCGTGGCTCATCGGAGCGCTGGCGGACCAGGGGCTCGAATGGGACCCCGGGATGATGCGCCGCGCCATCATCTGGCTCTCGCAGCAGAGGAAGAAGGCCGTCCTCAAGCTCACCGACGACGACTACAACGAGGCGGGCCTGGGCGACCTGCTGCGCATCCACGGGTCGGCGTACGAGGTGAACCTGGCCGGCTTCTACCAACTGCAGCACACGATCACCGGGTGGCCGGGCGGCCGCGACCCGAAGCGCACGCGCCCCGGGGACGCGCCCGTGCGCCCCCTGCACGCCCCCTCGGCCGGCGTGTTCCCCAAGCGCATCCTCATCCTCTCGCCCCACCCCGACGACGACGTCATCGGGATGGGCGGGACGCTCTGCCGCCTGGTCGAGCACGGCCACGCGGTCCACATCGCCTACCAGGTCTCGGGCGCCAACGCCGTCTCCGACGAGGCGCTGATGGGCATCCTGAGGTTCGTCGGCGACGCGGGCCTAGCGGATGCGCAGGCCGCCGGAAGGTTGAAGTCGATCTTCGCGGCGCAGCAGAGCCAGGGCGCCCTTCCCGATACTCCCGAGGTCGTGGGATGGAAGGGCGTCGTGCGCCGCCAGGAGGCGCTGGCCGCGGCCCGTGTCTGCGGCGTCCCGGAGTCGCGGTTGCATTTCCTCGACATGCCCTTCTACCACGCGAGCCCGGGCAGCAGGCGCCAGCTCAAGGCCGAGGACCTCGCCTCCATGCGCTCGATCCTTGCCGAGGTCCGCCCGCACCTGATCTTCGCGGCCGGCGACCTGGACGACCCCCACGGCACCCACAGGCTCTGCTTGCACGCGCTTCGCGACGCGCTGTCCGAGCTCTTCCGGGAGCCGTGGGTGGCGCAGTCCGAGCTGTGGCTCTACCGGGGTGCCTGGTCGGAGTGGTCCGCCGACGAGATCGACATGGCGGTCCCCTTGAGCCCCCAGGAGGTCCTGAGGCGCCGCCGCGCGATCTTCTGCCACCAGACCCAGAAGGACCAGGCGCTCTATCTCGGAAACGACCGCCGCGAGTTCTGGCAGCGCTCCGAGGACCGCAGCAAGCGCCTGGCGGAGACCTACAACGCCCTGGGGCTCGCGGAGTACGAGGCGATGGAGTCCTTCAAGAGGTATGCCCCCGAGAACTTCATTCGCGACCTTCCTCTGTAGCCTGGCCGCGCTCTCGGCCGGGTTCGCCCCCCGGGCCGGCGCGCAGTCCCAGCCGCTGGAGGTCATGCCGGCCCCGGCCGAGGTCCGGGTCACGGGCGGCAGGCTGCCCGTCGCGGGGCGCCTCGAGGTGAGCGCGCGGGCCGCGGGAGCGGCCGACGCGCGCCTCGACGCCGCGGTCGCCCGCGCGGCAGGCCGGTGGCAGGCGCGCCTGGGCCAGCCGGGCGGCTCCCCCGTCCTGGTGTCCATCGAGTGCAACTCGCCCGGCGCGGCCGTTCCGTCGCTTCTCGAGGACGAGTCGTATTCGCTCGAGGTCGGCGCCTCGCGGGTCGTCCTGCGCGCGCCGACGGTGCTCGGGGCGATGCACGGGCTTGAGACCCTCCTGCAGCTGCCCCAGCGCGACCGGGACGGGTGGTTCCTGCCGCTGGCCTCGATCCGGGACGCCCCCCGTTTTCCGTGGCGGGGGCTCCTGATCGACGTCTCCCGGCGATGGAAGCCCCAGGAGGTCATCCTGCGAAACCTGGACGCCATGGCGGTCGTGAAGCTCAACGTGCTTCACCTGCACCTGACCGACGACCAGGGATTCCGGATCGAGAGCACGACCCACCCCGAGCTGCAGGCGAAGGGCTCGGACGGGGCGTTCTTCACCCAGGCGCAGATGCGCTCGATCATAGCCTACGCCGCTGCGCGCGGGATACGCGTGGTCCCGGAGTTCGACATCCCGGGCCACGCCACGAGCTGGGTCGTCTCGCACCCCGAGTTGGCGAGCCAACCGGGGCCGTACGGCATCGAGCGGCAATGGGGCATCTTCAACCCGGTCCTCGACCCGACCAACGAGGCGACGTACGCGCTGCTGGGCGACTTCCTGGGCGAGATGGCGACCCTCTTCCCGGACACCTTCGTGCACATAGGCGGGGACGAGAACAACGGCGTGCAGTGGAGCGCCAACCCCGCGATCCAGGCCTTCATCCGCGAGCGCGGGCTCGGGGACAACGCCGGGCTGCACACGTACTTCAACGGCAGGGTCGAGGCCACCCTGGCGAGGGGCGGCAAGCGCATCGTCGGGTGGGACGAGATCCTCCACCCCGGGCTGCCCGCGAGCAGCGTGATAGACTCCTGGAGGGGCTCCGAAGCGCTGGCCTCGGCCGCCGAGCAGGGCTACGACGGGATCCTCGCGAACGGCTACTACGTCGACCTCATGCACCCGGCGGCCGAGCACTACCTCGCCGATCCGGTGCCGGCCGGCTCGGCGCTTACCCAGGCCCAGGCCAGGCACGTCCTGGGCGGCGAGGCCGCGATGTGGGGCGAATGGGTGGGCCCGGAGACGATCGACTCCCGGATATGGCCCCGGACGGCGGCCATCGCCGAGCGCCTCTGGTCGCCCCAGGGCGTGCGCGACGCCGCGGACATGTACCGCAGGCTTTGGATCGTGAGCGCCCGTCTCGACGAGGCGGGCGCCCTGCACCTGCGCAACCGCGACCTCATGCTGCGCCACCTGGTGGGCGAGAACCTTCAGATCCCCGGGATCGGCGCCCTTCGCACGTTCATCTCGCTCATTGAGCCCGTGAAGGGCTACAGGAGGGGCGAACTCCAGGTGTGGCAGAACCAGCTTGTCCCGCTCGTCGGGATCGCCGACGCGGCGCAGCCCGAGAGCGAGGCCGCGCGGCGGTTCTCCGAGTCGGTCGACCGCGCCCTCTTCGGCGCGGGCGCCGTGGACAGGGCGGCGGCCGCCGCGCTGGCCGCCCGCCTTGCGGAGTGGCAGGCCGCGGGCGAGGAGGTGGCCGGCAGCCTCTGCCCGGCCTATCCCGCGCTGCGGGAGGCGCTTCCCGGCGCGCAAGGGCTGGCCCTGGCGTGCAAGGCCGGCTCGCAGGCCCTGCGCTGCGTCGAGGCGGGCACGCCGATCGACGCCGGCGCGCTCGCGGACTGCCAGGCGGCGCTCGCCCAGGCGGCGCTGCCGAACGGCTCGGCCACGGAGCTCGCGGTCATGGGTCCCGTGCGCCTCGTTGTCGCGGCGGCTTCACTGCAGGCCGACCGGCCCCGGCTCTCGGACGCCGACTGGCGTGCGAGGGTGGCGGCGGCGGCCGCCGCCACCGCTCCGTCGCACTGATGCCCTAGAATCACACCCCGCCCCAAGCCGATCCCAGATGCCCAACCCGGAGCCCGCCCCCGCCCAGGCCCCGCCAAAGGCCGCCTACAACAGGATGCTCCTGCTTGTCGCGGGCCTGGGCGGCCTCCTCTATGGAATCGACGTCGGCATCATCGCCGGGGCGTTCCCGTACCTCAAGGCGACCGCCGGCCTGAACGCGGGCCAGCTCTCCTTCGTGGTTGCCGCCGTCCTGCTCGGGAGCGCGGTCTCGACACTCGTGGCGGGAGCGCTCGCGGACTGGATGGGCCGCAGGAGCCTGATGGCTCTTAGCGGGCTCCTGTTCGTGGTGAGCATACCCATGATCGCCCTGTCCCACGGGTACACGCCGCTTGTCCTCGGGCGCCTCCTGCAGGGCGTCAGCGGCGGGCTGGTCGGGGTCGCCGTTCCCCTCTACCTCGCCGAATGCCTCGGCTCCAGGAACCGCGGCAAGGGCACGGGCGTGTTCCAGTGGATGCTCGTCTTCGGCTTCGTCGTGGCGGCCATCGTCGCCCTCTACTTCAGCTATCGCGTGAGCGAGGTGGCGAAGCTGGGCGACGCGGCGCGGCTCTTCGCCGTCAACGACTCCGCGTGGCGCAGCATCTTCTGGGTCTCGCTGCCGCCGGGCATACTCTTCGTGGCCGGGAGCCTCGCCGTCGCCGAGTCGCCGCGCTGGCTCTTCAAGCGCGGCAGGAGGGACGAGGCCCTTCGCGCCCTGCTGCGCTCCCGCGACGAGCGCCAGGCGGCCGAGGAGCTGCGCGAGATGGACGAGAACGCCGCGGCCGAGCAGGCGAAGGGCGCCAGGCGCGGCGCCGGGGCCGTGGAGCCCCTCCTGAGCCGCAAGTACGTCATCCCCTTCGTCCTCGCCTGCGTCATCCTGGCGTGCAACCAGGCGACCGGGGTCAACTCCATCATAGGCTACAACGCCGACATCCTGATCCAGAGCGGGCTCTCCGACGTGCAGGCGCACTACGGCAACCTCCTTTTCACGCTGGTCAACTTCTTCGCGACGATGGCGGCGGTCATGCTCGTCGATCGCAAGGGCCGCAAGTTCCTGCTGACCGTCGGCACCGCGGGAATCATCGCCTCCCTTGTCGTCGTGGGGCTGCTCTTCCGAAGGACCGAGCGCTTGAGGGTCGACGTGGGTGCCGCCGTGCAGGCGATGGCCGGCCCCGCCGGGGACCTAAGCCTCGCCTTCGACGCGGGCGGCGCCCGGCGCCTGCTGGCCACGGCCGGGGACGCGGGCCGATCCCTGGGGGGCCGGCCCCTCACCCTGAGCGTCATCTACTCCTACGGCGGCTTCAGGTCAGCGACCGCGGTCGTGCGCTCGGACGACGACGCCGCGGCCCCGGTCCAGATAAGCCGCGAGGGCGGCCTGCCGGGAAACCGGGTGAGCGCCTTCCTCTCGAACCCGTTCGCGAGCCTGCAGGCGGCGAGGAGCTCGCCCCTGGTGATCGAGAACGCCCTCGTCACGCCGGTCCCCGGCACCGCGAACGGCTGGCTGACGGCGGCCTTCACCTTCTGCTTCATGGCGTTCTTCGCAATCGGGCCCGGCGTCGTCGTCTGGCTCGCCCTCTCCGAGCTCATGCCGACCCGCATACGCTCGAATGGCATGAGCATCGCCCTCACGCTCAACCAGGCAGTCTCGACGACCATAGCCGCCGTGTTCCTGCCGACGGTGGGCAAGTACGGGTACTCGGCCATGTTCTTCCTCTTCGCCGGCTGCACCGTCGTCTACTTTGTCACCGCGGCATTCTTCCTGCCCGAGACCAAGGGCAAGACCCTGGAGGAGATAGAGCAGTACTTCGAGAAGGCGGGCTAGGCGCGTGTTTTTGGTCGAAAGCCCCGCGGCTTTCCCATTGCTTGGGGGCGATGGCCCGGCGATAGACCGCTCGGGCCGCAACCCCCAACAAGCCATGGCCGCCTCCATCGCCAAGTCCACGTTCGGAACCCTGCCCGACGGCACGGCCGTCGAGCTCTTCACGCTCAGCAACGCCGCCGGCCTGGTCTGCAGGGCCACGACCTACGGGGCGGTGATTACCGAGCTGCACGTCCCGGACCGCGCCGGGCGCCTCGGCGACATCGTGCTGGGCTTCGACAACCTGGGGCAGTACGTGCGCCAGAACAGCCCCTACCTCGGCGCGGTGATCGGGCGCGTCGCGAACCGCATCGCCGGGGCGCGCTTCACGGTGGACGGGAAGGCCTACAGGCTTGCGGCGAACAACGGGGCGAACACGCTGCACGGGGGCATCCGGGGCTTCGACAAGGTCGTGTGGCTCGCCTCCGCCTCGGAGTCGGCCGAGGGCCCGTCCGTCCTCTTCAGCCACACGAGCCCCGACGGCGACGAGGGGTTCCCGGGGAACCTCAGGGCGAAGGTGCGCTACACCCTGACGAACAGGGACGAGCTGCGCATCGACTACGAGGCCGAGACCGACAAGGCGACGCCCGTCAACCTGACGAACCACTCGTACTTCAACCTTGCGTGCACCTGCGACATTCAGGGCCACGCGCTCAGGCTCAACGCGCGCACGTACACGGTGCCCGACGCGGCCGGCATCCCGACGGGGGCCATCGAGTCCGTTGCGGGCGGGCCGCTCGACTTCACGGCCGAGAAGCCGGTCGGCCGCGACCTTGGGAAGGCGCCGGGCGGCTTCGGGGGGTTCGACCACAACTTCGTCATAGACGGGGGTGGCGGGGCCATCGTGTCGGCCGCCCGCCTGCGCGAGCCGGCCTCGGGGCGCGTCATGGAGGTGCTGACCGACCAGCCGGCCGTCCAGTTCTACACGGGCAACAACCTCGACGGGACCCTCGTCGGCAAGCGCGGGGCCAGGTACACGAGGCACGCCGCCCTGTGCCTGGAGACCCAGCACTACCCCGACTCCGTCAACCATCCCTCGTTCCCGACGACGCTTCTGCGGCCGGGCGAGACCTTCCGCAGCAGGACCATCCACCGGTTTTCGGCCGCCTGAGGGCGGCCTTCAGCAGTACCAGAGCGCGCAGCCCAGGGCCGGCACCTCGAGGCTCGGCTCGACCCTGCGCGTGGCCGCCCTGCTGCCGGCGAAGAAGAACCGCTCGTGGTCGGCGAGCTGCCTCCAGCTCCCCCAGCCCGCGACGTCGCCGATCCCGATCGCCGCGTCGGAGAGCGTCGGGTTGACCGCGAACAGGAGACGCTCCGAGCCCTTCGACAGGTCGGCGTTCAGCACGACGACGAGGGCCGACCCGCCGTTGGTGAAGAACCGGAAGTAGCCCTCGCTGGGCCGGCTGAAGTGGCGCAACAGGCGGCCCCGGGCGCTGCGCCGGAAGGCGATCCAGTCGGAGAAGTAGGCGTGGGTGCCGAGGTTGCGGTAGAGCCTGCGGTAGTCGATCGCGTTCAGGTCCCCGCGCTGATAGGTGTTGCCCATGCCGCCCTTCGTGCGCAGGAAGTCCTGGCCGGCCGCGACCATCGGGATGCCGACCGACATGAAGAGCACGGCGGCCATGATGTGCGTGCGCTTCACGTCGTTCGGCGTCGGGTTCGTGCCGTCGAAGCCGCCGTTCTCGGTGATCGAGTCGATCCACGTGCGGTCGTCGTGCGACTCGGTGTAGTTGACCGTCTGCGCCGGCCACTTCGCGAAGTACCAGGGGGAGCCCCTCAGGAAGTACTCGAGGCGCTCGGCAGGCGCGCCCCCGTGCACGTACTCCTTCACGTAGTTCCTGAACCCGTCGTTCCACGAGGCCCAGCCGGTGTCCCGAAGCGCCCCGGCTATGTGGCCGCGGAAGCTCCAGGGCTCGGCTATCAGGATCACGTCCGGCTTCACGTGCTTGAGCGCGGCCTCGATCTCCCCCAGCACCTCGACGCCGATCAGCTCGGCCAGGTCGAAGCGGAAGCCGTCGATCCCGTAGGCCTCGATCATGTGGACGCAGCTGTCGATGATCAGCCTCTTCGCCATGGCGGCGCTCGCCCGCACGTCGTTGCCGCAGCCGCTCCAGTTGGCCATCGCGCCGGAGGCGTCCTGCTCGAAGTAGTAGAGCCGGTCTATGGCCATCAGGTGGGCAGGCTCGCCCACGTGGTTGTAGACCACGTCCAGGAGTACCGCCATCCCGCGCGCGTGGAACGCCCTGACCAGGTCCTGCAGCTCGCGAACGCCCGACGCCTCGGCCGGCGAGAGCGAGTAGCTGCTCTCCGGCGCGAAGTACGCGGTGGTCATGTAGCCCCAGTGGTACTCCTCGGGCGACCTGTTGTCGAATTCCTGGACCGGCTGCAGCTCCACGCAGTTCACGCCCAGGTGGTGAAGGTAGAAGTCCGGGTCGTCGACCCAGCGGCGAAGGCCCGTGAAGCCCCTGCGCTCGGCCGGGGTCACCCTGACCGGCGCCCTGGCGGACAGGTCGCGCACGTGGGCCTCGGCGATGATCAGGTCCTGCCACGAAGGCGTGCGGAAATCGGTGTCCCCGCGCCCCACCCAGGCGCGGTCGAGCGCGATGCCCGGGCCGCTGCGGTCCACGGTCGCCAGGGCGTACGGGTCGAGCACGTCCGTCCTGGACTGGAACCTGCCGGTCGCCCCGTCCGTCGCCTCGATGGAGTACCAGTAGAGCCAGCCGTGCAGGTTGCGGTCGAGCTCGACCTCCCAGACGCCCGCGGCGCCGTGGGCGTCGCCGCGGCGCGCGAGCGGGAACGCGGCCGCCGCCTTCCTCTCCGTGAGCTCCCTGCATGCGTGGAGCGTCACCGACTCCGCCCGAGGCGCAAACAGCCGGAAGGTCGTGGACTTGCCCGAGATGATCGCGCCCAGCGGCAGGTCCGTCCCAAGCTCGAAGAAGAAGTCGCCCGGGACGAGCGGCAGCGGCGCCGGCGAGGGGCCGGCGCCCGCGGAGACCCTCCACTGGCCCGCCAGGTCGAGGGTCGCCCCGAGCTCGAAGCGCCACAGGTGGCCCCCCGTGCGCTCGAGGTCGATGACGCGGTTGACGTTGCCGAACTCATCCCTCACGCAGTTGGGGGCGTCGTCGTTCGGGTGCAGCCACTGGTTCTCGCCCGTCACGAACTTGAAGCGCAGGTCGCCGCCGCCGATCACCTTCTCGGTGGGGCCCGTCCAGAGGAGGACCCTCTCGCCGTCCAGGCTCCCCTGCTTGAGCCTCCAGGCCTCGTCGCCCACGGCGGCCTGCCACCCGTTGAAGGCCCCCGCGATGAACAGCCCGTCGCTGGACGCGTCGATAACCGAGGCGTGCCTGTAGGGCAGCGCGAAGGTGAACGTGCCCGGGTCGCTCATGAAGTAGCGGTAGGTCTTCGCCGCCGCGATGTCGGGCGCCTTGCCGAGGCCGGTGACCTCGACCCCCCCCGACAGGGCGATCGCCGGCGGCACCGACGATTCCCAGTCCCGTTCAAACTCGACGACGCCCGAGGAAAGGGAGTCGAGCCAGGCGCGCACGGATCTCGGGGGTTTTGCATGCATGGCGGGCGATAAGGGAGCACCAATCGTACCGGACCGCGCCGCCCCTCGGCAAGCGCCCTCCTTCGGGGAAATTGCGCCGGAAGAATGCGGACGACAGGAGGGCCGCGCTTTGCTAGGGTTTGCCCGCACTCGGCACCCATGAGGATGACCCACGACCAGATGTACTCCCGGATCCTCGCGAGCGACGCGTCGTGGAACGGCCGCTTCTTCACCGGGGTCCTGACGACGGGCATCTACTGCCTGCCCTCGTGCAGGTCCAAGAAGCCCAAGCCCGAGAACGTGCGCTTCTTCCCCTCGTGCGAGGCCGCGCAGGCCGCGGGCCTGCGGCCATGCCTCAAGTGCCATCCCGACGACTTCGCGCGCGGCAGCGACCCCGTCATGGAGACGATCGAGGCGCTCGTGGCCGAGATCCGCAGGCAGCCCGCGGCCTTCCCCGACGCCCGCTCGGTCGTGCGCCGCTCGGGATTCGGGACGACGCGCTGCTTCGAGCTCTTCCGCCAGCACTTCCACTCCACCCCGGCGGACCTCCTGCTGCGGGCGAGGGTCGACTCGGCGAGGAGGCGGCTGGTCGACTCCGACGCCCCCCAGGCCGCGGTGGCCGCCGATTCGGGCTTCGAGTCGCTCTCCTCGTTCCACGAGCACTTCCGCGCCCAGAGCGGGATGACTCCCTCCGAATACAGGCGGCTGCGCTCCGAGGACACGTTCAGGGTCGAGCTGCCGCGGGACTACTGCCTGTCCCACCTCCTGCGCACCCTCGGGCGCGACCCGCACAGCGTCACCGAGCGCTTCGACGCGGGCGCCTACGAGGCCGCCATGGACCTGGACGGCGTCCCGGGAGTCGTGCGTCTGCGCTTCCGCCCGGGGGCGGTCGCGGCCGAGGTCGGCGCCGCGGGGCGGATCGGCCCCCCCCAGCGGGTGGCCGCCCACAGGGCGGTGGCCGCGATCCTGGGCCTGGGGCAGGACGCGGCCGGGTTCGCCCGCCTGGCGAGGCGCCTGGGCCTCGCGCGGCTGGTCGCGGGCAGGCCCGGCCTGCGCCTGAGCCTGACCCCGAGCGTGCTGGACGGGCTCCTCTGGTGCATCATAGGCCAGCAGATCAACCTGCCCTTCGCGTGCCTGCTCAAGCGCAGGCTGGTCGAAAGCACCGGCACCCGGCTTGCGGGCGGCCTTTTCGCGCTTCCGGCGCCCGAGAGGATCGCCTCGCTCGAGCCCGACGACCTGCGCCCCTGGCAGTATTCCAGGCAGAAGGCGGAGTACCTGATAGGCGCCGCGCGCCTGGTCGCCGCGCGAACGCTCGACCTCGGCGCCCTTGCCGGGATGTCCGCGACGCGGGCCGAGCGCACGCTCCTCGCCGTGCGGGGGCTGGGACCCTGGTCGGTCAACTACCTTCTGATGCGCTCGCTCGGCTTCGCCGACTGCATCCCCCTGGGCGACACGGGCGTCACGAGCGGTCTCCAGGCGCTCCTCGGCCTCGAGGAGCGCCCCGACGCCGACGCCACCCTGCGCCTCATGTCCGTCTTCTCGCCCCACCGCAGCCTCGCGACGGCTCACCTTTGGCAGATCAACAGACCCCCTCCATGAACGAAACGACACCATTCAGGTACTCGACGATGAAGACGCCCCTGGGCAGGTTCTCCGTGGCCGTCGACCGGAGCGGCGCCCTCGCGGCCGCCGCGTTCGGCGGCGCAGCGGCGCTGCGCGCGCGCCTCCGGGGCGGCGCGCTCGTGCGCGACACGGCCGCCACCTCGGCCGCCCGAAGGCAGCTGCGGCAGTGGTTTTGCGGCGCCAGGCGCGCGTTCTCGCTCAGGCTGTCCCCCGCCGGGCCGCCGTTCCAGCGCCGGGTGTGGGGGGCGCTCGCAAGGATACCCTACGGGCGGACCCGCTCGTACGGCGACCTGGCAAGGTCGCTTCGCAGCTCCGCGCGGGCGGTCGGCCGCGCCAACGCCACCAATCCCGTCTGCCTGATCGTGCCGTGCCACCGCGTCATCGGATCCGACGGCGCGCTGACCGGCTACGCATTCGGCGAGCGCAGGAAGGGGCAGCTCCTCAGGCTCGAGAGGCGCTGAGGCGTCAGGGGGCGGCGGCCTTGTGCACCGCCGCGATGAAGGCCTTGAGCTTCTCCGGGTCCTTGACGCCGGGGGACGACTCGACCCCGCTGTTGACGTCGAGAAAGCGCGCGCCCGTGCCCGCGAGCGCCTCGCCCACGTTGGAGGGCCCGAGGCCGCCCGAGAGGATCCATGTCGTCGCCGGGTGGGCCTCCCGGTGGCGCCTGAACTTCGGCCAGTCGCCCGGCCTGCCCGTGCCCCCGAACAGCGACGGGTCAAACGTGTCCAGGAGCACGGCCCCGGCAAGCGCCAGCCATGCGGCTGGCACGTCCGCCTCCGGCGCCAGCCTGGGTGCCAGCCACAGGTTGGGGGCGCCGACCAGGCCCGACCAGGCCTCGACGGCGCCCGGCGCGATGTCGCCCCGGAAATGGATCTGGAAGCGGTCGAAGCCCAGGTCGCGCATCGCGCGAAGCGAATCCGCGTCGGGCTCCACGGAGACGGCGACCCTCCCTCTCTGCGCGAGCCGGCCGACCATCGAGCGGTACTGCCCGAGAGTGATGTGCCTCGGCGACTGCGGGTAGAAGTTGAACCCGAGGTAATCCGCCCCGCAGGCGTCCGCGAAGTCCGCGTCGACGAGCGCGGTGAGCCCGCAGACCTTGATCTGTATCCCGTCTACCATGGCGCAAGCCTCAGCAAAACGCGTTGACGGACTCGACAACAAAGCGCACCTGCTCGTCGGAGAGCTCAGGGAAGATGGGCAGGCTCAGGCAGGCGCCGCACACGCGCTCCGCGACCGGGAAGGAGCCCCTGGCGTAGCCCAGGGACGCGAAGCACCCCTGCAGGTGCAGGGGCAGCGGGTAGATGAGGTCGGTGCCGACGCCCCGGGCGGCCAGGTGCTCCCTCAGGGCATCGCGCCTGGGGTGCGTGATCGTGAACTGGTGGTAGACCGACTCCCCGGTGGCGGGCTCGCAAGGGAGTCTGGCGCCCTCGAGGCGAATGCCGTCCAGGTAGGCGCGCGCTATCGCGCGGCGGCGCCGCGTCCATGCCTCGAGCCTCGGGAGCTTGACGCCCAGGATCGCCCCCTGGAAGCCGTCCATGCGGAAGTTCCCGCCGGCCACGCTGTGGTGGTAGCGCTGCTCGGACCCGTGCACGCGGATGAGCCTCGCACGGGCCGCCACCTCGGGCCTGCGCGAGACGAAGGCGCCCCCCTCCCCGCATGCGCCGAGGTTCTTCGTGGGGTAGAAGCTGAAGGTCCCGGCGTCCCCAATCAAGCCGACGGGCGTGCCCCTGTACGTGGCGCCGACCGCCTGGGCGCAGTCCTCGATGACGAAAAGCCCGTGCCTGCGGGCGACCGCCATGATCTCTCCCATGGGCGCCGGGAGCCCGAAGAGGTGGACGACCACGACGCCCTTCGTGCGCGGCGTTATCGCGGCCTCGAGCGCGGCGGGATCCAGGTTGAAGGTCCCCTCCTCGATGTCGGCGAACACCGTCCTCGCGCCGACGTAGCCCGGGCCCCACGCGGACGCGATGAACGTGAACGCGGGGACGACGACCTCGTCGCCCGGGCCGAAGCCCGCGGCCATGCACGCCACGTGCAGCGGCGAGGTGCCGCTGTTCATGGCCACGGCCGAGGGGTATCCCAGGGCGGCGGCGAAGCCCCTCTCGAAGTCCTCGACGTCGCTGCCGAGGCAGAACCGGGTGGCGTCGTACGTCGCGGCGAGGGCGGCGAGCGCCTCCTGGCGGATGGCCCTGTGCTGGGGCCCCAGGTCGATGAACGGCACCTTCACGACAGGGCCTTCACGAGCGCGCCGACGAGCTCGTCGATGCCGGGGCTCGGCGCCTCGAAGTCGACGGGAAGGCCCGCCTTGCGCATCGCCTCGCTGGTCTGCGGGCCGATGCTCCCGTGCAGCGGCCTCCTGGCCCCCTTGGCGAGCCTGAGGGCGTCCCCCTGCTCGGCGAAGCTCTGCGCCGAAGAGGAGCTCGCGAAGAGCACCGCGTCGGCGCCCAGGCTGCGGAAATCCGCCGCGGCGGGGTCGCCGGCAAGCTCGACGGGCTCGGTCTTGTAGACCTGCAGGCAGTCGACGATCGCGCGCGCCTCCTCGAGCATCCTCACGAGGAGGTCTCGGTTCAGGTTGCCGGTGACGACGAGGACCTTCGCGCTGTCGAGGCTCCCGGTGGCGGCCAGGTCGCGGCCGAGGTCCTCGGCCGTCGCCCGCTTCGGCTGGCACTCGACCTTGAGGTTCATGGCGCGCACGGCCTTGGCCGTCGCGTCGCCCACGCAGGCTATGCGCACGAGCCCGAGCGAGCGGATGTCGTCGAACACCCGGAGGAATTCCCCGAAGAAGTGGTGGACCCCGTTGACGCTCGTGAACACGAGCCAGTCGTAGGTGGCGAGCTCCAGGAGGACGTCCGCGAGGTCGTGCTTTGAGACCTCGCGCGAGATGCGCAGCACCGGGAGCTCGACCACCTCGGCGCCAAGGGCTGCGAGCCTCGCCGAAAGCTCCGAGGCCTGGTCGCGGGTGCGCGTCACCACGACCCGGCGTCCGGACAGGGGATTGCTCGCGGGCTGTGCCATGGCGCTATTTGAGGCCCAGGCCCCCGAGCAGCCGGGCCGCCGCCGCCTGCGGCGCCGCAAAGTCCTCGGCGCAGACGGGCAGCATCCTCACGCCCACGGACTCGTGGAAGAGGTAGAGGGTGTCGGCGGTGGCGTGCGCCCCGAGGGCGGTGTGGCAGCCGCCGCCCAGGGCCGACTGCACGGCCCTCTCCAGGGACACGCTGCGGGAGGTGGCGGCATCGAGCGCGGCGCCGAGCCGCGCCTGGTCGCCCGAGCGGCACTGCAGGGCGATCGCGCCCTGCCCGACCGCGGGCACCATGCTCTCGAAGGGGACCGCCCTAAAATCGATGCCCGGCCAGGAGGCGATCCCCAGGCGCCTCAGGCCGGCCGCGGCCAGGATCGTTCCGTCCGCCTGGTGCTGCTCGGCGATCTTCCTGAGCCTCGTGTCCACGTTCCCGCGGATCTCGGTGAACTCGACGCCCGCGAAGAGCATCGCCGCCTGCTGCCTGCGCCTGGGGCTGCCCGTGGCGAGCTTGGCGGGTTGGGTGACGCCGCTTCGCAGCACCATCATGTCCCTCGGGTCCTCGCGGGGGAGGTAGCCCGCTGTCACGAGGCCCTCGGCGGCCTCGCCCGGCAGGTCCTTCGCGCTGTGAACCGCAAGGTCGGCGTCGCCGCGCGCGAGCGCGGACTCGAGCTCCTTCGTGAAGAGGCCCTTGCCCCCCTGTTTCTCCAGGGACCACGCGGCCTGCTTGTCCCCGGTCGTCACGATCTTCAGGAGCTCGCAGTCGACCCCGAGGCGCTCGCGCAGGAACGCGCGAACGAGCTCGGCCTGCGCGAGGGCCAGCGGGCTCTTGCGCGTCGCTAGGACGAGCTTGGTTCCCATGCTTTGATTTGAAGCGCCCCTTCCCGATCGCCGGGTGCCCAAGGGGCGGCTAATAGGCGGCCTGGACGCCCTTCAGGTTCTTCTTCGTCATCCAGGGCATCATGCCGCGCAGGCGCTGCCCGGTCTTCTCGATCTGATGGGCGGCCCCCTTCCTGAGGAGCCTGTTGTACCTCTTCAGGCCGCCCTTGTACTCGGCTACCCACTGGCGGGTGAACTTGCCGGTCTGGATCTCCTTCAGGATCTTCCTCATCTCGCGCTTGGTGGCCGCGTTGATGATCCGCGGGCCGCGGGTGATGTCCCCGTACTTGGCGGTCTCCGAGACCGAGAAGCGCATGCCGGCAATCCCGCTCTCGTACATGAGGTCGCAGATGAGCTTGAGCTCGTGCAGGCACTCGAAGTAGGCCATCTCGGGCTGGTAGCCCGCCTCGACGAGGGTCTCGAAGCCGGCCTGGACGAGTGCGCTCGCCCCGCCGCACAGGACGGCCTGCTCGCCGAAGAGATCGGTCTCGGTCTCCTCCTTGAAGGTGGTCTCCAGGACGCCGGCGCGCGTCGAGCCTATGCCCTTCGCCCACGCGAGCGCGCTGCGTTTCGCCGCGCCGGAGCGGTCCTGGTACACGGCGACCAGGGAGGGCATCCCCTTGCCCTCGACATAGAGCCTGCGCACCATGTGGCCGGGCCCCTTGGGCGCCACCATGATGACATCGATGTCCTTGTGCGGCTTGATGAGCCCGAAGTGGATGGAGAGGCCGTGGCTGAAGATGAGCGTCTTGCCCTTGGCCAGGTTGGGCAGGATGTCCTTCTTGTAGACGTCCGGCTGCTTCATGTCGGGCAGAGCGACCATGATCACGTCGGCCAGGCGCACCGCCTCGGCGGTGTCGACCACCTTGAAGCCGTGCTGGCGCGCCACGGCGCGCGACTTGGAGCCGGGATAAAGGCCGATCACGACCCTGCATCCACTGTCCTTGAGGTTGAGCGCGTGGGCGTGCCCCTGCGATCCGTAGCCGAGAACGGCGAGCGTCTTGTTCTTGAATGCGCCGAGGTCGGCGTCCCTGTCGGTGTACACTTTGGCGGGCATGGTGGTAATCGTTTGGGGGCCTGGTGCCTAGCGGGTCAGGGCGAGGCGTCCGGTGCGGGCGAGCTCGACGACGCCGAAGGGCTCGAGAAGCCCCAGGAAGGCGGCGATCTTATCCTCGTCGCCCGTCACCTCGATGATGAGCGAGTCCTGGGCAAGGTTCGCTATCTTGGCCCTGAATACCTCCTTGATCTGGAGGATCTCTGGGCGCGTCTTCGCGTCGGCCCTGACCTTCACGAGGATTAGCTCGCGGGCGATCGTCTGGCCCTCCTTGAAATCCATGACCTCGACCACGTTGACGAGCTTGCGCAGCTGCTTCGTGCAGAGATCCAGGGACGCATCGTCGCCCTTGAGCACCATCGTTATCCTTGAAAGCGAAGCGTCGTGGGTCGGTGCGACGTTCAGGGAGTCGATGTTGAAGCCGCGCCCGGAAATCATGCCGGCAACGCGCGCCAGAACCCCGAACTTGTTCTCAACGAGTACTGAGATCGTGTGTCGCATGATGTTGTTGTATTGCGGTATCGCGCCGGGCCGAGGCCGGCCGATGGCGGGTCCAAAGGTGAACCAAGCCTAGCTTCAAAAGGAAAGCATAAAGCGAGGGCGGGCCTCCCGCGGTTCGAGGGCCAAGATACCCATGGGCCAGCACTTGCACTCCCCTTGCCGAAGGCTTTTTGTTTGGGCTTCGATGCACTACCCCCGCATGAGGATCCCCATGACGGCGCTCCTTGCCGTGGCCCTGGCCGCGGCCCCGCGGGCGCATGCCGATTCGGCGCAGGCGGACCATGTCATCGTGGACGGTCCGTCCGGCTCCCGCCTGCGGATCGAGGCGCCGGACCCCCACGTGGTGCGCATCTGGATAAAGCCCTCCGGGGGCTTCTCCCGCGACCCGTCGCTCGCGATGGCGCCGGCGCCAAAGGCGCGCGCCCCCCTCTCCCGGGGCGAGGCCGGAGGCAGGGTGTACGCGGACACGGGAGCCCTGAGGGTGACCGTGGACCCGGGCAGCCTGGCCTTCGGGGTGAGCGCAGGCGAATCCGCACCGGCCATCCTTAGGGACGCGCTCGTGAGCGCTCCGGCGGCCGGCGGCCCGTGGACGCTCACCTTCCCGCTCTGTGGCTCCGAGCGCCTGCTCGGGCTAGGCCAGGACAACCGCAACAACGGGCGCCTCGACCGCAGGGGCGTCGTGCGCGACCTGTGGGCCGGACAGCAGATCGAGTCCGGCAACGTCACGGCGCAGTACCCGATACCGTTCCTTCTCAGCACGGGGGGCGACGGCCGCGCCTACGGCATCTTCTTCGACAACGTCCACAGGATGCGCTTCGACCTCGGGAAGACCCGGGCGGACCAGCTTCGAGTGGACGCCGACGGGGGCGAGATCGACCTCTATGTGATGGACGGCCCGGGGCTCGCGGAGGTGATCGAGCGCTACAC
This sequence comes from Opitutaceae bacterium, assembly GCA_003151515.1. Lineage (GTDB taxonomy): Bacteria > Verrucomicrobiota > Verrucomicrobiia > Opitutales > Opitutaceae > Palsa-1447. The sequence goes on from PLXS01000037.1 coordinate 168,634, forward strand.
GAGCCTCACGGGCAGGCCGTCCCTTCCCCCCCTCTGGGCGCTGGGCTACTGGCAGAGCAAGTGCACGTACTACGACTGGGACGCCCTCGACGAAGCGTACAACCAGCTGACGCAGCGCGGCTTCCCGGTCGACGTCATGGTGATCGACGCCGACTGGCCCGAGGTCATCACCGACTACGTCTGGGCCAAGAGGTGGCTCGAGTCGGGGCACGGCCTCACGCCGGCGCAGAAGATCGCCGAGTACGCGAGGAAGGGGGTGAGGATCGTCGTGTCGCAGTCGGGCCCGATGGTGCAGCAGGCCTCGCCGACCTTCGCGTCCGGCTGGGCCATGGGGGTCTTCGCGACCGACGGCCACGGTAACCCCGTCGAGTGCGGGTACTACGGGGGGAAGCTCCTCGACTTCACCCACCCCAGGATGAACGAATGGCTCTGGCCCCAGACGCGAAGGCTCAACGAGGAGGGTGTCTCCGGCTGGTGGCTCGACCTGGACGAGCCCGAGGGCGAGCCGCCCCAGACGCACTATTACGGGGGCGGGCCCGCCGGGATCCACAACGAGTACTCGCTCCTGTGCACTCTCTCCTTCGAGGGCGTGCAGCTCTCGGTCCACCCCGCGGAGCGGCCCTTCATCCTGACGCGCGCCGGGCCGGCGGGGCTGCAGGCGCACCATGCGGCCGTCTGGACCGGGGACATCTACAGCGACTACGCAACCTACCGGGCGCACCCCCCGGAGATGCTCAACTCTGGTCTCTCGGGGCTCGCGTACTGGACCTGCGACACGGGCGGGTTCCTGACGGGCTACTACAGGGACGACCAGCTGGGCGCCCACGCTCGCCTCTACGAGCGCTGGATGCAGTTCTCGGCGTTCAGCCCGATAACCCGGGCGCACAAGGCGGGCGGCGCGCCGGAGCCTTACGCGTATGGGATCGCGACCGAGCAGGGAACGCGCCACTACCTGCAGCAGCGCTACCGGCTGCTTCCCTACATCTACTCCCACGCCTGGCAGGCCAGCCGCACGGGCCTGCCGATCGTGCGCCCGCTTGCCCTGGAATTCCCGGGCGACCCCCGCAGCGTCGCCGCGCCCGGCGACGAGTACCTCTTCGGCAGCGAGCTTCTCGTGGCGCCCGTCCTCTTCGAGGGACAGTCGAACCGCACGGTGTACGTCCCGCCGGGGACCTGGACCGACTGGGACAGCGGCTGCGACTACCCGGGCGGCCGCGACTGGGTCGTCGCCGCGCCCCAGAACCGGATCCCGGTGCTGGTCAGGCCGGGCGCGATCATCCCTCTGGCGCCGGACATGAGGAACACCTCCGAGAAGCCGTGGGACCCGCTGACCGTGGAGGCCTATCCGGACGGCAGGTCCGAGTTCACGCTCTACCGCGACGACGGGCACTCCTTCGCGTACGAGTCGGGGGACTTCACGACGACGCGGTTTGCGTGCGACGCCTCGGACCTTCGCTCGGTGGCGTTTACCATCGACGAATCCAACAAGCGCTATGCGCCCAAGACCTACGTCCTCAGGCTGCATCTGCGCCGGGCGCCGGTCTCCGTGGAGGTCGACCACGCGCCGCTGGCCGGAATGGCCTCCGCCTGGGACGGCGCCGGCCGCGTGCTCTCGCTCAGCGTCCCGGCGGGCCCAGGGACAAGCCACTTGATCCGGGTGGGCCTTGACGGGGCGCCCCTCGAGCCGCGGGTCGCCCCGACCCTGGTCGCGGACGTGATCGACCCGAAGGGCGAGGTCGCGGGATCCGGCGGCAGGCCGACGCCGCACTTCTTCCCCGCGCCGTCGCTGCCCGCGACCATCAAGGCGAGCAACTACGACAATGGCGGCGAGGGCGTGGCCTTCCACTCGACGCGGCCCGCGCCGGCCCACGCGGTCTACCGGCCCGACGACTTCGGGCTCGCGCCGACCTCCGACGCGGGCGGCGGCTACGCGCTTGCGGGGCTTCAGGCCGGCGAATGGGCGCGCTACTCTGTCGACTGCGGAAACGGCGGGTACTTCGACATCACCGTGCGTGCGGCGAGCGCCGCGAGCGCGGGCCGCCTCGGGCTCATCGCCCTGGACCAGACACTCGCGCAGGTGGAGCTCCCCGCGACCGGAGGGGGCGACGCCTTCAGGGATTTCAGGTTCCCGGGCGTGTACATGAATCCCGGCGAGACGAGCCTCGTTGCCTTTGTCGAGGCGTCCGGCCTCTCGCTCAACTCGATAACGATCGAGCCCGCATTGCATCCGCGCTCCACGTACGCGGCCGCGCTCGCCCACCGCAGGGGGGTGGCCGAGGTCGCCGGGCGCGGCGAGGAGGGCCACCCGCTGGGTTTCATGCGCAACCTTGGCCGGGCCGGCAGCGGCATCACGTTCGGGGTCTTGGGCGGCGCGGGCGGGCCCCGCATCGTTCGCATCCGCTACTCAAGCAACCAGAAGGCGCCCGTCGCCCTGACGCTGGCCGTGGGAGGCGGCCCCGAGATCAAGCTGTCCATGGCCCCGACTGCCGCCGAATGGAAGCCGCTCGACGTGCCCGTGGATCTGGCGCCCGGGGCCAACCGGCTGGTGATCGAGGGCCACGAGGACGGCTGGAACTCGGTGCAGATCGAGGAGATCGAGATACTCCCGCGGTAGGCGCCGCTTTGCCACGCACGAGGGGACTGCCGGCGGCCGCATGCCACCGGGGCACAGGGCTCGGGAACCGACATGGGCCATTGGCCGCACGCCACCGCGGGGCAGCCTAGGCGGATGACGCGCCCGGCCGCCTCGCCGGCTTGGACGAGCTGGACACCGGCTTTAGGACGATCCTTAGCACCGGCGGGAAAAGGTCCCTGGACACGACCATCGCCGCGTCCTCGTACCCGCTCCTCTGGACCCGGAAATGGTAGCAGCCGTCGCTATCCCAGAGGCACATGTCAAGCAGCGCGGGCAGAACGCCCTGCGCGTCGGACGCCCGCGCCGCAATCTCGTCGCGGTCGTATTTTATGGGTACAACGGACGGGTTCTCCGGCTCGGGGACCAGGATGGCGCCCCTGATCGGAGCCCCGGAGGGGTCGACCACGATGACGCGACCCCGAGCGGAGACCTCGGGCTCCGAATTGCACGCAGAGACTAGGACCACGAGCAGCATGGCTGCAAGAAGGCGCATATCGGCCAAACGTGTCCGGCGTGACTGCGCGCGGCAACGCATTCCGGAAAACGCCTTCGCGGCTCTTGGCGGTTGGGCACGGTGCACACGACGCCAGACGCAAAAGAGCCGAACGGGTTTCACAATTTGGCGATTATCAATAGGGTGCCGGCCATCGGACAGCCTCAAACGCAGCGGGCGATGAAACTCCATCCAGATGCACAAAAACGCGCCACTCGTGCGTGGATACCCTTGATGACATCCCCTGGGAGGCCCTGAACCGGCATGAGCGAGGCGGTCATCAACACGTTGCGTTCGTTCTATGCCGGCCATCGCCAACAGCTCTACACCTATGCGGTCTCCATCACCCATTCCCGGGAATCGGCCGAGGACGCTATCCATCAGGCGTTCGAGCGGCTCCTGCACAGGGACTCGCTGCCTTCGGACCCCCGGCCCTATGTCTTCCGCTGCGTGCGAAACGCCGCCCTGGACGGCCTGCGCCGCTCGAGGGTCAGGTCGGCACCCATCCTTGCGGACGATCCGCCGGACCCCGCCTACGGAGGCGGTCGCGGCAGCCACCTGGCGCTGGACCTGGAGGAGGCGCTTCAAGGGGTCTCCCCGGACGAAAGGGAGGCCATCGTCCTCAAGGTCTATAGCTCCCTCACCTTCCATGAGATATCCGAGATCCGGCGCGTTCCACTGCCCACTGTCGCCTCGTGGTACCGCCGGGGCCTGGAAAAGATCCGGGAGGCAATGCTAAAGGAGGCGCCGCGATGAACATAGAGGAGCAGCTGGAATCGACCCGCCCCGCCACGCCGTCCGCCGCGCTCGACCAGCGCATCGAAAGCCTCCTGGGCGAGGCTCTCCGCGGCCCGCAGCCGGGCAGCCGGCGCGCCCGGCGCGGGCTTCTCCTTGCCCTCTGCTCCCTGGGCGCAGCGGCGGCCATCGCCGGCGCGTTCGCGCTGCGCTCGCCGCGGGCCGCGCCCGGGCGCACCGCTCCCGCGAACGCCCAGCGGATCGCGGCCACGGGAATGTTCCAGCAGATGCTGCTCACGGCCCCGGCAAGCCGCCGCCCCATGCCCCGCATGGAGGTGACCGTCTCCTCGCCTTGAATCCCATGAACACAGGAGAGTCCCAATGAAAACCCGCCACTTCCTCATCGTCCTGGGATCCTGGTCGGTCCCCCTTTCGGTCAGTCCGGCGCCCGCCGCGGACACGTACAAGCTGGAGACCGACGTTCGCATCTTCAGGAACGCCGAATTCGGCGACCTGGAAGTGAACGCAGCCTCGTCCAGAACCTCGAGCGCCGAGAACGGCAAGTCGTGGTTGGTCCTGAAGCCGCCGGTGACCATCCGGCGCGGCGAGAAGACCCTGCTTGGCGCGGACGGCGCGAACTACGGGTGGAACGAGCAGTCCGACGCAAAATCGGTATTCATCCCGTACTCGGTTCCCGTGGTGGTCCTCAAGTCCGGGGAGCCGGCGCGGCTGATGGTGAGCCAGAACGTGCAGTACTTCGAGAAGCTGCCAAGCGGCGACTACCGGCTGCACGAGGTGCCGGGCGGCCCCGACGCGGCGTTCTCGGTCCTTGAGTTCAAGGTCCAGCCGTCGGGCAAGGTTCCCGGCCAGGTTTCCGTTGAGTTTGAGTCCTCATTCTCGGTCGTGGGCTCCAGGGAGAAGATCCCTGGTGTCGACCTGGACGTCGGCAAGCCGGCGATGGCGACATTCAAGGACGGCGTTGAATTCTCGGCTACGCAGGGGGACTGGAACTGCATCCTTGGCAGGGGCCCCGCGGGCAACGACTACGGCATACTGATCATGATGAGGGTGACCCAAATGCAGGATCAGGCCGCGCCGGACGTGAAGAAGCCCGCGTCCGATGGGACCCCCGTCCTTACCTTCCGGCTGGACTCGACGGCGGTCCTGGAGGTCGCGCCCACGAGGGATGACTGGATGGCTGCATTTGCGCGGCTGAGCTCCAAGAACCAGGGGGCTGTAAGGCGGCTGCGCGTCGTCATCGACCTGCCCAATCCGGCGATGGACGCACCGATCAACTTCAAATTCCCGTTCGGGAGGAGGGACTTCCGCTCGCCCGAGATCAACAGGACGGAGCGCCTGAACCTCCCGGCTCTGGTTGCGGGGTTCAACACCGCGTTCCCCGGGGTCTACCCCAGGACATGGAGCGTCACCGAAGCCCACTCGTTCGACCAGATCAACGAGCAGGCGACGGTGAATTTCCAGCGCCATTGGGTCGAGTTGGACTGGACCTTCCGGACCCCGAAAGGAAAGGAGGTCACCCTGTCTGCCGACGACTTCGGGCCTGGCGTCATCCGCGACGGCGCCCTGGTCGGCGAGCTGGTCAGGGAGATGGACCAATCCTTCGCCCAGGTATTCCTGGAGCTTGTGGCGCAGATGGACGACGGCGGATGACTCCTGCAAAGGGTCCGGAGCCAGGCCCAAGCGGCGGCGATTCTGCGGGGCGCAACTGCCAGCGGCGCAGCGACGCCGTCGCAGTAGTTCCTCATGCGTCAATGCTTGGCGTCATGAAAGGCGCCGTTGCCATGGCCCTCGTCGTCACTCTCGCGGCGTGCGCGTCGCCGCGGGGAAACGACACTTTTGGGAAATGGTCGCTTCCCACGGTTAGGTGGAACGGCGTCGGATCGGTCACCCTTCCGATGGACACGATCTCCATGGACGGGCGCATAGTCTTTTATGTCGTGGAGCTCTCGATCAACGGGAACAGGAGCCTTTTCCTCGTTGATTCCGGGAGCAGCTCGACCCTGTTCACCCGTGAATTTGCAAGTTCATAGAATGCGAAGTTCTCCGGAGGGCAGAACAGCGTCGTTTTTGGGATAGGTTGGTCCAGGAGAGCGTCGACGGTCATACTTGATTCGATTGACCTCGGTTTTGCACGGCTGGACAAGCTCGAGATTCCTTCCGAGAGCGTATTGGGAGTGCTGTTCGACCGGCTGATAATATCGAATGATGGGCGCCCGATCTCGGGCATAATTGGCATGGATCTGCTGGTTCCCCTGGGGGCCTCGCTCGATCTCGAAAAGCCGGCGATTACCTTTCGAAGAATACCGAACCGACCACCGGATCCGGCGCCCGCGCTAGCGATTCCCCATGCGGGGCGGCAGTAATGGCCGAACGTTGGCGCGGATCATTGGGGCATCGAAAGGGCCGCTCGCTAGCGGCGGCTCGGCTCCTGGCCCGCAGGGAACGTGACAGACGGAGGCGTCGGATCCGGTCGTGGGTTCGGCTCCTCGTGCTGAGGCCCCACGCGGTTATTTCTTCAACTCTCTTTCCTCGAAGTAGTGGACAGGGCTGATCCCGATACGCCAGCCCAATTGCTCACCTGCGGCAATTCGCGTGGTCGGATGGAGCGAGGCCACTCGCACTGCATCGGCTATGTCCAGCGCTTCAACCAAGAACACGCAACCAATCATCTCGTGGCCCCCTCTCAAAGGACCGTCTGCAATCCGCACTTCTCCACCCACACGTCGCAGGACCTTAGCCTCCGGCTCAGTGCCAGCCACGAGGAATACCTTCCCGCTATTGTATAATTCTTCCATGAAAGGCGGACACTCGCTCATGACGGCATCGATCGTCGCCTTGGGTAGGGCATCCATTTTCTCTCGATCGTAGTAACCCACACAAAGGTATCTCATATGGCGTCCTCACCGCTTATCCTGGTAGGCATAGCGATCCCTTGGCAATCTCGTTGAGCTCAAGCCATGATTGGCAAATGTCGCCGGACGTTGAAATGATCCGCGACTACGTCTGGTGCGGCGGCTGCCCCGCAGCCGGCGCGTCAGACGAAGGCGTCGGATCCGCTGTTTGGTTAGCCTCAGCCGTTTTCACCTGCAATGCGGCCATTCCACGCCGTTTGGATAAGAAGACCATTGCCCCGACAGGCACGCAGTAAGTCAAAATCCAGGGTCCCGCAAACCCGCTACGCATTGCCGCGGCGCTGAAGAGATTGAAATGGAGGACGGCGACTTTGAATTCACCTGTTGTCCAATTTAGAGAAAATGCGCACACGCCAAACAATATGAATAGCACCCATAGCCACTTTCGCCTCAATCCAGCTGTTCTTACGCACAGCATTAGGGCGTAGACTGTGATCCCAAAAGCGAGAGCCATCGCGAAGATAAAGAAGCAATGGATCCAACCTTTTCCCGAGAAGGTGAACGCATTGAGCTCTGAAAGCGATTTCGGCAGCTTTTGCACATGGAAACCCCAAATCCGGAATTCCCCGGGCTCGCCCCGTAGTTGAGCGGTCACGAGGACCCACTGAGAATTCCCGTATCCGTATTCGACCGTTAGGTTAGTTCGGCGGGCCTGACCCATTACCTTCTCGAAAGACCAGCCAAGAAACTTAATCGATGTTGGTTTCTCCCGCAGGAAGTATTCGGCCGTCTTTGCCAATGCACCGCGAACGTCCGCAATCTGGAGTTCAGGATCTAATACAGTCTCGATATAAGAGAAGTCCTTCGACACCAGACGCTCGACTGCTTGCTTAACGAATATTGCTTCAGGCTTCTCCTCAATCGCCTTCTGAGATAAGGGAATGCCGCAGCCTCCCAGAAATAAGGCGACCAGCGACAACGTGAATGCCGTTTTCAAAAGTCCAACGTTGAGGTGACCCGCGCTCCTATGAAGCCGGCGAGGTCAAGCAGACAGTTGTTACGCCTAACATCGAGATGTGATCATGGGATATCTGGGGTTGGTTGTACAGGCGCCACTTTGCGAGTCTACGTTGGCCATCCCTAACGCGAGGTGCCTACCTCGGTTCAAGCTCCTATCCGTCCCATTAGTCGGGAACACAATGAATATGCGAAAAATGGGCGGCCACGAGCGGTGCAATCTAACGGACGGTCCTCAGTGCAGAGGATCAGCGCGGGTCACGCACGCGCGCCGTGGTCGCAAAGTGGTGTCAGGGGAAAGAACGAAATTACGGGCTAGCTGGTACGCGGAGCGTAGGGCGCGGTAAGACCGACGTTCTCCGGGGTCGTCTGTCCGGTGGCCAGTCGCCACAGATCGATCGCGAGGCGGCGGGCAGCAGCCACCGCGGCCTTGCGCCTCAATCGTGGCGATAGGCTCTTCTCGACCAGGCATCGCACCGGGGGATATTGCGGCTGCCAAAGCGCCAGTCTCCAAACCAGCTCGATCAATGCGTGTCTGATCGCCGGATTGCCGTGGCGGTTGACGCTGCCGTAATGGGTACGTTCCCCGCTTTGGCTAATGCCAGGGCAGAGGCCCGTATAGCTGGCCACTTGACGCCGGTTCTTGAACCGAGACCAGTCGAGGATCTCCCTGCTAATCGTCACCCAGGTGAGCGCCCCGATCCCGCGGGGCAGCTGCGACGGAGCCGCCTCTTCAAGCTTCTCACGCACCTTGCGTTCCTCGGCGTCCGCTTCCAACGCCATCCGCTGCCACACTTCGACGATCGGGCGCAGCCAACCAGGCAGTGTTGGTACCAGCTTCTCCCACTTCGCCGGGCTCCACCAAGCTCCCTGGACCCGGATTCCCTGGGCGAGCATCACACCCCGTCCACGAGCCTCGTGCTTGCGTCGGGTGCGCATCAGCTGGCTGCGCATCCTCACGAGCGAGCGGGCCTGCTCTTGCGCGGGCGTCGGCACCCGCACGATGCTCATCGCATGGCGGTTGCCGCGGATGTAGCGATCTAGCCGCTCGGCAAGGGCACGGGCATCCAGTCGGTCCGTCTTCTGCCGGCGCCCATCGGTGTCCAGTCGCTGCGGTGTCACGACCAGGTTCTCAATACCGGCTGCGACCAGCTGCCGGTGCAGGACGTAGCCGATCGGTCCCGCCTCATAGCAACTTACCACCCGCGCACCGGGATGGCGCGCACGCAAAGCCGAGATCCATCCTAGCACACGCTCGCTCGGTACTAGCTGGGACGGCTGCGGAGTTGCACCGTCGATCTGCACGCAGATCGCTACCTTCGCTGCGTAAACATCCAGCCCCAACTTGATGATCACTCCCGTCTCGACGAGAGCACGTTCCAGATTATTTTGTGTGTTGTTAGCGTTCATCAGCCGACAGGTTGGCGGTTTATCCGCTGCCTGTCGGCTTCATGTCATCTAACGATGGCGCGACTCCTGCACCGCTGGAGGCGTGCCTGAGGAAAGCGTCGGATCCGACGATTGTATTGCACAACCAGCGAGGTTTAGTCCGGGTCCGCGAAAGCCCAAAACTGGAGTGGACCCGGGCTGAACCCCACTGGAGCTCGTTGGTCGCATGCTGGATTGGCGGGCGTTGAAAGTCTAATTTGCTGGCCGGTCGCGGTACGAACATCCGGTAGAGTTCTCTAGCGAAGAATCCGAACCAA
>PLXS01000032.1 GCA_003151515.1 Opitutaceae bacterium
CATTATGCTGAATGCGGTATAAAGGGATCTCCTTCACCCACGACATGTGGGCGCGCATCGAGGCGCGCTGCCGCGACCTGAAGTTCGGGCGAAGCCAGTACTTCCAGATGCTGGCTGAGTGGGACCTGCACTTCCTGCCCGAGATACACGCGCACAAGTCCGACGGGAAATGGCACTTCTACCCCGAGCCGGGCGCGGCGGCCCAGGAGCGGGAGCACCTGCGCGCGGCCGAGGACCCGGCGCCGGGTCCCCGGCCGCGCCGCCGACGCCGCTAGGGGGCGCGAGGCGGGGCTTGGCGCGGGCCGCAGCGCTGTCAATCATGGCCCCCGTGCAGATAGCCGAGCTCACCATAGAGCGGTGGCCTGACGTGCTCTCCCTCATGGGGCGCACGCACGGGATCTGCGTGCGCGAGGCCGATTCCGCCGAGCGCGTGGCCGCGTACCTGCGGCGCAACCCCGGCATGAGCTTCGTCGCGCTGCACGAGGGCCGTGTCGTCGGCTGCGCCATGTGCGGCCACGACGGGCGCCGCGGCTACCTGAACCACGTCTTGGTCGACGCCGCGCACCGGCGGGCGGGCATCGCGACGGCCCTCGTGACCCGCTGCCTCGACAGGCTCGAGGAGCAGGGGATCCTCAAGTGCCACCTGGACGTCCTTGCGACCAACGAGGTCGGGAAGGCCTTCTGGGCGGGCCGCGGCTGGAAGCGGCGAGACGACGTGCAGAAGTTCTCGTTCATAAGGTCCGATAACCCTAATGCGTAGGCCGGGCGGAGCAGCACTGGCGATCGGCGCCCCCCTTGCGCCGGCCGCAGGGAAGCCGCCGTGGCCTCAGCGGCCCTCTCCGCGGGCCCGCGTCTCCCCTCCCCTGACAATTAATCGGTTGCCGCCGGACGCAATCTCGGCGCCAATCAAGGACGTGAGCCAGCCGCCGCCCAACGACGCATTGAGGGACCTCTCGTCGTTCCTGGGCGACACGGCGACCAAGGAGATCGTGCAGGTGTTCCTCGCCGACTTCCCCGCAACGATCGAGAAGATGGTCACGAGCGGCCAGGAGGACCAGCTGAGGCTGGCCCACAGCCTCAAGAGCAGCGCCCTGCACATGGGGTCCGAGGGGCTTTCTAAGCGCATGGCCGAGCTCGAGGACCGGCTGTCGCGCCCGGGCGGGGCCGTGGTGCCCGGCGAGTTGGCCGAGGCGATGTCGGACTTCGAGGCCTTCGCGAGCGACCTGAGGAAGTACGCCTCCGCCTAGCGGGGCGCCAGGCGCGTCAGGATTTCACGATCCCGGCCTGGATGCACCAGCGCACGAGGCTCGCGACCTCCTTGACGTTGATCTTGTCCATGATGTTCGCGCGGTGCTTCTCGACCGTGCGCACGCTCAGGCCAAGCCGGTCAGCGATCTCCTTGGACGAGAAGCCCTCGGCCACCAGGCGCGCGACCTCGATCTCGCGGCCGGAGAGGGTCTCGACGGCATTGATCGTGGTCACGGGCGGCCCGGTCTTGACCTCCGGCTCGACCCTGGGCTGCGCGCCCGCCGTCGCCTTGGGCGGGACGTGGGCCGCGAAGAACATGCCGCCCCCTACGACCGACTCGATCGCCTCAAGCACGTAGTTGAGCGGGGCGCTCTTGTCCACGAACCCGTGGACGCCCTGCGCGATCAGCCGCCCCGGGAGGTCGCCGTCGGGGTGCCCCGTCAGCACGAGTACGCGCGTCGCCGGAAGCTTCGCGCGGATCTCGCGGACGACCTCGAGCCCGTGCATCCCCGGCAGGTACAGGTCGACGATCGCCAGGCCTGGCGGTTCCTTCAGGCAGAAGTCCAGCCCCGACTTCCCGTCCTTGAACGCGCCGGTGACCACGATCCCGCGCACCCTGCTCAAGGCCGAAGACAGCATCTGCCTGAACACCGCCTCATCATCGATAATGACAGTCCGGACAGGCACAGTGGCGCGAGCGTAGCGGCGCGGCCGCCCTGCGCAAGCGCAACGCAGTTGAACATGTTTGTTTCCGGCGGTGGCATGCCCCAAGCTCCCACCCGTGAATGCACTGGCGCTCCTGGCCCCACTCTTCCTGATCTTCGAGATCTGGCAGTTGGTGATGTGCGAGCGCTACCTGGGCATCAAGCAGATCGCCCGGGGCTCCGACCCGCGCGAGATGGGCCCGAGCGAGCCCGTCTCGTTCCTGTGGACCTTTACGATCGCCCTCTACGCCATGTGGACCCTCGCGCTCCTAGCGACCCCGGGCACCCGGGGCCCGGCGGCCGGCCTCGTCGTGACGACCCTCGTGGGCTACGCCTTCCGGCGCAACTGTGGTCTCAACAGGGTCCTCATCATCCTCACCTTCGAGGGGTCCATCCGCATCGTGTTCGTGGGCGCCCTCGCGTTCGCGGCATGGCGCCGACTCTAGGGATGGCCTTCGCGCGCATTGAGTGGTTCTCGCCCAACCGGGACCCTGCGGCGCACGAGCGCCTCGGCGCCCTCTTCCACCACAGCGGGATGGGGTTCGACGAGACGATTGCCCGCATGCTCGACCCCGCGAGCCGGGTGAGCTACCATTGCCTGATCGGCCTCGACGGGACGCGCTGCACGCTCGTCCCAGACGAGCAGGTCGCCTGGCACGCGGGCTCCTCGCGCTTCCTGGGCCGCGAGCGCTGCAACGACTTCCTGCTGGGGATCGCGTTCGCGGGCGACACCCACCTCGCCCCTCTCACCGAGGAGCAGGTCTGCTCGGCCCTCGAGTGGCTGGGCGAGCGCTGGGAGCCCCTGGGATGGGACGCAGCGCGGGTAGTCGACCACCGGCAGGTGTCGCCGGGGCGAAAGCGCGACCTCGACCCCGCCCAGTGGGACCGCCTCTACTCGGAGATCCTGTCGCGCTTCGGCTCGGGTCGAGGCGCAAGCGTTTCCGGGTTGAAATCCCGGCCTACCGGGGACAGAAATGCTTGGCCCCCGCCACGATGAATCTTCCCAGCGATACGCCGAGGCTACCCAAATGGATTTTCCTGACCGGCGACGCAGCCCTGCTGGCCACGGCATGGATCATCTACGACCAATCCGGCCGCCCGTTCACGGGGATGCCGCTGCTCGCCTTCGCGGCGTGCGTCATCGTCGCCGTGGTGATCGGGGTGATCCCGTTCGTCTCGGACTACGCGCGCCGGCAGGACGAGGCGCTCGACGACCGCCAGCGCTCGCTCCAGGCCCTTTCCGTCACGGTCGCGGCGTCGGCCGAGCAGATCGCAATCGCGGCGACGGGGCTCCAGGGGATCGCCGAGGCCGCACAGGAGAACTTCGCCAAGTCGGAGTCCCTCTCCAAGGCGATCGGCGAGAGGATCGCGGAGCTCAAGGCCGCGCTCGAGGGCTCGAGGAAAGACGGCGGCGAATCCGCGTCGAAGCTCGAATCCGCGGCCAAGGCGATCGCCTCCTCCGTCGGCGGCGTCGAGTCCGCGGTTTCCAAGGCGGCCCATGCCGCCCAGGAAAACGCGGGCAGGGCCGAAGCCCTCACGAAGCAGGTCCTTGAGAAGCTGGCCGAGCTTCGAGCGCTCGAGGCGGGCTCAAAAAAGGACCAGGCGGACGTTGTCTCCAGGCTTGAGGCCGTGGCGAAGCGGCTGGCCGAGGCGGCCGCCTCCAGGCCGGCGGCTGCCGAGCCTCTGCCCGTTGTCGCACCCGAGGTGCCGCCGGTGCTGCCGGACAGGATCGTGGAGATCAAGCCCGCGGTCGCTTCGTCGTACTCGCCCTTTGGCGCCTCCGCGACGCCCGCGGCAGCGGAGGCGCAGGTCGCGCCCGCCGCAACCCCGGCTCCCGAGGCGGCCCCTGCGCCGGCGCCCCGCAAGAGAGGCCCAAGGAAGGCGGCCGCCGCCCAGCCGCCGCCCCAGCCGGAGGCCAAGCCCGAGCCCGAGCCCAAGCCCAAGCCCGCGGAGAGCGAAAGCCAGCTTTCCCCGCCCGAGGTCGCGGAGCCCGCCGTGTCGGCGGACGGGTCGACGCGGCTCGTCGTCACGGCCTACATCGGGATCGGCAACCGCCTCTTCATCCGCGGCGAAGGCCCGGGCCTGAGCTGGGACCGGGGCGTTCCCCTCTCCTTCGTCTCGATCGGCAAGTGGCGCTGGGAGACGGCCGAGGCCACGAAGGCCGTCAGGTTCAAGCTCTACAAGAACGACGAGGCGGAGTGCTCGGCCTTGGGGGAGCTCACCGTGGAGCCGGGCGCGCAGCAGGACCTTACCGCTGTCTTTTAGCCGCCATGCGCCGCCCAGGGGGCGTGGCCTTCTCCTCTAGCGCCTCCTTCTTCAGGCGCTCCAGCTCCGGCAGGACCACCCGTTGGTAGCACTCCGGGCACACCGAGTGGCTGATCTCCGTGCCGGTCCTCTCGTTTATGTAGCTCTCGATCTGCTGCCAGTAGTTCTTGTCGTCCCTGATCTTCTTGCAGTAGGAGCACATCGGCATCATCTCCTCGAGCCGGTGCACCTGCGTAGTATATTTTAGGATACGCTCTGCGACCCGCAGCCGCATCCACAGCGCCGACAGGTCCGCGGGCTTGGTGAGGAAGTCGTCCACGCCCGCCTCGGCCGCCGCCCGCCGGTTGGCGACGGAATCCCCCCTTCCCGTCAGCAGGATGAAGTAGACGTAGTCCAGGCCCTGCTGGGAGCGAAACCGGCGGCACAGCCCGAGGCCGTCCATGCCCGGCATCTGCCAGTCGCTAACGACCACGCGGGGCTTCTCGGCCAGCCAGGCCTTCCACGCCTCGTCGCCGTCGCGCGCCTCGATGACTGCGTGCCCCAGATGCTCCAGGGAGCGCCGAAGCACGGCTCGCGACACATTGTCGTCTTCGACGGCAAGGACCTTCATGGGTGTCCGGGCATAGGCGATGGGGCGTTGGACTCCGAGCCTAAAGACGACGAGCCCGGCGGCGGCGCAAACGGGCCGCCCCTTTACGTCCGCGCAAGCCGCTGGCGTTCATTGGGTTGAGCGGACACCCTCAGGCGGCGATAACGGTTGCGCGGGGGCCCGCAAAACCGTAGGATTGGCCGTTCGCATGAAGCGCATCGCCTGGCTCCTGCTGGCCGTCCTCTGCACGACTTTCGTGCAGGTGCCGCGGCTTGAGCCGCTCAAGGCGCGCTCGTGCGGGTGCTCGCATTGCAGGGTCCCTGGCTCGTGCGGGATGCCCGGATGCGGGCAGGCGGCGTGCCCGGCAGGCCCGGTGGTCACCACGGCGTGCGAACCCTCGCGCGCCGCGACCGTCGAGGCGCGCAGGGAGCGCCCGTCCGGTCCCGCGCGGATGGAATGGCTCGCCCTGCCCGTCAGGCCGGCGCTCCTCCCGATCCTGCCGGTCGCCGCGGCGTTCGCCGCCGACGGCCCCCGCGTGCCCCTGTTCAGGGCGCACTGCAGCCTCCTGATCTAGGCCCCGGGGCCCCGAAGTGTGCCCGCGCACGTTGCGCGGGCTCTTTCCGACCGTTGCGTCGCATCTGCGCCGCCGCGCCCAAGAACGGGCGCGCATGCGTCATCCCGAAAACCAACTCCCATGAAAGCTTTCCACCACATCCTCCCGATCCTCCTAATCCTCTCCGACCCAGGCCTTCGCGCCCAGGCGCCCGCGGACGGCCCGCTCGACATCACGCCGAAGCTCGTGGACGACCTCATGGCCGAGGCAAACGGGCGCAACCCGACCATCCTCGCCGCGGGAGCGCGCGCCGACGCGGCCGCCGCCGCGGTCGACTCCGTGCGGACCTGGGAGGACCCCGTCTTCACGCTCGGCGTCTGGGGGTCGACCCCGCGAGGCATGCCGGCGTCGCAGGAGGGCGACATCCTCTACGGGATCGAGGAAAAGCTACCCCTCTTCGGGCACCCCGATCTCGTCCGGCACGTCGCCGAGGCCAAGGCGACGCGCGATAGGCTGAGCGTCGGCTATGCCCAGGAGGACCTGCGGCGCGAGATCACGCTCGCCCTCCTCGACATCGCGCTCACGGACCGCGCGGCCGGCCTCGCGGCCGAGGATCTCGACTGGATCGAGACGACCATGGCGTCGGTCGACAGCCGCTACAGGTCCGGGAAGTCCAGCCAGGTCGAGTGGCTTTCGGTCGAGGCCGAGCGGGCCGAGGCCGCCGAGCAGCTGACGACCGTCAGGGCGATGCGCGCAAGCCAGGTGGAGCAGGCGGACCGGCTGCTCAGCCGCGACCGCAGCTCGCGCTGGCCCGAGCTAATCCTCCCGGCCCTCGCCGGCCCCGTCATCTACGACGACCGGATCGTGTCGGCGGCGCTGGCCTTCGCTCCGAAGCTCAAGGTCCTGCGGCAGGAGGCCGTCAGGAACGAGGCCGCGTCCCACCTGACCTGGCACATGCGCATGCCCGAGGTCGGCCTCGGCCTCGAGGCGCGCCAGTACAGCGGCGACGCGGGGTTCCGGGAGGGCATGATGACCGTCAACCTGAGCCTGCCGTGGGTGAACGGCGCCCGCTACGACAGCGACGTGGCGCGCGACAAGGCCCTCGCGCGGGCGGCCGACCGCGACGCGGACGCCTACGCGAACGAGGTGCGCGAGGACGTCCACCACGCGTGCGTCGACCTGGACACCGCCAGGCGCCGGGCGCTGCTCTACCGCGACCAGCTGGTCCCGCTCGCCGAGCAGGCGCTCGCGAGCGCCCGGGCCGCCTGGGAGAGCAACCAGTCGCGCTTCCAGGACATCCTCGAGGCGCACCGCGCGCTGGTCTCCGACCGCCTCGCCCTGACCCAGGCGAGCGCCGACCAGCGCCGCGAGATGGCCGAGCTCACCTTCCTGACGGGCGTGGCGGACCTTGCGTCCGCGTTCGCGCCGAACCCGGTCGCGGGCCGCCACTAAAAGACGCAAACCAACGAACACCCCCTTTAAGATGAACCCTTCCGCCCTCTTCCGCCCCCTTCTCCTCTCCGTCGCCGCGCTGGCGGCCGCGCCCGCGCCCGCCGACCCGGCGAGCGCCCCGGCATCCGCCAATGCCGAGGCGCAGCCCGGCGAGCTCACGATCCCCGTGGAGCGCCAGAGGCTCTTCGGCATCACGTACACGACCGTCGCAAGGACGCCCCTGAAGGCCACCATCCGCGCCGTCGGGACCGTCGCCGTCGAGACCCAGCTGCAGTGGGACTGCGTCGCGCGCCTGGACGGCTATGTCCACGAGCTGCACGTCTCCTCGCCCGGCGACGTCGTCGCCAAGGGCCAGGTCCTCATGGACGTCTACAGCCCGGACCTCGTCGCCACCGAGAACGAGTTCCTGGACCTCCTGAGGATGCGCGACTCCGCGGTCAAGAGCGGCTCGGCCGTGGCCGAGCAGGACGCCCGCCGCCTGGTCGCCTCCGCCCGCGAGCGCATGCGCCAGTGGAACGTCTCCGACGCCCAGATCGACTCCCTGGCCCTCTCGAGAAAGGCCAGCGAGTACATGGCGATCGCGTCGCCGGTAGACGGCGTCGTCTCCGCCATCCCGGTGCGCCAGGGCCGGCGCGTTGCGGCGGGCGACGCCCTGGTGAGCCTAGTCGGGCTCTCGCAGGTCTGGGTCTGGGTGGACTTCTACCAGGAGGAGATCCCCGTCCTCAGGCCGGGGGCCCGGGTCACGATAAGCGTCTCGGCGTACCCGGGGGCCAGGTTCCCGGGCCAGATAGCTCTTGTCGACCCGTTCATCAACGAGGCGACGCGCACCTCCCGGGTGAGGATCGACGTCGAAAACGCCGACATGAGGCTGCGCCCGGACATGTACGTGGACGTCGATCTCCAGCTGGACCAGGGCGAGGGCCTGACCATTCCCCTCGGCGCCGTGCTCCCCACCGGGCGCCACAACATCGTCTTTGTCGACAAGGGCGACGGCCGCCTCGAGCCCCGCTTCGTGGAGCTCGGCCGCAAGTACGGCGAGCGCTACGCGGTCACCCGCGGGCTCTCCGAGAACGAGCGCATCGTGAGCAGCGCCAACTTCCTGGTCGACGCCGAGTCGAAGGTCCAGGGAGCCCTCAAGTCCTGGTAAACCGATGAACACCCCCGAATCCGAGCCGCGCACCCTGGTCGACAAGGTCATAGAGGCAAGCTCCAGGAACAAGTTCCTCGTCCTGATCCTCGTCCTCATGGCCGTCGCCGGGGCCGTGTGGGCGGTCAAGCACACGCCGCTGGACGCGATCCCCGACTTAAGCGACGTGCAGGTGATCGTGTACACCGACTGGGAGGGGCGCTCCCCGGACCTCGTGGAGGACCAGGTCACCTACCCCATCTCGACCCTCTTCATCGCCGCGCCCCACGTAAAGTTCGTCCGCGGCGAGTCCATGTTCGGCAAGTCCTTCGTCTATGTCATATTCGAGGACGGCACCGACATCTACTGGGCGCGCTCCCGCGTCATCGAGTACCTCAACTCTGTGCGGGGGTCGCTCCCGGAGGGCGTCAACCCGGTGATAGGCCCCGACGCCACAGGCGTCGGCTGGGTCTTCGAGTACGCCCTGGTCGACGAGTCCGGCAGGAACAGCCTGGCCGACCTGAGGAGCCTCCAGGACTGGCACCTGCGCTACGCCCTCGAGTCGGTGAAGGGCGTCTCGGAGGTCGCCCCGGTCGGGGGCTACGTGAGGCAGTACCAGGTCGACCTCGACCCCAACAAGCTCCTCGCGCACGGGATCGCGCTCGGCGACGTGGTCGACCGGATCAGGAGGTCCAACAACGACGTCGGCGGCAAGGTGTTCGAGGTGGGCTCGACCGAGTACTTCGTGCGGGGCCGCGGCTACATCCGGGGGATCTCGGACATCGAGGACATCCCCCTCAAGGTCGAGCGGGGCACGGCAGTGTGCGTGAGGAACGTCGGCACGGTCCACCTCGGCCCGGACATGCGGCGCGGCGTCGCCGAGCTGGACGGCAAGGGGGAGGTCGTCGGCGGGATCGTGGTCATGCGCTACGGCGAGAACGCGCTCGCCGTCATCGACGGGGTGAAGGCGAAGCTGCGCGAGATCGAGCCCTCCCTCCCCCCGGGGGTGAAGGTCGTCACCACCTACGACCGGAGCGAGCTGATCCGCAACTCCGTGGCCACGCTGCGCGAGAAGCTGCTCGAGGAGTGCATCGTCGTCGCCCTGGTCTGCATCATCTTCCTCTGGCACCTCCGCTCCGCGCTCGTCGCCATCATCACGCTGCCGGTCGCCATCCTCCTGGCCTTCGTGCCCATGTACCGGCTCGGCCTCACCTCGAATATCATGTCGCTCGGCGGCATCGCGATCGCCATCGGGGCGATGGTCGACGCCGCGATCATCATGGTCGAGAACGCCCACAAGCACCTCGAGCGCTTCCGCGAGGAGAACGGGCGCGAGCCCACCGGGGAGGAGAGGTCAGCGGTGATCGTCGCCGCGGCCAAAAGCGTCGGCCGGCCGCTCTTCTTCTCGCTCCTCGTCATAACCGTGAGCTTCATCCCGGTCTTCTCGCTCGGCGGCGAGGAGGGGCGCCTGTTCAAGCCCCTGGCGTATACGAAGACGTTCGCCATGCTCTTCGCCTCGCTCCTCGGCATCACGCTTGTCCCGGTGCTGATGGCGCTGCTCGTGCGCGGCAGGATAACCCCCGAGGCGCGAAACCCGGTCAACCGCCTCCTCATCTGGGCCTACCAGCCCTTCGCCAGGTTCGTGCTGCGCTTCCGCTGGCTGACGATCCTGGGCGCGGCCGCCGTCCTCGCCGCAACCGTTGTACCGTTCCGGCGGCTCGGCACTGAGTTCATGCCGCCGCTGAACGAGGGCACCATCCTCTTCATGCCCACCGCCGTTCCCGGGATGACGATAGGCGAGGCCTCGCGGATCCTCCAGGTGCAGGACCGCCTCCTGCGGCAGATCCCCGAGGTCGGCACGGTCTTCGGCAAGGCCGGCCAGGCGGAGACCCCCACGGACCCCGCGCCGCTGTCCATGTTCGAGACGGTGGTGACCCTGAAGCCCCACGAGCAGTGGAGGGCCGGGATGACCTGGGAGCGGATCGTCGCCGAGATGAACGAGCGCCTGAAGACGCCGGGCATGGCGAACATCTTCTGGATGCCGATCCAGACCCGCACTGAGATGCTCACCACGGGCTTCCGCTCGGTCCTGGGCGTCAAGGTCTTCGGCTCGGACCTGGCCCAGATCCAGGACGTCGGCGTGCAGATCGAGAAGGCCCTGTCCGACTACCCCGACACGCGCAGCGTGTTCGCCGAGAGGACGACCGAGGGCTACTACCTCGACTTCGACGTCAACCGGGCCGCGGCCGCCCGCTACGGCCTGACCGTCCAGGACGTGAACGACATCGTCGAGACCGCGATCGGCGGCAAAACCATCGCCACGACGATCGAGGGCAGGGAGCGCTACCCGATCAGCGTGCGCTACGCGCGCGATTACCGCGAGGACCTGGACGCGCTCAGGCGGATCGTCGTGCCCGTGCCGACCGGGGCGCAGGTGCCGATCTCCGCGCTCGCCGACATCTCCTTCCGGACGGGCGCGCCGTCCATCAGGAACGAGAACGGCCAGCTCGTCGGCTTCGTCTTCATCGACACGGCGAACACGGACATAGACGGCTACGTGCGGGGCGCCTCCGAACGCGTGCGCGAGCGCGTCTCGTTCCCGCCCGGCTGCTACATCCAGTGGGCCGGGCAGTTCGAATACCTGAAGAGCGCACGGGAGCGCCTCGCGGTCGTCATACCCTTCACGCTGCTCATCATCTTCGTCCTCATCTACATGAGCACGCGCTCCGCCGCGAGGACGGCGATCGTGCTTCTCGCCGTCCCGTTCTCGCTCGTGGGGGCGTTCTGGCTGCTGTACCTCCTGGGCTACAACCTGAGCGTGGCCGTCGGGGTGGGCCTGATCGCCCTCGCCGGCCTGGACGCCGAGACCGGTGTCGTGATGCTGCTCTACCTGGACCACGCTTGGGACAAGGCCATGGCCGCCGGCCGCCTCAAGTCGGAGGCCGACCTGCGCGAGGCGGTGCTCGACGGCGCGGTGCAGCGCATCCGCCCCAAGGTGATGACCGTGTGCGCCATCCTCTTCGGCCTCCTGCCGATCATGTGGTCGCCCGCCACGCAGGCGGGGGCCGACGTGATGAAGCGGATCGCCGCGCCCATGATAGGCGGCGTGGTCACCTCCGCCGTCCTGGAGCTCCTGCTCTACCCGGCGATCTACTCGCTGTGGCGGCGCCGCCACCTGGCGCCCCCGGATCCCGACGCGGCGCCCCCGCCCGCCTTGGCGCGCGCCCCCCGGCGCTGGCCGGCGGCGCTTGCCGCTGTTCTCGTCGTCGCAGGCGCCGTCGCCGGCTACGAGTTCTGGCGGGCCCAGGCGACGCGGCCCCCCACAGAGGAGGGCGCCGCGGCCGGCGTCCTCTTCGCGAGCAAATCGGTCAACGGCATGACGGTCTCCTTCTACCATCCCAAGGGCCGGCTGCAGTCCGGCGACAACGAGGTGCTGGTCGAGTTCCGCGACGGCGCGAGCGGCAGGCGCGTGGACGTGGGCGCGGTCAGGTTTGACCTCGACATGAACATGCCGGGCATGGCCATGCACTCGGGGAGCACGGTCACGGCCGACGCGCAGCCCGGCCTCTACCACGTCAGGGTCCGCGCCGACATGGCCGGCGACTGGGTGGCGCAGCTGCGCTACGAGGGCCCGCGCGGCTCGGGCACCGTGGGCTTCACCGTGAGCGTCGCCCCCTGACCGCACCCCCGGCGGGCCTTGGGGGCGGCCCTCAGGCGCCCGCTCCCGGCTGCGCGAGGGCGGCCCGCAGCTCGTCGGGCGTGCGCGCCGGGGCCCTGCACGTGAATGCCTCGCAGACGTAGGCTGTCGGGCGGCCGGCCGCCGGCGCCATCGCGGCGAGCCAGGGGTGCCTGGCCGCGAACCATTCGCGGGAGCCCGGGGCGCCGTCGAGGGCGATCAAGGCGCGGCGCGGCCCGAGCGCCGAGCGAAGGACGTCCACCATCTCCCGGAACTGCGGCGAATCCGGCTCCCCGGTGACGACGACGTGCCTCGGCGGCTCCATGGCGGACTCCAGCGCGCAGAGCATCTGGGGCATGGCATGGGGCGTCTCCTCCCACCTTCCCCGGAAGGCGGCGATCGTCCTTCGCGCCCGCTCGCGACAGTTCTCGTCCCCGCTTAGCGCGCCCAGGCGGAAAAGGTTCATCGCGGCCGCCGAGCTCGCCGCAGGCTCGGCGCCGTCGTAGTCCTCCTTCAGGCGCACGAGGACGTCGGGGGCGCCGGCCGCCGAGTTGAAGTAGCCCCCCGCCTCGCCGTCCCAGAAGCGCTCGTCCATGACCCTCTGGATCTCCTCGGCCCGGCAGATCCACGCGTGGTCGAGGGTCGCCTCGTACAGGTCGAGCCACGCCTGGACAAGGAAGGCGCAATCCTCGGCGAAGCCGGGCCCGGACGCCGTCCCGGCGCGCCATGAGCGCCGCGGCATTCCCCCAGGCGGGCTCAGGAGCTCCCGGCGCACGAACTGCGCCGCCCGAAGCGCACCCTCAAGGTAGGCGGCGCGCCGATCGGCAAGCGCCTCGGACGGCGCCGCGGCGGCCCGCGCGAGCGCCGAGATCATGAGGCCGTTCCAGCCCGCGACCACCTTGTCGTCGCGGTGCGGGCGCCGGCGCGCCGAGCGCGCCCCGAAGAGCCGGCCGGCGCAGCGCACGAGGACGTCGTTCGCGGCCTGTATGTCCATGCCGTGCAGCTTCGCCGTAGCCGCGAGGGGCCGCACCTGCGCCAGCACGTTTCGCCCCGTGAAGTCGCCGTGCGGGTCGCGCTCGCGCGCGACGTTGCCCTCCGGCTTGGCCCCGTAATGGTCGGCGTAGAGCGCCGCGTCGGCCCCGAGGACGCGCTGCAGCTCCGCGAGCGTCCACACGTAGTAGGCGCCCTCCGCCGCGCCGGCGCCGTCCGCGGCGGGCGAGTCCGCGTCCTCGGCGGAATGGAAGCCGCCCTGGGCGTCGACCATGTCGCGCAGGACGTAGTCGAGGGCCGAGCGCGCGAGCCACGCCGGGAGCTCGTCCCCGGTCGCGCGCCAGGCGTCGATGGCCGAGCACGCGATCTGCGCCTGGTCGTAGAGCATCTTCTCGAAGTGCGGAATGAACCACTCGGCGTCGACCGAGTACCTGTGGAAGCCGCCGCCGACGTGGTCGTGGATCCCCCCCTTCGCCATCCCGCCCAGGGTCGCGGCCACCATGGAGCAGGCCTCCCTGCCGGCCTCGCTCCCCTGCCCCTGGATCACGGCGCAGCGCAGCAGGAAGTCCAGGTTCGCCGGCCTCGGGAACTTCGGCGCTCCCCCGAACCCGCCGTGCGCCGGGTCGAAGCTCTCCACGTAGTAGCGGTAGGCCTTCTCGAAGGCCGCCCCCGCGGCCTCCGCGAGCGCCGTCACCGCGCCGGCCCCGGGCTCCGCGGCGGCGTGCTCCCGCAGCGCGGCGACGACCTTGTCGGCCTCGGAGACCAGCCTCGCCCTGTCCTGGCTCCAGCCGCGCGCGATCGCGCGAAGGATGGTCGGGAAGCCGGCCCGCCCGTTGCGGTCCTCCGGCGCGAAGTAGGTTCCGGCGTAGAAGGGCTTCAGGTCGGGGGTCAGCCAGGCGCTCAGGGGCCAGCCGCCCTGGCCCGTCAGCGCCTGCAGGTACGCCATGTACACGCGGTCCACGTCCGGGCGCTCCTCGCGGTCAAGCTTCACCGACACGAAATGCTCGTTCATCAGGGCCGCGATCGGCCCGTCCTCGAAGCACTCGTGGGCCATCACGTGGCACCAGTGGCAGGTCGAGTAGCCGATCGACAGGAAGATCGGGACGTCGCGCGCGCGCGCGGCCTCGAAGGCCTCTGCGCCCCAGGGGTACCAGTCGACCGGGTTGTCCGCGTGCTGGAGGAGGTAGGGCGAGGTCGCGCCCGCTAGGCGGTTTCCCATGTGATCACTCGCCCAGGAGCCAGGCGAAGATCAGCGGCACGACGATCGTGGCGTCGGACTCGATGATGAACTTCGGCGTCGACGCAGCGAGCTTGCCCCAGGTTATCTTCTCGTTCGGCACGGCGCCCGAGTAGCTCCCGTAGCTGGTCGTCGAGTCGCTCACCTGGCAGAAGTAGCCCCAGAGCGGGACGCCCGTGCGCCCGAGGTCCTGGTGGAGCATCGGGACGACGCAGATCGGGAAGTCGCCGGCGATGCCGCCGCCGACCTGGAAGAACCCGACCGAGCCATCGCCCGTCGCAAGCGGCTTTGCCGCCCTCGTGTACCAGCGGGCGAGCTCCGTCATGTACTCGATCCCCGTGCGCACCGTGTGCACGTTGCGGATGCTCCCCTCGATGACGTGGGCCGCGAACATGTTGCCGAGCGTTGAGTCCTCCCAGCCCGGAACGAAGATCGGGAGGTTTCTCTCGCAGGCGGCCACGAGCCACGAGTGCCTGGGGTCTATCTGGTAGAGGCGCCTCAGCTTCCCGCCCCGCAGGAGCTTGTACATGAACTCATGCGGGAAATGCCTCTTGCCCGCGCGGTCCGCCGCGATCCATTCCGCGAGCACGGCCCTCTCGATGCGCCGCATGGCCTCCATCTCCGGGATGCACGTGTCCGTCACCCGGTTCATGTGCCTCCTGAGCAGGGCGGCCTCCTCCTTCGCGGAAAGGTTCCTGTAGTGGGGCACGCGCTCGTAGTAGTTGTGGGCCATGAGGTTAAAGAGGTCCTCCTCCAGGTTCGCGCCCGTGCAGACGATGCCGTGAACCTTGCCGCGCCGGATCATCTCGGCGAGCGAGATCCCGAGCTCCGCCGTCGACATCGCCCCTGCCAGCGTGACGAGCATCTTGCCCCCGGCCTTCAGGTGGGCCTCGTAGGCCTTTGCCGAGTCGATGAGCACGGCCGCGTTGAAGTGCCGGTAGTGCCTGGCGATGAACCGGGACACCGAGCCCTTGCGCCGCGCCAGGGCCTCATTCACCTGTTCCGGGAGCTTCGTCTTCGGTTTCGCGCTCATGAGGAATCGAATTTGCAGGGTGTACCCGGGGATACGCCGATGCCACCCAAAATCGGCGTCCTGGCGCCTCCAACGCCCCCGTTCCAGGGCTTTGAGGCCCCCGCCTGGCCCGGCGCCTCCGGGCGTTCCTAATGGCATAACAGATTATTTGCCATGGTGTTGCTAAATATCCGCCGCGAGGAAGAGGATCCGGGCGTGCATGCCCGGCCCTTCGGGCTGGCGTTTCCCAGGCGCCCCTCCCTGCTCCGTCGGGGTTGAGCGAATACGGGCGGCTCCGCCTTTGTGATCGGCGCGGTTGACGATCCCCCCTTGAGCCATGTGTTATCGACGGTTTCGATGCTCACCATCGCCGATGTCTCGAAGTCCTACGGCACACGCACGCTATTCGCGGACGTGTCGCTGTTCATCGCGCGCAGCGACCGGTACGGGCTCGTGGGGCCCAACGGCGCGGGCAAGACCACGCTCTTCAACCTGATCCTGGGCGAGGAGTCGCCGGACACCGGGACGATCGAGTGGGAGCGCGGCGCGGACTTCGGCTTCCTGCCCCAGGAAAGCGCCCCCGCCGGCGAGGAGACCGTGCTCCAGATGGCGACAAGCGGCCGCATGCTCGTGCCGGAAAAGGACGACGACTACGACATCGACTGGACGCTGGAGCCGCGGGCGAAGAAGATCCTCTCCGGCCTCGGCTTCCGCGAGGGCGACTTCGACAAGCAGGCGAGGACGTTCTCCGGGGGGTGGGTCATGAGGGCGCACATCGCGAGGCTCCTGGTCTCCGAGCCCTCGCTCCTTCTTCTCGACGAGCCGACGAACCACCTCGACCTCGAGGCCCTGCTCTGGTTCCAGGATTACCTCACGCGGTACCCGGGCGGCCTTGTGGTCATCTCCCACGACAGGGCCTTCCTGAACGTCCTGTGCACCGGAATCCTCGAGATGCGCTCGGGCGCGCTCAGCCGGTACACCGGCAACTACGACGACTACCTCGAGCAGAAGGACGCGCGCAGGGAGCAGCAGGCGGCCTCCTTCAAGAGCCAGCAGCGCGAGATCGCGCACCTGCAGAGGTTCGTCGACCGTTTCGGGGCCAAGGCGTCCCTCGCCTCGCGAGCGAAGTCGAAGGAGAAGCAGATCGAGCGCCTGAAGGAGGTCGCCGTCGACGAGCCGCAGGACGACCTGAAGAGAATCCACTTCAGGTTCCCCAAGCCTCCGCGCTCGGGCCTGAAGGTGGTGGAACTCTCCCGCGTCGAGCAGGCCTACGGGAGCCACGTCGTCTACCGCGACCTGAACTTCACCGCCGAGCGCGGCCAGAAGATCGTCCTGGTAGGCCCGAACGGCGCCGGCAAGTCGACGCTCCTCAAGATCCTCGCCGACGTCGTCCCGCTCCGCGCCGGCACGCGCGAGCTCGGCAGCAACGTCGTGCCGGGCTACTTCTCGCAGAACCGCCTTGACCACCTGCGCGCGGGCGCCACGGCCTTCGAGAGCGTGATGGAGCTCAGAACGAACGAGAACCAGCTCACGGAGCAGCAGGCCCGGGCTATCCTGGGCGCCTTCCTGTTCCGCAAGGACGATGTCCACAAGAAGGTGTCGGTGCTCTCCGGCGGCGAGAAATCCCGCCTCGCCCTGGCGCGCCTCCTCGTCAACCCGCCGAACCTGCTCCTCATGGACGAGCCGACGACGCACCTGGACATACCCTCGATCGACGCGCTGATCGGGGCGCTGGAGGGCTACGACGGGACGTTCATCTTCATCAGCCACGACGTCTACTTCATCAGGAAGCTCGCGAAGAGAGTGCTGCACGTGCACTCCGGCCGCCTGACGCCCTACGCGGGCGACTACGACTACTACCTGGAGAAATCGCGGGCCACGAACGAGCGCGCGGCGCTGACGGCGGGCCTCTTGGACGCGCGCCCCGTGCAGGCCCCGGCGCCCGCGAAGGCGCAGAGGACGGCGGGGACTGCCGGCGCGCCGGCGATGAAAAGGCTGCGGATCGAGGTCGGCCGCCTGGAGGAGGCCGTCTCGAAGCTGGAGGCCAAGCAGAGCGAGCTGGCCGCCGCGCTCGAGGCCCCCGAGACGTACGCGGAGCCCGGCACGGCCCAGCACCTGAACCGGGAGCTGTGCGCGGTCGTGGACCAGCTGGGCGAGGCCAACGCCGCCTGGGAGGCGGCGGCGGCCGAACTCGAGCGCCTGGGCAGGGAGGGCGCCGGTCCCTAGCCAATCACCTCGCCCACAAGGGGCGGGGGCCGCACCGGGGCGGTGCCGACCACGATCGCGGACTCAAGCATCTCCTGCGCCTCGGCGTGGGCCCGTTCGTCGTTGGAATGCACGACGCAGAGGGGATCGCCCGCGGAAACGCGGTCCCCGACCTTGACCAGGCACGTCAGGCCCACGGCGTGGTCCACCCTGTCCTCCGCCTTGGCGCGCCCGGCGCCCAGGCGCAGCGCGGCGAGCGCGACTCCCATGGCGTCGACCCTGGCGACAAACCCGGTGGCCGTGCTCGCGAGCGGCCGCCTCGTGCGCGCCTGCGGAAGCCTCGCCGCGTCGTCCACGACGCGCGGATCGCCTCCCTGGGCCTCGAGAAGTTCCCGGAACTTGGCGAGCGCTGCGCCCGAGGAGACGCTCGCTTCGAGCCTCGCGGTCGCCGCCGGCACGTCCTTCGCGGCCCCCGCGAGGACCAGCATCTGGGCCCCCAGGGCGTAAGTAACCTCCATAAGGTCGCGGGCGCCCGAGCCCCTGAGGCATTCGATGGACTCGGCGACCTCGAGCGCGTTGCCGACGGCGTGGCCCAGCGGCTCGTCCATGGCGGTCATCACCGCGCGCGCGGGCTTGCCCATCGCCTTCGCGACGCTTGTCAGCGCGACCGCGAGCTCCCGGGCCCTGGCCTTGTCTTTCATGAAGGCGCCGCTCCCGTGCTTCACGTCCAGGACAAGGACGTCGATGCCCTCGGCGAGCTTCTTGCTTAGGATGCTCGCGCAGATGAGCGGGATGGACTCCACCGTCGCCGTCACGTCGCGCAGCGCGTAGAGCTTGCGGTCCGCGGGCGCGAGCTCCGAGGTCTGGCATATGAGGGACAGACCTATCCTGGCCACCTCGGCGCTGTACTGCGCGATCGAGAGCCCCATGCGGAATCCGGGGATCGACTCGAGCTTGTCGACCGTGCCGCCCGTGTGCCCGAGGCCACGGCCGCTGATCATCGGCACCGCGACGCCGCAGGCCGCCACCATGGGGGCCAGGTGGATCGACACCTTGTCGCCCACCCCCCCGGTCGAGTGCTTGTCGGCCTTGGGCATTTTGATCGCCGAGAGGTCGGCCACGACGCCGGAGCGCATCATGGCGTCGGTCAGGGCCGCCGTCTCCCCGGGACTCATGCCCTTCAGGAAGACCGCCATCAGGAGCGCGCTCAGCTGGTAGTCGGCCCAGGAGCCGTCGGTCGCCCCCCGCACGAACGCGTCAATCTCCTCCCGCGACAGCTCGGCGCCGTCCCGCTTGCGGGCGATGACGTGCTGGGGAAACAGGATCGTGCCCATGGCGCCTTGCCTACGGGGCGGAGGCGCCGGAGGCACGCAAAATCACTTCTTGGGCTTGAAGACGGACCGGGCGATGTCGAACGGGGCCCGCGTGATCTTGGAGAAGGCCGAATGGGACTCGCGCTCCTCACGCTCATCCTGCTCCTGGAGGTCGAGGACCGCCTGGAGCTCGAGCTGCTTGATGCGCATCTCTCGGGCGGCGACCGCCCGCTCGCGCATCTCGAGCGACTCGAGGTCGCCCTGGATCACGATGCGGTCGTCGCGCAGGTGGGCCTGCTCGGCCTCGAGGATCGAGCGCGCCCTGTAGAGTTTGTCCCAGGCGGCCTGGAGGGCCGTCTGGCCGTAGGGGGACGAGCTGTCCGAGGATCCAAACGGGGAAGAGCTTCCTTGTTCCATGTTGTCGGTAGATTCTATCGGGATCTGCATTGACGCATGTTCCCGGCGCCTGAGGCTCAGGCCCTGCCTGCCGTGCAAGTTGAAGGGCGTTGTCGAATTCATAAGCGTGGGTGTGGTGGCTGGCTGGTTCATCTTCCGACGCTCAATACACCATATATGGTTACATGATACCATAGGGGCGACCCCCTTTTACTGGGGGTTAACACGTAGCTGCCGGCTTTTCGGAATTGTTTTACAATTCAGGTGCGGAAGATCACTTCCTCGCGCCTGAACATCATGACCGCCACGCCGAGGGCGACGGCGGCGTAGAGCGCCGTGGAGCCGAAGATCATGGCGATGAAGCCCCAGTGCCACACCCCGGAGAGCATCTCCTTCGACACGAGGGAGACGTTGAGGATCGGGACCAGCGCCAGCCGCGTGTTTAGCTCGACGCCCGGGAGCATGGCGGCCATCGCCGGCAGTATGACGACGAACATGAGCGGCGTCAGGTAGCTCTGCGCCTCCTTGAAGCTCTTTGCGAAGAGCGCGATCGTGAACAGGAGGGCCGAGAAGAGCACGGCGACGGGGATCACCATCGCCAGGACCCCCAGGATGCCCAGGGGGTCGATCGAGATCGCAAGCCCGGCCGGCGCCACGCCCCCGGCACCGAGGAAGTTGCCCGCGACGGCGACCGTGGCCCCCATGGATATGAGCGAGAGCACGACCGCGCCGAGCGAGCCGGTGAGCACCATCAGGAACTTGCCCAGCACGATGTCGGTGCGGGCGGCGGGGCAGCACAGGAGGGTCTCCATCGTGCCCCTCTCCTTCTCCCCGGCCGTCAGGTCCATCGCCGGGTACATGGCGCCTGCCAGGCACAGGAAGATGATGAAGTACGGCACGAGCCCGCCGAACAGGTTGCCGCCCACCTTCTCCGGCGCCGCGACGTTCACCCGCTTCACCTCGAACGGGCGGGCCACCGTCGCCGGGAGTCCGCGGGCGGCCAGCAGCCTCGCGGTCGTCCTGTCGCGCAGCGAAGTAAAGAACGCGTCAAGCTGGTCCACCGCGATGCTCGACTTGATCTCCCCCTGGTAGGTGTACAGGGTCACCGCCGGCGCCGAGCCGGCCTCGAGCGCCCTCTCGAAGCCCGCGGGGATCTCCACGGCTGCGCGGATCCTCTTGTCGGAGATGAGGCCCTTCCAGTCCGCGGAGGCCGGCTCGATCCTGAACTTGCCAGACTTCTCGAGCTCGCCCCTGACCCTGGGCGAGTCGGCCCCGCCGACCATCATCACCCTAGGGATCTCCTCGCGCGCCTTGGTGATGACCATGGCCGTCACCTTCCCGAATCCGATTATGATCAGGGGCATGACGAACGTCGGGATGACGATCGTCGATATGAGGGTCCTGCGGTCGCGCAGCAGGTCGCGAAGCTCCTTGGCGTAGATCGTCCCGATGGAGCGGGTGTTCACGGGGCGGCCTCCGGCGCGACGATCCGAACGAACGCCTCCTCCAGGTCCCGCTCCCCGGTCCTCGCCTTGAGCTCGGCGACGGTGCCCTCGGCGCGGATGGAGCCCGCGTGGATGATGCCCACCCTGTCGCAGAGCTTCTCCGCCTCGCTCATCACGTGCGTGGAGTAGATCACGGTCTTGCCGCGCTCGCGGCAGTCGCGCACGAACCTGACGATCGCGCGGGCGGCCATCACGTCGAGGCCGAGCGTCGGCTCGTCGAAGATCATCACCTGGGGGTCGTGCACGAGCATGCGCGCGATCGACGTCTTCTGCTTCATGCCGCTCGAGAGCTTCTCGCAGCGCCGGTCGAGGAACTCGTGCATGTCGAGCTGGTCGGCGAGCAGGGCGATGCGCGCGCGCAGGGCCGCCTCCGCCATGCCGTGCAGGCGCCCGAAGTACGCGACCATCTCCCTCGCCGTGAGCCGGTCGTAAAGCGCCGTCGTCGTCGCGAGGAACCCGACGGCGGCCCTGACCTTGTCCGGCTCCCGGGCGACGTCGAAGCCCGCCACCGTGGCGGTCCCGCTCGTCGGCCGAAGAAGAGTCGCCAGCATCCTGAGCGTCGTCGTCTTGCCCGCGCCGTTCGCCCCGAGCAGCCCGTAGATCGTCCCGGGCCCGACGCTGAACGACACGGCGTCGGCCCCGCGCACCTCCCCCCGCTTCCTGTCATGGAAGACCTTGGTAAGGAGCCTCGCCTCGATCATTCCCCCGAAATGAACGAGGCCGCCAGCATTACAAGCTCATCCGCTCGCGGAACTCCTGGGCCTGCCTGCGGCTGAGCTCCACCTTCGCGCCGCCCTTGAGCTGGACCAGAAGCCCGCTGCTGAACCAGGGCTCGATCTTGTCGATCCACGAGACGTTGATGATCTGGCGGCGGTTCGCCCTGAAGAAGAACTTGGTGTCCAGCCTCTCCTCCATCGCGTTGAGCGAGCGGAAAAGCTGGGGCTGGGCCTCCCCGAAGTGGACGCGCGTGTAGTTGCCCTCGCTCTCGAGGAGCCGGATCTGCGACACCTCGACGAACCAGCACCTCTCCCCCTCCCTGACGAACACCTTGTCCGAGCCGGCAAGGCGGCCCGCCGGCTGGGCCTTCGCCCGCCCCTTATTCGACGGCAGCTTCCCGACGGCCGCGGCGAGCCGGACCGGGTCGACAGGCTTGAGCAGGTAGTCGATCGCGTTCATCTCGAACGCCTTGACGGCGAACTCGTCGTAGGCGGTCGTGAAGATGACCTGGGGCGCGGGCGGCTCCAGGGACCCGAGGAACTCCATCCCCGTCTCGCCCGGCATCTGCACGTCCAGGAAGAGGAGGTCCGGCTTTAGGGCGGCCATCATCCCGCGGGCCTGCTTCGCGTTCGCGGCCTCGCCCGCGACCTCGATCTCGGGGAACGGGGCCAGAAGGCGGCGCAGCTCGTTTCGCGCGAGGCGCTCGTCGTCTATCAGGAGGGCCTTCATGGGTGGGACGGCAGCGGGATCACGGCCTCGGCCACCACCTGCTCGCTTCCGCCCGGGTGCACGCTGAGCGTCGCCCGCTCGCCGAAGATGAGGCGCAGCCGCTCGGCGGCGTTGCGCAGGCCGAGCCCGGTCGAGGTGGCCTTCCCTCCCTGCTCGATCTCGCCGGGGTTCATGACCTGGATCCGCAGCTCCCCGTTCGAGCTTCGCGCGATGATCGCGATCTCGCCGCCCTCGGGCCTCGGGGAGATGCCGTACTTGACCGCGTTCTCGACCAGGGTCTGCAGGAGCATCGGGGGCACCGGAAGCTTCAGGGCCTCCGGGGCTATGTCCAGGCGCAGGCGAAGGCGCTCCTCGTGGCGCACCTGCTCGAGCGCCAGGTAGTCGTTCACGATGCCGAGCTCGTCCTCGAAGGGGACCGTCTCAAGCTGGCCGCTCTGCAGCGAGTAGCGCAGCAGGTTCGCAAGCTGCGTGACGGCCATGCGGGCCCTCTCGGGCTCCTCGTCGATCAGCGCCCGAAGCGAGTTGAGCGAATTGAAGATGAAGTGCGGGTTGACCTGCGACTTGAGCGCCCGCAGCTGGGCCTCCTTGACGTTCGTCATCAGCCTGAAGCGCTCGATCTCCGAGCGGTTCAGCCGGTCGAACAGGTGGTAGAAGAAGTACAGGCACAGCCAGAGGAAGAACAGGACGGCGCTAGAGAACTCCTCCATGCACACCACCAGGGGCAGCGAGTACTTGGTGTTCCAGGGCAGGCCTATGACTCCGTGCACCCAGAGGATCTCGAAGCAGTTCCAGGCCGCGGCGGCCGTGAAGGCCATGGCGACGAGCCTCGGCAGCAGGGGCTTCCACCCGAGCTCCTTCCACCTCCAGCGCTCCATGAGCGGGCGCATGTAATGGGTCAGGAGGAGCGCCGTCGTGAAGGTCATGACGCCGACCGCCAGCACCACGCCCGTGCCCCATTTCGAATCGTGGTCGGGAAACGCTATCGTCGACCAGATGTCGATCGCGAGGAAGGAACCCCAGCCGCACGTCTGGCAGAGCACGTAGAGCCTCATCTTCGCCCGCTCGCGCTGCGCGGCGTCCGGCGACGGCAGGGATATGTCCGCGGAAACTTCCATCGGGACAGATTATAGCGCCCGGCGGCGGGAACGCCAACATTTGGACAAGCGGTCGCAGGGGGCGGTCGAACGGGGCGCGGGCGGCCCGCTGGGGCGCCGCAAACCCGGCATGGACAAAGCGGCGGGCATTTGGAGCATGGGGCCCGCACCCCAAGAACCCATGAAACCGAAGATCGTGGTCGTCGGCAGCTTCGTCAGGGATCTCTCGTTCCGCTGTGCCTCATTCCCG
This sequence comes from Opitutaceae bacterium, assembly GCA_003151515.1. GTDB lineage: Bacteria > Verrucomicrobiota > Verrucomicrobiia > Opitutales > Opitutaceae > Palsa-1447. The sequence continues at coordinate 23,062 of PLXS01000032.1, forward strand.
GCCGCGGGCGAGACCGTGCTCGGCACGTTCGCGACGGGCCCGGGTGGCAAGGGCTCGAACCAGGCCGTCGCCGCGGCAAGGGCCGGCGCGCCCGTGCGCTTTGTCGGCGCGGTGGGCCGCGACAACCTGGGGCGTGAGGCCGCGCTCTTCCTCAAGTCGGAGGGGATAGACGCGTGCCTGCCCGCAAAGCCCCGCTACAGCACCGCGGCCGCCATGATCCTCGTCGACTCCTCAGGCCAGAACGAGATCGTCGTCGCGCTCGGGGCGAGCGCCGTCTTGAGCCCGCGAAACGTCCCGGCGAGCCTGCTTCGCGGGGCCCGCGTCGTCATCTGCCAGGGCGAGGCCAACAACGCGGTGAACATGCACTCGTTCAGGCTCGCGCGAAGGCTCGGTGCGACCACCGTCCTCAATCCCGCCCCGATGGGGCCCGCCTTCGACCGGAGGATACTCGCCCTGACGGACATCCTGGTCCCCAACGAGTCGGAGTTCGCCGCGCTAACCGCCCACAGGCCCGCGGGGAGCATGGAAGCTCTCCACAAGGCGGCCCGCTCGCTCGGCGTGCCCACGGTCGTCGTGACACTGGGGGAGAGTGGCTGCCTCGTGTCGGCCCCGGACGGCTGGGCGGCCATCCCCAGCCACAGGGTGCGCGCGGTCGACACGACCGGGGCCGGCGACGCGTTCGTCGGCGGCCTCGCCGCGGGCCTCGTGCGCTTCGGCGGCGACATCCTGCGCGCGGCGCGCTTCGGGAACGCGACCGCGGCCCTCTCCGTCACGCGCCCGGGCACGGCCCCCTCGATGCCCCGCCTGCGCGAGATCGATCGGCTCCTCAGGAGCCGATCGCGTGCCGGGTCGCCTTGAGCCCCACAAGGCCCCGGATGGCCTCGAGGCCCCGGGCCCCCGGGGAGAGCCAGTCGGTCCCCGGGGTCCGCGAGGCGCACCCCCCTTGACGCTCCCGGCGGCTCCGAGCCTGGGCGCCCGGCGGTCCTCGCCCGCGACGGCCGCGCAGACCGCCCCCAGGTGCGCGTGCGTCGCGAACGTGGCGACCCGCTCCTCGACGCCGACCTGCCCCACGGTCCCGGCCCGGTCGAGGAGCCGCGCACGGGCGGCGGCGGGGATGCGTTGCGGCATACGGCGGCCATCGCGTCCCTCCCCGATCAAAACAATTGAAAAGCGCCCCCCGCCGCCGCCATCCTAGGGCCGTGGCCCCACGCTCGGAGATCCTGATGCTCAGGTCGCTGCGCGACAAGAAGCACCGCGAGGCGCTCGGCCTCTACGCCGTCGAGGGCGAGAAGGCCGTGACCGAGCTGCTGGCGGCCGGCCATCCCTTCGAGAGGATCTACGCGACCGGAGCGTGGACGGGAAGGAGGACCCACGAGCTGAGCGATTCCGAGATGGCGAGGGCGAGCCACTTCCCCACCCCGTCGCCCGTCCTCGCGGTCGGCCGCATCAGGCGCGAGCCCATCGCGCCCGGCGAACTCGACCGCGGCCTCACCCTCGCGCTCGACGGCGTGCAGGACCCGGGGAACGTCGGGACAATCCTGCGCATCGCCGACTGGTTCGGGATCGACCGCGTCCTCCTGGGCGAAGGGTGCGCGGACCTGCACTCGCAGAAGGTGATCCAAGCCAGCATGGGCTCGTTCGCGCGCGTGCGCGCCTTCGAGGCGCCGCTCGCCAGGGCCCTTGCCGGGGTTGGCGTGCCCGTCATTGGCTGCGCACTCGAGGGGCGCGACGTCCACGCGCTGCCGGCGATTTCCGCCGCAGTGATCGTCGTCGGGAGCGAGGGCCGCGGTTTATCAGAGGGGGTGATGGGCCTCGTTAGCTGGACGGTCACGATCCCGCGCCACGGCGCCGCCGAGTCGTTGAATGCGGCGGTGGCGGCCGCCATCGTCTGCGACAACATCCGAAGGGCGGGTTGAGGCGGGTTTGGCGGCGCCGGGTGTCACAACCTTAGATTGCCTGGCTCGTCCTATCCCCATTAGATCGCACCCAAACCCCGCCCGCAAACGGCCGGGGACTCCCGCCATGAAGGAATGCCCGATTGTCCGCTGCGCAATACTAGCCGCGGCGCTGCTCCTTGCGGCGCGCGCTTCCGCCCAGAGCCTCGTGGTGACCACGATCACCGACGGCTTCTTTGCTTCCGCCGCCATCGAGCCGACCTTTGGCCCCGCCGGGATCGCCGTCGACCCGTCCGGCAACCTCTATGTCGCGGATCCGGTCAACTGCGTCCTAAACAAGTACTCGCCCACCGGCGTGCTGGTGATGACCGTCGGCAAGGCGGGTGACCGGGGCTGGTCGGACGGGCCGTTGGGCCTCGGCTACTTTAACACGCCGACGGGGGTCGCGCTGGACGCGGCCGGAAACATCTACGTGGCCGACCAGATGAACAGCACGATACGCAAGATCACCCCGTCGGGCACCATGAGCACCCTGGCCGGAGCGCCCAACGTGTACGGCCACCAGGACGGGACCGGAGGCTCGGCGCTGTTCTGCCAGCCGACGGCCCTCACCATTGACGCCTCCGGGAACCTCTTCGTCGCCGACGGCGCGAACGGGAACCTCAACCTTCCCAATTCCCCTGGGATCTGCATCCGCAAGGTCACGCCGTCGGGCGTGGTGACGACCGTCTCGAACATGGATGGGATCGTCGCCGCAGGCCTGGGTGTGTTCAACCTGATGGGGATTGCCGTCGACGGCCAAGGCAACCTCTTCGTTTCGGTCGGGCCGATGAATGACTCGGTGGCGATCGTGGTCGAGGTCTATCCCCCGCCAAACGGCAACGCCATCTTCAAGGTGTCGCCGGCGGGCGTGGCCTCGCTCTACGCCGGGCAGCCGCAAGCGAATGGATCAGCGGACGGACCGGCCGCGCAGGCCCTCTTCAACAATCCCGGGGCGCTGGCCTTCGACGGCGCCGGCAGCCTGTATGTGTCGGACAACTACAACGAGACCATTCGCGTGATAAGCCCCGCCGGGGTTGTCACCACGATCGCCGGGGCGGCCGGAAGCAGCGGGCTCGTCGACGGGGCGGGAGGCCAGGCCCGGCTCACGGCCCCCGAGGGGCTGGCGGTCGACGCGTACGGGAACGTCTTCTTCAACGACCTGCGCGCCACCCGGCGAGGCATACCGGCCGCCAACACGCAGGGCCCCGTCCGGTTCGTCAACCTGTCGGCGCGGGCGACGGTGTCCCCGTCCGGGCCGCTCATCGTCGGCTTCGTGATCGAGGGAACGGCCGCGCAAACCGTGCTGGCGCGCGGGGTGGGAACCGGGCTTACCGCGTTCGCCGTCTCGAACCCGCTTTCGAGCGCCCAGCTGGACATCTACGACAACACGGGCTCGCTGGTCGCGTCCACCGCGGCGGGAATGAACGCGACCAATTCCGCGAGTGCCGAAGCGATCACGGGGGCGTTCCCCGTCGGCGTCGATCCGGGCGATGCGTCCCTGGTCATCACCTTAAAGCCGGGCCCCTACACGGCCGTCGTGTCCTCGCCTTCCGGGACCACCGGCGCCGCGCTCGTCGAGGTCTACGAGGTGCCGTGATCTAGGGGGACCCTACTTGTCGGACTTCGAGGCGCCGCGGCCCTTGCCGCCGCCGAGCATGAGGATGGCGCCCGCGAAGACGCCTACGGCGAACATGCCGAAGTAGATCTCCCACGCGTCGGTCTTGTACGGCTTGTCCTGGAGGATCGGGAAGTTGAAGTCGGCCGTCTGCTTGTTGTAGGCGCCGATGTACAGGAACACGAAGAGGACGACGAGGAAGACGATCAGCTTGAGGAGGACTTTGAAGCTCATGGTGTTGCAGGATGGGTCAGGCCTTGGGTGCAGTCAATTCGTCGAAGGCCGCCCCGAGGATGGAGCCGAGGCGGTTGGGAAGGGGGACGCTCAAGTCGGGGAACCCCGGCAGGTTCTCGACGGCGACCACCTGCGTCTTGTCGCGGCCCGCGGCAACATCCTTCTGGACGCGCTCGAGGACGGCCGTGAAGAAGTCGCGCATGACGCCGAGGTCGGAGCGCACGCCCGTCACTCCGAACTTCGCGCTCCCGTGCCCGAAGACGTAGATCGCGTCGGCCGGGTAGCTCGCGGCCGAGTCCTCAAGGGCCTTGATCCAGCCGCGGATCGAGGCGCCGCCCGGACGGTCGACGTAGGGGTACAGCCGGTTGAACACGAGGTCGCCCATGTGCACGACGTTCGCCTTCTCGAAGACGACGACCGCGTCGCCGCCCGTATGGGCCGGACCCCGGTACTCGACTGTCACGATCTCGCGGCCGAGCTCGCGGCGCCAGACGTCGTCGAAGAGCGTGTCGGCGTAGACCTGGTTCGCGACGAGGGCCGCGGGGTCCAGCCTCGTGCCGAGCTTGATGCCCGCCTCCGCGCGCTTCGCCGCGTCGAACTGCAGCGCGGGCACGTTCTTGTGGGCAACCAGGGCCCTCGAGGCCGCCTTGAAGACGACATTGCCCCCCGTGTGGTCAAGGTGGTGGTGGGTGTTGATCGTGGCGTCGATCGTGCGTGCGCCGACGCCCGGGATGCCCTTGAGGCAGGCGACGGCGGTATCGGGGAACTGGGTGTCGACGACCGCCAGGGCGTCCGGGTTCGACAGCCAGCCTATGGTGCCCCCCCTCATCGTGAATATCCCGACCCCGCCCCGCAGCGGCGTGAACACACCGGTCGGGGCGGCCGTGGTCGCCGGCGCGCCCTGCGCCAGAACCCTCCTGCCGGCGGCGGCGGCCGACAACACAAGGGCCGATTGGATGAATCTGCGGCGGTTCATGGAGGAATTCACGGGTCCTTTGCCTATGCCATGGGCGCGCGCCAATCAACACCGCCGTGGCCCCGGCGCACCGGACTGTAACATTTTGCCCCGGCCGCGGTTATTGGCTGCACACCCGCCCCCACCGGCAATGGCCCCCTCCCACCGTGTCCCTCCTAGCCGCAGAAATCCCTGTGCATCCGCAGCCCGCCGGGGTTAAATGGCTTCGCACCGTCGCCTTGCAGAACCAAGCCCCACCCACCGACCATGAGCTTATGCTCGCCGTTCGCGACGGCGACCTGGACAGCATGGGGGAGCTCTTCGAGCGCCACCACGGCCCGCTGTACGGCTACCTGACGAAGCTGACCGGCAACCGGAGCGCGGCGGAGGACATCACGCAGGTGGTCTTCGAGAGGATGCTCAGGTACCGGCACACCTACCGCGACCAGGGCAGCTTCACGGCCTGGATGTACCACCTTGGGAGGCGCTGCGCGGCCGACTACTTCCGCAAGTCTTCGTCCGCGCCCATCGCCGTCGACCCCTCCACCCTCGAGGACCACGCGGACGAGGGGCGCAGGGCCGACGAGACCGCCGCCCGCCTCGACGACCACGCGCTCCTGCAGCGCGCCCTCGGCCACCTGGACCATGACGACCGGGAGGTCCTCCTTCTGTCGCGCCTGCAGGAGCTCTCGTTCGCCGAGGTCGCCGGGATACTGGAGTGCTCCGCGGGCGCCGCCCGCGTCAGGGCGCATCGGGCGCTGCGGACGCTGCGGGACCACTATTTCCAGCTGCAGAAGGAGAATCCACTATGAACTGCCAGACATGCCGTGAACGGATGGCCGAACTCGCGGACGCGAGGCTCGGCGAGAAGGATGCCGCCGAGGCGCGCGCCCACATGGGCGGCTGCCCGGACTGCGCCCGCGAGTTCGAGACGATAGCCGCGACGCTGCGGGCGCTCGACTCGGTCCCCCCCGACGCGCCCTCCCACAGGCTGCGCGCCGCGCTGATGGGCGCCATCGAGGGAGAGAAGCTGTCCCAGCGCGACGGGGCCGACCTGGCCTCGACCATCCGCGGTGCGGCCTCCCAGGCCCCCCGGCCGCGGCGCGCCTGGCTGCCCTTCCTCCTGCAGTCGCTCGGCGCGTGCGCCCTGGTGGCGCTGGGCTTCACCTTCGGCGAGCGCTCGGCCTCCCAGCGCCAGATCGCGCAGCTTCGGGCCAAGGTCGACACCATGGGCCAGCTGGTCGAGCAGTCGGTGCTCCAGAAGCGCACGACCGGCGACCGGCTCGAGACGGTCATGACGGCGGCGGAGACGCGCCTGCCCGACGAGCGCGTCATCGACGGCCTTATCAACACGATGGCCTTCGACAACAGCGTGAACGTGCGGCTCAACGCGCTGAACGCCCTCTACATGCATGCCGACCAGGAGGTCGTGCGCGCCGGGGTGCTCGCCTGCCTGTCGCGCGAGCCCAACCCCCTAGTCCAGGTCTCGATGATCGACTTCCTCGTCGCCGCAAAGGCGCGCGAGGCCGCGCCAGAGCTCCGAAAGATCTCGCAGGACGATCATGCGGACGCCGATGTCCGCGAGTCCGCCCGCCGCGCCATGGACCTGCTCTAGGCCGGCACCCAGGAAACAACGAACCCAATCACAGCCATGAAAATGTACCAAGCACTCATGATTTGCGCAGTGCTGGCCGTCGCGCCGCTCGGCGTCGCCCGAGCCGATTCCCAGAGCTCGATCGCCTTCTCCGACCCGTCCGAGCCGGGCACCCTCCGGGTGCGCGTCTGGCACGGCGATGTCACCATCAAGGGGGCAGACGTGAAGGAGGTGTCCGTCAAGGCCGACTCGGACGTGGCGGAGCCGACGCCGCGCAAGGACGGCATGCGCGTCCTGTCGGCCACGTCGGGCTACACCCTCTCCGAGAAGGGCAACACCGTGACGCTCGACTACAACCCCGAGGGGTGGTCGGAGGGCTCGGTGGACTTCGAGGTCACCGTACCGCACTCGACCTCGGTCGTCGTCGCCGACTCCGTCAACGGCGACGTCGACTGCTCCGGCGTCACGGGCGACATCGACGTGCGCACGGTCCACGGCGACGTGAAGCTGCACGACGTGAGCGCGGGCGCGCTCGTCGAGACCGTGAAGGGGGACATCAGCGTCACGCTCAAGTCGCTCGCCGAGTCGAAGCCCCTGTCGTTCACATCGATGAGCGGCGAGGTCGACATCCACGCGCCGGCGGACCTCAAGGCCTCGGTGCGCTTCAGAACCCACCGGGGGACCATCCTCACGAACTTCGACGACAAGGTGCTCGTGACGAAGACCGAGTTCGCCCGGCGCGCGCACAAGGACAAGATCACGGTTACGGTCGGGACGTCCGGCAAGAAGGACACGGCCTCGGTCCTGGTGTCCCCCACGGACACGACGCAGGCAAAGTCCCAGACCGACGACGACTGGCGCGAAGGGCTGCGGGACTCGATCAGGGAAGCCACCGAGGACGCGGTCGAGGCGGCCCGCGACGCGGCCGAGGCGGCCCGCGAAGGGCTGACGGAGGCCAGGGTTGCGATCGCCAGCAAGTCCGGGGATGGCGTGCCCCCGTTCCCACCGTTACCGCCAATGACCGGCGGAAAGACCGTGTCCGGGACCCTGAACGGTGGTGGAGTAGAGATTCAGGCGGCCACCCTGAACGGCGACATCACTCTCAAGAAGATTGAGTAATCTTGCCGAGCCCGGCCCCACGCCTGGGCTAATATGTAGCCATAAGCCAGCGGGTTGCTCACGTAACCCGCTGATCTTGTGTGTCAAACGTGTGAATTCTACACGCTTTTGGCCCATTTGACTTGTTGGGTTGGAATAACTCTAGCTATGTAGCGTCGAAGCTGGCGCCTCGAATTTGCTTTCAAGGAACTCCCCAGAAAAGTTCTTTGATCTTTATCTCGGCCGAACCCTTTCGGCGGGACGTATGTGAGCCTTGGCCGGCCGCGCCTGTGCGAGTGCGATGCCGGCCGGATGTTTCTGAGTCTGGGTTTCCCCAAGACTGATCCTTTTGGTCGCGCGAGCCTCCTTGGCGCGCGCGGCCAGAACGATCCTGGAGCCGACGGCGCCAAAACGCCGGCTGCCCCGGGACGAATGACATAAACCAGAAACAAAAACTCTCCGCCTAGCGCGGAGTTTAGCAAAGACAGTCATGAAAAACATAAACAAGCTCGCACTCCTGCTCAGTCTGGGTGCGCTCCTGCCCGTCGCCGCTTCGGCGAAGACGCTGGAGCAAGCCTACATCGACTCGTGCAAGAAGGGCCCCGATGTGCCCGTGCCGGTCAGCGTCGTCTCACCCCACGCCACCGGTTACGACATCGGGACCACGGTCAAGGTGGAGTTCGTCGTGGACACGACGGGCCACACCGCCGACATCAGCATCAAGTCCGCCACAGACCGCGACTTCGCGGATGCGGTGGTGGATGCGGTGAAGGAGTGGAGGTTCACGCCTGCGCTGCACAACGGTGCTCCGGTTGCGACGAAGGTCGTCCTTCCGGTCCGCGTCGTTGAGGCTCCGAAGGCATCGAGCCTTCTGGCCCTGAACTGACCAGGACGCCTAACAAGTAAAGAAATCAACAAGGGCGCCCCCGTTCGCGGGGGCGCCCTTTTTCTTCGTTTTTTGGCCCCTGCTGCATTTTTTCCGAAAAAGAGGCCCCACGGGAAAAATTTATTTTCGGCCCCGGGGTATTGCATGACGGCTGCAACATCATCACAAGCGCTGGTGGTTATCCCAGCATGCAACCACAACCTGTAGTAGGCGCGGACCAATCGCGCCCCACCTCCTTCGTCGTCATCAAGCGCAACGGCCAGAGCGTTCCCTTCAGCGAATCCAAGATTCGCCAGGCGCTCCTGAGGGCCGGCGCTGCAACCCACCTCTACGATGAGACGGTGGCCACGCGCCTGGCGGCGGAGGTCACCGCCAAGCTCATCGCCAGGGCCGACGGGGAGTCCGTGGGCATCGAGCAGATCCAGGACGAGGTCGAGATCACGCTCATGCACGCGGGCTACCTGGCCACGGCGCGCGCGTACATCGTCTACCGCGAGAAGCGAAAGGCGGCGCGCGCGGACCGGCGCACGACGATCGACGTCGAGTCCTCGATCAACGAGTACCTGACCCGCCAGGACTGGCGGGTCGCCGCGAACGCGAACCAGGGCTACAGCCTGGGCGGGCTCATCCTCAACGTCTCGGGCAAGATCACGGCCAACTACTGGCTCTCCCACGTGTACCCGCCCGACGTCGGGGCCGCGCACAGGAACGGCGACATCCACATCCACGACCTGGACATGCTCTCGGGCTACTGCGCCGGCTGGTCGCTGCGCACGTTCCTGCGCGAGGGCCTGAACGGCGTCCCGGGGCGCACCGAGGCCTCGCCCCCGAGGCACATGCACTCGGCGGTCGGCCAGATCGTCAACTTCCTCGGAACGCTGCAGAACGAGTGGGCCGGCGCCCAGGCGTTCTCCTCCTTCGACACCTACATGGCGCCCTTCATCCGCAAGGACGCCATGAGCTACGAGGAGGTGCGCCAGTGCATCCAGGAGCTCATCTACAACCTGAACGTGCCGTCGCGCTGGGGGACGCAGACCCCGTTCACGAACCTCACGTTCGACTGGACCTGCCCCGATGACCTGCGCGCGCAGGCGCCGGTCATCGCCGGCTGCGAGCAGCCCTTCACCTACGGCGACCTCCAGCCGGAGATGGACATGATCAACCAGGCCTACATCGAGATCATGAGCCAGGGCGACGCCCGGGGCCGCGTCTTCACGTTCCCGATCCCGACCTACAACATGACGAAGGACTTCCCGTGGGAGTCCAAGAACGCGCAGCGGCTCTTCGCGATGACGGCCAAGTACGGGCTGCCGTACTTCCAGAACTTCATCAACTCGGACCTGACGCCGAACATGATCCGCTCCATGTGCTGCCGCCTGCAGCTCGACCTGCGCGAGCTCCTCAAGCGCGGCAACGGGCTCTTCGGCTCGGCCGAGCAGACGGGCTCGATAGGCGTCGTGACCTTCAACTGCGCGCGGCTGGGCTACCTGTGCAAGGGCGACGAGGCCGCGCTGCTCGCGCGCATGGACGAGCTGATCGGCCTCGCGCGGGTGAGCCTCGAGCTCAAGCGCAAGGTGGTCCAGCAGCTGATGGACCAGGGGCTCTTCCCGTTCACCAAGCGCTACCTCGGGACCCTGAGGAACCACTTCTCAACGCTCGGGGTGAACGGCATCAACGAGATGATCCGCAATTTCTCGTCGGACAAGGAGGACATCACGACCGACTGGGGCTACGCCTTCGCCCTGCGCTTCCTCGACCACATCCGCGCGCGGATCCTCGAGATCCAGGAGCAGACCGGGCACATGTACAACCTCGAGGCCACCCCGGCCGAGGGGACGACCTACCGGTTCGCGAAGGAGGACCGCAAGAGGTGGCACGACATCATCCAGGCGGGGACTTCGGCGAACCCCTACTACACGAACTCCTCGCAGCTGCCGGTCGGCCACACGGACGACCCCTTCGAGGCCCTCGAGCACCAGAACGAACTGCAGCGCAAGTACACGGGCGGGACCGTGCTGCACCTGTACATGGCCGAGCGCCTCTCCGACGCTGAGGCGTGCCAGAAGCTCGTGCGCCGCGCGCTCGAGCGATTCTCGCTCCCGTACATCACGATCACGCCCACCTTCTCCATCTGCCCGAAGCACGGCTACATCGCCGGCGAGCACCCGTTCTGCCCGAGGTGCGACGAGGAGATCCTCAACAGGAAGATTTCCGAGCTCGCGGACGCGAACTGAGCCCAGGGACTGAATTTCTGGAACCCCCAATAAAAACAACAATGAACAGCCAAACCATCGTCAGCGAAGCCACCGACACCGCAACCACCGCCAAGGCGCCCGCCTACACGCTCAAGGACTCCGAGCGCCAGCCGTGCGAGGTGTGGACCCGGGTCATGGGCTACCACCGGCCCGTCTCCAGCTTTAACATCGGCAAGAAGGGCGAGCACCAGGAGCGCAAGTTCTTCCTGGAGGCGCGCTGCAGCGAGCGTTGAAGCCCGTCGCCCGAGGCGTGCGGCCTGGGGCGGCGCTGGGCATAGGCGGGCTCGTGAAGATGTCCGCCTCCGACTGGCCGGGCCAGCTCGCGGCCGTGGTGTTCTGCCAGGGCTGCGCCTGGCGCTGCCGCTACTGCCACAACCCGCACCTGGTCCCCTTCGACCGCCCCTCGGCGGCCCGCTGGGAGCGCGTGCTCGCATGGCTCGGGCGCAGGCGCGGCCTGCTTGACGGCGTCGTCTTCAGCGGCGGCGAGCCCACGTGCCAGCCCGCGCTCGCGGGGGCGATGGGGCAGGTGCGCGAACTCGGCTTCAAGGTCGGCCTGCACACCGGCGGTCCCTCGCCGCTCGCCCTGGCGGCCGTGCTCCCGCTCCTTGACTGGGTCGGCTTCGACTTCAAGGCTCCCTTCTGCTCGTACGCAAAGGTGACGGGCAGGGACCACGGCCACCTGGCGCAGGAGAGCTTCCGTTTGATCCGCGAGGCGGGCGTCGCCTGCGAGGTCCGCACGACCTGGCACCCCGCGCTCCTCTCGCCCGCCGACCTTGAGGACATGGCGGACACCCTGGCGGCCGCGGGGGGGCGCGAATGGGTGATCCAGCGCTTCCGCCCCGAGGGCTGCGCGGACGCCGAGCTCTGCGCCGCGCCCCCGGGCCACCTGCCGGCGATAGCCGCGCGCCATCGCGGGCTGCGGCTGACCGTGCGCTAAGGGCTTGGCGCCAAAGGCCCCCGGCCAGCGCGGCCGCAGCCGCGGAACCCCCGGCGGCCGCCCATGGGCATCCCGCGCCCCGACCCCGCCCAAGGGTTACTTTTGCGCACCGCTCCCCGATACTCCTTGCCGTGCGCCCGACCTTTTCGTGTCCTCGGACCCTTAAAACCCCCGAAACCGCCCGCCTTTCATGCAGACCCGAGCCCGACGCGTACTCACGGCCCTGATGCAGTGGTTCGACGCCGACCATGCCCCGGGCGGAGCCGACGCGATGCGCCGGGAGCCCGACCAAGTCGACTGGGTCCGCTGCATCCCCTTCATCATCCTGCACCTGGGCTGCCTGGGCGTCATCTGGACCGGCGCCAGCTGGTTCGCGGTCTCGGCTGCCGCCGCGCTCTACGCGGTGCGGATGGCCGCGGTCACCGGCGTCTACCACCGGTACTTCTCGCACAAGACCTACAGCACCTCGCGGCCGATGCAGTTTTTCCTGGCGGTCCTCGGCGCCACCACGGTTCAGCGCGGACCCCTGTGGTGGGCCTACCACCACCGCCACCACCACCAGCACTCCGACGGCCCCGAGGACGCCCACTCGCCCCATGTCCACGGGTTCCTCTGGTCGCACATCGGCTGGATCACGAGCCGGCGCAACTTCCCGACCGACTACTCGAAGGTGCGCGACCTGGCGCGCTTCCCGGAGTTGGTCTTCCTGAACCGCTTCGACGCGGTCGTCCCCGCGGCCTTCGCGGCGGCGACCTTCTTCGCCGGGGCCTTCCTTCGCGCCCACGCCCCCGGGCTGCACACGGGCCCCTGGCAGATGCTCGTCTGGGGCTTCTTCATCAGCACGACCGCACTCTTCCACGGGACCTCGTGCATCAACTCGATGGCCCACCTGATGGGCAGGCGCCGCTACAGCACCCAGGACGACTCGCGCAACAGCTTCATCCTGGCGATCATCACCCTCGGTGAGGGCTGGCACAACAACCACCACCGCTACCAGGGCGCGACGCGAAACGGGTTCTTCTGGTGGGAGATCGACATCACCTACTACGTCCTGAGGTGCCTGTCGTGGACAGGCCTCATCTGGGACCTCAAGGATGTCCCGCAGTCGGTGCTCGACGAGGGCGCGCACCCGGACCACCGCGAGTCGGTGGCGGCCGCGAGCCAGGTTCACCTGCTCCACCCCGAGCACGCGCCCCTTCGGAGGATCGTCCCCGCGGCGGCCGCGATCGCCGTCGCGACCGTCAACGCCGCGTACCCGGCGGCCCCCAAGCGTACGGGGGCGGCGGTCCACAGTGACCTGAGCGGCCACGCGGTCGGCCAGCAGGGCGCACGCGCCCCATAACTCGGCTTGAGCCACGTGTGAGTTTGGCGTACCGTCGAGGATTCGTGAGCGAAACCCCCAAGAGCGAAGCCGCCGCGCCGTCCCGCACCCCCTGGCAGCGCCATGTCATCGACCCGATCGCGATCCAGCTCACGCAGGGCATCACCCCCGAGAAGATCGCCCTGACCCTGGCGGTCGGGAGCGCCCTCGCCCTCTTTCCCATCCTGGGCACGACGACGATCCTGTGCCTGCTCGCGGGCATTCTCCTGCGCCTGAACCAGCCGATCATCCAGATAGTCAATGCGTTGTGCACACCGATCCACCTTCCCGTGATCTTCTTCATGGTGCGCCTCGGCAGCTGGATGTTCAACGTGCCGAACACCCACGTGGGCATCCGGATGATGAACCACATGTTCTGGGACGACCCGAGGGACTTCTTCGAGAAGTTCGGCTTCACGGCCCTGCACGCGATCGCGGCCTGGGCCCTCCTGGCCCCGTTCTGGATGGTGATCCTCTACATCTTCGCCCTGCCCGTGCTGCGCGAGGCCCTGCGCCGGCAGACCCTGGTGCGCCGCGACGACGACCCGGGGGACACGGTGGCCTGAAGGGCCGTCAGACCGCCCGTCCGCCGCGCCCGAACTTGCGCAGGTACTTGAGGGCGACGCCGAGGTCGTCGGGCAGGGGCGCCGTGACCCCTAGCCTCTCGCGCCCCGCCGGGTGGATGAAGGAGACCGAGGCCGCGTGCAGCGCGAGCCTCGATACGAGCGGCCTCTCGGGCTCCCGGCCCGCCTTGTAGCGGCGCTTGAGCTCCGAAAGGAGCAGCGGGACGGGGGCGTCCCCGTAGAGGCCGTCGTTCACAACCGGGGCGGCGCAAGCCGCCAGGTGGGCCCGCGCCTGGTGGGCGCGGCCGCCGAGCGGCCGGCATTCGACCCAGGCGAACCGCTCGAAGGGCTCGAGCACCCGCACCCGGGTCTCGGCCGGGGAGCCGGCGCGCCCCCTCGCGACGCGCAGCCGCCCGGGTGTGTCCCGGTCCCTGCCGAGGGGCAGGTCGACCGAGAACTCGGCCGGGAGGCGGCCCGCGCCGTCGCGCATCGCCGCCCGGGCTCCCCCGGCCGGGACAAGTGCCACGAGGGCAAGGTACGCGCACTCAATGGTCTTCGACTGGAATTGGCCGCTCAGGAAGTCCAGGGCCGGCTTGGTCCTGGCGAAGAGCACGACCCCGCTTGCCCCCTCGTCCATGAGGTGCACGGCGGCAAGCTGGCGGCCATAGCGCTCCCGGGCCATCTCGATAAGCGAGCCCCCCCGGGCCCGGTGCCCGGAAGGGACGACGGGCATCCCCGCCGGCTTGTCGAAGGCCACGAGGTGGTCGTCCTCGAAGAGGATGTCGGGGAGGGTCATTCGCAGTGTGCTTGCGCCGCGCACCCATCCAATCGCCCCCGGCGCCCGACCGCCAGCACCGTTCGGCGCGCCCTCCCGCTGGTCAAAAGCTGGTTAGTTTGCCGCCTTTCGTCTGAATTCGCTTGCGGCTTGGCGGCGCCAGGCTGCTCTCTGTGAGGCTCCCAGAGCCGCAATGCCCGTGGTTCCAAGAAGCCTACTCACCTTTGGAGCGAGCCTACTTTCGGCCCGCGCCGCCATGCGATTGGGGGCAAAGGGAGGGGCCGAGCGGGGGCAGCGGGACGCGTTCACGCACCTCATGCAGAACCTCAGCGCGGGGAGCGTCTGGTGGGAGGCGGGAATCGAGCCGTCGATTCCCTACGAGTCGTTCCGCAAGTCCGTGCGGCTCTCCACCCACGAGTCGCTCGCCCCGCAGGTCGACAGGATGAAGAAGGGCGAGCCCGACGTGCTCTGGCCCGGGACCTGCCAGATCTACGCCGCGACGGCGGGCACGGCCACCGGCAGGCCGCGGCACGTGCCGGTTACCGAGGCGATGCTCGACCACTTCAAGAGGACGCACCTCGACTCGCTTCTCTGGTACACGTCGCGCGCCGCGAGCACGTCCGTGTTCCGCGGCCGGCACATGGCCCTCGCGGGTCCCGTGGCACTTTCACGGATACCTGAGTCCGAGCCGTTCGAGGCGTACTCGGGGGAGCTATCAGCGATCGTCGCGCTCAACGTCCCCCGATGGGCCGAGCGCTCGTACAGCGAGCCGGGCGCCGAGATCGCCAACATCGCCGACTGGCAGGAGAAGATCGCGGCCATCGCCGAGCGCGCCCCCACGGTCGACATCTCGCTCTTGTCGGGGATCCCGCGCTGGGTGCTCACGTTCGTCGATGCGATGCGCGCGCGCGGCGCGGCGAGCCTGAGGGACGTCTGGCCGCACCTGGAATGCTACGTCCACGGCGGCGTCCCTCTGGGCCCCTTCCATGACGAGCTTCGCACGGCCCTGGGCGCCGGCGTCACCTTCCACGAGGTCTACGTCGCGGCGGAGGCGTTCGTCGCGGCGCAGGACGCCGAGGCCGCGGACGGGCTCCGCCTGATGACCGGCGCGGGCGTGTTCTTCGAGTTCCTGCCGATGTCCGAGTTCGAGGAGGCGCGCCTCGAGGACCTCGGGCAGAAGGCGGTCCCGCTCGCCGGCGTGCGCGCCGGGGTCGACTATGCGCTGGTCCTCACGACGCCGGGGGGGCTCGCGCGCTGCGTGATCGGGGACGTCGTCAGGTTCGTAACCACCGAGCCGCCCCGCATCGTGCATGTGGGCCGCACGAACCTGCGGCTGTGCGCCTTTGGCGAGAACGTCAGCGAGAGGGACGTGACCGACGCCCTGGTGGCGCTGTGCCGGCGCAACGGGTGGAACATCGTCAACTTCCATGTCGCCCCCCTGTTCAGCGACCCGACGATCAGGATGATGCGCGGCCGCCACGAGTGGTGGGTCGAGCTGCGGGCGGGCACGGCCCTCACCCCGACGGGCCCCATCATGGCGCCGGAGCTCGACGCGGAGCTCATGCGGATCAACCGCGACTATGCGGCGAAGCGCAGGGAGGGGGTCCTGGAATACCCCTACGTCAGGCTCGTCATGCCAGGGGTCTTCAAGCACTGGATGCGCTACCACGGCAAGTGGGGGGGCAACAATAAGATGCCCCGCTGCTGCAGCGACCGCGCCATAGCCGACGAGCTCGGTGGCGCCCTTCAGTTCGCAAAAGACTGAGCGGCTGGCACGGCCGATGCTGCTTGCTGGCACCTGCGCCAAGCAGGGTTTTGGGTAGCGTGAAAGCCGGCCCCAGGGCCGGTGAGAATAAAAGCGGGGCTGGCGTTAAGGGGTTATCGCCAGCCCCGCGCCATTTTCAGGCCGCGGGCTTGAGGATCGCGAGGATCTTCCTCTCGTACTCGGCGGCGGGCTCGGCCCCGACCTTCTTGTCGCGGATGTTGCCGTCCCGGTCTATGAGGAACGTGGTCGGGATCGCGTCCAGCCCGCCGAAGGCTCCCGCGACGTCGTCGTTCGAGAAGACGACCGTGTAGTTCATCCCGAAGGTCTTCATGAACTTCTTGACGAGGGCGGCCCTTCCCGGGCCCTCCTCGTCGACCGACACCCCCACGATGACGAGGCCGTCCGGGCCGTACTTCTTCTGCAGGGCGATGTAGCCCGGGATCTCCGACTTGCAGGGGCCGCACCAGGTCGCCCAGAAGTCGAGGACGAGCACCTTCCCCTTGAACTGGGCGGAGGTCACCGCGTTGCCGTCCACGTCCGTGAGCCTCCAGGCCGGGGCGGCCGCGGCGTGCGCGGGCTCCGCCCGCAGGATCGCGGGGGGCGCCATTAGAAGGGCTAGGGTGGCGAGGAGTGCGGCTCTCGTAGACATGTTTGGTGCGTGCCCCGAAACGGTGGCACAGGGCGCGGGCGCCCGCAAATCGTCAGTCCCGGGCGTCGGGGAGGTTGAGGCCGAGGGTCTCGACGAACTTCTTCATCGCCGGCGTGAGGACGCGGCCCTTGCGGTGGAGGATGGCGAGGGGGCGCGTGTACTGAACCCCCTTGAATCGCAGCAGGGCAAGCGTCCCCTGGGCCGCCTCCTGAGTCACCGTCGCGAGCGGCACGATCGCGATGCCGTGGTCTATCTCGACGGCGCGCTTCACCGTCTCGATGTTGTCGAACTCCATGACCGTCTCGATGTCGAGGCTGTGCTCGCGGAAGATCTGGTCGACCGCCTTGCGCGTCGGCGTGTCGGGGTCGAAGCCGATGAACTTCTGCCCGGCCAGGTCGCTCACGGTCACCTCCCCCTTCTTGGCGAGCGGGTGCTGCGGGTGGCAGATCACCACGAGGTGATCGTTCCTGAAGGGGATCACGTCGACCTGGCGCACCTTTGAGGGGAACGCCACGAGCCCGAAATCCACGCAGTTGTGCAGGATGTCCTCGTAGACCAGGTTGGACCTGCGGTACTCGATGCGGACGTTGACCGACGGGAAGTCGTGCAGGAACCTCTTGATGAACGGCGGGAGCTCGTGGAGGCCTATCGAGTAGATCGTTGAGATCCTTATGGTTCCGCTGACGACCTTCTTCATTTCCTGAAGCTCGGACAGGAGCGTCTCGTACGCGTGGAGCACGTTCTTGGCGGACTCGTAGACGCGCTGCCCCTCGCGGGTCAGCTGGAACTGCTTCTGGCTGCGGTCAACGAGCAGCGCCTTGAAATGGCGCTCCATGGCCCGGGCCTGCTGGCTCACAGCGGACTGGGTGATGCTGTTGAGCTTTGCGGCCCTCGAGAAGCTCTTGGTTTCCACCAGGTCCGCGAAGATTTTAAAGTTTTCAATTTGCATGATTAGCGCCCGTTGTTGATTTCAGAGTAAGAAGCCCGCCTCCCGCGTAAACCAATAAGTAGATATTCTAAAGGCCAACATTCCAATGGACTATGAGGAGTTCAGGGTCCGCGCGGACGCCGTCATGTCCAGGATCCGCGGGGCGTGCGAGAAGGCGGGCCGCGACGCGGCCGGCGTCGAGCTGCTCGCCGTCACCAAGTCCCATCCGCCGCAGGCCGTCGAGCTCGCCTCCCGCTACGGACTCAAGTCGGTCGGGGAGAACCGCGTCCAGGAGGGGGTGGACAAGCGCGCGCGCACCTCGGCCGCCGTCTCGTGGGAGCTCATCGGCCACCTGCAGTCCAACAAGGCCCGGCTTGCCGCGCTCAACTTCGATCGGATCCAAAGCGTCGACAGCGTGAAGCTCGCCGCGATCCTGGACCGCACGGCCGGCGAGATGGGAAAGTCCCTTCCCATCCTCCTGCAGGTCAACGCGGGGCTCGACCCCGCGAAGTCGGGGGTCGAGCCCGAGGCGGCCCCGGCGCTGCTCGAGGCGGCCCTCGGGTGCGCGAACCTGCGCGTCGACGGCCTGATGACCATCGCTCCGCTCTCGGACGACCCGGCCGTCGCGCGGCGCACCTTCGCGAGCCTCAGGGAGATCCGCGACCGCCTCTCCAAGTCGACGGGCGCCGCGCTTCGCGTGCTCTCGATGGGGATGAGCGCGGACATCGAGGAGGCCGTGGCCGAGGGCAGCACCCTCGTGCGGGTCGGCTCCGCCCTCTTCGGCCCGCGCGTGTGACGTGTCGAGCGCATTTTGCTAGGATTTTTTCCTTCCGGTGTTGCCACGCGCTCCCAAAGCCCCTTCCAATCCGGGGTGTGGAAACGGAAGCTCTGACCGCTGCTGAAAAAGAGGCGCTGTTGGGCCTGCTCGACGACCCGAGCCCCACCGTCCGCCGGGCCCTGCTGGCCCGCTTCTCCTCGCGCGGCGCCGCCGCGGCCGCGCTCCTGCAGGAGGCCGCCCGCAGCCCCAACAGGCTCCTGGCGCGCCACGCCACATGGTTCATCGACGAGCTCAAGCTGAGCGACCCGGTGAGCGAGTTCCGCTCCTTCATCCGCTCCCTCAACTACGAGCTCGAGACCGGGACGCTGCTGCTCGCGCGCACCGTGACGCCGCAGCTCGACGTCAACGAGTGCCGCGCCGACTTCGACGAGATCGCGGCGCGCTGCCGCGAGCTCATCTCCGAGCCCTCTTCGAACCGCGAGAAGTGCCGCGCCATCAACCGCGTCCTCTTCCACGAATGGGGCTTCCGCGGGAACGTCGAGCAGTACACCGACCCGATGAACAGCTTCATCGACAAGGTGCTGATGCGCAGGAAGGGGATCCCGATCTCGCTCAGCGTCCTCTACCTGCTCGTCGCCGAGAGACTCGGGATTCCGCTCGAGCCCGTGGGCCTGCCCGGTCACTTCGTCGTGGGCTGCTACGCCGACGAGGCCCCCTTCTTCATCGACCCCTTCGACCAGGGCCTGTTCAGGGACGCGGAGGAGATCTTCGCGCTGCTGCGCTCGAACCACATCTCGCCGAAGCCGTCGGACCTGGCGCCCACCACGGTCCGCGAGGTCTTGAGCCGCAGCTGCCGGAACATCGCGAACCACTACGCCGCGGCGAGCGACATGGCGCGCGCGCAGATCTTCGCGGAATTCGCGGACGAGTTCGAGGCCACGCACGAACGCTACCTGCAGTCCTGAATCCCGCATTCACCCTGACCGACCTCGAGCACTGGCGGCGCGCCGGTGCCGGGCTCGCCGTGATCGGCCACCCGATAGGCCACTCGCTCAGCCCGCAGATGCACACGGCGGCCCTCGCGCAGCTCGCGCGCGACGAGCCCCGTTTCTCATCGTGGCACTACTCCCGCTTTGACGTTCCGCCCCAGAAGCTGGCCGCGGCCCTGGGGCTCATGCGCTCCCGCGGCTTTCTGGGCGTGAACCTCACGGTTCCCCACAAGGTGCTCGCCCTGGAGATCGTCCGCGAGCTTGACGCCGCCGCCCGGGAGGCGGGCGCCGTGAACACGCTCGCCGGCGACGGCGCGGCGTGGCGGGGCTACAACACGGACGGCTACGGGCTCGCGGCGGGGATCCGCGAGGACCTGGGGATCGGGCTTGGCGGCACCCACGTCGTGCTGCTCGGGGCCGGCGGCGCGGCGCGGGGTGCCGCCGTGGAATGCCTTCGCGCGGGCTGCGCCTCGCTCTGGATCGCGAACAGGACGCGCGCGAACCTGGAGGCCCTGGTGGCCCTCCTCGCCCCGGTCGCCGGGTCCATCCCGGTGATGGCGATCGCGCACGGCGGGGCTTCCGCGGACGTTCCCTCGGACTCGCTCCTCATAAACGCGACGAGCGCCGGGCTTCGCGCCGACGACCCCGCGCCGGCCGACATTCGCGCCATCCCGGGGATCGGGGCCGTCTACGACATGATCTACAACCCCCCGGTGACGAGGCTCCTCGCCCAGGCCCGCTCGCTCAGGCTCGCCCATGCTAACGGGCTGGGCATGCTGGCCCACCAGGGCGCAAAGGCCCTCGAGATCTGGACGGGGGTCCCCGCCGCGAGGACGGCCGCAATCATGCGCGCGGCGGCGGTGAAGGCACTTGGCTAGGGCCCCCTCCGGGCCCAGACTCGCAGGCGATGATCCGCATCCTCGAAGACGTGGCCGCAGCGCACCGCTGGTTCTTCCCAACCGTGGCCGCCGTCTTCGGCGCCTGCATCGGGAGCTTCCTGAACGTCGTCATCTACCGCGTGCCGGCGGGCAAGTCGATCGTGCGGCCGGGCTCGACCTGCGCGTGCGGCGCTCCGATCGCGTGGCACGACAACATCCCCGTCATCTCATGGCTCGTCCTGCGCGGGCGCGCGCGCTGCTGCGGGCGGCCCTTCTCCGCGCGCTACCCGTTCGTCGAGCTGCTGACGGCCGCCCTGTTCCTCGCGTGCTGGCTGCGCATGGGGCCCGCGACGGCCGTCTGCGGCTGGGTCCTCCTCGGCTCCCTCATCTGCGGGACCTTCATCGACCTCGACCACATGATCATCCCGGACGCATTCACGGTCGGCCTGGCCGTCGAGGGCGTCGCGCTCTCGGCGCTCGTGCCCGCGCTGCACGGCCACCACGAGGGCATCTTCGCCCTAGACAGCCTGCGCTCGGTCTCGGACTCGCTCATCGGGCTCGCCGCCGGCTCCGGCGTCGTCCTCTGGATCGCGCTCGTCGCCGAGGCCGTGCTCAAGAAGGAGGCGATGGGGTTCGGGGACGTGAAGTTTGTAGGCGCGATCGGGTCGTTCTGCGGCTGGCACGGCGCGCTGTTCTCGATATTCGGGGGCGCCGCGGTCGGGACGGTCTGGCTCGGCACCGCGCTTGCCTGGCAGAAGCTCTCGGGGCGCCGGGGCGAGGGGGCTCCCCGGGCGGAGACGCCGGAGGGCCAGCCCGCGGACCTAGGCCTCAGTGTGCACGTGCCCTTCGGCCCGATGCTCGCGATCGCCGGGGCGGTCTATTTCCTGTTCCTGCGCGGGTGGGTCGACGCCTGGTTCGCCAGCGTCACGGAGCTTCTTTGACCAGCGAGGCCCCGTCGTCGGTGTGGGCGCGTATGACGTCGGGCTTCGAGCCGAACTTGGCCCAATAGGCCTCCTCCACGCGCTTGGCGCCGTCCCCGTCGAACTGCGACGACGTGAGCGCCATCACTGCGCCCCCGAAGCCGCCGCCGGTGAGGCGGGCCCCGTAGACGCCCTTCTCCGCCTCGAGGACGTCGACCAGCAAGTCGAGCTCGGCGCTGCTGTTCTCGAACCAGGTGCGCGAGCTGCGGTGCGAGGCAAGCAGGAGCTTGCCCACGAGGGCCATGTCGCCCGCCCGCAGCGCCTCGGTCGCCCGCTCCACGCGGGCGATCTCGTCGATCACGTGGCGTGCACGCTTGTACGCCGCCCGTGACAGGCGCGTCTCGGCCGCAGCCAGCGCCTCGGGCGTGGCCTCCACGAGGAGACCGACGCCGATCCCCAGCGCCGCCTCCATGCACTCCTTGTGGCGCTCGGCGTAGAGGCCGTCGACAAGCGCGTGCTTCGTGTGGGTGTTGAACACCCAGAAATCCAGGCCCGGGGGCATCGGGACGATCCCGAAGGTGGGGCCGCGGCAGTCGATATGCACAAGGCAGTCCTTCCTGCCGAACCCCGAAACCCCCTGATCCAGGATGCCGCACGGGACGCCCACGAACTCGTTCTCCGCCTTGCGGCCGAGCTTGACCAGCTGCTCCCTGGGCAGGCTCTGGCGCTGCGCCGCCAGGAAGGCGAGGCCTGAGGAGAGCTCCAGCGCCGCGCTGCTGCTAAGGCCCGCCCCGGGCGGGACGTCCGAGACGGCCAGGAAGTCGAACCCGGCGGGCGTCTCGATGCCCGCCGCCTGCATGACCAGGAGCATGCCCAGGGGGTAGTTGACCCAAGAGCTGGTCCCTGTCGCGCGCGCCGACGCGTCGGCCGCCAGCTCCACCAGCTCTGCACGGGAATCGCTTGCGAAGCGGCGCCTGCCGTCCGTGCGCCGCGCGAGGCCGACCCACACGCCGCGATCGATCGCCGCCCCGAGCACGGTGCCCCCGTTGTAGTCGGTGTGGTTGCCGATGAATTCAATGCGCCCCGGGGCGCGCGCGATTACCTCGGGCTCGCGCGAATGGACGGCGCGGAACCTTGCGATGAGGACGTCCTTCATCGCGTCAGCGGGCGGCGCGCAGGTTCGAGCTCGCCTTGAAGCGGATGAGTTTAATCGCCGGGATCCTCATCGGCTGACGCGTGTGGGGGTTGTACCCGTTTCGCGCCGAGCGCTGCGAGATGAAGAACGTCCCGAACCCGACTAGGTGAACCTCCCCGTCCTTCTTGAGGCCCCTCTTGATCGCGCGCAGCACGGAGTTTGACGCGCGCTCGGCCGCCGCCCTGGAGGAGCCTTCGCCGAGCAGCCTGTGCACTTCAGTCACCAGATCGGCCTTGTTCATACGGTAGAGGTCCGAGGCAATGGGCTCGCCTTGGCGCGGTCAAACGCAATCGGCCCTGCGGCGGGCCTCAGGGGACGACCGCCACCTCAAGGGCGGGCGCCCCCCCTTTTTCGAGGCCCAGGACCGTCCCGGAGGAGGCCGAGGAGACCTGGACAAGCGCGAGGCCGGCGAAGCCGCGGCCAGCCTCGCCGCGCACCGCCGAGCGCAGTTCGCCCGCAGCCCGCTCCCCACTCCAGAGGGGGGCCGGGACGGGGGGCGGGGAGCCGGAACCCGAGACCCGCACAAGCGCCCTGCGCACCGACCCCCGGCTCCTGAGCCGCGCCATCACCTCCTGCCCAAGGTAGCAGCCCTTTGAATACGAAATCGCTTCGCTCTCGAGCCCGCCCTCGTTCGGGAGGTCGCCGGGCCCGATGTCCCGGGGCACCGACGCGAGCCCGGCCACGATCCTCATGCGCTCGAGTTCCTCCTCGGACAGCCCGCGCGCCCCCCCGACCGCGGCATCGGCGTCCGCGCGCTCGGACTCGGGGAGCATCCACTCCCAATTCTCGGCCGCCGCCCTGCGGCCCTTGAGGAGGAAGCCCGCGCGGGGCTGCGCGCGCAGCCAGGCGCCCGAGCCCTCCCCGACGAGCGCCAGCGCGCACCAGCCGTCGGTGCGGTCCCCGAGCGCAACATCATCCGCAATGATGAAGTCCCCGAGCCTTTTCATCACGGCCACGGCGGGCGACGTGACGCTCGCCACCCAGAAGCCCCCGCCCGTCGCGTCGCGAACGACGTGGCTGTCCGCGATGACCCGGCCCCTGCGGTCGAGCCAGAGTCCGTAGGCCGCCCCGCCCGGCTCCAGCCGGCCTAAGTCGTTGGAAAACTGGCCCTGCAGGAAAGTTGAGGCATCGCCTCCGTCGACCCACAGGACGCAGGCTGGACGATAGCGGAAGACAGCGACTTTGGGGGGCAAATTATTCAACGATAAGAGATTGATGGTAAATTGCTTAAATATCAACCCCTGCAAATAATTGCAGGCCGCTTGACGCTAGGGTCAAACCGATTACCTATAGGTCATCAGATTTTTCCACTTCTCCCGCCTAGCGGGAGTTTTGGGGTAACTAAGAAAGCAAAGGCGGGCCGTCTAGGGGTAGGCGGCCCGCCACTTTTTTGCACCTTCGCCGGGGCCTCCGGATGGGTATTTGGCAAAATCCCTTGCCGACAGCCCCTTTGCGGTATTGCTGGCGGGGCCCATGCAGAGAACGTCCGACATCAATGTCGTCGAGACCCGGCCCCTCCCCTCGCCCTTGGCGCTCCTCGCCGAGATCCCGAAGACGGAGCGCCAGGCGGAGTTCGTGACGCGGGCGCGCCAGGACATCCACCGGCTGATCTTCACCGACGACAGGAGGCTGCTCCTGATCGTCGGGCCCTGTTCCATCCACGACGTCGATGCCGGCAGGGAGTACGCGGGGCGCCTGGCGAAGCTCGCCGGAGAGGTGTCCGACCGGGTGATGATCGTGATGAGGGTCTACTTCGAGAAGCCGCGCACCACGGTCGGCTGGAAGGGCCTCATCATGGACCCGCGCCTCGACGGCTCCAATGACATCGCCTCGGGCCTGCGGATGGCCCGCAGGTTCCTGTGCGACGTCCTCGACCTCGGGGTCCCCACCGCGACGGAACTCCTGGACCCCATAACGCCGCAGTACATCGCGGACCTCATCTGCTGGTCGGCAATCGGGGCCCGCACCGCGGAGTCCCAGACGCACCGCCAGATCGCCTCGGGCCTGTCGATGCCGCTTGGCTTCAAGAACGGCACGGACGGGTCGGCGCAGACGGCGATAAACGCCATCCGGGCGGCCTCGCAGCCCCAGACCTTCCTCGGGATCAACCTCGAGGGGTCCGCGTCCGCGGTGGTGACCGCGGGCAACCCCAACTGCCACATCGTCCTGCGGGGCGGGTCGGCCGGGCCCAACTACTCGGCCGCGCACATCGCCGCGACGGAGAAGCTGCTCGGCTCGGCGGGCCTCATGAAGTCGATCCTCGTCGACTGCTCGCACGACAACTCCTCAAAGAGGCCCGAGCGCCAGCCCGACGTGATGCGCGAGCTCCTCGCCCAGATCGCCGCCGGAAACACCTCGATCATGGGGGCCATGATCGAGAGCAACCTGCTTGCGGGCAGCCAGCCCTTCCCCCAGCCGCGCGAGAAGCTGCGCCGCGGCGTCTCCATAACCGACCCCTGCATCGACTGGCCGACCACGGAGGCGCTCGTTCGCGAGGTGCATGCCGCACTGGCCCGGCGCTTTTCGTGACGCGCCGCGGCTGAGCTTTTTTCCGTGATCTCCGGGCGCAGGCTGCTACACCTATACCCCCACCAAAAATGAAAACCCCAATTCGCGTGGCCGTGACCGGAGCCGCGGGCCAGATCGGCTACTCCCTGGTCTTTCGGATCGCATCGGGCTCGATGTTTGGCCCCGACCAGCCGGTCATCCTCCACGTTATCGAGATTGAGCCCGCGATGGCCTCGCTCGGCGGAGTCGTGATGGAGCTCCAGGACTGCGCCTTCCCGCTGCTCAAGGGGGTCACTCAGACATCCTCGCTCGAGGCCGGGTTCAAGGACGTCGACTGGGCCCTCCTCGTGGGCTCCGTCCCCCGCAAGGCCGGCATGGAGCGCAAGGACCTGCTCGGAATCAACGGCAAGATCTTCATCGGCCAGGGGCAGGCGATCGCCAAGCACGCGGCCCCCGGCGTGCGCGTCCTTGTCGTGGGCAACCCGTGCAACACGAACTGCCTCATCGCGATGAACAACGCCCGGCCGGTCCTCCCGGAGCGCTGGTTCGCGATGACGATGCTCGACCAGAACCGCGCCGTCGCACAGCTGGCCGCCAAGTCCGGCGCGGACACAACGGCGATCACGAACCTCGCGGTCTGGGGCAACCACAGCTCGACGATGTACCCGGACTTCCGCAACGCGCGGATCGGCGGAAAGCCCGCCACCGAGGTGATCCGCGACGAGGCCTGGTTCACGGAGACGTTCCTTCCCACGGTCCAGCAGCGCGGCACGGCCATCATCAAGGCGCGCGGGCTCAGCTCGGCGGCGTCGGCCGCGAACGCCGTGGTCGACACCGTGCGCAACCTGACGACCCCGACCCGCCCCGGCATCTGGTTCAGCGTCTCCGTCTGCTCGGACGGCTCCTACGGGATCGAGAAGGGTCTCATCTTCTCGTTCCCGGTGCGCTCCGACGGCCAGAAGTGGCAGATCGTGCAGGGCGTCGCACTGGACGAGTTCTCCAGGTCCAAGATCGTCGCCAGCGAGAGCGAGCTCAAGGAGGAGAAGGCCCTGGTCTCGGAGCTCATCCCGAAGTAGGGCCCGCCCCCGCCCTCATCCGCGACTTGAGCTCGAGGGCGAGGCCGAGGGACCAGTCGAGGTCGCCGCCCTGGACCGTGAAGTGGCCCATCTTGCGGCCCGGCCGCGGCTCGGGCTTCCCGTAGAGGTGGAGCCTCGCGGCGGGCTCGCGCAGCACGCGGGACCAGTCCGGCTCCCCGGCGACGGCGCCGCCGGCCCAGGCCCATGCGTCGCCCAGGATGTTCACCATGACGGCCGGCGAGCGCAGGCCGCAGGGCCCGAGGGGCAACCCGCACACCGCGCGCACCTGCTGCTCGAACTGGCTCGTCTCGCACGCGTCGAGGGTCCAGTGGCCCGAGTTGTGCGGCCGCGGGGCCAGCTCGTTGACCACGAGGCCGCCCCCGCGGCAAAGGAACATCTCGACCGTCACGAGCCCGACGACGCCCAGCCTTCCGGCTATAGCGGCGGCCAGCGCCGCCGCCGCCTGCTCCACCTCGCGCGGCACCCTCGCGGGCACGATCGACACGTCGAGGATATGGCTTTCGTGGAGGTTCTCGGCGGCAGGGAAGGCGCGCGTCTCCCCTTCCCCCGTCCGGGCGCAGATGACCGAGATCTCCTTCTCGAAGTCCACCCACCGCTCCACGACGCAGCGCCTTGCGCGGAATATCGCGGCGGCGCGCGCCAGGTCGTCGCGGCCCGATATCCGCATCTGGCCCTTGCCGTCATAGCCGAAGTCGGCCGTCTTCACGACGCATGGCAGGCCCAGCCGCTCCACGGCTGGGGCGATGTCCCCGTCCAGGGCCTCCTCGTAGGCCACGTGCGGGAAGCCGTTCGCCTTGAGCCACGCCTTCTCCCGCCACCGGTTCTGGCAGATGCTCAGCACCGCGGGCGAGGGCCTGACCGGCACGATCCTGGCGACCGCCTCCAGGGGCTCGGCGGGGATGTTCTCGAACTCGTAGGTGACCACGTCCACCGTGCGCGCGAACGCCTCGAGCGCGGCCGCGTCGTCGAAGGGGGCGACCGTCTCGCGGTCCGCCACCGCGCCCGCCGGGCTCGGGCCCGACTGCTCATAGACGTGGACCCGGTAGCCCATCGACTGCGCCGCCTGGGCAAACATCCGCCCCAACTGGCCCCCGCCCAGTACGCCGATCGCCTTTCCGGGTCCTATCACGGGAGCCGGGCGCCTAGGACCTTGCTCGCCATGGCGGAGCGGTGCGCCGCGAGCGCCCTGGCGACCCCGGGGTCCCCGAGCGCGAGGATCGCGGCAGCGAAGAGACCCGCGTTGATGGCCCCCGCCTTCCCAATCGCGAATGTCGCGACCGGGATGCCACCCGGCATCTGCACGATCGAGCAGAGCGAATCCATCCCCTTGAGCGCGGCGCTCTCGACGGGCACTCCAAGGACCGGGAGCGTGGTGAGCGACGCCGTCATGCCCGGCAGGTGGGCCGCGCCGCCGGCGCCCGCGATTAACACCTTAAGGCCGCGGGCCGCCGCGCGGCTCGCGTAGGAGAACATGAGCCTGGGCGTGCGGTGCGCGCTGACGACGCGCTTCTCGTAGGGTATCCCGAGGGACTCGAGGGTCTGCGCTGCATGGCGCATGGTCTCCCAGTCGGAGGTGCTGCCCATGATCACCCCGACGAGCGGCCTTTGCCCGGCGGTGGTCTTCCCGGCCCTGGATCGTCTGGTTGGCATGGGGGCGTTGCCTACCTTGCAACGCCCCGGTGCCGGAATTCAACCGCCATCTCTGTCACAAGAGCGAGATGCCCTTGGGCGACTTGACGACCACCGTGCCGGCTATCTTGTCGTGCCAGCCCTGCTTCTCCGGGTCGAAGCCGATCCAGATGAAGCCCAGGCCGATGAACGCAAGCGACAGGAAGCAGGCGAGAGCGCGCACGATTGCGGTCACCCAGTCCATGGGCTTCCCGTCCACCCGGACGACCTTGAGCCTGAAGATGATGCCGCCGATGGTCGAGCCCCTGAACCTCCAAAGGAGCGCGCCGTAGGCCGCCAAGGCCGGCAGGAAGACGGGCGGGAAGTGGAACACGATCGCGATCAGCACGGTGTCGACCACAAGGGCCGCCATGCGGATCCAGAAGCCCGCCCTGGGGTACGCGGTCTCGGAGGCCGACGCGACCGGCGGGGGAACGGGCCCCACGACCGGGGCAGCGAGCGGCGCGGCTGCCGCGGGCGGCGGCTCGGCCGTGGCGACGGGCGCCGTCACGGTGGCGGGGGCC